>CAWIKP010000023.1:0-531825 GCA_963836735.1 uncultured Acidobacteriota bacterium | reverse complement strand
CAGGGCCCGCAGCGGTCCGCCGACGTTCTCGCCTCGCCCTTCGGCAACGAGCCGCCCGTCCTTGAAGACGGCCACCGGCTGAGCGTCGAGATCGTGGCCCCGCCAGTCGATGACGCCGGTCTTGCAACCTTCGCCCACCACGCGCAGGCGGCGTCGGCGATGAGTTGCGGCGCCCCCACGGAGGTGACGTCCTCGTAGCGCGAGTCAGGCACCTCGATGGCAGGGTGCACCGACGCGGTTGCGGATTTCACTTCGTCGATACGTGTACGGGGAACCGCGCGGCGGCAGCGGCGCGGCGATCCGGAACGCGAACTCCGCCTCGGCGAGGCGCATCCGGTTGGCGCGCAGATCGATCGTGGAGCCGGCACCGACGAGCCGGTTGGCCAGCAGGGGCCCGGCGAGAGGGCCGTCCACGTTGATGTGTCGCTGCCCCGCGAGGCTCGTCGCCGCAATCTTCCAGCCGGCGACGCGCTGCCCCGATAGTCGAACGAGCTCGGACTGGATTGCGTAGCCCTCCGCGCGGTCTCGAGGGCGGCACCGCTCGGGCAGCGACGGCAGCCGCGCGCCTTGCGTCCACGCCTCCCACAGGATCCTGGCCGCCTCGGACGCGGCGGTCGCTTCCGTCCGAACGCCGTCTGTCGTGGCGTCCTCCGATCGATGACGACGGCTCACGGCGTGGGCCGCCTGCCGATCTCGAACGGCCAGCTCACCCCGGCAGTGAACGCGCGGCCGCCATGGGAATCGGTGCCCCGCAGCAGCTCGATGTACGAGAAGAACACGTCCATCCTGTCCATCGAATACGAGACGCTCGCGCCAACCCGGAAGTTGTTGTCGCGGAGCAGCCGATCGTGCTCGAACAGGCGCTCGGGGGTATTGACCTCGCCGGGCGGGGGGAACGGATCTTCCGATGGCGATCCCAGGCGCAGCCCGCCGTGGACGTGCTGCCACGTCAGCACTCCTCGCCCTGCCAGCCGCCGCGTGAACAGGAATTCGCCCTCGAGCGCCGCGTTGCTGCGGTCGTTCGAGACATCATCGAGGGGGCGCTCGACGAAGGCGTAGGAGTAGCGGCCCTGGACCGAGAGTCTCGGTGAAATGCGGTCGAGCCGTCGTCCCGCGTCCACCGCGACGCGCACTTCCTTCAGCCGCTCCCCGAGCGCCGCCTCCCCGTGGAAGTTGTAGTCGTGGCTGGGCATCCCTACCGACACGGACGGCGTCAGCCCGAACGCGCCGTTCACGAGGTTGTATCGCGCGGCGAACCCGAAATCCTGCCAGCCGCTTTGCCAGCACCGGCACTCGTCAACGGGCAGGAAGGGCACGAAGGGCGGCAGCGGCTCCGGGTCGTCGTACTTGGCGAACACGAAAGGGACGCCGACGGCGATCGACAGGCGATCGGTCACCGCAAAATCGGCCTCGATATCGACGCGGTTGTGAAGACTCGTCCCGACCTCAAAGAATTGCTCCGTCGGTCACGAAATGTCCGCTGTAGTCGAGGTTCTGAACGCTGACGGTGACCGAGCCTACACCTGCTGGGGGTGCCCACGCTTGCGCGAACGTGGACGTCGCGCATGCGACGAGAAGCGTGGCCAGGAGCGACGCTCGCGTCAGCACGACGCGACCGAGGCCTGTCCAGCGCCGCATCCTCTCCGTGATCCTCAGAGACCGGAATTGCTGTTGATCTTGTTCTGGGTGGGCGGCTTTTCGGCCAGCGCGTCGTCAACGGCATCGACCAGCGATTGACTCTTGACCGGCCCTTTCAGGACACGCGGGTGCTGCTTTTTCGCCGCGGCCAGCTCGGCCTTCGAGGCGTTGAAGACTACGGGGAGGACGACCGGCGGGTTCGCGACCGGCGATCGGGCGATCGCAGTGCTGCTGTCAGCGAGGTCGAGAAGCACCAGATCCCATCCGCCGCGGTCCAGCGCGGTCTGGAATTCCTTCGGGCTCCTGACAGTGGTCGGCCGATAACCGGCCTTGCGCAGTGTGGCGTCGACCGGGACGCCCGCGAGCGCGCTTCGAGAGGTTGAGCGCGGGGTTCGCGTAGATCAGGATCGACGCCGCGGCGCGCGCGGCTGGAGGCCGCTGGAACCTGGTGCCGCGGATGCCGACCCGGAACTTTTCGCCGCACGCGAACAGCGGCTGGCCCGCTCCGATCATGCCGAGGAGCAGAACCGTCACGACGAGTCGGGTCTTCATATGTCCCCCTGAATGACGCCGAACGGGCCCAAATATACACCCGAACGTCGCCCGGGCAGGGACCGTCAAGGAAGACCGACGCGCCGGACTGCCGCGGCGAAGCGGGGATCGTCGCGGATACGGTCCCATGAGGGGTCCACCTTGAGAAAGACCAGCCCCGGCGCGCGATCGGCGAATGCCGCGTTGAAGTAGCTGAACGCCTCCTCCCGGTTGCCGAGCCGCGCATGCGCCCGGGCAAAGTCGAGCGGCGAGACGTAGGCGGTGGCCGGCGCGGGCGCGGAGCATCGTCGAGCTCCTGTTCGACCGCCGTCCGGTCGATCGAGCGATATCCCTCTTCACCACGCGCGTCCTTGAACGCATCCAGCAGCCAGTCGTCGCCCGCGAGCTGGTGGGCGCGGCGCCGCACGTCGAGCGCCTCGTCGAAGCGGCCCTTGCTTGCGCCGGACCTCGGCCAGGCCGAACAGCGCGTCTGGCGTAGGCTCGTCTTCGATGGTCTTCTGGTAGAGCGCCGCGGCGGCCTCGAGTTGACCGGAGTGGAACAGGTAGTCGGCCTCGAGCACGGCATACGACACCGTCAACGGGTCCAGGGCTCGAAGCGTCCGCACGATCCGGAGCGCCTCGGCTGGACCGCCCAGGACCCAGCGCCCCATGGAATGGCTCACGCGTTCCTGCGTGGGCAACGCGCCGCTCGGCAGGCTCTCGGCGATCGCCCATTCGCGTTCCGCGGCGGCCCAGTCCCAGTCGAAGAAGAAGGCCACGGCCGCGGCGGTCGCGTGGGCCTCGGCGAGCTGCGGCTCGATCTCGAATGCCCGGGAGATGTTGCGGTTGGCTTCCGGAAAGGCCTCCGTCGGCCGCGCAAACCCGTCAAGGCCCAGCGACACGTAGCTTGCCGCCAACAGCTTGTAAGCCTGGGCAAAACGCGGATCCCGCCCGGTGGCACGCACCAGAAGATCCATGGCCTTGCGGACGTCCGCTTCCGTCCCTCGAAACGCCAGGTGCCGGGCCTGGAGATACAAATCGTAGGCCACGGCGTCGTCGGTCGGATGACGGCCGATCGCGAGCCGCTCGTCATCGCTCAGCGCGAGACGCACGCCTTCGCTGATGATGGCGTTGACGATCTCTTCCTGCACGGACACGACTGCCGCGGCGGGCCGGTCGTAAACGTTGCCCCACAGCCGGACCCCGCTCGCGACTTCGACGAGCTCCGCGGTGATGTGCAGCTGTCCAGATCGCGACGAAATCGTCCCCGTGAGGATGGCATCCGCGCGGAGCTGGCGGCCGACCTCACGCGGATCGATCGGCTTGCCCTTGAAGTTGAGCACGGTGCTGCGCGCGATCACCGACAGCGAGGGCAGACGCGAGATTCGCTGAATCAGGCTTTCGGTGATGCCGTCGGCGAGATATTCGACGTCCCGATCGGCATCGCCACTGGCAAACGGCAGGACCGCCAGCGTGCGAACGCCGCTGGTCGGCCACAGCCGCCACGCGGTGCCGGCCGCCACGATCGACAGAGCCAGGGCCGCCGCGACCGGCCAGAGGCGGCGTCGGGCCTCGGCGCCACGCTCGCCGTCCACCACTGGAGGCCGGTCGGACGGGACGGCCGGCGGCGCCTCGCGCCGCGGCAATGTCTCCGGGTCCTCGCGAACGCGACCGAGCTCCACCGCGATCTGCCGCGTGTCGGCGTAGCGATGCTCCGGCTGCTTGGCCAGGCACCGCTCGACGAGTCGCTGCAGCGAGTCCGGAACGGCGGGGTTGATCGTCCCGATCGGCGGAGGATCGTCGCGGATGATCGCACTGAGCGTCTCGACCGACGTGTCCCTCGCGAACGGGCGCTGGCCGGTCAGCAGCTCGAACAGAATCACCCCGAACGAGAACTGATCCGATGCGAAAACGGCGGCCCTCCCCGCCGCCTGTTCGGGAGACATGTAGCCGACGGTGCCGAGAATCGCGCCATCGCCCGTCAGCCCGCCCCCGGTGAGGGGATCGACGCGCAAATCGCGGGCGTCCGCCGCTGACGGGCGTTTCGCCAACCCGAAGTCGAGCACCTTCACCGTGCCGTCGCGTCGTAGCTTGATGTTCGCCGGCTTGAGATCCCGGTGGATGATGCCGCGCTCGTGAGCCGCTTCGAGGGCGTCAGCGACTTGCGTCGCGATCCGCAGCGCCTCGTCCAGAGGGACCGGACCCTGGGCGATCCGGTCGGCCAGCGTCGGTCCCTCGACCAGCTCCAGCACCAGTGCCGTCGCGCCGTCGCGCTCCTCGAGCCCGTAGATCGCCGCGATGTTCGGATGGTTCAGGGCGGCGAGCGTCCTGGCCTCGCGCTGGAAGCGGACGACGCGGTCCGGGTCGGACCCGAACACCGCCGGAAGAACCTTGATCGCCACGTCGCGATCGAGCTTCGTGTCGCGCGCGCGGTAGACCTCGCCCATCCCGCCGCGGCCGAGGGTCGACACCACGACGTAAGGACCGAGGCTCAGGCCCGGCTCCAGGCGCATCGCCGGTTCCGCGAGGCTGTCGTCCACGTCCTCGCCGCCGGTGTTCAGGAGATCGACCGCGAAGCCGTCGAGCGGCCCCGCCGAGCGCTGCTGTGCCAGGAGCGCTTCCACTTCCCGGCGCACCTCGGGTTTCGCCTGCGCCAGGAGCTCCGCGACGCGGCCAGATGAGGAAGAGCACGCGGCGTTGAACAACTCCTCGACCTCACGCCAGCGCTCGAGGGTCATGATGCAGGAAGATCAGGGGCGGGCGTCGCGGGCGAGCTCGCGATGCAGCCAGGTGCGCGCGAGCCGCCAGTCGCGCTTGACGGTGGCGGGTGACGAGCTCAACGCCAGGGCCGTTTCCTCGATGCTCATCCCGCTGAAGAAGCGGCATTCGACCACCCGGGCGAGCCGCGGATTCAATTCCTCGAGGCGGGTCAGCTGAGCGTCGATCGCGATCAGCTCCTCCACCGGACGTTCCACCTGCAGCATCTCCTCGTCCAGTGAAACGCGCTCACGATGGCCGTCTCGCTTCTGCGCCTGCTTCGCGACGGCGTAGTCCACCAGGACCCGTCGCATCGCCTGCGCCGCGACGGCAAGGAAGTGAGCGCGGTTCTGCCAGCTCAGACGGTCCAGCCCGAGCAACTTCACGTAGGCCTCGTGCACCAGGCCGGTCGTGTTCAGCGTGTGGTCCCACCGCTCCCGGCGGCGCTGCCGCCGGGCGATGCGCTTGAGCTCCTGATACAGGATCGGAAACAGCCGATCGACCGCGGGCCTGCCGCGGCGGCCGACATCCCGCACCAGATCGCTGATTTCGTGGCCGTCCGCGGACGATCGCTGCACATCCATGCCTGCTCCACTGGAACCCGTCGTCGAGGGCCCGGGCCCGCCCGTGAGCCAGTTCGTTCGTCTTTTCGGCTTACAGAGACGACGGCCGGAACCGGAGCGCTGAGGCGACAGGGCGAAAGTATATCCCCGCCCACGGGCGCCGAGCGTCGCCGGATTGGCGCGACTGGACCGGCCCGGGAGGTTCATATGAGGCAGCACGTTATGGGAGGGGTTTGTCTGGCGATCGGCCTGCTGACGGCATCGCCGAGCGCGGCCGGCACCGATGCCGTCCTCAGGTGGAACGAGAATGCCGGCAGGGCCGCGGCGGCCGCGTGCCTGACCCCGGAAGGAAATGCGCTCGCGGAGTCCCGCATGTATGCGATGACCCACATCGCCGTCCACGATGCCGTGAATGCCATCAACCGTCGTTCGCGCCCGTACGCGTACGATGTCCAGGCGAAGGGTGGAACGTCATCCAGCGCCGCCATCGCCGCCGCGGCGCGGGATGTGCTGGTCGCGGTCATCGGCCAGCTCCAGGAATCCGCTGAGTGCATCCAGCGCGGCCTCGCCACCGTCGAGGCCGATTACGCGGCGGCCCTCGGCGAGCTTCCCGACAACCAGCCGAAGGCCCGCGGGATTGCGGTCGGGCAGGCGGCCGCCAGTGCCATCCTCGCGCTGCGCGCCAACGACGGCTCGGACACCACGCTGGCGGACTTCGGGTACCAGGAGGGGACGGCGCCAGGCGAGTACAGATTTACTCCCGGCACCCCCTTCGCGTTCGCGCCGCGCTGGGGCGAGGTGACGCCGTTCGTGCTCCGCGAGTCCTCGCAGTTTCGCGCTGGCCCGCCGCTTCCGATCGGGAGCAGCGCATATACGGAGGACTTCAAGGAGGTGAAATCGCTCGGCGCCGACGGCGTCACGACACCGACCGCGCGCTCGGCGGAGCAGACGGAAATCGGCTTGTTCTGGATCGAGAGCTCGCCGCTCGCGTGGAACCGGATCGCCAGGCAGATCTCGGCGCGCGCCAATCTCGATCTCAACGAAAACGCCCGGCTGTTCGGCCTGCTCAACATGGCGATGGCCGACGGCTATATCGGGTCGTGGGAGGGCAAGTACCATTACAAGTTCTGGCGCCCGATCACGGCGATTCGCGAAGGCGACAGCGACGGCAACCCCGACACTTCAGGCGATCCGACTTGGACGCCGCTGGGATTCACCTATCCCATGCCCGACCACGACTCGGCCCACAGCGTCGAGGGCGGCGCGGCGGCCGAGGTCCTCAAACGGTTCTTTGGCACCGACCGCGTTCGCTTCAGGAACTGCAGCATGACGCTGCCGGCCGGGAAGAAATGCACTGACGCCACGCCAAAGCTGCGCTCGTTCCGCAGCTTCACTGATGCGGCGAACGAGAACGGGCTTTCACGGATTCTGATAGGCATTCATTTCCGCCGCGCGGTCGAGGAGGGGATCGAACATGGACGGAACATCGGCCGCCGCGCGGTCGAACGGTTCATGCGGCTGGAAGACTGAGGGGCGTCCAAGGGTTCCGGGTTCAGGGGTGCCGGGTTCCGGGTTCGGTTGGGGGTTCCGGGTTCGGTTCGGGGGTTCAGGGTTCGGTTCGGGGTTCACGGTTCCGTCGGTTCACTGGTTCGGGCTCCCGCCGAGGTGCCGCATCGACGGGACGGCCGAACCCCGAACCGCGAACCGAGAACCGAACCGGGAACCCCCGAACCGAACCCGGAACCCGGTACCCGGCACCTTGAACCTACTCCGTCTCCCAAGCATCCACCTGCTTCGCCAGGCACGCGGAAGGCGAGCGCCGGCGCTCAGCGAACAGGGGCAGACTTCGTCTGATATCCTCGCGTCCTCGCGAGCCCCATGGAGCCAGAACAGTCGGTCGTTCCTGGCAGTCGCTTCGGCCCGTACGAAATCCTGTCGTCCCTCGGCGCCGGCGGGATGGGAGAGGTCTATCGCGCGCGCGACCCGCGACTCGATCGAATCGTCGCGCTGAAGATTCTCGCACCCGACCGTAGTGGCGATCCCGACTTCCGCCGCCGGCTCCATCAAGAGGCTCGCGCGCTGTCCCGTCTCAGTCACCCCAACATCTGCTCGGTGTTCGATGTCGGCACCGAGGGTGGTACCGACTATTTCGTCATGGAGCTCCTGTCCGGGGAGACCCTTGCGGAGCGATTGAGACGCGGGCCCCTCTCCCTCGAGCAAACACTCGACGTCGGAGGTCAGATCGCCAGCGCGCTCGAGACATGCCATCGTGCCGGCCTGGTCCACCGGGACCTGAAGCCGGCCAACGTGATGCTGACGCCGTCGGGGGTCAAGCTGCTCGACTTCGGCATTGCGCGATTCGTCACGACCGCCCTGCCGTCACGCGAGACGCTGACCGCAACCATGGCGACGGGAATACGCGTCGGCACCCTGCAGTACATGTCACCGGAGCAGCTCGAAGCGAAGGATATCGATGCCCGGTCCGATCTTTTCAGCCTTGGCGGTGTGCTCTTTGAAATGATCACTGGCCGCCGCGCGTTCGAGGGAGACACGCCGACCCGTGTGAGTGCTGCGATTCTCACAGAGGATCCGCCATCGATGCTCTCGCTTCAGCCGGCCGCGCCGCGGGAGCTGGAGCGCCTGATCCGGAGCTGCCTGGCGAAGAGTCCCGCGGATCGCTGGCAGAGTGCCCACGATTTGGGCATCGAGCTTGGCTGGATCGCCGCCAGAGCTCGGGAGCCCGCTGATCGAACAGCGAATCGTGCCCGCTGGAGCCGGCTCTGGATCCCCGCGGCGCTCGGTGGCATTGCGGCCGGGATGCTGGTCGTGCAATACGCGCTTGGTCGTCCTCCCGACCGACCACCGGCAGTCCACGCCATGATCCTTCCTCCACAGGACCACCAGTTCAATTCCGTCGGGACTCCGGCGGGACCCGCTGTTTTGTCCCCTGACGGCCGTAACCTCGCATTCGCCGCATCTGGCCCGGACAGCAGGTCCAGGCTGTGGATTCGTTCACTGAACTCGGTCGTGTCCCGAATGTTGTCGGGAACCGACGGCGCGGCGTACCCATTCTGGTCGCCTGACGGCGAACAACTCGGGTTCTTTACCGACGGCAAGCTGAAGAAGATTGAGATCGGCAGCGGCAAGGTGACCACGCTGGCCGATGCGCGCTATGGTTCCGGCGGTACTTGGAATCGCGAGGGAACCATCGTTTTCGCACCAGGTCTGAACGTCGTACTGCACCGCGTGTCCTCGGACGGTGGCTCGCCCCAACCGCTGACAACTCTGGACGCGGCGAGCCGGGAGTCGGCACACCGCTGGCCGGCGTTTCTGCCTGGCGGCCGCCGCTTCCTTTATGCCGCAGGAGCTCCGGCAGGCGGCCGCTGGACAATCCGTGCCGGCTCGCTCGACTCGAACCAGGTCGTGGAGCTGACCGAAGCGCATTCGAATGCGCTCTATGCCAACGGCTTTCTGATTTTTCTCCGGAACAGGACGCTGCTGGCGCAGCCCCTCGACGAGCGAAGCCTCCGGGTAACCGGGGACCCCGTCCCTCTCGCCGAGAACATTCAGCACGACCTCGTCATCGGTCGGGGCGTGTTCTCCGCATCCGAAACCGGAACGCTCGCGTATCAGACGGGTTCGGCGGTCGCGCCCTCGAGGCTTCTCTGGCTGGATCGAACAGGAAAGGAAACAAAGGTTCTCGACGACGCCTGTCTCTGCATCTGGCCGCGCCTCGACCCGGAAGGACGCCGGGCTGCAATTGCACGGACGGATCCAGGCACTGGGAACGTTGACATCTGGGTCTACGGCCTGGGTACCGGCCGCCGGGATCCGCTTACATTCGACGCCTCGACAGAAGCGCACCCGAGCTGGACGAGTGATGGCAGCCGGATAGTTTTCACCTCGACTCTGAAAGGATTCCGAGACATTTACTGGAAGGACGCTCTCGGCAGCGGAGCGCCGGAGCTGCTGCACGAGTCGAACAAGAATAAGTTCGTGTCGTCGGTGACCCGCGATCGTGTCGTATTCAACGATACCGACGGCGACTTCTGGCTGTTACCGCTGCCCGCGGGCAAGGCAGAACATTTCCGGGTCAGTGAGCACCCCGCGATCTTCGGCCAGATCTCTCCCGACGGCCGGTGGTTTCTCTATCAGAGCGCTGAGGGCGGCAAGAACCAGGTGTGGGTCACCTCTCTCCCCGATCGGCACGACAAGGTGCTCGTTTCCGACAACGGCGGCATCCTTCCGAAGTGGTCGGCCGACGGTCGCGAGATCTTTTATCTCACGCAGGATCATTCGACGATATTCGTGGCGACCGTGGGTGAAGAGGTCAGCCGTTTCCGCGTGACGAGTGTCCAACGCCTGTTTTCAATGCAGATGGTCGCCGGGCGCGGTTACCCGTACAACGTCTCACCTGACGGCAAACGGTTCCTCGTCGTCGCTGCGTCCGGATCGACGACAACGCCGCTCACGCTGGTCGTGAACTGGCCCTCCGAAGTCAGGCGGTAGGGTCGAACGGTTAAGGGTTCCGGGTGCCGGGTTCCGAGTGCCGGGTTCGGTTCGGGGTTCCCGGTTCGGTTCCGGGTTCCGCGGTTCATGGGTTCAGGCTCCCGCCGAGGTGCCGCATCGACGGGACGGCCGAACCCCGAACCCCGAACCCCGAACCGAACCGGGAACCCCCGAACCGGACGGAACCCTGAACCCGGCACCCCTGAACCCTTGAACCTACGTCTTCTGACCATCCACCTGTTTCGCCAGGCACGCATAGAACCGATCCATCATCGTCCGCGCCACCCCTTCGAGCAGGCGCTGCCCGACGCGGGCGATCATCCCGCCGACATCGGCTTGCGCGACGATCTGAACGCGTGTGAGGTCGCCGTCAGGAACGAGCGTCATGCGAGCCTGCCCCTTGATGAATCCCTGACGGCCGCTTCCCTCGACCACCAGCGTGTAGCTGTGGGGCGGGGTCTTGTCCTCGAGCGCGACGTGCCCTTGAAGTTGCCGGCGATGGCCGCGACAGTCACGCCCAGCTCTACCTCGTAGCGATCCGGACCGACAGGCTTCAGACCGCCGCATCCGGGCAGACATCTGCCGATGGCGTCGATGTCCATCAGCAGATCCCACACACGCTCGGACCGGTGCGTGGATTTCGTAGGTAGCACTCAGCTCCATGATGCGGACCGGTGGCGCGGGTGCCACGAAACTGGGCGCGTCCTGCCCGGAAGCGCGCGCAGATGATCGGCGAGCTGCTCGAGGCTGGCGAGATTGTGGGCCGGCAGGAAGTCGTCGACGTGGCGGAGCGCCGCCTGCATGCCGCGCGTCAGCGGCTCGTAGCTCGCGCGAACCGAGCAGCGGGTTGAGCCAGATCAGCCGCCGGCAGCTGCGCCGCAGCGCGCGCCATCTCGCGAGCGAGCAGCGCCGGATCGCCGCGGTCCCAGCCGTCCGACACGATCAGCACGACCGGCCCGTTGCGCATGACGCGGCGCGCCCAGCGCGTGTTGAACGTGCGCAGCGCCTCGCCGATGCGCGTGCCGCCGCCCCAGTCCTGGACGTCGCGCGCAAGACCGTGGCCAGTGCACTGGTCCCGCGCGGCCAGTCGAGGTGCCGCGTGATCCGCGTCAGCCGCGTCGCGAACACGAAGCCTCGACGTGCCGGCGCGCTGCGCGCCAGCCCGTAGACGAAGTGCAGCAGCATCCGGCTGTATCGCTCCATCGATCCGCTGACGTCGCCGAGCACGACGATCGGCCGCGGCAGCTTCGCGGCGGCGTGCGCCGGGGAAGATCGATGAGCTCGCCGCGCATGCACGCTGCTGCCGCAGCATCGGCCGGAGATCGACGGCGCCGCTCGACGCCCGCTGCCAGCGTCGCGTGCGCCGCAGGCCGAGGCTCCAGGGCAAGCTGCGTCAGCAGCGTCCGCGCCTCGTTCGAGCTCAGCGGTCGGTGAAGTCGGCGAAATCCTTGGTGCGCGACACGCTGGCGGCGCTCCACGCGCCGACCGCGCGGGTCGACGCCGCGCGGTGCCGGCGTGAATGTCCTCGAGTTCGACGTGGACGGGCACGCCGGGAGCCGGCCGGGCCACGACGCGCGGCCGTTCGCCGAGCGAGAACAGCGGCAGGCCCGGCGCCGGCGGACGATGTGCGCGCGGAAGAACAGCGTCGAAGGCCGCGATCGAACCGCGCGAGGTCGTCGTGGCGTGCACGAGCAGGCTCGCAGCGTCGCGCGCACATCGGCGCGGCTGCCGACGCCGACCCATTCGAGCGCGCGAACGGCATCGAGCAGTCGGCCGTGATGCACGTCGAGGCCCGCGCGCACGCAGCACGCGGCCGAACAGCAGGAGGTTGGGACGAGCGCATCGGCTCATCGACGCCTGCGTCGCCTCGTGCCAGTGCGCGGTTGAGCATCGCCTGCAGCGCGCTCGCCGCGGACCGCCTGAATGTCTTCCTGGTTCTTGAGCAGCATGCCGAGCGTCTCGTCGACGATCTCGGCGTCGAGCGTCGTCGCGATCGAGCGCCACGAGCGCCGCCGCCCAGTCGAGCGTCTCCGACACGCCGGCCGTCTTGTACAGCTCGGCCGTGCGCAGCTCCTGGACGAACGCGGTCACCTGCTCGGCCAGCCGCGCCGGCACGCCCGGCACCTTGCGCCGCGACGATGCGGCGCTCCTTGTCGAAGTCGGGATAGTCGATCCAGCTGTAGACACAGCGGCGCTTCAGCGCGTCGTGCACTTCGCGCGTCCGGTTCGACGTGATCACGACGACCGGCGGCGTCGCGGCGCGGATGGTGCCGAGCTCGGGAATCGTGACCTGGAAGTCGGACAGCAGCTCGAGCAGGTAGCCCTCGAACTCCTCGTCGGCGCGATCGATCTCGTCGATCAGCAGCACCGGCGGCCGCTCGCGCGTCTGCTCGATCGCGCGCAGCAGCGGCCGCTTGATCAGAAACGCCTCGGTGAACAGCTCGCGCTCGGCCGCCCGCGCGATCGAGCGCGTGCGCGCTTTCGAGCAGCCGGATCTCGAGGATCTGCCGCGGGTAGTTCCACTCGTAGACGGCGTGGCTGATGTCGAGGCCCTCGTAGCACTGCAGGCGGATCAGCTCGGTGTCGAGCGCGGCCGCCAGCACCTTCGCGACCTCGGTCTTGCCGACGCCGGCCTCGCCTTCGAGGAACAGCGGCCGCTGCAGCCGCAGCGCGAGATAGATCGAGACGGCGAGGCCGCGCTCGGCGACGTACTGCTGCGCGCGCCAGCGCCTGCTGCAGCTCGTCGACCGATGCCGGGATCGGCGAGTCTGCCGGCAGGCGTCGAGGTCACGACGTCCGTGCTGACCGGCGCAGACCTGCGACGCGCGCGCCGCGGCGGCCGCAGCGCGCGCTTGACGTACACCGGCGCCATCGCGCGTGCGGTACTCGGCCGACGCGAAGATGTCGCCGGTCACGTCGCTGCCGAGGTCCGCGGCCACCTGCTCGCGGCCGCGGCCGCGATCGTCGCCGTCGGTCGGCGGCCTTGCCGTCAGCGCCCGCTCGACCGCGCGGCGCCCGCCGCGCGTGCGGCAGCAGGCCGCCGAGCGCGACGCGCGCCGCGCTGCACGTGCCGTCCGTGCACGCGTGACCAGCGCCGCGGCGCCGATGACGGCGTAGCGCGACGCCGGGTGCGAGAACTTCTCGTACGCCGAGCCCTGCCCGCGGCCCGATGCCGGCACCTGCGACCGCGGTCAGGATCTCGTCGTCGGCCGAGCGCGGTCGTCATGATGCCCGGTGAAGAACTGCTCGGCCGGAATCGTCCGCTCGCCGCTCGGGCCGGCGACGACGATGCGCGCGTCGAGCGCGACGAGCACGGTCGGCAGATCCGACGCGGGATCGGCGTGCGCGATGTTGCCGCCGATCGTCCCGCGGTTCCGGACCGCGGGATCGCCGACCATCGCCGCCGCCTCGGCGAGCGCCGGCGCGGCCGTCGCGCAGATCCGGCGGACGCGGCCAGCTCGGCGTGCGTCGTCAGCGCGCCGATGCGGATCGCGTCGCCCTGCCGCGCGATGCCGCGCAGCTCCGGGACGCGGCCGATGTCGACGACCGCCGGCGGCGCGGCGAGCCGCAGCTTCAGCAGCGGCATCAGGCTGTGGCCGCCGGCCAGCAGCTTCGCGCCGGGGTGCGCGGCGAGCAGCTGCTGCGCGTCGGCGAGCGAGCGGGCGCGGTAGTAGTCGAAGTTCGATGCATACATGGCTCACGCTCCCTTCTGCGCGCTGCATCGCGCGCCACACGCGTTCGGGCGTCAGCGGCATCTGCATCGACTCGACGCCGAACGGCTGCAGCGCGTCGATCACCGCGTTGTAGACCGTGCACGTCGACGCGATCGTGCCTGCCTCGCCGATGCCCTTGACGCCGAGCGGATGGTGCGGCGACGGCGTCACGGTCGAGAGCACCTCGATGTCGCGGCAGCACGTCGGCGCGCGGGATGGCGTAGTCGGCCAGCGAGCCGGTCAGCAGCTGGCCGTTGTCGTCGTACACCGCTTCCTCCCACAGCGCCTGGCCGATGCCCTGCACGACGCCGCCGTGCACCTGCCCTTCGACGATGACCGGGTTGATCTGCGGGCCGCAGTCGTCGACGGCGACGTAGCGCTTCAGCGTGCACGTGCCCGGTCTCCGGATCGACTTCGACGACCGCGACGTGCGCGCCGAACGGATACGTGAAGTTCGGCGGATCGTAGAAGCTCGACGCCTCGAGCCCCGCCTCCATGCCCTGCGGCAGGTTCCAGGCGACGTTGGCCATCAGCGCGATGTCCTGGATCGTCTTGTGCCGGTCCGGCGATCCCTTCACGAAGAACTTGCCGTCGGCGTAGTCGATGTCCTCGACGGCGGCTTCGAGCAGGTGGCTGGCGAGCAGCTTGGCCTTCTCCTTGATCTTCCGCGTCGCGACCGCCAGCGCCGCGCCGCCGACGGCCGTCGTGCGGCTGCCGTAGGTGCCCCAGCCCATCGGCGTGTTGTCGGTGTCGCCGTGCACGATCTTCACGTCGTCGACGGCCGACGCCGAGCTCGTCGGCCACGATCTGCGCGAACGTCGTCTCCTCGCCCTGGCCGTGCGGCGAGGCGCCGATGAACACGTTCACCTTGCCGCTCGGATGGAAGCGGACGATCGCGCTCTCCCACAGGCCGCCCTGGAAGCCGACCGCGCCGGCGACCTGCGACGGCCCGAGGCCGCAGATCTCGACGTAGGTCGACGACGCCGATGCCGATGTAGCGGCCCTTCTGCGCGCGCCGCCGCCTGCTCGCGCGCGCAGCTTGTCGTAGCCGATGTGCGTCAGCGCCTTGTCGAGCGCGCCCTGGTAGTTGCCGCTGTCGTACTTCAGGCCGGTGACGACGTCGTGGCCGTTCGTCGAACGGCGGAATCAGATTGCGTCGCCGGACCTCGACCGGATCGACGCCGATCTCGTGCGCGAGCACGATCGATCATGCGCTCGAGCATGAACGTCGCTTCGGGACGGCCGGCGCCGCGATACGCCTCGACCGGCGTCGTGTTCGTGTAGACGCCGTAGACGTCCTCCTTCACGGCCGGCACCTGGTACGGCCCCGACAGCATCAGGCCGTGCAGGATCGTCGGAATGCCCGGCGCCGCCGTCGACAGATACGCGCCCATGCCGGCCCACACGGTGCAGCGCAGGCCGAGGATGCGCCCGTCCTTCGTCGCGGCCAGCTCGACGTCCTGCACGTGATCGCGCCCGTGCGTCGTCGACTGGTAGTTCTCGGATCGCGTCTCGATCCACTTCACCGGCCGCCCGAGCTTCATCGAGCAGAACGCGGTGATGAAGTCGCCCTGGATCTGCGCGATCTTGCTGCCGAAGCCGCCGCCGACTTCCGGCGCGATCGACGCGCAGGCGATCCTCCGGCACGCCGGTGACGAGCGACATGATGAAGCGGACGATGTGCGGGTTCTGCGTCGTGTTCCAGAGCGTCAGCTCGCCGGTCGCCGGCGTGAACTGCGCGACGGCGCCGCGCGGCTCCATCGCGGTCGGAATCAGGCGCTGCTGGATGATGCGATCGCGCACCACGACCTCGGCGCGACTTGAACGCCGCGTCGACGTCGCCGCCGGCGACCGTCCAGTGGAACGCGACGTTGCCGGGCGCTTCCGGCGTGCAGCTGCGGCGCGCCGGCCTTGCGTCGCCTTCTGCGGATCGACGACGGCGGGCAGCGGCTCGTAGTCGACGTCGATCAGGTCGAGCGCGTCGTACGCCTGGTAATCGGACTCGGCGACGACGACCGCGACGGCATCGCCGACGTAGCGGACGACGTCGCTGGCGATGGCGCGATACGGCGCGATCTTCAGCTCGGCGTTGGGCAGCAGCCACGCGCACGGAATCGGCTTGAGCGCGGCCTCGCGTGTCCGCGCCGGTGAACACGGCGACCACGCCGGGCGCGCGCTTGGCGCGGCTGGTGTCGATGCCGCGGATGCGCGCGTGGCCGTGCGGGCTGCGCAGGATCGCCGCGTGCACCATGCCCGGGCAGCGTGATGTCGGCCGTGTAGCGCGCCGTGCCCGGTGAGGAGCCGCGGATCCTCGCGCCGGCGGATGCCCGATCCGAACACGCGTGCCGGCGCTGCGGCTGGCGGTCGTCATCGTCGCACCTCCGATCCGGCCGCGCGCGGATCGGCGGCCGCGGCCTGCACCGCGCGGACGATGTTCTGGTAGCCGGTGCAGCGGCACATGTTGCCTTCGAGGCCGTGCCGGATCTGTTCGGCCGACGGATTGGGATTGGTGCGCAGGATCTCGTGCGCGGCGAACACCATCCCCGGCGTGCAGAAGCCGCACTGCAGGCCGTGCTTCGCCCAGAACGCCTCCTGCAGCGGGTGAGCTTGCCGTCGGTCGGCGAGCCCCTCGATCGTCGTGACGCTCGCGCCGTCGGCCTGCACGGCGAGCGTGGTGCACGACTTCGACGGCGACGCCGTCCATCAGCACCGTGCAGGCGCCGCACTGGCTGGTGTCGCAGCCGATCTTGGTGCCGGTCAGGCCGGCGTCGCGGAGGAAGTGCACGAGCAGGAGCCGCGGCTCGACCTCCTGTTGATAGCGGCGGCCGTTGACGCTGATGCTGACAGCGCATTTCATGAGGTCCTCCGACGCGAGCGAATCGAGCAAGGGATCCCACCACGGATGCGCGGGCGCGCGCAAGAGCTTATCGCTTCACTCTTTGCCGATGGGGCCTCCTGCGTCATTATCGTGGCTGCCATGACTCAACCTCGCGATCGACGACCCGTCACTCCGACGCCACCGGTACTGAACGCTTCTCCCGGTCTTGCACCGGGTCATGCCGCGCAACGGCCGGACGCCAGCGCGAGGCAGGAGTGCTGCGACCGCTGCGGGAGCGTGAAGCTCATTCGCGTGAAGGCGTGCTGGCGCTGCGAAGCGTGCGGGTACAAGAGCGACTGCAACGGCTGGTAGTCTCGGCATCCCGGCTCCCCGACATTCTTTCCACGACCCGGCCACGGATTCCCAATCCGTTCTAACCTGTCGTCAGTGGCGGCGACACCGATCCCCCGCGACAAGCGCGCGCAGCAGCTCGCTGTTTCACTTCTGCGTCAGGGGCCCTGGGCTTCACTGCCCACGGAGACGTTGGAGCTGGTGACAGCGGGCGGCAAGCTGTCCGACATCTCCGCGGGAGCCATCGTGTATGCCGAGGCTGAGACGGAGCGGTTGGCGATCATCGTCGGTGGGCTTTTGCGTGTGTACATGCACACTGCCGACGGTCGCCAGGTCACGGTCCGCTACGTCCGTTCCGGCGGCCTGCTCGGCGCGCCCGCGCTCGTCGGCGGGCCGGCACCGGTCTTCGTCCAGGCCTTGACGGACACCACGGTGTACTTCATGGACGTGCCGCAGGTGAAGCGCGTCGCCCGGCAGAATGCGGCGGTGGCCTGGGCGCTGGCCGAGGAGTCCGTCCACCGTTTGTACGACATCCTCGAAGAGCTCGCCGGAAACACCTTCGCGACCGTCCGGCAGCGCGTGGTCCGGCACCTCCTCGATCTGGCCGCGTCGCGACCGGCGAGCGACGGCCGGCTGACTGCCCTCGTCAACCAGCAGGACCTCGCCAACAGCGTCGGATCGGTTCGCGAGGTCGTGGCTCGCGTCACTCCATGAGCTTCGCGTGGCGTCGCTGGTCCGGACTTCGCCGGGCCGGGTGGACATCCTCGATCCGGTCAGGATGAGTCTCGAGCTCTGGTCCCGCATCGCGTAACCAAAGTCACAGCCACGGACGATCCCCTTCGACAGAATGGCCTCACGTGGAAGCCGGTGGGGTGCGGTGCGTTTCAGCCGCACTCCGACGGCGGATCGGAGGAGCTCATGTTTGCAGTCGATCACGCCGCGACGGCCCTGGTGATCAAGCGCCGCTTTCCTTCGGTGCCGATGACGCCGCTGCTGGTCTCCGTTCAGGCGATGGAGCTGGCGTGGGTCGCGCTGAACTATCTCGGAATCGAGCACACCACGACCGCGGCGGCCGTGCAGAGCGTCGGCGACATTCACCTCGCGTACATCCCGTACTCGCATTCCGTTGCCACCGTGGCGGCGGCCGCCCTTGCCGCATGGTGGACGATCGAGAAAGGCTTCGGGCGCCGCGATCTCGGCCGCGCGGTCGCCATCGGGATCGTCTCCCACCTGGTTCTCGACGTCGCAACCCATGCGCCTGACATTGCCCTGTGGCCCGGTTCGACCTTCCCGCACCTGGGCACCGGGCTGTACAGTGCCGCGCCCGCCGCTGCGTTCGTCGTCGAGTTGGTCTACGGCGTGGTGTGCTGGTGGATCTATCGCGGGAGCAGGGGCTTGTTATCGGTGCTCGTCGCGGGCAACCTGGCAAACGTCTCGTTCTTCTTCGCCGGCATCGCGGGCCCCGAGCAGTTCCTCGCCGGTCACCCGATGCGCGTCGTGACCGTCGTCTTTGCGCAAATCGTCACGATGCTCATAGTAGTAGGAATGTTCTCCTCCAGGCCTTCACAGCGAGCCCCGCTCCACGCTCACGGTCACGAAATGTCGTGGGCCACTCGGAAGGCAGCGTTCCCGCTGGACAGAAGACCCTGAGGAATCCCCGCGTTTTGAACGGGGACAGGTCGGAAAAAGCAGCAGACATTTCGCTACGCATGCGCGAGTGCGGCAATGCGCTCGTGCGCCGCGGGGCGGCACTACAATAGCGACGGGCAATGATCGGCCCGTTCTGAGGGGACCATGCCGGATAGTGCGGCGCTCGACTCGGCACATCTCTCGCGCTACGACGCGCTGCTGCGCGTCTCGAAGACGCTCGCCACTCACCGGACGATCAGCGAGCTGTTTCGCGTGCTCGGCGACGAGCTTCACCCGATCATCCCGTTCGACTACCTCGCGCTGCTCCTCCACGACGACCAGCGCGCCGAGCTCCGCCTGGTCGTTCTCGAACCAGCCGACCTCGCGCTGCCGTTCGAGTCGAAGCCGATCGCCGAGCACGGGCCGGCGGCAACGGTGTGGGAGACGCAACAGCGGCGCAGTGATTCCGATCCCGGAACGCGGCGCCCTGCACGCTTCACTCGCGTTCCTCCGGGACCAGGGATGGAGGATGGCGTGCTGCCTGCCGCTCACGACGGCTCACAGGCGGGTCGGAGTCCTCGTCTTCGGGAGCCGATCGGCTTCGGCCTACTCCACCGACACCCTCGCGTTCATGGAGCAGGTCGCGGCGATCGTGGCCATCGCCGTCGACAACGGGATCAATCGCGAACGGGCGCAGCACTATGAGCTGGAGCTCCGCGAGGAGCGGGATCGCCTGAAGTTCCTCCTCGACATCAACAACCTGCTGATCTCACATCTCGACTACCGCACGCTGCTCGAAGCGATCTGCGAGTGCGGTGCAGCGGATCGCGGAAGCGGATCATATCGGCGTCGCGCTGTTCGACCCGGACTCCGAGCAGCTTCGGCTGGACTTGATTTACGACAAGGAGCGTGGATTCACCACGTCCGGCGCCACGATGCCGCTCGAGCAATCGGCCGCCGGCGTGACGTTCCAGCGGGGGTCGCGGCGGTGTTTCGCCGGACCGACCTGGAACAACGGGGCTGGATCGGCGCCTCGCTGATGAAGGCCGAGGGCATCGAATCGATGTGCTGCGTGCCGCTCGTGACACGCAACGGCAAGCTCGGGACCCTGCATGTCGGCAGCGCCAAGGCGGATGCATTCTCTGAAAGCGATGTGACGCTGCTCGGACAGGCGTCGGCCCAGATCGCGATCGCCATCGACAATGCCCGCGCCTACGAACGGCTCGCCAGCCTCAATACGCAGTTGATCGACGAGAAGCAGTATCTCGAGCTCGAACTGCAGCACGAGTTCGGGGAGATCGTCGGCGCCAGCCCGGTGTTGCGGCAGGTCCTGAAAGCCGTGAAGACGGTGGCGCCGACCGACACCACGGTGCTGCTCCTCGGTGAGACCGGCACGGGCAAGGAGCTCTTCGCCCGCGCGATTCATCGTCTCAGCCCGCGGCGCGAGCGCTCGTTCGTGCGGACGAGCGTGGCGGCGCTGCCGGCGAACCTGCTCGAAAGCGAGCTGTTCGGGCATGAGAAGGGCGCGTTCACCGGCGCCATGGCAAGCCGGGCGGGCCGGGTCGAACTGGCGAACCGCGGCACCTTGTTCCTGGACGAGGCGGGCGACATCCCGATGGAGGTTCAGCCCAAGCTGCTGCGCGTCCTGCAGGAACGTGAGTTCGAGCGCCTGGGCAGCTCGAGAACCCAGCGCGTCGACGTGCGGATCGTGGCGGCCACGAACCGGGATCTGGAGCGCATGATCGAAGACGGATCGTTCAGGAGCGATCTCTACTATCGGCTGAACGTATTTCCGATCACGATCCCGCCATTACGCGAGCGCGCCGACGATATCCCGTCGCTGGCGCGCCACTTCACCGCGCAGTGCGCACGGCGCCTGGGACGCGCCGCTCCGGCAATCCCTGATGCGGCGATGGAAGCGCTCGTGCGCTGGAACTGGCCCGGGAACATCCGGGAGCTCCAGAACGTGATCGAACGCGCCGTCATCCTTTCCCCGGGCGGAACCCTCGTACTTCCGTTGCAGGATCTGCAGCCAAGAGCCTCGAAGACCAGGTCGAGCCCGATGTCGAGCGCGAAACCTGCGACGACACTGAAGGACGCCGAGCGGGAGACGATTCTTCGCGCGCTGAGGGAATCAGGCGGCGTGATTGCGGGGCCGACCGGCGCGGCCGCACGCCTCGGTCTCCAGCGCACGACGCTGCAGTCCAAGATGCGCAGGCTCGGCATCCAAAGGCCGTCCTTCTAGCAAAAAGGCCGCACGAGCAAAGCCCGCGCGGCCCCAACGAGAACCCGAAAAGCAGTTCCTCAGTCTTCCCGGCTCAGGCGGGCGCGGCGGCGCTGCATGTACACGATGCCGAGGGCGATGGCACCGATGGTGAGACCGATCGTGGTGAAGTCCATTGTTGCTCTTTCTTTCTATTAGCTTCGCGTGAGTAATCGTGGGCAGAGAGATCTCCGTCCACGGGGTGAACCTGACGCTACTGTGAAAGGACGGCGGGCTCCTCCGGCGCCTCCACCTGACCGGAGTGCACGGCGGCGTCTCTGTGGGAGTTGCCGAGACGCTGCCGCTTCACGGAATTCGCGGACCCCGACGCCGCACCCGTGCGCTGCCAGGAAGTTCATGAACCGCCGATAGTCGCTGGTCGGCATGCCGAACAGCGTGAGCATCGACTTGTAGCGGCCCCGCGATTCGCGCAGACCGAGACGAACGAGCTCGCGCAGGTCGTGCCGCGTGATGTCGCGCGCGAGGAACATCGGGTAGACGTGCTCCCAGAATGATGCGCCCTGCCGGACCACCGCGTCGTAGAGGTCGTCGGCGACCTGGCGGCGTCGATCGTCGACGGGCACCATCGGGGCTGGGCCCGGTACGCATCGAGACGGGCAGGTGCTCGATCTCGACGACCCCATCGGTCGACAGCCAGACCAATTGCTCGACGACGTTGAACAGTTCGCGCACGTTGCCGGGCCACCGGTAGCTCTGGAACGCGCGAAGCGCCTCGTCCGTGAACGTCACCTCGCGCCCGGCGCGGGCGAGAAAATGCCTCGCGAGCGCATGAACGTCTTCGGGCCGTTCACGCAAGGGGGGCACATGCAGATGGATGACCCTCAGGCGATACAGGAGATCCTCGCGGAAGTGTCCCGCCGCCACGTGTTCTGCGAGATTGCGGTTGGTCGCCGCGACGACGCGGACGTCGACGCGCGCCTGCGGCTGATCCGAGCCGACCGCCTGGATCTCACCGTTCTCCAGGAACCGCAGCAGCAGTGCCTGCATGCGCAGGCTCATCTCACCGACTTCGTCGAGGAACAGCGTGCCGCGGTGCGCGAGCTGGATCTTCCCCTTCTTGTCGCGGTAGGCGCCCGTGAAGCTGCCCTTCACATGTCCGAACAGTT
This sequence comes from uncultured Acidobacteriota bacterium, assembly GCA_963836735.1. Classification (GTDB taxonomy): domain Bacteria; phylum Acidobacteriota; class Vicinamibacteria; order Vicinamibacterales; family 2-12-FULL-66-21; genus JACCXG01. The sequence continues at coordinate 509,926 of CAWIKP010000023.1, read as the reverse complement.
CGGACTCGAGGAGCGTTTCGGTCAGACCGGCGCAGTTCACCGCCACGAACGGGGCAGCCTTGCGGGAAGACTCGCTGTGGATGAATCGAGCAACGATGTCCTTGCCCACGCCGCTCTCGCCGGTAATGAGTACCTTCGCGGGGCTCTTCGCGGCCCGCTCGGCAATCGAGAACAGTTCGGTCATGGCACGGCTGGCGACGACGGGCCCGGTAATCTGGGTGCATGCCGGCTGAGGCTGCAAGGCGGCGACCGCCGGCATCATTTACCGTAACGTATTGACTTATCGCGACTTACTCATTTTTATCTGCAGTAACCTGACGATTCGGCGATCTCCTGACGACGTCAGGTGACGACCGGCCGGCACCCGTGGCCGGCGACACGGGCGCGCGGCAAAAGGGCCGCGCGCTGGAAAGAGAAGTCTGGTAGCTAATGAGGACGTGATTTCGCGCGCGGTGCGAGCTCTTCGTCCCAATCCGTCGTCAGGGAAGACAGAGTCGGCAGACCGACCTCTGCGTCAGAGGCGCGCGGAGCGCGGAATTCATGGCGCGAGACGGCACACTCGTGCTCGGCGAGGAAGTCCATGAACCGGCGATAGTCACTGCTCGACATGCCGAACAGCGGGAGCAACGCCTTGTAGCGGCCCTGCGACTCCCGCAGGCCGCGCCGAACGAGCTCGCGAAGATCGTCGCGGGTGATGTCGTGAGCCTGGAACATGGGGTAGACGTGCTCCCAGAATGACGCGCCTTGCGTGGCGAGCGCGTCGTACAGCTCGCTGGCGACCTGGCCGGGATCGTCGACCGGCATCACGCCCGGTCCGCTGCGCATCGGGAGCGGAAGATGCTGGACCCCCACGACACCGCCCGGCGACAGCCAGACCAGCTGTTCGACGACGTTCAGGAGCTCGCGGACGTTGCCGGGCCAGCTGTATCGCCGAAACGCGCGAAGCGCCCCGTCCGTGAAGCGCAGGTCACGCCCGAACCGCGCAAAGAATTGCCTCATCAGCACCTGAACGTCCTCGGGTCGCTCCCGGAGAGGAGGCACGTGGAGATGGATGACGCGCAACCGCTGCACGAAGTCCTCACGGAACTGCCCGGTGGTGACGAGATCGTTCAGGTTGCGATTGGTGGCGGCGACGAGGCGAACGTTCACCCGCGCATGTGGCCGATCCGACCGCCGGCTCTCGGCCTTGTCGAGAAACCGCAACAGCCGCGCCTGCGTGCGGAGGCTCATGTCGCCGACTTCGTCGAGAAACAGCGTGCCGCGATGCGCGAGCTCGAGCTTGCCTTTCTTCGCGGCAGCGGCGCCGGTGGTGGTTCCTTTCGCGTGTCCGAAGAGCTCCGATTCGAGCCGCGCTTCGGTGAGGCCGGCGCAGTTCACCCTCACGAACGGCCCAAGCCTGCGGCTGGACTGGGTGTGGATGTATTGCGCAACCAGGTCCTTGCCCACACCGCTCTCGCCGGTGATCAGCACCTTGGCGGGGCTCTCTGCCGCGCGCTCGGCCATGGCGAGCAGTTCGGTCATGGCACGGCTGGCGACGACGAAACCTGGCTCCTCCTGGGGAGCATCGACATGCGGTTGGGGCTCTGACGAAGTAGTTTGCATCTTTGTTTCACATCCGCGAGCAATCGGTTTGACAACCAGAGGGAGATGCAAAAGGTGTGCAACCCAATGAACTCGCGATTCGAGCGCGATTCCTGAACGCTTCGGGCGACTACCGACAGCCGCAATCGGCGGTCTGCCTCAAAGCAGACGAAATGTCTGGCCGGGACAAGACACGGCTGGCCCACGAGGTCCATCTGCAGAACGCTGAAAAACTCGTCCGCTACAACATAGTGACTATGAGGCCAGGTCCACTCGCGCATCCGCAGAAACGGGGTATACCGGCAGCGTTTCTTTTGGGGGCTGACGAGAGGATGCCGCCTCACGGAATTCGCGGACCGCTACTCCGCATTCGTGGGTCGACAGGAAATTCATGAACCGCCGATAGTCTCTGCTCGACATCCCGAACAGCCTCAGGACCTCTTTATAGCGGCCGCGCGTCTCCCGCAGGCCGCGACGAACGAGCTCGCGCAGGTCGTGACGGGTGATGTCCCGCGCCAGAAACTTCGGGTAGACGTGTTCCCAGAACGGCAGGCCCTGCCTGACCAGCGCGTCGTACAGATCGTCGGCGACCGGCCGGCGCCGATCGTCGGGCGGCGTCATCAGCACGGGCTCGGTGCGCATCGAGACCGGCAGATGCTCGACCTCGACGGCGCCTGTCGTGGACAGCCAGGCCAGCTGCTCGACGACGTTCAGCAGCTCGCGGACGTTGCCGGGCCACCGGTATCCCAGGAATGCCCGCATCGCACCGGCCGTGAACGTCAGGTCCCGTCCGAGGCGCGCGAGGAAGTGCTGCTTCAGCGCGTGAACGTCTTCCGGCCGTTCGCGCAGCGGCGGGACGTGAAGATGGATGACGCGCAGCCGATAAAGGAGGTCTTCGCGGAACTGCCCGGCAGCGACGAGGTCGCTGAGATCGCGGTTGGTGGCCGCCACGACCCGCACGTCGACGCGGGTGTGCGACGCGTCGGAACCGACCGCCTGGATCTCGCCGTTCTCGAGGAACCGCAGCAGGAGCGCCTGCATGCGGAGGCTCATCTCGCCGACTTCGTCCAGGAACAGCGTGCCGCGGTGGGCGAGCTGAATCTTCCCTCGCTTGTCGCGGTAGGCGCCGGTGAAGCTGCCCTTGACGTGGCCGAAGAGCTCGGATTCCAGGAGCGTCTCGGTCAGGCCCGCGCAGTTCACCGCCACGAACGGCGCTGAATGGCGCGCCGATCGGCCGTGGATGAATCGCGCGACCAGATCCTTGCCGACACCGCTCTCGCCGGTGATCAGGACCTTGGCCGGACTCTGGGCGGCCCGCTCCGCCATCGAGAGCAGTTCGGTCATGGCGCGGCTGGCAACGACGAGGCCGGAGTCTGTGTGCATGGGCACTTCAGACTGCAAGCCGGCGACCTGGATGCGCCAACCTGCAACCTATTGAACACGCACGACTTATGTATTGAGATCTGCCCTGGGATGACGCCCGCGGACCACGTGACGACGTCAGATGACGACGGGGCGGCAGCGGCGGCTCTGCGATTTTTTAGCGTGTCTTGTCAGGCCCTCGACAACCAGGACGCGAAAGGTCTGCGCCGACCTATCAATGGCAAAGGACGTTCCGCCGAGAATCAAGGCAAACAGACCAACCTTCGCTCACCCTGCCAAACTGGTGAGCTACGGTTGGCAAGCCACGCGAAGGTTGTCGGGCCGTAGCCCGAAGCTCGAACGTCAGTCCTCAAAGCACCCAACCCGCACTCACGCTTAGCTGGTCACCGGCAGATATCTGGCCAGGGCCTAAAAAGATCGAGCGTAGAATGCCCCCGCACATGCCTCAACCGCGCAACAGCACGCTGCGAACGCTCGGATGGCTCTACACAGCCGGCTTCCTCGGCATCTTCGTCATCTGCCACACACCAGGCTTCACCGACGCCGACGGCAAGCTGTTCGGGCTGTTCAGGATCGATCCGATCGACGACTTCGTCCACCTGTTGTCCGGCATCGCCGGTGCGCTCATCTCCTGGCGGGGCACGCGTTATCTGCCGGCGTATTTCATCGTCATCGGCATCCTCTACGATCTCGACGCGGTCGTCGGCATGACGATGAGCCGCGGGTTGTTGGATCTGTCCGTCTTCAAGTTCGGTCCGGGCTCGCCCGACTTCGGGCTGACCAACTGGCTGCTCAACCTGCCGCACATCGTGCTCGCGACGCTCGCGCTCATCATCGGTATCGTCCGGCCCGGTGAACCGCGCGCGGTCAGCACGCGATTGACCTGGCGAGAGCCGGCGCGGGCTGCCGAAATCGACGCCCGGCCAGAAAGCCGGGAAGCCCGCGCGCGCGGTGCGCAAGGCGGGAGGCAAACGGCCCGGGCGGGTCAGGCGGCTGCTGCGGACGATGGGATTGCTCTTCGTCGGCTGGGTCGGGATCGTCTGCGTCTGGTCGGCAGGATTCATCGGCATCAAGTGTTACAGCTCGGTACCGGCCACCCGGCCGCCTGCCGTTCCACCGCCCGACGGCATCGCCGGTTACGCGCGCGCCGAGGCGTTCACCTACCTGACGCTGCCGGAGTGGTTCATCGTCTACAGCGCCGACGAGTACGCCGGCTTCATCGCCAGCGGCGCCCGAGCGCTTCCCCTATCTCGGTTCAGTTCGCCAGTACTGGGGTTTCTATTCGACCGCGTGTGCCGAGACGAAGCGGAAGCATCCGTTCGAGACCGGCTACCACGTGATGCTCGGCGTGATCGGCGCGAGCTTCACGATCGAGAGCTCGCTGAGGTACGTCTACGAGCACACGTTCGGCTGGGCGACGGAATGGATCTCGTCCACGGACACGCCGAAGACGCGCTGGCGCGCCGCACGGCGCGCGAGTACGGCACGTTCATGCACCGCACGCCCTGGTACCAGTTTCCCTTCGGGTCGCGGCTGGCGGCCCTGTGGCGGGAGGTGCCGTTGACCGGACCGCACATGGTGCGCAAGATCGAGCGGCGCATGGCGCTGACCGCCGAATACGCGATCAAGGCGGTGTACGGCTTGATCATCCGCAAGGCATCCGGCGCCGCATACGAAGGCGAGGACCTTCGCATCTACGCGCGCGTGGCCGATACGCCGCTGCCGCGCTGTCGGATCAGAGGGTCAAGGTCGTCCAGACGCTCGGCCCGCGGCAATACATCGTCACGCTGCCGAGATACGAGGACTTCACGGCCACGGCGCTGGCGCTGACCGCCAAAGGCGCACGATTCACGGACATCGCCGGCAACGACGTGATGCTGATCACTGCTCTTGCGCGTCGCGGAATCCCGACGAGCTTTCCCGCCGCGGAGCTCGTGTCCGTCACGCCGATCCTCACCGATCCCACGATGCAGCGCCTGGCATTGCGTGTCCGCGTCGCGGCGCTCGGCGAGGCCGTCGAGCAGCTCGCGCGCGCCGGTGCGTCCGATCGAACACCTCTATGACTACTGACGCTCGTGCCGGCACGCGGCGTCGGCGATGGCGCCGTGCCATCCGCGCCCTCCTGGTTGCGGCGCTGCTGGCCATCTATCCTGCGCGCAAGGCCGTCGAATACGCGGCCGAACCGGCCGCGCCGAAGGATTGCCCGCCCGCCGAGCCAGAGGGGGCGCCGCCAACCACTGCCGCCGCGGCACTTCCCGATGCGGGCCCGCTGCGCTGGTCCCAGCGCGGCGGCACGATCAACGACGCCAGTTGCCTGAATCGCACGCCGGTGCGCGGCGTCGTCGACGTGCGCCAGATGGACGACGTGCGGAATGCGCTGGCGTTTGCGCGGCAGCACGGGCTGCGCGTGTCGATCGCCGGCGTGCGCCACAGCATGGGCGGGCACGCGTTCGCGCCGAACGCGCTGGTGCTCGACATGCGCGGCTTCAATCGCATCACGCTCGACGAGCAGGCGGCGGTGGTCCGCGTCGAGAGCGGAGCGTCGTGGCACGACATCCAGAAGGCCATCCACCCGAAGTGGGCGGTGAAGTCGATGCAGTCCACCGACATCTTCACGGTCGGCGGCTCCATCTCGGTGAACGCGCACGGCATGGACCATCGCGCGGGATCCGTCGGCCGGACGGTGCGATCGATGCGCGTGATGCTGCCGGACGGCACCGTTCGCAACGTCAGCCGCACCGAGGATTCGCGGCTCTTCAACCTCGTCGTCGGCGGCTACGGCCTGTTCGGCGTGATCCTCGACGTCGAGCTCGAGATCGTCCCGAACGCCGTCTACGAGTCCGGCCGGGAAGTCCTTGACTACCAGCAGTTCGTGCCGATGCTTGCCTCGCGCATCGTCCCCGATCCGGCGCATCGGCCTGATGTACGCGCATCTGTCGACAGCACCGCAGTCGCTGCTCCGCGAGACGATTGTCTACACCTATAAAGAAGTGCCTTCCGCCGGCGCCATGGTGCCGCCGCTCGGCGAAGTCGGCCAGGTGAAGCTGCGCCGGCTGGTGTTCAACCTGTCGAAGCACGGGTCGCTGGCGATGCGATTGAAGTGGTTCGCGGAGAAGCGCATCGAGCCGCTGCTCGAATCGTGCACGGTGAGCCGCAACCAGGCGCTCGGCGAAGGGGAGGCGTGCCTGGTCTCGCGCAACGACCCGATGCACGACTCGGTGTCGTACCTGCGGAACAATCTGCCATACGAGACCGACATCCTGCACGAGTACTTCATTCCGCGCGACCGCTTCGTCCCGTTCGTCGACGGTTTGCGCGAGATCGTCAGTCGGCGCCTGTCCCGCTGCTCAACGCCTCGGTCCGCGTGGTTCACCGCGAAGACAACTTCCTGACGTATGCGCCGGCCGACGACATGCTGGCGGTCGTTCTCTATGTCAACCAGTCGACCGATCGCACCGGCCGCGAGCAGATGGACGCGTTCACCAGGCAGGTGATCGACCTGTGCCTTCGGGCCAGTGGGCGCTTCTTCCTGCCGTATCAGGTCGCCTACACGCGAGAGCAGCTGGAACAGTCGTACCCGCAGATCCGCGAATTCCTCGCCGCGCGCGCCGAGTTCGATCCGGATCGTGTGCTGACGAGCACGTTCGTGGAAAAGATAGAATCGCTGCTTGGTCAATGAGCCGCGCGAATGCACGGCGCCGGTCCTGCCGCAGGCCGCCGTTCGGCGCCGACTCGAGGCCCGGCGGTCGGATCGACTGGATCAGTCCGGATGGCGTGGCGATCCTCTCGGTGACCATATGGTCTCGACGGTTGTCGGCCTCAGATTTTTTTCACGGCCACCAGGCTCGTCCAGCCACTCACGCCGACCGAGGGACCGTGAGCCGACCATCAACAATGAACCGTGAGCGTGTCCGATCTCTGAACCAGTTCTCAGCATGCGGCAGGAGTGCGGCAAACTGCTGAATCGGACGCGCTACATCACGCTCTCGATGCCCTCTGAGGCGGTCGAAAAACGTCGGCGCCGCGCGGAACGGAACCACGCCCCTTGGCCACCACGTCCTGGCGGCACTCACGGCTGCAACGTAGAGAGTGCCGCCTGCGGCGAGGAATGCCGGGACTCCCTCTCGGGGCTCGATGTAGAGCTGCACAGAGAAGAGCGCCGCACGTTTTCGGTTGAAGAGCACGGCAACCACATCGGTCCCCGCTGGCCGGCAGCGTCGAAACTCGTATCGCACCTCTTGGCGCCGAAACGGCGTGTCACTCGAGGAGAACCCCGCCGAGTTCAGCACCGGCACCAGCTGCTGATTCATTGCCACGCAGAGTTTTGCGAAGGCACCTTTTACACGCACGCTCCACCTGACTACTGGGATTTGAAACGTAACCGTAGGTTAGTCACACCACGAAACCCATCGCCAACCGGACAAATATCACGAAGATCACGACGGTCGTAGCCAAGCTTCGGTCCACGTCCAGCGTGGTCTGATCCTGACGAGCAAAAGCGCGAACAGCGCGTTAGGAAAGCTGGGGCCCTGTGGCCGCCGCCACGAGAAGGGAGGAGCCAGTGAGACGGTCAAGGCACCCATCAGCCACTGGACAGGCGATCCGTCTGGCGGTGGCGTCCACGTCGAAAGCAACGTGCATGTCGCGCCCGGCTGTGCGGACGGCACGACAATCTCGTGGGCTCGAGGTGACTCGAGCCAAAGTGCTTTCAGTTGTCGGGGGGGAGCCCGAAGGTAGTCCTGCTACATCACGCGGGGCGTTTCCGATCTATCTCGATCCTCGAGCTGACTCGCGACCGCGTGACGAATCGAGCCCGGCCGGCGCGGCGTCGTCCAGAGCAGGCGCACGCCAACGTGATACGAGGCCACAGGCCCAGCGACCGTGTCGCAGCGCATCACCTCGACGTCGTCCTCGCACTCTTCGCTGCCGAGCCTGACGCGCAAGCGTCCGATGGTTCCGACTTCCAGCCGCCGCCTGGTCTCGACCAGGCAGCCGGACGCGCTGACGTCGATCACTCGGGCGTGCAGCTCTCGCGTCAGGATCGCCGGGAACTCGAACATGCCGCTCATCCGCGTCGCACCAGCTGCTCGAACCGGACCGAGGCGATGATGCCGCTGTGCAGCCGGATGCGGTGACGCATGTCTCCGTCGGCGATCACCGGCCTGCTCTCGATCACGCAGACCGGAAGACGGCGGCGAATCTCGCCTTCGACTTCGTCGAATTGCAGAACGTCGAGCACCAGTGTCTCGCCGGCGACGGCCGGCTGCCGGCTGATGCCGATCCACTCGTCGTCGGCACCCTGCTGCACGATGACATCGGGGAACACCCAGAGCGCGGCATCGGCTGGTTCCGTCAACCTGAATCTTTTTTCCCGGCGTCTATCGACCATGGCCAGCAGGGGAGCAACGGTCGTGCCGCGATGGGGTCGCAGGGCGGAGAGAGGGTGTTTCCGGCGCGTTTTGCTAACGAAACGCGGTCGTGTTCGCGAGCTGTCGCGCACATCTCGCCGTGATTCGTCTGGCCCTGGTCAGTCGATTTGTCTGGTCCCGGCCAGACTATTCATAGCGCGCTGACCTCGAGCCGATCGCCCTTCCGCGTGCCGCTTCGTTCGAGCGCACCGGCCGGCAGCTCGACGACCGCAAAGGCGCGCAAAGCCACGGCGATGCGCCGGGGCGAAACAGCATGGCGCATCTTGAGCACCAGGCCGTCCTTCGCGACGAACGCCACGTCGATCGCAAAAGCGCATGGAGGAGGATTGAGAAACGACTTCATCGAGGGCGCCGTCGAAGGAAGTCTACTCTCGCCAAGACGTTTGCTTCCAGGCAGACGTCCGGCCGGCAAGGCGCGCCAGCGCGACTCCGGATGATAGCGATTTCCGGCGCAAATCGCCCGATTTGCGCCGGGTCGTGCGCTCTCGCGTCCAGCCATCTGTCGGCCTGCCTATTGCTTTCCGGTTCTCCCGGCAAACTGGCGTTTCTAGATCGAGCTGCAGCTGGAAGCCGGAAGCTGGGAGCTGGCAGCTGGCAGCTGGAAGCTGAATTCAAGGAGCAGTCATTCATGCGCGTTTTGATCACCGGAGGTGCCGGATTCATCGGGTCGCACCTCGCGGAAGCCCTTCTGCACCGGGGAGACGAGGTCATCGTCCTGGACGATCTGTCGACGGGAAGACTCGAGAACATCGCACACCTCACGGCGTGGCCGGGATTCTCGTACACCATTGGTTCAGTAACCGATGAGCGGCTGGTCTCGGATGTCATGTACATGTCCGACGTGGTAATCCACCTCGCCGCAGCGGTGGGCGTGCGGCTCATGATGAGTGAGCCGGTTCACACGATCGAGACCAACCTGCACGGCACTGAGACGGTCGTCCGCCAGGCAGCGAGGAGGAAGCAGCTCGTGGTGGTCGCCTCGACCTCGGAGGTCTACGGCAAGAGCGCGATCTTCCCGTTCCGCGAGGACGCAGACCTCGTCCTCGGCCAACCGACGAAGACCCGCTGGGGTTACGCCGCCAGCAAGCTGATCGACGAGTTCCTCGCGCTCGCTTACCACCAGCAGCACCAGGTGCCCGTGATTGTCGCGCGCTTCTTCAACACGGTCGGGCCGCGGCAGAGCGATCGCTACGGGATGGTGATTCCGAACTTCGTCCGCCAGGCCCTCGCCGGCCAGCCGCTCATCGTCCATGGCAACGGCACCCAGACCCGCAGCTTCGCCTGGGTCGGCGACGTCATCTGGGCGCTGCTGGCGCTCGTCGCCGAGCCGCGAAGCGTCGGCCAGGTCTTCAACATCGGGAATGGCGCCGAAGTCGGCATCGGCGACCTCGCGGAGATGATCGTCGCCAGGACGAGCAGCGACTCGGTGATCCGGTACGTCCCGCATCACGAGGTGTTCGGGCACAATTTCGCAGACATGTCGCGGCGCGTGCCCGACATCAGCAAGATCCAGCAGCTCACCGGCTACACGCCGAAGGTCGACCTCGCCGAGATTCTCGAGCGGGTGATCGATTACTGGTCGCCGCAGCCCCCAGCGCCCACCTCAACGGTGGACGTTCCTTTTTGGCACGACCCGGCATCCCAGTTCGTTCACTGATCAGCGAGTCAGCTTCAGCGTCACCGACTGCGTTCCACCCTCGCCGAGCGACACCTTGGTGGCCGCCGGTTCCCACGCGCGAAGTTGATCCGGATCGAACTCCTGGCCGCTCTCGAGGTACTCGACCGCGACGACGAGGTAGTCGTCCGGCGGCAGCGCGCGGATCGTGAAGCGGCCATCCTGATCCGGCCGTGCGCTGCGGACGAATCGCGTCAGGTATCCCCACTTGCTGCGATCGCTGGAGAAGACGATGACGCTGTAGTCGCCGGTCGGTTCACCGCGATCGTCCTGCACCGTTCCGGTCAGCGTCGTTGCCCGTCGCGTCAGCAGGATCTGAATGCCAGAGACTTTCTCGCCCGGCTTGAATTCGTACCCGGTGTCGGTGATGTCGAGGCCCCGGTGCGAGACCGACTTCAGGAACCAGCCCTCGGGCACGGCGCCGAGGCGGAATGTCTGCCGCTCCGTGAGGCCGCTGGCGCTGAAGGACATGTCCGGGTTGACGCCGACCGACGTGTTGGAAAACGTCGCGCCTGGCATGGTCGCGGCTGTTCTGACGAACAGGCGCGCGTCGGGCTTCTCCCCATCTTCGAAAACAACCCGGCCGCTCGCGGTGGCACCGGGCGACGTGATGACCATGAGGCCGGCGACATCCTCGCCGCCGACGACCACGGGCACCGAGGCGAACTCGGCAACCCCCGATGACGACTGCGCACCGTAGACACGCAGCCGGTACTCGCCGGGAGGCACGTGGCGGAACGCGAACGTCCCGTCCGCGTCCGTCGTGGCCGGTCCGACCGCCAGTCCCGACGGATCGGCGCTCGAGAGCTGCAGGGATGCCTTCACCGATGCATTCTGAGAGTTCAGCACCCGGCCCGAGACGACGCTGAAGCTGGCGATGACGAGATTGACGTTGATGTTGTCTGCTTCTTCGCCGAGCCGCACGGTGATTCGACGCGCCTCGGCCGGCGACGCCGTGCCAGGGAAGTAGGTGGGCAGATAGTCGGTGCGCCCCGCCGCTTCACCCGGCGGGCTGAACGATGCCGAGACGTAGTACTCGCCGGGCGCGAGACCGTAGATGCGGAACTGCCCGAGGTCGTCGGTGATGTCGCCGCCGCCGTTGGCCAGCACCTCGATGCCCTCCGACAGCGGCGTGAGCTGCCGGCGGCCGTCGACGTAACGATGACGCAGCGCACGCACCATCACCGCGGCCGCCGGATCCCCGAACTCGTCGAAGATTCGCCCGGTGATCGCGCTGCCGCGCGGGAGCGTCAGGTCCACCTTGTCGAGGATCTGGCCGGCGGCCAGCTCGAGCGTCCGGCCGCGTTCGAAGGGACGCTGCTGACCGTATTCGATCTTGAGGTAGCCGCTCTTCGTCACGACGACGGTGTAGCGGCCCGGCGCGAGTTCGGGAAATTCCCAGCGGCCGTTCGCATCCGTCGCGATCCATCGGCCCTGCCGCTCGGCCGGGTTGGCGGCGCGCGTGTCGATGATGTTGACGAACGCGCCACGCAGCGGCTTGCCGGTATCACCGGCGAAGACCCGGCCGCTGATCCGGGCAGTACGGACCGCCTGGGGCATGGCGTCCGCCGGCGGCACAACCGCGGAGATCACGGCCAGGAGTAGCCACCGTACGAGCCAAAGCCCTTTCGCACTGCCTGGACCGTCCATCGCTCCCCCGAGCCTTTCCGCGATTATCATCGGCGGTCGGCAACCTTCTTCAAAGCGGGTATTCGATGTCCAGCATGACACGGCGCCGGTTCTGCGGGTCGCTCGGCGCGAGCGGCCTGCTCTCGCGGACCTCGTTCAAGCCGGAGGATCTCGCGGCCTTGATACAGGCCGCACCAGCCGAAGCGAAGGACAGCCCGCACATCGGCAGCCTCTATCCGTTCGTCCAGCAGCAGGCTGACCGGTCGCGACTCGAGCTGTCGTTCCTGGATCCCCGCTTCCGCAATCTTGGATCCTGGCAGAAGGACGGCGCGCGCCCGTGTCTTCGAACAGCTGTTCTATTCGCCGCCGCCGGTCTCGCCGGAACCTGAGATCGTCCGGCGCACGGACAAGGGGGACTACTTCGAGGAGTACCTCACATTCAGGACGACGCCGGATCTGCGGGTGCCGGCGTACGTCCTGATTCCACGCAAGGCGGCACTCCCGGCGCCGGGCGTGGTGCTCCTGCACGACCACGGCGGCTTCTACGTCTGGGGCAAGGAAAAAGTCGTAGCAGTCGAGAACGAGCATCCGGTGCTCTCGGAATTCAAGCAGCGGCTCTACGACGGCAAGAGCATCGCGACCGAGCTCGTGCGCCGCGGCTATGTCGTCATCACCATCGACATGTTCTATTGGGGCGAGCGCCGGATGCTGCTCGACGAGGATCCACCATCGTATCGGGACCCACAGCGGATGACAGCCGACGACGTGGCCGCCTTCAACCGGCGATCGAGCCAGAACGAGCAGCTCGTCGCGCGCAGCCTGATGACCGCGGGAATCACCTGGCCCGGCGTGATGTTGTGGGACGACCTGCGGACGCTCGACTACCTGGCCAGCCGTCCCGAAGTCGATCGGCAGCGCCTGGCCTGTGTCGGCCTGTCGGTCGGCGGCTATCGCAGCTTCCTGCTGGCCGCGCTCGATCCGCGGATCAAAGCGGCCGTCGACGTCGGCTGGATGACGGCATTCGCGCCGGCCATCCGGCGGCATGTCCTCAACACCATCGGTCTGACGTTCCACATTCCCGGCCTGTACCGCTACCTGGATCTCCCGGATCTCGCCGCGCTGGTCGCTCCGCGTTCTCTCCTGGTCATCAACGGGTCGAAAGACGCGCTGTTTCCGGCGGACGGGGTCCAGAAAGCGTTTGGAAAGATCGAGGCGTGCTTTCGAAAGGCATCGGCGCCCGACCGTCAGCGATGCCGCCTGTACGACGCCCCGCACCAGTTCAACCTCGAGATGCAGGCCGAAGCGTGGGAGTGGCTCGCGACGCATCTCGCGCGGGCATGACCTCTCAGGATTTCGTCAAGCTGGCGCTCCAGCTGACCACGATGCTCGGGTTCGCTGTCCTGTTCGGCGAACTGATGCGGCGATTCAAGCAGCCTGCGGTCGTCGGAGAGATGTTCGGCGGGATCGTCCTCGGGCCGACGATCTTCGGATGGCTGGCGCCCACGGTCTACGAGTGGCTGTTCCTCTCGTCCGCGAACGTCACCACGGTGCGCGACGCGGCGACCAAGCTCGGGATGCTGTTCTTCCTGTTCTATGCCGGTCTCGAGGTCAACCTCTCGGACCTGAAGACGCTGGGCAGGAAGGCGGTCCTCATCGGGCTGATCGGAACCGTGCTGCCAATTGCCGCCGGCGTGGCGCTGGTCTACGGCCTGCCGCGAGGCTTCTGGGGGCCGGCGGTCCAGGCGCACTTCCTCTCGTTCGCCCTCTTCGTCGGGATGAATCTGGCCAACTCCGCCAATCCGGTCATCGCCCGGATTCTGATGGACCTCGGTCTGCTCACCCGGCCGATCGGTGCGCTGATCATGAGCGCCACGATCGTCGACGACCTCGTCAACTGGACGCTGTTTGCGATGATTCTCGGCGACATCGCGCCGTCGAGCGCCGCGGCACACCGGAGCCTGGCGGTGAATGCCGTCCTCGTGGGCCTGCTGTTCGCGTCCGTGCTCGGCCTCGGCCGCCGATTCGGTCCGGCGGCGCTCAGATGGATCCAGCCGCAGGTGTCCTGGCCGAGCGGGTTCATCGCGGTGATGGCGCTCCTCGTCCTGCTGGCGAGCAGCGCATCGGAAGCGCTGGGCGTCCATGCCTTCCTCGGCGCGTTCCTGATCGGCGCGGCGCTCGGCGATACGCGCGACCACCACAAGGACGCGCACGACGCCATCGGCAACTTCGTCACCAGCTTCGCGCCGATCTTCTTCATCTCGATGGGCATGTCGGCGAACTTCGTCGCGAACTTCGATGCGCTCCTCGTGGCAATCATTGTGACGGTCGCCTGCATCAGCAAGGTCGGCGCGGTGCTCCTCGGCGCGAAGGCTGCCGGGATGCCGATCGATCGGGAAGTCTGGGCGATCGGGTTCGGCCTCAACGCCCGCGGCGCGACCGGCATCATCCTCGCCGGCGTCGGCCTGGCGAACGGGCTCATCGATGCGCGGATCTTCGTGGCCATGGTCTTCATGGCCACGGTCACATCGCTGATGGCGGGACCGATGATGAGCAGGCTGCTCGGGGGGTCGGGGGTCCGGGGCTCGGGGCAACCACGAGGCTCGGGGTAATCCAAGCGGCTGGTTGCCTCTGGCTATACCACCGGCGCTGCCGAGCCCCCGAGCCCCCGCGCGATCCCAATCCAATCCCCGTCTTTTCCGAAGGACTTCGCGCCGACGCCAGTTCGATACTGCGGCTGAAAGGCCGCTCATGCACACAACACTCACCGCCGCTCCTGCCACCCGCCGGTTCCCGGCGCGTGGCGTTGCAGGACTCCTGGTCGTCGCGCTGATCGGGCTGACGTTCGTGGTCCGCGAGGCGCTGCCCTACTTCAGGTTCACCGACGTGCAGTTCGGCCGGTACCTGCCGCACCGGGCGTGGCTGATCGTGCACATCGCCGCGGGCATCGTCGCGCTCTTGTCCGGACCGGTGCAGCTGTGGCTCGGGCTGACGGCTCGAAGCGTTCAAGCGCACCGGCGGCTGGGGCTCGTCTACATCGGCAGTGTCGCCGCGAGCGCGCTCGCCGGGTATTACCTCGCGTTCAACACCACCTTTGGATGGGTCTTCGGTACCGGCCTCGCCGCTCTTGCGACCGCATGGATCGTCACGACGGGCCTCGCGTTCGCCGCGATCCGGCGCCATCTGTACGAGCAGCACAAGGAATGGATGATCAGGAGCTACGTGGTGACCACGGCGTTCGTGACCTTCCGCCTGCTGTTCGAGGTCCTGGGAAGGATCGGGATCGGCACGGTCGGCGAACGGCTCACCGCGGTGGCGTGGCTCTGCTGGGCGGTCCCGCTGCTCGTTAGCGAAGCCCTGCTGCAGGGCCGCAAGATTCTGGCGAGCAGAGATTGAGCCTGGCGAGCAGCGGCGCGTAGCGGGGATCGGATCTGATCCGATCGAGGACTGGATAGCCAGGAAGGGGGATGACGAACGGATCGCGCGCGTCGATGGCGCGATTCATCCATTCGAACATCGCGTCGAGATCATCCACGCCAAGCGAAATCATCGCCAGCGCAAACGGCGGAACATAGCCCACAGCCGACTGCGCCCGCAGCTCTTCGAGCAGGGATCTCGCGGCTTCGTGCCGGCCAGCCGCGCCGTAGGCCAGGCCGAGCCAGCCAAGCAGCCATGCCGAGCGTCCGGCCAGCGACCTGGCGTGCTCCAGGGAGGCGACCGCTGCCTCCGGCTGCTCTTCGACCAGCTGCCACATGCCGAGCATCATGTGGCCCAGAGGATGGCGGGCATCGATCTCGAGCATTCGATCGACGTGCGCGCGCATCGGTCCCTGCTGCCGGGAGAAGAGATAGAGGGAGGCGAGAAACCAGCGGATGTGAATCGCGAGCGGATCGGCCTCCACGATCTCTTCGAGATCGCCAATCGCTTCCGCGTACCGGCCCATGGGCAGCAGCCCGCACAAGGCGAACCGCGTCCGGACCACCGGCGACCGGGGATCGAGCTCGAGGGCGCGTGCGAATTCCCGGCGCATCTCCACCCAGTCGAAGTCGAGCTCCTTCCGCAGCATGCCCAGCATGGCGTGCGACTCCGCCCGCTGCTCGTCGATCTCGAGCGCCCGGAGGGTCTGCCACACGCCGAGCGCGAACGCGTCTTTCGGCGGCAGAAACCCGAAGAAGCCCAGGTACCAGTACAACTCGGCCAGCGCATCGTGCGCGGCGATGAACCCCGGATCCAGCCGCACGGCCTCACTCAAACAGTCCTTCGCGCGATCGAGGCTCTCGGCCGTTCCCTTCAGGAAGTGATGCCGCCCCTCGACGAAACGGGCAGACGCGTCCCGGTTGATCGGCGGCGACGCGCCGTTGCCGTGAGCCGGCCTGGAGACCGGCGCCACGAGTCGATAGCCGCGCTTTGCGATGGTTTCGATGTACCTGGGCCGCTGCGTCTGATCGCCCAGCGCACGACGGAGGTCGGCGATGGATCGGGTGAGTGTGGTCTCCGCGATGAAGCGGCCCTCCCAGACGGCGTCGATGATTTCGTCCTTGGAGACGACCCGGCCGTTGCTGGACGCCAGGAAGACCAGGAGATTGACGACTTGAGGCTCGAGCCGCCGGACGGTGCGGCCGTTGCGGATGCAGTTGAGCGAGGGTTCGACCTGCCAGCGGCCTACCTGCAGGTTCGAGAAGACCGGCAACTCATCCTTACCCCGAGTCACGCCCTGATTCTAGGCGATTCGCGGCCCGCGGTCTGGTTTGCAGACTGGGATCGTCGGGGCTCGAGACTCGGGCTCGGGGCTCGGGGTTCGGCAGAGCCGATGGTAGCCAGGGACAACCAGCCGCTTCGATTAGGCCCGAGCCTCGTGCCCGGAAGACCGAGTCCCGAGCCCCGAGCCCCGAAAATATCCAACGGCGCTCGCCATCGAACCGGCGGCGGCGGGAAGGCCTTCGGACGATAATCCGGCCTTGCGGCGTCCGAAGTTCGGAGTATTTTGGGGGAGCGAGTGAAGCACACGTCGAGGACTGCTGAGCACGGGAGTTCCCTCATGGGCAGGATGGTGTACCGCGGCGCGATTCCGGCGGCTATCGGCGGCATCGCAATCGTGCTGGCGATTGCGATAGTCGGCCGCGTCGGCGCGGCGGGCGAGCGCCAGACGTCCGCTCCGCCTCCCTCCTCCGCCCAGCCGGGCCCGACTGTCCCCGCCGGCTCAACGCCCGACGCCCGTGCGCAGCACGGCGAGAGTCGACTACGAACGGGAGATCAAGCCGATCCTGTCGGAGAACTGCCTCGAGTGCCACAGCCAGGACAAGCGCAAGGGTGGCCTGTCGCTGGCGACCTACGGCGACGTGCTCGACGGCGGGAAGGATGGCGCGGTCGTGCGGCCGGGCCACTCGGCGCGCAGCATGATGATCGCGAAGGTCAAGGGAGAGCAGGGCGACCGGATGCCGCTCGACGAGCTGCCGTTGAGCGACGAGCAGATCGCGCTGCTGCAACGCTGGATAGACGAGGGGGCGAGGGCGACGCCCACATCCGCGGCCGCGCCGCCGCCGTGGGAGGCGCCGCTCGCGCTCACCACGCCAGCCCTTCCTGCAGTGGTCTGGCCGGCGTGGCATCGCCCCGCCGATCGGCTCGTCGCGGCCTACCTGTCGAGAGCGGGCGTGCGGCAGCCGGCACCGATCGCGGACGCGGCGTTCGCGCGACGCGCCTACCTTGATCTATGGGGCCTCCTGCCCTCACAGGATGCCTTGCAGGCGTTCGTCTCCGACAAGACCCCGGACAAGCGCGACCGTCTCGCTGCGACGCTCCTCGCCGACAACCGGAAGTACGCCGAGCACTGGATCTCGTTCTGGAACGATCTCCTCCGCAACGAGGACGGCCAGACCTACTTCTCCGAGCAGAACGGACGGCGCAGCATCACCGAGTGGCTGATGGGGGCGTTGACCAGCAACCTGCCCTACGACCAGTTCGTCGCGAAGCTCCTCAATCCGAGCCAGCCGGGCGATCCCGAGGGTTTTCTGATTGGCGTCAACTGGCGCGGCGAAACCAGCGCCGCGGTCATGCCGTGGATGCAGGCGTCGCAGAACACCGCGCAGGCCTTCCTCGGCGTGAACTTCAAGTGCAACGCCTGCCACGACAGCTTCGTCAGCAAGTGGAAGCTGAAGGACGCGTATGGACTCGCCGCGTACTTCTCGCCCGAGCCGAAGCTGCAGCTCTTCCGGTGCGACATCGCGCGTGACGAGTTCGCCGAGCCGTCGTTCTTCTATCCCGAGCTTCGCCGTCCCGTCGCGTCATCGTCTCTCGACGCCCGTCGCGCAACCGCCGCGGCGATCTTCACCGACCCGCGCAACGGTCGCATGCCGCGGACCGTGGTCAATCGCTTCTGGTCGAAGCTGGTGGGCCACGGGATCGTGCCGAACTCGGACGAAATGGACGGCAAGCCGTGGAGCCCGGAACTGCTCGACTGGCTCGCAAGCGACTTCGTCGCGCACAAGTACGACCTCAAGCATCTGATAGCGACCATCATCAGCTCGCGTGCCTACCAGATGCCGGCCGTGGCGCGGACGGCGGAAGCGCCGGCCCGCAACTATGCGTTCCGTGGACCTGAAATCCGCCGCCTCACCGCCGAGCAGTTCGCCGATGCGATCGGCACGATTACCGGCGAGTGGAGCGTGCTGAGCGGAGGTCAGATGGGAAGTGGCGGAGGCGGCGGCAAGGGACCTCGCACCGACTCCGACTCTCCGACCAGCGGCGTGTACGTTCGCGAGTACCGCAACAACTCGTCGCAATTGACCCGCGCCCTGGGCCGCCCGATTCGCGATCAGGTGACCTCGATCCGGGCGGTCGAAGCAACGACGCTGCAGTCCCTCGAGCTGGTGAACGGGGAGATTCTCACGGGCTGGCTGATGCGGGGCGCTCGCCGCATGATTGGCGAGCTGCCGCCCGATCCGCTCAGCCTGTTCAACGCCTCGGTCGCGGGGCGCTACGCGCAGCCGCGTGCGTTCGATGCGGATGTCTCGCGCGCCTCCAGGCTGTGGCTCGTCGTCGCCGACACGGGGTCGAACGCGCCGGAGCGTGTCCTGCCAGCCTTCGTGAAAGCGGAGTTCGCCGGCCCGGCTGGCGCCGTTCCTCTCTCATCGTTGACGCCGATCGACGGCTCCGGGCTGCGCGGCGGCGGAGGGACCGCGGCACCCGATCGGGTGCCGATGAAGAACTCGTCGAGGCTGGTCTACGACATCAGCGGCAAGGGATTCACGCGATTCCGCGGCAGCCTCGACGTCGACAATCCGCGGGCCGACATCGGGTCGACGCTCAACCCGCAGCTGCGGTTCTTCATCTTCGACCAGGAGCCGAACATGGCCCGCCTGCTGCCACCGACCGCGGGCATGCCGCTGCCCGGACCGGCCCCGGTCACGACCGTCGGCGCAGTGGTCGATCGTGTGTTCTGGTCCGCCCTCGGCAGGGCACCCTCGGCATCCGAACGCGAGGTCGCGGAAGCAGCCATCGCGGATCGCGCGACGGCCGGGAAAGGCGTCGCCGGACGCGGTCGCCGACCTGCTGTGGGCGGTCCTGATGAAGCCGGAGTTTCAGCTGATTTACTAGAAAGCATGGCCAAGAACGTTTGACAGGAGGCCAGGCCCGTCACATGTTGGCTTGTCGGGGCGTGAGGCCGGTCATATGAGCAGAGAAGAAGATCGGATCTACCGCGCGCTGAGTCGGCGGGGCTTCATGGGCGCCACTGCGGGTGCGACGCTCGCTTCGCTCGTCGGACGGGAGCCTCAGCAGCTGCGCGCTGCACAGGCGCCGCAGAAAGCGACGGCCGACGCCGTCATCGTGCTGTGGATGGCCGGAGGCATGGCGAGCACCGAGACGTTCGATCCGAAACGGTATACGCCGTTTGCGCCCGGCGTGCCGATCAAGGACGTGCTCAGCACCTTCCCGAGCATCGACACGAAGGTCGACCACATCAAGTTCACGCAGGGACTCGAGAACATCGCCAGCGTCATCGACAAGGGCGCGGTGATTCGGTCGTTCACGGCCGCGGATCTCGGGTTCATCCTGCACTCGCGGCACCAGTATCACTGGCACACCGGCTACATTCCGCCGCAGCCGATGGCGATGCCGCACATCGGGTCCGTGATCGCTCGCACGCTCGGGCCGAAGAACGAGGACATGCCGGCGTTCGTCGCCATCGGACAGACGGTCGAGGGCGCGGGCGAGATCGCCACGCTGAAGGCGTTCCACACCGCCGGCTTCCTCGGAACCGATCACGGGCCGTTCCTGATCGTGGATCCGCAGGACGCCGCCTCGGCGGTCCGGCCCCCGAAGGAGCTCGGGGAGGCGCGGTTCACGAGCCGGCGGCAGCTGTTCGAGAAGCTCCTCGCGGAGGAGCCGGTTCATCAGTACGGCGGCGCGTTCCAGCGCGAGGCGGTCGTGAAGTCGCTCGACGCGGCGGATCGCCTGCTGCGATCGCCATCGGCGAAAGCCTTCGATCTCTCGCTCGAGCCCAAGGCATCGTTCGACGCCTACAACACCGGCCGCTTCGGTCAGGGCTGTCTGCTGGCCCGCCGCCTCGTCGAGGCCGGCGCCCGCTACGTCGAGGTGACCTCCGAGTACATCCCGTTCGTCTACTGGGACACGCACGAGAACGGCCACCAGCGCGCGGCCGACATGAAGAAGCTGATCGACGCCCCGGTCGCCCGGCTGGTGCGCGATCTCGACGAACGCGGTCTGCTCGATCGCACGCTGGTGGTCCTGGCGAGCGAATTCAGCCGCGACGCGGTCACCGAGGGCAAGGTCGGTAAAGAGGTGAAGGACCAGGCCATCAACATCCCGGACATCATGGCCGAGCCACGACACTACGGCATGCATCGCCATTTCACGGGCGCGGGCTCCGTCCTGATGTTTGGCGGCGGGGTCAAGAAGGGTCACGTCTACGGCAAGACCGCCGACGAGCGGCCGTGCACGACGATCGAGAAGCCGATGCCGGTCGAGCACCTCCACGCGACCATCTATCACGCGCTCGGGATCCCGCCGGATCTCGCCTATGTCGCGGAGAAACGACCCGTGTACGTCACCACAGATGGCAAGGGCGTACCGGCCCTGGACCTGTTCGCGTAATCACGTACGGATTCGACGCTCGTGACTCGCCTCCGCTCCGGCGGCGGGTCCTGTCGCCGGACAGCCCCACCTGGTGCTCGGCACAAAGCGCTTGTCACGGGAGTCGCCTGCGCGCCAGGCGGGGCGGCCCCGTCCGGCGCCACCCGCCGCCTACGCTCCAGCTCGGGTGCTCGGATGCGACCAACCGGCGGGCGATACAATCTGCGCCGCGGTAAGAATCCGGGCTGGCTGGGCGACGGAGTTGAGCCATGTGCCAACGACTGAATGGAAAGCTGGGTCTGATTTCGCTTCTGAGCTTCCTGATCGCCACGACGATGGCGTTACCCGCCGTCGCTCAGCAGGCGCCGTCACGTCGGCCCAACGTGCTGCTGATCATGGCCGACGATCTCAACGACGACATGGGGACCTTCGGCCACAAGATGGTCAAGACTCCCAACCTCGATCGCCTGGCTGCACGCGGGGTGCGGTTCGATCGCGCCTACACGCAGTTTCCGCTGTGCAGTCCGAGCCGGGTCTCGCTCCTGACCGGGCTGCGGCCCGACACCACGAAGATCTACGAGCTGCAGACCAACTTCCGCACGATTCTGCCCGACGCGGTCACGCTGCCGCAGATGTTCAGGCGGAATGGCTACGTCGCGGCGCGCGTCGGCAAGATCTACCACTACGGCAATCCCGGCGACATCGGCACGAGCGGGCTCGACGATCCGGCGTCGTGGGACCTCGTCGTCAATCCGCGGGGCATCGACAAAGACGAGGAGAAGGTGCTCACCAACCTCACGCCGGCGCGCGGGCTCGGAAGCGCGCTCGCCTACTACGCGTCACCGGCATCGGACGAGGAGCACACCGACGGCAAGGTGGCCACGGAAGTCATCGCGCTGCTCGAGAAGAACAAGGACCGGCCGTTCTTCATTGGCGCCGGCTTCTATCGCCCGCACTGCCCGTTCATCGCCCCACGCAAGTACTTCGACATGTATCCGCTGGATCGCATCGCCGCGCCGAAGTGGTCCGCCGGCGATATCGACAAGGTGCCGCCGCCCGCCTGGTTCACCACGCCGCCGAACTGGAACGTGAGCGAAGACGGTGTGCGCGCCACGATTCAAGCCTATTACGCGTCGATCAGCTTCCTCGACGCCAACGTCGGGCGAGTGCTCGACGCGCTCGATCGCCTCGGCCTCGGTAACAACACCGTGGTGGTCTTCATCAGCGATCACGGGTATCTGCTCGGCGAGCGCGGGCAGTGGATGAAGCAGATGCTGTTCGAACGGTCCGCGCGGGCTCCGCTGATCGTCTCGGCTCCCGGCGTCAGCGTCAAAGGACAGTCATCACAACGGGTCGTAGAATTCATCGATCTCTATCCGACCCTTGCGGACCTTACCGGCCTGACGCCGCCGTCGGGTCTGCACGGGCGCTCGCTGCGACCGCTGCTGAAGGATCCACGCGCGGCCTGGGATCATCCAGCCATCACCCAGGTACGGCGCGGGGCCGCCGCGGACGGCTTCTTCATGGGCTACAGCGTTCGCACCGAACAGTGGCGCTATACGGAGTGGGACGACGGGAAGCGTGGGACCGAGCTGTACGACGAGAAGGCCGACCCCGGTGAGCTGCGCAATCTGGCCAGCGATCCGGCTCGTGCCAGCATCGTGGCCGAACTGCAGCGTGACTTGCGGCGGGTGCGCGGGCAATAACAGCGTCGTGTTCGACATCCTGATCGCCCGGTCGTGCCGCGAGATTGGCGCCTAGACGAGCTTGCCGGGCAAGTATTCGGTGAGGCTTGCGACGTATTGCGCGCGGAACAGGGCGTCGACGTGCTCGACGTGGGTCGCGTCCTTCAGGCCGCGGATCGCGTCGACCGAGTCGAAGCCGTTCGCGCCGAGCCAGCGTTCCAGTCCTTCGCGCATCGTCGCCACGTGCTCCGGCCCATTCCGCATCAGCGCCGAGGCTGTCATGACGACGTCGGCGCCCACGAGCAGGTACTTGACGACCTCGACCTCCGTTTCGACACCACGGCTGGCCGCCGAGCGAACACGCGAGGCGGCGCGACAGGAGTGCGATCCAGACGAGCGAGAGCGGCAACTCGGCGGCCGTGGACAACGGGAGCGATCTCGTCACGCGAAGTGTGAGGAGGTCGATGTCCGGCGCGTAGAAACGGTTGAAGAGCACCAGGCCGTCCGCACCGGCCCGCACCAGTTCGACCGCCATGTGCGACGGCGACGAGAAGTACGGCGGGAGCTTGACGGCAACCGGAATGCGGACGCTCGAGCTGACCTCGCGGACGATGTCCACATACCGCCGCTCCACCTCGGCACCGCTCACCGCGAGATCAACCGGGACCGAGTAGATGTTGAGCTCGATCGCCGCGGCTCCGGCCTGTTCGAGGACGCGCGCATGCCCGATCCAGCCTTCGGAGGTGGTGCCGTTCAGGCTCGCGATCACCGGGATCTCGAGCGCCTCTGACGCACGCCGCAGCGTCTCGAGATGTCCCGACACCCCACCGTCGTAGTCCGGGAGCTCGGGAAAATATGTGCTCGCCTCGGGCTGGCAGTCCGACCCGTGCTCCGTGTACAACGCGTAGGCCGTATCCTCCGCGCGGACCTGCTCCTCGTAGAGCGACGACATCACGACCGCGGCCGCGCCCGCATCCTCGAGCCGTCGCATGCCGTCGAGCGTGGCGGTGAGCGGCGACGCCGCCGCCACGATCGGGTGGGCGAGCTGCAGGCCGAGATAGCGTGAGGTGAGATTCATGACGTCACCCCCTGGTCGAACCGGCTGCCGTCGCGCGCCGCCAGATCTTCGTACACGCGGTAACGCTCCTCGACGCCGCGCTGCGCCTCATCGAGCATCCGCTTTGCAGTGTCCGGGTGCGTCCGCGCGAGCGACTTGAAACGCACCTCGTTGTAGCGGTATTCCTCGAGCGGAATCCGCGGCCGCGGCGAGTCGAGCCGGAACGGGTTCATACCTCGTCCCCGCATCGTCGGATCGAAGCGGAACAGCGGCCAGTGGCCGGAGGCCACGGCGCGGGCAGCCTGCTTCATGCCGTGGCGCATGTCGGTGCCGTGAGCGATGCACTGCGAGTACGCCAGGATCAGCGACGTTCCGGGGTAGGCCTCTGCCTCGCGCATGGCCACGAGCGCCTGCTCGTTGTTCGCCCCCATGGCGATCTGGGCGACATAGACCCTGCCGTAGGCGACGGCCATCAGCGCCAGGTCCTTGCGGGGTGTCGTTTTGCCTGCGGCCGCGAACTTCGCGGTCGCGCCGAGCGGCGTAGACTTCGACGCCTGTCCGCCCGTGTTCGAATAGACCTCGGTGTCGAGCACGATGATGTTGACGTCCTTGCCCGACGCGAGCACGTGGTCGAGGCCGCCGGAGTCGATGTCGTACGCCCACCCGTCGCCGCCGACGATCCAGACCGATCGACGGACGAGGAAGTCGGCGAGCGCGAGCAGGTTGGCCGCATCGCCGTCCGTCGCTCCGGCGAGCGCCGTCTTCAGCGCCGCCACGCGCTGCCGCTGCACGCGGAAGTCCGACTCGGTCACCTGCGGCGCCTGCAGGATGGCCGACACGAGATCCCCGCCGATCCGCGGCGCGAGCATCTGGGCGAGGGCCCGCGCCTGCGTGGTCTGGCTGTCGATCGCGAGGCGATAGCCGAGACCGAACTCGGCGTTGTCCTCGAAGAGCGAACTGTTCCACGCGGGTCCGCGCCCGTCGGCGTTGGCGGCCCACGGGGTGGTCGGCATGCTGGCGCCGTAGATCGACGAGCATCCGGTCGCGTTGGCAATCTGCAGGCGATCGCCAAAGAGCTGCGACATCAGCTTGAGATACGGGGTCTCGCCGCACCCGGCACAGGCGCCTGAAAACTCGAACAGCGGCTCGAGAAATTGCACCCCGCGCACGTTGGCGAAGTTGACGCGGGTGCGGTCCGCCCAGGGCAGCGTCTCGAAGAAGCGGACGCTCTCGCGGCCTGCCTCGAGGTGCTGGAGGCGGTCCTTCATGTTGATCGCCTTGACGGCGAAGTCGGTCGGGCTGTGTGCGGGACAGTTCTCCACGCACACGCCGCACCCCGTGCAGTCTTCGATGTAGACCTGCAGCGTGAAGCGCGAGTCGGGATAGCCGCGCGCGTTGATCGGCGCGGCCTTGAAGGCTTCCGGTGCGCCCGCAAGGCGGCTCTCGTCGTAGTACTTGGCTCGGATCACGCTATGGGGACAGACAATCGCGCACTGGCCGCACTGGATGCACAGGTCGGATTCCCAGATCGGCACCTCGTCGGCAATGTTCCGCTTCTCGTAACGAGTCGTGCCGGTCGGATAGGTCCCATCCACCGGCAGCGCGCTCACCGGAAGCGTGTCACCACGCATCGCCAGGATCGGGCCGGTCACGTCGCGTACGAAGTCCGGCGCCGATTCGGGCACGAGCCTCAGCCGGATGCGCTGGCCCGCCGCTTTCGCCGGCACGCTGACCTCGTGCAGGTTCGCCACGGCGCTGTCGATCGCAGCAAAGTTCTTCTGGACGATCTCCTTCCCCTTCTTCGCATACGTCTTTTCCGTCGCGCGCTTGATCGCCTCGATCGCCTTGTCGCGGGGCATCACGCCCGACAGCGCGAAGAAACACGTCTGCAGGATGGTGTTCACGCGCGAGCCCAAACCGAGGCCGGACGCCACGCCGGACGCATCGATGACGTGGAGCTTGAGCTTCTTGTCGACGATCTGCTGCTGCACCTCACGCGGCAGCTCGTTCCAGACGGCGTCGGGCGCGTAGGGGCTGTTGATGAGCACCGTGGCGCCAGGCGCGGCGGCCGCCAGCGTGTCGAGCTTGTAGAGGAAGTCGAACTTGTGGATGCCGACGAAGTTCGCCGACTTCAGCAGATAGGGCGCGCGGATGGCCCGCGGGCCGAACCGCAGGTGCGAGATCGTGTAGGAGCCGGACTTCTTCGAGTCGTAGACGAAATAGCCCTGGGCATGGCGGTCCGGATCCGCGGCCAGGATTATCGTGGAGTTCTTGTTCGCGCCGACCGTGCCGTCGGCGCCGAGGCCGTAGAACAAGCGCGCGCACGACGTCCGGTGGCTCGATGTCGAAACCCGCGTCGACGGTCAGGCTGGTGTGCGACACGTCATCGGTGATCCCGATCGTGAACCCGCGCTTCGGCTCCGGCTTCTTCAGCTCGTCGAAGACGGTTTTGGCCATCGCGGGATCGAAATCCTTCGAAGACAGGCCGTAGCGGCCCCCCACGATAACGGGCATCGACGAGATGCGGCCCGCGGCGAGCGCCTCGGCGAATGTCGTCAGGACGTCGAGATACAGCGGTTCACCAGGCCCGCCGGGTTCCTTCGTTCGATCGAGCACCGCGATGCGCGTGACGGTCGGCGGCAGCGCCGCACGAAAGCGCTCCGCGTCCCAGGGGCGGTAGAGCGTCACGTGCAGCACACCGACCTTCTCGCCGTGGGCGTTCAGCCACGCGGCGGTCTCGTCGAGCACTTCGAATGCCGAGCCGATGACGATGACGACCCGGTCCGCCTCGGGATGACCGGCGTAGCGGAACAGGCGGTACGAGCGTCCGATCAGGGCCCCCACGCGGTCCATCGCGCGCTGGACGATGTCGGGAACGCGGGCGTAGAAGGGATTCGACGACTCGCGGGCCTGGAAGAAGGTGTCCGGATTGTGGGCCGTGCCCCGGATCACCGGCCGCTCCGGCGTCAGGGCGCGTGCCCGGTGCGCGCGCACCAGGTCATCGTCGATGGCGGCCCTGATCTGCTCGTCCGGAATCACGGCGATCTTGTTCTCCTCGTGCGACGTGCGGAACCCGTCGAAGAAGAACATCACCGGCACGCGCGCTTCGAGCGTCGCCGCCTGCGCCACCAGCGCCAGATCGTGCGCTTCCTGCACCGAGGCCGCGGCCAGCATCGCGAACCCGACCATGCGCGCGCTCATCACATCCGAGTGGTCGCCGAAGATGGACAGCGCCTGCGTGGCGATCGCCCGCGCCGTCACATGAAAGACGCAGGGCGTCAGCTCGCCCGCGATCTTGTACATGTTGGGCAGCATCAGCAGGAATCCCTGCGACGCCGTGAACGTCGTGGTGAGCGCGCCGCTCTGAAGCGCGCCGTGCACCGCCCCGGCCGCGCCCCCCTCCGACTGCATCTGCTGGATCACCGGCACCTGGCCCCAGATGTTCTTGAGGCCCTGCGCGGCCCAGGCGTCGGCCAGCTCCGCCATCGTGGACGAGGGCGTGATCGGAAAGATGGCGCAGACCTCGTTGACGCGATAGGCGATGTGGGCGGCGGCCGTGTTGCCGTCCATCACCACCGACTTCACTGACATGGCTACTCCTTGATGACGTCGAGCGTCTACGCCCGGACCGTGAAGCGGGCGGGCACTCTCTCGGCTGCGGTCCGCTCGACCGATCGCTCGATCCCCGGCTCGGGCGCCATGTCGATGGCATGACACGGGCACTGTTCGAAGCACGTGGCGCACCCGGTGCAGAGGTCGAGCTCGACCCGGTAGAACCGGCCCTTCCCCAGCTTGACGATCGCCTGCTCGGGGCACGCGGCGTAGCAGTTGTCGCACTCGAAGCAATTGCCGCAGGAGAGGCACCGCGTCGCCTCGTATCGCGCTTCTCTTTCCGAGAGGCCGGCCACGATCTCGTCGAAGCCGGTGCGCTTCGCCACCGGCAGTTCGGCATGCTCGCGACGCTCGGCGTCGAGGAACACGGTGAGGTTGAGCAGCTCGTACGGCACCGGCGGATGCTGCGGCGGTTTCTCGTAGACGCCGCCACGCAGCCACGCGTCGATGTTCCGCGCCGCCTTCTTGCCGTGGCCGACCGCCGCCGTCATGGTCCGCGCGCCGCCGATCATGTCGCCGCCCGCGAAGATGCCGTCGCTCGCGCGCATGTGCGCGTCCACTTCGACGACGTTGCCGCGGCCGATGCGGATGTCCGGCACCTTCTTCAGGAACTCGACATCGGAATGCTGTCCGACGGCCAGCACCAGCGAATCGGTCTTGAGCGTCTGGAACTGCCCGGTGCCCACACAGCCCGAGCCGTCGGGCAGCATCTCCATCTGCTCGACGACGATTTCGTCCTCGCCGAACTGCTTGACCGTGGACAGCCACTTGATCTTCACGCCTTCGGCGAAGGCTTCCATCGCTTCGTAGGGATGGGCCTCCATCTGCGCCTTGTCGAAGCGGAAGATGATCACGGCCTCCTCGGCGCCGAGCCGCTTCGCCATGCGCGCGGCATCCATCGCGGTGTTGCCGCCGCCGACGATGCCGACGACGCGTCCGAGCGACGGGGCGCGGCCCTTCTCCACGCGCTCCATCAGCGTCACGGCGTCGATGATCTTGCCGCCGTCCATCGCCGGAATGTCGAGGTGGTTCGCGACCTGGGCGCCGATCCCGAGGAACACCGCGTCGAACGAGCCCGCGGCCTTCTCGGCCAGCACGTCGTTCACGCGCGAGTTGCGCACGATCGTCACGCCCATCGCCTCGATGCGCGCGATTTCCTTGTCGAGCCCCTCGCGCGGCAGGCGGTACGCGGGAATCCCGTAGTGCATCATGCCGCCCGGCTCGGGGTTCGCATCGCGGATCTCGACGTCGTGTCCGAACCGCCGCAAGTGGTACGCGCACGACAGGCCCGCCGGGCCGGCGCCGACCACGAGCACCCGCTTGCCGGTGGGCGGCCCGGGGGCGATCGTCCACCCCTTCTCGTTGGCGAGATCGCCGAGAAACCGGTCGAGCGAATGGATCGAGACCGGCCGAATCGAGGAATTGCCGGTTGCAGGCGCTTTCGCAGGGGTGATAGCACGCGCGGCCGTGCGTGCCGGGCAGCGGGTTCTCCTCCATGTACTTCCGCCAGGCCCCCTCGTAGTCGCCCGCCTGCGCCAGGGCGAGCCATGCCTGGATGTTCTCCCCGGCCGGACAGGCGTGGTTGCAGGGCGGAAGATGATCGACGTAGACGGGGCGCTGCCATCGGCGCGCGCCGGCGCCCTTGCCGATCGTCTCCTTGTAAACCGGCGTCAGATCCTTCGGAACGAGACTCACGGATGCCTCCACCCTCGGCCGGTGTCCGAGGCCCCGACTCACGAAACGCCGGTGACCGTATGGGCGCGTGGCCGGTGCGTCGTTCTTGAAAACGGCTTGGAACGGCAAACGTCGCGCCAGAATAGCCACCGCGGCGCGCACACGACCGCCGGACGACCAGCCTCGGAGCACGATCGAAGGGACCTCAACGGCGACAGGAAGAACTGTGAATTGGCCCGGTGGTCGACGGGACGGGCGTTCGATGCGACGTGATCGGACCGACCTTGACCTGCAATCCCGACCTCGAACGGGTACCGGAGGTCCTCCGAAATAGTGGAGGCGGTTCGAGCTGAGCCGGGGCATGGCGGTTGCCGACAGCGACTTCCGCTAGGTCATCCAACTGAAGAAGCTGCAGGCGATGAATTGAAGGCTGCTTCCGCCTAAAGGCGGAAGCCACGTGTTCGAGTCCGTTCGCGAACAGTGCTCACTTCCGGAGTCGCGCCCTGATGTCGGCGTACGCCGCGTCGACGAGGTGGGCCAGCGCCGCGGAATCCACTTCACGGCCCGGCCGGAGCTTCACGTGGCGCCCGCGCTTGCCCGTTCCCTCCAGCAGCCGAGCCGGGTCCTTCAGCAACGCGCCAAAGAAGAAGCCGACGTTGACATGATCCTTGAACGCGTTGACGTAGCCAAACGCTGCGTCGCCGACGCAGGCCGTCGGACATCCGTCGTGCATCAGTTCGCGCACGTCGCCGCCACGTTGCCGCATGCGCACGAACCAGGTTTCCGCGAGCGGCCGCAGATCGTCGCGTTGCGCGCCCAGCCAGGCATCGATCGCGGGGTCGCGTTTCACCGCCGACGGGAAGCGAAGTATGTCGTTGCCAGTCGTCCTCAATCGCGCCGAGTGTACCCTCAGCGGGGCTCAGGCAGACCATGCCGAAGCGGACCCTGAAGCGCATTCCTCTTCGGTGCGTATATAGTCCCCAGGCCTGATCCTTCAGGCCATCACTCGATCTGGAGGCATGTAATGCGGCTAAGAACGCTGATCCCGGCAGTGCTGGTCCTGACGTCCCTGCCGGCGGGGGCGGCAGCTCAGGATGCGGCATCGGTCGTGGCCGCGGCCTCGAAGGCGATGGCCGTGGACACCTTGAACTCGATCACATACTCGGGCTCGGCACGGACCGGGACCTTCGGCCAGAGCAAGAGCATCGGCGAACCCATGGGCCCGGTCAACGTCACCCAGATCACTCAATACCGCCGCACGATCAATTTCGGGCAGGCAGCCGACCCGGCCGCGCTGGTCTCCCGGGCGACCGGGCCGACCCAGCCGCCGGCCGTGCCCGGCGTGCCGCCGCCGACACCGGGCGTGTTCAACCAGAACATCACCGGCGCACAGGCCGTCAGCGGCTGGACGCAGGCGCTCAACATCTGGACGACGCCGTGGGGCTTCCTCAAGGGTGCGGCTGCCAATACCCCCACGGTACGTCAGCAGAGTGGAGTCCAGGTCGTGTCGTTCACGCCGCCAAACCTGAAGTCGCCTTCGGGAGAGACCTACAGCGTGACCGGCTATATCAACCCGCAGAACCTCGTCACCAAGGTCGAGACCCGCGTAGAGCACGCGGTGGCCGGAGACCTCCTGGTCGAGTTCGAATACTCGAACTACCACAACATGAACGGCGTCCAGGTGCCGGGCCGCATCGTTCAGCGCCAGGCCGGCCTGGAGACCTTCGACGCGGCCATCACGTCGGCCACGCCCAACCCGCCCAACCTCGCCGAGCTGCTGACGCTGCCGCCGCCCGCGGCCGGCGCGGCGCCCGCCGGCGGTGCGCCCCCGGCTGCCCCGGCGCGGCCCCCCACCGGTCGAAAAGATCGGCGATGGCGTTTTCAAGATCGGCGGCAACTACACCTCCCTCGCCGTCGACATGGGCGATCACATCCTGGTCATCGAAAGCGGCCAGAACGACGCGCGCGGCATGGCGGTGATGGCCGCGGCGAAGCAGGCGATCCCGAACCAGCCGATCCGGTTCGTCGTCAACTCGCATGCGCACTTCGATCACGCCGGCGGACTTGGCGCGGCGGTCGCTGAAGGAGCCACCATCCTGACCTATCAGCACCAACGAGTCGGTGCTCGAGCGGCTCCTTATCGGCCAGCGGACGCTCATGGGCGACAGCCTCTCGAAGGTGTCCGAATCGGCGCACGGATGTGGTTCAGCCCATCGGCGACCACGCCGTGCGAAAGGGCGCGAACGGCAAGGTCGTCGAGCTCCACCACGTGCCGAACGAACACAGCGATGGCCTGCTCGCGGTCTACCTGCCGGTGGAGAAGCTCCTGTGGACGGCGGACCTCACGGTCGTGAATCCTACGCCCGTGCAGCTCGGAGTCCTGAAGTCCGCGGTCGCGACCTTCGACCGTCTCAAGCTCGATTACAACACCTGGCTGCCGGCTCACCCGCCGACTCCCGACAAGCCGCTGACGAAGGCCGATGTCATGGCGGCGGTCGGCGCCGGCACAAGTAGACGCGGCAGAAGTAGACGCGGAGACCGTCCCGCTACTCCACCACCCACTCGACGGCCTGATCCGCCGTCGAGCCGGGTGGCATTCCCGTCCCGGAGCGATCGAAGTCGCTCCAGGTGAGCGGCCCGCGGATTCCCCACGGCCTGATGGTGATCCGGTGCGCATCGGGTTCGACGGTCACGACGACGAAGCTCTGAAAGAACGGCGCGACGTTGTAGTCGAACATCGCCGACAGCCACTCGGCTGACGACGGCCACGCCCCGAAGCTCCTCGTCCACACCCAGGCGGGCCATTTCCACAACGGCGTGTAGGTGACGATCTTCTCGACGACGCTGGCCTGATTCGGATAGTAGGCCCACGTGCCGAGATCCGGTTTCGCCGGCCACGCCAGCGCCGATCCAAAGCTCAGATACGCGCCGCCTCCGCCGTTCACCCAGTGGTGCACCGTGCTCGGCCCGGACGGTCCAGTCACCGCTTCCTGGTAGTACTCGAGGTCGTGGGTGTCCCCCGCCATCACGATGCGAACGCCGTGCGCGCGCAGAAGATCGCGGACGCGCCATGAATTCCTCGTCGTCGCGGGCCACGTCGTGGCCACCCGCGAAGATCGGGTGTCCGAGCACCGCCATCACCATCTTGCCGCGCGAAGCCTCGAGGGCCGCGCGCAGCCACGTGAACTCTTCGGCGTCCACCCCGCGCAGAACCCCGGTGTCGACCGCGATCAGCGCAAACGATCGGGTCTGCAGCTGAAAGAACGGCGCCTGCTGCGCACCGGTCGGCACGCCATACTGCCGCCGGAGGAAAGCCGCACGCTGGATGAGCTCTTCAATCCGATCCTCGGTCGTGCTCGACACGCCACCGTCGGCGGCAATCCTGGCCCTCATCGCGAGTCGGGCGGACTCGGGATCGAAGAAGGTCGCGACGAATCCCTCGAGCGCGTCGTACCAGTCGTGATTGCCCGGAATTGCGTATACCGGTTTGTCCACGCCCTTGAACGGCAGCCAGAAGCGTGACTCGTAGTCCTTCATCGCGCCGGTGGGATACACGACGTCGGAAGAGATGACGACGAATCGCACGTCGTCCATGTTTGCCGCTCGCAGCAGGGAGTCCTTCAGCACCTGCTGGCTCGCATCCCCCTCGCCCGTGTCGCCGATGACGATGAACGAGAACGGCTCGGCACCGCTGAGGCCCGGCGGCGAGATCGTGAAGCCGCGCCCGTCGAGCGCGGTCCGCCCGGAGTGCACGACCGCGCGGACCATCGCCGCGCGCCAGGTGTCGGTCCGCGCCGCGGCCCATGAGTTCCACATGCCGGCGGCCCAGTTCTCGGTATCGAAGTACCAGCTCATGCCCCAGATCGGCACCGACGCCACGATCACCGCCGTGAGCGGCAGCCCGATCTGGAGGCCGCGGCCGAGCGCCGACGGCAGCGAGTAGCGGGCCGAGCGCAGGCGAATCGCGAACCGCATGCGCGACTCGAGCCACCATCGAAGCGCGCGCCCGGGCCAGTTCGCGGCGCCGGTTCGGTCCGGCGCGTTCAGCACGCGCTCCCATCCCGTCCGCTCGATCGCGCGAGTCGTGCGACGGACGAAGAGCCGGACCGGGACGATCACGAAATAGGTGAGCGCGAGCGCCACGACGATGTCGCCGGCGACCGCAACCAGAGGCGAGAAGATGCCAAGGGCCGACCGATCGAAGCCCATGCGGCTCACGTGAATCGCGAACAGCACCGCGAGGAAGGCTGCAATCCACTCGCGATCGGGCCCGACCCGATCGTGCTCCGCCGCCTGCAGCCTCGCGCCGGTCTCTGCGAGCCGTTCCGGGCGATCGAGACCGATATCCGCGATGACGCTCTCCTCGGCATCGTCGACATCGTGCGACGGCCTGGCCGCGATGCTGGCCGACACCGTGAGCAGCCGCACGCCGGCGGCGACCGCAACGATCCAGTTCGGCGCGTATCTGCCGAGCAGCAACAGTGCCGCCACCGCCGCAAGATTTCCGAATGCGGAGCCGGCGTCGTCGCGGAACGGCCTGCCGCCGGCCGCATGGCGCGCAGCCGCGACACCGCGCCTGAGCGCATCGAGCGCAATCGGAGCCGCCGCGAAGATCACCACGGCCGTGGCCGCCAGCCAGGCCGTGTTCAGCAGCACCAGCGCCAGCAGCAGCGTGAACCCGGCGCTCGCCCAGACGCCCTGCTGATCGGCGGCGGCCTTGCGCCTGAAGCTGTGAACGAGCTCGACGGCGACGCCCGCCAGCAGGATCAGCCCTGCCGCGCGATCGGGCTCCGGGGCCCAGACAGGCGTCGCGAACGCGATCAGGGCGAGCAACCCTGTGAAGGTCGCCAGGCCCGAGGACCGGACGAGTCGGCTGGTGGTCACGTGGCGGTCATCAGGAGCAATGGCAGATTGTATGCCCTCGATCTCTTCGAAGGATATTCGCTGTCACGCTGCGATCGTGCCCACGGCCGCGCTTCGCGCGGTGAGCATCTTTTGCGAACATCGGCGGTTTTCGAGGTATAAACACCTGTTACGTCGAACGCCTAGGACGCCGCAGGCGGCGTCGCGGGGGACCCAATCGGTAGGGGCGAATCCGGGAGATCGACCCGGAAGAGGACTTCCAACCTCGAGCCCGTCAGCTAACCCCGTCGGCGGATTGGAGGCATTCTGTCGACCCCCGGCGTCAGTCGCCGCGAGCTTCTTCCCGCTCACGCTCACCGCGATCGGCGTCGTCTACGGCGACATCGGCACCAGCCCGCTCTACGCGATGCGCGAGTGCTTCTTCGGCTCGCACTCGGTGCCGGCCACGCACGAGAACGTCCTCGGCGTGCTGTCGCTGATCATCTACTCGCTGCTGCTCGTCATCTCGGTCAAGTACATCGCGATCGTGATGCGCGCCGACAACCAGGGCGAGGGCGGCATCCTGGCGCTGACGGCGCTGCTGCCCGCAGCGGCGCCAGCGAGCCGCGGCATGGCCGGTGCTGGTGCTGCTCGGCATCTTCGGCGCCGCGCTGCTCTACGGCGACGGCATGATCACGCCGGCGATCTCCGTGCTCGGCGCGGTCGAAGGCCTGAAGGTCGCGACGCCGCTGTTCGAGCCCTACGTGGTGCCGATCGCCGTCGTGATCCTGATCGGCGTGTTCGCGATCCAGCGGCACGGCACGCACCGGGTCGGCCGGCTGTTCGGGCCGATCATGGTGGTCTGGTTCGTCGTCATCGCCGTGCTCGGCGTCGATGTGGATCGTGCGCGCAGCCGGTCGGTGCTCGCGGCGGTCGATCCCCGCCACGCGTTCGACTTCTTTCGCGAGCACGGCTGGCACGGCTTCGCGGTGCTCGGCGCGGTGTTCCTGGTCGTCACCGGCGGCGAGGCGCTCTACGCCGACATGGGCCACTTCGGCAAGCGGCCGATCCGCCTGGCCTGGTTCGCGCTGGTGCTGCCGGCGCTGCTGCTGAACTACTTCGGCCAGGGCGCGCTGCTGCTGATCGAACCCGCACGCCGTCGAGCAGCCGTTCTTCCTGCTGGCGCCGGCCTGGGCGCTGTATCCCGCTGGTCGTGCTCGCCACCGCCGCCGCGATCATCGCGTCGCAGGCGCTGATCTCCGGCGCGTTCTCGCTGACGCGGCAGGCGATCCAGCTCGGCTACTGCGCCGCGCCTCGACATCGCAGCACACCTCGCATCACGAGATGGGCCAGGTCTACGTGCCGCAGGTGAACTGGGCGCTGATGGTCAGCACCATCGTCATCGTGCTCGGCTTCGGATCGTCGACGCGCGCTGGCCGCCGCCTACGGCATCGCCGTGACGCTGACGATGGTGATCACCGCGATGCTGCTGCACGTCGTGGCGACCGAGCGCTGGGGCTGGCCGCCGCTGGTCGCGCTGCGCGGTCACCGGCGTGTTCCTGATCATCGACCTCGCGTTCTTCGGCGCCAACGCGCTGAAGATCGCGCACGGCGGCTGGCTGCCGCTGGTCATCGGCGGCGCTGCTCTTCACGCTGATGACCACGTGGAAGACCGGCCGGCGGATCGTCGCCGAGCGGCTGACGGCGCGCGCCATGCCGCTCGAGGAGTTCCTGGCCAGCGTCGCGACGACGCAGCCGGCGCGGGTGCCGGGCACCGCGGTGTTCATGACCGCGCAGCCGCAGCGGCACGCCGCCGGCGCTGGCGCACAACCTGCGCTACAACAAGGTCCTGCACGAGCACGTCGTCATCCTGATGGTCACCACGCAGCCGGTGCCGCACGTGCCGCCGGAGGAGCAGGTGCACGGTCGAGACGCTCGGCCAGGGCGTCTTCGACGTGCGCGTGCGCTACGGGTTCATGGAGGATCCCGAACGTGCCGGAGGCGCTGATGCAACGCCTGCGAGCACGGGCTCGACGCTCGACGAGGACGACGTCACCTACTTCCTCGGCCGCGAGACGCTCATCGTGACCGAAGGCGCCGGGCATGGCGATGTGGCGCGAGCGGCTGTTCGTGCTGATGGCGCGCAACGCCGTGCGGGCGCCGACGTTCTTCCGGCTGCCGCCCGGAGCGCGTCGTCGAGCTCGGCGTGCAGGTCGAGATCTGACGTGGATTCGGGACTCGGGGCTCGGAGTCGGTGCTCTCGAGGCAACAGGATGCGGCTCGCTGAATACCCGAGCTCCGAGCCCCGAGCCCCGAGCCCCGACGCGACATGAGTGGTGACTCATGAGCGCCGGCATGCGCCGCGACTGGTGGCGCATCGGCGCGGCCCTGGCCGCCGTCGCGGTTGTCACCGCCGCTCTGCGATGGCTCGCGGTCTCGAACGCGGCAACGGTGTCGACCAGCTACCTGATGGTCGTGCTCGTGGTGGCGGCGACGTCGCGGCTCTGGGTGGCGGTCGTGACGTCGATCGCGGCGATGCTGTGCCTCAATTTCTTCTTCCTCCCTCCGGTCGGCAACTTCACGCATTGCCGATCCGCAGAACTGGGTGGCGCTGTTCGCGTTCCTGGCCGTCAGCCTGGTGGCGAGCAATCTGTCGGCGGTCGCGCGGGCGCGCACGCAGGAAGCGGTGGGCCGCCGCGACGAGCTGGCGCGGCTCTTCGATCTTGAGCCGCGACGTGCTGATGATGACCGACAGCCGCGAGGCGCTGGCGATGCTGGCGCGGTCGGTCGCCCGCCGGTTCGATCTGGACTTCGTGGCCGTCGCGCTGCCGCGCGCAGAGCGACTGGAACGTGTTCGAGGCGGGCGCACGGCACGTCGACCTCGACCGGCGCGAGCTGACGAACGCGCTCGCGTCCGCGCAGGCGTCGCTCGAGTTCGACGCGCATGCCCGCACCTATGCCGGCCATCGGACGATGACGGTCGACGGCCGGGACGATCCGGCTGGTGCCGCTTGCGCGTCGGCACGAAGCCGATCGGGATGCTGGCCGCCGCCGGCCGGCCGGTCGAGGCCGGCACGCTCGACGCGCTCGCGGGCGTCGTGGCCATCGCCATCGAACGCGCGCAGTTTCTCGAAGAGCGCAAGGCGAGCGAGCTGACGCGCCAGAGCGAGCAGCTCAAGACCGCGCTGCTGGCGTCGCTCGGACACGATCTTCGAACGCCGCTGACCGCCATCCGCGTCGCCGCGAGCAACATCGTGGCGCCCGGGCTCACGCCCGAGGACCGCGCCGGACAGAGCGAGCTCATCCTGACGGAGGTCGAGCGGCTGACCCGGCTGTTCGAGAACATCGCTCGAGATGGCGCGGATCGATGCGGGCGCCATCGCCACCGAGTCGCGCTGGACGCATCCGTCGGAGATCGTCGCGGCCGCGCGCGACCAGGTCGAGCACACGCTGCCGGGCACCAGGTCGACCGTCGCGATCGAGCACGGATGTGCCCGGTGCGGCTGGATCCGCGGCTGACCGCGTCG
Source organism: uncultured Acidobacteriota bacterium (assembly GCA_963836735.1). Lineage (GTDB taxonomy): Bacteria > Acidobacteriota > Vicinamibacteria > Vicinamibacterales > 2-12-FULL-66-21 > JACCXG01. Next base: position 472,745 of record CAWIKP010000023.1, on the reverse strand, counting down.
GCGCTCGCCCACCTGCTCGAGAACGCCGCCCAGTACACGCCGGCCGGGATCGACCGATCGACGTCGCGACGTCGCCCGAACGTCCGAGCGAGGCCTCGTCGATCGCGCGTTCGCGACCATGGCCCGGGCATCGCGCCGGCCGATCTGCCGCACGTGTTCGACCGCTTCTACCGCGGCGCCGCCGCGAAAGACGCGCGCGTCGGGAACGGGGATGGGTCTCTGGATCGCCCGCGGCCTGCTCGCCGTCGAGCAGGGCCGGGTCTGGGCCGAGAACTGCCCGGACGGCGGCGCGCGATTCACGATCGTCCCGTGCCTCGACCGCGGATGAAGCGACGTGCATGCTCGTGAGCACATCCTGCTCGTCGACGATGAGGTGGCGATTCAGCGCGCGGTGGGGCCGTTGCTTGCGGTCGCGCGGCTACGAGGTGGACGTCGCCGGGCACCGGCGCCGAAGCGCTCGGACTGTTCGAGAACCGGACGCCGGATCTGATCGTGCTCGATCTCGGGCCTGCCGGATCTCGAAGGCACCGAGGTGTGCCGGCGCATCCGCGCGAAGTCGCCGGTGCCCGATCATCGTGCTGTCGCGCGCGGAGCGCCGAAGGCGGACAAGGTGAACGCGCTCGACCTCGGCGCCGACGACTACGTGACCAAGCCGTTCGGGCCCGAGGAACTGCTGGCGCGCATCCGCGTCGCGCTGCGGCGCGTGGCGTCGGAGGACGAGCACCGACAGCGGCGTGCTTCAGGGCCGGCGATCTCACCATCGATTACGATCGCCGCCGCGTGCTGCGCGAACGAGACGGAAATCCGCCTGACGCCCAAGGAATTCGAGCTGCTGTCGCTGCTCGCCCGCAATCACGATCGCGTGCTGACCCATCGCGCCATCCTCAAGGCGGTCTGGGGCCCGAATGCGGTCGAGCAGCCGGAGCACCTGTGGACGCTGGTCGCGCAGCTGCGGAAGAAAATCGAGCCGGACCCGGCGAAGTCCGAGGTACCTGCTGAGCGAACCGTGGGTGGGCTATCGGTTCGTCGCGGTGAGCGAGGGCTCGCAGGACTGACCCTTCATCGGTCGCGGTGAATCACCGTCCTACAGATCCGCTCTCTCACGAGTGTCTTTCCAGCCATACCGACCACGCGATGGCCGCGCCGAGGGCGATGACGACATCGACGATCACATTGGCGACGGCCATGAACCACACCAGACCAATCACCGCCAGCACGCCAACGACGACCGCGGCGCCAAACCAGCGGGGGCGACGGACCGCCTTCCGCCGAGTAGCGTAGTCAACTTCGTGAGTCCAGCATGCTCAGTTGTCAGTGAGCGGGACAACCTGTACGGCAGCATCCGGGACCGCGCCCAGAAACTTGTCGAGCGTCGATCCGCGCCACAACAGCTCCCATCGCGTTCTTGCACTCTGTCCGAAGATCACGTGCGTCACTCCCTCCCGCTGAGCGAACGCAATCAGCCCGTCCGACGGCGAATCGGCCTTGACGCGGACCACCGTTGCGCCGAGGCTCTCCGCGAGGCGAATGTTCTCCTGCAGGGCATCGGCGTCGTTCGAGTTGATCCGTCCGGGCTTTTCGCGCGGGGTCTCGACGTACACGGCGTACCAGCGCGCTCCCAACCGCCCCGCGATCCGCGCACCGGTGCGGACCACCCGCGGCGCCGCCGCGTTCGAGCTCATGCACACCATCACGCGCTCGGGGATGAGCGCGGGCTCGAGGCCTTCCCGGGCGCGATAGCTGGCGGCCTTGTCGCTCACCTCGTCGGCCACCGCTCGAAGCGCCAGCTCGCGCAGCGTCGACAGGTTGCCCTTGCGAAAGAAGTTGGTGAGCGCCTGTTCGACTTTCTCCGGACGGTAGATCTTTCCCTCTCGCAGCCGGTTGCGAAGCTCTTCGACCGTCACGTCGACGTTGATCACTTCGTCCGCGCGATCGAGGAAGGTGTCCGGCACCGTTTCGCGCACCCGCACACCGGTGGCACGGGACACGGCGTCGTTGAGGGTCTCGAGATGCTGAATGTTGACGGCGGTCATGACGTGAATGCCCGCGTCCAGAATCTCGAGCACGTCTTCGTAGCGCTTGCCATGACGGCTGCCCGGCACGTTGCTGTGCGCGAGCTCGTCGACCAGGCACACCTGGGGCTTGCGGGCGGACGATGGCGTCGACATCCATTTCTTCCATCGTCACGCCGCGATAGTCGATCTTGCGGCGGGGAATCACTTCGAGGTCCTTGACCTGGGCTTCCGTCTCTTTGCGGCCGTAGGTCTCGACGAAGCCAATCACGACGTCGAGCCCGCGATTCCTGAGGGCGTGGGCCTCCTGGAGCATTTCGTAGGTCTTGCCGACCCCTGGCGCAGCCCCGACGTAGATCCGCAGTCGGGCCCGATCCTCCTGTTTGATCCGCTCCAGCAGCGCGTCAGCGCTGGAGCGTCGATCCGACGTGGCTCTAGGCATGCGGCGGTCCGGACGGCGCACGGGAATCGAGCGCCTATCGCCCCGACGTCGGATGGTCACGGTCCAGAGCGAGATTGAGCTCGAGCACGTTGACCCGTGGCTCGCCGAAGAAGCCGAGCTGGCGGCCCTCGGTATGAGCGTCGACCAGACGTTTCACGTCGGCTTCCGCCATACCGCGCTCGCGCGCCACGCGCGGCACCTGGAACTCGGCCGCCGCCGGCGTGATGTGCGGATCGAAGCCCGACGCCGATGTCGTGACGAGATCGATCGGCACGGGCGCGCCCGGATTCTCCTTGCGCGCGGCCTCGACGTTCGCCGTCACCGCATCGATCAGCTTCTTGTTCGTCGGGCCGAGCTGCGAGCCGGCGGAGTTCGCCGCGTCATACGGCGTGGAGGTCGCCGACGGGCGCGGCCGGAAGTATCCGGGCTTGGAGAAGCCCTGGCCGATGATGCGCGACCCGATCGCCGCGCCATTACGTTCGATCAACTGCCCGTTCGCCTGGTCGGGAAACGCCACCTGCGCGATGGCGGTGATGGCCAGCGGATAGATGATCCCGAGCAGCACGGTGGTGACGATGGTCATCAGCACCGCGGTGATCAGATTGCGAGTGGTATTCATGAATGGCTCCTTACGCCAGCCTGATGGCCGTGATGATCACGTCGATGATCTTGATGCCGACGAACGGCACGATGATCCCGCCGAGGCCGTAGATCAGCAGGTTCCGCCTGAGCAGCGCCGCCGCTCCGACCGGCCGGTAGTGGATGCCGCGCAGCGCGAGCGGCACGAGCGCGACGATGATCAGCGCGTTGAAGATGACGGCCGAGAGAATCGCCGACTCCGGCGTCCGCAGCCCCATGACGTTCAGCGCGCCGAGGGCCGGAAACGTCGCGAGGAACATCGCCGGGATGATCGCGAAATACTTCGCGACGTCATTGGCGATCGAGAACGTCGTCAGCGCCCCGCGCGTGATCAGCAGCTGCTTGCCGATCTCGACGATCTCGATGAGCTTGGTCGGATTCGAGTCGAGATCGACCATGTTGCCGGCTTCCTTGGCGGCCTGCGTGCCGGTATTCATCGCCACACCCACGTCGGCCTGCGCCAGCGCCGGCGCGTCGTTGGTGCCGTCGCCGGTCATCGCGACCAGCTTGCCCGTCGGCCTGCTCCCGCCTGATCAAGGCCATCTTGTCTTCGGGCTTCGCCTCCGCGAGGAAGTCGTCCACGCCCGACTCGGCGGCGATCGCCGCGGCGGTGAGCGGGTTGTCGCCGGTGATCATGACGGTCTTGATCCCCATCGCCCGCAGGTGCGCGAACCGCTCCTTGATGCCCCCCTTGACGATGTCCTTCAGGTGAATGACACCGAGGACCCGCCGTCCTTCCGCCACGACGAGCGGCGTGCCTCCAGCGCGGGCGATCCGCTCGACGATGCCGGCGAGCTCCACCGGCACCGTGCCGCCCTTCAACACGACCCATCGCTGGATGGCCTCGGCCGCACCCTTCCGGATCTCGCGAGCCTCGCCGGTCGCCACCGCTGCCCCGGCGCCCACCAGGGCCGGCTGCGAGCCCGTGCAGGTCGACCCCCGACATGCGCGTCTGCGCGGTGAACGGCACGAAGGTCGCGTGCTGCGGCGACAGCTCGCGTCCGCGCAGGCCGTACTTTTCTTTGGCCAGGACCACGACCGAGCGGCCTTCCGGCGTTTCGTCCGGGAGCGAGGCGAGTTGCGCGGCGTCAGCGAGCGTCGCATCGCTCACGCCCGGCAGCGGGATGAATTCGGTGGCGTGGCGGTTGCCGAGCGTGATCGTGCCGGTCTTGTCCAGCAGCAGCGTGTGCACGTCCCCTGCCGCTTCGACCGCGCGTCCCGACATCGCCAGCACGTTGTGCTGCACCAGGCGATCCATCCCGGCGATGCCGATGGCCGAGAGCAAGCCGCCGATGGTCGTCGGAATCAGGCAGACGAGCAGGGAAATCAGCACGAACAGCGACTGCGGGGCGCCCGAATACACCGCGAACGGCTGCAGCGTCACCACCGCGATCAGGAACACGATCGTCAGGCCCGCCAGCAGGATGTTCAGGGCAATCTCGTTCGGCGTCTTCTGCCGCTCGGCGCCCTCGACGAGCGCGATCATCCGATCGAGGAAGGTCTCGCCCGGATTGGCCGTGATCTGGACGCGTATCCAGTCCGACAGCACGCGCGTGCCGCCGGTGACCGCCGACCGATCGCCGCCCGACTCGCGGATGACCGGCGCCGACTCGCCGGTGATGGCGCTTTCATCCACCGAGGCCACGCCTTCGATAATGTCGCCGTCGGCCGGGATGAGCTCGCCGGCCACGACGCGCACGACGTCGCCCTTGCGCAGCAGCGGCGCGGGCACGGGCTCGAGCGACCCGTCCGGGCGCTCGCGCTGCGCCACGGTTTCCGTCTTGGCCTTGCGGAGCGTTTCCGCCTGGGCCTTGCCGCGCCCCTCGGCCATCGCCTCGGCGAAGTTCGCGAACAGCACCGTCAGCCACAGCCAGAAGGTGATCTGGAGCTCGAAGCCGAGATTGCCGGACCCGGTGATCGCGTCCTGGACGAGCCGCCAGGTGGTGAGCACGCTGCCCACCTCCACCACGAACATGACCGGATTCCTGGCCATCGTCCGCGGGTGCAGCTTGCGGAACGAGTCCCAGATGGCCGTGCGAACGATGTGCGGATCCCAGATGGACCGCGATCGGGTTTGAGTGTGCGTCGACATCAGAAGACCTGTCCGTTTTCATCAGGAAATGTTCGACGATCGGGCCGAGGCTGAGCGCCGGGAAAGAACGTCAGCGCGCCGACGATCAGGATCACGCCGACGAGCAGCGCCGTGAACAGCGGCGTCGTCACCGGGAAGGTGCCGAGCGACGGCGGAATATGCTTCTTGCGACTGAGGCTGCCGGCGATGGCGAGCGGCGGGATGATCATGAAAAACCGCCCGAACAGCATCGCCAGGCCGATCGTCGTGTTGTACCACTTGGTGTTGACGGTGAGGCCGCCGAAGGCGGAGCCGTTGTTGGCGGCGCCGGACGAGTAGGCGTAGAGCATCTCGGAGAGACCGTGCGGCCCGGGATTGAAGATGCCGACGGTACCGAGCGTCAGGCGCCACCGACGAAATCGCCGTGAACGTCAGGATCAGCAGCGAGAAGATCAAGACCGTCAGCATCGCCATCTGCACTTCGAAGGCCTGGATCTTCTTGCCCGAGATATTCCGGAGTGCGCCCGACCATCAGACCCGCGATGAAGACGGAGAGAATGATGTAGACGAGAATGCCGTACATGCCGGCACCGACTCCGCCGAACACCACCTCGCTCAGCTGGATGTTGGCGAGCGGCACGAGGCCGCCGAGCGGCGTGAACGAGTCGTGCCAGCCGTTGACGGCGCCGCAGCTGGCGTCGGTCGTGACCGTCGCGAACAGCGCGGTGTTCGCGATGCCGAACCGGACTTCCTTGCCTTCCATGTTGCCGCCCGGTGCCAGCGCGGTCGCGGTCTGGTCGGCGCCGGCTGCCGCGAGCAGGGGATTGCCGCGCGCCTCCGCCCAGTAGGCGGTGGTCACGCCGGCGAGGAACAGGAACGCCATCGCCGCCCAGACCGCCCATCCATGCTTCCGCGAACCGGTCATCGAGCCCAGGGTGTAGGTCAGCCCCGAGGAGATCGCGAAAATGCCGAACATCGCGAGGAAGTTCGTCAGCGGCGTCGGGTTCTCGAAGGGATGCGAGCTGTTGGCGTTGAAGAAGCCGCCGCCGTTGGTCCCGAACTGCTTGATGATTTCCTGCGAGGCGGTGGGGCCCTGGGCAATCACCTGCTTCGCGCCCTCGACGGTCTGGACGGTGTCGTACGCCTTGAAGTTCTGGACGACACCCTGCGAGACGAGGAAGAGCGCGCCGACGATCGCAATCGGCAGGAGCACCCAGATCGTCGCGCGCACCATGTCCACCCAGAAGTTGCCGATCGTGTCCTTCTCCTTCTGCGCGATGCCGCGGATGAAGGCAATCGCGATGGCGATGCCGACGGCCGCCGAGACGAAGTTGTGGTACGCGAGGCCGGCCATTTGCGTGAAATAGCTCATGGTCGACTCGCCGCTGTAGGCCTGCCAGTTGGTATTCGTCGTGAACGACGCCGCCGTGTTGAAGGCGAGATCCGGCGCCACACCGGCGAAGCCCTGCGGGTTCAGCGGCAGCACGCCCTGGAGCGCTGCATCGCGTACAACACCAGCATCGACACCACGCTGAACAGCAGGATGGACACCGCGTACTCCGTCCAGCGCATCTGGCGATGCTCGTCCACTCCAGCCAGCCGGTAGATGAGCCGCTCGAGCGGCCTGGCCACCGGATCGAGCCATGTGCGCTGGCCCGAGAAGACCCGGGCCATGAAACTCCCGAGCGGCGGCGTCACCAGGAACACCGCGAGCAGGAAGAAGAGAATCTGCAGCCATCCGTTGAGAGTCATGTCAGAACTTCTCCGGCTTCAGCATCGCGAGCACCAGGTACGCGAGCAGGGCGACGCTGACCAACAGTCCAATCGTGTAATCGAAACTCACGACGTCCCTCACTTCATCAGCCGATCGCACGCGACGACGTAGCCGATGGCGATGGCAAAAAAGGTGAACGTGAGCAGAATGAAGACGATGTCGAGCACGAGACTGCTCCTTCAGTAACTGAATCCGAGGCCGATGGATCCGATCACGCGCGACCCGTCGCCGCCGTTGAAACTCTTGGTGGTATCGCCGAGCGCCTGATACTCGACGCCGCCGTGCAGGTTCCAGGCGCCGAAATTGGTGGTGCCGCCGAGCGGCACGGTGACCAGGGCGGCGATGCTGAAATACCCGAACTTGTTGTCCACATACACGGGCGCGTCCGACGTGCCGGTATTCAACTCGTAGTAGTTGGAGAGGCTGAAACCGATCTTCACCGGCACGGCGAACGACGCCGCGAGGCCCCGTAGCCGGGGGCGATGCCAAGCTCCATGATACCGTCCCGCTTTCGCACCACCGTCAGCCTGGCCGACCCCCGGTTCGGTGTCGAACTCGAACGCGACCAGCGCATAGGGCTTGAGCGCGAACTTCTCCAGGTACGCGCTGTCGTCCACGCCGAGCTTGAACATGATCTCCTTCACGGTCGTGTACGCGTTGTTCGGGCTCGTGTAGGCGGTGTAGGTGGTCGCCAGGCTCGTCCGGCCGCCGAATCCAAGATTGAACGTCGTGTAGAAGTCCGATTCGTACCAGAGTTTCCCGCTGGGGCCATCCTGCCCGGTGTCTCCGGTGTGCAGGCTGTTCCAGGTGCCGAGATTGATGCCGGCGCTCTTGAGTCCACCGTCGCCGGAATACACCGAGATGCCCAGATCCGCGACCGGCCAGAGCGCAATCCCTGTGGAATGCTGACGGAGCCCACGGAACATGTAGGTGCTCACGAGATCGAAGCTGCCCGTCAGCGTCAGATTTCCCGGATTGGGATCGGCAGGCGCCGCCGGCGTCTGGGCCGAGGCCGAGGCAGTGAAGGCGACCATGAAAAGGGAACCGACGAGCGGTGCGAACCACGGACGAGACGAATGGGTGCGGAACATCGAATCAAATCCTCTCCTCCAGAGGATAGGAAGCGACGCCTGAGGCTGGCCTCAAAAGTTCCTCAGGAAACCCTGAAGTCCGCGTTCTTCAGGGACTTTTAAGGCATCCCGCCGTCCCCGCTTCGTTACCATCGCCGAGGAGAGTCTTGTGGAGCACTCACTTCGGCGGCCGCAATGCATCCGCCAGCTGTTGGTGTTGGCGGTCATCGCGACGGGAATTCTCGCCGGCTGCGCCGCGCCACCAGCGGCACTCAAGCAGCTCATGGATGCCCGACGGCTGGCGTCCGAACTCCATGTCCAGTTCACCAAGGCGGGGGAAGCCGCGAACCGAGCGGTGATGGCGGACACCGACGAAGCATCGGTCGCTGCGGCCGAGGAAGCGAAGCGGGCCAGGCAAGCCGTCGAACAAGACGTGGACGCCCTGCGGCCGATCCTGAAGGCACTGGGCTACGGTGACGATCTGCGCCAGCTCGAAGCCTTCAAGGAACGCTTCGAGGAATACCGTCGACTGGACGACGAGATCCTGCCGCTGGCGGTGGAGAACACCAATCTCAAGGCCCAGCGTCTGTCCTTCGGGCCGGCGCGCGAGGCCGCCGATTCGTTCCATTCAGCCGTCGACTCGGCCGTTCGCTCGGTTCCCGCGAAAGACTCGTCCCGGGCCCGGGAGCTGGCCGCAACCGCGCGGGCCGCGGTGCTCGAGATCCTCGCGCTGCAGGCGCCGCATATCGCCGAGCCTCGAGACGACGTGATGACGCGCCTGGAAGAGCAGATGAAGACGTCCGCGGCGAATGCCCGGAAGACGCTGACCGCCTTGCAGGCAGCAAGCGGCCACGCCGGCGCTTCTCAGGTGGCGGCGGCCACGACGGCACTGGATCGCTTCTTATCGACCAACGATCAGATCGTCGCGCTCTCGAGGCGGAACACCAACGTGCGCTCGCTGGCGCTGTCGCTGGGCCGGAAGCGTGCGGTCACCGCGGAATGCGAAGATCAGCTGAAAGCGCTGGAAGAAGCGCTCGCAAAGCACGCGTTTACGGCGACGCGGTAGGCAGAGGGGCGGTAGATCGGGGCTCGGGGCCCCCCGAATCCGACCTCCCCGTCAGTAATCGCGCTGCTCGACCACGTGCATCGACAGCCAGATCAGCCCGAATCCCAGGCCGGCGCTGAGCATGAGACCCGTCCACGGCACCCGATGGTCGAAGAAGTACTCCGCACCGTTCATCACGCGCAGGATGCTGTATGGGGTGAAGTTCTGCGCGACGAACGTGAACAGGATGCACAGGACCACGAGCGCACCCGCTGCGGCGTAGGCCGCAGCGTCCGTCATGATCAGCCGGAGAAACATCGTCAGCCCGAACAGGCCAAGTCCGCCCACGACCAGGATCAGGGAGTGCATCAGGGCATCGCCGACCGGGTACCGCTGCCCAACGAGCGGCGCCAGCGCGCACACCAGCAGTGACGGCAGCACGGGAAGTGCGGCGATCTGGCCCACCACCACCGCCAGGCGGGTCAGAACGACACGACGGCGCGTGAAGGGAAGGGAGAGCAGGTATTCACGCCCGCTCGGCGACTCGAGGCCGGTACCCGCCAGTGCGATCGCGTACACCGGCCAGAAGAGGAGCATCGTGGTGCTGAACCAGCGCACCCAGACGTAGCCCCTGAAATCGCCGGTTCTGAGCGTAGCCATCTCGTCCGGCAGGACCCCGAGGGCGCCATTGGGATACGACGTCATCGGATCCATGGGATAGGACATATAGAGCGCGATGGCTTGTGCGACGAGCAGCGCCGTCCCCAGGAAGAACCAGACGCGTGTGTCGACCCATGACTTGTACCAGAGCATCGTGCACCTCTCATTTCTGTGCTGCAGCCGCGTCGAGCACGACTGCCGTGTCCAGTGCGTGAGCCGCGTCCAGAAAGACGTCCTTCAACGAGACGTGCGTGACCTCGATTTCCCGCGCGTGCTGGTCTCGCGCCTGCGCGACCACGTCATCCACGTGACAGTTCACGAGCATCGAGAGCATCCGCCCTTCCGTCCGCGCCTGCCGCACGCCGACCGCATGGAGGAGCGGTTCGGGCGGTGTGTCGTCGAACACCGCAACAATGCGGCGGTAGGTGGCCTTCAGTTCGTCCAGCGACTCTTCGAATACGAGCCTTCCCCGCTCGATGATCCCGACGCGGTCGGCAATCTGATTCACCTCGTCGAGTCGATGCGACGAGAAAAAGATCGTCAGCGCCGGATTCTCAGCGGCCGCGCGAACGAGCGCCTTGAGCACGCGTTCGTTGATCGCGGGATCGAGCCCGTCCGTTGGTTCGTCGAGCAGGAGGAGGTCCGGCGCGCGTGCGAGTGCCAGCGTGAGGGCGAACGCCGTCCTGGCGCCCTTGGAGAAGCGGCCGACGCGCACCCGCCGGGGGATCTCGAACTCGTCCAGGCAGTGCCGCTCCACCTCCATGTTCCATGACGGGAACAGCGGTCGTGAGATCGACAGCACCTGCTCGGCCGTCATCGCCGGCCATGCGGCACGATCCTCTCCGACGTGTGCCGTGCGCCGGCGAATGGCCACGCCGTCGCGAGGGGCGTCGACGTGGTACCCGAACACGCGACCCTCGCCGGCCGTCGGCCGAATCAGGCCCATCAGCGTTTTGATCGTGGTCGTCTTCCCGGCGCCGTTTCGTCCGAGATAGCCGTAGATCGATCCTGCCGGCACCCGGAGGTCGAGCCCGCGAAGCGCGTCGAGATCTCCGTATCGCTTGGAGAGGCCGTGGGTCTCGATGACAACGTCCTCGGTGCTCATCATTTCCTCGTGCGCGGCTTGTCGGCCAGCCGCAAGACCTCGGCCTCGACCAGCCGTCGAATCTCGTCCACCGTCAGTCCAGCCGCCGCCAGATGATCCATGGCGGCCCGGAGCACCGGCCGCGCCCCCGTGACCCGCGCGACGCGCCGGGCGCGACCGTTCTCGGAGACGAAGGCGCCCGTGCCTTGCCTGAGCTCGATGACGCCCTCGTGTTCGAGGTCACGGTAGGCCTTGGCCACGGTGTTCGGATTGATCACGAGGTCCTCGGCCACGCGGCGGATGGCCGGGAGCTGGTCGCCGGGACGAAGGGCGCCCACATCGACCGCGTGTTTGACCTGCTCGATCAACTGGAGATAGACAGGAACGCCGGAGGACGGGTTGGATCGGAACAGCATTACTGAACTAGTCGACTAGTACAGTAGCACTGTGGTGGAGCGGCGTCAAGCGCCTCAGTTCTATTTCCCGAGATTCGAGATCGTGTAGCGGAACGGTTCGCTCGAGATTCGGATGATCCCCTCGAACGCGCCGTCCAGCTCGAGGATCAGGAAGACCGCCGCCGCGACCGACAGCGTCGAGATGACGAACACGGTCACCACGGTGGCGTTCCGGGGAGCGCTCAGGCCGAAGCTGGCGAACGTCATCGACAACCAGAAGATCACCACGAACAGAAAGGTCCGCGGCACCGACCCGCTGGCATTGCTGAGCAGACGCCAGCGTGTCCGGAGCACTTCTTCGGTCAGCTTCAACGCCTCGGACTTCAGCCACCGCTGGGTCTCGGTCTTCGGCTGGAGCTGCAGGATCTCGTCCTCGACCTTCTCGGCGGGCGGCGTCGCCCTGGCCTGCGCGTGGAGCGCGTCCAGCCCGGTCGGCGCCGATCTGTCCGAGGGCCACATCTCCTCGGTCCTCGCCGAGACGATGACGCGGAACTGCTCACGAATCGGCTCGGTCTCCGGACCGTACCGCGCCAGCAGTCGATCGAGGTTGAGCATCGCCGCAGCGGCGTTCTTGATGGCGAGATCCTGCGAGTCGAACGAGCCCTTGGCGGCGGCCGTCACCAGTCCGAGAAGCAGTGCCGTCATCGTCGCGACCAGCCCCATGCCGAGGCGGACGACGTCCTGCGACTCCTTGCTCAGATGCGTCGGCGGCAGCGCCTCTCGAACGCGCGTGCCGAGGAGCGCACACGCGAGCGTACACACGAACGTGATTGCGGCGAAGCCGATGGCGGTCATTTCAATCTCGCAGTCGCGTCATCCGTGAAATGCTACAACGTGCCGGGCAATCTAAAAGAGCGGGCGGGTCTAAAGACCCGCCCGGTTTTGTGAGCGAACAATGCTGTGGCTCTTCCTCGCGACCGCCGGGGTCTGGTTCCTGGCGCACACGGCGCCGTTTCCGTTCCTGCTGGACCGCTTTGCGCCGGCGCGGTCCCTGTGGCGTGTGCCTCAGGCCGGCGGCCCGCCCACGGTCTATCTGACCTTCGACGACGGCCCGAATCCAACGGCGACGCCGCAGTTGCTCGATGCGCTGCGGGAGACGGGCGCAACGCGCCACCTTCTTCCTGATCGACACCCACCTGACGAGCGAGACCGCGCCGATCGTGCGACGGATGTTCGCCGAAGGGCATGCCGTGGCGCTGCATTCCGACACGCGGGCGCTGATGGTGAAGTCGCCCGATGCGCTCGCGGAGATCCTGACGAAGAACGCGGATCGTATCGAGCAGCTGGCCGGCACCCGTCCCTGCCGGCTGTTCCGACCCCACGCCGGCTGGCGAAGCCGCGCGATGTATGACGGGCTGAAGAAGATCGATCACCAGCTGGTCGGCTGGAGCTGGGGGATGTGGGATTTCAACTGGTACCGGGGGCGCGAAGCGCGATCGATTGCGGAGCGGCTGGCCCGCCACGTCTCGCCAGGCGACATCGTCGTGATGCACGACGGGCACCACGTGAACCCGCGCGCGGACCGGCAATACGCGGTCGAAGCGACGAGACTGCTGGTGCCGGTGCTCCAGGCGAAAGGCTGGAGCTTCGGACGGCTGTGCGATCCACCCGGCCGGGCCGAGATCCGCTGATCTTCGGCGTTGCGGGGAAGCGCGCTACTTACTCTGCGTGAGGACCGGCGTTACGGAGAGAGTGCCGTGCGGGACGCCGGGAAACGGCGGCCCGCACGGCACGATTGCCTATCCCTTGCAGTTCGGATCCGTCTTCGGGTCACACTTCGGGGGTTCCTTCGTCTCGCACGTGAAATCCGACAGCACGAGCCTGCCGGGAAGGTTCGTCGTCGCCGACAGCAATGTTCCCGACGCAATGCAGTTGAAATGCTGCGTGCTGCCGAGGACCTTGGACGGGCCAACCGTGCACGTGTCGTCAACCAATGGTGTAGACACCGTCCCCGTCGGAGTCCCACGTCGCGGTGAGCGTGGCCTGCGCCCGCGCCGCCCGTCTGGTTGTTGACGAAGTGCCAATTACCGCTAAAGTCTCCGCAGGACTGGCCGCTCACGTTGCTGATTGCTGACAGCCATCAGGCTCGCGCCTGACAGGGCGACAACCGCCAGCAGCACCATCATCCCTTTTCTCATGTAACTGCCTCCTCGTTTGATTTCATGGGCCCGGCGCCGATTCAGGCCGCACTATCGAGCCAGTGCCGACGATCGGTCGCCCGCCGCAACCGAGCACATCGCGTGCCCGGAACGCATCAGCGTTCGTAGCGACAGCAGCAGCGCTTTCCGCTGAACGAGTTGCGAAGAGAAGAGACGCGCGGACCGTTCATGTGCCGGCGGACAAGTCCCTCGCAAAGACGCACTTCCTCGCCCGCGCATGGGATTAGTCGCTCTCGACAGCGGCTCTGTCGACGGAACGAACACCGGTGGCGCTCCGCGTCGATCGGACGTCGGCTCGCAGAAAAAAGGCTTCACGTGAGCTGAATTTGGTTAGCGGCGCGCGCGTCGCCGTTCGCGCGAGCACTCAGCTTAAGTGTTGGCAGGACGATGCTAAACGCCGCAAGCGGCTCGGATCCGGTGCGATGCCATCTTGTTGGTGGGGAGTTTGCTCAGCGTCCACCGTTCACGCGTGTCGCGACGCCATGCGGCCCTGGGTTCGACGCGCGTCAGAAAGGTCGCCATGAATCAGCCTCGACTACTCATGACATCCGCCGCGTGCTCGGTCATCGTGCTCCTCAACGCGCGCGTCATGTCCGCGCAGGTCGTGGACCTGCTGCCGAATCTGACCCCGCAAATGGCGTCGGAACTCAGCGTCGTTCAGGACCAGAGCAACGGCCACATTCTTCTGCGATTCGCCGCGGTGAACCAGAATCTGGGTGCCGGACCGCTCGACGTTCATGCGGGCGGCGTTACCGGTTCGGGGCAGCAGGTCTATCAACGCATCTACCGCAGCGACGGCAGCTACTACGACGAGCTGGCCGGGACGATGACGTATCACCCGACGCACAACCACTTCCACGTCAACAACTTTGAGCTGTACACGCTGACACCGGCGGGAGGGGACCGGGTGGTGACCGGAAAAACGAGCGAAAAGACAAGCTTCTGCCTCGAGGACACGACGCCGATCGACCTCCGCCTGCCGGGGGCGCCGCAGAACGGTCGTGTACAGGACGTGTAACCCCGACGTGCAAGGCATCTCCGTTGGATGGGGCGATCGCTACGGCCCGACACTGCCAGGCCAGTCGATCGACATCACCGGCGATCCCGAAGGCGATTACGATCTCTGGATCGAAGTCGACCCCCCGGATCAATTCATCGAGTCGAATGAAAGCGACAACGTGTCGTGCGTCCGGCTCCACATCAATCCGACCGCAAAAACCGTGCAGGCGATCGGGACCTGCGGATCGGTGATCATCAGCTCGATAAGCCCGGGCACCATCAAGCCGGGAGCATCGATCGACGTGACGATCAGCGGCACGGGATTCACGCAAGGCATCGCGGTTGGTTTCGAGAACGGCACCGGGCCGGCCCCCGTGGCTTCGAACGTCGTCGTGGTCAACGCGAACACCATCACTGCGAAGGTGACGGTGAAGAACGGCGGCGGCAAGCAAACCCGCTACTGGGATGTGCGCGTCGGCTCGGGCGTGCGGTTCCGCGCGTTCACCATCAAACAATAGAGCCGAGGAGCTCAAGATGACACCCGACGAGACGCGCAGCGCCGACCGTTCCGGCTCGCCCACCTCGAGGCTCGGCGACGTCGCCCTGGCAGCGACGCTCGTCGGGGTCGTCGTGATGATGGTTGTCTCGATAATCAACCAGAGAGAGTTGCAGCGACTGCGCGCGCGCGTCGCGCAGCTGGAGACAGTGGCGAATGCGCCCACGCCGCAGGGTTCGGCGCTCAACAAGGTCTACGAGGTCGATGTGGCCACGGCGCCGGCAAAAGGGCCGGCCGGCGCGTCCGTCACCGTCGCCGGGTTTTCCGAGTTCCAGTGTCCGTTCTGCCAGAGCGTCGTGCCGACGCTGAAGAAGCTCGAGGAAACGTACAAGGATCGGGTGCGCTTCGTGTGGAAACACCTGCCGCTGGTGAGTATCCACGGGAACGCGATGGGCGCGGCGATCGCGGCCGAAGCGGCGCGAAACCAGGGCAAGTTCTGGGAATACCACGACAAGCTCTTCGCCAATCAGGAGCGGCTCGAACCTGACGATTTGACGCGCTACGCGCGTGAGCTCGGTCTGGACCTCGCCCGGTTCGAGAAGGATCGCCAGGACCCCGGGCTGAAGACGAAGGTGCAGGCGGACATGGCCGAAGCGACGGCGCTCGGCGTCAAGTCGACGCCCACGTTCTTCATCAACGGAAGAATCGTCCGCGGCGCGATGCCGTTGGAGACCTTCGCCACGATCATCGATGTGGAGCTGGCGAAGCACGCCGCGTCCGCGCAGAAGTCGGCTTCGAACTGACGGCAGCCTGCCGCGCCGTAGCGCGAAGCGCGAAGGCGGGCGCTTCCGCCTTAGAGGCGGAAGGGATGCCTGTGACTGCTTGAACCCGCTGTCACCCCTCGCCGATTCGCACGCGTCGGGCGATGAAGGCGCCGGTCGCCCGGCCGATCCAACCGCTGGCCGATTTCCTCGCGCTAAAATGGCTCTACACCCCCAGGATTTGAAGGAGTGGGAGCCATGGCGATCAAATCCCTGTCACGATGCGCAGCTGCGCTGATCACGGCCTCGTGCCTGTCGGCCAGCGGTCTGCTCGCCCAGACCGAGATCAAGCTGCCAAAGAACCGCTACACCCCGCAGCAGGACGTCGAGCTTGGCCGCGAGGCCGCCGCCGAAATCCGTAAGCAGTATCCAATCATCAAGGACGAACGAATCGCCCGCTACCTGACGACGCTTGGCGATCGGCTGGTCGCGGCGGCGCCGGCGGAGCTCAAGCAACCCGTGTACGAATATTCGTTCACCCCGGTGAACCTGAAAGAGATCAACGCCTTCGCACTTCCTGGCGGCCCGATGTTCGTCCAGCGCGGCATGTTCGACGCGGCCGCGACCGAGGGAGAGGTCGTGGGCGTGATGGCGCACGAGCTCTCGCACGTGCTCCTCCGGCACGGAACCGCGAACGCCTCGAAGGCGCAGAACCCCTGGCTGCAGCTGGGACAGCTCGCCGGCCAGCTGGGTGGTGCCGTCGTCGGCGGAGGCGCCGGGGCCGCCATCGCTCAGGGGTCCCAGTTCGGTCTCGGCACGCTGCTGCTGCGATACAGCCGCGACTTCGAGAAGCAGGCCGATCTGCTGGGCGCGCAGATCATGGCGCGCGCGGGATACGACCCCCGCGCGCTCGCCCGCATGTTCGAAACCATCGAGCGCGAGTCGAAGAGCAGCGGCGGCAGCGGCCCGCAGTGGATGAGCAGCCACCCGGATCCTGGCAACCGCACGATTTACATCACCAGGGAAGCAGAAGCGCTGACCATTGCCCGCGCGGCCGACGATCGCAACTTCGCCCCGACCAAGATCGCGTTCGCGTCGCTGCCGGCGCCGATGACGATGGCCGAGCTCGCCAAACGGAAGTCCGAGCCGTCGGGCACCACCGTTCAATCGGTCGGAACGCCCGGGCCAGCCCGTCCCTCGCCCGTCGGCGGAATACCGGAGCATCAGTGGAGGCAGGGTCTTCCAGGCCGACGTTCCCTCGAACTGGACCAGCCTCTCGGGCAGCAATTCGATGAAAATCGTTCCGGAGAACGGCTTCGGCCAGCTGAATGGACAAACGGTTTTCAGCCACGGGATCGAGTTCGGCATCGCGCAGGCGGGAACGCGCGATCTCCGCGAAGCGACCATGACGTGGCTCAGGGCGGTCGCGCAGAACAACCCCGAGCTGCGCCTCGCCGGCGAACAGCAGTCCCTCGAGAATCTCCCAGCGCTCGGCGATCGGCACCCCGCTCGTGAACCCATCGCCGCTCGGCGGCCAGGAGCGCATCGGTCTCTACACGACGTTCCTGGCGGATGGAACGCTCTTCTACTACCTGACCATCGTCCCGGAGAAGGAAGCCGCGAACTTCCAGGAGGCGTTCAGACGGATCGGCGAGTCGATTCAGATTGACGGACGCTCGTTGACAGGTCGCGGGTCCGCTGGTCCGCTGGTCCGCTGGTTCGCTGATCCGTTGGTCCGCTGGCGTGACTGAAAGGCGCCTCAAGCGGGTCTTCGACGTCGTCGGCTCCTGCGCCGGGCTGCTCGTGTTCGCGCCGGTGATGGCCGTCGTGATTCCCGCGGTGCTCCTCGACGATGGCGGACCGGTCTTGTTTCGTCAGCCACGGGTCGGCCTGCGCCGCCGCCCGTTTTCAATTCTCAAGATCCGGACGATGCGCGACGGCCGCGTCACACGGGTCGGGAGAATCCTCCGCGCGACGGGACTGGACGAGATTCCCCAGTTCATCAACATCCTCTCCGGCGAGATGAGCGCCGTCGGCCCGCGGCCATTGACCGAGAGTGACGTGGAGCGCCTCGGGTGGACCGGAGCCGAGTTCGATTTTCGCTGGGAGAAGAGGCCTGGACTGACGGGCCTTGCGCAAATCGTCGGGCCTGAATCGCCACAGGATGCCCTGGACCTGGATCGCAGCTACACGCGGCAGTGGTATCCGCTCCTCGACTGCCAGCTGATCGCGCTGTCGTTTGCCGTCAACGTGCTTGGCAAGGCGCCGGTGCGGCAGCTGGCGGCCAGGTCAACGTGCGCGTCGCGCGGTCAGGTTGCCCCGGTCCGGCGCGCTGGCCTGCTGTTCTTCGGGCATCAGCGCACCGCGATCAACACGTCCGAGCCGCCAGTCCTGTGAGCAGCATGGCGAGGAGCACGATTGCCGCAACGACCCACCATGCTGACAGCGATTTCATCGCCGGTGAGCTCGCGCTGACCGGGGGAGCCGGATCGGGGCCTCGGGGTTCGCGGCACGCCTCTGGATCTCCTCGCGTCTCGGGCTCCGGAGGCGCTGGCTCCGGTGCAGGCCGCGGGGCGCGGCCCGCCCGTTCGTCGAGCGCCTTCCGGACACGGGCCTCGAGCGCGATGGCCCGCTGATCGCCCGGATCGAGGTGTACCGCGTCGCACGCGCGCGCCCAGGCCTCCTCGAGCTGCCCGGCTGCCAGGAGCGCCTCGGCCAGGCTTCAGATGCACGTCGACGGCATCCCGAACGCCGCGACGCTCCTCGTCGTTCAGGCGCTGATGTTCGGCCATCAGCGCCTGAAGCGCCTCGGCGACCGCAACCCGGCCCAGGCCCGGCCAAGGTCGAACCGTCGCAGCATCTCGATCGCTTCGGTGCGACGTCCTTGCGCGAACGCCGTCCGTGCGGCGGCGACGATATCGATGGAAATTCGTTCGTTGGTGTCCTTGCTCGACATCTGATGGTACGAAGACTCCGCAGGTGCCGGCGATTTTGAGCCTTGGATATTCGAACGAGTCAACCCGGCGACGGCCCGGAGGTGAGTTCGGCCTGGCCGGAGTAGAATCCCGCCCGATCATGCGCACTTCCGCCGCGCTCACCGTCGTTGCGCTCGTCAGCGTGTTTTCAACCGGGACTCCGGGCCGCATCTCACAGGTCAGGGCGGCGGCCCCGATCGCGCTCCATCCCGCGAATCCACACTACTTCGAGTGGCGCGGCCGGCCGGCGATTCTGATCACGTCCGGTGAACACTACGGCGCGGTGATGAACCTGGACTTCGACTATCGCAAGTATCTGGACACGCTGGCAGCCGACGGGATGAACTACACGCGCGTGTTCAGCGGCGCCTACCTCGAGCCTCAAGGGGCTTTCAAGATCGAACGCAACACGCTGGCGCCACGGCCCGGCCGGTTCCTCGCACCCTGGCCCCGCAGCAGCCAGCCCGGGCTACCCGGATGGCGGCAACAAGTTCGACCTGTCGCGCTGGGACGATGCCTACTTCGCCCGGCTCAAGGACTTCCTCACCTCTGCCGCGGCCCGGAACGTGGTCGTCGAGCTCTCACTCTTCTGCCCGATGTATGAAGAGGTGCAGTGGAGCCTGAGCCCGATGAACGCCGCCAACAACGTGAACGGCGTCGGCGCTGTCGGTCGCAACGACGTCTACACCCTCGATAAGGATCGGACGCTCCTGACCGCGCAGGAGGCGCTCACCCGTAAGCTGGTCACGGAGCTGAACGCGTTCGACAACCTGTTCTTCGAGATTGCCAACGAGCCATATTTCGGCGGGATCACCCTGCCCTGGCAGCACCGCATCGCCGACGTCATCGTCGAGACCGAGCGCGCGCTGCCTTCGAAGCACCTGATCGCGCAGAACATCGCCAACAAGTCGGCGAAGATCGCGGACCCGCATCCGGCCGTGTCGATCTTCAATTTCCATTACGCGACGCCGCCGGAGACCGTGGCGATCGAACTTCGCGCTGAACAAGGTGATCGGCGACGATGAAACCGGCTTTCGCGGCGTCAGCGACGACGTCTACCGGATGGAGGGCTGGGATTTCGTCATCGCGGGCGGCGGGCTGTACAACAATCTCGATTACTCGTTCGCCGCCGGCTACGAGGACGGCACGTTCCAATACCCGTCGACACAGCCGGGAGGCGGCAGCCGGGCGCTGCGCCGGCAGCTGAAGATCCTGCGCGAGTTCATCAACGGGTTCGACTTCGTGCGGATGACGCCGGACGACCACGATCATCAAGGATGGCGTGCCGCCCGGCGGAAGCGCCCGCGCGCTGGTCGAGCCTGGCACGGCGATCGCGGTCTACATCCGGAAGCAGCGGCCGACCAGCGGCAAAGACGCCGCGGCGAGCATGTCCGGAGAGCCCGGAGCGCCGGCGGCGTTACAGATCGAGCTCGCCGAAGGTGACTGGCTCGCCGAGTGGCTCGACACGATGAACGGATCGGTGATCGGTAATGACACGATCCGTGGTGGCGGTGTCCGGGCGGTCACAGTGCCCCAGTACCGGGCTGACATCGCGCTGCGATTGAGGCGAAAAGCGGGGCCAGGCTGAACTAAATCGGGGCTGGGGGCTGGGGGCTCGGGAAGCCGGCGATCGCCAGACTCAACTGGGCAAGTGCAAGCGGCGTGTTGCCTCTGAATACTACCGACCGAGCCCCAACCCCGCCCAGCCCCGATTTGATTCACCCTACTGCTTGATGACGAGCACCGTCTTGACCCAACCGCTGCCCGCCGCACCCTGGACGTTGATATATCCGTCCTTCTCGGAGCCGACCACGACGAGCTCTTCGCCGCGGCCCAGCGTGGTGAGCGGCTTGGCGGCTTCGGCGGGCTGCGACAGCAGGCGGACGTTCGCGATCTTCGTCACGATGACGTCGCCCTCGTTGAACCCGCCGCCGACCTTGGTGGTGCCGCCGGCGGCGGCTTCGGCTTTCAGCGTGCCGACGTTGCGCTGCAGGCTCGAGATCGTTCCGCACGGTCCGGACGACCCCGTTGTAGTTGTCCATGAAGGCGGCCGCGATGATCTTGCCTTCATTGGTATTGCCGTAGCCGCCGATCGCGCCGCCGCCGCCGCCGCCGAACAGCGCGCCGCCGAGCGCCAGGTCCGCCTTCTTGGTGCTGCCCTCCGCCGCCGCGACCTGCACGCCGCTGCGGGCGTCCGCCACCAGCATGCTGGTCTGCGCTTCCTTGAACTTCAGGCCGCCGGCGATGGCTCCCACCGCCGCGCCCTTGCTGCCGAACAGCCCGCCGACCGCCCCACCGACGCCGCCGGCGTTGTTCTCCGAGAACACGACGGAGGGCGTGAGGATGAAGTCGGCGGTCACCATCTGGCCGCCGCCCATGTTCGAGCTCGAACGCAGCTGCCCGGACGTCGGCGAGCTGCCGCTCCTGCATCATGTTCTGCATGCCGGCGCCGCGTTCGACCACGATGAAGCAGTTCGACTGCTGGACCATCATCCGGATCAGGCCGACCGGCGACGACAGCCGATAGCGGCTCAGATCCGAGAGGACGATATCCTGCGGCTCGACGACGGCCAGGGCTCCCATCGGCTTGTCACAATGTTCCAGCCCCTTGTCGCCGGAGCTGCCGTTGGTTCCCGACGACCCCTGGACGACGCTGCCGCCCTTTCCCTGTTTGGTCCCGGTAATGCCCTGGGCGCTAACCGACGCGGCGATGAGAATGGCACCCGCACCTATGAAGGCGCGCTGCAATCGAGGCTTCGACACTTGAACCCTCCTATACGAGGCAAACTGGAAAATCGGTGCGGGGATTATGCCGCTGTCCAGGAACATGCCGCAAGAGACGTGACCTCGGGCGGTCGGGTTCCCCCGGCAGGCGCCTCACAATTTGGTAAATCGGATAACGTGTTTCGCGACTAGAGGTTGGCGAGTCACATGAACGACAAATCTCCCGGGCGGACAGCCCGTTTGACGTCGGTGGACACGCTTCGGGGCCTCGTGATGATCCTGATGGCGCTCGATCACGTCCGGGATTTCTTCGGTCCGCCGGGAATCAGCCCCACCAATCTGGCTCAGACGACGATCCCGCTGTTCCTGACCCGCTGGATTACCCACGTCTGCGCGCCGGTCTTCTTTCTGCTGACCGGAACCGGCGCCTTTCTCGCGCTCCATAGCAAAAGCGTCGCCGGGTTGTCGCGATTCCTGCTGACGCGGGGCATCTGGCTGGTTGTCCTCGAGCTGACGGTCATCAGGTGCCTGGGCTACCAGTTCAACTTCGACTATCAGGTCACTCTGCTGGTCGTGATCTGGGCGCTCGGCTGGGCGATGATCGTGCTCGCCGCCCTGGTGTGGCTGCCCGTGCCGGTCGTCCTCGGCTTCGGGGTGGCATTGATCGCCGGGCATAACCTGCTCGACAGCGTGCGTTCGGCCAACCCGCTCTGGGTGATCCTCCACCTGCAGGGGTTCGTGGTGAACCGGCCCGGGTTCGTGGTGTTCGTCGCCTACCCGTTGATTCCCTGGATTGGCGTCACCGCCGTCGGATACGCGCTCGGTTCGGTCTACCGGTGGGAAGCGCAGCGCCGGCGAGCATTCCTCTTGAAGTGCGGCCTCGCGCTGACGGCAGCGTTCGTGGTGCTGCGTTGGATCAACTGGTACGGTGATCCAGCGCCCTGGGCGTCTCAGGCATCGGGCGCGCTCACGCTCGTCTCGTTTCTCAACGTCACGAAATATCCGCCGTCGCTGCTGTTTCTGCTGATGACGCTCGGACCGGCGCTGTTACTCCTGCGTGCGCTCGACAGCGGGACGCCCCGGCTGCTCCGGCCGGCGCTGGTCTTCGGGCGCGTGCCGCTGTTCTACTTCGGGCTGCACCTGACGCTCATTCACCTGCTCGCCGCCGTCCTCTGCTACGTGCAGAACGGCGCCGCGCACTGGTTGTTCGAGTCGCCCAACCTCGGGGCCTATCCCTTCACGCCCCCGCCAGGCTGGGGTGTGTCGCTGCCCGTCACGTATCTGATCTGGCTGCTGCTCGTCGTGATGCTGTACCCGATCTGCGCGTGGTTCGCTCGGGTGAGGCAACGGAGTACGGCTTGGTGGCTGAGCTATTTGTGAGCTCCGCGCCCTCTCACTTGCCAATAGCCTTGAGCCCCTCCAGGACCAGCACTTCCGGCTGGCCGGCATCAGCTGGCGCGGCGACCGTGCCGACTGCTTCGATCGGCCCGGTCTGGTGAGCCTTGGCCCGTTCGGTCGCGTCCGCGAACGCAGCGTCGTTCGCGGCGCGCGGGGCGAGCAGCCAGACGATATCCGTGCCGGTCACGCTGAGGGCGGGCTTCCCTCCACGCTCGATCACGGTGCCGGCGACCGTGACGGTCGCCTCTTTGGCGGTGAAGCCGTTGTTCTTGATGATCTGCCGCAGCTGCGGCAGCGTGATCCGGTTGCCGGGACGCAACGCGATCGCCGCGGAGGCACGCTCCAGCGACACGGTCACCGACTCGATCCCCTCGAGCTTCCGCACGGCCACGCGCACGGCGTGGGCGCAGACGGCTCAATCCATGCCGAAAATCTTCAGATCGACCCGGCGAAGCTCCGCCTGCGCCAGCGACGGGACGATCAGCAGCAGCGCCAGCGCGGCGGCTCCGATGCGACGTTCGCTCGTTCTCACGGACGGCATTTCCTGACGACCCTCATTTCAACCAGAAGAAGTAGCTGACATTGACGGCAATCCGGACGCGCTCGGCCTGCGCGCCGTTGAAGTCCTGATAGATCGGAAACATCACGCCGCCTTCCAGTCCGTACGCCTTGTACAACAGCAGCGCCGTCGGTCCGACGAAGACCGCCGTGCCGCCGCTGCGGATGAATTCGAAGCCATGGTGAAGGCCGCGGGCAGTCCGCTCTCCCATCGCTTCGACGAAGAACCGGAGATCGGGCTTGGGATAGTCGAGGCGCAGCGCAGGCGGCCGGTACCCGTAGACGCCGGTGATGAACACCACGTCTCCCATCTGGTCCTGGGCCTCCTTCGCGTGATAGTGGTAGCCGCCGCCGACCCACGCGTAATGCACACGCGACGCATAGCCGGTCGCCACGGTGAAGTGAGCCCCGGGGGCCGTCTGCATGCCGTCGGGTGCGAATTCCTCGAGCGGCACCGAGAAGCCGCCCGACACCGCCGACTCGAACCGCGCGCCGGCCGCCGAGGCCCGGCGATGAAAGCGCCAAGTACCAATCGCCTCGGCCTCCTTTGTCGGTCGACATCATCGTCGTGACCCGGCCTCGCGGCATCAGCCCACTGCTGTCGAGGACGATCGGGACCGAACCCGAGATCTGCAGGTCCTCGGTGATGCCGAAGCTGATCATCGTCCGCAGCGATCTGTTCGTCGGTCCCGGGACCTTCGACCAGCCGGCCCAGCCAGGCCTGATCGATTTGCCAGCCGCCTTTCCCCAGCGTCGGCGTGGCGGCGCCGAAGACAGGTCCGTGTCCCGACGCTGCCGCGAAGCGTGGAAGAGCCGCGATGAGCACGGCCGCGATCAAGACTTGGAAACAGTTGCTCTTCACATTCGTTCCAGCACGAACAACGACCCGTAGGTGAGCACCAGGGCGACGACGAACACCACCGCCGAGATCCAGTAAATCCGCCGATTCCAGCGCATCAAGGGACTGTCCACGTGGCAGATCTCGCCGGGCGCGCAGCGCCGCGGACGGACCACGACCAGCCAGTAGTTCAGCACCATCAACAGCCCGGCGACGCCGAAGACCACACCTTTGTGCCGGCTGACCACTGCCAGCCACGGGGCGGCGGACACGGCAGACGCAATGACGGACCCCAGACCTAGGGTCACGAACAGTATCGGAAACGCTCAACACACCAGCGTAGTCAAGGCCGATACCAGGCCGGCCACGCTGCTCATCCGCTCGACCCGCATCTCTCTCTCCTGGGCGCCCGCTCGTCCCAGCCACGCGCCGCACTGGATCAGGGTAGCAGGAACGGCTCAATCAACGACAATCCGGCCCTTCAGCGCCGTGTCCGCAGGGTCGTTGTGGTCGTGAAACCCGCAGGCCGTTTTTTCGGTCAGGGTCCCGCTCTCCCGGCTCTCGCCGGGCGGGATGATGCCGACGCGGTTGAGCGCGGGACACTGGGTGTGCAGGTCGACAGGGTCGGAAGCGATCGCGTGCGGCCGCGAGTCCGCGTTCACGAAGGTGACGTAGTTCCAGCGCTCGATCCGCACTTCGCGCGGGTCGACGCCAGCCGGGCCGATTCTGATGGTTGCGGCCGGCGACGGCGCCGATGGAGCGGAGTCGCAGGCCATCAGCAGGCCCGCGATGACAGCGAGGCGCAGCCGACGAAGACAGACCTTCCGTTGTTCCGAGCATGCCAGTTCCACGGTGCTATCCTCGCACCGTCCTCAGATTCTCGCGAATCGGGCCGGCCGTTCTCCACGGGGCCACGTCCAAAAGCGCATGACTTCACGCACGATCTGCCGGCTCGTCACACCATTCGTCCTCACGTTCGCGGTCGCCGCGTCACCGGCGTCAGCACAGAACGCGGCGCAGTACGCCGCGGACGCGGAGCGGGTCATCAAGGCGCTCGACCTTCGAGCTGGCGTCATCGTCGCGGAGCTCGGCGCCGGCGACGGGGCGCTCACGGTACTGGTCGGGAAAGCGGTCGGCGACACCGGGCGGGTCTTCAGCAACGAGGTCAACAGCGATCGGGTGCAGCAGATCTCCCGCGCGGTGGAGAGTGCGGGGCTGAAGAACGTGACGGTCGTGACCGGCCAGGCGAACGACGCGAACCTTCCCGAGCAGTGCTGCGATGCCGTGTTCATGCGCGACGTCTATCACCACTTCGCCGATCCTGTGGCCATGAGCGCGAGCATCATGAAAGCGCTGAAGCCGGGCGGGAAGCTCGCCGTGCTGGACTTCGGTCCGCCCCCCGGCGCCGAGAGTCCACGGCCCGAAGACCGCGACGAGGACGGACACCACGGGATCACCCCGGCGACGCTCGAACGGGAGCTGAAAGCCGCGGGGTTCGAGATCCTGTCGGCGGAAACGTACGGGTTCCGTTCGTCGCTGACGGTTGCACGGCGCCCGCTGGCGCCGTGTCCGGAAGAGCGGCCGGGTCTGACCGCCTTCGCGCAAGGCTACGGCAGTCCGCCAAAGCTTTAGCGACGGCGGAAGACCCGGCCCCTACAATCCATAATGCGAACGCAATCCCAGGTATCCGTAGGGCCGGGTCTTTAGACCCGGCCGCTCTTGAGGCTCGTCACAACAACAGCCGCGCCTTGAACTCACGCGCGCGGTCCCGGGACACCGTGAGGTCGGTGCCGCCGGGATCCTTGAGGCGCACGTTGAGCCCGCCGCCTGGCAGCGTCGTCACTTCGTTGATCCAGGCGGTGTTGACCAGCGTGCCCCGGTGGATGCGGACGAATCGGCGGGGATCGAGAAGGTGCTCCAGCTGCATGATGGTGTAGTCCACCGAGTACGACTTTCCTTGTTCCACCGCGTAGGTCAGCTTGTCGCCCGCGAAAAAGTGGGTCACGCCGGCGAGATCGAGGAACCACAAACGGTCTCCCAGTCGTGACGCGATCCGCTGCGGGTATCGGGGCGGGAGTTCCTCCACGACTCGGCCAGGCTCCTGAACAGCCCTTCGAGATCCGGCCGCGACACTTCGACCCGGCTGCGCAGGCGCTCGACCTTCCCGAGCGCGCGATCGAGCTCGCCCGGATCGACCGGCTTCAACAGGTAGTCAACCGAGTTGGCGGCGAACGCTTGCAACGCGTACTGATCGTGGGCGGTCACGAACACGATCTCGGGCTGGTCCGGCAGGCGCGCCAGCAGCTCGAACCCGGTCACGCGGGGCATCTGGATGTCGAGAAAGCACACGTCTGGACGGGTCGCGATCAGCGCCTCGACAGCCTCCTCGGGATCGCCGGTACTGCCTATCACCTCGACCCGGCCGGTCTTGCCAAGGAGACGCGTCAGCCGCGCGATTGCCAGCGGCTCGTCGTCCACGAGATACGCACGCAGCCTCATGAGTTCAGACCCGACCGGGGCAGCACCATCTCCACGACGCACCGCCCCTCGCGGCGCGATACGGCCAGGTGGGCCCTGGAACTGAAGAGGGCATCGAGCCGGCCGACCAGCGAGTCGAGCCCGTGGCCCGCCTCCACCGCGGAGAGATCGAATCCGGCGCCCGTGTCGGACACGGCGATCCGGAGCTGCCCGTTCAGGGCCGACGCCGACACACAGACTTCCCCACCGCCGCGCTCGGGGCTGATGCCGTGTTTGACCGCATTCTCGACCAGCGACTGCACGGAGAGCGGCGGCACCTGGGCGTCGCGCAGGTCCGCCGGCACCTCGACTCGTCCATGCAGCCTGTCTCCGAAACGCGCACGCTCGATCTCGACGTAGTCCTGAACGATGGCCAGCTCCTGCTCCAGCGGAATCAGCGATCGGGTCGTCGTGTCGAGCGACGAGCGCAGGAGCGCCGCCAGCCGGCCGACGACCTGTTCGGCCCGTGCGGGATCGACGGCGATCAGCGCGCTGATCGAGTTCAATGTGTTGAACAGAAAGTGCGGCTGCAGGCGGGACTCGAGCGACCGCAGCCGAGCCTCGGCTGCCAGCTTGCGGGTGCGTTCTTCAGCCACTTCTTTCTCGTGCAGACGTTCCTCGGTCTGACGCAGCCGCTCCCGCATGGTCGCGTACGAGAAGGCGCCAAGCCCGAACACAATCGAGAGGAGCAGCGCGCCCCGGAGCGTCTGAAGATAGTCGGCCCAGAACCGTTCAGGGATCCGGTTCCCTGTCCACATCAGGATCGCCTGACCAGCCAGGCATCCGCCCGCGGCGAACGCGACCGTCGAAACGACCACCGCCGCGGTCAATGGCCAGTGCCGGACCGTGAGCCACTCGACCACCCGCTGCCCCAGCAGCAGGGCTGGAACGCCGGTCACGTTCGTATAGACCAGCGCCGGAATCCAGCCGTTCAGAATCTCCGTCAGACCTGCCCCGCCGCCGCCCAGTCCAATCAGCGGCAGCATCACAATCGTGGCGGCGTTGATCAGGGCGAGGAGCCAGAGGCGGCCGGTTGCTCTCATCGTCGTGGTGCGGCAGGGTTTGAAGACCCTGCCCTGCCAGGCACTGGTTCGAAGATGCCGCGGCGAAAGACGCTGATCGTCCGCGGCGGTTCCTGACCGATCTTCATCTCTCCGAGGACATCTTCGTACAGCGTCGCGTACTCGATCTGTCTGGTCGCGAGAGCCACCCAGATCTCACCCCAGTAGTGACTGCGCCCTTTCAAGGTCATCCCTCCGTTCGCAATCTCGAGCGGGTTGAAGAACGCCCGGTAGCCGATCAGGGCGCACTCGACTCCATTCCGTTGAGATCGTCCGATCCACGTCAGGTAGACATCGCGATTCTGGAACGTCCCGATGCCCGGCATGTGCACGTCGTGCGACGACATCAGCCTGTAGGGAACGTTCAGCCTCAGGTGCTCCAACTGATCCTGCCCGAACATCTCGAGCATCCCGGTGTCCCAGACCAGATTACGCTCGAACACCGCGTCCGGTGGAAAGCCCTTGAAGAAGTCCGGCTTCATCGTCTCGTCGAGCCCGCCCGGACCGATGCGATAGCGGAATCCTTCCATGAACTCGCGTTTCTGACCCGCCGCCGAGAGTTCGGCCGGCCCGTTGGACTGTGCCACGGTCACGCCTTTCCACATCGCCTCCTGCCCGGGCAACCCGCGAGTGTATTCCCCGGACACCCGCTGCCGCTGGACCACGTTCCCGGTGGTGTCCGTGACCGAGTGGTCGACGACGAAGCGATAGGTGCGGGGACCCATGTCCTTTACGGCCATGCGCTGCGGCAGGGTCCAGGTCTGCGCCGTCAGAGTGATCGGGAGCAGGCAGACGAATCCGAGGGATTTCACGATCAGGTCGCTGATTCGCATCGGCACCTCCTGCCAGCGAGTCTCGCGTCATCAATCGGCCGCCGCACGCTCCGTCCGACGAAAGGCCAGGAGACCTGACAAAGGGCAGCGCCCGGAGGACGAATCGGGGTCAGACCACGGTCTGACCCCTCCGTGAGATGATCCGCAGCGTGATGTCCACGCTCTGCAGACGTCTCGCCGTCATCGCGCTTTCCCTCGTAACGCCGGTGCTCCTGTCCGCCCGCCAGGCCTCGCCGCCCGCGGGGACCGGCGACATGATCGACCGGATCTTCAAGGCGCGGGAGTTCACCGGGCGGCCTCCCGCGCCGCCGCAGTGGCTCGACGGCGGCGCGTCGTACGCGGTCGTCGAACCGACTCCCACCGGTCAGAACACGGTCGTCAAATACGACAGTGCGACCGGCGCGAAACGGGAAGTGGCGATCAGCGCGGCGCAACTCACGCCGGCAGGCGCGAGCGGACCGCTCGAGATCGAGGACCTCTCGTGGTCGGCCGACGGCCAGCGGGTACTGGTGTTCACCAATACCCGCCGGGTCTGGCGAACCAATTCCCGCGGCGACTACTGGCTGCTCGACCGCCGCGGCGGAACGCTGAAGAAGCTGGGCGGCGAGGTCCCCGAAGCGAGCCTGATGTACGCCCAGTTCAACGCCGATGCGACGAGGGTCGCGTACGTGCGCCAGAACGACATCTACGTCGAAGATCTCGCGACCGGCGCGGTGACACGCCTCACCCGCGATGGCACCGACCTCGTGATCAACGGCGGCTCCGACTGGGTCAACGAGGAGGAGCTCGATCTCCACGACTGCTTCCGCTGGAGTCCTGACGGCTCGCGCATCGCGTTCTGGCAGTTCGACCTTCACGGGGTCGGCAACTTCCCGCTGATGTACTACCTCGGCAAGGATCGGGAGATCGTCACGCAGATTCCCTATCCGCAGACCGGGCCCTATCCATTGATCATGAACGTCCCCTACCCGCTCGCAGGGACGACGAATTCGGCTGTGCGCGCCGGGGTGGTCGACGCGAAAGGCGGCGAGGTCACCTGGATGAAGCTGCCCGGCGATCCGCGCGAGCATTACATCGCCCGCCTGCAGTGGGCCGACGCGAGGACGCTGCTCGTCCAGCAGTTGAACCGGCTCCAGAACACCGACAGCTACCTGCTGGCTGATGCCGCGTCCGGTTCCGTGCGCGAGATGTGGCGGGATCGCGATGAGGCGTTCATCACCATCGGGTTCGGCGGTCTCCCCGAGGCCAGGCCGATTCGCAACGGCGCCGAGTTCCTCGTCACGAGCGAAAAGGACGGCTGGATGCACGCCTATCGCATCAGCCGGGACGGGCGGGAAACGCTGGTGACCCGTGGCGCAATGGACGCCATCGCGATCGCCGGGGTCGACGAGAAGTCCGGATCGGTCTATGTGATCGCCTCACCGGAGAATGCAACGGAACGCTATCTCTACCGCGCACCGTTCGACGGTCAAAGCGATCCCGTCCGGGTGACGCCTCGCGACTTCGCGGGCTCGAACGGCTACACCGTGTCACCCGACGGCCGGTTCGCCTTCCACAGGTTCTCGAGCTTCGACGATCCGGGTGTGCGTGAGCTGGTGACACTCCCCGCGCACAAGCCGGTGACGATGATCGATGACAACGCAGCGCTGAAAAAGAAGGTCGCGGCGCTGGTCCGGCCGCCGGTCGAGTATTTCAAGGTGAACGCGGGCGGCGGAACCATGGTCGACGGCTACATGCTGAAGCCGCCGGACTTCGATCCGTCGAAGCGCTATCCGGTGCTCGTCCATATCTACGGCGAGCCCGCGGGCCAGACGGTCGAGAATCGCTGGGGCGGATCTGCGACCCTCTTTCACCGCCACCTCGCAAGCCTCGGCTATCTCGTGGTCAGCTTCGACAACGCGGGAACCCCCGCACCGCGCGGCCGTGCCTGGCGCAAGTCGATTTACGGCGCGGTCGGCGTGTTGTCGTCGGCGCAGCAGGCCCAGGCGCTCCGATCGCTCGCGAAGGCGCGGCCGTATGTCGACCTCGATCGCGTCGCGGTGTGGGGCTGGAGCGGCGGCGGCACGAACACATTGAATCTCGTCTTTCGATCGCCGGAGTTGTACAAGGTCGGGATGGCCGTTGCACCCGTTCCCGATCAACGGCTCTACGACACGATCTACCAGGAACGCTACATGGGCCTGCCCTCGACCAACGCCGAGGGCTATGAGGCGGCGTCCGTCATCAACTTCGCCCAGGGGCTGAAGGGCGACCTCCTGATCGTTCACGGATCGGGAGATGACAACGTTCACTATCAAGGGACGGAACTGCTCGTAAATCGCTTGATCGAGTTGGGCAAGCCGTTCGACTTCATGACCTATCCCGATCGCACGCACGCCATCGCGGAAGGCCCGGGCACTTCGGCGCACATCTATCACTTGCTCGCGCGCTACCTGACCAGCCATCTGCCGGCCGGGCCGCGCGACCGGGCATCGGAGGGACGCTGATGCGTTCGCCTCTCGGCCGCGTTCTCCTCACGTTGGTCGCGCTGGTCATCCCGCTGTCCGCGGACGCCCGCGGCGCGGCGCAGCAGGCAGCCGCGACCCCGGCCGCCACGCCGGAAGAAGTACGGACGTACGAGGCGTTCCGCAGCTGGATCACCAGCCAGACGCCTGACGTCCAGCGCGCCAGCGACGACGAGATCTTTCAACGATATGGCGCTGAGCTGCGGAAGCAGGGCAGGGCCGACGCGGACGTGAACGCGACCATCGCGTCCTTGAAAGCGATGGGCGACAGGGCCGAGGTCGAACGTTGGAATCGCATCCTCACCTCGCCCAAACCGATGTTCAACACGTCCCCGAATGCCTTTCTCGTCGACGTGGTCAAAGGGCTCAAGCCTGGCCGCTCGCTCGACGTCGGGATGGGCCAGGGACGCAACACCATCTATCTCGCCCAGCAGGGCTGGGACTCGGTCGGATTCGACCCGGCGGACCGCGCGGTGGCGGCCGCACAGGAGCAGGCAGCGAAGCTCGGCGTCAAGATCGCCACGCACGTCGCACGCGCGGAGGATTTCGACTGGGGCAACGCCAGGTGGGATCTGATCGTCCTGAGCTACGTCGGTGCGCGCGAATACGTGAGCAAGGTGCTGCAGGCGCTGCGGCCCGGAGGAATCGTCGTCGTCGAAGCGTTTCATCGCGATGCGACGAAGTCCGGCCCGATCGGCGGCGCGGTCGTGTTCGACACGAACGAGCTGCTTCAGCTGTTTTCAGGCCTGCGCGTGATCCGATACGAAGACATTGAAGCGCCCGCGGACTTCGGCCGGGCCACCCGCGTCGTCCGGCTCGCGGCGATGAAGCCCTAGAATCTCCGGCCCTGCGGAATGACGCTCGCGGCGGTCACACGTCACAGAGCGTTACCGCTTCGCGCAGCGACGTCAGCGGATCCCGCACCGGGATGAACTCGTGTGCGAAGTAGCCCTGGAAGCCGGTGTCAGCGATCGCGGTGGCGACGGTTCGCCAGTGCACCTCCTGGGTGTCGTCGAGCTCGTGTCGTCCGGGGACACCACCGGTGTGGAAGTGCGCGAAGTAGTCCTTGTTGTCCTTGATGGTGCGGATCAGATCCCCTTCCATGATCTGCATGTGGTAGATGTCGTACAGGAGCTTGACCCGCGGAGAGTCCACGGCCTTCACGATGCCCACGCCGAAGGCTGAGTGGTCGCCCTGATAGTCCTTGTGGTCCACTTTGCTGTTGAGGAGCTCGACGCAAATCGTGACGCCATGCTCTTCGGCGACCGGCTTGATCTTGTTCAGCGCCTCGATGCAGTTCGCCGCGGCCTCCGGGTCCCCCATTCCACGGCGGTTTCCGAAGAAGGTGATCAGGTTCGGCACCTTCTGCGCCGCGGCAATCGGGAGCGCGCGGGTGAGCGCCGCGAGGATCTTTTCGTGGTTGCCCTTCACGTTCAGGCCATCCGCGATCGAGCCCCCGGCGCCGGAGCCCATCGAACAGATCAGCCCGTGCTCGCGGGCGATCGGCCACTCCTTCTCGGTCAGCAGGTCGACGGCCGTCAGCCCCATGGCGGCGACCGCCGTGAAGAACTCGGTCAACGGGATCTTGGCGTAGCACCACCGGCAGACCGACTGCCGCAGGCGGCCTTTCGACACCGCCCGACCGGCGGCGGAAGACGCCGGCTGAGTCTGCTGTCGTGAAGTCATCATCATCGCCGCTCCCCCAGCGAGCGCCTCTCGACGAGTCATGGTCGGCATGGCGCGGAGGCTATCACGACGCAGCCGGCCGGCGGCCGGCTCAGATCGCCATCGGTTCAGCTGGAACGATGTTCTGATTCACCCGGAAGAAGTTGGTCGGATCGTACGTGGTCTTCACCGTGACCAGGCGCGCGTAATTGGGCCCGAAGGCCGCGCGGATCGTCTCGTCCCCCTCCTCACCGAGGAAGTTCAGCAGGTAGGCGCCGGTGCGGAACGGGGCCATCGCATCCGCAAAATTCCGCGTCCACCTGATGTGGCGCTCCGAGTCGGCCGGATCGACCCACTGCGTCAGGATGCCGAGATCGTAGTCCGCCGCCCGGTGGCCGAACGCCGTCGCGTCATCCGGGATCCGGCTGGCGGCGCCGCCGTACTGCTCCACCAGCACCGCGGTCAGGGGCGACGTCGCTTCGTTCGCATGGGCGACGATCGTGCCGATCGCCTCGTCGCTCAACGCGCGCAGGAACGTGGATTTCCAGTAGTTCTGGTTGCCGTCGGGCACCGCCGCGTCGAGCAGCGTCTGCATCACCGGAAACGGCATCGGCTGGACGGCGTCGAGTACCGGCGAGCCGAAGCCGCGCAGCGGCGCCAGCACGCGCTCGCCCTCGGTGAGATCGCCGCTGTAGCACAGCGCGAACCCCACCAGCGGCGAGCCATCCGGTCCCGACAGCAGCGCGGCATAGGTTCCGAGCTCGTCGGGCGCCGACGCCGTGAAGTCACGATAGAACTTCAGCACGTCGATCGCCTGCGATCGCGGATGGAGAACGAGACCGCCGAGGACCATGCTCAGCGGATGCGCCCGGTACTCGAACGACGTGACGATGCCGAAGTTCCCGCCGCCGCCGCGCAGCGCCCAGAAGAGATCCGGGTGCTCGTCGGCGCTGACCGTCAGGACCTCGGCGTCTGCCGTGACCACTTCGAACGAGATGACGTTGTCGGCGGTCAGACCGTGTTTCCTCACCAGCCACCCGACACCGCCGCCAAGCGTGAGGCCCGCGATGCCGGTCTTGGAGACGACGCCGGCGGGCACGACCAGCCCGTGCACGTGCGTTTCGCGATCGAGCTCGCCGAGCGTGACGCCCGGCTGCGCACGAACCCGCCGCGCCCCGGCATCGACGTGAATGCCCTTCATCCGCGACAGGTCGATCACCAGCCCGCCGTCGCAGACCGCGCGGCCACCCACGTTGTGGCCGCCCCCGCGAATCGCCACCAGCAGTCCGTTGTCCCTCGCGAACCTGACCGCGGCGATGACGTCCGCCAGGCCCGAGCACCTGACGATCAGGCCTGGATGCTTGTCGATGCTCCCGTTCCAGATGCGGCGCGCGGAGTCATACTCCGCATCGCCGGGCCGGATCAGGGATCCGCGGCACGCGCCGCGCAGTTGTTCGATGCGGCTGGAGTCGACCTCCGCGCCGGCGGCGTTCACAAGCATTGCGTTGGACATGATGACTCCAGAAATGAATAGGGTTGGGGTCGAAATACTACCATCAAGCCGGAGGGTCTCTCGATGTTCGTGCTGGTGCTCGTCCTTGTCGTGGCCATCGTCTGGGCGTTCGCCGCACCGGGCCTGCGATTCCTCCCGGCGTTCGCGAACCTGCTGAACGAGCCGGTCCTCCAGCGTTCCGGCCTGAGCTTCTTTTCAGGACGCTCGTACCTGAGCGGCAGATTCCAGAACCGGGAAGTTGCGGTCCGCGTGCAGCTCAAGCGAAGCGAACACGGACAGGGGTATCTCGTCATCGCCTTCCGGACGCCCGGTGTGCGGTCACTGAACTACGACGCACTCGACGCACGGGTCCGTGATGACGCTGGACGCCGGGCGCTGTTTACGCTGGCGGCGCAGGACCTTCTGCTGAACGTCGAGGAGGGGTGGTTGAAAGGACTCTGGAGACCCCAGGGCTTCGGCTCCTTCCCGGGACGCTTCTCGGAGGAGAAGTGGCGAAGAGTGCTCGAGGCCATGCAGACCGTGGCGGGCTCGCTCGACGCCAGCGGCTGAGCGGTCAGCCGGGAAACTGCGGAGGACGGGTAATCGCCTCGATATCGGTGGCCACCGAGAGCGGGCGGACCGGATCGGCGGCGCGATTCGCGAACGTCGCGCGCACGCGGTCCGAGTAGAACATCGCCGGCACCCACACCAGGTACCCCACCCAGATCCACGCCAGCAGCGGAGCCGTGGTGCTCACTGCTCTCGCATACCGATCGAGTCCTTCCTTCAGCTGCGCTGCTTCTTCCGGGCGGGGCTTGGACGCGTCGATCAGGATCTGCACTTCGCCACGCGCCCTCGTTGCGGCGACGGCGGCACGAACGCTGACCATCACCAGCGTCGTCAGCAGCAGGACGTAAACGAGATACATCCGTGGAAACCGGGAACTACGCGACAACAGCAGGACGATCAGCGCCGCCGAAGCGATGGGAAAGGCCGCCGCGGCAGCCAGCTCGAACGCCGGCGGTGTCAGTGCCACTGCCAACGGCAACAGCACGAGCCCCGATCCATTCGCGTTCGCGCCGTCCCACACCCCGGATGTCGCCAGGAAGCTGAGGACTCGGCGCCACTCGGCGAGGAACGGCTGGAGGTTCAGGAACAGCCAGGCCGGCAACGCCACAAGAGCGATCGCGAGCAGAATCAACCAGCCGCCGAGAGGCGGCCGTTCGTCGCCGGACGGAGGCGTGCGTTCGTTCGGCAGCGGAAGATCGCGCCGCCGTGACAGATACAGACTCGCCACACCCCCGGCCACGAACATGCCACCCAGCTGAAAGAGAAGGACACCAAGGCGGCGCGCGAGCGGCAGCTCCATCGCGGTGCCGGTCAGCGGAACGCCGGCCACGAACACGGATGCGCCGCCGAACAGCAGCACCGTTGCCGCAAACCGGGCCATCCGGATGACGAGACGTTCGGTCAGCGTTTCCATGCGGCCGCGATCATCCTTCCGACTCCCTACTTCTGCTCGCCTGCGGCGGGCCGCTTTCCATCCCTGGCCCATCCGAGCAGCGCGTCGAAGGCCGTGCCGGTCTGGGCAGGGGTGAAGTTGCAGTGACCGTTGGCCTCGATGAACCGCGCGACGAACCGATCGGATGTGCCGGCGAGGGCAGCCGGCGTTTCATAGGCGGTGACGTCGTTGCCCAGGACCAGGCTGTCCGAGGTCGTGTGAATCGTGAGCATCGGATCGCTTATCCGTCCGGTAGGGGTCGCGTACTGCCGCACGTATTCGCGCGCAGAGGCGCTCGCGGTGTAGCGCTTCACCGAACGGTTCAGGGCAACGTCGTCGCCGAACCCCATATAGATGCGGTTGCGATTGTCGAAGGGTTCGCCGCCGGCGCGCTGCTTCAGTTCGCCGATCAGTGCGTGGAAGAGACCGAGGGCGCCTGGAATCTGCTCGACCGTCCGCCCGAACCTGGTCGCATACCGAGTTGCCAGCGCGGGGTTCGCGGCAAGTGCGGCTTTGACCTTGCCGGCGGTCTCGGCGCTCGGCTCGTACGGTGAACCGATGGTGCCGGGGAACAGCGCTTCGAACGTCACGAGCATGTCGAAGACGCCGGTGCTCAGGAAATCGACGGCCGCTCCGAGCGGACCGCACATCGGCATCGCGCCCTGATACACCTCTGGATACCGTTCGATGATCGCCATGGTGATATGGCCGCCCATCGAATGCCCGGTGATGTAGGTTTCCGACGGCGCGCCGTACTTCGACACGAAGTAGCGACGCAGCGCCTCGGTGTCCTCAATTCCCTCCTTCACCGCCCAGCCCTGCACGCTGTAGTCGGACGCGGCGAAGGCGAAGCCGCGCGACAGGAACACGTCGCGGAACGCTTTCATTCGCGGGTTGTCC
Organism: uncultured Acidobacteriota bacterium; assembly: GCA_963836735.1. GTDB lineage: Bacteria > Acidobacteriota > Vicinamibacteria > Vicinamibacterales > 2-12-FULL-66-21 > JACCXG01. Next base: position 436,112 of record CAWIKP010000023.1, on the reverse strand, counting down.
GGCCCCGGCGGTCGGCTGCCCAGGATCGTGTAGCCGTGCGTGTAGAGGACCAGCCCCTTGTTCCACTGCACCGGGATCTCGATATAGAAGGAAGCGCCATTGAGAGCACTCGCCTCCACCCGATTCGCCGGCGCGGGCGCCTGCGCGCGAAGCGGGACGAGCCATGCAAGGAACGCCAGAATCAGGCACAGCCATCTCGAGGTCATGCAGTCTCTCCTGTGGACGCGGGGGATTATGACAAAAGATCCGCTGGTCCGCGGGTCTGCCGCGCCGTCGCGCGAGTCGCGCAGGCGAGTCCGCCAGTCCGCGGTGTCACGGTCGACTGGCGCACGCCAGCCTCTCACTTTCACGACGATGAACGACCGCACACTTCAGCCTTGCTCATCACGATCGGCATGATCGCCGCCTGAACCTGTCGCGGGCGCCCAGACCACCGGCCTCCCGCACCGGCCACGCCGGCGGCCGCCGGCGCAGCCACGCCAGCGCCGCCGCGCCCGACACCACCAACGCGCGATCCGAACACGCCAGGCTTCGTCGCGAAGAAGGACCTGCCGGATGGAGCGGTCCCTCCTGCTGACGCCAACGGGAACTTCGTCATCGGTCCTACCCACACCCCGGCGCCCGAGACGACGGCGCAGGACGGAGTCCCCACGGGGACGATTTACAACTTCACGATGAGCTCGGCGGACAGCAAGATCTATCCGGGCATCGCCCGCGACCAGGGAACCTTCGGCACCGCGGATCCCGCCAATCCCGCAAAGTTGATCGTCACGACGAGCCGTCCGGCGCCCTACACGAGGCGCGTCGCCGTTTACGTGCCGAAGCAATACGTGCCCGGCACCACGGCTCCGTTCATCGTCGGCGCCGACGGTCCCGATCAGCTGCTGTTCACCGTGCTCGACAACCTGATCGCGCAGAAGCGCGTGCCCGTGATGATTGCGATCTCAATTGCCAATGGCAGCGGCGACGCGCAGGGCAGCCAGCGCGGGCTCGAATACGACACGATGTCAGGTCGCTACGCGGAGTTCGTCGAGACCGAAGTGCTGCCCCTGGTGGAGAAGGAGTCCAACGTCAAGCTGACCAGGGACCCGGAGGCTCGCGCCACCATGGGCTGCAGCTCTGGCGCGGCGGCGGCCTTCAGCATGGCGTGGCACCGCCCCGACCTGTATCACCGGGTCCTCAGCTACTCGGGCACCTACGTGAACCAGCAGTGGCCGTCGAACCCGGAGACGCCTGGCGGCGCCTGGGAATACCACCGCACGCTGATCCCGAACAGCCCGGTCAAACCCATTCGGCTCTGGATGCACGTGAGCGATCGCGATCTCTACAATCCCAACGTGATGCGCGACGACATGCACGACTGGGTGGTCGCCAACGAGAACATGGCCCGGGTGCTGGCGGCGAAAGGCTACCAATATCAGTACGTGTTCGCGCGCAACGCCGGCCACTGCGACCGCCCCGTCAAGGCCCAGACCCTGCCGAATGCGCTCGAGTGGCTGTGGAAGAACTACAAGGGGCGGTGAGTCGCGGTCCGCGGGTCCGCGGGTCCGCGGGTCCGCTGGTCCGCTGGTCCGCGGGTCCGCGGGTCAGTAGGAGCTCGCGGGTCGGCGGGCAACATCTCCGGCTCCTGTAGCGCCGGGTCTTTAGCGAAGGAAGCCGCGACCTGCGCAAAGAAGAGGTGAGCAGGAACAGCCGCGACGCCGCTTTCGTATCTGCCGTAATTGCGAGAGGCCCGCATGACCCAGAACCTCGCGCAGGATGTCCGCTTTGCACTGAGACTCGTCAGCCGGAATCGCTGGACCAGCGCCACCATCATCGCCACGCTGACCGTCGGGATTGCGCTGAACATCAGCGTGTTCACGGTGCTGAACGCGCTGCTGCTGCGGCCGTGGGTGCGGACCGCTCCCGAGACGTTCATGAGCGTGATCCCGCGCTTCTCGGGTGAGTACCAAGCTCCGGTATTCCGACGGCGGGATCTCGCAGCCCGACTACGCGTGGTACCGCGACTCGGCACGAACGCTCGAATCACTCGCGGCATATCGGCTTCGCACCCTGACGCTCGGCGGGGCGGAATCCGGGATCGTTCGCGGCGGCCTGATCTCCTGCAACCTGTTCGATGTCATCAAGCCGGGGCCGCCAATCCTTGGCCGCTATCTCGCCGCCGACGAGTGCGCCGCAGGAGGCTCGGCGGTGGCGATGCTCAGCGAGCCCTTCTGGCGGAACATCTACGGCGCCGATCGGCAGGTGGTCGGGCGCACCATCCAGTTGAACCGCATGCCATTCACGGTCGTCGGGGTCGCACCGGCCTTCGCGCCGGGGGGAAATGCGGGCGGCGCCGACAGCGATCGCGACGTCTGGGTCCCGTACTCGCAGCTCGATGCGCTGCAGCCGTCTGACCGGTTCTTCAGCGATCCGCGCGCTCAGTGGCTCGTCGTCGTCGGGCGCCGGCGTCCGGACGTCTCTCTCCAGCAGGTGCAGCAGGAGCTCGGTGCGCTGGCGCGGACAGCCGACGACCGGGTGCCCGGCCGGGCCACGACGCTGCTCGTGACGAACGGTTCGCTGATTCAGGATCCGGAGCTGGGCGCACGCGCGCCGCTGCTTGTTCTCCGTCACGCTCGGCACGACGACGGTGCTGCTCCTGCTGGCGTGTGTCAACGTGACTACGCTGCTGCTGTCGCGAGCGGCGGCGCGTCAGCATGAGATAGCGGTGCGCGTGTCGCTCGGAGCCGGGCGGTTCCGCCTGCTCCGGCAGCTGCTGACCGAAACCCTGGTCCTCAGCGGCGGCGGCCGCGGCGATCAGCATCGCGATCGCCCAGCGTGCGCCGGCGGTCCTCTGGTCCTCGATCGTCTCCCGCCCCGCTCCTTTCGACTTGACTCCCGACTGGCGCGTGCTGACCTACGCCATCGCGCTGGGTGTGATCGCCGGCAGCGATCGCCGGGTTCTCTCGCCGGCTCTCGAGTCGCTGCGACCCGGCGCATCCGAGACGCTGAAAGCCACAGCGCAGCGCCGTCACCGTCGGGACCGCGCCGATCGCTGATGCGAAGCGCGCTGGTCGGCGTGCAGGTGGCCCTCAGCCTGCTGATGCTCGTCCAGGCCGGCCTCTTCGCGCAGGCGCAGCGGCGGTTCTTCTCGCACGATCCGGGGTTCGAACACGAAACAGGTCGTCAGCGTCACGCTCGAGTCCGTTCGCGGCGGGTATCAGCCGCCGGCGTCCTTCTACCAGGAGCTCGAGACGCGAGCGACGCGCGCTGCCGGGTGTGCTCACGACGAGCTATTCGTCGCTCGCGCCATGGGCGGGTCGGAGCTCCTCCGCGATCACGGAGATCGACGGCACGCCTCTGCCGCGCTCGCGCGACTTCCGGAGCGATCCGGCGCGCCGGCAGGTATCGCCGGATTTCTTCAGCACGCTCGACATCGGCCTGATTCGCGGACGCTTCTTCACCCGCGACGATCGGCCGGGAGGAGCGGTGCAGCCGACGATCGTTTCAGAAGCGATGGCACGGCGGTTCTGGCCCGGGCAGGACCCGGTCGGACACCGGTTCCGCACCACGCTCCTCCACGAAGTGATTGGCGTGAGCCGCGACGTGCAGAGCGTGCGCTACATGCAGGGCGACGGCCCGTTCTTCTATGGACCGCTCGATCCGGTGCAGTCGAAGCCGCAGACCATGCTGATCAGAGTCTCGGGAGATCCGCACGCAACCATGCTCGGCGCTGCGCGGGATCGTTCGCCAGCTGGATCCGCAGATGGCCGCCAGCGTCGTCACGCTGGCCGTCGATCGTCGAGGCGGAAGGCGAGCGTTTGAGGCCTGATCGCGATGTACGGTTCGGTCGCCGGGCTCCTTGCGCTGCTGCTGGCGCTGACCGGCGTCTACGGTGTAGTCTCGTTCTCGGTGAGCCAGCGCGTGCGCGAGCTCGCGATCCGCGTCGCGCTCGGCGCGCAGCGGCGCGACGTCCTCTGGCTCGTCCTCCGCTCGGCCGCAGCGCCAATCGCCGGCGGCCTGCTCGCCGGAATCGGCCTCACGCTGGCCGTCTCGGGTGGAATGCAGGCAGTGTTCTACGGCCTGAATCCGAGCGATCCGAAAACGCTGGCTCTCGGAGCGCTGCTGCTGGTCGTGTGCACCCTGATTGCGATCTGGATTCCGGCGAGACGGGCGGCCAACTCGGATCCTTTGAGATCGCTTCGATAGACGCGTATCAACTCCCAACCTCCAACTGCCAACTCCCAAGGGCAAAGCCGTCGCACCAACCAGTTGAACGGCGGCGCAACCAGCCTATTGGGTCGCCTTCAACCTCGCTGTTCGAGCAACTTCCCTTGTGAGTTGGAAGTTTGGAGTTGGGAGTTGACGTGGGCGCTGGCGACGTCACTCTCCGATCCCCATCACTCGTCGTTGCTCATCGAGCATCGCCGCCGTCGCCAGCGCGCGCGTGATCATCGCGTCCGGCGCGCCGTGCAATCGCAACAGCGCAATGGCATTCCTGCTGGTCGAGGGACCGCGCTGCAGGCGGTGGTCGAACACCAGCCCTTCCGACCCGACCGAGTCTCCGAAGTGATACGGCTCGTAGCGGTCGGACGCGAGCTCGACGAGCTCCAGATCGTGTGTGGCAGCCAGCACGAGATGAGGCTTCGTGCCGCCACCCGCGTCTTCGAGCAGCTGCGTCAGTACCGCCTGGCCGGCAGCGATCCGCTCGACCGCGTTGGTGCCGCGAAACAGCTCGTCGAGGAGAAACAGGTGGGACTCCGATCCGGCGCTCGCACCGACCAGCTCCAGCAGCGCTTCGACCTCGGCGATGTAATAGCTCGTCCCGGTCAGGATGTCATCGGCCCTGCCGATGCAGCTGCGGACGTGAAGATCGGCGCCCGATACTCGCGCGCAAGGCAGGTATTGATCGTCTGAGCGAGGATCGCGTTGACCCCGACGGTGCGCAGGAACGTGGATTTGCCGGACATGTTCGAGCCGGTCACGAGCACCCCACGTCCCCGCCTGACAGTGATCGAGTTCGGCACCGCGCTCTGCAGGAGCGGGTGGCGCACTTCGATCAGCTCCGTTGACGCCATCCCGGATCGAAGCTCGGGACGGACCCAGTCCTCGCGGCCGGCCCGATAGGAGGCCACGCTAATCGCGGCATCGACGTCGCCGGCCGCCGCGACGACCCGGACGAGCGATCCCCCGGCGCGAGAGAGATCGCGCATGCCGAAGTAGACCCCGGTCCCGTCGAGCAGCAGCGCCAGGTTGAGATACTCGTACACCGCACCGACGAAGTCACTGAGCGCGACGGCCAGCGGCCCCGAGCCGGCCGAGAGCATGAACGGGTTGCCGTTGATCCATCGCGAGATCAGCTTCACCCTGCGAAGGGCCGGCAACTCGGTGCGCAGACTTCCGACAATCGGATCGATGTCCGGAGCGGCAAGAAACTGCAGTTCCCCGGCCGCGGCGATGAGCGGTGCGCACTGACGGAACGTGACGGCAATGGTCTTCACGTGCGGATCGGTCGCGTACCTGACTGCAACGTTCAACGCCAGCAGCACGACCAGAGGTGCGAAACCCGGCGGCCAGACCAGCGCCAGTGCCGCCACGAGAATCGTGGTGAAGAAGAGAACCGGGAACACCGGATACCACCAGCGTGGCTCGACCGCGCCCGGCCCCGCCAGCCACCAGATGTCGTAGCCGTGCGGATCCTGCAACCGATCGAGCGCCAGCTGAGCGCGCTCACGCGCCGGCGCATCGCGCTCCATCCGCGTGACCAGTGCCTCGAACGCCGCGAGATGATCGCCTGCCGGCGAGGTCCGCAGCCGGTGATACAGGGCGTGCTGGCCAAGTGTGCTCTGAGTCCGGTCGATCGCGGCAAAGACGTCGTCGAAATCGAGATCGTTCCACGTCCGGTCATCGAGCGAGCGCGCGGGGGTCGTCCCGTCCAGCCTGCTGCGGTGCGAGGCCGCCATCGCGTCCATGCGCCGGGTGCGGTCGATGGGCTCTCCCCAGGCAGCTCGAATGCGGGCGAGCCGCCGCTCCCGGGCGAACCGGAGCGCGGCAAGCGCGAGCAGAGGCGTGAGCGCCGCTGCGACCATCCCTGCCAGGAACATGTCCCATCACTCTAGCAAAGTCGCACGGTCATCACCGCCGAAGCCGCGCCGACGGCTACGGCATTTGACACTGCCCGCGCCACCGCATTACGGTTGCCCTCTTCCCGGCAATCGCCGGTCAATCTCTGTCACTGAAGGAGTTCGGTCATGGGCAAAGGTTCCGACGATTGGTACAACCTTCCGCGGCCCGCTCAGGGCATCAGGCTGTATCAGATACGCGAGGAGATGCGGGAAAAGAATCTCGCCGATACCGAGGAGCCGCCCCTGGAGACCTCGACGTCGCCACCGAGCGGTGACGTCTACAACGTGCGGACCAGCGACGGTACCTACAACGACCTGAAGTGTCCGCGTATGGGAAGCGCCGGCATGCGGTTCGGCCGCAATGTGCCGCTGAGCGAAGCCTTCCCTGACACCGCCAACCTCCTGACGCCGAGTCCCCGGCGGGTCAGCCTCGAGCTGCTCACGCGGACCACGTTCCAGCCAGCCACCATCCTCAATGTGATCGCTGCGGCATGGATTCAGTTCATGGTCCACGACTGGTTCGTGCACAAGAAGGGCACCTGGTCGTTCACCCACGACATTCCCCTGGACGACGGCGACACCTGGCACGAACGGCCGATGCGCGTGCCGAAGACGCCCGCCGACGCGCCCAAGGTCGAGGGGTCGAAGCGGCCGCCCGCCTACATCAACGAGAACACGCACTGGTGGGACGGTTCGGCTGTCTATGGCAGCAGCCCGGCCAGCCAGGCGTCGCTGCGCGCCGGCCGCGATGGCAAGGTGCTCGTGAGCCCGAGCGGCCGTCTCGGCATCGACCCGGTGACCGGCCGCGAGATCACCGGGTTCACCGAGAACGGCTGGGTGGGCTTGAGCCTGCTCCACGGCCTGTTCGCACTCGAGCACAACGCGATTTGCGATCACCTCAAGAAGCACAACACGAAATGGGACGATGAGCGGCTGTTCCAGCAGGCGCGCCTGGTCAACTCGGCCCTGCTCGCCAAGATTCACACCGTGGAATGGTCGACCGCGATTCTCCCGAAGGACGTCCTGTCGACTGGCCTGCGGGCGAACTGGTACGGCCGGTTCAGCAAGCTGCAGAACGTGTTTCCGAAGCTTGCGGACAACGACATCTTTTCGGGGATTCCCGGATCGCCGACCGAACACCATGGCGTGCCGTTCACGCTGACCGAGGAGTTCGTGTCGGTCTATCGGATGCACCCGCTGATGCCCGACCACTTCACCATCAAGTCGGCGAAGACGGGCGAAGGACTGGCCAACGCGGAGCTGCCCGAGCTGCTCGGCCGGCGCGGCGTGGAGTTCCTCGGAAAGTTCGAGCTCGCCGATCTCTTCTACTCGCTCGGCATCCACAACCCCGGCGCCGTCAGGCTGCACAACCATCCGACAATTCCTGCAGAACCTGGTCCAGGACAACGGCGAGCGCTTCGACATCGGCACCATCGACATCCTGCGCGACCGGGAACGCGGCGTGCCCCGCTACAACCGGTTCCGGCGGCTGCTGAACAAGTCGCCCGTGAAAAGCTTCGAGGAGCTGACCGACGTGCCGCAGTGGGCCGAGGAGATGAAGCGGGTCTACAACAACGACATCGAGATGGTGGACAACATGGTCGGCATGCTGGCGGAACCGTTGCCCGAGGGGATGGGATTCAGCGACACCGCCTTCCGCATCTTCCTGTTGATGGCGTCGCGGCGCCTCAAGAGCGACCGGTTCCTGTCACACGACTATCGGCCGGAGGTCTACACGAAGGAAGGGATCGACTGGGTCGAGGACAACTCGATGAAGAGCGTCATCTCCCGGCACTTCCCGTCGGTCGCGTTCGCGATGGAGGGGCTCGACGACGACAACGCGTTCAAGCCGTGGAAGGTGAAGAAGTAGATGGCAGCCCCGGAGTGAGGAGCCAGCTCGAAGCCCTGACGCTCACCTTCTGGTCACGCGGGCATTTCTTCCGGGCTTCTTCGGGCGAGAGGCGGGGCGACCTGCTTCCGAGATGGTGGCGATCCGCGAAATGACTTCCTCGTGCAGCACCAGCATCCTGGTGACCAGCGACTCGCCGAGCGCCTGCATCTCCAAGCGCAGCGCGGTCCCCAGGTCGCGCATTTCACCGCGCAGCGTTCCACCTAGGTCCCGCATCTCGCCGCGCAAGGTCTCACCCATCTGGTGCATCTCGGCGCGCAGGGTCTCCCCCTGGTCGTGGATCTCCGCGCGCAGCGTGTCACCCTGCTCACGCATTTCGGCTCGCAGCTCCGACCGTACTGCAGAAAACTCATCGCGCACTTCGGTGCGGAATTGCGAGAATTCCAATGTCAGGGCGTCGAGCCGTCGCGGCAGCTGCTCGAGTGCGGTCACTCGTTTCTCCAGCCGATCTACCCGTGTTTCAAGAGGTTGTGGCGCCATCGGATGTGCTCCAGTGAGTCGGTTCGGACCAGCGGGAGCTGGCCTCGTCCGTGCCGCCGGAGCGGATCCCATGCCGTCTCGCCCGACGACGATACCATCGTCGGCGACGCCGTCAAGCAAGGGTGTGAGCGGCGCGCAGGGTCACGAGGTCACCGGGTGCTCTGAGTGGTCATGTAGGTCGGATCCTGGCACCGCAGCTATAGTCCGCACATGACCGCCCGATTCCTGGCGGCGTGCCTGATCCTCGCGCTGGTCGTCCCCGCGGCCCGTGCGCAGACGCCGCCACCCACCTATGTCGACTTCGAACCGTTCGGTGTCAAGGGAGCGCTCTACCGCCCCGATCCGTCGCACGAGAGGAACATCGGCGTCCTGCTCATTCACCGGGTCAACAACTATCTCGGGCACCTCGCCGCCTGGCAGCTCGCGGAGCGCGGGTTCGTCGTCCTGGCGATGAACTCGCGCTTCGACAACAACGAAGCGTCGGTGGTCTGGGAAGTCATCGCGCAGGACGTGAGGACCGGGGTCGAGTACCTGCGCAAGCAGCGCGGCATCCGCAAGGTGATCCTGTTCGGCCACAGCGGCGGCGCCGCCACGCTCAGCTTCTATCAGGCGGTTGCCGAGCAAGGCACCGGCGTATTGCACCGACCCCCAGCGCCTGACCCGCTGCGGTGCGGAGCTGGCCAACCTGCCGAAAGCCGATGGGCTGATCCTCGTCGACGCCTCGCTCGGCAATCCCATCGGCCTGCTGCGCGGGCTCAATCCCGCGGTGAAGACCGAAGGCGATCCAGCCAGCCTCGACCCCGCGCTCGATCCGTTCAACCCGGCGAACGGTTTCAACCCCACGGGCCCGACCTACTCCGACGAATTCAGGAAGAAGTACTACGCGGCGCAGTCCGCCCGGATGAACCGGCTGATCTCCATGGCGATCGACCAGGCGATCAAGCTCGGGACGACCGGCGGCGCCATTTCCCGATGACAACGCTTTCCTGATCGTCCGGGCGGCCGGCGCGAGGCTCATCGACGGCGCCGAGTCGACGGCGACGCTCGAGCCGCGCAAACATCTGAAGAACAACGGCTCGGTGGTCACCGAGATCGTGAAGTCGTCGCGACCGCCGGCCGCCGCCGCGCCGCAGCAGAATGCCACGTTCACCGGCGGCGCCCGCCTGCTGACGCTGCGCTCGTTCCTGACGGCGAACGCGATCAAATCGACCAGCTCCATGACCGGGATCGACTGGTGCAGCAGCAACAGCTCGACCCCGTGCGCGGTCGGAAAGATCGGGCGTCCCGCTGCTCGTGGCCGCCATGGGCGGCAATACCGGCATTCGCGACAACGAGATGCTCTACGACATGGCCGCCAGCCGCGACAAGGACTTCATCGTCGTGGAGGGAGCCACGCACAACATCGAGCGCTGCACCGAGTGCGAGACGCGGAAGGGGCAGTACGACAACGCCACCAGGAACTTTTTCAATTACGTGGCGAAATGGATCACCTCCAGGTTCTAGGCATTGCCAAAAGTGCCAGGATTGCCAAAAGTGCCAGAATTTAAAATCCGCGGAAGCAAGCTGGTTGGCAATCTTGGCAAAGGTCACGTCACCTGCTCAGTCTGAGATTCGCGAAGTCCCCGTCGCTCGTGTTGCCCACCCACAGCCCGATCTGCCCTTTGTCGAGCGTCCCAAGCTTGCGGACCTCGAGCGTCGGCGTTTTTACCGCGCCAACGTAGATCTGAATCTTCGGTCCCTTGACGACAACGCGAAGGGTGACCCAGTCTGTGGGTGCCACTGATTGTTCGACGGGATTCTCGAACTCCTCCGGGAACTCCTTGCGAAGGCGCGGCCAGTCGTAGTCGGGCAGAGAGATGTACTGGACCGCGTGCTGATGCCGGGCGGGGTCCTCGGCCCGGAAGTTGAACGGCCTCAGGTACACGGCCTCGTAGGTGTCGTCGTCTTTTCTGTGGAACGCGACCCCCAGGAAGCTTCGCTGGAGCACGTCGCGCCCGCGGACGTCGAGCTCGATGGTTCCTTCGGCGAAGTCGGTACCGTCGATCCACACGACCCCGTTGCCGGCGGCCTCGGAGACCTTCACTCCCTGGCGATCCCCGGAAAGGGCCGTGACCTCGCGATTGACCGCCCGGACCTTCTTGGTCGTCAGGCGTTCCGCGAGATCGATGCGCTGCGCCCCGGCGCCGGACGCCTGGCCGCCGGAATCCGGGACCGGTGCACCCCCTGCGGTGACGACCGACAGGATCAGGACGCTGCTGCCAATCAGGGTTCTCGTCGCGGACTGCATTCTTCCTCCTGCGAAAGATGTTGCGCGCCGGCCAGGGTCAGAAGCTTCGGGCCGATTCCGCTGGCATCGCGGCCGGAACGATGCCATAACCAGTATTGGACGAAGCCCGGGCCAGAACGATCGCGGCTTCGTCCCAGCCACAATCCCCGAACCGACGTCTAAACGGCCACTGTCGAAGGAGCGTGCGCATGAAATCCCTCGCCCGGTCGCTGCCGTTTTGTCTTCTGTCCCTGATTACCGCCTCCGGGGCCGTGCACGCCCGCGGAAGCAGTCAGGAACTGGCACGAGAGACGATGCCCGTCGTGCTCAGCGAGGTCAAACCCGACTACACTCCCGAAGCCAAGAAACAAGGGATTCAGGGCATCGTCGAACTGAGCGTCGTCGTCAGAGACGATGGGACGGTTGGCGAGGTCAAGGTGACCAGGTCCCTGGACGACAAGTACGGTCTCGATGAGCAGGCCGTGATTGCGATGAAGAAATGGCGTTTCAGACCTGGAACGAAGGACGGCAAGCCGGTCGCGGTACAGGTGACCGTCGAAATGTCCTTCAAGCTGCGGTAGGCAGCAGACAAAAACCAAACCCCGAGCTGCGCGCCGCGATCGTCGTGCTCGGGGTCGTGGCCGCCGCCGCGGCTGCCGGTGCCGGGGCACCGCCGGACTGGCCGCGCTTCCGCGGACCGAACGGCTCCGGTGTGTCTTCCGCCACCGGCGTCCCGACCGAGTTCGGTCCCGCGCGCAACCTGCTGTGGCGTTTGCCGGTGCCGCAGGGACATTCGTCGCCGGTCCTGCTCGACGACCGGATCTATCTCACCGGCTTTCGCGGCGGCGGTCTGGTCACGCTGGCGATCGACCGGACCACGGGACGGATGGTGTGGGATCGTCCCGCGCCAGCGGCAAAGGTCCGGATCGTCGACAAGCGGAACAACCCCGCGTCACCGAGTCCGGCCGCCGAACCGAACGGGGTCTACGTCTTCTTCCCCGACTACGGGCTCATCGCGTACGACGGCACCGGCCGGCAGCGCTGGTCCATGCCGCTCGGCCCGTTCTCCAACATCTACGGCATGGGCGCCTCGCCCATCATCGTCGGCGACCTCGTCGTGCTGGTCTGCGACCAGAGCCTCGGGTCCTTCGTCATGGCCGTCGACAAACGGAGCGGGCGGGTCAAGTGGCGGACCGAGCGGCCCGAGGCCAGGAGCGGTCACTCGACGCCGATCGTGTGGCGCGGCGCCGACGGCCGCGATCAGATCGTCGTTCCCGGCTCGTTTCTGCTGACGTCCTACGATGCCGCCACGGGACGCAAACTGTGGTGGGTGCGCGGTCTCTCCTTCGAGATGAAGTCCACGCCCGTGATCGGCGGCGACACGATCTACGTGAACGGATACGGGGCGCCGGTGAACGATCCGGGCAACAAGGTCGACGTGCCCGCCGGCCGAGGAGATCTGGAAGTCGGCTGACACCAATGGAGACAAGCTGCTGTCGAAGGCCAGAGTTTCCGAAGTACACGCCGGCCTTCTGGTTCGACGTCGCGGATCTCGATGCCAACGGCACGCTGACGCCAGCCGAGTGGGACTATTACCGGGCGGCGCTCGATTCCGAAAACGGGATGCTGGCGATTCGCCTCGGCGGCAGCGGCGACATGACCGGCACGGCCGTGCGGTGGAAATACCAGCGCAGCGTCCCGCAACTGCCCTCGCCTCTGCTCTACGAGGGCGTCCTCTACATGGTGAACGACAACGGCATCATCACCACCCTCAATCCGGAAACCGGTGCGCTGCTCAAGCAGGGCCGCTTGACGGGCGCGCTGGGACCGCACTTCGCTTCGCCGGTCGCAGCGGACGGGCGCATCTTCTTCACCACCGAGGCAGGTGCGATCGTGGTCGTCGCGCCAGGCGGCGACTTCGTACCGCTCGCGATCAACGAGCTCGGCGAAGACGCCTATGCAACGCCTGCCTTCGCCGACGGCCGCGTCTATGTGCGCACGTCTGCCGCCCTCTACGCCTTCGGAGCCCGCTAGGAGATTGCCAAGATTGCCAACATTGCCAAAATTCAAAATGCTCGAGGCACTTTCACCACTCGGGTGGTTCGGACCTTCCCGGTAGCAATAGCTGCCCCCGAATTCTGGCAATGTTGGCAATGTTGGCAATCTTGGCAATGAACAGCCGTCACTAAGGGTTTCCCCTGAGGTCGTGACCGGAAATACCCTATTCTCGGCTTCCCGCCGCGCGCAGTAGCCTCCATGCACTCAGGACTGTCCTCTCGTGGCACGGCTCGATGTGCCATCGGATTGGGAACCGCGGTCGTTCGATACGACTTGAGATGGGGAGCAATCGTGTCAGAGAAAGACGCCTGCCGAAGGTGGAGCATCGCCATCAGCCAGCTCAAAAGCCGCGCGGCAAAGGCGCGGCGTGGCGGAGCTCAGGACACGGTGGACCTGGTCGAACAGTCGCTCAGCCTCTGCGACGGGATCGTTCGCGATCTCGCGGGCGCCGGGCTGCAACTCGATGAGAGCCGGGTGAAGCTCGATTCGCAGATCGCGCTCTGGACGCACCTCTTCGAGGAAATGCCGACCGCATGTGTGGAAACCGATGCGAGCGGCGTGATCCTCGGGGCCAACCCGGCAGCGGGGGTGCTGTTCAATACGAGCGTGAAGCACCTGACCGCCCGTCTGCTGATGCACTTCGCCGAGGATCGCGATCAGTTCGGGCAGCTGCTGCGAGGGCTGTCGGTCGAGAGCGTGCGCCATCGCTGTGCACTGGTCATCCGCCCGCGCGAGCGCGCACCGGTCCATCTGGGGGCAACCGTCGTCGTCCGCAGTCCCGGCGACGTATCGTCGTGGCTCTGGTTCTTCACGCCGTCCGAACAGCACGAGCCCGCGACACGCCGTCACAGCAGAGCGCCGGGCGAGACCCCGCCGGAAGCCGCCCGACTTTCCTCCTGACGGCGCGCGGCGCGCAACGCGAAGCCGGCCTGTCTGCCGACCGGCGTTACTGGTAGAGTTCCGCATTCACCAGTCGCCGGACTCGCCAGATGACACGACCAACGGCCGCGCTCGTGGCGGTGCTGACCACCGTCACGCTTCATGCTCAGGAACTCGGATGGACGGCAAACGGCCGCGACCCCGAAGGGACGCGGTACCTGCCGGCGTCGGTGATCACCCGCGAGAACGTCACCCGGTTGGAGGTCGCGTGGACCTATCGGACCGGTGAAACGGACCCGCGCTTCGCGACACGCAAGCCGACAGCCTTCGAAGCCACGCCCCTTGTAATCGAGGGGACGATGTACGTCGGCACGCCGCTCGGGCGGGTGATCGCGCTCGATGCAGCCACCGGCAAAGAGCGGTGGACTTTCGACCCGGGCATCGCCCGGAACATCACCTACGGCGACTTCGCCAGTCGCGGCGTCTCGGCCTGGCTCGATCCGTCCGCCGCCGCGGACGCCGCCTGTCGCCGCCGCATCTTCGTTGCGACAGCCCAGTCCCAGCTCCACGCGATCGACGCCCGCGACGGCCGTGCCTGCCCGGGATTCGGCCAGCAGGGCATCGTCGATCTGAAGATCGGCCTCCGCATCGCACCGTTCGAGCCCGCCGCATACTCGGTCACGTCCCCACCCCTGGTCGTCAATGGGCTGGTGATCACGGGGTCATCGGTCGCGGACAACACCAGGCCGGATCTTCCGAGCGGCGAGGTCCGCGCGTACGACGCACGGACCGGCGCGCTCAAGTGGTCCTGGGATCCCGTTCCCCAGGCGAGGACGGACCCCGCGTACGACGACTGGCGTGGACCGGACGTGCACGCGAAAACCGGTGCGGCGAATGCGTGGTCGGTCCTCGCCGGGGATGCAGAACGCGATCTCGTGTTCATCCCGACCGGAAGTGCGGCTCCCGACTACTATGGCGGCCTCCGGCTCGGTCACAACCGGTACGCGAATTCGCTGGTCGCGCTGAAAGCGTCGACCGGCGCGCTCGTCTGGGCATTCCAGACCGTCCATCACGATCTCTGGGACTACGACAATGCCTCGCCGCCGGCGCTCGTCACGCTCACGCACGACGGCAAAGCGGTCCCGGCGATCGTTCAAGCGACAAAGACGGGGATGCTGTTCGTGCTGAACCGTGAAACCGGCGTGCCGCTGTTCCCGGTCGAAGAACGGGCGGTTCCGGCGAGCGATGTTCCGCGTGAAGAGGCGGCCCGCACGCAGCCGTTCACGACCGTGACCCCTCCGCTCAGCCCGCATCGTTTGTCGGCAGATGAGGTGTGGGGGGTCACGGAGGCCGACCGCGAAGCGTGCCGCGCGGTCATCCGCGGCTTGCGCAACGAAGGAATCTTCACGCCGCCGAGCCTCCAGGGCACGCTGGTGCTGCCCTCGAACATCGGCGGAGCGCACTGGGGCGGCATCGCGATCGATCCCGTGCGGCAGATCGCGGTCGTGCCGGTGAATCGAATTGCGGCGATGGTGCAGCTGCTGCCGCGTGAAGGCTTCGATATGGCTGCGCGCACGCGCGAAAGAGCAGCGGCTCGGTGACGACTACGAATACAACATGATGCATGGCACGCCCGTACGTGATGCGGCGCCGGGTCCTGCTGGCGCCCTCGCGCCTTCCCTGCACGCCGCCGCCATTCGGCAGCCTGGTGGCCGTCGATCTGCGGACGGGAGCGCTCCGGTGGAACGTCCCGCTCGGATCCGCTTCGCGGCTGCTCCCGAAGGAGCTGGCCGACAAGGCTCCACCCGGACTGGGGCTCGCCGAATCTTGGCGGTCCGATCGTCACCGCCGGAGGGCTGGTATTCATCGGCGCGGCGCTCGACGGCGCGCTGCATGCCTTCGACATCGACACCGGGCGCCAGATCTGGACCGGGCCTCTACCCGCGAGCGGCAAGGCGACGCCGATGAGTTACCAGCTCGCATCCGGCGAACAGTTCGTCGCCATCGCCGCAGGCGGCGGGGGCGCGTGGGGGGAGGGCGATCATGTGGTCGCCTTCAGGCTGCGCCGATGAGCACGGAACCTGGCGGCGTCCTGCAGCGCCGCTTCGGCCTGGTCCAGGCCACCGCGCTCAACATGATCAACATGATCGGGATCGGACCGTTCATCACGATCCCGCTGCTCGATGACCGCGCTCGGCGGGCCGCAGGCGATGCTCGGCTGGCTCGTCGCGCTGATCATCGTCATCTGCGACGGCATGGTCTGGAGCGAGCTCGGCGCGGCGATGCCGCAGTCCGGGCGGATCGTTCGGCTACCTGCGCGAGGCGTTCGGCGCGCGAGACGTTCGGCCGGCTGATGGCGTTCCTGTTCGTCTGGCAGTTCATCCTGAGCGGCCCGCTCGAGATCGCGTCCGGCTACATCGGCTTCTCGCAGCTATCTCGGCTACATCTGGCCGTCGGCGACACCGCGAATGCTGTTCGCCGTGGCCGCGGCGGTCGGCGTGCTGAACATCGCGCTGCTCTACCGCCGCATCACGTCGATCGCGCGCATCACCGTCAGCCTCTGGGTCGGCACGCTGCTCACGACAGCGGTCGTGATCGTCACCGGCGCGATTCACTTCGATCCGAAGATCGCGTTCGACTTCCCGCCGGGCGCGCTTCAACTTCTCGCTCGGCTTCCTGATCGGCCTCGGCGCCGCGTCGCGCGTCGGCGTCTACGACTACCTCGGCTACTACGACGTCTGCTACATCGGCGACGAGGTCAAGGATCCCGGCCGCGTCATTCCGCGCTCGATCCTGATCAGCACGGTCGCGGTCGCCGCCATCTACTTCGGCATCAACCTCTCGATCATCGGCGTCGTGCCGTGGCGCGAGTTCGTGCCCGCGAGCGCGCACCCGGAGTCGGGGTTCATCGTCTCGATCTTCATGGAGCGGATCTACGGCTCCGGCGTCGCGACGGTCTTCACGCTGATGATCCTGTGGACGGCGTTCGGCTCGGTGTTCGCGCTGCTGCTCGGCTACTCGCGCATTCCGTACGCCGCGGCGCGCGACGGCTACTTCTTCGCGGCGTTCGGCCGGCTGCATCCGACCGGCGGCTTCCCTGCCGTCTCGCTGCTCGTGCTCGGCGTCATCTCGATCGTCGCCTGCTGCTTCTCGCTCGGCATGGTCATCGACGCGCTGATCGCGACGCGGATCCTCGTGCAGTTCATCGGCCAGATCGCGGGCGGTCGCCTACCTGCGCCGCACGCGCCCGGACATGCCGCGGCCGTACCGCATCTGGCTCTATCCCGTCCCGGCTTTGATCGCGCTGGTCGGCTGGATGTTCATCTTCCTCACCACCGACGTGCGGGTCATCGCGTTCGGGCTCGGCTTGCTGGCGCTCGGCGTGGTGTGCTTCTTCGCCTGGTCGGCGCTCACCGTTGCACCGGTGCGGGACGCGACGAAGATCGGGCGGGTCTGACGACTTCGCCAAGGCTACAGCGGTCCGCGAAAGCTTCAGCGACGGCGGATAGACCCGGCCGATTTTGCAGCCCGCGAAATCGTGCGGCCTCAGGTCCCATGCGGCTCGAACAGGCCGCGGTACTCGGCGGGCCAATCGATGTCGCGCAGCACGCCTGGATCGTCGACCTCGAGATTCCGGACGCGGGACGGATCCTGATGAAGGACCGCACGGGCGCCCATCGCCGGGTCGGCGGTCCGCAGCGCCGGAAAACATCGGCGCCAAAGATCACGGGATGGCCGTGGCGGCCGCGATACGTCGCACGAAGCACAGGCTCCTCGGTAGCGGCGAACGCGTCCAGTGCTGCTCTGACCGTGTCCGGACGGATCAGCGGCATGTCCACCGGCAGCACGAGCACACCCGCGGCCCCCTGCCTTCTGCGAACGCGATCCCCGCGAGCACGCGATGAAAGCTGTCCAAGCTCAGGTGACGGATTCTCGACAGTAGCTGACCGTCGGCGCCGCTGTCCCAACCTCCCGTCGCAAATCGTGATCGTGGACGCGGCCGACGACGGCAATCGTGGGAAGGCCGCCTTCGCGCAGCACGTGGATGATCTGCGTGACGAACGTGCGCCCCGCCGGAGGGCAGGGAAGCAGGGCTTTGGGCTGCCCCATGCGGGTGGATTGCCCTGCCGCGAGGACAATGCCGACGACCTCAGACACCCCGGAATCGTCCCATGGAGGGCCATTGTGCTACGACGGTGACACCCCCGCCGTTTCTTGACTTCGCAACTGGAACTCCCTACACTTCCCCCGTTTCAAGCTCAGCGTGCGCCGAACCAGCGAACCGGCGCCGCTCGAGGGCGGGTGGATCGGAAGGTCGTCGGCGCTCCCGGGCAGTGTTTGGGCCGCGTCTTCTGCCGGCCCCTCCCCAGCACTCAGCTTGCCGCCTCCGGGATAATCCCGGGGGGTCCGTCGCACCGGAGGACACGGTATGCCAAGCGGGACGATCGCTCGACTTCTGATCGACAAAGGCTTTGGATTCATCCGCGACGAGAGCGGAATCGAGCATTTCTTCCACCGCAGCTCGGTCAGAGGGGCCGTGTTCGAGTTGTTGCGTGAAGGGCAGCGCGTCGAGTTCACGCCCGAGGAATCCGGCAAGGGGCCACGCGCCGGAGATGTCCGCCTGGTCGAAAGCTGATCAGTCGCAGACCTGCGCGGCGGGACCCCGGGTCCCGCCGGTTTGCGTCTCCCCGC
This sequence comes from uncultured Acidobacteriota bacterium, assembly GCA_963836735.1. GTDB lineage: Bacteria > Acidobacteriota > Vicinamibacteria > Vicinamibacterales > 2-12-FULL-66-21 > JACCXG01. Next base: position 417,724 of record CAWIKP010000023.1, on the reverse strand, counting down.
TCGTTTCCGCACCCGCATGCAACGCGCCGCAGGGCCGCGGCCGCCGCTCCTCCGAATCGTTCAGCTTTTTCTTGCCGCCCTGGTCGTCGGTGTCCTGGTCTTCCTGCCCTTCGCGGGACGATTTCTTCAGGCAGTCGGACGAGCTCCAGCGCGCGGACCTGATCATGGTTCTCGGCGGGGCCCGCGTCGAGCGGTGGCTCGAAGCGGTCGATCTCTATAAGGAGGGCTGGGCGCCGGCGATCGTGATCAGCCCGGGGATCGTCTCTCCGCTCGAAGTCGAACTCCAGGCGAAAGGCGTCCGGTATCCCCGGGAGGGCGACCTCGCGCGCGACGCGGTCCTTTCGTTGGGGGTCCCCGCGAGCGCGGTCACCGTTCTGCCCGGAGGCGTGGACAATACCGCCGCGGAGGCCGCGGCGCTGCGCCGCGCCTATCCGCCCGGCTCCTTCCACCGCGTGATCGTGGTGACCTCGTCGTACCATCTGCGCCGGGCGGGGTACGCGTTCCGGCGTGAGCTGAAACGCGACGGCGTCCAGATCATCATGCGCCCGAGCCGCTACGACGGAGCGGTCCCGGACGCTGGTGGACGCAGCCGGCAGGACATCCGCTACATGCTGTCGGAGCTGCCGAAGTTCGCGGCTTATGTCGCGGGGCTTGGGGAGTAGCTGAACAGCTCGAGACGTGAATGGCGGGTAGAGCGCCTGGGAGTGCGAACCCAGCGCATGCCCGGCTAACGCTTGGCCAGCGAGCAACGAGCGCGGTTTTGAAGACCGGGAGGGCCACCGGGCCCCGTTCGCTTCCTCTTTTGTCGGGGCTCCGCCCCGAACCCCGGCTCGTCGCTCGCGTGTCGACCCGGACGCCGCCCGTCGGGCGGCGCCGCTCCGCTCCGTCGCGGACGCGCGCTTTGCGCGCGCTGGCCGACTTGCCATGAACTGTCAGTGCACTGTCGCTGGCTACCGTCAAAGTCGCTGGTAACCAGGATTCTGACAGCTGAGAGCTGACAGCTAACATCCCAATCATCCTCACGAACCCTTCCGTGTCGCTCAGATCCTCGAGCACGAACGGCGCCCCGGTGCGGCGCAGTGCCTCCAGGCTGTAGGTGCCTGTCGCCACCGCGACCGGCACGGCACCAACCGCGTTCGCGCACGCCACGTCGCTCGGGGTGTCGCCGATCACGACCACGTCCCCGTAGTCGAAGTCGCCGAGACCGCAGGCGCGGGCGCGATCGACGGCGAAGGGGACGAGCGCGTTCCGGTCGGCGGCGTCGTCGCCGAACGCACCGCAGCGGAAGTAGTCCCAGAGGTCGAAGTGTCCGAGCTTGATGCGCGCGGCTTCCTCGAAATTGCCGGTCAGCAGGCCAAGCGCGATGTCCTCTCTCGATTCGAGCAGCGGCAGCAGCTCGCGGATGCCCGGCATCACGTCTTTCACGCCGTCGCCCGGGAGGAGGATCTCCTCGCGAAGGAAGTCATGGTGCGCGTCGCGCATGCGCTCGAAGAGATCCTCGTCGAGATCGTGCCCGACCTTCTTCAACGCGTCGTGCATGATGATCCAGTCCGTGCGGCCGGCCACGGGAATGCCGTCGAGGAGATTGGTCAGGCCGAGCACGGATTCACCGGCGCGATTCATGGCGCGGATGCCGGCGCCACCGGTGAGCACGAGCGTTCCGTCGATGTCGAAGAGGACGAGTTTAGGCATGGATTGCGAGGAATGGGAGGTGCTTGCGATCCGGTCCTTCACACCGGACAATACACCGTATGAAACAGCCATTTCTTACGTGCGCGATCTCGTTGACACTTCTCGCCGGCGCCGTTATCGCTCAGGCGCCACCGAAGACCAAGGGCAGCGACACCGCAGTCGCCTATATTCAGTCGCCGAAGGACGGCGAAACGGTGTCGTCGCCGGTGACCGTGCGGTTCGGGCTCAAGGGCATGGGCGTCGCCCCGGCCGGCGTGAACACGCCGAACACCGGTCATCATCACCTGCTGATCGATCTCGCGACGCCGCCCGACTTCAACGCGGCGCTGCCCGTCACCGACAACATCAAGCACTTCGGCGCCGGTCAGACCGAAACCGAGCTGACGCTGCCGCCGGGCAAACACACGCTGCAGCTCGTGCTGGGCGATCACCTGCATATTCCACACGAGAAGCCGGTCGTGTCGCAGAAAATCACCATCACCGTGAAGTAGGGCGCGCGGCACTGACGCCGCTCAACCGAACCAGCCCTTCTTCAACGGCTTCAGCTGTCCCGGTGGCGCCGTCGAGCCTCGAGGTTTCGCGGCGCCACCGCTTTTGCGAAGGCCTCGTCGTTCGTGAGGATCAGGGTCGCGACGCCCCGCGCGTCACAGGCGCGCGCGACGGCGGCCGCCAGCGCCCCGCGCGCATCCGCGGCGACCTCCGCCGTCGGGTGCTCGATCACGATGAGATCGGGACCCGGCGCCAGCGCGCGCGCCAGATGTGCGAGCACCCGCACATCGGCGGGGAGATCTCCCGCCCGGACCGGCAGCCAGCGATCCGGCATCGATCCCACACTCCTTCGCCAGCGCCTGCACGCGGGTGGCGACGTCGTCCGATACGGGATCGATCGCGAGCGTAAAGGGCATCGCCAGGTTCTGCAGCAGGGTCGAGCCCTCGAGCAGCACCCCGCGCGGCGAGACGATGCCGAACCGCTCGAGCAGATCCAGCCAGGCATCGCCGTTCGCGATGTCCGCGGTGCGCTGGCCGAACACGCGCACGTCCCCCTGATCGGGCACCGAGGCACCGGTGACCAGATTGACGAGGAGCTCTCCAGCGCCGGCGTCGAGACCGCCGATCGAGACGCGTTCACCAGCATTGATCGACAACTCGCGGATGCGCAGCGGACGCAAGCCGCTGTATTGCTTGCTGAGGCCGAGAATCTCGAGGACCGCACCGTTTGCCGTCATCGCGATCCGGCCGCGAGCTTTTCCAGCCTGGTGAATTCAGCGGGAGGAAGCAGGACTTCGCCCAGCCTGCAGGCGCGGTGAACTCCGTCGCCGTGGTAATCCGACCCGCCCGATCTCGCAATCCCCAGGCGATCGGCGAGCGCCGCGTAATAGGTCTGTTGCCTTGGCGAGTGATCGCTGTGCCACACCTCGATCGCGTCGAGCCCGGCAGCCGCCAACGCTTCGATCAGCTCATCGTCGGTGGCGATCCCGGGATGGGCGAGGGAAGCGATCCCGCCGGCCGCGTGAATCGTCTCCAGCACGGCGGCGCCGGCGACACCGGTGCGCGGCACGAACGCCGGGCACCCACGGCCGAGCAGCCGCGCGAAGGCGTCGTCGCGATCCACGCTGTGGCCTGCGGCCACCAGCGCGTCGGCGACGGCCGGCCGTCCGATGCTTCCGCCGCCCCGCGCGGCGGCCTCCACGAGCGGCTCGATTTCGATTGGATACCCGAGCCCCGCGAGCCGCGCGGATATTTCGCGAACCCGCCGAATCCGATCGGATCGCTGCGCCTGCAGGAACCCGGTCAGGGCGGTGCTGCCGGGATCGAAAAAATATCCGAGCACGTGCACATCGCGCTGGTTCTCGACGGCGGTGATTTCAATGCCCGGGACGACCCGTACGCCAAGCTCCGCGCCGGCGTCGGCCGCCTCTCGAAGCCCGCCCACGGTGTCGTGATCGGTGACGGCGATCGTCGTCAATCCGGCCGCGGCGGCCCGCTGCACCAGCACGCGGGGCGGCAGAAGGCCATCCGAGGCGGTCGTGTGAAGGTGGAGATCGATCATGGCACCGGCCGCGCTGCCGGCGTGGGCGTACCGAAAAAACTCACGCCGACGGTTGATGGCGGCGGGTTTTGCCCCGGGCGGCCGGACCACGGCGCTGACGATCGAGGAGCCCGCGATACTCGCGGATCAGCAGCTCGAGGTGCTCGCGTTCTTCGCTGGCGAATTCGAGGAAGATCTGTTTGCCTTCGGAATCCTCGAAGCGATCGCCATAACGCTTGAAGAACCGGTGCGACGCGCGCTCGCAGCGGATACCAATCATCAGCGCCTGTCGATCGTCGACGCCCTTGGCCAGCTGTTCGGCGCCCGCGGCGAAAAGACCGTTCGCCGCTCCCTTGAAAAACAGGAACGTCGGCCGGGACTCGAGCAGCGGGTCGGTCTGGAGCAGCTCCTTGTAGCGCGCTTCGAGCTTGCCGAGATGCTCCTTCTCTTCCTCCGCGAGCTTCTCGAACACGCGCCGGCCGCGCGGATCCTTGGTCATGCGGGCGCCGCGCGAGTAGAACTCGAGACCGCTGCGCTCGGTGGCGATGGCGATCCGCAGCGCGTCCCGCGCAAAGAGGAGCTCGGTCGTGCCGCCTTCAACTGCCGGCGCCCGTCCCGTGCGGCAGGCCTCGCAGGTGCCGTGAATCTGGAGGATGCTCTGGCGCGCGGTGAAATTCCGCGCCGCCGCCACTTCTTCGAGAAGGGCCTCGATGTCCGAGCTCAGGAACTCGAACGAGCGGTTGCAGGTCTTGCAAATCAGATGAAAGTGGCGCGGATGCCGGTACGAGTGCTCGAAGCGGAACCGGCCCTCGCCAAAATCGACCTTGCGCGCGATGCCGGCCTCTTCCATCCACTGCAGCGTGCGGTAGACGGTGGCGCGGCTGATTTTCTGATCTTCCCGCTTGATCAGGTCGTACAGATCGTCGGCGGTCAGATGTCCTTCCTGGCGGAGAAAGACATTGACGATGAGATCGCGCTTGCCGGAGCGTTTGCTGCCGGCAGGCCTGAGGCTGTCGAGGTAGGCGGTCGTCGATTCCACTGACAGCTTCCAGCCATCAGCCATCAGCCCTGAGCCACCAGACCGGCGCCACGGCGCCGGGGCTGACGGCTGAAAGCCGAAAGCCTGTTGTTAAACGCTGAACGAGGATCCGCAGCCGCAGGTGGACTTGGCGTTCGGGTTCTTGATCGTAAAGCCGCCGCCGGTGATGTTGTCGACGAAATCCACTTCGGCGCCGCGGAGATAGCGGGCGCTGATCGGATCGACCAGCAGCTTCACGCCGTTCGACTCGATCACCGAATCCATCGACTCGTCGCCCTCGCCCTCATCGATCATCAGGCCGTACTGGAACCCGGAACAGCCGCCGCCCTGCACGAACACGCGCAGTCCGGCACTGGGCTTGTTCTCTTCCGTCAACAACTCGGTGATTTTCGAGGCGGCGGTGGGTGTGACGTTGATCATCAGCTAATCTCCTGAACTCCCAATTACTTACGAAAGTATACCGGCTGGAGGCGGGGGCATCAACCGGGTTCGGCCCCCGCGTACCCCGTTCCGTTCGATTAAATCGTGCCTTTTCAGATGGTTAGACGCCTGGTCGAGCGCCAGCGTCCCGACAATTGTAGCGCACCCCTCGTCGGGAGGCTCCGAAGACCCGGTGCGACCTCCGCGGGCGAGTCGGACCCCGACCGCGCCACGATTTTGTGGCAGCATTCGACCGTGCGTGAATATCCCTTTTATATCGGTGGAAAACCCAGCCGTTCGGGCCGTCCGCTCGAGGTCGTCAACCCCTTCGATGGTTCGGTCGTCGGTCAGACCTGGTTGGCGGGCGAGAACGAGCTCGAGGCCGCGGCGGAGGCGGCGGTCGGCGCAACCGGACGAATGCGCGGGCTTGCGACCTACGAGCGCGCGGAAATCCTCACCCGCATCTCCCGCCTCCTGGCGGAGAACCGCGAGGATGTGGCGCGCACGCTCGCGGGGGAGGTCGGCAAGCCCATCCGGGACGCGCTCACCGAGACCGACCGCGCGACGATGACGTTTCAGATCGCGGCGGAGGCGGCGCGGAACATCGCCGGCGAGGTGATCCCGCTCGATCTCGCTCCGCACGCCCGCGGCCGGATGGGCATCGTCCAGCGGGTGCCAATCGGCCCGATTGCGGCCATCTCTCCATTCAACTTCCCGCTCAACCTGAGCGCTCACAAGATCGCGCCCGCCCTCGCCGCGGGCAATCCGATTGTTCTGAAACCCGCGACGAAAACCCCGCTGTCAGCGGTGACGCTCGGGCGGTTCGCAGCCGAGGCCGGCGCGCCGGACGGTGCGGTCAGCGTGCTTCCCATGGATCGGAAAACGGGCGATCGTCTCGTGACCGACCCGCGATTCAAGCTGCTCACGTTCACAGGGTCCTCGGAAGTGGGCTGGGACATGAAAGCCCGAGCCGGCCGCAAGAAAGTGATCCTGGAGCTGGGAGGCAATGCGGCGGTGATCGTCGATGAGAGCGCCGACCTGGCATTCGCCGCCGCCCGAATCGTGTCCGGAGGATTCACGCTCGCCGGCCAGAGCTGCATCTCCGTGCAGCGGGTATTCGTGCACCAGGCGGTCGCCGCCGGCTTCACCGGCCGTCTCGTCGATGCGGTCAATGCGTTGAAGGCCGGCGATCCGTTGAACCCTGCGACCGACGTCGGTCCGATGATCGACCAGGGAGAGACCGAGCGCGTGCAGTCCTGGATCGAGGAGGCGGTGAACGCCGGGGCCAGGGTTCTCACCGGAGGGCGCCGCCTCGGCGGCGCGCTCTATGCGCCGACGGTCCTCGAGGGCGCGCCTCCCGATGCGAAGGTCTGCGCGGAAGAAGCGTTCGCGCCGCTGGTCGTGCTGACCCGGTTCGCCGACTTCGAGGACGCGCTCGCACAAGTGAACGCCTCGGTGTTCGGGCTGCAGGCCGGCGTCTTCACCGCCTCGCTCGAACATGCGATGCTCGCGTTCGATCGACTCGAGGTCGGCGGCGTGCTCGTGAACGACGTGCCGACCTGGCGCGTGGATCACATGCCGTACGGCGGCGTGAAAGATTCGGGCCTCGGCCGGGAGGGTCCGCGATACACAATTGAGGAGATGACCGAACCCCGCCTGCTGGTGATCAACCGGCAGCTTTCCTGATTGAGGCTGCCGGACGCGCCATGACTCTCCCTTACGAAGCCGCAGCGGAGCTTGCCAACCGGTTGCTGCACGAACATGTCGTCTCCCGCATCTGGGATCGCGACATCGCGGTGTGGGGCGCGGAGCCGGGGTCGAGTGCCGCGAAGTCGATCGCCTCCCGCCTGGGGTGGCTGGACGTCGCGAGCACGATGGCCCCGCACCTCGATCGCGTCGCCGCGCTGGGACAGGCCGCCCGCGAAGAGCGAGTCGAATCGGTTTACCTGCTCGGCATGGGTGGCAGCAGCTTGTGTGCCGAAGTCCTGCGATCGGTCTACGGCGTGGCCTCCGGGTTTCCGCAGCTCGTCGTGCTCGACACCACCGACGAGTACACGCTGACCACGGCGGCGGAACGCCTCGTCGCGGAGCGGACATGGTTCGTGGTCGCGAGCAAGAGCGGCGGCACGGTCGAAGTCGCCTCGATGGAGCGCTTCTTCTGGACCCTGATGACCTCCGCGGTCGGCGCCACGGCCGGCCGCCATTTCGTCGCAATCACCGACCCCGGAACGGCATTGGAACAGCTCGCCGCAAGCCGCGGATACCGGGAGACGTTCGTCAATCCCGCCGACATCGGCGGCCGGTTTTCAGCGCTCTCGCTGTTCGGGCTGGTGCCGACCGCGTTGATCGGGGCGCCGGTGCGCGATCTGCATGCCGCGGGCCAGGCGATGGCCGAGGGCTGCCGCCAGGAGAATCACGCCAACGCGGGATTCGAGCTCGGTGCGTTCATTGGCGCCACGACCCTCGCCGGCCGTGACAAGCTGACCGTCGTGCTGCCGCCGTCACTGTCGATGCTCGGACTCTGGATCGAGCAGCTGATCGCCGAGAGCACGGGCAAGCATGGCAAGGGCGCGCTGCCGGTCGTCGACGAACCGCTCGGGAAGCCCGAGGACTATGGTCAGGATCGCGCGTTCGTCGCGGTGGCGACCGAGCGCGACGCGCCGGACAAGCGTCTGCTGGCGTCGCTCGAGGCAGCCGGACACCCGGTGCTGCATCTCACGACGAGGCTCGATGGCCTCGGCGCGGAGTTCTTCCGGTGGGAGTTTGCCACCGCGGTCGCCGGCGCTGCATTGAACATCAACCCGTTCGACGAGCCCAACGTCGCAGAAGCGAAGAGCTCGACCGCGAGTTTGCTCGCGGCCTACGAGAAGACTCACCGGCTGCCGGAAACGGAGCCGCTCGCCAGCGACGGCCACATCGCCGTACACACGCGCTCGTTTGCGGGGCCCTCACCGGTGGAGATCGTGCGCGCCGCCCTTGCCGACATCAAGCCCGGCGACTACGTGGCGTTCCTCTCGTACCTGCCCGCGAGCGGCGAGGCCGAAGACGCCGTTGCCGGAATCCGCCGCGCGATCAGGGCCAGGACCCGCGCCGCCTCGACGTTCGGCGTCGGACCGCGCTATCTGCACTCGACCGGCCAGTATCACAAGGGCGGCCCCAACTCACCGCTGCTCTTCCTGATAACGGGAGACGATCGGACGGAGACCGAGATTCCCGGAGCGGGCTACTCGTTCTCCGTCTTGAAGCGGGCGCAGGCGCTCGGCGACTACGAAACGCTGGCGGCGCACGGCCGGCGGGTCCTGCGCCTGCACGTCACGGGAGACGATCCGGCGGGGGTTCTGATTCAGCTTTTCGATCAGGCTTTCAGCTAGCCCCTAACTTTCAACTCCCACCTCCCAAGGGAAGTTTTCCCTTGGGAGGTGGGAGTTGGAGGTTGGGAGTTGAGTTAACCGAGCGTCGCGAGGATCCTGCCCGACTCCTCTTCCACGTCCCGGTGCAGGCTGTTCCCGTGCGCGTCCATGGTGACGATCGCGGGGAAGTCGCGGACCTCCAGATGCCACATGGCTTCGGGCGTACCGAACTCGGTCAGGGAGACGCCGTCCACCCGCTCGATACACCGGGCGTAGAACTGCGCCGCGCCGCCGATCCCGTTCAAATAGACCGCGCCTGACTTCTGGAGGCCGGCGAGCGTCTTCGCGCCCATGCCGCCCTTGCCGATCACCACCCGCACGCCGAAGCGCTCGATGATGTCGGCCTGGTACGGCTCCTCGCGAATGCTGGTGGTCGGCCCGGCAGCGGTGATGCGCCAGCCATTCCCTTCCTTCGCGACGACCGGGCCGCAGTGATAGAGGACGCCGCCGCGCAGGTCCACCGGCGGATCGTGCTTCATCAGGTGCGCGTGGACGGCATCGCGTCCGGTGTAGACGCGCCCGGAGACGAGCACGACATCGCCGACTTTCAGCTGACGGATCTGTTCCTCCGAGATGGGGGCCCGCAGCGGAATCTCCCGGCCGGTGCGCGGGAACCCGGCGGCGACCGCCTCGGGGGTCAGCATCGGCTGCGAGGGCACCAGGTGTTCGCGGTACATCCATGAGGTGATCGCGCCGGTGGTGGCGTCGAGGCGCACGCCCAGGCGCCGGAACGCCCAGCAGTCGTAGGCAATCGACACGAAGAAGCTCGCGGGCAGCCGGTTCAGCGCGCCAATCTTGCAGCCGATCAACGTGGTCCGCCCGCTGAAGCCCATCGGCCCGACCGTGAGCCGGTTCGCCTCGTCCAGGATCGCTTCCTCGATCGCGGCGAGGCGCGGGTCCTCGTTCCGATCGTCGAGCGTCCTGAACAGCTGTTCCTTGGCGTGGAGGTAGCCCGACGTCCGATCGCCGCCGATGCACACGCCGACGGCGCCGGGACCGCAGCCCTTGCCCTGCGCCTTCCACACCGCGTGGAGGATGCACTTCCTCACCCCGTCGAGCGTGCGATCGGCACGGCCAAGGTGGTCGAGCGTCGCCGGCAACGAATACTGCGCGTTGGTGTTCTCGCAGCCGCCGCCCTTCAGGATCAGCCGCATCTCGATCTCGGGCTCCTCCCACTGCTCGAAGTGGACGATCGGCGTGCCCGGCCCGAGGTTGTCGCCCGAATTCTCCCCGGTGATCGAGTCGACCGAGTTCGGCCGCAGTTTGCCCCGCCGCGTGGCTTCGGCAATGGCTTCGCGAATCTTCTGCTTCATCCAGATCTGATTCGCGCCGACCGGGACCTTCACTTCGAACGTCGGCATGCCGGTGTCCTGGCAGATCGGCCCCTCACACGATTCGGCCTGATCGATGTTCTGGGCGATGATCGTGATCGCCTGCCCGGCACGGGTCGCGGCGTCCTCGGAGGCCATCGCCGTCCGCATCGCCGCGCGCACATCCGGCGGCAGATCCGTGGAGGTCCGGGTGATGAGCTCGACGGTGCTGTCGAAGAAGGAAGGCAACATCCGGGCAGTATAATTCAGTGTTATACGTTGGTCCGCTGGTCCTGGTCCGCTGGTCCGCTGGTCCGGTAGCGCACCGCGGCCTAGCGGACCGGCGGCCTAGCGGACCAGCGGATCCCGAACTCCGATTACCGACCCCACCCTATGCCGCCCTTCCGCATCGAAAAGGACCCGCTCGGCGAGCTTCGGGTGCCCGCCGCGGCGTACTACGGCGTGCAGACCCAGCGCGCGGTGGAGAACTTTCCGATCAGCGGGATGACGGCACCGCCGGAGCTGGTGAACGCCACCGTTCAGATCAAGAAAGCGGCGGCCGACGCCAATCGCACCCTCGGCCGGCTCGATCCGGGCATCGCCGCAGCGATCGTCGCGGCGGCAGACGAGGTGCTGGCGGGCGGGCTGCGCGATCAGTTCGTCGTGGACGTGTATCAGGCCGGCGCCGGCACGTCGCACAACATGAACGTCAACGAAGTCCTCGCCAATCGGGCCGCCGAGATCCTCGGGGCGCCGCGGGGCGACTACGAGCGCGTGCATCCGAACGATCACGTCAACATGGGCCAGTCCACCAACGACGTGTTTCCGACGGCGACGCGGCTCGCGCTGCTGGCGATGCTGCCCGATCTTCTCGTTGCGGCGCGTGGACTCGCCGCGGGGCTGGCGGCGAAGGCCGCCGAGTTCAACGGCGTGCTCAAGACCGGACGCACGCATCTCCAGGATGCCGTCCCGATGACCCTCGGGCAGGAGTTCGGCGGATTTGCCGCCAACATCGCCCACGCCGCGAAAGAGGTCGAACGCAGCGCGAAGCAGCTGCTCGAGTTGAACCTGGGATCGACCGCGGTGGGCACCGGGCTCAACGCCGGCAACGACTACACGACCCACGCCATCCGGAATCTCGCCACATCCACCGGCGCCGCGGTGCGGCCCGCGGTGAACCGTTTTCGCGTCACGCAGAGCATGGGTGACGTGCTCGGCTACTCCGGCGCCCTGCGCCGGCTTGCCGCCGAAGTCGGGAAAATCGCGTCTGACTTACGTCTGCTGAGCATGGGCCCGCGCGCCGGCATCGCCGAGATCCGCCTGCCCGCCGTGCAGCCTGGCTCGTCGATCATGCCGGGCAAGGTCAATCCTTCCGTCCCCGAGATGGTCAACCAGGTGTGCTTCCAGGTGTTCGGCTGCGACGCCACGATCCTCATCGCCGCCGAGGCCGGCCAGCTGGAGCTGAACGTGATGATGCCGGTGATTGCCTGGAACGCGATTCATGCGACCAGGATCCTGCGAAGCGCGATGCAGGTGCTGCAGCGGCGCTGCGTGGCTGAAATCGAAGCGGATCGGGATCGCACCCGCGAGCTGCTGGATCGCAGCACCGCGGTCGCGACCGCGCTCAGCCCCTACATCGGGTACGCCGCCACAGCGGACGTCGCCAAGACCGCGGTCAAGACCGGCCGGTCGATCCGCGAGCTGGTGCGCGAGCGCGGGCTCCTGTCCGATGAGAAACTGGATCGGGTACTGTCGGCCGAAGCGATGACCCTGCCGGGTGTCCCCGGCAGCGACGAACAACAGGCTCCCCATGGCAAAACGGATCGTTCACGCAGCAGTGATACTCGCCGCGGCCGCAACCCTCAGCGCGACGCCGCAGCAGCACAACCGGCTGTTCCCACCCGAACAGCTCGGCACGCTCGAAGGACCGGATCGAGACGTGTGGCAGCGCCCCGATCAGGTGATGGACACGCTGCTCATCGCGGAGGGAAGCGTCGTCGCTGATCTTGGCGCCGGCGGCGGCTGGTTCACGATGCGCCTCGCCAACCGGGTGGGGCCGAACGGCGTCGTTTACGCCGAGGATGTCCAGCCGCAGATGATCGAGGCGATCACGCGCCGCACGGCAAGGGCCAATGTCCGCAACGTCAGGACCGTGCTGGGGACGTCCTCGGATCCCCGGCTGCCCGCGCCCGTGGATGCCGTTTTGATTGTGGATGCCTACCATGAGATGGAACAGCCGGTCGTGATGCTGGGCAATGTCGCCCGGGCGCTGAAACCGGCCGGCCGCATCGGGATCGTCGAGTCCAAGAAAGACGGCTGGGGACCCGGTCCTCCGATGGACGAACGCATGGATCCCGAGCGCATCCTCCGCGACGCCGAGGCGGCAGGCCTCCGGCTGCTGTCGCACGAGACATTCCTCCGGTATCAATACATGCTCGTGCTCACGCACCGATGACGCTGGTACCGCGGTACTTCGCGGAGTATCAGCATCGGATCGATGGCGAGCTGCGGCGGATTGTTCCCGGCTCGGGCGATCGGGTGCGGGAAGCGATGGCCTACGCGCTGCACGCCCCGTCGAAACGAATCAGGCCGGTGTTGACGCTGCTGACCGCGGAGCTCTGTGGTGGAACCGCGGCCGGGGCGCTGACTGCCGCGTGCGCGATTGAAATGGTTCACGCGGCCTCGCTCATTCTCGACGACCTGCCGTCCATGGATGATGCGGCCCTGCGGCGAGGGAAGCCTGCGACGCATATCGCGTTTGGCGAGGCGATCGCGATACTGGCGGCGTTCGGCCTCCTCAACGTCGCACTCCAGACGCTCGCCCGCGCGTACGAGCCGGCGCTCGCGTGCCGGATGACCGCGCTGCTCTCGGATGCCGTCGGGACCGATGGCCTGATTGGCGGGCAGACAGCCGATCTCCTGGCGACCGATCAGCCGATCACCTTCGAGATGCTCGAGCGCATTCACCGCGGCAAGACCGGTGCCTTGTTCAGCGCCTCCGCGGCCTCTGGTGCGCTGACGGCGGAGGCCTCCAGCGATTCGATCGCTGCGCTTCAGACCTTCGCGAAGAATCTCGGGCTGGCTTTCCAGATCATCGACGACCTGCTCGATGTCGAGGGCGATCCCGCGGTCACCGGCAAGCCGGTGCGCGAGGACGCGAAGAAGACCACGTTCGTGTCGTTCAGCGGACCTGCCGGCGCCAGGCAACTCGCCACCGAGCTGTGCCACACCGCCGATCGCGCGCTCGACCCCTTCGGCCGGCGTGCGGAACGGCTGCGCGAGCTTTCGGCGTTCGTCGCGGCGAGAATGAGCTGACCATCGTGGATGCACCCCGCGATCCTCGCATTCGCGAGGTGGACGACCTCCGCCACCAGCTTCGCGCGCTGGGCTACCTCGACGCCGGTGTCGACCGCTTCGTCCTTGCGCCCGCGGCGCGCGGCCGGCGGCCGCTCGTCATCGCCTGGCTGGCCAGCGTTCGCATCGGCGTGCTTGCGGCGCTCCTGCTCGGCCCGGCCGGCGCGACCGGCGTGGCGGCGCGGGTTCCCGGCCTGATCACCGGCGCGCGTGACGGGTTCGTGGTCGCCGCCTACCTCGGTCTTCTGTTCGGCGCGGCCTCGAGCGCCGCCGCGTTTGCCATCAGCCTGATCGCGTCGCTGCTCGTCCGCCAGCCTGCCATCAGCCGGCGTCGTCGTGGCCTGGCACTTGCGGCGGGCACGGCGTTCACGCTCGCGTGCCTCGCCTATCTGACGCTCTGGTGGGATGCGTCCACGTTGAGCGCACGGGCCGCGGGCTGGCGATCCGTGTGGACGCTGGTCCCGCTGGCCTTCGCCGCCGCGGTCAGCGTGCTGCTCGGGCATCTCGTCACCGTGACGACCCTCGCTGTCGTGGTTTCCCGGAACGGCGACACCGAGCCCGAACACGGCGTGCCCGGATCATCCCGTGCCGTGGTTGCCGCCGCCGTAGTGCTGACTTTCTGTGGCGCCCTGCTCCTCTTCGGCCTGACCAGTCGATCCGAGCCCGCGATGTCGGACACGCCGCCACTCACCGTCGTGTCGAATGGTGTCCGGGTCAGGGTGATCGCGATCGATGGCTTCGACCCGCGGATTGCACGGCGCCTCGCGGGCAGCGGCCGGGTGCCGGCCCTCGCCGCACTCCTCGACGGCGCAGCTGCAGGGATCCGCCATGAAGACACCAGCGACCCCGCACGCGCGTGGACCACGGTCGCCACGGGACAGCCGCCCGAGGTCCACGCCGTGCAAGGCCTCGAAACCCGGCGCGTCGCCGGCGTTCAGGGCAGCTTCGCCGCGGCTCAGCGGGGGAGCATGGGCAAAGCCATCGGCACGGTCACCGACCTGCTGCGGCTCACGAGACCGTCGATTGCGAGCGGCAGCGAGCGCCGCGTGAAGACGTTCTGGGAGGTCGCGACCACGGCCGGCCTGCGAACCGTGGTGGTGAACTGGTGGGCCACGTGGCCGGCACCCGCCGACGCAGGGCTCATCGTCAGCGATCGCGCGACGCTGCGGCTCGAGAAAGGCGGCGCCCTCGACGCCGAAATCGCACCGGCCTCACTGTATGACGGGCTCCGCACGGCCTGGCCGGCCCTGCGCGCGGAGGCGGCTGCGCCATGCCGCGCGCCTTCCCAACGGGACGGCCATGGATTCCCTGCTTCGCCGTTCGGCGGAGTTGGACGCGCTTCAGATCGCGATCACGAAGCAGATCGCCGCGGCGAACGCGGACCTCGTCTGCACTTACCTGCCGGGTCTCGATCTGGTCCAGTATGGGCTGTTCGGCGGTGCTGAAGCGGCAGCATCACCGGCATCCGCCGCGGTGCGTCTGGCCGCGCTCGACGAGTACTACGTGCTGCTCGACGCGCTCCTCGCGCCGGCGCTGAGCGTCTCGAGCGATGACCTGCTGCTCGTGATCACCAGCCCAGGGCGGGTGGCGGAGCGGGTACCAGGCCTGCTTCTCGCGCGCGGCGCCACGGCGAGCCAGCAGCTGCGCGACAGCGAGGCGCGCCCCACCGATGTGATGCCGACCATCCTTCAGGCGCTCGGCATCCCGCTCAGCCGTGAGCTGGCGGGGCGCCCGCTCGTCGAGCTGTTCGCCGCCGACTTCGCGCGGCGCTATCCGGTGCGCCAGGTCAGCACCTACGGGGTGCCGTCAGCCGCTCGCGCCGAACGGGGCGGGAAGCCGCTGGATCAGGAGATGATCGATCGGTTGCGGAGTCTTGGATACGTACGCTGATCCGGTCAACTAACGTCGACCGATGAGAGCCCACACCGCCGGCATGATGGCCGCGGCGATGCAGATCTTGATGATGTCGGCCGGCAGGAACGGATAGAGGCCGGTACGGAGCGCGGCGCCGATGCCGTTATGCACCGGGCGTGCGAACCATGCGAGCCAGAGCACGCCGAACGTGAACACGATGGCGAGACCGGCGGCCATCGCGATCACCGACGTGATATAGCGCCGATCGAACCCCCGCTCCGCGAGGGCGCCGGCGACAAAGGCGGCGAACGGATAGCTCATGAGGTATCCGCCCGTGGGTCCGAGCAGGCGGAGAGCCCCCTGGGGCAGCACCGGCGGATGCGGCGAACACCGGGAATCCGGCGATGCCGAGTGCGAGATACAGCACCTGACTCGCCATCCCCAGGCGCGACCCGAGCGCGGCGCCGCCAAGCAGCACGACCATCGGCTGCAGCGTAAACGGCACGGGCGTGAAGGGCAGCGGCACGCTGATCTGCGCGGCAATCGCCGTCAGCGCGGTCACGAACAGCACTGCTGCGACCTTGATTGCGCGATCCAGGGTCGAGCCGGCAACGAGGGTGCCGAGTACGGTCGGCGAGGCGTCCAGGCGGGTAATTCGAACAGACATTGGCTGCGAATTTTACTGTATGCATACCGCACTGACAATCGCGGGCAGTGACTCAGGCGGAGGGGCGGGCATCCAGGCGGACCTGAAAACCTTCGCCGCGCTCGGCGTTTACGGCACGAGCGCCATCACCGCGGTGACGGCCCAGAACACGCTCGGGGTCCGAGGCTGGGAACCGGTCAGCGAGTCGCTCGTAGTGGCGCAGATCGAGGCGGTGGTCGAAGACATCGGTGCGGACGCCGTCAAGATCGGAATGCTCGCCACCGCTGGCATCGTCCGCGCCGTCGAACGGGCAATCGTGCGCCTGGGCCTCCGCCGGATCGTCATCGACCCGGTCATGATCGCCAAAGGAGGCGACCGCCTGCTTCAGGAAGACGCCGTCACGGCGCTGAGAACGCTCCTGCCCCACGCCCACGTCGTTACCCCCAATATCCCGGAAGCGGAAGTCCTGGCGGGAGCTCGAATTCGCACGCTCGACGAGATGCGCGAGGCTGGCCGCCGAATCCTCGCGATGGGCCCCCGCGTCGTACTCGTCAAAGGGGGACACGCCGAGGGCCCCGAATCGATCGACATCGCCTGCTCGGCCCATGGCGACTTCGAGATGCGGGGGCCGCGCCTGCCGGGCCGGAACACCCACGGAACCGGCTGTACTCTGTCGTCGGCGATTGCAGCCCACCTGGCCCAGGACGTGCCGGACGAGCCGTCTCTGCGAGGTGCCCGCGCATACCTCGAGGGCGCGATTCGGGCCGCGCCTCAGATTGGGGGCGGGCATGGACCGCTCAATCACATGTGGCAGGTGACGCCCGCGCGAGGCTGACGATGGAAGAGGTGGCGGGGGCGCCGGTTATACTCAGACGGTGGCCGGCATCGCGGAAATCACGCCCGATCGACAGACCCGCGGGGCGCGGTTTCGGATAACGTCGGAGCCGCTCGACGCCGCGGCGGCGGCCGCGACCGTCGAAACGGCGCAGTGCGGAGCGGTCACGGTGTTCGTCGGATTGGTGCGCGATCACAATGCCGGTCGCAAGGTCATGAGGCTCGAGTACGAATGCTACGAGCCGCTGGCGATCAAGTCATTCGAGCGGATCGCGTCGGAAGCCGAAGCACAGTGGCCCGATGCGAGGCTGGCGATCGTTCACCGGGTCGGGTCGCTGGGAATCGGTGAGGCAAGCGTCGCGATCGCGGCGGCGTCGCCGCATCGGGCCGAAGCGTTCGCCGCCTGCCGCTATGCGATCGAGCGGGTGAAGCAGATTGCGCCGATCTGGAAGCGCGAGCACTTCGAAGGAGGCGAGGTCTGGGTGGAAGGGGCGACCGCGGATCCCGACAACGAGGACGCTCGCCGGCAGGCGGTCGCACGCGCACGAGCGTGACCGTCGCAGCCGGCGCCGAGCGGGACGCATGCGAGTGACCATCCGCCTGTTTGCCCGGCTGAGGGAAATCGCCACGGCGGGCGAGCTCGATCGGCAGATACCGGACGGTGCCACCGCCCGGACCGCGTGGGACGTGCTGACCACCGAGTTTCCGACGTTTGCGGACTACACGACGGTGATTTCGTGCGCGGTGAACGAGGAGTACGCCTCGTTCGACCGCCACCTGAAGGACGGCGACGAAGTGGCGTTCCTGCCCCCTGTTTCGGGCGGAGCCGGGCGTCGGTGAGCGATTCTCATGTTTTCACGACTGGCAGAAATCGAATCGAAGTACGAGCAGCTGATGGCCGAGATGGCGACGCCCGCGGTGCAGGGCGACGCGGCCACGTTCCGCAATCACTCGAAGGCGCTGGCCGAGATTCAGCCGCTCGTGGAAAGCTTCCAGCACTACAAGGAGGTCGTCGGCCAGCTCAACGCCGCCGAGGAGCTGCTGAAGGATCCCGACATGCGGGAGCTCGCACAGGAGGAGCTCGCGACGCTGACCGTCGAGCGCGATCGGCTGCTCGACGAGATCAAGCTGCTGCTGGTCCCGAAGGACCCGAACGACGAGAAGAACGTGGTCCTCGAAATCCGCGCGGGCACCGGAGGCGACGAGGCGGCGCTGTTCGCCGGCGACCTGTTCCGGATGTATTCGCGGTACGCCGAGCGGCAGGGCTGGAAGATGGACCTCATGAACCTCAGCGACACGGGCGGCGGCGGAATCAAGGAAGTGGTCGCGCTCATCGAGGGCCGGAACGTCTACAGCCGGCTGAAGTACGAAAGCGGCGTCCACCGCGTGCAGCGGGTGCCAACCACCGAGGCGAGCGGCCGGATTCACACGTCGACGGCCACGGTTGCGGTGCTGCCCGAGGCCGAGGAAGTCGATATCCAGGTCGATCAGAAGGATCTGCGCGTCGACACGTTCTGCTCCAGCGGTCCTGGCGGCCAGAGCGTCAACACGACGTATTCGGCGGTTCGGATCACGCACATCCCGACCGGGCTCGTGGTGTCCCAGCAGGACGAGAAGTCGCAGATCAAGAATCGCGCGAAGGCGATGAAAGTCCTGCGGTCGCGTCTCTACGAGATGGAGATGCGGAAGCAGCAGGAGGCGATCGCGAAGGATCGCCGCACCCAGGTCGGGACCGGTGAGCGGTCCGAGAAGATCCGCACCTACAACTTCCGCGACAACCGCATCACCGATCACCGGTTCCACTACACGATGCACCAGCTGACCGAGGCGCTCGACGGCAACATCGGCGAGCTGATCGAACAGGCCGTGGCTCACGACCAGTCCGAGAAGTTGAAGGCCTCCGCCGAGAGCGAGCCCGCCACCCCCTGAGGCGTCCAGCCTCCGCATTCATGAAGCTGCACGAGCAGATCGCCGAAGGCCGGCGACGGCTGGTCGCCGCCGGGTTCACGGCGGATGCCGCGGCACTCGACGCCGATGTGCTCGCCCGACACGTGCTCGGCTGGGACATGGCCCGGTTGCTCGCGCACAATCGCGAGGCGGCGCCGGATGAATTCGCCACGCGCTTCGACACGGTCATCGCCCGTCGGGTCAAGCGGGAGCCGGTGGCGCTCATCGTTGGCAGCCGCGAGTTCTGGGGACGCGACTTCGCGATCACGCGGGCGACGCTGATCCCGCGCCCCGAAACCGAGCTCATCGTCGAAGAAGCGCTGCGGATCCTGCCAGCCGGTTCTCCGGCGATCGTCGACATCGGCACCGGAACGGGCTGTCTGGCGATCTCGCTCGCGGCAGAACGCCCGGGTGCGCGCGTCTTCGCAACCGATATTTCTCATGAGGCGCTGCTCGTCGCCGCGGCAAACGCCCGGACACACAGGGTCGCGGATCGCGTTCATTTCGCCCAGTGCGACCTGGCCGAGGCGCTTCAGATCGAGGCGGATCTCGTCGTGTCGAACCCGCCCTACGTTCCTGAAGCGGCCGCGCCGGGACTCTCCCCCGACGTGGTGAACTACGAACCTGCCACCGCGCTCTTCGGCGGATCCGACGGGCTTGCGGTCATCGACCGGTTGTTCGCGCGAGCACCTGTCCTTCTTGCCCCTGGCGGCAGCTTCATTGTTGAATTCGGCGACGGCCAGGAAGACAGCGTCAGTGCCGCAGCGGAGCGCGAAGGCTGGACGGTGCGGCGTGTGCTCCACGATCTGCAGGGTATCGCCCGCACCGTAGTACTGGGGAGGTCACGTGGCTGATTGCCTGTTCTGCAAGATCGTGTCGGGGGACATCCCCGCCTCGATCGTCTACCGCGACGAGCACCTGGTCGCCTTCAAGGACATCAACCCGCAGGCGCCCCTGCACGTACTGATCGTTCCGCGGCGCCACATCCCGGCGCTGAACGATCTCGCAGCCCAGGACGACGCCCTGGTGGGCGAGATGGTCCGCCGCGCCGGCGCGATCGCGCGGGAGCACGGCTACGCGGACCGGGGCTACCGTACTGTGTTCAATTGCAACGCCGATGCGGGCCAGACGGTGTTTCACATTCACCTGCACGTCCTCGGCGGGCGAGCGATGACGTGGCCTCCCGGGTGAGCCATTTCAACTCCCAACTTCCAACTCCCAACTTCCAAGGGAGTTGGGAGTTGACGAAAATCAGATAAGACCCAACAGTTCCGTGAGCGTGGTGATTACGGGAACGTCGTGAGGACATCCTGGCGGAACCCCTCCCCGCGACAGGAGCACCGCGCGCATCCCGAGGCGCCTGGCGCCGAGCACGTCGTGCATGAGGCTGTCGCCGACCATCAGCGACTCGTCCGCCGTCACCCCGGCCTGCGTCAGCGCGGCCCGGAAAATGCTCGGATGCGGCTTCATGTAGCCGTGATCGGCCGACGAGATCCTGACCGTGAACACGCCGTCGAGGCCGAAATGTGACTGAAACGAGGCGAGGCAGCGCTGGGTGTTCGAGATGAGTCCGATCGTCAGGCCGCGCGCGCGCAGCCGCCGCAACACGTCGGGCACATCGTCGTAGAGCGAGAAGTGATGGCAGGAGGACCACGCGTCGTAGATGTCGCGCGACGCCGCCTCGACCCCTTCGCCGCTGCCGCCCATGCCCTCGATGATCCGCGTGGTGTAGTCGATGAAGACCTGGGGATCGTAAGCGTCGCCATCGCGGTTCAGGACCGGCGAAGCTGCAATCACCGCCTCGCCGAACCGTTCCGGGTCGACGACGACGGCGTGCCGGGCGCAGAAATCGCGATAGCCGGGGCCGAGAAACGACTCACCCGGGTGGATCAGCGTGAAGTCGACATCGAAGAAGACCGCGCGTGTCACCCGACACTAGTCCCGCGGACCGGCGACGGCGACGGCCGCCCGGGCCGGATCCAGCACTTCAGCCGCCGCGGCATGAATCTCGTCCAGGGTGACGCTGTCGACCAGCGACGGCAGCCGCTGATCGAAGTCCAGCCCGAGACCGTACTCTTCCGAGGTCTGCAGGAACGCCGCGATGCTCTGGTTGGTCTCGAGCAGCCGGGGAATGGAGCCGACCAGATAGGCCCGTGTCTCGCCAAGCTCGGTCGCGGTCGGGCCGTCTGCGGCCAGGGCGGCCACTTCGTGATCGATCGCCGCGACCGCCCGCTCCACGTTGGCTGGATCGACGCCCGCACGCACCAGCAGCGGCGCCTCGCCGGCCGTCGGATCGAGCGTGCTGAAGGCGTAATAGGCCATGCCCTGCCGCTCGCGGATGTTGTCGGCGAGCCTTCCGCCCAGACCAAACTGTCCCAGCACGTTGTTCATCATCCAGTAGGCGTAATACCGCGGGTCCAGCCGACGGATGGTCGTGAAGCCGTAAGCGATGTCGGCCTGCGTCTTGCCCGGCATGGCGATCGCCCGGGTCCGCCGCCCTGGAGAAGCCGGCGGCGCTGGAATTGTTGCCGGCGCCGGGGGCTCAACGGTCCATCCTTCGAATTCCTGCATCGCGCGCTCCAGCGCGTGCTCAGGACGTACGTCGCCGACAATGGCCAGCGACATCGCTGCGGGACGCACCCGGGCCGCATGAAACGCGACCATGTCGGTGCGCGACACCGATTCGACCCCGAGCACTGTGCCCTTCGGCGGCCGCCCGTACGGGTGGTGCCACCCGTAAAGGAGCTCCAGCACGGCATCGACTGCCCGGGCGGATGGGTTGTCCTCGTTCTGCCGCAGGATCGTCAGGGCTTCCGACCGTCGCCTCTCGATCTCCGCCGGCGGAAATGCCGGATGCCGTACGACGTCGGCAACAATCGCGAGCACGTCGTCGAAATCCTCGGCCAGGCAGGTGCAGGACACCGTGAGCGCCTGCCGGTTCGATGACACGCGCAGCGTCACGCCCCGCTCGTCGAGCTCGTCGGCCATCATGCTCGCGGTTCGACGCTCGGTGCCGCGATCGATCGCGCGACCCGTGAGATAGGCGAGGCCTGGCAGATCGACAGGATCGAACATGCTCCCCGCGCGGAACGATGCGCTGATCGTCACCGCCGGGGTCATCACGGTCTCCTGGACCAGGACTACCCCGCCGTTGGCGAGCTCCGCCCTGACCGGGGAGAGCCCCTGCGCCAGGCTCGCGGCCATCAGGGCGTCTCCACGGGCTGGAAGGCCCCTACAGTCAGGCTCGAGCGTCGCAGGCGGCGTCGGGCGACCTCGCGGACCTGATCGGGCGTCACCGCGTCGATACACGGCTGCAACTTCGAGTAGAACCCCGGGCCGACCACGGTTTCGAAGAACCCCAATTGGTGAGCCACATTGGTGACGCTGTCGTCTTCGAAGACCAGGCGCGCACGCAGCTGACGCTTGCCACGCACCACTTCGCAATCCTCGATACCGCCCTCTGCCACCGGTTCGAGCGCGGAGAAGACGGCCTCCTCGAGCACCGGCAACGAGACCGCTTCGTTGGGGGTGAAGGAGAGTGTGTAGAGGAACGGATCAGCCGTCGCGAGCAGCGCGCCGTTGACCTGTGATGCCAGCCCGCGCTCGAAAAGGGCCGCGTATAGCCGCGATTTCCGCTGCGGCGGAGCGACCCGGAAACTCGACCAGAGGTTGACGCCTTTGGCCCCAGTCAGGATCGCGTCCAGCACGAGCATCGGGAAGAAGTCGGGATCGGTCGCGGCGGGGGCGTGATAGCCGAACTTCAGGTAGGGGGTCGTCCCCTCCCGCTCCACGCGGACCCTGCGCTCGCCGAGTTGCGGCGGCTCGGCGACTCTCAACCGGGTCGGTGCCACTCCCACGGGAATCCGGCCGAAGTGCCGCTCGACCTGCCGCAGCACCTGATCGGCCTCGACGTCGCCGACGACCACGAGCGTCGCGTTACAAGGGACGTAGAAGCGGCGATAGTGCGCGTAAAGTTCGTCGCGTGTCATCGTCTGGAGGTCGTGCAGCCAGCCGATGGTCGGGTGACCGTAGGTGTGGGCGCGAAAGGCGGTGGCCGTGAGCTCGGTATCGAGCACCTGCTCCGGATCGTTGTCGCCTCCCTGAAGCTCCGAGATGATGACCGTCCGCTCCGATTCGCATTCGTCGGAGTCGAAGAGGCTGCCGTTCATGCGCTCGGCCTCGATGAACAACATCTGATCGAGCGCGTCGCGGCTCGCCGTCTCCAGATAGGTCGTCTGATCGATCCAGGTGTAGCCGTTCCACATGCCGCCGAAGCGTTCGACGATGCCCTTCATGTCTTCGCGGGGAATATTGGTCGTCCCCTTGAAATTCATGTGCTCGACCCAGTGTGATGCTCCGGTGAGGCCCACGCCCTCGTCGCGCGACCCCACGCCGTACCACGACCACACCGAGACGAGCGGTGCCGTATGCACTTCCTGAACGAGCACCGTGAGCCCGTTATCGAGCTGCACCGAACGCAGCGCAAGCTGTGTCGGGAGGGTGCCGGGCGAGGAGAGCATCCGTCCATTATACAAGTCGGCTTTTCACCCCAACCGTCAGTCAAGGGCCAAAATTTGCTGAAATATTAAGAAAATCTGGCAATCTCTACATGGCCGCCTCCTTGCATCCTATTGGGACGTGGCATCGTGATCCGGCTCATCTCGAGCTATGCGAGCGGGGATCGAAGAAAGAGCGAACAGAGAGTTTTTTCAGGCGTCTGAGGAGGTTACAGATGTTCAAGCGGACGATTCTAGCGGCCGCGGCGGCATGTGCGCTCGTCGTTGGCACGCAGGCGCAGGAGAGTGCGACTCTGGTGTTGCGCTCGGGCGACAAGGTCCAGGGCCAGCTCGTCGATATGGGCGGCGTGGGCTTCACAGTCCGCGTCAATGGACAGGAACGTCAGATCCCGACCAACGATGTATCGGTGATCGACTTCACGGGCAGCGGTGACGTCTCCGACGCGGATCTGAACCGGGTCAGCGGCGGCGCGCAGACGGTCTTCTTGAGGAACGGTCAGGCCATCGATGGCCAGCTCTACGACATCGCCGGCACCAGCCCTCTGCGGATTACGCTGAAGACCTCGTCTGGCGAACGCGAGCTCTCGTCATCCGAGATCGGCCGCATCGTGCTGTCGCGTCCGAGCAACTCGGTGGCGACCAGCGGCTCCTCGTCTTCGACGGCTGGCATTCCCGAGGGAACCGGCATCGCGGTCCCTGGCAATGCCGCGTGGACGCCGACGGGCTTGACCGTCCGGCAAGGTGACCGCCTGACGTTCAACGCCACCGGCGAGGTGCGGTTGAGCACCGATTCAGCCGATGTGGCAAACGCCAACGGCTCGCGGGCCGGACGCAAGTCGGCTTCGGCGCCGGTGCCTGACGCGGCGGCCGGTGCGCTGGTCGCCAGGGTTGGCAACAGCGCGCCGTTCCCGATTGGTGAGAGCCAGACGGTGACGATGCCCGCCAACGGTCAGCTGTTCCTGGGCATCAACGACGATCATGTCGGCGACAACCAGGGCGGCTACCGCGTGACGGTGCAGCGCACCAGTTCACGCCGGTAAAAGAGCACCGACCTGCTACAGGAGCCGGCGTCCTTCCCAGGGCGCCGGCTTTTTTTGTTGTTCCTGCCTGCCTTCCGGCTTCAGCCGGAAGATCAGCGCCGGACTCTCCTTCCGCCGAAGGCGGAAGCGACGAGACGATGTTGTCCAATCGCCAAGACCGGACCGGCAGTCTAGAATGATCGGATACCCATGGCCGATTGGAAGGATTCTCTCAACCTGCCCCGGACAGACTTCCCGATGAAGGCCAACCTGCAGACTTCCGAGCCGCAGGCCCTGGCGAGATGGGAAGAAATGGACCTGTACGCGCGGATGCGCGCGGCGCGCGCCGGCCGTCCGAAGTACGTCCTGCACGACGGCCCGCCGTATGCGAACGGCCAGATTCACCTCGGCACGGCTCTCAACAAGATTCTCAAGGACTTCGTGGTCAAGTCGCGGACCATGGCGGGCTTCGATTCGCCGTACGTGCCCGGCTACGACTGCCACGGCCTGCCTATCGAGCTGAAGGTCGACCGCGAGCTCGGTCCAAGGAAACGGGAGCTCAGCCCGGCCGACTTCCGGCGCGCCTGCCGGGCCTATGCCGAGCGATTCATCGGCGTCATGACCGACGAGTTCAAGAGGCTGGGCATTTTCGGGGACTGGGATCGACCTGTACTTGACGATGGCGTTCAAGTATCAGGCGGCGATCGCGCGCGCGCTCGGCCATTTCGTGCAGAAGGGCCTCGTCTTCAAAGGCAAAAAGCCCGTGCACTGGTGCATCCACTGCCGGACCGCCCTCGCCGAGGCTGAAGTCGAGTACGAGGACCACTCATCGCCTTCCATCTACGTAGAGTTTCCGCTCGCGCCTGAGAGCGCCGACGAGCTGGGGCGGCGTATTCCTGCGCTCGCGGGCAGGAACGTCTCCGTGCTGATCTGGACGACGACGCCCTGGACGATCCCGTCGAACCTGGCCATCGCCTTCCACCCGGAGTTCGAGTACGCGGCTTACGAGGTCGATGGCCGCGCCGTGATCGTCGCCGAGGTGCTGGCACCCTCGGTGGCAGCCGTGGCCGGCAAGACGTTCGGTGAACCGGTGGCGCGGATGAAGGGGGTCGTGCTCGAGCACATCCGTTTCCAGCATCCGCTCTACGCCCGGCCGTCTGTGGGCGTGCTCGGCGAGTACGTGACCCTTGAAGCGGGCACTGGCGCCGTCCACACGGCCCCCGGCCACGGGTCGGACGACTTCGAGACCGGCATCCGCTACGGGCTCGATATCTACGCGCCAGTGGGCCCAGGGGGTCATTTCCTGGACACAGTGGAGCTCTTCGGTGGCCAGCGGGTCTTCGACGCGAATCCGCGGATCGAGGAGGCGCTGAAGGAACGCTCACGACTCTGGCACCGTGAGGACTTCTCGCACTCGTACCCGCACTGCTGGCGCTGCCACAATCCGGTCATCTTCCTGGCCACGTCCCAGTGGTTCATCCGCATGGACGGCGAGCCGGTGATTCGGCCGTCAGCGGACGCGAAGGGTGAGCCCCGAACGCTCCGCGCCGCGGGGCTCGAGGCGATCGACCGCGACGTGAAGTGGATCCCCGGCTGGGGCCGGGACCGGCTCTTCAACATGCTCGCGAATCGTCCGGACTGGTGTATCTCGCGCCAGCGCGCCTGGGGTGTGCCCATCCCCGCGGTCGACTGCACCAAATGCGGAGAGGCGATCCTGACCGCCGACCTCATCGAGCGGGCGGCCGCGGTGTTCGATCAATACGGCGCAGATGCGTGGTACGAGCGGCCGATTGAAGAGTTCCTCACTCCCGGGCTGACCTGCCCCACCTGCGGCGGGACCGGGTTCGAGCGGGAGCGCGACATCCTCGACGTCTGGTTCGATTCTGGCTCGAGCCACGAGGCCGTGCTGCCGTTCCGCGACGAGCTCACCTGGCCTGCCGACATGTATCTCGAGGGCAGCGATCAGCACCGCGGCTGGTTTCAGAGCTCGCTGCTGGTCGGTCTGGGCACGCGCGGGCGGCCGCCATTCCGTGAAGTGTTGACGCACGGGTTCCTGATCGACGTCGACGGCCGCAAGATGTCGAAGTCGCTCGGCAACACCATCCTGCCGCAGGAAGTCATCAAGGAGAGCGGCGCCGAGACGCTCCGGCTGTGGGTCGCAATGAGCGACTTCCGGGAAGAGCTGCGCGTCGGCAAGCAGATCCTGCAGCGGGTCGTCGAGGCCTACCGCAAGATCCGGAACACCGGCCGGTACCTCCTGGCCAACCTCTACGACTTCGATCCATCGCGCGACCTGGTGCCGCTGACAGCGATGCAGGAGGTGGATCGGTATGCGCTCGCGCGCTACGCGGACGCGGCGCTCGAGATCCTCGATGCCTACGACGCCTACGATTTCCCGACCATTTTCCAGCGCATCAACCAGCTGACCACGGTCGACCTGTCGGCCTTCTATGCCGACGTGTCCAAGGATCGGCTCTACACCTTTGCCGCGGGCGCGACCGCGCGCCGATCCGCGCAGACGGCGATGTATCTGATCGCGGACGGCCTGTCGCGCCTGCTCGCGCCGATCCTTCCGTTCACGTCGGACGAGCTGTGGCGCCATCTCCCCGGAACGAGGCTTCCTTCGGTCCACATCGCCGAGTTCCCGCCGCGGGCGGAGGTCCAGGCCCTGGTCGACCGCGACCTGGTCGCGCGATGGCAACGGCTGATCGCGATCCGTGACGACGTGAACCGGGCGCTCGAGTCGGCGCGCCAGGGGAAGACCATCGGCAATTCGCTCGGCGCGCGCGTGACGATCACCGCGAGCGGGGCCACCGGTGCCCTGTTGCGTCGCTACCAGGAGGACCTGCCGATGTTGTTCATCGTGTCGCAGGTCGGCCTCCAGGCGAGCGAAGAAGGCGAGGATGCGCTCGCGATCGACGTCGCCCGCGCGGAAGGCTACAAGTGCGCGAGGTGCTGGCGGATCGTCGACTCGATTTCGTCGAGCCCCGACACCGACGGCCTGTGCGACCGCTGCGTGGCCGCGCTGGGGGGATCGCAGGCCGCATGACCGGCGAGCCGGAGACGACCGCTGGATCGGGGACATCGGCTCCGCCGGCGCCGACCGAGACCACCGCTCAGGTCCCGGCCCGGTTCGCGCGCCCGGCCGAGGTCATCACCATTCTCTCGGTCATCGGCGTCGATCAGCTGACGAAGCAGATCGTGCGGCAGATGGTGCCGCTGCACCAGGCCATCAACCTGATCCCGGGGCTGCTCGATCTGACGCACGTCCAGAACACCGGCGCGGCGTTCGGCCTGCTGAATGCCGCGGAGTTTCCCTACAAGCCCGCGATCATGATCGCGATTGCCGCGATCGCCCTGGTTGCGATTGCCGCCTATGGCGCGCAGCTCGGCTTTCACGAGCGGATGGCACGACTCGGGCTCTCGCTGATTCTCGGCGGGGCCTTCGGCAATCTCATCGATCGCGCGTTCATCGGGCACGTGGTCGATTTCGTGGACGTGTACTGGCGCAACTCACATTTCTGGGCGTTCAACGTCGCGGACGCCGCGATTACGATCGGCGCGATCCTGGTCCTCCTCGACATGATTGGCCTCGGACGGCACCATGCATCCCATTCTGTTTGAAATCCGGGGCTTCCCCGTCTACACCTACGGCGTCCTGCTCGCGGCGGCGTACCTGCTCGGGCTGCAGTTCGCGCTCGCCCGCGCCAAGTCGCGCGGACTCGATCCCAACCGGGTCATGGACCTCGGAATCTGGATCATCGTCAGCGCGCTGCTCGGCGCGAAGCTGCTGCTGCTGATTGTCGAGTGGGACACCTACGGAAGGAATCCGGCCGAGCTGATGACCCTCGTGCGCTCCGGTGGAGTCTTCTACGGCGGGCTGATCGTCGCCGTCCTGGTGGCGTTCTGGTACATGTGGCGGCACCGGTTGCCGCTCTGGTCCGTTTCGGACGTTTTTGCGCCCGGCATCGCGCTCGGCCACGTGATCGGCCGTTTCGGCTGTTTCTTCGCGGGCTGCTGCTTCGGCAAGGAGACCACGGTGCCATGGGCAGTGACGTTCACGAGCGAGTACGCCGCGCGCAACGTCGGCACCCCGATCAATCGCCCGCTGCACCCGACGCAGCTCTACGAGGCCGGGGCCGAGCTGATCATCCTGCTCTTCCTGGTCGCCACCGAGCGCAAGGGCCGGCCCTTTCCGGGGCGCACGTTCTGGGGCTACATGCTGCTCTACGGGATTTCGCGGTTCATCATCGAGTTCTACCGTGGCGATGCCCGCGGCACGATCGGCATGTTCTCGACCTCCCAGTTCGTCTCGCTGCTGATCGTGCCGATCAGCATCGTCATGCTGTTCATCCTGGGGCGGCGTCCGCAGCCGGCGCCCCACGCAGCCGCGGCCCGTCGCGCGGCCTGACGAGCGATCGATGGGCGTGCCCGAGCATGCGCTGGTCGTCGAAGAGGAACAGGACGGCCTGCGGCTCGATCAGTTCCTGACCTCGGTTCTCCCCGGGCACACACGTTCGCAGATTCAGCGGCTCATCAAGGACGGCCGGGTCACTGCGGCTTCCGGCAGCGCCATCCGCGCGAGCACCCCGGTCAAGGAGGGCGAACGCTTCATCGTCGACTTCCCCGTGCTGCGCGCCGCGATCCCCGAGGCCGAAGCGCTCCCGCTTCGCATCGTCTACGAGGATCCGGACGTGGTGGTGCTCGACAAACCGGCGGGGATGGTGGTTCACCCCGGCGCCGGCCATGCGGGGGGAACCCTGGTGAATGCGCTGCTGCACCACGTGAAGGATCTGAGCGGCATCGGGGGCGAGGCACGTCCGGGGATCGTGCACCGGCTGGATCGCGGGACCTCGGGCCTGATGGTGGTCGCGAAGCACGACCGCGCCCACCAGGAACTGGCCCGCCAGTTCCACGATCGCGAGGTTGAAAAGGAGTACATGGCGCTCGTCTGGGGCGTCGTTCAGCCGGGGCGGCGGATCGACGAGCCGATCGGACGCGATCCAAGCGATCGGCAGAAGATGTCGACCCGGGCGCGCCGGGCGCGGAGCGCGGTGACGCGGGTGACCTTCGCCCGGCATTTCAAAGGCGCGACCTTCATCAAGGTGGCGATTGCCACCGGACGAACGCACCAGATCCGGGTCCACCTGAGCGCGATCGGACATCCGATCGTCGGCGACCAGACCTATGGCGGCGTGCACCGCCGCGTCGGCGACAACCTGCGGGCGGTGATGCGGCTCGAGCGGCCCTTCCTGCACGCGTGCCGGCTGTGCTTCACCCACCCGTCGGATGGCCGCCGCGTCGAGTTCGACTCTCCACTGCCGCCCGAGCTCGAGGCGGTCATCGATGACATCGCCGCGCGCGAAGAAGCCTGAGGCATCCAGCAGACACATGAACGACCCCGAGCGGCTCTCCACCGAACGAATCTTCGACGGCAAGGTATTCAACGTCGACCGCGATCGTGTGCGGATGCCGAACGGCCGCGAGGTGACCGTGGACGTTATCCGCCACCCGCCGTCGGCGGTCATCGTCCCGGTGCCGGAACCGGGACAGGTGATCCTGATCCGGCAGTATCGCTACGCCATCAACCAATGGCTCTGGGAATGTCCGGCTGGCAGCGTCGACGAGGGGGAAACCCCGGAACAGGCCGCGACGGCGTGAGTGCCACGAAGAGATCGGGCAGGTTCCGGACACGGTGGTCAGGCTCGGGGCGATGTTTCCGACGCCGGGCTACTGCGATGAGGAGATGTTCTTCTTCCGGGTGTCAGGGCTCAGCGTGCCGGAACATGAGGCAGAGCAGGACGAAGACGAGGACATCGAGGTCCGCGTGTTCCCGCTGAAGGATGCGCGGGAGATGGTCAGGCGCGGAGAGATCACCGACATGAAGACGGTGATCGCGCTGAGCTATCTGTAGGGATCTCGGCCGGCCGTGTAAGGCCGGACAGTCGTTACTGGACTGCTTCCTGAATCTCCTCGTCCATCGGGAGGCCCGAATGCGTCTGGGCCGCGCCCGGGGTCAGCGCGATCTTGAGGACCTCCTCGATGTGCGAGACGTAGCGGATCGTGAGCTCGTTGCGAAGCTCCTCGGTCAGATCTTCGTTGATGTTCTTCTCGTTCTGACGCGGCAGGATCACCTCGCGGATGCCGTGACGACGCGCCGCGAGGACCTTCTCCTTGATGCCGCCCACCGGGAGCACGCGTCCGGACAGCGTGATCTCGCCGGTCATGGCCAGGTCACCGCGGACCGGCCGACCGGTCAGCTCCGACGCCAGCGCCGTGACCATCGTCACGCCGGCCGACGGCCCGTCCTTGGGAATCGCGCCGGACGGCACGTGCAGGTGGATCTCCGAATCCTTGTAGAAATTGGGATCGACGCTGTAGCGCGGCGCATGGGCCCTGAACCAGGACAGCGCCGTCCGCGCCGACTCCTTCATCACGTCGCCGAGATGACCGGTCAGGGTCAGCGTGCCGCCGCCGTGCATCCGTGAACCTTCGACGAACAGCACTTCACCGCCGGCGGGCGTCCAGGCCAGCCCTACCGCGACACCGGGATCCTTCGTGCGGTTCTCGACTTCCTCATCGAGGAACGTCGGGGCGCCCAGCATCTCCACGACCACGTCCGGGGTGATCACGACGCGGGTCTCGTCCCCCTCGGCCCGTCGCCTGGCCACCTTGCGGCAGAGCGCGCCGATCTCGCGCTCCAGGTTCCGGACGCCGGCCTCACGGGTATAGCCGCGGATCACGTTGCGGATTGCCGCGTCCTCGAACACCAGGTGGTCGGGGGTCAGGCCATGATTGCCGATCTGCTTCGCGATCAGGTGCTCGGTGGCGATCTTGAGCTTTTCCTCTTCGGTATAGCCGGCGAGCTCGAGCACTTCCATGCGATCGCGCAGCGCCGGCGGGATCGGATCGAGCACGTTGGCGGTCGTCAGGAACAGGACCTCGGACAGATCGAACGGCACGTCCAGGTAGTGATCGCGGAACGTGTTGTTCTGCTCGGGGTCGAGCACCTCGAGCAGCGCGGACGCCGGGTCGCCACGGAAATCGGACCCGAGCTTGTCGATCTCGTCGAGGATGAAGACGGGGTTCTTGGACTCGGCCCGGCGCAGCCCCTGGATGACCTGCCCGGGGAGCGCGCCGATGTAGGTGCGGCGATGGCCCCGGATCTCCGCCTCGTCGCGCATGCCGCCGAGCGACACCCTGACGAACTTGCGCCCGAGCGAGTTGGCGATCGATTTCGCCAGCGAGGTCTTGCCCACCCCGGGGGGCCCGAGGAAGCAGAGGATCGGCCCCTTGACGTCGGGGTTCAGCTTCCGGACCGCGAGATATTCGAGCACACGGTCCTTGACCTTCTCGAGGCCCGAGTGATCGGCGTCGAGCACGTCCTTGGTCCGCTTCAGATCGATGGAGTCCTCGGTGCGCTTCGACCAGGGCAGCGCGACGACCCAGTCGAGATAGGTCCGCGAGACCGTGTATTCCGCGGCGGCCACGGGCATCTTCGAGAGGCGATCGAGCTCCCGCAGCGCCTCCTTCTTCGACCGCCTCGGGCATGCCGATGCCCTCGATCTTGACGCGCAGCTCCTCGATTTCCTTGGCCTGCTCGTCCCCTTCGCCGAGCTCCTTCTGAATCGCCTTCAGCTGCTCACGGAGGAAGTACTCGCGCTGGTTCTTGCCGACCTCGGACTGCACCTGCGACTGGATCTTCGAGCCGAGCTCGAGCACTTCGAGCTCCTTGATCAGCAGCCGGTTGAGCGTGTCCATCCGGGCCCGGATGTCGAGCGTCGCGAGGACCTCCTGCTTGACCGGGGTGCCGATGGTGGCCAGGCTGGAGGCGATGAAGTCGGCGAGCTTGCCGGGATCGGTGATGTTCGCCGCCAGCGCCTGCAGGTCGTCGGACAGCAGCGGCGACAGCGACACGACCTGCTGAAAGTTGCTCTTGATGTTGCGCTGAAGCGCGTCGATCTCGAGATGATCCTCCTCGCGCAGCTCTTCGTCGGCGAGGGTGACCGCCGCCTTCAGGTACGGCCGGGTCTGGGTGATCCGATCCAGACGGATGCGCGCCAGGCCCTGGACAATCAGCCGCAGGCTGCCGTCTGGCAGCTTGAACATCTTGTGGACGTGGGTCGCGGTACCGATCGGGTAGAGGTCCTCCTGAACGGGCTCCTCGACCGAGGCCTCGCGCTGCGTGAACACGCCAATCATCCGCCCCGAGGTGGTGGCTTCGTCGATGAGGCGCACCGATGCCTCCCGCGCGACCGCGAGCGGCATGAATGAATTGGGAAACAGCACCGTGTCGCGCAGCGGCAACACGGGCAACTCCGCGGGGATCACCAGCGGTTGCTCCCCGACCGAACCGTCGTCAATGACGATCGGCTCGTCCTGATCGCTCATCAGCGATCCTCCTCGATCAGCGGCTTGGTGGCGGCCGATCCTGTGGTGTTGGGGATGGGGCAAGCAGGCCCCAGCCCCGGGGGCGAACCGCCCCCGGTCGAGCCTGCGAAATGTAGCATGCCTTGCCGCTGCCGTCCGGTAAGAACGGCCGGACGGAGGTTAGCCCTGCATGTCGAGGAAGAGAGCGGCGGCGCCACGGCGCTGCATCATCCGCTCGCGCTGCTGGGCGACCTCGCGGGCCTCCTCGCAGTCCTTGCAGCGGACGGCGAACGGCAGAGCGCGCAGCCGGCGCTCAGAGATTTCCTCACCGCACTCGAAGCAGTACCCGAAGGTCCCTTCCTCCAGCCGGCGGAGGGCCTCTTCGATCTTCGAAAGCGTTTCCGCCTTCATCTGGATGAGGGCGAACTCGATGTCATCCTGAATGTCCGCCTCGGACGACTCAGCCGCGTCGAGCACGCCGTGGGTCGGGCTGTTGGCGCCCTCGGTGCGGACATCGCGGATCTTCTCGTGCACGGCGCTCATGATCTCGCGGCGACGTTCCTCGAGGATGTTCTTGAGCTCCGCATACCGATCCCGATTCATCTGACCTCGTGGCGCATTATTGACGCTCATATGATTCCGCTCCTTCTCTCCGCCTGACCCGCGTAATAAAGTCGCAGGCCGTTATGCAATGGTTTTGCCAGCCAAGAAATCCCGTCAGTCTACACCAGAAGTGGTCTCCGCCGAAAGCGGCGGCTGAATCCCGTGGGCGGCGGGATGAGGGAGTGAAATGGACGCGGGTGTCGAACGGCCGGGATCACGCCCCTCGTTCAGGGCAACGACTTCGTGGCATCTGGTTATGAATCAGCGGTTTACAACCCGGTTCTCCTAGCTGTCCGGCGTCTGGCAACGCGATTGATGTCCCTTTAGACGCCAGTACCCCCGATCCTGGTTCGGTAAGATCGGGGTTCGGCCCGTGTATGAAATTACAGTTGTGTTCGCGGAGGGCAATATTGTTATTCGTGGGGTCCGCTAGTTCGCTGGTCCGCCGGGCCGCTGCTCCAGCCCAGCCGGCCTGGCGGCCCAGCGGCCCAGCGGCCCAGCGATAACCGCTACTGCAGGAACCGTTTTCCCACCGAGCCGTTCGGGACAATGCCCAGCTCGATGAGCCGTTGCCCGTCGCGGGCGCTGCCGGTGCGCAGCCACTTCTCGTAGATGCGGAGCAGGTCGTTGTTCGAGCTCAGCGTAGTGCGCTCGCTGATGTCGGCGAGCACGTCGCTGAAGCCCACGAACTTGCGCGAGAGCTCCGCGAAGACTTCGCGGAACGCGTCTTCCGCGCGGCTCAGCGATCCATAAGCATAGGCGCCCATCGACACGTAGTAGTCGACGTCGACGTGGCTTCTGGACAGGCTGTCGGAGAAGAATCCCGCGGTGAACAGCGAGAAGTCTCCGAGGCTGCGAAGCCGTGCGCGCTGCTCGGTTCCGCCCGTCTGCAGCGCCCGCGCGAGACGCACGGCCAGCGGCTCCCCGTAGTCCGCATGCGCCGCCGGATCGAGGCGAACGTACTGGCACAGCAGGTTGACCAGGTAGGTACTCGGTCAGGTCCCCCGCCTGAACGTGCTGGCGAGCGAGCGCGGACTCCACGAGCTCTTTGAAGTACTCGGTGGCGGTCTGCTCCCGCAGGACGGCTTCGACATGGCGTTCCATGACGTTCTCCTCCGCAGCACCGGAGCGCCTCCGGCTGCCCGCTGCCGTGCAACTCCCATTCCGATACGGATCAGGCGTTTTTCAGCCGAAATTCCGCCAGATCCGTCCTACGGGCCTGTCGGGCTGGCTCCAGGTCGGCGACAAATGTGTGCGCCCGTTGGGTCACCTGGGCCGTCGGTGTATAATTTGACGTTTGTGCCGACCGTTCTCCTCGACGCCGGGGAAGGGCCGGTTCGTGAAAGGTCCCGGCGCTTCAACTCCAGACCGTAAGCCATGGCAAAACGTTGCGAAATCTGCGGAAAAGGTCCCGTCGTCGGACGGAACATCAGCCACGCGCATAACGTGACTCCCCGGCGGTTCGAGCCGAACCTCCAGCGGGTGCGCGCGCTCGTGAACGGCGGCATCCAGCGGCTGCGCGTCTGCACGCGCTGCCTCCGTTCCGGCAAGGTCGTCAAGGCGGCGTAGACCGTCGATGCGCGAGGCCGTTTCCACGTCCGCGGCGCCCGCCGCAATCGGCCCGTACTCTCAGGCGATCCGCGCCGGCTCATTGCTCTTCATCTCGGGCCAGATTCCGCTCGATCCCGCGAGCGGCGTGATGGTGGAGGGCGACATCACGGTGCAGACGCACCGCGTCTTCCGAAACCTCGCGGGAATCCTCGAGGCCGCCGGCAGTTCCTTCGACCACGTCCTCCGGACGACCGTGTATCTCGCCGACATGAACGACTTCGCCGCGATGAACGACGTCTACGGCGGGTACTTCACGTCGCCGGCGCCGGCACGCTCCACCGTGCAGGCCGCCCGGCTGCCCAAGGACGCACGGGTCGAGATCGACGTCATCGCTGAAATCGCTGATCGCTGACCGGCGATTGGCGCTTCAATTCGCCGCCCTCTCTACGTCCACCACACCCTCGACACTGCGAAGAGACTTGATCACCTTCTGCAGGTGTTTGAGATCGCTGATCTCCACGGTCATGTCGATGCGGCCCATCGTCTCGGTCGTCGTGGCCTCGACGTTGCGGATGTTGGTGTTGATTCCCGCGATTTTCGAGCTGACATCGGCGAGGATCCCCTTGCGATCCTCGACCTGGATGCTGAGGCGGACGGTGTAGGGAGAGGCGTCGGAGCCCTTGTCCCACTCGACGTCGATGCGACGCTCGGGATCATAGAGCAGGTTGAGCACGTTGGAGCAGCTGGCGGAGTGAACCGAAACGCCTTTCCCGCGCGTGATGTAGCCGACGATCTTCTCGCCGCGGATGGGATTGCAGCAGCGGGCGCGGAACACCATGATGTCGTCGATCCCGCGCACCTTGATCTTTTCCTCGCCGGTGCCCAGCACGCGCTTGACGACCGACGTCAGCGCGCTCTCCTGCGGCTCCTTCAGCTGTTCCTGGGGAACGAGCTTGGCCAGCACCGCTTTCGCCGAGAGCTTGCCGTAGGCGATCGCCGTGAACAGCTCGTCGGCTTTCTGATAGCCGCCTTCCGTCAGCACCGACGCGAACTGCTCTCCTTCGGTCAGCTTCGTGACGTTGAGGCCGAAGCGGCGCGCCTCCTTGTCGAACAGCTTGCGCCCGAGCTCGAGGCTGCGGATCTTCTCCTCGGCGTGAATGAAGTGCTTGATCTTGTTGCGCGCCCGGGAGGTGGTGACGAAGTTCAGCCAGTCGCGGCTCGGCTTGTGGCCGGACGTCGTCGCGATCTCGACGATGTCGCCGTTGCGGAGCCGGGTGCGCAGCGGAACCATCTTCCCGTTGACGCGCGCGCCGACGCATTGGTGGCCGACGTCGGTGTGGATGGCGTAGGCGAAGTCGACCGGCGTCGCGTCGCGGGGCAGCGCCTTCACTTCTCCTTTCGGCGTGAAGGTGTAGACCTCTTCAGGATACAGGTCGATCTTGAGGTTCTGCAGGAACTCCTGCGGATCGCGCACCTCCTGCTGCCATTCCAGGAGCTGGCGCAGCCAGAGGAAGTATTGTTCGTCGCGGTCGGCCCCGATCCGGCCTTCCTTGTACTTCCAGTGCGCGGCGATACCCTCTTCGGCGATCCGGTGCATCTCGGCGGTGCGGATCTGCACCTCGAACGGGAAGCCGCGCTCGCTGACCACCGAGGTGTGCAGCGACTGATACCCGTTCGGCCGGGGCATCGCGATGAAGTCCTTGATGCGTCCCGGCACCGGCGCCCAGGTCTGATGGATGATGCCGAGCGCGGCGTAACAGTCGCGCACTGACCCGGTCACGATGCGCAGCGCCACCAGGTCGTAGACCTGCTCGAGATCGATCTTCTGGCGCTTCAGCTTCTGGTGGATGCTGAACAAGCGCTTGATGCGACCGTCGATGTGAATCACCGGGACCTGCGCCTCTTCGAGCTTCGCGGTGATGTTCTTGCGCAGCTCTTCGATCATCCCCTCGGTGGCGCGTCGCCGCGCCTCGACCCGCTGGCGAAGCGACTCGTAGGCCGCGGGTTCGAGGTACTTGAACGACAGCTCCTCGAGCTCGTTCTTGATCTTGCTCATCCCGAGGCGGTTGGCAATCGGCGCGTAGATGTCGCGCGTCTCCTGCGCGATCTTGATCCGGCGCTCCTCGGGCAGGTGGTGCAGCGTCCGCATGTTGTGGAGGCGGTCCGCGAGCTTGACCAGGATCACGCGGATGTCGTCCACCATCGCCAGCAGCATCTTGCGGAAGTTCTCCGCCTGGCGTTCTTCGCGCGACGAGAACTGGATCGACCCGAGCTTGGTCACGCCTTCGACGACATGCGCGATGTCGATGCCGAAGAGCTCCCGGATTCGCTCGATCGGGGTCTGGGTGTCCTCGACGATGTCGTGGAGCAGGCCCGAGGCGATCGCGACCACGTCGAGCTTCATGTCGGCCAGGAGGTCCGCGACCTCGAGCGGATGGACGAGGTACGGCTCGCCGGAGTGCCGGACCTGACCCTTGTGCTCGAAGGCGGAGAACATGTAGGCGCGCCTCAGCAGTTCGGTGTCAGCGTCGGGGTTGCCGGCCCGCACTTTTTCGACGAGGTCCTCGAACCGGATCATGGAAGTCGGTGTCTAATTTTCGACGGGATGTCGAGGGGCAACGGGGCGTCCCCGTCGTGGCCCCTCTTGCGGCGCGATTTTTGGTTCAATATACTGACGCGGTTCAGGCCGGGAAAGCCCTCCGCGTTCGTGCCTGCACCATTCTAATACCCACTTTTCAGCGCGCACGTGGATGTCCGCGCCTCGAGGGAGAACATGAAGACCGGTATTCGGACGGCGTCGCTGGCGTTTGCAGTGCTCGTCATCGGGCTCAGCGCCACAACCGCCGGCTGTGGCAAGTATTCGATCCGAAACCTGAAGGCGATGAAGGCCTTCAAAGAGGCCAACGACCACTACCGCGGCCAGCGCTGGCGCGAAGCTGCGGACAGGTACGAGGCCGTCATTGCCGCCGAACCGAATACGGAAGCCGCCCCCGACTTCCTCGCCGCCTACTTCTTCCTGGGCAACAGCTACGACAACCTGTGGAAGCCCGCCCGGAAGGGTGAGCCGGAAAACGACGCCTACATGACCAAGGCGATCGAAAACTATACGAAAGCCGCCGAACGGTCCAAGGATCCGTTGATCAAGCGCCGCGCGATGGAATACATCGTCGCCGCGTACGCCCCCGACAAGCTCAACGACCCGTCCCAGGCCGAGCCCATCGTCCAGAAGATGATTCAGATGGAGCCGAACGAGCCGACGGCCTACTTCCAGCTCTCGAAGATCTACGAGGACGCCGGCCGCTACGAAGAGGCCGAAGCCGCCTTGCTCAAGGCCCGTGATGCCCGCCCGAACGACCCCACGGTCTGGAGCTCGATCGCCGGCTACTACAATCGCCAGGGGGACTTCGACAAGACGATGGAGGCCTTCAACAAGGCCGCCGAGCTCGACCCGAACAATCCTCAGGGTTATCACCTGATTGGCAGCTACTACCAGGAAAAAGCCTCCAAGGACTTCCGCTTGAGCCCGGCCCAGAAGGCCGAGATGAACGCCAAGGGCGTCGCGGCTGAGGACAAGGCCCTCCAGCTCAACCCCAACTACATCGAGGCGTTGGTCTACAAGAACATCCTGCTCCGCCAGCAGGCCAACATCGAGAAGGATCCGGAGAAGCAGAAGGAGCTGATTCGCCAGGCCGACGAGCTACGGGGCAAGGCGATGGACCTCCAGAAGGGCGGCGCGCCCGCCGGTGGTGGCGCCAAGCCTGCGGCCGGAGCCAAACCAACCAAATAGCAGCTCGAATCGGCGGATACGAGCTCAGGGCCGGGCGCCTTCGGGTGCCCGGCCTTTTTCATTACGGGCCTGTCCAGCCGAAGCGCAAAAGGATTCACGGCGCGAAGGCGGAACGTGCACGAAAAAAGGCGGCGCCCCCGAGAGGGAGCGCCGCCCGATGAATCCCGTATGACGCAGCTGCCTAATTGCTCGAGTCGCCCTTCCGCATGCCTTCCGTGACGATGCCGACCTTCTCGACGCCGGCGCCCTTGGCCGCGTCGATGACCGCGATTACCTCGGCGTAGCGCAACGCGGGATCGCCGATGATGAACATCGTCTTTTCCTTGCGGGCCTCGAAGGTGGTGCGGAGGAAGTCCGGCAGCGCGGTCAGGGCGATGACCTGTTTGTTGACCGTGATCGTGCGGTCCGCAGTGATGTCGAGCACGATCTGGTTGGTGTCGACAGGCTGGTTGCTCTGCTTGGTCTCGAGCGGCAGATTCACGTCGACGCCCTTCTGGGTCAGCGGCAGGGCGGCCATGAAGATGATCAGGAGCACGAGGAGGACGTCGATGAGCGGGGTGACGTTCATGTCCGCACTGGCGTGCGGCATCTCACCCGTGACGACGCGCTCGGCGCCGAAGTGCTTATGGGCGTGAGCCATTATTTGCCTCCTGCCGTCCCGGCCGGCTTGTTCTTGCGCTCGGTGATGAGGCCGATGTCCTCGATGCCGGCTTTGCGGAGGTCGTCCATGGCCGCCATGATCGCCGAGTAGCTGGCGTCCTGGTCACCCTTGATGAGGACAATCCGCTCGGTCTTGTCCTCGAGCTTGGTCTTGACGCGATCGGCCAAGACCGCGCGCTCGACCTGCAGACCGTCGACGTAGAACTTGTTCTTCGAGTCGACGGCGACGACCGTCTGATTCTGGGTCTCGGGCTTGTCGACTGTGTTGTCCGCGACCGGCAGAGTGACGGGCACGCCCTTCTGCAGCATCGGGGCAATCAACATCATGATGATGAGCAGCACGAGCATGACGTCGACGAGCGGCGTCACGTTGATGTCCGATTTCGGGCCGCCTTTTGCGCCGCCTACATCCATTGCCATGGGGAGTACTCCGTTCTTATGCGCGGTCTGCGAGTGCCACTGCCCCTTCGCGCCCGGTGGCGGCCTTCAGCCTACGTCCGAAAGCCGTCCGCCGGCAACCCGGGAGCGTGATTAGGCCGTCTTCTTGATGAAGTAGTCCACGAGCTCGGACGACGAATTGTCCATCTCGACGTTGAAGTACTCGATGCGGCCGGTGAGGTAGTTGTAGAACCACACCGCGGGAATCGCGACGACGAGGCCGAGCGCGGTTTCGACGAGGGCTTCCGAGATACCGGCCGAGACGGCGCCGAGACCGCCCGAACCGGTGGCGGCGATGCCCTGGAACGCGGTGATGATGCCGACGACCGTGCCGAGCAGTCCGACGAACGGGGCGGTGGCGCCGATCGTCGCGAGCGAGGAAACGCCCTTCTTCAGGTCATTGGCGGTCAGGGCCGAGGCGCGCTGAATGGCGCGGCGGACCGTGTCGACGAGGTCTTCGCGGCTGAGATTGGCGCCGCTCTCCTGTTGGAACTGGTATTCCTGCAGCCCGGCGAGCACGACCTTCGCGAGGTGGCTGTAGCGGTAGTTCTTGGACGACGAAATCGCAATGGCGTCCTTGAGCCGACCTTCCTTGAGATGCTTGGCCACCTGCGGGGCGTACAGCTTCGACTGCTTGCGCGCCTGCGTGAACGTATAGATCCGTTCGATGGCGACGCCAAACGAGATCATCGACATGATGACCAAAATCACCGCGATGGCCCTCGCCACGAAGCCCATCTCGTTCCACATGTGCATCAAGTCCATTGCGCCACTCCTCCGGTTCTGGACCAGTCCAGAAACAATTCAAACTTCTTCAGTTGCCTGCGGCCTGGCTCCCGCCACGCCCTTGCGCACGAACGGCGGGGCTAACGCCCCGCCTCGATCTCTAAACGGCCCTCGATCTCTCGACGGCGGGCTGAGGCCCCGCCTCGATCTGTGAAGCCCGCCACCCCGACCGGCCATCACTGCAGCGTGAAGTTCACGGTGACCGTCATGATGACCGGGACGGGGACGCCGTTGAGCAGCGTCGGCGTGAACTGCCACTGTTTGACTGCGTCGAGCGCCGCCTGGTCGAGCAGCGGGATCGAGCGCAGCACCTTGGCGTCCTTGACGCGGCCGTCAGGTCCGATGGTCGCCTCGATGATGACGACCCCTTGGACGCGCGCGGACTGCGCAATCGGCGGGTAAATCGGGTTGACGTTGCGCGTCTTGGTCGGCGCCTTGATGTTGCCGCCGACCCGGACCGGCGCCGTCGGCGGCGGCGGGGGCGGGGGCGCAGACGGCAGCCCGCCGACCACACCACCGATGGTGCCTCCCGGAATGCCGCCCTCAACACCGCCCGGCACACCCTCGCTGACCCCCGCCGCGGGGGCCGGCGCCTCGGGAACGATTTCCTTGGGTGCTTCAGTCGGCGCCGCGTTGGGATTGGTCACCGGCGTCGGCGCCACTTTGGGCGGGGCCGCGGCCGGTGGTGGCGGGGGTGGCGGGGGCGGCGGCGGTGGAGGCGCCGCGAACGCCATCATCGTGTTGGGCGTAGGCAGCACGTCCGCAGCCATCAACGGAATGATGATGACCGCCGCAAACAGCGCCACGTGCGCCAGGATGGATAACGGCACCGTGTACCAGGCCTGCGATCCGACCTTGATCGACGGAGCGACGACGTCGCCGAACATGTCACGCGGCACAGCTCAGCCCTCCCTGCAGCTCTGATCGCTCACTTGTGCGGAGTTCACCCACGGTGCAAGACCGCGAATTATAGTCAGAGCGAAAAACCAGTGTCAACGAACGTTCCATGCGCTAATAGACACCGAAATCGCGTGAATGGTCCGCCCATTTCGGAGCGGGGCGCCGCCGACGTCTGTCACGAATTCTCCGCCCCCGGGCAGACTTCAGGCGGCTTCCTTCACGATACGCATCGCGTAAAACGACCGCCACACGAACAGCACCGAACCCATCAGAAACAGGCCCGACAGCAGCAGACCAGTCCGCGCGCCGTACTGCTCTGCAAGCTGCACGCCCAGCTCCACCGCCAGCAGGCCGAACAGGGTCGTGAACTTGATGACCGGGTTCATCGCTACGGACGAGGTGTCCTTGAACGGATCGCCCACCGTGTCGCCAACCACCGTCGCCGCGTGCAGCGGCTGAGCCCTTCTCCTTCAGCTCGACCTCGACGATCTTCTTCGCGTTGTCCCAGGCGCCGCCCGCATTCGCCATGAAGATCGCCTGATACAAGCCGAACAGTGCGATCGACACCAGGTAGCCGACGAAGAAGTACGGCTCGAGGAACGCGAACGCCAGCGTGGCGAAGAAGACGCCGAGGAAGATGTTGAACATCCCCTTCTGCGCGTACTGCGTGCAGATCTCTACCACCTTCTTGCTGTCGGCGACCGACGCCTTCTCGACGCCGTCGAGCCGGATGTTCGCCTTGATGAACTCGACCGCCCGATAGGCGCCGGTGGTCACCGCCTGGGTCGAGGCGCCGGTGAACCAGTAGATCATCGCCCCGCCGGTGATCAGCCCCAGCAGGAAGGGCGGGTGCAGCAGCGACAGCTTGTCGAGATTCTCGGTCAGCCCGTGGGTGAGCAGCACGATGATCGAAAAGATCATCGTCGTCGCGCCGACCACGGCCGTTCCGATCAGCACCGGCTTCGCGGTCGCCTTGAAGGTGTTCCCGGCGCCGTCGTTCTCCTCGAGCAGGTGCTTGGCGCGCTCGAAGTTCACGTCGAAGCCGTACTCCTTCTTGATCTCCTGCTTGATGTTCGGAATCGTCTCGATCATCGAGAGCTCGAAGACCGACTGGGCGTTGTCGGTGACCGGACCGTACGAGTCGACCGCAATCGTGACCGGCCCCATGCCGAGGAACCCGAATGCGACGAGGCCGAACGCAAACACCGCCGGCGCGATCATCAAACTGCCCAGCCCCTGGGTGCTGACGCCATAGGCGATCGCCATCAGCGACACGATGCTCAGGCCGAGCCAGTAGGCCGAGAAGTTGCCGGCGACGAAACCGGACAGGATGTTCA
The DNA here is from genome assembly GCA_963836735.1 of uncultured Acidobacteriota bacterium. Lineage (GTDB taxonomy): Bacteria > Acidobacteriota > Vicinamibacteria > Vicinamibacterales > 2-12-FULL-66-21 > JACCXG01. The sequence goes on along the minus strand of CAWIKP010000023.1, from coordinate 375,221 downwards.
GCGAGGCTCCACCCTCACGCGACGAGGTCACGACTTCGCGCACGTGACTGGACTCGGTGGAGGTGAAGACCTTGACCAGCTCGGGAATGATCGCGCCCGCGAGCGTGCCGCAGGTGATGATCGTCGACAGCTTCCACCAGAGCGTGGGATCCCCGCCGAGGTCTGGAATCAGCAGGTCGGACACGACGTAGGTCAGCGCGACCGAGACGATCGAGGTGAGCCACACCAGCCGGGTCAGCGGCACTTCGAAGTTCATCGTGGTCGCGTTGCCGAAGCTCGCCTTGCGCCCAGACGTCGTTCAGCAGGTACGACGCGCCGCTCGCAATCACCATCATCACGCGCATGACGAAGATCCACACGAGCAGCTGCACCTGCACGGTCTGGCTCGAGACGGCCAGCAGGATGAACGAGATCAGCGCCACGCCGGTCACGCCGTAAGTCTCGAACCCGTCGGCGCTGGGGCCGACCGAGTCGCCGGCATTGTCGCCGGTGCAGTCGGCGATCACCCCCGGATTGCGGGCATCGTCTTCCTTGATGTTGAAGACGATCTTCATCAGGTCCGACCCGATGTCGGCGATCTTGGTGAAGATGCCGCCGGCGATGCGCAGCGCCGCCGCGCCGAGCGATTCGCCGATGGCGAAACCGATGAAGCAGGAGCCGGCATAGTCACCCGGAATGAACAGCAGGATGCAGAGCATCAGCAGCAGCTCGACGCTGATGAGCAGCATGCCGATGCTCATGCCGGCGCGCAGCGGAATCGCGTAGATCGGGAACGGCTGCCCGCGCAGACCGGCGAAGGCCGCCCGTGAGTTCGCAAAGGTGTTGACCCGGATACCGAACCAGGCCACGCCGTAGCTGCCGGCGATGCCAATCAGGCTGAACAGCAGAATGATGGCGACCTTGATCGGCGCGAAGTGCTGCAGCACGCCGAAGTAGAAGACCATGATCACCCCGATGAACAGCTCGAGGAGCAGGATGAACTTGCCCTGGGTGATCAGGTAGGTCTTGCAGGTCTCGTAGATCAGCTCCGAGATCTCGCGCATCGAGCGGTGCACGGGCAGGTTCCGGAGCTGCACGAAGATGACCATGCCGAACAGCAGTCCGAGCACGCAGACGGCGAGCCCGCTCATCAGCAGCGTGCGGCCGTTGATCCCCTGGAACGTCACCTGCCCGAGGTCCGGCAGAATCAGGTTGGCCTCACCTCCGGCGTGACGCGCCTCCTGCGCGGCGGCGGGCGGTTCCGGTGCCTGGGCGCCGAGCGACGCCGCGGCGGGCGTCAACAGCAACGCAACGAGCAGGACGGCGAGCCAACCCGTACACGAACGGAACATATGCAGCATTTGTCTCCTCGAAACGCGCGTCGCAAAATCCACGGATCGTACCACACGGCCATGCGCGGGCTGGCGGGTGCAACGGCGCTGGTCGCGAGCCGGCAGCGGTCCGCGGTCAGACCCGGAAATCGGCGACCCGATCCGCACCGTGCCGGGCCCGCACGCGGCTCGACAGCGCGACGCCCCCGGTCAGGAAGATCCGAATCGCCTGTTCAACGGTGATGTCGGGAAACGACGCCTTGTCCCGGGGACAGATGATGACATCGCCCAGATAGAGGTGATTGGTCGGCACGTACACGGCGATGAACGGCTGGGGGCCCAGACCGCGATCGACGGTGAACTCTTTCGTCAGAAAGCCGAGAAGGAATCCCCGCGCGCTGTCCTCGACCATCACCACGCGCTTGAATCCATATTCATTGTCCGGCGAGAAGGCGACTACAAGCTGCTTTACCGGTGAATAGATTGTCCGGAACACGGGCACCTTCAACAGGTACGCCTCGGTTCGCTGGAGCACCCGCCGGCCCAGCACGTTGGTGGCCAAGGCGCCGACCAGGAGCACGATGAGCGCGGTGGTGAGGATGCCGAGGCCGGGAATGTGCAGCGGCGTGGCGGGGTCGCCGCTGAGACGCTGGAGCCACGAGTCGTAGAACGGGCCGACGAACCCGTCGACCACGCGGAAGATCCAGACGAACGCGGCGACGCTGATGACGAGCGGCACCGTGACGAAGAACCCGGCGATGAACGTGCGCCGCAACCACTGCATGGCGGCGCCTACAACGCGTGCGCGGCCAGCGCGATCAGCAGGAGCACGCCGGCGGCGATCCGGTACCAGGCGAATGGCACGAACCCCACACGGCGGACCACGCCGAGGAACGGCTTGACCACCAGCAGTGCCGCGATGAACGCCATGGACGAACCCGACGGCGATTTCGGCGGCCCGCTCCGGTCCCAGGCTGTGCCGGGCCTCGAGCATGTCGTGCACGAACGCCGCCGTCATCGTGGGCATCGCCAGGAAAAACGAGAACTCGGCCGCGGCCGGACGATCGAGCCGCAGCAGCATGGCGCCCGACGATGGTCGCGCCGGACCGCGACACGCCGGGAATCAGCGCCAGCACCTGGCACGCGCCAATCCCGAGCGCACGCGCCAGCGACGTGTGGTCGGCGTTCCGGACGACCGGCTCGGGACGATACCGCTCGACGATCAGCATCACGATGCCGCCGATGATGAACGACCACGCGATCACCGCCGGCGTCGTGTAGAGCACGCGCTTCACGTAGCCGGCGAACAGCGCGCCGGCCACGGCGGCGGGCAGGAACGCGACGAACACCATCAGGGCAAAGTGCCGCGCCTCGGGATCCGACGGCAGCCCGGCGATGACCCGGACGATCTTGGCGCGATAGAGCCACATCACCGCGAGAATCGATCCCAGCTGGATCGTGACGGTGAAGACGCCGCCCGGATCCTCGAAATCAATCAGCCGGGCACCGAGCAGCAGGTGCGCGGTCGACGATACCGGCAGGAACTCGGTGAGTCCCTGGACGATCCCGAGGAATGCCGCAGCGAGAAGAGCCACCAGCGCGCGCTACGACGCGCGGCGACGGCCGGGCTTTCTGGTGGTTTCGGGCGCTGCCGCCGTGACCATCCTGCCCCTTCATCGTCTTGCGGCCCTGGAGCATGATGGCGATTGCAGCGGCGATGAACACCGTCGAATAGGTGCCGCTGATGATCCCGACCAGCATCGTGAACGCGAACCCTTCCAGCACATCGCCACCGAACAGGTAGAGCGCGATGACGCTCAGGAGCGTCGCGCCGGCGGTGATGATTGTGCGGCTCAGCGTCTGGTTGACCGCGGTGTTGACGATCGCGGTCAGGTTGTCGCCGCGGCGGAGGCCCCGCGTGTTCTCGCGCACCCGGTCGAAGATGACGATGGTGTCGTTCACCGAGTAGCCGGTGATCGTCAGCAGCCCGGCGATGACGTTCAGCGTCAGGTCGTACCTGAAGAATGCCATGAACGCCAGGCAGACCAGGAGGTCGTGCAGGGTCGCGACGATCGCGCCGACCGCGAAGCTCAGTTGGAACCGCAGCGCGATGTAGGTCATGATCCCGGCGAGCGCCAGCACGGTCGCCAGGATCCCCTGGCGGCGCAGCTGCTCGCCCACGACCGGCCCGACGATCTCGGTGCCGACCACGGTGAAGTTGCCGAGACTGCTCTTCTTCAGCGCCGCGACGACGCCTTCCGCTTCGCGGCTCAGCTCGCCGCCGCTTTCCTGACCGGTTCGCCGCACGCGAATCAGCACGGTAGCCGCTGCCGGACGGGGCCGTAATCCTGGACGACGGCATCGTTGCCGCCGGGCACGCCGCTGGTAATGGCGGCTCGGACCTCGTCAATCCGCCTCGAAGTGTCGAACTTGACGATGACGATGGTGCCGCCTTCGAAGTCGACACCCTTCTGCAGCCCGCGCGTCGCGATGACCGCGGCGCCGGCGAGGATGACGATCAGCGACAGCGTGATCGCGTGCCACCGCCACCGGACGAAGTCGTAGTTGGGATTGGAAAAGAATTTCATGATGACCTAGATACTCAGTGAAGCCTTCGCCGGCCGCCCGAGCAGCACGGCTTCGAACAGCGTCTTCGACACGAAGATGGACGTGAACAGGTTGGTCAGCAGGCCGATCGTCAGCGTGGTCGCAAACCCGCGAATGGCGCCGGTGCCGAACTGGAACAGGAAGGCCGCGGCGATGAGCGAGGTCACGTGCGTGTCGAGCAGCGTCAGGAAGACGCGATCGAAGCTCCGGTTGATCGCGTTGCGGGTGGGCTGCCCCGCCGCCAGCTCCTCCTTGATGCGCTCGAAGATCAGGACGTTCGAGTCGACGCCCATGCCCATGGTCAGGATGAACCCGGCAATGCCCGGCAGCGTCATCGTGGCCCCGAAGTACGCCATCAGGCCGAGCAGGATCACGAGGTTGGCGACCATCGCGACGACCGCGTTGACCCCCGACAGCTTGTAGTAGACCAGCATGAACAGGATGACCAGCGCGAGGCCGGCGAGCGAGGCCATGATCCCCGACCGGATCGAGTCCTGCCCCAGCGTCGGGCCGATGACGCGCTCCTCGAGATAGCTCATCGACGCCGGCAGTGCGCCCGAGTTCAAGACGAGGGACAGGTCGGTGACCTGTTCCTGGGTGAACGAGCCGTAGATACGGCCGTTGTCGGTGATCCGTCCCTCGATCCGCGGCGCCGACTGCACGCGGTTGTCGAGGATGATCGCCAGCCCCCGGCCGATGTTGTCGCCGGTCACCTTGCTGAACTTGCTGGAGCCTTCGCGGGTCAGCGAGAAGGCCACCGCCGGGCGGCCGTTGTCGTCGAGCGACGGCTGCGCATTGCGGAGATCCTGCCCGGTCACGGCCGCGGTCTTTCGCACCAGGTAGAACGCGGTCCCGGTCTCGTCGCTGCCGGCGGCGCCCGGAATCACTTCCATGTCGTCGGGAGTCTTGCCGTTGTACTGCTGCAGCAGCGCCTCCTGCGACGACATCGGCCCCGCCTCGACGATCTTCAGCTGCAGCTGGGCGGTCGACCGGATGATCTCCTTGGCGCGCGCAACGTCGGACACGCCGGGCAGCTGGACGAGCAGTTGATCGCCGGTGTCGCCGTACTCGGAGATATTCGGTTCGGTGACCCCCAGCTCGTTGACCCGGCGGTCGATCGTCTCGCGCGCCTGCGTCACCGTCTGCTGCCGCATCTGCACGGCGATGTTCGGCCGCATGGTGAAATCGTAGGCGCCGCCCGCTCCCGGGATTCCGGTTGTAGTTCGTGCCGGCGATCTGGTCTGCGATGCGCCGGAAGTCCGCATCCTTGTCTCCCGGCACGCCTTCGACGTGGAAGGTGGTCGGCGCCGGCACGGTCACCGCGGTGAGATTGATGCCCGCCGGCACGCGCGGCCTCGCGCAGCTGCTCGGCCGTGGTCGTGGTCGATGTCTTGATCGCCTCGTCGGTATGGACGCGGAGCACCAGGTGGACGCCGCCGCGGAGATCCAGCCCGAGCTTCAGCTGTTTGGCCTTGAGCCACGCCGGCGCGGGCACCTTGGGATACCGATTGGCGAGGATGGGGTACACGCCGAGCGCGAAGAAAACCGCAAAGACGCCGATGACGGTGAAAACCTTCCAGCGGATGTTCTTCATGATGATTAAAGGTTATTGCTTTCGGGGACGACCGGCTCCTGCCCCTGGTAGCCGGCCACGGCGGCCCGGGCGACTTCGATGCGGACGCGATCGGCGATCTGCACTTGCAGAGACTTCTCGCTGAGCCGCGTGATCTGGCCGTAGATGCCGCTCGTGGTGATGACCTTGTCGCCCACTTTCAGCGACTCCTGGAACTCCTGAATCTTCTTCTGCCGCTTCTTCATCGGCAGCAGGATCAGGAAATAAAAGATACCGAGAATGATCGCGAACGGCAGGATCTGCAGCAGCCCGGAGGGCTGCACAGCACCTGCGGACGCAAAGAGGACGAACTCGAACGCCTGGTCCATTCAGTTTCGGGGTCGGCGGGAAAAGGTTTGATGGAACTCCGAGCGGAGTTTTTCAAACGTGCCGAACACTAAAGCGTGCCTGATCCTTCGCATGGTGTCAAGGTAGAAGTGTAGATTATGCAGTGAGTTGAGGGTAGCGGCGGTCATTTCTCCCGACATATAAAGGTGGCGGAGATAGGCCCGCGAGAACGTCCGGCACGTGTAGCAGCGGCAGGCGGGATCGGGCGGCGCCTGGTCCTCCGCGTAGCGGGCGTTCTTGATAGATAAAGGACCGGCGCTCGTCAGGAACTGGCCGTTCCTGGCGTTGCGCGTCGGCAGCACGCAGTCGAACATGTCGATGCCCCGGGCGACGCACTCGAAGAGGTCGTCCGGCATGCCCGTGCCCATCAGGTACCGCGGCCTGTCCTCGGGCAGCAACGGCGCCGTCTGGCCCACGACCTCGTACATCACCTCCGGCGGCTCACCCACGCTGAGGCCGCCGATGGCGTAAGCCTCGAATCCGATGTCGATCGTGGCCTGCGCGCTCTCGGCGCGCAGGTCCGGGAACGTCGCCCCCTGCACGATCCCGAACTGCGCCTGGCCGGGATTGGTCACCCGGACGGCGGCGGGATCGGTGCGGAGCTGATCGAAGCGGGTGCGGGCCCGCCGCGCCCATCGAATCGAGCGCTCCATCGCGTCGCGGGCGGCGTCTCTCGTGGCTGGCGTCGCGATGCACTCGTCGAGCACCATCGCAATGTCGGATCCGAGCTGGGCCTGCACCTCGGTCGCCGCCTCCGGCGTCAGCAGGTGCTTCGCGCCGTCCAGGTGCGAACGGAACTCCGCGCCTTCTTCACGGATCTTGCGGATCGTCGCGAGGCTGAAGACCTGGTACCCGCCACTGTCGGTGAGGATCGGGCGAGGCCACCCGATGAAGTCGTGCAGCCCGCCGGCTCGCGCGATCAGATCGCCGCCGGGCCGAAGGAAAAGGTGATAGGTGTTCCCGAGAATGATTTCGGCGCCGAGATCCTCCAGGTCGCGGTGCGTGACCGCCTTGACGGCGCCGCGCGTGCCGACGGGCATGAACACCGGCGTCTGCACGACGCCGTGCGGGGTCCGGAGCTCGCCGCGGCGCGCGAGGCCTTCCCGGTGAGTGACGGTGAAGTGGAAGGAACCGGCAGCCATGCACCTTCATTCTGGCGCGGTCAGGGTCACCGCGGCACATGTCTCCGCGCGCTTCCTGTATTCTTTTGTATGTGAAACGTCTTCGTGTAGGCGTGCTCTACGGGGGGCGATCGGGTGAGCACGAAGTCTCTCTCGCCTCCGCCGCGGCGGTGTTCGCTCATCTCGACAAGAAGCGCTACGAGGCGGTGCCGATTCGCATCGAAAAAGACGGGCGCTGGTGCCTGGCCGATCGGGCGCCGACCGCGATGTCGGCGAGCGACGTGATCGAGCAGGCGCGGCTCGATGCCGCCCGCCCGCTGCGGAGCGGACGCGAAGTGCACATGATTGCGCGGCCGAGCGAAGAGACCGTGCTCTCGATCGACCGCAGCGCGTCACGCGTCGACGAGCTGGGGCGCGCGACCGTCACCGGCCTCAATCTCGATGTGATCTTTCCGGTCCTCCACGGCCCCTACGGCGAGGACGGCACCGTCCAGGGTCTGCTGGAGCTCGCCAACGTTCCCTATGTCGGCGCCGGCGTGCTCGCGTCCGCGGTCGGGATGGACAAGGCGATCATGAAGCTGGTCTTCTCGGCGCACGGCCTGCCGGTCGGCCCCTACCGTGTCGTGATGCGGCACGAGCGCGAGGCGAACGCCGAGGCCACGCTCGACGCGCTGGAGTCAGCCCTCGGCTACCCGATGTTCGTCAAACCGGCGAATCTCGGGTCGAGCGTCGGGATCTCCAAGGCCAAGACCCGCGCCGGCCTCTCGAACGCCCTGGACCTCGCCGGCGCCTACGACCGCAAGATCGTCGTCGAGGCCGCGATTCCCGAGGCGCGCGAGATCGAGTGCGCCGTGCTCGGCAACGACACGCCGGAGGCCTCGGTGGCCGGTGAAGTGATTCCCTCCCGCGAGTTCTACGACTACGAAGCGAAATACCTCGACGACCGCTCGCAGGTGATCATTCCCGCGGACCTGGCGCCGCCGGTGGCCGACGACATTCGCCGGCTCTCGATCGCCTCCTTCAAGGCCATCGACTGCGCCGGCATGGCACGCGTGGACTTCCTCCTGTCGCGCACCACCGGGCAGATCTTCGTCAATGAAGTGAACACCATTCCGGGGTTCACGACGATCAGCATGTATTCCAAGCTGTGGGCGGCGACAGGAGTCGACTACGCCACGCTTCTGGATCGGCTCGTCAGCCTGGCCCTCGAACGGCACGCCGGCAAACAGCAGCTCCGCACCAGCCTCACATGATGGTGCCGCGCCGGGTACCCGCGCTCGCCACCTTGCTCGCGGTTGGTTGGGTGACGGCGATCTCCCTGCCGGCATCGCAGGATCCCCCCCGTCGATCGGTTCCGTCCCTGCCGCCGCACTACCCCCTGCGCGGAGAAGACGGACTGGTGCAGGGCCTACGACTTCATCCTCGAGGCTCGCTTCGATCAGGTTGACGCCGAGTTGCGGCGCGCCTGCGGCCAGGCACCCGCTGAAGCCTGCAACGTTCTCGAGGCCACGGCGCTGTGGTGGCGGATTCAGCTCGATCCCGCAGAGCCGCGCGCTCGACGCCGAGTTCACCGCAGCCGTGGAGCAGGCGATTCGCACGACCGAAGCCTGGACCGAGCGCGCGCCGGATGCCGCGGAGGCCTGGTTCTATCTCGGAGGGGCCTACGGCGCGCGGGTGCAGTGGCGGGTGCTTCGCGGCGAGAAGGTCGCGGCGGCGCGTGACGGCAAGCGGATCAAGGAAGCCATGGATCGCGCCATCGCGCTCGAGCCCGGCATGGACGACGCCTACTTCGGGCTCGGCATGTACAAGTACTACGCCGACGTCGCGCCCGCAGCCGCGAGGGTCCTGCGCTTCCTGCTGCTGCTCCCGGGGGGCGATCGGAAGGAAGGGCTGCGCGAAATGCTGCGTGCACGCAGCCGCGGACGGCTGGTCCAGGGCGAGGCCGACTACCAGCTGCACATCATCTATCTGTGGTACGAGCGGCAGACGCGGCGCGCGATCGAGCTGCTCTACGCCCTCCAGGCCCGCTACCCCGGGAATCCGCTCTACCTCGCGCAGATCGCCGAGATTCAGGACACCTACGAGCACGACATCGTGGCCAGCCTCGACACCTGGCGCCAGTTGCTCGCCGCCGCCCGCGAACAGCGCGCCAACAATGCGGCGCTGGCGGAAACCCAGGCCCGCCTCGGCGTCGCGGGCATGCTCGACGCGCTCTGCCTCACCGACGACGCGCTGGAGCACCTCAAGGCGGTGACCGCTCTCAAGCCGCAGGAGCCCTATTCGGCCCTGGCGCTCGCCTATCTCCGGCTGGGCGAAGCGCACGATCGCCTCGGCGCGCGCACGGCGGCGCTGGCGGCCTACAAGTCCGCGATCGCCGCGGTTCCGCAGCTGGATCCCTACGAGGTGCGGAGTCGGGCCTCCGAGCGGATGCGTCACACCCCGAACCCGCGGCACGCGGAGGCTTTCCGGCTCTCGCTCGACGGCTGGCGACGGCTGGAGCGCAACGACCTGCCAGGCGCGGCGAACGCGCTCGAGCGCGCCATCGCGCTCGATCCGCACGATCCGGTGGCGCGCTATCGGCTCGGCCGCGTGCTGCAGACGCGGCACAACGACGTGGCCGCGCTGACGCAGTACGATCTCGCGATCCGGAACGGCCGGACCTGCCCCGCGCCGATCCTCGGCAACGCGCATCTCGAGGCGGCGCGCCTGCACGAGCGTCTGGGGCACAAAGACGACGCCGTCTCTGGGTATCGCATCGCGTCGACGCTGTTCGGCGCATCCGCCGACACGCGCGCCGCGGCGACGCGCGCGCTCGCGCGGCTCAATCTCCGCTAGGCCGCGATCCGCAGCGGCGATCCGCGGTCCGCGGGCTGCCGTGTCTCATCGTCTTCTCACCGACTTGACAAGCCAATCAGTTTGGGCTTGCGGCCTACAGCCCGATCGCGGGTCGACCGACACATTACTCGTGCGGGTTTTTGACAAGGCCAAGCACTTTGTGCTTGACACCTCGATCTTCTCACCCGTAATCTACATCTCGTATGAGGGTGGTCCGCTCAGCCCACCTGTTGTGACCCACGAGAGTCGGTAAACAGCTGAGCTGCCAGTTCCAAGGAGGAACGAATGGCGAAGAAAACCGCAAAGGGTGGCGCGAAGAAGTCAGCGAAGGGCGGAAAGAAGCGCTAAGCGCCGCCTGACCGGTACGGGGGTGTCGCGGGTAGTTGGCACCCCTCTTTTCTTTGAGCGGCCTCCCGCCTTCCTCCCTCCGCGCGGTGCGCGTCGGGAATCCGGCTGCGGGAGCACCGGAATGAAGCGCGGGCGCCGGACGCAGGCCGACGTGCCAGACGGCAGCGGATGTCCACCGGTGAGAGCCCACGTCAGATCCCACGAGTGAAAGGGGGGATAAAGATGGCCAAGAAGACAGCTAAGGGCGGCGCCAAGAAAAAGGGCGGCAAGAAGCGCTAAGCGCCCCACGTCGAAAGGGGGCTCACGCCCCCTTTCACACTCAATCCCCAGCCCCCAGCCCCGAATCCCCAGCCCCCATTCGCGTCACTCCCATTTGCCGTCCCACACTCGTACGCGCACGATCGTGTCCCCGACCTGGATCCGATCGACGACGTCCATCCCGTTCACGACGTGCCCGAACACCGTATAGCGGCCGTCGAGGTGCGGCTGCGGTGAGTGCGTGATGAAGAACTGGCTGCCACCGTCGTCGCGCCTCGACAACGCCATGCCGACCGTGCCGCGTAGGTACGGCCGTTCGTTGAGCTCGTCGCGAAGGGTGTAGCCGGGGCCGCCTTCGCCGTCGCCCCGCGGATCGCCGTCCTGCATCACGAAGTTGGGCACCACGCGGTGCACCTGGAGGCCGTTGAAGAATCCTTTGCGCGCCAGCGTGACGAAGCTGCGCGAGGTCTGCGGCGCGTCGAGAACGGCGAGCTCGAACTCAATCGTGCCTTTGGCGGTCTCGATGAACACATGAGGCGAGTTCGACGGCGCCGCGAGCGCGGGATCGTCGTACCTGGCAATCGGCGCGTTGGGCGCGGGCCGGATGGCCTGTTGATGATCGCCCGACGGATCGAGCTTCGTGAGCAGATCCGCGGCGCGCAGCCGGACCGCCCAGTCCTTGTCGGAGAGCGCGGCCCGGATGGCTTCGACGGCCTCCGGCGTTCCGTACTCGGCCAGCGCCGCGACCGCGGCGGCCCGTGCACCGTATGCGGCGTCCGGAATCGCGGCCTGGTAGGCCTCTTTGAGTGCGTTCACCCCCCCGGCCGGTTTCACCTCGCCGATCAGCCCGGCGAGGGCCTCGCGAACCGCGTAGTCCTGGTCTTGGAGATGAGCGAGCAACAGCTTCTCGACGTCGGGGGCCTTCAGGCGGACCAGCGCGCGCAGCGCATGCGGGAGGACTCGTGAGTCCTCGTCTTTCACCAGATCGTTGAGCCGGGCGATCGAGACTGCCGGGGACAGCAGTCCGAGGGCGTCGGCCAGCGCTGCGCGCCCCAGCCAATGCCGATCGACCTCGAGTCCGGAGAGGATCAGAGTGAAATTGTCGGGATCGATCGCGACCGCGGCGCGGATCGCCGCCGCCCGCAGCGCCGGCCAGTCGTCGGTGATGAGATCCTGCACGATCGGTAGTTGATCGAGCGCCCGCAGCCCCCCGAGCGTCGTCACGGCCTCCATCCGGAGGTTCCCGTCGGCGGCAGGATCCGACGCCAGCATCCCCAGACGCGGCCCTGCCTGCGCCACGCCGATGTCGCGGACGGCGATGATTGCAGACGCCACGACTTCGCGGGGTTGTGCCGTGGGCTCGAGGAGCGGCAGCAGGTCCTTGGCCGCGCTGGAATCCTTGATCCGTCCGAGGCCGCGGGCGGCGAACGCGGGCGTATACCGCCCCTTCACGGTGAGCAGCTGCCGAAGCGCGGCCGAGGCACGAGCATCACCGTTGCGCTGCAAGGCGTATGCGACCGGCCACCACGTGCTCACCGGCCGGCCATTGCCGTCGAGCGCCGCCGTGGCCAGCGGATCGTAGGCACGGAGGCGGACCAGCGCAAACAAGCCAAGCTTGAATGCTTCGGCCTCGGGCGGAGCCGGGGACCGCTCGTCGTCAGGCGTCATGGCGGTGACCGCGGCCGAGCGCCCAAGCGCGGCCGTCATCGCGCCGATGGCGGCGGCCGCGTCCTCGGCGCCCATCAACCCGAGGCCTTCCGCCGCACGGCCGCGCACCATTGGATCCGGATCCTTCAGCAGGGAAACGAGCGAGGCCGATGCGGTGCGATCGCCGATGAGCCCGAGCGCGAAGGCCGCCGACTGCCGGACGTCGGAGTCCGCATCAGCGAGGAGCGCGGTCAGCGCGGGAATGCCATCCTTCAATCCGACGCGGCCAATGGCGACCGCCGCACGACGCCGCATCCGCGGATCCCCATCGGTCGTGAGCTTCGTCAGATCGGGCCCCATCGCCGGTGGTGGTGGTGGCGGCACTGGACGGCGTCCCTTGACGGGCGCAGCCGGAGGGGGTGGCGGAGGCTCGGGCAGCTTGAGAATCCGTTGATCCTCGAGCTGAAGCATCCACGCCAACTTCTGTTCGAGCGGAACGGTTGGGACCTTCGCGGGCGAGGCGGCGGGCGCGCTCGCGCACGCGAATGCCGAGAGCGCGGCCAGAACCATCGCCACGCCGGCGCTCGAGACGCCGAGCCGATTCGTACGGAACGCCGGACCAGTTTCGGGATGAGTCATGGTTCGCGACCTGTCACTGGGTTCGAGGGACGTAGTACCGGGTGCCCTTGCCCATCGAACGAACCTGCCGCTCGATGTCGGCCACGGTGTCGTCGCTCCATGACAGATCGACATGGGACGTCTCGACCGTGAGCAGCGGGCTCGCCGTGTAGTGGAAGAAGAAGTGGTTGAACGCTTCGTTCAACTCCCGGATGTAGTCGGCCGCGGGCAGCAGCGCGTTCGGATCGGCCTTTGCCCGCTGCCGCAGCCTCCGACGCACGGCCTCGACCGGCGTCTGCAGGTAGATCACCAGGTCTGGCGGCGGAACGTCCGGCGCGATCAGCTCGTACAGGCGCTGGTAGATGAACAGCTCGTTGTCGTCGAGGTTCACGTAGGCGTAGATCTTGTCGCGATCGAAGAGATAGTTCGAGATCAGCAGCTGGCTGAAGAGATCGGATTGCCGCAGGCTCCCCTGCTGCCGGTAGCGCGCGAGGGTGAAGAACAGCTGCGCCTGAAACGCGGCACCGGGCCGCCCCCGATAGAACTCGCCAAGGAAGGGATTATCGCCGATCGTCGAGGATCACCGTCGCGTCGAGCCGGGCACCAAGCCGCTCGGCGAGCAGGGTCTTCCCCACTCCCGGCGGACCTTCGATGGCAATGTGCCGAAAGAGCAAGGAAAAAGTATATGCAAGGTTCGGGGGATTCGGGGCTCGGGGCTGAAGGCGGGGGGCTGGACTCGGGCCTCAGGACTCGCGATTAGGGATTGGCGATTGCGTTATCCTGCACCTATGGCGTGGTTCAAGAAGGTGCGCAAGCCGATCGAGTCCGGGAACAAGGAGAGCCGCGTTCCCGAGGGGCTCTGGGTGAAGTGCCCGTCGTGCGCGCAGATTATCTATAACAAGGACCTGGCCGCCAGCCTGAGCGTCTGCACCAAGTGCGGTCACCACTTTCGGCTGAGCGCGGCCGAGCGCCTGCGATCCCTGTTCGACGGCGACTGGGAGGAGCATGACGCCGGCCTGAAATCGACCGACCCGCTGCAGTTCACCGATACCAAGCCCTACCAGAAGCGTCTGGAGACCACGATTGCCGCCACCGGCATGAACGACGCGGTCATCACCGCCACCGGCAGGATCAACGGCGTCGAAACGGTCGTCGCCGCGATGGAATATTCCGTTCATCGGCGGCAGCATGGGAGTCGTGGTCGGTGAAAAGATTACCCGTGCCATCGAGACGGCGATCGACCGCCGGCTGCCGGTGATCATCGTGTCCTGCTCGGGCGGGGCGCGCATGATGGAAGGGGCGCTGTCGCTGATGCAGATGGCCAAGATCAGCGCGGCGCTGGCGCGGCTCGATCGGGCGCATCTGCCCTACATCTCCATCCTGACCGATCCGACCACCGGCGGCGTGACGGCAAGCTTTGCGATGCTGGGGGACGTCAACATCGCGGAGCCCAAAGCGCTGATCGGCTTCGCGGGTCCACGGGTGATCGAGCAGACCATCCGGCAGAAGCTCCCCGAGGGATTTCAGCGCAGTGAATTCCTGCTCGAGCACGGCATGCTCGACATGGTCCTGGATCGGCGCGAGCTCAAGGACGTCATCACGCGCCTGCTCCGGTTCGGCGCCAAACCCGCACCTGTCGCGCTCGCTGTTACCGTCGAGGCGGTTCCCGGGAGCTGACCACGGATCCGCTCGACTACCTCTTCAGCCTCGAGCGCCTGGGCATGAAGTTCGGCCTCGAGAACATCTCGAAGCTGTGTGCGGCCCTCTCCCACCCGGAACGATCGTTCGGGTCGGTCCTGATCGCGGGAACCAACGGCAAGGGCTCGGTCACCGCCATGGTGCATCACGGCCTCATCGAAGCGGGCGTGCGCGCCGCGCGGTACACGTCGCCGCATCTCGAGCGGCTCGAAGAACGGTATGTCGTCGGACGTAACGAGATCGACACGCCCCGGCTTGCGGCCGCCGTTGCCCGGGTGCGGGATGCCGCGGCAGCGCTGCAGCGGTCCGGGGCGCTGGAGACGCCGCCCACCTTCTTCGAGTGCGCAACCGCCGCCGCGTTCGAACTGTTTCGCGAAGCCGGTGTGGAGATTGCCGTGCTCGAGGTCGGACTCGGCGGTCGGCTCGACGCCACCAACGTCGCCCACCCTTTCGTGACCGCCGTAACCTCGATCGGCTTCGATCACCAGGCGCAGCTCGGCGACACGCTCGAATCGATCGCGTTCGAGAAGGCGGGAATCATCAGGCCCGGCGTGCCGGTGATCTGCGGCGATCTCCCGGCGGAGGCCGACGGCGTGATCGCGGGGATCTGCCGCGAGCGCAACGCTCCTCTGATTCGCGTCGTCGGAGTGCGCGGATCTCGAACGGTGGATCGGCTCGACCCCCCTCGCGCTGGCCGGCCGGCATCAACGCGGCAATGCGGCGGTGGCCGCCTGTGTGCTGCGGAGCGTCGACGCGGCCGGTGTGAGGGTGGCGGATGCGGCGATTCGCGCCGGGCTGACCGAGGTCGTCCTGGCCGGCCCGCCTCGAACGCTTTCGCTATCGTTCCGCGGATGTGCTGCTCGATGCGGCGCACAACCCCGACGGCGCCCGAGCGCTCGCCGCTTACCTTGACGAAACGGGATGGACCGGCTGTGCGCTCGTGTTCGGGGCGATGCGGGACAAGGCGGTGGCTGAGATGCTGGAGGCCCTGTCGCCGGCGTGCGCCGCGCTCATCTGCACGACGGCGAGCTCTCCCCGCGCCATGACCGCGGAGTCGATCGCGGCGATCGCGGCGCTGCCGCATGCAACCTGGACCATCGGCGCCGTGGCCGATCCAGCCGAAGCGCTCGAGCAGGCCGCACGCGATTTCCCTCGCGTCGTGGTCGCCGGCTCAATCTTCTTGACCGGTCCGGTGCGTGGTATCCTGCGGCCACGATAGCCGCCCTGCCTGCCTCGCGTTCGGGAGTCAATGCTTCGCTTCTACCTGCTGCTGGCCGCCTGCGTCTCGATCGACGCGCTCGTCCCGGTCATCGCCTCCGCCCAAACCGACCTGTCGTCGTGCAAGATCTACTCGGGTGACGCGGACACCCTGGTCCGCGCTCGAGGACAACACGCGGTTCTATGGCACCGAGGATCACCCGGCGAAGATCCTGTGCGACGACATGCAGTTCTTCGCCGACTACGCCGAGAGCTTCAAGAAGCAGGATCTCGTCACTGCGCGCGGACACGTGGTGTTCATCTCGGGCGGCAACCGCATCTGGGCCGACCGCATGGAATACAACACGCGGACCCGCACCGGCACGTTCTACAACGCGCGGGGGAGCACGATCCTCGGCGATCGAGGGCCGACGACCGATCGCAGCCTGTTCGGGACGCAGGAACCGGAGGCCGCGTTCTGGGGCGAGCGCGTGGAGAAGATGGGTCCCAAGAAATACAGGATCACGCGCGGGGGCTTCACCACCTGCGTCCAGCCCACTCCCCGCTGGGAGCTCGTATCGGGCACGGCCACGCTGAACCTCGACGACTACGCGCTGCTGACCAACTCGCTGTTCCGGGTCAAGGGCGTGCCGCTCATGTATCTGCCGGTCTTCTACTATCCAATCCAGGAAGACGACCGCGCGACCGGCTTCCTGATTCCGACCTACGGGTCATCGACCGTCAAGGGCCAGGTCTTCAGCAACGCGTTCTTCTGGGCGATTGGACGCAGCCACGACGCCACCATCTATCACGACTGGATGACCAAGGCCGGCCAGCAGCTCGGCGGCGAATACCGCTACGTGCTCGGACCCGGCTCGCAGGGGAACAGCCGCTTCACCTGACTCGATGAGAACCCGGTGACCACGACCGTGAACGGCGTGGCACAGACGACGGCCGGCACGAAGAGCTACTCGATCGGCGGCGACCTGTCGCAGCGGCTGCCAGGCACGTTTCTCGCTGCGTGCCAACGCCGACTACTTCTCCAGCATCGTCACGCAACAGACCTATCAGCAGGATCTGATGCGGGCCACGAACCGGACGCGCCGTTTCGGCACCTACGTGAACGGGACCCTGGCGGGTCTTCAAGTCGCGCGCGACGGCGGACCGCAACGATTTCTTCAACACCGCGACGTCGCTGACGACCTACGGCGCCATGCCGCGGGTGAACATCAGCCGGCCGGAGCGTCCGATTGCGGGCTCTTCGGTGTATTTCGGAGTCGGCGGCGAGTACGTCACGCTGCTGCGCAGCACTCAAGTCGACGACGTGAAGACGAACGATCAGGGGCTTGTCCCGGGTCGACGTCGCGCCGACCTTGCGCGTCCCGTTCAATCGCTGGCCGTTCCTCGGCATCAACTCCACCTTCGCCTGGCACGGGACCTACTGGACCGAGAGCCTCACCGATCCCCCGGTCGTCCAGGTGAACGAAGGCATCGGCCGGCAGTACTTCGATTTCTCCGTTCGAGCCACCGGGCCGGTCTTCAACCGGATCTTCAACCCGCCGCAGGGCCGCGAGGGCACCAAGTTCAAGCACGTGATCCAGCCCTCGGTGACGATGCAGTACGTGAGCGCGATTGACGAGTTCGACCGCATCGTCAAGCTGGAGTCGCATCGACTACGTGCTCGGCCGGACGCAGTTCACCTACGACCTCACCAATCGGCTCTACGCCAAGAAGGACGTCGCCCGCGAAGTGTTGTCGGTGTCGATCAATCAGACCTACTACACCGACGAGAACGCCGCGAAATACGACCGCCAGTATCAGAGCAGCTTCACCGTGCGGGCTCCGTCCAAGTTCTCGCCGGTCGCGCTGCATGGTGCGCGCGGCGCCGACCGACCGGCTGCAGGGCGACTTCCGGACCGAGTGGGATCCGGATGCGCACGCGCTGACGCACGATCAGCGCCAACGGCACGTTTGCCAGCGGCGACTGGCTGAGCGGATCGGCGGGTTGGAGCCAGCGCCGGTACATTCCGGACTTGCCGGGGTTCAACGACCCGAACCGCGCCGACCAGTACATCAACGGCGTCGTGAATATCCGGCGGCTCCGCAACCGGGTGGGAGGAACCTACGCGTTCAACTACGACCTCCAGCGCGATCGCTTCCTGAACCAGCGCTGGGTGGCGTATTACAATGCCCAGTGCTGCGGCGTGGGCTTCGAGTATCAGACGTTCAACCTTCAGGGCTCGCTGGTGCCCACCGCCGTGCCTCAGGATCGCCGGTTCAACATCTCGTTCACGCTGGCCGGAATCGGCACGTTCTCCAATCTGTTCGGAGCGTTCGGAGGGCAGCAGACCCGCTGACGCGTGCGCGCGGGCTGGCATCTGGACAGAGATTCTTTGTGGCTTCCGCCTTCTTCGACTACGCTCGGGATCCCTGAGCGCAGCCGAAGGGCGAAGGCGGAAGTCACGAGCGGATCGAGGCTGTGGAGGCCGCACGCATGAGTAATGTCGTCGTCACGGGCGGCGCCGGGTTCATCGGATCCAACTTCGTCAGGTATGCCCTGCAGGCGCACCCCGACTGGCGAATCGTCACGCTCGACAAGCTGACCTACGCGGGCCGGCTCGAAAACCTCGAGGACGTCGCCGGGAATCCCCGCCACACCTTCGTTCGGGGCGACGTGGCCGATCCCGAAGTCGCGGGTCCGCTCGTCAAGGATGCGGACATCGTGGTGCACTTCGCCGCCGAGACCCACGTCGATCGCTCGTTGATGAGCGCGGGCGAGTTCATCACCACGGATGTCTACGGCACCTTCGTGCTGCTCGAAGCGGCCAGGCAGGCGCCGCGGCTCCGCCGATTCATCCAGATTTCGACTGACGAGGTCTACGGCAGCGTCCCCGAGGGCTCCAGCCGCGAGACCGACGAGCTTCGCCCGAGGAATCCGTATTCGGCGAGCAAGGCGGGCGCGGATCGGCTCGCCTACAGCTACTGGGCGACCTATGGCGTTCCGGTCGTGATCACGCGTGCGTCGAACAACTACGGGCCTTATCAGTTTCCCGAGAAGGTCATCCCGTTGTTCGTGACCAACGCCATCGACGACATCCCGGTGCCGCTGTACGGGGATGGGCTGAACGAGCGCGACTGGCTCCACGTGCTGGATCACTGCCGCGCCGTCGACCTGTTGATCGACGCCGGCGAACCCGGCCAGGTCTACAACGTCGGGGGAGGCAATCACGTCCGCAACATCGACCTCACGCGGCAGATCCTCGCCATCCTCGGGAAGCCGGAGTCGCTGATTCGTCCGGTTGCGGACCGTCCCGGCCACGATCGACGGTACTCGCTGGATACCAGCAAGCTGCGCGCACTCGGCTGGTCCCCGCAGGCGGCCTTCGAGCAGGGCCTCCAGGACACGGCTGACTGGTACCGTCGGAACGAGTGGTGGTGGCGGCCGATCAAAGAGCAGGATCCAGCCTTCAAGGACTACTACCTGCAGCAGTACGGACAGCGCAAGGGCTGAACCGATGACGGTTCCGCTCGTCACCGGGGCGACGGGATTCGCCGGCGGCCACCTCGTGGAGCACCTGCTCGAACATGCGCCTCTTGTCGCGGCCTGGGGTCATGCCGGCGGGCGCGACCTGCCGGCCGGGAGCGACTCGCGCGTCTCGTGGTCCGCGGTCGACATCACCGACGGCGAGGCGGTCACCCGCTCCCTCGACCAGCTGCGTCCATCCGCGATTTATCATTGCGCCGGCATTGCCGACGTTCAAGGGACGTGGACGGCATCGACGCGGGCTCTCCGTGTGAACGTGATCGGCACGCACACGTTGCTCGGCGCCGTCGAACGGCTGCGGCTCGATATCCCGATACTCGTGACAGGTTCGGCGCTCGTGTACGGCTCCTCGCGCGACGCGCTGACCGAGGATTCGCCGCTGGCCCCATCCAGCCCTTACGGTGTGAGCAAGCTCGCGCAGGAGATGGCCGCGAACCTCGCACCCGGCCACGTCATCCTGACCCGTTCCTTCAATCACGCCGGCCCCCGGCAGTCGGACGGCTACGTCACGTCCAGCTTCGCGCGGCAGATTGCGGAGGTGGAAGCCGGAATCAGAGAGCCGGTTCTGGCTGTCGGCAATCTGGATGCGCGGCGTGACATCACCGACGTGCGGGATACCGTGCGGGCCTACGGTCTGCTGGTCGGGCGCGGGCGGCCGCATGAGCCGTACAACGTGTGCCGCGGCGAGGCCTTCCGGGTCGGCGACCTGCTCGAATCATTGATTCGGCAGGCGAAGGTCCGGATCGAAGTCCGGACCGATCCGGCGCGGCTGCGGCCGAACGACAACCCCGTCGTCCTCGGAAGTCCACGCCGTCTTCAGCAGGACACCGGCTGGGTGCCTGCCATCGGCATAGATGACACGCTGCGGGATCTCCTCACGTATTGGCGTCGGCATCTGGCGCGCGATCCTCAGTGAGCACGGGTTCCCCGCAGTATTCGGAAACGCTGCGGCAGTGGGTCCACATCGCCTTCGGAGCCGCTGCGCTCCTCCTGCCCTTCTTGCATTGGTACCAAGCCGTCATCCTCGCGGCCGTCGCCGTCGTGTTCAACATCAGGCTGCTCCGGAGGATCGCCGGCGATCGGCTTCATCGGCCGCTCGAGCTGCAGCAGTCCGTTCCCGCCGGGCTCGTTCTCTATCCAACCTCCATCCTCCTGATGCTGCTGATGCTGCCTGGACGCCCGGACATCGTCGCGGCAGCGTGGGGAATCCTGGCAGTGGGAGACGGTGCGGCGACGCTGGCGGGACACCGCTATGGCGTGAGGAAATGGCCGTGGAATCGGCAGAAGAGCGTCGCCGGCAGCGCCGCGCTCGTCATCGCGGGCGGAGCGGCAGGGGCATTCCTCTGCTGGTGGTGCCGACCAGTAATCATCCCTCCTCCCTATCTCTGGTTTTCAGCAGCCGCCCCGGTTGCAGCCGCACTGGTCGCGGCGGCGGTGGAGACGGTCCCCATCAGGCTGAACGACAACCTCTCGGTACCGCTGAGCGCCGCCGCGGTCTTGTGGGCGCTGTCGCTCGTGAGTGAAGACCTCGTCTCCGCGCTCGCCATGGGAGTGCCCGGAACACTCCTGGCGGCGCTGTCAGTGAATGCGCTGGTCGCTGCCGCAGGGTTCGCGGCCCGCACGGTGTCGGTGCCGGGTGCAGTCGTGGGAGCGGCGATTGGCACTGCGATCTACGTCTGCGCCGGCTGGAGAGGGTGGATCCTGCTGGTGGTGTGCTTTCTCTGTGCCGTCCTGACGTCGCGGATGGGACTGCGTCGAAAGACTCTGCTCGGCATCGCCGAAGAACGAGGTGGACGGCGCGGCGCAGGAAACGCCATAGCCAATACCGGGATCGCCGCGGCCGCCGCCGCATTGGCCGCGCTGTCGTCCAGCACCGGCGCGGCATTGATTGCGATGACGGCAGCCCTCGTCGCGGGCGCGAGTGACACGGTCGCGAGCGAAATCGGCAAGGCCTGGGGGACGCGCACCTGGGCCATCCTGCCGCCGCGACTGGTTCGACCAGGCACCCCCGGGGCGATGTCGATAGAGGGAACGGCGGCGGGGCTCGTCAGCGCCGCGGCGCTTGCGGGTTTTGCGGTATGGCTCTCGATTGTTCCCGCTGCCGCGATGCTGCCGATCGTCATCGGCTCGACGATTGGCGCGATCGCCGAGAGCCTGCTCGCGGCGGCGTTCGAACCTTCGGGAGTCCTCAACAACGACGCGCTGAATCTGATCAACACGGCGATTGCCGCCTACACCGCGGTGGCGATCGCGGGAGGCGTGGCATGAGCCGCGCGCGGGCGGCGGCGTTTCTGGAGCTCTCCCGTCCGTTCACGCTGGTGGCTCCGGCGCTCGGATTCGCTTCGGGCGCCGCGAGTGCGGCCGGAGCCCTGCCGCGGGAAATCTTCAGCCGCGATCTCCTGGTGTTTCCTCTGATCGGCCTGACGATGGCCGCGGTGCTCAACGCCGCCTCGAACGCGTTGAACCAGATCTACGACCTCGAGATCGATCGGGTGAACAAGCCGCGCCGTCCGCTGCCGTCGGGACGGATGTCCCTCGCGGAAGCCTGGCTGTTCACAGCCGTCACATATGCGGTGGCGCTGATGCTGGCCTGGCAGGTCGCCCCCGGCGGCCGGCGCGAGTGCTTCTGGATCGTCGTCGTGGCAACGCTGATCACGTTCCTCTATTCGGTCCCGCCGTTCCGCACCAAGCGGCTCGGCATCTGGGCCAACGTGACGATCGCGATCCCTCGCGGCGTACTGCTCAAGGTTGCGGGCTGGTCCGCTGTCAAGACCGTCGCTGGAGTCGAGCCGTGGTTCATCGGCGGGATCTTCGGCCTGTTCCTGCTCGGGGCGTCGACGACGAAGGACTTTGCCGACATGGAGGGCGATGCCCGCGGTGGATGTCGCACGCTTCCGATCATCTACGGCGTCCGCCGCGCGGCGTGGATGATCTCGCCGTCCTTCGTGGTCCCGTTCGTGATGATCTCGGCGGGCGTCCTCTCCGGCATCCTGACTGGCAATCCGATTCTGCTGCACACGCTCTCGATCGTCATGACGGCCTACGGCATCTACGTCTGCTATCTGATGCTGCGCCGCCCGGAGGATCTCGCGGTCGAAGCGAATCACGTTTCCTGGGCTCACATGTACAGAATGATGTTCGTCGCCCAGGTCGGGTTCGCGCTCGCCTATCTTCTCTGACGACGACGGTTTCAATTTCCAACGACTGACAATGCGGTGGCTATTAGGGAGTTGACAATGCGGTGGCAGTGAGGCGAAAGTTAAGCGAATGTCGTCCGCGCCGCTCCTGTTCGACCTCGGCGCGCGTGCACCCACCACCCGCACGCTGGCGCTGAGGATCCGTGCCGAAGGAGCGACGGCGGCGCTCGACCAGGCGCAGCTGCGGGCGGACGCGGCGCGGTATCAGGAAGTGACCTGCCGGTCGGCGCTCAACCGGGTGAAGGGCATGCCGTTCAACTGGACCCTGAATCCCTACCGCGGCTGCACGCATGCCTGCCACTACTGCTTCGCGCGGCGCTACCAGACGCAGTTCGAGCTGGGTCCAGACGATGAGTTCTCGTCGGTGATTTTCGTCAAAACGAACCTGGTCGAAGTGCTGAAGGGCGAGCTCGATCACCCGTCATGGGCACGGGAAAACGTCGCGTTCGGTACGGCGACCGACCCGTATCAACCGATCGAAGGGCATTACAAGCTGACGCGCGGCGCCCTTGAAGCCCTGCTCGCGGGAAAGACGTCGGTCGGCCTGATCACCAAGGGGCCGATGGTGGTTCGGGATCGCGATGTGCTGGCCGAGATGAGTCGAACCCTCGGCTCGACGGTCTACATGAGCGTTCCGACGGTGGACGAACACGCGTGGTCGTCGCTCGAGCCTGGCACCGCGCATCCGCTGCAACGGCTGCGCGCCGTGCGTCAGCTGCGCGATGCCGGCGTGAATGCCGGCGTCCTGATGGCGCCGCTCGTGCCGGGATTCAGCACGCGCCCCGAGCAGCTCGAAGCGACGGTCAAGGCAGTGGCCGACCACGGTGCGGCGTTCGTGGGTGCGAACGTGATGTTCCTGAAGCAGGGAACCCGGGATCATTTCCTCGGATTCATCCGCCGCGAGTTTCCGGACATGCTCGAGGGATTCGAGAAGCTGTACCGCGGCCCCTACGCTCCGGGCGGCTACACCTCGGCCATTCGCCAGATGATTTCGACGCTGCAGCAGCGCTACGACATCAGGCCGCGCGAACGGCAAGCTCCACGCGAGTTCGACGGCGATCCCGAGCCGGATACGAAAAACGCCGCCTGCGAGCAGGCGGCGTTCGAGTGGTGACGTTGACGCCGGGGGAAGGCGACTGCCGCTAAGCGGTCGCGGCGAGGTTCGAGTAGGCCCCGCCGGCGCTGGAGCTCACTTCGACCTGGATGCGGCCATCCACGAGGTCGGCGGTGAACACGTCGCCTTCGGTCCAGTGCTGGCTGATCGGCAGCTTCAGGCGATCCTCGATCGTCCGCTTCAGGAAGCGGGCGCCGTAGCAGAGGCTGTAGCCGTCTTTCACCAGCTGCTCCAGCGCTTCTGTCGTGACGGTGAGGCTCCGGTTGCTGCGCGCCAGCGCGCTCTCGATCTTGTGAATCTGCTGAACCGCAATCTGACGCACTTCGTCCTTCGACAGCGGCTGGAAGAGTACGATTTCGTCGATGCGGTTACGAAATTCGGGAGAGAAGCGGCGCTCCACTTCGCGCATGATCTCGCCCTTGACCTGCTCGACGCCGAGCTGCTTCGAGAGGAAGCCCATCGGGCTGGTCAGCTTCCGGAACACGTCAGACCCGATGTTCGACGTCATGATAACGATGGCGTCACTCAGATAGACGCGCTTGCCGCGGCCGTCGGTGATCCAGCCCTCGTCGAAGGCCTGCAGGAACAGGTTGAGCATGCTGGGGCTGGCCTTCTCGACTTCGTCCAGCAGCACGACTGAATACGGGCTGTCTTTGAGTTGATTGGTCAGCACCCCGCCGCGTTCCGAGCCCACGATCCCTCGCGGCATGCCGATCAACTTGTCGACGGCGACAGCACCGTCCTGATATTCGGACATGTCGACCCGAATCATCTTCTTCTCGTCGCCGAAGAGCAGATGGGCGACGGACTTGGCGAGCTCGGTCTTGCCGACGCCGGTGGGACCCAGGAACAGCAGGACGCCGTCGGGCCGGTCGAAGCCGTCCTTCAGGGGTCCCTTGTTAAGGACCAGGCGGCGGGCCACCGCCGCGAGGGCTTCGCGCTGACCGATGACGCGCTCACCCAAATTGTCTTCGACATTACGAAACCGGTCGGTGACTTCGCGGAAGACCATGTCCTCGGGAATGCGCGCGACCTTCGAGATCACGTTCACGACATCACTTCCAGTGACCTCCCAGCGCTTCCCGATCTCGGCGCGGACGGCCGCGGTGTCCAGCCAGCCGATGACTTTGTCCGGCAGCTGCAGGTGCCGCATGTAGCGCGGCGACATCTCCAGGGCGGTCTCGATCGCCTCGTCCTTGATGCGGACGGAGTAGTTGCGCTCGAGGCGCGGCCGCAGGTTGTAGAGGATGGTGCGGGTCTCGTCGATCGTCGGCTCGGCGACGTGGACGGGCCGGAAGCGCCTGGCCAGCGCCTCGTCCTCCTGCATGAACTCCTTGTATTCGCTCAACGTGGTCGCGCCCACGATCCTGACCTCGCCGCGGGCGAGGACGGACTTGAACACGTTGGCCGCATCCGACGGGGCGCCGAGCGCCGAGCCGGCGCCAATCATCGTGTGCACCTCGTCGATGAACAGGATTAGGTTCGGACGCTCCTTGATTTCGCGGATCACGTTCTGGATCCGGTCCTCGAACATGCCCCGGAGCATCGTCCCGGCGACCATGGTGTTCATCTGCAGGTTGACGATCTGGCAGTCGCGGAGGCGCACCGGAACCCGCTCGGGCTCGAACTCGATGCGGCGCGCCAGACCCTCGGCGATGGCAGTCTTGCCGACGCCTGGTTCGCCCAGCAGCAGCACGGAATTCGCGCGTTCGCGATGACAGAGGATTTCGAGCACCTGATCCATCTCGAAATCGCGGCCGAACACCGGAGGAATCTTGTCCTGGCGTGCGAGCTGATTGAGATTCGTCGCGAAGTGCTTGAGGAACGGCGGCAGCTCGAAGCGCTTCTTCAGACGCTCCTCGCGCAGCTCGTGATCGCGCATGCGCGTCGCCAGCCGTGACACCAGGGCCTCGGGTTCGATGCCATGACGGCGGATGATCGAGACCGGAATGCCTTGCGTCTCCTCGAAGATGGCCGAGAAAAGGTCGGTCGCTTCGACCGTGTGCCGGCCCGAACGGCTGGCGTGCAGCAGGGCGAGCTTGAACAGCAGCTTGGTGGACGGCGCCACCCGGAGGTCGCGTCCGGCCACGCTCGGCAGGATGCGGAGGTGCTCTTCGAGGGCCTGCAGGATCTCGTGCGGGTTCAGGTTGAGGTCACGCATGACCTGCCCGAACATGTCCCACTCCACCTGCGCGAACGCGAGGCAGACGTGCTCGTTGGTCAGCAGTGCGTGCTCCCGTCGGCGCGCCTCGTCGAGCGCCCGATCGACGACGCGCTCGGCTGACTCGGCCAGCTTGTTTTGCGGGATGTCGAAGTCCTCCACGTCCGCCTCCACTTACTCGCGCCCGACTCAGGTCAGGCGACCTGATTGAGCTGGCAGCAAGAGGCAGGCCAAAACCGCCGTGGTTCAGCAGGCGCCGATAATTCGCGGAAAGCCGGGCGAGATGGACGGTATGTCGTGGATTACCCAGATGCCGGCGGCGGGGAACGCCGCCGGCGGGGTAGCGCGCTCCACCCGAAGGGTAGAGCGCCGAGCGCTCAGTGCCCGCCCTGCAACAGGGCCTGCACGCGGGCTTCGGTCGGGGGATGGGTGCTGAACAACGACATCAAGCCCTGCCCGGAGAATGGCTTCACGATGAACATGTGGGCCGTGGCCGGGTTGGCGTCGAGCGGCACCCGCTTCGCGATCGCGTCGATCTTGCGCAACGCATCGGCCAGCGCGTGGGGGTTTCCGGTGATGCGGGCGGCCCCCGCGTCTGCCGCGAACTCGCGCGAGCGCGAGATCGCCATCTGGATCAGCATCGCGGCCATCGGGGCGAAGATCATCATCGCGAAGAGCGCGATGGGATTGCTGCTCCCCTCGCGATCGTCGCGGCCACCCGCGAACATCCCCGCATACATCGCCATGCGGGCGACCATCATCACGGCCGCGGCAATCGTGGCCGCCACCGAGCTAATCAGGATGTCGCGATGACGCACGTGCGCAAGCTCGTGGGCGATGACCCCCTCGAGCTCGTGCGGGGCGAGGACCTGCATGATCCCTTCAGTCGCGGCCACAGCCGCATGCTGCGGGTTGCGTCCGGTGGCGAAGGCGTTCGGGGACGAGTCGGGGATGATGTAGACCTTCGGCATCGGCAGCCCGGCCTTCTCGGAGAGCCGCTGGGTCATCTGGTAGAGCGGATGCGAAGAACCGACTTCCTGCGCGCGGTACATGCGCAGCACGATCTTGTCCGAGAACCAGTAGGACCCCATGTTCATCAGCGCCGCGAACGCAAAGGCGAAAATCAGTCCCTGCTGACCACCGAGATACTCGCCAAGCAGCAAGAGCATGCCGCTCAGCGCACCTAGCAGCAACGCGGTCTTCAATCCGTTGGGCATGTCGTTATTCTACCTCTGCCGGTCGCGGGGCCGGCGGCGCAAGGTCGCCCCAGGGGCGACACCTTTGTTGAGAAAACACCTGACGGGCGGTGCAAATTCCAGCGACCCGGTTCGGGCGACGCCAGGCGGCGATCCTGACGATTGAAGCCGCTATAATCCTGGGAATGAAGCGGGGTTTCCTCACCGGGTGGCTGCTGGCCATGCTGATTGGCGCCAGCGGCTCAGCCCAGACACCGCAGCCCTTCCCTCGACCCGGCGATCCGAAGACACCGTCCGGGCCGCCGCCTTCGACCGGAAAACCCGACGCGCAGGGCCTGAAGGTGCTGCCACCGACACCGCCGCCCCCGGCGGCCCAGCCGCCCGCCGGGACGCCGACCGAAGAAACGCTCGGCGTCCCGATCTATCCCGGCGCGAAGTTCATTGGCTCCTACGATGCGGGCCGCGGGCAGAGGTACTACCTGTTCGGCACCAACACCGACTTCACCCAGACCGTGGGCTACTACCGGTCGGTACTGAAGCAGCGCGGAGAGCTGATCTTCGAGGTACCGGCCATTCACATGTTCGAAGTCGGCCGTTTCCGGGAAGAAACAATGGCGTTCCCGCCGGGGGTGACGGTCAAAGACTATGCACCGGACGGGTATCTGAACCCCAGGCCCGAATCGCCAACCGAACGCTTCCGTACGATCGTTCAGATCGTGCCCTCACCGCCGGCCACGGCGCCAATCAAGTAGTCGCTGACGGAACTCGGGATTCGGGACCAGTGGCTGGCGGTTGGCGATTGGGAGGCGTATAGTCCGCCCGTGGCCCAGGCACTCGACGTCCAGCCGGCAGCGGTCGCGGACGGGAATCGCGGCTACGCAGGGTCGCGGGTACTCGGAAGTGGTCGCCGCAATCTTTGCCAATCCATATCAGCGGATCTGGGGCGCCGAGGGGGAGCCTCCGCTGCCGGTCCACGACGTCACGTTCAGATCGGTATTCGGCGGTCTGCTCGTCGGCATGACGCGGCAGTTCCGGACCGACTGCGAGCGGGCGCTGGATTCTCCGGTCGATCTCCGCTGGGGCGCCGACGGCAAGGGATTTCCCCGGCTGGTCCATCCGAACGGCGTCTGCCTGACCGGCGAGTGGCGCATCTCTGAAGACACTCCGTACTCCGGCTACTTCAGCAAAGGGAGCAAAGCGCTCGTGGTCGCGCGTTACTCGACCTGCTGCGGCGAAACCCGGCGCGGCCGCAGCCGCTCGCTCTCGATGGTCGGCAAGCTCTTCCCGACAACGGACCCGAATCACCCGACGCCGCTTCGCACCGCCAGCTTCATCACCCAGGAAGACATCGGTGGCGCCGACAGCATGTACATCAACGACGCCGAGCTGCGAAACGCGCCTGATACCACGGTCTCGCGCCGCGGTGCGTCGGGGTTCGCGCTCCTGGTCCGGGTCGGGATGACGTTCACCAAGGTCGATCGCCAGCCCAGCATCCGGCAGCTGTACCCGATCGCCGAGTTGGGAAAGCCTCCCGGCGAGCCCACCCGGGCCCCGCAGTTCCTGCGTCTGCCGGTCGCGCGCGACCAGCCGAGAATACAGGGCACCAACCTCGATTTCCGCGACGAGGTGATGGCGCAGATATTCGATCGCGGCGATCCGTTCCCGAAGCGCACCCTGACCTTCGAGATCGAGGTGACCGACGACGGGCAGAACGACTGGCCCGGCGGTGCGTGAGCGGCGTAGCTTTCAGAACTGGCGGAGGATTGGCTCACTGGTGTTCGACAACGCCGTGGTGTCGTACAACGGCGATCGCGTGATCCACTTCAACCACCCGACGTGGCGCGAGGATCGGAACGATCCCGCCACGGCGACGCGGATCGACGGGAAAAAAGTACGGTGATCTTCCGCCTGAAGGCTGCGGTCAGGTATTGAGATAACCGCGGATCGTCTCGACGAACTGCGGGAACGCGACCTCCGGCTCTTCGATCTCCGGGTGCCAGCCCTTTTCCCACTCGAAGCCGTAATAACCCTTGTATCCCGCGGTCTTCAGGAGCCGCACCTGCTCGCGCACCGGAACGCTCCCGCTGCCGGTCAACACGTATCTGACGTCGTTGCCTTCGGGCCTCGAGTCCTTGAGGTGCGTATGACGCACCCATGACTTCAACGCGGCGAACGTCGTCGCCGGCTGTTCCTTCCCCGCGACGAACGTATGGTGGGCGTCCCACACCAGCGCCACCGTGTCCATCGCGGCGCCTTTCATCAGCTCCACCACCGTCGGCGAGTCGGTGTAATCGCCGTGCGTCTCGAGCAGGACCGTGACCCCGCTGCCCTTCGCATGTTCGCCCAGCGTGCGCAGGCCGTCGACCACCCGCGCCATCACGTCGCGCTTCTGCTCGCCGGGAGGAACCTTGTCGCCGAACACGCGCACGTAGGGCGTCTTCAGCTTCTGCGCGAGATCGATGAAGCGGCGCCCCTCGTCCATTTGCGCCTGCCGCACCTTGGGATCGCCTTCGTGCATGCGCGACGATGCGCCGAGATCGCTGATCTTCAACCCGAGCGCTTCGAGGTCCTTGATGGACTGGTTCAACCCCGTGCCGCTGAATTCCGGCAGCGTGGGCAGGTCCATCTTCATCTCGATCCCGCGCACCTCGATCGCCGCGTAGCCCATCTGCGATGCCTGCTCGAGGACGCGCTTCCAGGGCCACTTCGGACAGCCGAGGGTGGAGAAGGAGATCGGCAGCGGTTCACCGCGTGGCTGCGCGCGAAGGATGGCAGGGGCCATGGCCAGGCTGGCGAGCATGTTGCGGCGAGTGATGCTCATGTCTACTCCTGCTTCAGGTAGATCGTCCCGCCCTTCTCGCGGAACTCGCGCGACTTCTCGGCCATCCCCTCGGCGGCCATCGCGCGCACCTGCTGCGTGAGCTCCATCGAACAGAACTTCGGTCCGCACATCGAGCAGAAGTGCGCGACCTTGGCGCCTTCGGCCGGCAGCGTGGCGTCGTGATAGGCGCGCGCGGTCACCGGATCGAGCGACAGGTTGAACTGATCCTCCCACCGGAACTCGAACCGCGCCTTCGACAAGCGCGTCGTCCCAGGCCTGCGCGCGAGGGTGGCCCTTGGCGAGATCGGCCGCATGCGCGGCGATCTTGTAGGCGATGACGCCCGCCTTCACGTCATTGCGATCGGGCAGGCCGAGGTGCTCCTTGGGAGTCACGTAACAGAGCATCGCGGTGCCGTACCAGCCGATCTGCGCAGCGCCGATCGCCGAGGTGATGTGGTCGTAGCC
This sequence comes from uncultured Acidobacteriota bacterium, assembly GCA_963836735.1. Taxonomy (GTDB): domain Bacteria; phylum Acidobacteriota; class Vicinamibacteria; order Vicinamibacterales; family 2-12-FULL-66-21; genus JACCXG01. Next base: position 345,124 of record CAWIKP010000023.1, on the reverse strand, counting down.
GGGCGCGATGTCCGTGGTCAGCGGCCCGAGCGTGTAGAACGGCGCTTCGTCGCACCACTCGAGCTGCTTCTCCATGTTCTCCTTGATCAGATGCATGGGAACATGGCCGGGCCCTTCGTTCATCACCTGGACGTCGTACTCCCAGGCGATCCGCGTGAGCTCCCCCTGCGTCTTCAGCTCGGCGAACTGCGCTTCGTCGTTGGCATCGGCGATCGATCCGGGCCGCAGCCCGTCACCGAGCGAGAACGACACGTCGTAGGCGCGCATGATCTCGCAGATCTCTCGGAAGTGGGTGTAGGTGAAGTTCTCCTGGTGATGCGCCAGGCACCAGCGCGCCAGGATCGAGCCGCCGCGGGAAACAATCCCGGTCACGCGCCGGGCGGTCATCGGGATGTAGCGCAGCAGGACGCCCGCGTGGACGGTGAAATAGTCCACACCCTGTTCGGCCTGCTCGATCAACGTGTCGCGGTAGACCTCCCAGGTCAGATCCTCGGGCCTGCCGCCGACCTTCTCGAGCGCCTGATAGATCGGAACGGTCCCGATCGGGACCGCCGAGTTGCGCAGAACCCATTCGCGGGTTTCGTGGATCTGGCGGCCGGTGGACAGATCCATGACCGTATCGGCGCCCCACAGCGTCGCCCAGCGCAGCTTCTCGACTTCCTCGTCGATCGACGAGCTGACGGCGGAGTTCCCGATGTTCGCGTTGATCTTCACCGCGAAGTTGCGGCCGATGATCATCGGCTCGAGCTCGAGATGGTTGACGTTGGCAGGGATGATCGCGCGGCCGCGGGCCACTTCGGATCGGACGAACTCCGGATCGAAGCCCTCGCGGATGGCGACGAACTCCATCTCCGGCGTGACCGATGCCGCGGCGCGCGTAGTGCAGCTGCGTAACCGCGGCGGTGCCGCGGCGCGGCGCCACCCACCGCTCGCGCAGTTTCGGCAGTCCCGCCCGCACGTCGACTCCCTGAGGACCGCTGGTGTCGTACACCCGCAGCGTTTCGCCATTCGAGAGGACGATCTCCCGCATCGGGACGCGGACGCCGCGTTCCTCGACATGGACCTTTCGTGAGCTGGGGAACGCCGCGGAGAAGTCGGAACCTGTCAGCGGGACGAACGCCGTGCGGGTGGTCTTGGCCATGGTGATGTCCGAAATATAGCACCCGTTCGAGCGCGGCGACTGTCCGGCAGCGGAACGGAGCCATGCCGGAAGCGAACAAGCGCGCGGGGGCCGCCGGCCGGCAGAACGCGGAAGATCGCACGCCAGTTAGCGCGTGGCGCGGTGGCACGCCTCTGGCTGGGCGGCGCAGCATGGAGAAACTGCTGCAGGACCTGCGCTACGCCGTCCGGTCGTTCGCGAAAGCGCCGGGATTCACCGCCCTGGCGCTGCTGACCATCGCGCTGGGAATCGGAGTCAACGCCACCGTCTTCAGCTTCGTCAACGCGCTGCTCCTGCGTCCGGCGCCGGCGGTTCGCGATCCCCGGAGGCTGGTCTCGGTATTCACGAGCGACTTCAGCAGCGGGCTGTTCGGCAGCTCATCGTATCCGGATTATCTGTCGCTCAAAGAACAGGCGACCGCCTTCGAAGGGCTGGCCGCCTTCACGGAGGGAGCGGCCAACATGGCCGCGGGGAACGCCATGTACCGCGTTCGCACCAGCTCCGTTTCGCCGGAGTTCTTCGACGTGCTCGGCGTGAGGGCGGCGCTGGGCCGGCCGCTTCGGATCCGCCGATTCGACGCCGGATGCCCCTCCGGTGGCAGTCATCGCCGACGGGCTGTGGCGCCGGGCATTCGGCGGTTCGCCGTCCGCGATTGGATCGCAGGTCGTGCTCGACGGCCGATCGCTCACCATCGTCGGCGTCTCGCCGCCGCGTTTCTCGGGGCTGAATCTCGGCGAGGCCATCGACGTCTGGACGCCGCTGCCGGTGCAGAGCGCGTCGAGCCGCGGCAATCGCTTCCTGTCGATCGTCGGACGGCTGCGCGGACAGTCGAGCGTGCGGCAGGCGCAGACCGAGCTCGACGCCATCGCGGCGCGGCTGGCGGCGGAGTTTCCGGAGAGCAACCGCGGCACGCTCAGGCAGCCGAACGACCCCCGGCCGATGGCGGTCCGGCCGCACACGCGCATTCATCCGCGGTTCCGCGGCGAAGTCGTGATGGTTGGCGCGATCCTGATGACGGCGGTGATGCTCGTGCTGCTGATCGCCTGCGCCAACGTCGCCGGCCTGCTGCTGTCGCGCGCCACGGCGCGGGGCCGGGAAATCGCGGTGCGCCTGGCGCTCGGCGCCCGCCGCTCGCGCATCGTCCGGCAGATGCTGACCGAAAGCCTCGTGCTCGGGTGCGCCGGCGGGGCGCTCGGCCTGATTGTGGCTCTGTGGACCGCCGACGTGCTGCCGTCGTACTTCCCGGAGGAGGTGGCCGCCTTCCTCGAGGCCGGAGTCGACGCTCCGGTCATCCTGTTCACGTTCGCGGCGGCCGGCCTGAGCGGCCTGGTGTTCGGACTCGCGCCGGCGTTGCACGGCATTCGGGCGTCCGCCGCGAACGCGCTCGCGGCAACCAGCCGCGCCAGCGAGTCGGGCCGTCTCGTGAACATGCGGAACGTGCTCGTCGCCGCCCAGATTGCCGTCGCCTCGGTCCTGCTCGTGTCGGCGGGCCTGCTTGCCCGCAGTCTGACGAACGCCATGAATGCCGACCTCGGCTTTTCGACGCGCCAGGCGGTGATGTCATCAATCGAGCTGCCTTCGACCATGACGAACGAGCAGGCGGTCGCGTATTACGATGCGCTCGTGGCCGACATGCGATCCGTTCCCGGCGTCGAACGGGCGAGCGTCGCGCGGGTCGTGCCGGTTGCCGGCGGCTCGCGCCGGATGTTCTCGGTACCCGGCTACGTGCCGCGGCCGGGCGAGGACATGGAGCTGCATATCAACACGGTGCAGCGCGACTACTTCGCGACCATGGGGATGCCGGCCGTGCAGGGACGGCTCTTCGAACCGTCCGATGCCGTCAACGCGCCGGTCGTGGTGGTGAACGACATCCTCGCCAACCGTTACTTCGGCGGCAAGGCGGTCGGCCAGCGGCTGATCTCGGGCAAGAACGAGCTCGAGATCATCGGCGTGGTGGCGGTGCAGCGACGGAGCGGCCTGCAGGACCTCCCCGACCCGGTGGTGTTCTACCAGCTCGGACGCGATCTCCCCCGTCGCGCCTTTCTCGTGGTCCGCACCGCCGGCGATCCGCTGCAGCACGCTGAAACCATCCGGCGGCGCGCCACCGCGGTGGACCGGAATGTCGCGGTGTTCAGGACGGTCACGCTCGAAGATCATCTCGCCGAGGCGGTTGCCGCCAATCGGCTCACGGTCGCGCTGGTCGCCTTCTGCGGAGTGATGGCCTTCGTGCTGGCGGCGGTCGGCGTCTACGGCATCGTGGCGTATGCGGTCGAGCGGCGGACGCGCGAGATCGGGATCCGCGTGGCGCTCGGTGCGCGGCCGGGACAGGTCCTCGCACTGCTCGCCCGTGAAGGGGGCCGGGTCATCCTGGCCGGCGTCGCTGCTCGGCCTCGTCGCGGCCTGGGCATCGACGCGGCTGCTGACGTCGATGTTGTACGGCATCAGCGCGACCGATCCCGCCACGTTTCTCGTCGTGCCCGCCGCCGTGACCGTGATCGCCCTGGTGGCGACCTGCATTCCCGCTGCCCGCGCGCTCGGGATCAATCCGGTCGCGGCGCTCAGGCATGAATAGAATCAAATCCCAAGCTCCAAATCCCAAGCTCCAAGGCGACCTGCTCGTACTTCTGGGCAACACATGTAGCCCGAGCTGGTTGTGACGCATTTCACCCAGAAGCTGAGGAGGACTCCCTTTGGAACTTGGGATTTGGAGCTTGGGATTTGACGGAGCTCAGCCCTACCCCAGCTTTCTCAAGATGAAGCACTTGAGGTAGTACGTCTCCGGCACCGTCATCAGTACCGGATGATCGCGCCCCTGCATGCGCTTCTCGACGACCGTGATGTCGGCGCGGGCGTCGAGCGCCGCCGAGGCGATCACTTCGGCAAAGGCCGCTTCGCTGACGTTGTACGAACAGCTGCAGGTAATCAGGAACCCACCCGGCCGCAGCAGCTTCAGGGCTCGCAGGTTGATTTCCTTGTAGCCCGACAGCGCCTTGGGCAGAGCGGCCTTGTTCTTCGCGAAGGCCGGCGGATCCAGGACAATCGTGTCGAACACCTCGCCGCGACGCTCCAGCTCGCGGAGCTCGTCGAAAACGTTCATCGCGCGCGCTTCGACGTTGCGCAGGCCATTCCGCTGGGCGTTCTCACCGATGCGGAGCACCGCCGCCTCCGAGATGTCAATCGCCAGCACCTCGTCGCACGCGGGCGCCAGCTCCAGCGCAAAGCCGCCGTTGTAGCTGAACGCGTCGAGGAGCCGGCCACGGGCGTAGCGCGCGGCAGCGGCCCGGTTTTCACGCTGATCGAGGAAGAGGCCGGTCTTCTGCCCGTGAAACAGATCGACGTGATAGGTCACCCGTGCTTCACGGACCTCGACGGTCTCCGGCACCGTCCCGTACAGCACCTCCACCCGCTGCTCCAGCCCTTCGAGCAGCCGCACGCGCGGGTCGTTTCGCGCCAGAATCCCCGCCGGCGCCGCGGCGTCGACGAGCAGCCTGGTGAGCTCGGGCAGGAGACGGTCGGTGGCCTGCGACAGCGCCTGAACCACCAGATAGTCGCCATACCGATCCACGATCAGCGACGGCAGCAGATCCGCTTCGCCGTGCACCAGCCGGAACGCCGTGGCATCGATCCCGAGCGCATCGCGAAAGGCAAAGGCCTGCCGCAGGCGCTCGCGCCAGGTGTCGAGCGTAGGGACCTGCGTCCCGCGGCTGAACATCCGGAGAGCGATCTCGGAACGATCGCTGAAGAGCGCATGGCCCGCAGGATGTCCGCGGCTGTCGAGGACCTGTACCGTGTCGCCTGCCGCAGCCTCGACCCTGGCGACGTCGGACTTGTAGATCCAGGGATGTCCGTTGCGCAGGCGCTGGTCGCCCCGCCTGGTGATGGTGACCATGGCCACCACGCTATAATTCCACAGTCATGAAGATCGCGATCGGCGCCGACCACGCCGGATTTGCGCTCAAACAGCACCTCGTGGCGACGCTGATGCGACTCGGACACCAGGTCGACGACCTCGGCACCCATGACAGCCAGCCGGTGGACTACCCGGAGATCTGCGCGAACGTGGCGCGGGCGGTGGTGGGCCACCGGGCGCGACCGCGGAATCGTGGTCGGCGGCAGCGGTCAGGGGGAGCAGATGGCGGCCAACAAGGTGCCCGGGACCCGTGCCGCGCTCTGCAACGATCTCTATACCGCGCGCATGTCGAGAGAGCACAACGACGCCAACGTGCTCGCGCTCGGGGGCCGGATCGTGGCGTGCGGACTCGCGGACGAAATCGTCGCGCTGTGGCTGACGACCGAGTTCGAGGGCGGACGGCACCTGCGCCGCATCCAGCAGATCGCCGAGCTCGAAAAACGGGAACGGGTTTAAGCGGTGCTTCCGGCCAAAGCGGAAGCCACCAGATTGGAATTATGTCGACTTCTACTCTCGCGAATTCACGCTGGCGCACCCTTGCCGAGACCGATCCCGAGATCGCCCGCGCGATCAAGGACGAGGTGCAGCGCCAGAACTCCGGGCTCGAGCTGATCGCGTCCGAGAACTTCGTCAGCCAGGCGGTCCTCCAGGCGGCCGGCTCGGTCATGACCAACAAGTACGCCGAGGGGTATCCCGGGAAGCGCTATTACGGTGGCTGCGAGTTCGTCGACGTCGCCGAGTCGCTGGCGATCGCCCGCGCGAAGGAGCTGTTCGGCGCCGAACATGCCAACGTGCAGCCGCACTCGGGCGCGCAGGCGAACATGGCCGTGTACTTCACCCTGCTGAAGCCGGGCGACACCGTGCTCGGCATGAACCTCGCGCACGGCGGCCATCTCACCCACGGCCATCCGCTCAACTTCTCCGGCAAGCTCTACACGATCGTCCCCTACGGCGTCCGCGCCGAGGATGAGCGCATCGACTACGACGAGTTCGAGCGGCTCGCGCACGAGCACAAGCCGAAGATGATCATGGTCGGCGCCAGCGCCTACCCGCGGATCTTCGACTTCGAGCGCATCGGCAGGATCGGGCGCGACGTCGGCGCGCCGGTGGTCACCGACATGGCTCACATCGCCGGGCTCGTCGCCGCAAAGGTGCATCCCGAGCCCGGTGCCGCACTCCGATTTCGTGACCACGACGACGCACAAGACGCTGCGCGGACCGCGGGGCGGGATGGTCCTCTGCCGTGCGCAGTACGCCAAGGATCTCGATCGGGCGCTGTTCCCGGGCGTCCAGGGCGGGCCGCTGATGCACGTCATCGCGGCCAAGGCGGTCTGCTTCAAGGAAGCGCTCGAGCCCGGGTTCGCGGGCTACCAGCAGCAGATCGTCGCCAATGCCAAACGGCTCGCCGCCGGCCTGGCCACTGCCGGGTTCAGGCTCGTGTCGGGCGGCACCGACAATCACCTGATGCTCGTCGACGTGTTCTCGAAAGGCCTCACCGGCAAGGTCGCGGAGGCCGCGCTCGGAAAGGCCGGCATCACCGTCAACAAGAACGCCATTCCGTTCGACAAGAATCCCCCGATGGTGGCGAGCGGCATCCGGGTCGGCACCCCCGCGGTCACCAGCCGTGGCATGGGCGAGCCCGAGATGGACGCGATTGCGGAGTACATCGCGCGCGCCCTGGCGTCTCCCGAAGACGACGCGGCGCTGAACCTGGTGCGGTCGGAAGTCGAGTCCCTGTGCCGCAGGTTCCCCCTGTATCCGGAGGCGTAGAGCTCGAGAGCGCGGTCGCCTCGGCGCTGGCGCCGGCCGGCCCGCTCGCCCGCTCGATCCCGGCGTTCGAGACGCGCGGGGCGCAGGTGCGCCTCGCGGCCGCCGTCTCAAAGGCGTTCACGAAGGGCGGCATCCTGCTCGCCGAAGCCGGAACCGGCACCGGGAAGACCCTCGCCTACCTCATCCCAGCGATCCTCAGCGGCCACCGCGTGCTGGTGTCGACCGGCACCAAGAACCTGCAGGAGCAGATCTATTTCAAGGATCTGCCGGTCCTCCGCGACGCCCTCGGCGTGCCCTTCACCGCGGCCTACATGAAAGGACGCGGCAACTATCTCTGCCTGCACCGGTTCGAGACGTGGCGCGACAGCGGCGCGAACCGGACGTTCGACGAGACCCAGTCGATCCGGATGATCGACGAGTGGTCGCGTCAGTCCGAGACCGGCGATCGGGCGGAGCTCGAGGATCTGCCGGAAGACGCGCCTTTCTGGCCGGACATTTCCGCGAGCGCCGAGAACTGCATCGGCGCCGAGTGTCCGCGGTACGACGACTGCTTCGTGACGAAGATGCGCCAGCGCGCCGCCGCGTCCGACGTCGTCATCGTCAACCACCACCTGCTGTGCGCCGACGCCGCGGTGCGCCAGAACGCCTACGGCGAGGTGATCCCGGCGTGCGAACGCGCGGTGATAGACGAGGCGCATCAGCTCGAAGACGTGGCGACTCAGTACTTCGGCCGCGGGGTGAGCAACTACCGGATCGAGGCGCTGGCGCGCGATCTCGATCGGGTCGCGAATTCCGACCTGATTGCAGACCGGGAGAAGGCCGCCGATCTGCGCACCGACGTCACCCGTGTTCGCGACCACGCCCGCATGTTTTTCTCGGCGCTGCAGCTGCTTCGCTTCGAAGGCGGCGCCGGAGCGGGTGGGGACTCGCGAATACGGATCCGGCCTGCCGACACCGCGAAGGCCGCCGAAGCGGGCCTCGCCCTGGTGGGCGCGCTCGATGCGGTCGAGGCGGATATCGCGCTGACCAAAGACATCTCCGAGGAGGTGCTGGCGATGGCCCGCCGCGCCGGAGAGGCGCGGGACGACATCAAGTTCCTGCTCCGGGCCGACGATCCCGACTACGTGTACTTTCTCGAGATCCGCAACCGCGGCGTCTACCTCCGTGCCTCACCGATCGACGTCTCGTACATCATTCGCGAAGTCCTGCTCGATCGGATGAAGACGCTGGTGTTCACGTCTGCCACGCTGACCTCCGACGGCTCCTTCGAGTACTTCCGCAGCCGGCTGGGCGTGAGCGACGCCGACGAGATCCGGCTGGATTCGGAATTCGACTACGCCCGTCAGGCGATCCTCTACCTGCCGCGAAGCATGCCGGATCCGCGTTCGCCGCAGTTCATTCGGGCGGCGGCCAGGGAGATCGTTGAAATCCTCAAGCGCACGAACGGCCGTGCGTTCGTGCTGTTCACGAGCTACGCCAACCTGCGGGAGGTGCGATCGGTTGCCGAGTCCGAGCTCGAGTTTCCGATCCTCGTCCAGGGCACGGCGCCCCGGTCGGCGCTGCTGCGGGACTTCAAGGCGACACCCAATGCCGTGCTGCTGGCGACCTCCAGCTTCTGGCAGGGCGTGGACGTCGTGGGCGAGGCCCTGAGCTGCGTGATCATCGACAAGCTGCCGTTCGCGTCGCCCGGCGACCCCATCACCGCGGCGCGCATCGAAGCGATCAACGCACGGGGCGGGTCCGCGTTCGGCGACTACCAGATCCCGCTGGCAGTGCTCGCCCTCAAGCAGGGCCTCGGCCGGCTGCTGCGCCACCGGCTCGATCGCGGCGTGCTGGCGGTCCTCGATCCGCGGCTGCGGACGATGGGGTATGGCCGCCGGTTCCTGGCATCGCTTCCGCCGGCGCCGGTGACTCACGCGCTCGACGACGTGGCGCGCTTCTTTGCGCCGCCATCCTTCTGAACCTGGTGCGTTTTCCCGTGCTTGGCGAGGTGGCGCTGTTCGGCCTCTTCGATCGAGTGCGAGGCCGTGACGTCCGCCTCATCGCGCGCGCGGTCCACGAGCCGGCGGAAGTGGGCGTGAAGCATCTTCAACTCCTTCTCCGACAGGTCCTCGACATCGATCAATCGGTTGCTGGCACCCTCGATGGCCGCAACCAGCTCGTTCAGCTTCAACTGGATGGCCAGGCCGTCGCGGTTCTGGCTGCGCTGCACGAGAAACACCATCAGGAACGTGACGATCGTCGTGCCGGTGTTGATGACGAGCTGCCAGGTGTCGGACCAGTGGAACAGCGGGCCCGTGATGGCCCAGACGACGACCGTTCCCAGGGCCATTCCGAAGCCCCAGCTGCTGCCGGCCCAGTGTGTCACTCCCGACGCGATGCGATCGGCGGCGCCCTCGAGTGCTGTCGGGCTCCGTTTCTTTGTTCGAGTCATCTGCTCCCCCGTCCGCCTTGACCGGCATCATCTCCTTCCAATCTTTGGACCAGGACGGGTTCGTGTAGACTGATCAGGTTGCAAAATCACCGCGGACCCCATCCGCGTTTACAGGTAAGCACGGAGGTTGCGATGAGCGCATTAATCCGCCGGGCGTTGATGCCGAGTCTTCTCGTCCTGGGCCTGGCCGTGGTGGTGTCACCCGCCTTCGCCCAGACCGGTCAGGTGAAGGGCAAAGTCGTCGACGCCAAGAATCAGCCGGTCGAGAAGGCCGATGTGATCGTCGAGGCCACCGACGGGATGGGCCGGAAATTCAAGCTCTCGACGAACAAGAAGGGCGAGTACATCCAGATCGGGTTGCCGCCCGGGCAGTACAAGATAACCGCCTCGAAGGACAACCTTTCGGACAGCCGCGAGCAGCGGATCGGCCTGGACGCCGCCGAAGTGAACCTCACGCTGAAGGCGGGCGGGGCCGGCGGGGACATGTCGGCTGAGGAGCGGAAGAAGGCGGAAGCCAGGAATGCCGCGATCCGCGGGGCCTTCGAGGCGGGCGTAAAGCTGAGCCAGGAGAACAAGTACGACGAAGCCATCGCGAAGTTCAACGAGGTCGTCGCCCAGGTGCCCAAGTGCGTCGAGTGTCTGACCAACATCGCCTCGCTGCAGATGGCGAAGAAGGACTACGAAGCAGCCGAGGGCACCTACAAGAAGGCGATCGAGCTCAATCCGAGCTCCGGAGAGGCCTACAACGGCCTGGCGAATCTCTACAACGCTCAGAAGAAGTTCGATCAGGCGGCTGAAGCGAGCGCCCAGGCGTCGAAGCTCGGCGCAGCGGCGCCCGGCGGCGCGAGCGCGTCGACCGTGTTCAACCAGGGCGTCATCGCGTGGAACGCCAGCCGGATCGACGATGCGAAGAAGGCCTTCGAGGAAGCGGTCAAGCTGGATCCGAAGCTCGCCGAAGCGCATTACTGGCTCGGGATGGCGAACCTGAATCAGGGCAAGATGCCCGAGGCCGCCCAGTCGTTCGAGGAGTACCTGAAGCTGGATGCCTCAGGGAAATACGCCGAACAGGCCAAGGGAATCCTCGCCCAGATCAAGAAGTAACCGGCGCTGGACACACCAGTGGTCCGGCCGTCGCGCCGGGCCACTGCACCGCTCTCCCCGCGGCCCTCTCGAGATGACATTCGATCAGATCGCCGCCAACCTCGCGCACGTGAGGTCGCGCATCGACGCCGCGGCCCGGCGCGCCGGACGCAATCCCGGGGAGATCACCCTCATTGCCGTGTCCAAGACCTTCGATGCCGAGCATGTCCGGGCAGCCTGGGAAGCGGGTCAGCGCGATTTCGGTGAAAACAAGGTCCAGGAGGCGGAGCGGAAGATTGCGGAAACCGCGGCCCTGGCCGGCGCGCGCTGGCACCTGATCGGCCACGTGCAGTCCAACAAAGCCAGGAAAGCGGCGGCGCCGTTTGCGATAATCCACTCGGTCGACTCGGTAGAGCTCCTGAGACGGCTGGATGGGGCGGCCTCGGAAGCAGGGGCGGAGCCGGAGATCCTGCTGCAGGCGGACCTGGCCGGTGAGGCCACCAAACATGGGGCCAGCGAGCGGGATGTCCTTGCGCTCGCCCGTGCCGCCCTCGAGAGCCGGGCGGTAAAGCTGGCAGGGCTGATGCTTCTGCCCCCTTGGAACGACAATCAGGAGGTCACCCGGCCCTGGTTCGCGACGCTGCGCCAGCTCCGCGACCGCTTGATCGCCGAGGGGATTCCCGCCGAATCGCTGAGGCACCTGTCGATGGGCATGAGCCACGATTTCGAGGCGGCCATCGAAGAGGGCGCCACGCTGGTGCGGGTCGGGACTGCGATTTTCGGCAAACGAACGACAGTTTGAGTAGGGCGGCGGTCGAACGCCGACCCGCAACAGCACGAGGACGCGAATCATGGAACGTCAAACGCCTCTCTCCAGCACCTCCGCCTCCGACGCCGGGTCGGCGCCGGCCGAACGGCGGATGCGGATCGCGCCGCTCGACCTGCGGCAGCAGCGGTTCAAGACGGTGGTACGCGGATTCGACAAGACCGAGGTGGTCGCGTTCATGACCGAGGCCGCCGACGACTACGAGCATGCCCTGCGCGAGATCGACCGGCTGCGGCAGGATCTGATTCGCGTCGAGTCCCTGCTGACGGAGCACCGCGACCGCGAGGCGAACCTGCGCAACACGCTCTTGACCGCGCAGCGGCTGGCCGACGAGATCAAGGACGCCGCGCAGAACGAGGCGAAGCTGGTCGTGAAGGAGGCGCAGGGCCGGGCGGATCTCCTGCTCCAGAAGGCCCAGGTCCGTCTCGAAGAGGTGGAGCGCGACATCAACGAGATGCGGCTCCGGCGCCGCGGCGTCGAGAGCTCGCTGGAGGCGTCGATTCAAGCGCTCTACCACGCGCTCGAATTCATCCGGGACCAGGATCGTCCCGACGACAAGGTGCTGCTGCACCGTCCTCGTCAGGCAGAGAATGCCCCGCAGCATCAGCGCCTGGAGGCTCCACGCGCAGCGGATGAGCGGGGGTAAGCCGGCGACGCTGCTCGTTCGGGTGATTCCGCGAAGCGGCCGCACGGGGATTGCCGGGAAACGCGGCGAAGCGCTTCTCGTCCGGCTGGCGGCCGCGCCGGTTGACGGCGCAGCCAACGACGCCCTGATCAGGTTCCTCTCCGATTTCCTGGATCGACCTCGCCGCGACTTCTCCATCGTGGCCGGTGAGAAGAGCCGCGAGAAACACATCAGAATCGCCGGCCTGAGCGATGATCAGCTCGCTCAGCGTTTGATCGCGCTCGAGCCGTGATCCCTGAGCCGGTCCGCGCTGATCTCGTTGTCGTTCACGCCCGCTGGCTCCTGACCTGTGCCGGTCCCGCCCCGCGCCGGGGCGCTGCCCAGGCCGAAGTCACCGCGGTCCCTGATGGGGCCATCGCCGTTCATGATGGCCGGATCACTTTCGCCGGGCCCTCCGACCGCCTCACACCCAACATCTCTTCGCTGACCCCGCAGGTCATCGATCTCCAGGGCAGGCAGAGCATTGTCCCGGGCTTCGTGGATCCCCACACGCACGTCGTGTTCGGCGGCGACCGACGGGCGGAGCTGCGGCGCCGGCTGGCCGGCGAAACCTACGCGCAGATCGCGGCGGCCGGCGGAGGGATTGTTTCCACCGTGGCGGCAACGCGGCACGCCTCCGAGCCCGAGCTCGTCGAGGCGGCCCGGATCCGGCTCGCCGAAATGCGTGCGGCCGGGACCACGACGTGTGAAATCAAGAGCGGGTACGGGCTGACCACGGCGGCCGAGATCAAGGTGCTGCGGGTGATCGACGCGCTGCGGCGCAACGAGCCAATGACGATCGTGCCCACGTTCATGGGCGCACACGAGGTGCCAACCGAGTATCGCGGCGCACGCGACCGGTACGTGGATCTCGTGGTGGAGGAGATGATTCCGGCAGCGGCGACCGCCGGCCTCGCGCAGTGGTGCGATGTATTCTGCGAAGAGGGGGTTTTCACGCCGGCCGAGGCAACCCGGATTCTCGAAGCCGGGGCCGCTGCCGGATTGAAGCCGCGGATTCACGCCGACGAGCTCGGCGCAACCGGAGGATCGCGGGTTGCGGCCGCCGTCGGAGCCAGATCGGCCGACCACCTGGTCCACGTCGACGCCGGCGGCATCGCCGCACTCGCCCAGGCGAACGTCGCGGCGACGCTCCTGCCGGCAGCGGCGTTCTACCTGAAACTCGCGCGCTATGCGCCGGCCCGCGACCTGATTGCCGCGGGAGTGCCCGTGGCGCTTGCGACCGACGTGAACCCCGGCGGCGGGCTGTCGCCCGGGATGCCCTTCGTGATCGCGCTCGGCTGCTTCGCGATGGAGATGACGTTCGAGGAAGCGCTGGTCGCCGCGACGCTCAATGCCGCCTGGTCGCTGGCCCTCTCGGACAGCGTCGGAAGCCTGGAACCTGGCAAGCTCGCGGACCTCGTCGTCGTCGACGGCGATCCGATCAACCTCGTTCGCGTCGGCGCGCCTTCGGTCGTCGCGGTCTTCAGGATGGGACGGCTGGTGTCCGGCGGCATGTCACCAGCCCGGGTCACCGCATGAAACTGACGGATCTCTCGCTGCACGAGCTGCTGGCCGCGATTCGCGATCCTCGCCCGACGCCCGGGGGCGGATCGGCCGCGGCCGTCGGTGGAGCGATCGGGGCTTCGTTGCTGGCGATGGTTGCCTCGATGCCGAAACATCGCGCGGCCTCCGAAGAGGACGTCGAACGGCTGCAGGCAGCGGCCTCACGATGCGCCGAGCTCAGTGCCGGGCTCGAGCGGCCTGGTCGACGAAGACAGCGCCGCCTACGACGGGGTCGTTGCCACCTACCGCCTGCCACGCGGATCGGACGCTGAGAAGGCAGAGCGGCGAAGCCGGGTTCAGGCAGCGCTGGTCGCAGCGGTCGAAGCTCCGCTCGACGTGATGCGGCAGTGCAACGATGCGATTGAAGCGGCCGCCACAGTCGCCAGGTTCGGGAACCCCAATGCGGCCAGCGACGTGGGGGTCGCGCTGGAGCTCCTCGTCGCCGGCGGCCGGAGCGCGCGCCTGAATGTCGAGATCAACCTGGCGAGCCTCGACGATGAAGCCTACGTCCGCCGCGTGAGAGAGACGGTTTCCGTGCTGGATACCGAGGCGATGACGGGCGCCCAGGCAGCCCGCGCCGCGCTCCAGTCAGCCTCGTGAGGTGGCGGCAGCGCCGTTCAGCGCCAGCTGTCGACCGAGACCGTGAACGGCATCGGCCGTTTGTAGGTCGGCACCCACTCGATCACTTCCTGGTAGGCCAGATTGATGTAGGTGGTCTGCTTGTCCCGGGTCACCTCGACGGCTTCACGGTCGAGGGGAATCTGGTAGCGCTCGGCAAGCAGCATCACGCGATCGACCAGCTCCGCATCGCTGCGGTCCCTGGAAAACCGCGCCGCCTCCGCAACCGCGTCCTTGAACTGATAGTGATGCAGATAGACCGGCACGAACCGGTACAACGCATTCGCGATGAGCAGCACGACAACGAGTCGGATGAGGTTCCGCACCATTGCCGGATCCTTTTATCGGTCGGTCAGTGAATCTGGTGTAGCAGGCGCTCCCAGCGCGTGCGGGTGAAGAAGTGGGTCACCACGGAAAACAGTCGTGACGCAGAGGCCCCGAGGCCGGCGTCTTCGGCCGTCGGCGTCCCCGAGTCATACGACCAGTAGATCATCAGCGCCTTGCCCTTGATGTATCCCCGCGGGAGGAATCCCCAGTACCGGCTGTCCTGGGAGTTGTCGCGGTTGTCCCCCATGACGAAGTACTGAGTGGCCGGCACGGTGACCGGTCCATACCGCTCGCGGACGTCGAAAGAGGTGACTTCCTGGGCGTTGTGTGCCGGCTCGAGGAAGTGCACATAGGGCTCGTCGAGCGGCTGGCCGTCGACATAAACCTTCTTGTTCCGCAGCTCCACGGTTTCGCCCGGCAGCCCGATCACCCGCTTGATGAAGTCCCGTTCCGGCTCATCGGGGTACTTGAAGACGACGATGTCGCCGCGGCGGATGTCGCGCATCGGCAGAACCGCCCGCTCGACGCCGGCCGCCGGTCCGAAAACGAACTTGTTGACCAGCAGGTGATCCCCGATCAGCAGGTTGTTCTCCATCGATCCGGTCGGGATCTTGAATGCCTGCACCGCCCAGGTGCGGACGAACAACGCCAGGATCACCGCGATCACGATCGATTCGAAGTACTCGCGGAGGACGCTTTTCTTGATGCTCATATACGAATTGCCAAAAGTGCCAAGATTGCCAAAACTCAAAGACCTCACTGGGGAGTTAGCCCCGAACTGCGAAATTGCCCCCAGCCAGTCTTGGCAATTTTGGCAATCTTGGCAATGCTCCTAGGTTTCTTGCCCGACCTTGAGGACCGCGAGGAACGCCTCCTGCGGAATCTCGACGCGGCCGACCCGCTTCATGCGTTTCTTGCCTTCCTTCTGCTTTTCGAGCAGCTTGCGCTTCCGGCTGATGTCGCCGCCGTAGCACTTCGCCAGCACGTTCTTGCGGAGCGCTTTCACCGATTCGCGGGCGATGATCCGGCTGCCGATGGCGGCCTGGATCGCGACCTCGAACATCTGACGGGGAATCAGCTCGCGCATCTTCGAGGCGAGCGCGCGGCCGCGCTGATAGGCCATGTCCCGGTGAACGATGACGGAAAGCGCGTCGACCGACTCCTCGTTGACGAGAATGTCCAGCTTCACGAGCGGTGATTCCTGATAGCCGGTGACGTGGTAATCGAGCGACGCGTAGCCGCGTGACAGGGTCTTGAGCCGGTCGTAGAAATCGAGCACGACCTCGTTGAAGGGCAGCTCGTAGGTCACGAGCACCCGGTCCGCGGCCAGATACTCGATCGACTTCTGCACGCCGCGCTTTTCCTGGCAGAGCTGAAGGATCGCGCCGACATGTTCGGACGGGGTCAGCATCATCGCGGTGATGATCGGCTCTTCGATCTTCTCAATCCGGCCGGTGTCCGGGAGTTTCGAGGGGCTGTCGATCTCCCGCACGACGCCGTCGGTAGTCGTCACCCGGTACAGAACGCCCGGCGCGGTCGTCACGAGGTCCATGTCGAACTCGCGCTCGAGTCGCTCCTGGACGATCTCCATGTGCAGCAGGCCGAGGAACCCGCAGCGGAATCCGAAGCCGAGCGCGGCGGAGGTCTCCGGCTCGAAGAAGAACGACGCATCGTTCAGCCGCAGCTTCTCGAGCGCGTCGCGAAGCTCGGGGTACTCGCTGCCCTCGACGGGATAGAGCCCGGCGAAGACCATCGGCTTGCTTACCTTGAAGCCAGGGAACGGCTCCGAGGTGGGTCGGGAAGCGTCGGTGATGGTGTCGCCGATCTGCGCGTCGCTGACCGTCTTGATGCCGGCGAAGATGAACCCGACCTCCCCCACGCCCAGCGACTCCACGGCCACCGGCTTGGGCGAGAAGACCCCGACCTGATCGACGTCGTACTCCTGGCCTTTCGCCATCAGCCGGACCTTCATGCCGGCGCGGATGACCCCGTCGAGGACGCGCGTCAGGATGATCACGCCGCGATACGGGTCGTACCACGAATCGAAGATCAGGGCCCGCAGCGAGGCGTCGGGATCTCCTTTCGGCGCCGGGAGTCGATGGACGATCGCTTCGAGGATCTCGTGGACGCCTGTCCCTTCCTTGGCGCTGGCCAGCACGGCGCCGCCGGCATCGAGACCGATGATCTCTTCGATCTGCCGCCTGGCCTCGTCCGGCTGCGCCCCGGGAAGATCGATCTTGTTGATGACCGGGATGATCTCGAGCCCGTTGTCGACCGCGAGGTACGCGTTGGCGAGCGTCTGCGCTTCGACGCCCTGAGAGGCATCGACCAGCAGCAGCGCGCCCTCGCACGCAGCCAGCGAGCGGGTGACTTCATACGAGAAATCGACGTGCCCGGGCGTGTCGATCAGGTTGAGGATGTACTCCTCTCCGTCGTCCGCGTGGTACGTGAGGCGAACCGCATGCGCCTTGATCGTGATCCCGCGCTCCCGCTCGAGGTCCATCGAGTCGAGAACCTGCGCCTCCATCTCGCGCGCCTGCAGCGCGCCCGTCATCTCCAGAAACCGGTCTGCGAGGGTGGACTTGCCGTGGTCGATGTGGGCGATCACCGAGAAATTGCGGATTTTGCGCTGATCCATGGGGGATGAATGGATCTGATTATAACTGGCGGGGTTTGAGGAGGGGCGACAACTCGCAACGGGAGTTGTTCTTATCTGTGCTCCAGCGGCAGAAATGCCTGCGGGTACGCGGGCCCGATGTAATCGGTCCTCGGCCGGATGAGCCGGTTGTTCTTGTATTGCTCGAGGCAGTGTGCGGTCCAGCCCGAGATGCGGCTCACCGCGAAGATCGGCGTGTAGAGATCCACCGGGATGCCGAGCGTGTAGTAGGTGGACGCCGAGTAGAAGTCCACGTTGGGATAGAGCTTCTTCTCGCCGGTGACGAGCTGCTCGATCCGCTGGGACATGTCGAACCAGCGACGGTTGCCGGCACGCTCGCCAAGCTCCTTCGACATGCGGCGCAGATGCGTCGCGCGTGGATCTTCGGTGCGGTACACCCGGTGGCCGAAGCCGGGGATCTTGATCTTGCGGGCCAGGCGGCTGCGGATGGCCTCGTCGATTCGATCGGGCGTGGCGTCCTGACCGATCTCGATCAGCAGCCGCATGACGTCGGCGTTCGCGCCGCCGTGCAGCGGCCCCTTCAGCGCGCCGATGGCGCCGACGATCGCCGAGTGGAGATCGGTCAGCGTCGCCGCCGCCACGCGGGCGGCGAAGGTCGAGGCATTCAGCTCGTGGTCCGCGTGGAGCACGAGCGCCACGTCGAAGGCATGCGTCGCCAGCGCATTGGGGCGGGTGCCGGTCAGCATGTAGAGGAAGTTGGCGGCGTGCCCGAGCGCGGGATCGGGCTGGATTGGGCCACCGCCCGCTTGAAGGCGCCCGCAGGTCGCGACCAGGCTCGCGAGCTGCCCGGTGAGACGAACGGCCTTCCGGTAGTTCGCCTGCGGCGAATTGTCAGACGCGTCCGGGTCGTAGTGGCCCAGCACCGACGTCATCGTCCGGAGCGTATCCATGCCATCCGAAGGCGGCAGCTGCTTCAACAGCCGGAGCACGGACTCCGACAGGGGGCGGGCGGCGGCAAGCTGTGACTGGAGGTCGCCGAGCTCGGCACGGTTCGGCAGCCTGCCGTGCCACAGGAGATAGCAGACCTCTTCGAACGTCGCGCCTCGAGCGAGGTCGTGAATATCGTAGCCGTAGTAAGCCAGGACGCCGCGCTCGCCGTCGAGATAACAGATCGCGGACGACGCGGCGACGACATCTTCAAGCCCTGCCTTCGGCTTCGCCTCGGTCGACATAATCCGTTGATTATGTTCCGCCTTCCCGCTTCACGACTACCCGCCTCCGCGCTTCGCGCTACGGCGGGCAAGCGCCGCCGCGAGCCCCCAGCCCCCAGCCCCCGAGCCTTAGACCCCCATCGGCACGCGATATGGACGATGAAGGGGCTGATAGAGCGCTCCCACGATGGCTCCGTAGAGCGCGAACTCGAGCATGTAGTCGATCATCCAGAGCGCTGCGAGCGTCGATGAGACGGGCCACACCATGTAGTCCCAGATCGTTCCGAAACAGCAGAGAATCACGCCGGCCAGCAAGCCGAACTGGATGCCTTCCGCCACGCCGCCGCCCTGGTAACCCCGCGCGTAGAGATAGGCGAAGGCGAAGAAGCCCAGGAGCGCGAAGCCGAACCCCAGCGGCAGGATCGCGTTCGCTTCGACCTCGGGCCGCATGGCGCTCGCGTGCTGCAGATAGATGTTCTTGAGCAGCACCGCATGGACGAGGAAGCTGACGCCGAGGTACGCGACCCAGCTGGCGAGGGCCGCAAGAGCGAGACGCGAGCGGTTCATGGGGGTGCTCCTGAGAAATGGGGACCGTCTCCTTTTCCGCCCAGGATTCTTGCGGAAAAGGGGACCGTCCCCTTTATTCGGGGAGCGAACTATAGCAGAGCTTGTGATGCGGCGCGACCGGAGAACGAAGGAAATCGCTACTTCGCGATTTCCGGCGCCTTGAGCATCACGTCGTCGCCGGTGTATTGCTGCAGGATCGAGAGGAGTCCGGTGTACAGGAATCCGATCTGGAAGAGCATCAGGAACGGCAGGGTGCCGTAAATCTGGTTTGCCAGAGCGTAGTACACGGTCCCGGTGAAATAGAGCCCGAGCGCGAGCTCGATAATCGGCTGAACCCCCACTGACTGGTGGTATTTCTTGCCGACCCACTCGTCGCTGTCGCGCTCAATCCCGTACTTCGGAGTGCGCGCGAACTCGCTCTGCTTGCCGAAGATCGCCTCGAGCACGGCGCGCGTGTTGTTGACACACAGGCCGATGCCGATCGACATCAGGAACGGCAGATACTTCAACCGCTGACGCCAGTTCGGGTACAGCTCACGCTGCGACACGATGTAGAAGTTGCACACGGACAACGTGGCGGCAGCGAACAGCGGCACGTCGATCAGCAGCATCTCGTACCAGCCCATGTTGTAGCGCACCCACATCGCAGGGAACATCAACACGGACAGCACCGACATCAACAGGTAGTTGAAGTTTGCCGAGAGGTGGAAGAATGCCTCCGCCTTGACGCTGAGCGGCTGCTTCGACCGCAGAATCCGTGGCATCAACTTGAGACAGGTCTGAATCGACCCTTTCGCCCAGCGGTGCTGCTGCGACTTGAATGAGTTCATTTCCACGGGCACTTCTGCGGGCGAGACCACGTCCGGCAGGAACACGAACCGCCAGCCGGCGAGCTGGGCGCGGTAGCTGAGGTCGAGATCCTCGGTCAGCGTGTCGTGCTGCCACCCGCCGGCCGATTCGATCGCGATGCGGCGCCACACGCCTGCCGTCCCGTTGAAGTTGAAAAAGTGCCCCGCCCGGTTCCGGCCCCCGTGCTCGAGCACGAAGTGGGCGTCGAGCAGGATCGACTGAATCTTGGTCAGGAGCGAATAGTCCTGGTTGATATGCCCCCACCGCGCCTGCACCATGCCCACGTGCGCGTCCGAGAAGTGAGGAAGCGTCCTCTGCAGGAAGTCGCGCGATGGGATGAAGTCGGCGTCGAAAATGGCGACGAACTCGCCGGTGGCCTCGCGGAGGCCGGCTTCCAGGGCGCCTGCCTTGTAGCCCCGCCGATCGATCCGGTGCAGGTAGCCGATGTTGAGGCCCTTGGCCGCATGCCGCTGCACCGCCGACTCGGCGATATCCCGGGTTTCGTCGGTCGAGTCGTCCAGGACCTGGATTTCGAGAAGGTCCTTCGGATAGTCCATCTCGCAGACGGCATCGATCAGCCGGTCCGCGACATACATTTCATTGAAGATGGGAAGCTGAATGGTCACACGCGGCAGGACGTCCGGAATGGGCAGCGGCTGGGGCGCCCGCCCCTTGTTTTTCATGTAAAGATAAACAAGGTAATAGCGGTGCCACCCGTAGATTGCCAAAATGCTGAGGACAAAGAAGTACAGAACGAGAATCAGTGTCTGAGGCAGGCTCATAAGAAGATGAATCCGTCACGCCGCACAATCGACGATTCTATAGCTCAGCAGAACTGGAAGTCAACGCGCGTCAAGCACTTGGAGGCGCGCGAGCGTTTCCTCACGGCATGACGCGCCACGAGCTCAGGACCCTCCTCGAACAGGTTCGCAGCGGCGCCCTTACACCTGAGTCTGCGCAGGACCGATTCCTTCAATATCTGCGCCAGGCCCCCTTCGAGGACCTTGGATTCGCCCGGATCGATCACCATCGCACCATCCGACAAGGCTTTCCCGAGGTGATTTTTGGGCCCGGAAAGACTCCCGAGCAGATCGCCTCGATTGCCGAACGCATCGTCGCGGCGGGCCATACCCTCCTGGTCACCCGTACGGACAACGACGCCTATGCTGCGGTGGCTGAACGGATTCCAGACGCGCGGTTTCATTCTGTCGCCAGAGCCATTACGCGCCGCGCCGAGGGGCCGCCCACCGGCAGGGGCACCCTTCTGGTCGTCGCGGCTGGCACGGCCGATCAGGCGGCGGCCGAAGAGGCAGCCGTCTGCGCCGACGCGATGGGAAATCAGGTCGATCGGCTTTACGACGTAGGGGTCGCGGGACTGCACCGGCTCCTGGCGGAGCACGCGCGCCTGCGCGCCGCCCGGGTCGTGATCGTCGTCGCTGGAATGGAAGGGGCGCTGCCGAGCGTCGTCGGGGGCCTCGTGGATGTCCCGGTAATAGCCGTACCGACGAGCATCGGCTACGGGGCCAGCTTCGGCGGCCTGGCGGCCCTGCTGGGCATGCTGAACAGCTGCGCCAGCGGCGTGTCGGTCGTCAATATCGACAACGGCTTCGGCGCGGCTGCGGTCGCCAGCTCGATCAATCACCTTTCATAAGAACAAACTCCAGAACAAACTCCCGGGGCTGGGGGCTGGGGCTCGGGGCTCGCAAAACCCGGAACCCGCTAAACCGGGCCCTGATCTTCCCAGCCCCCGATCCCCAGCCCCGACCCCCGGAATTGCCCTTTCTTCTGCTATTTGACAGACCCCCTGGCGCCCCACATATTGAAGATCTATAGTTGACTGTTTGCCCTCCTCCAAGGGCATGGCCCGGGAGTTACCACCTCAATCAATCGCATGCACGCTGGCGCCCTCAGGGCCCTTGAATTCGACCGCATTGTCGAGGTGATCCGCGGCTTTGCCCAGACGCCGCAGGGGGAGGCTCATCTCGCCGCGCTCGAGCCGGCGACCGACCCGCGGGCGGTCGCGTCGGCGCTCGCGGCAACGAGCGAGACCGTCCGGTTTCTGGCTGAGGGCCAGATCACGGTCCAGGCGCCGTCCGAGCTCGAAGTCATCCTCGCCGGCATCACGGTCGAAGGCCGGCCGCTCGAACCCCTGCATCTCATCGCGCTGGCAAACTTCCTGACGACGGTCGCCACCACGTGTGGGGCGATCCGCAGAGCGCGGGCAACCTTTCCTCTCCTCAGCGTCATCGCCGAACGGGCAGCCACGTTCGATCACGAAGTCGCAGAGGTCCTCCGCAAGATCGATCCCGCGGGCGATGTCGTGGACGATGCCTCGCCGGAATTGAGGAGCATTCGCGACCGGCTTCGCCGCCAGCGCACGCGGTTGCGCGGCACGCTGGAGTCGTACCTGCGGGGCAAGGACACGTCGAAATATCTGCAACAGCAGATCGTGACGGACCGACATGGCCGCTACGTGCTGGTGATCCGCGCCGAGCACCGTGCCTCGATTCCGGGCATCGTTCATGGCAGCTCGGGGAGCGGGGCGAGCCTCTATCTCGAGCCGCTCAGCACCGTCGAGATCAACAACGACATCGTTGCGCTCGAGGAGCAGGAACGGGAGGAGGTGCGCCGCATCCTGCTGGAGCTCACCGATGCGTTTCGCCGCCGCGCCGAGGAGCTGGATCGAACCGTCGACGCTGCCGCCCAACTGGACGTCCTCAATGCGCGGGCACGGTTTTCAGTCCTGGTAAGGGGGGTCGAGCCGAAGCTTGCCAAAGATGGACGGCTCGAGCTGCGCGCGGCGCGCCACCCCCTGCTCATTCCGGCGGTCAGACAGCGACTGCAGAGCGACGGACCGTCTGACGAACTCCGGAACAGGGCCAACGGCGAGGGCAGCACCGCCCGTGAGCCCGTTCCCGTCGACATCCTGCTGATCCCTCCGGTGAACGTCCTCGTCATTACCGGGCCGAACACCGGCGGCAAGACGGTCGCACTGAAGACGGCGGGGCTGCTGCCTCTCCTGGCGCAGGCGGGGTTGCTCATCCCCGTAGCCGAGGACTCGCAGGTGCCGATCTTCCGGTCGGTGTTCGCCGATATCGGGGACGAGCAGTCCATCGCGCAGAGCCTGAGCACCTTTTCAGGCCACATCGCCAACATCGTAGCCATGGAGCAGGCGCTCGAGGTGCCTGCACTGGTTCTACTCGACGAGGCCGGCGCCGGCACGGATCCGATGGAGGGCGGGGCGCTGGCGATGGCGATCATCGAGCATTTCCGGCTGCGGAATGCCAGGGTGATAGCCACCACGCACTACGACGCGTTGAAGACCTATGCGTCGACGACCGCGGGCGTGACGCCGGCCGGATTCGGGTTCGATCCGAAAACCTTCGCGCCGACCTACCGGTTGAACTACGGTTCGCCCGGGAGCAGCCTCGCGTTCGAGATCGCGAACCGTCTCGGGCTCCCCCCGTCGATCATTCAGCGCGCGCGGGCGCACCGCAGCGAGCGCGAGAGCCAGCTCGCCGATCACCTGGCGCGCGTGGAGCGCGACATGCAATCGCTCGAGCAGGAGCGGCGCCTCGCCGCGCGCGAGCGGCAGACCCTCGCGGACGCGACCTCGAAGCTCAAGTCCCGCGAAGACGATTTGAAGAACCGCGAGGAAGCGCTTCGCCGGAAGCTCGATCAGAAGATCGAGGAGCGGCTGCGGGAAGCCCGTCGCGAGATCGACGCCGTGGTGGGGCGCCTGAAGGCGCGAACCGAGACGATGGTGTCGCAGGCAGAGCGGGCCGCAGCACGCCTGATCCCTACCGGGGAGAGCGGTGGCGCCCGCGCCGACGCACGGGCGGCGCTCGATGCCATCGAAGACCGCCTCCGCCGCGCGGCGGAAGGCGGCGTTGCCGCACCCGCGGCCCCGGCCGCGCCGGCTCGCCCCGCCCAGCTCGGGGACCGCGTTCGCGTGGGCGCACTGGGTCTCGAAGGCGTGGTCATCTCGATGCAAGGGCGCGATGCCGAGGTGGACGTCCGTGGCAAACGGCTGCGGGCTCGAATCTCGGAGCTTCGGGTCACCGGTGCCTCGGGTCCGCCAGCGCCCGCCACGATCCGGGTCAACGTGGATCTTCAACCGCGCGAGGGGCTGCTGACCGAGCTGAACCTGATTGGCTCGAACGTCGACGATGCTCTTGTGCGGCTCGAGAAGTTTCTGGACGATGCGTTCATCACCGAACAGCGGACCGTCCGAGTGATTCACGGGTTCGGGACCGGCCAGCTCCGGCGGGCGATTGGGGACTGGCTCAAGACCCACCCATCGGTCGCGAGCTTCAATGCCGCCCCTTCGGACAAGGGCGGCGGCGGCGTCACTGTCGTGGAACTGAAGGAGTAGAGCCCTGGGCCTCTTCCCCGCCAGCTTCATCGACGACCTGAAATCGCACGCCGATATCGTGCAGGTCGATCCAGGAGCGCGTGCCGCTGCGGCGCAGCGGAACCACGTGGAAAGGGCTGTGTCCGTTCCACGGCGAGAAAACACCCTCGTTTCACGTGTACGATAAGGGGTTCTTCAAGTGTTATGGCTGCGGGGTGGGTGGCGACGTCATCAAGTTCGTCGAGCTGTACGACAAGGTGTCGTTCCCGGAGGCGGTGCGTCAGCTGGCCCTGCGGGCCGGCCTGCCGGTGCCGGAACCGGAGTCCACGCCGCACGACGCTGAAGATCAGCGCGATCGCGAATCGCTGCTCAAGGCGCACGAGATTGCGGCCGCCTGGTTTTCGGAACAGCTCGCCGCCGCCGTGGGGGCGGTTGCCCGGCGGCAACTCCAGGAACGCGGCGTGGGCGCCGAGCTCGCCCGGGTCATGGCCGTGGGCTACGCCCCGGCGATGCCCGACGGACTCTGCACACGGCTCCGGAACGAAGGGTTTACTCCGGCGATGCTCCTGAAGAGCGGGCTCGCGGTGCAGCGGGAAGATGGGTCTCTCCGCGACAGGTTTCGGAACCGTCTCATGATTCCGATTGCCCGGGACAACGGCGCCATCATCGCGTTCGGCGGCCGGGCGATGGACGCGGGACAACAGCCGAAGTACCTGAATTCGCCGGAGACGCCGATTTATGTCAAAGGACGCACGCTTTTTGGTCTCCATCTGAGCAAGCAGGCGATTGCCAAGGCCCGATACGCGGTCATGGTCGAGGGCTATTTCGATTTCGCCCAGGCCTATCAGGCCGGCGTCCAGAACGTGGTGGCATCGTCGGGGACAGCCTTGACCCCGGCGCAGGCAAAGCTCTTGAAACGATTCGCGTCCAAGGTCGTCCTCAGTTTCGATCCCGACACGGCCGGCCAGGGCGCCGCCGCGAAATCGTCCGAATTGCTCGTGTCCGAGGGCTTTCAGGTGAACGTCGCCATGCTGCCGGCGGGCGAAGATCCCGATACTTTCATCCGCAGGAATGGCGGCGCGGCTTACCAGGACGCGCTGAAGCAGTCGCGGCAGTATCTCGACTACCTGCTGGACCGTGCGGCGCAGGATTTCGACCTCCGGCGGGACGAGGATCGACGGGAATTCCTGGGCCGGATGCTGGCGGTGGCCGCCCGCATCCCGGACGCGGCCGCCCGTGACCAGTTCGGCGACAGGCTGGCGCACAAGGCGAGAATTACGGAAGAGGTCGTGCGCGCCGAGATTCGCAAAGCTGCCGTCCAGAAGCAGACCGTGGTCGAACGGCGGCACGTTCCCGCGCTGGGACAGGTGAAGACGTTCGAGCGGGGGCTGATCTGGGCACTGGTCAGGGACCCCGCGGCCGGGTTCGGCGCGCTCGCCGGCCTCGACAGCATGGACCTGAGCGGGTTGGCCACGGGCCCCATCCTCGAACAGGCGCGATCCCTGCAGGGATGGCCGTCAGAGGGCCTACCACAGGCGTTACTGGAGCGTCTAAGTACACAGGAAGCGGGGCTGGTCGAAGAAATTACGGCGCAGCCCGTACCGCCGGTGCTCGTGCCCGCCGACTGCGTGGCGGAGCTTCGGCGCCTGCAACTGACGCGGGAACGGGCAGACGTTCAGCGCCAGATGGACCGGCTCCTCGAGCAGGGCATCCCCAGCGACGACGAGCGGATCAACCAGCTGGGAATGCGGCAGCTGGTTCTCAAACAGCAGATCGATTCCATTGGCACCGAGCAGGCGGGGTCGGTGCCCCGCGAGCATTGAAATCAACCGGGCGGGGGCCCGCGCACGAAATGAAGCAGCGTTTGGAGGACACGCCGTTGTCGATCGAAGAAAAATACGATGAAGTGAGGCAGCTCATCTCCATCGGCAAGGAAAAGGGCTACCTGCTCTACGACGAAGTCAACGAGCTGCTGCCCGCCGACATCACGTCGTCGGACGAGCTCGATGATCTGTTCAGCACGTTCGGCAGTGCGGGGATCGAGGTCGTCGATTCGGAGAAGGCCTACCGCGACGACAAGCTGCTCGACCGCACCGGCGAAGGCGCCGAGGAGCTCGAGCTCGATCTGACGCCCGGCGCGCTCGACAAGACGAACGATCCGGTCCGCATGTACCTCCGCGAGATGGGCACCGTCCCGCTCCTGACCCGCGAAGGGGAAGTCGAGATCGCCAAGCGCATCGAGCGCGGCAAGCTGGCCGTCATCAAGTCGATCTCGCGGACCCCGACCGTCGCCCGCGCGATCATGACGATGGGCGATCAGCTGAAGAACGACGAGCGCAGCGTCCGCGAGCTCGTCATCTTCCAGGACGAAGAGATCACCGACGACAAGATCGAGGAGCGCAAGCGGCAGGTGCTGCGGCAGATCGAAGCGGTCCGCAAGGCCTGGGCGGTCACGCGAGAAGTGCAAGGAGAAGCTGGACAAGACGCCGAAGGGCGCGACGACCCGCGAGAAGCGGAAGTACCGCCGCACCCGGTGGGAGTCGCTGCGCGCCCGGATCGAGCTGTCGCAGCTGATTCGGAAGATCGAGTTCACCGAGACGATCAAGCGGCGCCTGATCGATCACCTGAAGGAGGCGGTCGAAGGGGTGATGCGGCTGAAGCGCGAGGTGGACCACATCGAGCGCCAGCTCAATCCGAAGAACAAGAAGGTCCGGCTCAAGGAAGACGACAAGAAGAACCTCGCTGAGGCGGCAGAAGGAGGTCAAGCTCCAGATGAAGTCGGCCGCCGAGGAGATGGAGCGAGACGCCGGATCGCCTGATGCACACGCTCGAGACGATCTCGCGCGGGGAGATTCAGGCGGAGCAGGCGAAGAAGGAGCTGGTCGAAGCCAACCTGCGGCTGGTGGTCTCGATCGCGAAGAAGTACACCAACCGCGGCCTGCAGTTCCTCGATCTGATTCAGGAAGGCAACATCGGCCTGATGAAGGCGGTCGACAAGTTCGAATACCGCCGCGGCTACAAGTTCTCGACCTACGCCACGTGGTGGATCCGCCAGGCGATCACCCGCGCGATCGCCGACCAGGCCCGCACGATCCGCATCCCGGTCCACATGATCGAGACGATCAACAAGCTGATCCGCACCTCGCGCGCGCTGGTGCAGGAGCTCGGACGGGAACCGACCTCGGAAGAAATCGCCAAGCGGATGGACATCCCGGTGTCGAAAGTCCGCAAGGTCCTCAAGATCGCCCAGGAGCCGATCTCGCTCGAGACGCCGATCGGCGAAGAGGAAGATTCACATCTTGGCGACTTCATCGAAGACCGCCAGGTGGTCTCGCCGTCCGACGCGGTGATCAACCTCAACCTGAAGGAACAGACCGAATCGGTCCTGAAGACGCTGACCCCGCGCGAGGAGAAGGTCATCAAGATGCGGTTCGGCGTCGGCGACGGCAGCGAGCACACGCTCGAGGAGGTCGGCCAGAACTTCGCCGTCACCCGCGAGCGCATCCGCCAGATCGAAGCCAAGGCGCTGCGCAAGCTGCGCCACCCGTCGCGGTCGCGGAAGCTTCGCGCGTTCCTGGAAGGCAGAACGTAGGTTGGTTCCGGGCGCCGAACCAGGAGCCTGGCACCCGGCACCTGGAACCCGTGTTGTACACTTCCCTCGGGCCCATAGCTCAGCGGTCAGAGCCGCCGGCTCATAACCGGCCTGTCCCAGGTTCGAATCCTGGTGGGCCCACCAGCCTTCGCTCATGAATGCAGGCGAAGGCTGCCCGCCGTAGCGCCGATGGCGCGAAGGCGGGCGAGCGAGGGCGAACGAGCTACGGCTGGCAAGCCCACGCGAAGGTGTCTCGCCGTAGCGGCGCTAGCCGCGAAGGCGGATGCTAGTGGAACAGCACTGAGCGGGTGGTGAAGAAAATCTGGTCTCCCAGGCGTTGATCCTTTAACCTCTGACACTCTTGCATCCCGATCTCGAACATCTCATTCATCTCCAGGAGCTCGATCTCGCCGCGGAGCGCCATCGCCGGCGTGTGATCGACATCCCCGTGCTCCAGTCCGCGCTCGACGCGAGGCTGGCGGCGCGGACGAGCGGCGGTCGAGGCGGTCAAGGCACGGATCGCCGAGTCGCAGACGGCACGCCGGGAGGTCGAAAGGGATCTCGCCGCGGTTCAGTGACGCCTCAGCAAGTTCAAGAACCAGCTGATGGAAGTGAAGACGAACAAGGAATACCAGGCGATGCAGAAGGAGATGAGCGTCGCCGAGCAGGAGATCAGCGATTTCGAAACCCGGATGCTGGAGCGGATGGAAGAGGCTGACGGCCTGGCCATCGAGCTGAAGACGGCAGAAGCGGCGCTGGCAACGGAACAGGCCGAGATCTCCAGGGAGCGACAGGCTGCTCGACAAGCGAACGCGGGACCGTTGCCGACGACCTGAAGAACGTGAGCGAGGAACGCGCCCGGACCGCGGCGCTGGTCAGTGCCGAGGTGCTGGCGCTGTTCGAGCGCGTGGCGCAGGGCCGTCGCGGGCTCGCGATGGCCGAAGCGCGTGATGGCCTGTGCACCGTGTGCCACGTCCGGCTCCGGCCGCAGGTCTTCAACGAGGCGCGCCGGAACGACAGCATCGTCCAGTGCGACAGCTGCACGCGGATCCTCTACTTCGTCCCGGCCCCGTCCGCCGCCGCGCCGCCGCAACCTTCCTAGACCCTTTCGTTATGGTCCGTGATCGTACATCGACGGGGGCGCCCGCGGGAACCCCGGTCCGGCGGGATACGGCGTGCGCGATCGAAGACGCCGACGGCACGCTTGATCGAAGAGCTGCACGGCGGCCTTGGCATCGCCACCAACAACGTCGCCGAGTACAACGGCCTTCTGGCGGCCCTGAAGTGGGCGGTCGACCACGGGCAGCAGAAGGTCCAGATCCGCGCCGACTCCGAGCTGCTGGTCAAGCAGATGCGCGGCGAATACCGGGTCAAGCATCCCGGCCTGCAGCCGCTGGCCGCACGGGCGCGTCTGCTGATCGGCCAGCTGGACGACGTCACGTTCCAGCACGTGCGCCGGGAACAGAACAAGGAAGCCGATCGGCTGTCGAATCTCGGGATGGACGAGGCGGAAGCCGCGCTGCGCGAAACGCCCAAAGGCCGCCGAGGGTCAGCCGCGGCTCTTCTAGATCACCGGCCCCGCGCGCGGATCACGCCCACCATCCGCCCTGCCTCGGTTCCGCGCACCCGGTAGGAATGAAAGATCTCCGGGTGCGTCCGCGTGCAGAGGCCGGCCACGTGGATCGACCCGGCCGGAATGCCGGCATCCTCGAGCTGATCCGCGTTCGCGCGCCACAGATCGAAGTGCGGGCGCCGGCCGTCTTCGCGCGAGAACCAGCGGGCAACCGTGACATCGTCATGGCCCGCCTCACGGAACGCCTGCACGACCTCCTCACCCATTTCTCCGCAGCACGGCCCGAGGCAGGGGCCGATCGCGGCGACGAGATCAGCGGGATCCGAGCCGAACTCCCGAGCCATGGCCGCGACCGCCTCCGCGCCGATCCGCTGCATGGTGCTGCGCCAGCCGGCGTGCACGGCGGCCACGCGCACCCGTGCGCCGGTCGGCCGATCAGGATCGGCGCGCAGTCCGCGACCCGCACCGCCGAACGCCGCTGAGGGATCATCGCTGACGACGCCGTCGGCCTGCGGCGGTGTCCCACGGTCCCCAGGTCGCGCCCGCTCGCGAGACGACGACAGTGCGGCCGTGAACCTGCCGCAGGAGCCGCAGCTGCGCGTCGCGGGCACGCCCGCGAGCGCGGCAACCGCGTCCCACTCGCGGTCGTTCTGGCGCAGCTCAACCGAGCCCGCCGTGAAAAAGTGTCGGCGCACCTCCAGCAGCGGCTGGCACCTGAGGACCGGCCCCCACGGCGCTTGCGTCCACTCGAATCCATCGCTAGGCTGAGGCTCGGACATGAACATCATCGGAATCGGACTGGATGCGACGGATCTTCCACGGATCGCGCAGACGCTGCAAGCGCTACGGCGATCGCTTCCTGCAGCGGATATTCACCGAGGGGGAGATCGCCTATTGTACGCGGCGCCGCGATCCGGTTCCGCATCTCGCCGGCCGGTTTGCCGCCAAGGAGGCGGCGATGAAGGCGCTCGGCACCGGCCACTCGCGCGGCGTGCTCTGGAAGGACATCGAGGTCGTCCGCGTCGGTGGACCGCCGCAACTGCAGTTGCACGGCGGCGCCGCCCGGCGCGCCGACGAGCATGCAGGTGCGCCGCAGCCTCGTGACCATCACGCACTCCGAGACCCTCGCGCTGGCGCAGGTCATGCTGCTTCGGCGACTGATCCCGGCGCCTTGGCCGTCCACGTCAACCCGCGGTAGTCAGCGACGGTCACCGTCGCCCGTCGCCTCCCCCGGCCCCATTCGCTCGACGCGCCGCGAGATCCACCCGGCTCAACAGGCTTCCGCCGACATCTCTGCGTCCGCCGCCGGCCGGCGCAGTCGATTGCGGTCGATCTCCGAGCGGCGCCTACAGCCGCTGGAGACAACCATGACCATCAAGATTCTTCCGAACGAGAAGGGGAATCCGCCCGGAAAGCTGGCGGACGCGGAGCTGCACTTCACCGATGGCCCGCTCGAAGGGCTGAAGCTGATTGGCTTTCGGTATCTGGGAACGCAAGACCGGCAACGGCCGGAACGTCACGTTCCCGGCGCGCCAGTATCTCGGTCAACGGCGAACGCCGCAGCTTCGCGCTGCTCCGGCCGATGGCCGACATCACGGCGCAGGACCGCATCCGCGAGCTGATTCTGCAGGCGTATGCCGAACACGAAGGCGCGGCGGCGGTGAGCGCCTGAATGATCGGGCGGGGACTACTGGAGGACCGGGAGGAGCCGGGTGTTCTCCTTCTGCCGCTTGGGAGGCAGCGTCCACTCCTCGCGGATGCGCCTTCTCGAACTCCGACTGGAAGAACGTCGTCTTCATGCCGCCGTCGATGATGTCCCACGGCAGGAGCGTATCGCCCGAGCGGTCGCGAAAGATGTAGAAGTCGGCGTCGACGCCGGTCTCGGCCACGGCGGCGCGCCAGTTGCCGCCGTTGCGCTCGGCCGCTTCGATCGCCGGCGCGACCCGGCGATCGCCGAGCGAGAGCAGCGCCTGGTAGTACGAATGCCGCTCCGACTTGATGTTGAAGTACACGTTGTCGATGCCGGCCAGCAGCTGCCGCAGCCGTTTGCTCTTGCGATCGGTGATCGCGGGATCCTCCATCGGCAGCCACTGATACGCGGTGCCCGGCTTCGGGATCAGCGGATTCACGCTGCCGACGATCCGGCCGACGCGGCCGCGCTCCTTCGCATGCCGCATCATCGCATCGCGCATCTGGAGGGTCAGATCCCGGATCGCCACCAGGTCGTCGTCTGTTTCGGTGGGCAGGCCGATCATGTAGTAGAGCTTCAGGTTCTCGATGCCGTTGGCGAAGATCAGCTCGGCGGCATCGAGAATCTCCTGGTTCGTCACCGTCTTGTTGATGACGCGCCGCAGACGATCGGACCCGGCTTCGGGCGCGATCGTGATCGACCGCTCGCCGCTCTCGCGCAGCATCTGCACGATCGGCGCGGTGAGATCGTCGAGCCGCAGCGACGCCGGGCTGATCGAATAGCCCATGTCGATCAGGCTGCGCAGGATCCGATCGATCTCCGGGTGGTCGCACAGCGCGATCGACACCAGGCCGGCGCGGCGCCGAGTGCCGGCGGGCGTCGGCCGCGAGCTGCAGGATGCGATCGGCGGGAAAGGCGCGCACCGGCAGGTAGTTGTAGCCGGCCCAGCAGAAGCGGCACAGGTTCGCGCAGCCGCGCACGACCTCGATCAGGAACCGCGAGCCGAACTCGGTGTCGGGCGTGAAGATCGACGTCGCCGGCGGATCGAGCCGCTCGGTGGACTTCACCGCCGCCTTCCTCACCGTCGCCGGCGCGGCGGTGCCGGGCTTCGGCTCGAACGCCGCGATCGTGCCGTTGTCCGCGTAGCGCACGTCGTAGAACTCGGGGATGTAGAAGCCGCGCCGGGTCGCCAGTGCGGCCAGCACTTCCTGTCGGTCGCGCGTCTGCCGCAGCACATCCGCCAGATCCGGAATCAGGCTCTCGCCTTCGCCGGCGGCGATCACGTCGGCGAACAGCGCCAGCGGCTCCGGGTTGACGAACGTCACGGCGCCGCCGATCACCACGAGCGGATCGCGGCGATCGCGCGCCGCGGCTCGCGGAGCCATGCCCGCCAGCCGGAGCATCGTCACGACGTTGATGTAGTCCCACTCGAACGAGACCGAGAAGGCGAACACGTCGAACTCGCGGACCGGCGTCTGCGATTCGAGCGTCAGCAGCGGCGCGCCGGACGCCAGCTGCGCCTGCAGCTCCTGCTTGGGCGGCAGGAACACCCGCTCGCACACCACGTCGTCGATGTCGTTGAAGAGGCGGTAGGTGGTCTGGAAGCCGAGGCTCGACATGCCGACGAAGTAGGTGTTCGGGAAGGCCAGGGCCACGCGCAGACGTCCGCCGTGCGGCTTCTGGACGAAGCCGACCTCGCGGGACAGCACGTCCCGCGCGCGATCGCGCTGTTTCTGCCACTTCTTCGTTGACATGTGGATCGTGGGAGACGCCGTGCGGGTTCTTCGGCTGCGCCGGCGGCGTTCGGGCGTCCCAGGAGTCTTCCTAATCTACCACGCCGTACCGCGAGGGCACGGCCGGGGCTGGGCGCCGGCGCCGCGGGGGACGCAGCGCCGGACCCGTTGCCGGGACTGGGAAGGTGAGGTCGCGCGCGAATCAGCCTTCGCTCTGCCGCCGGAGGAACGCCGGGACGTCCAGCGGCGAGGCCGGCTCGAACTCGGCGCCGGGCGCCATCCCCACGTCGTCGGCGGTGGCGGCGGTAGCGGAATGTCGATCACCGCGCGGCGCGAAACGGCGACCCTGCGCGCCTCCGCCTCCGCCACGGCCACCCGCTCGCCGGATTCCTGCTTCCAGGCGGCGTACGACTGCAGATCGACCGGCGTCTGGGCCGACGAGGCCGCGAGCGTGTGCGCCAGGTTCGGGCGTTCGAAGCCGGTCGCGATGACGGTGATCTTCACCTTGCCTTCCATCTGCGGATCGACGACGGCGCCGAAGATGATGTTCGCCTCGTCGTGGGCCGCTTCCTGGATGATCGCGGACGCTTCGCTCACTTCGATGAGCGAGAGATCCGGACCGCCGGTGACGTTGATGATCACGCCGCGCGCGCCCTTGACCGACGCGTCCTCGAGCAGCGGGCTCGAGATCGCCGCGTTGGCCGCGTTCATCGCGCGGTTGTCGCCTTCCGCCAGGCCGGTGCCCATGATGGCGAAGCCCATGCCCGCCATGATCGTCTTCACGTCGGCGAAGTCGAGGTTGATCATCCCCGGCACCAGGATCAGGTCCGAGATCCCCTGGATCGCCTGCCGCAGCACATCGTCCGCATTCGTGAACGCGTCGTTCAGCGAGGTGGTGCGGCCGATGGTGGCGAGCAGCCGTTCGTTGGGGATCGTGATCACCGTGTCCACGCACTCGCGGAGCTCGTCGAGGCCCGCGCTCGGCCTGGGCCTGGCGCTTCCGGCCTTCGAACTTGAACGGCTTGGTGACCACGGCGATCGTCAGCGCGCCGAGCTCGCTGGCCAGGCTGGCGATGACCGGGGCGGCGCCGGTGCCGGTGCCGCCGCCGAGGCCGGTGGTCACGAACACCATGTCCGCGCCGTCGAGCGCCTCGATCAGCTTCTCGGTGTCCTCGAGCGCCGCCTGGCGGCCGACGTTCGGGTCGGCGCCGGCGCCGAGTCCCTTGGTCAGCTTCGAACCGATCTGCAGCTTGTGCGGCGCGGCGTTGAGCCGCAGCGCCTGCAGGTCGGTGTTGGCGACGATGAACTCGACGCCGTCGAGGCCGGCGGTGACCATGCGATTGACGGCATTGCTGCCGCCGCCGCCGACGCCCACCACTTTGATGCGTGCGCCCGTGCGCGCCTCCTCGTCGAGCTTCAGGCGCAGCGTTGAAGTATCGGGGTGGATTCGGGGTCTTTCGTACGTCAGCCATTCGGCCTCCTCGGATTCATTCCTCGACGCGGTCCGGGCCCGGTCAAAGGATCGCAGTTCGTCAATTCGCAGATCGCTCGTTACTCGTTCCGGATCGCCGGTTACAGGAACTCCTTGAACAGCCCTCGAAGCCGCCCGGCCACGCGGCCGAAGGCTCCGGCGCCGACCGCGCGGGCCGGCTCGCCCGCTTGATTGCGGTGCGCGTACATCACGACGCCCACGGCGGTCGCGAACGCCGGGCTGGCGACGTGGTCGGCCAACCCGCCGACGCCGGCCGGCGCCCCGCGGCGGATCGGCAGATCGAAGATCTGCTCGGCGATCTCCGCGACGCCTTCGAGCATCGCGCCGCCGCCGGTCAGCACGATGCCCGAGTTCAGCGACTTCTCGAAGCCGGCCTTGCCGGATCTCGTCCCACAAGCAGATGGAAGATCTCTTCCGCTCTCGGCTGGAGGATCTCCGACAGAATCCGGCGGGCCATCACTCTCGGCTTCCGGCCGCCGACGCTCGCCACTTCCATCGTCTCGTCTTCGTCGACCATCGAGGAGAGCGCGCAGCCGCAGCGCCGCTTGATCTTTTCCGCGTCCGGAATCGGCGTGCGCAGGCCGACCGCGATGTCGTTGGTGAAGTGATCGCCGCCCACCGCCACGACGCCGGTGTGCCAGAGGCTGCCGCGCTCGAAGATCGCGAAGTCGGTGGTCCCGCCGCCGATGTCGACCAGCGCGACGCCCAGCTCCTTCTCGTCCTGGGTCAGCACGGCTTCGCTGGCCGCCAGCTGCTCGAGCACCGTGTCGAGCACCGCCACGCCCGCGCGGTTGACGCAGGCAACCACGTTCTGGGTCGACGAGGCGCTGCCGGTGACGACGTGGACGTTGACCTCGAGACGCGAGCCGGTCATGCCGACCGGAGCCCCGATGCCGTCCTGTTCGTCGACCACGAAGTCCTGCGGCAGCACGTGCAGGATTTCGCGGCCGCTCGGCAGCACCACGGCCTTGGCGGCCTCGAGTGCACGGCGCACGTCTTCCTTCGTGATCTCGCGGTTCTTGCCGGCCACCGCCACGACGCCGCGGCTGTTGAACGCCTTGACGTGCGCGCCCGAGAGGCCGAGGTGAACCGAGTCGATCTCGACGCCGGCGGTCAGCTCCGCTTCGTCGATCGCCTTCTTGATCGACTCGACCGCCGCCTCCAGGTTCACGACCACGCCCCGCCGGATCCCCTTCGAATCCGCGAGCCCGATCCCGATGATGTCGAGCTCCCCCTCATCGCCCGCTTCGCCCACGAGCGCGGTGATCTTGGAGGTCCCGACGTCCAGTCCAACCAGGTAGCGTTCTTTGCGTGCCATAGGTTCCCTTCGTGTTCGCTAACGCCGGGGACTGCCGTCGCGGCTGCGCTCGACCGCGGGCCGGACGTATACCCGCGGATCGAATCGGAGATCCACGTAATCGATGTCGGTGACGCGCTCGCGCAGGGCCGGAGACAGCTCCAGGTACGACTGAACCCGCTCGAGGAACTTGTCATCGCCGAGATGAAGGAGCGCCCCGTCCCCGTCGAGCAGCACGACCGCATCGTGCGCATCGCTCACGTCCACCTGCGACAGCCGGCTGCCGATCTGCTGGCTTCGCGCGAGGTCGGCAATGACCCGCGACGCCAGCTCCGCCCGGCCCGGATCGATCGACGCCTTCGCTTTTGCCCCGCGCGGAGCGGGCGGGACGAGGCCGTCGATGATCGGGAGATCGAACTCGGAGTACTGCGGGCCGAACTGGTCGATCACCGTACCGGTTTCGTCGACGAGGTAGAGGTCCTGTCCCATGCGGCAGAGACCGACCGGCCGCCGCTCCGAGACGAAGACTTCAACCGTCGAGGGCAGCACGCGGCGGAGCGCGACATCCGCGACCCAGGGCGACTCGACCAGCCGCTGGCGGAAGGCGTCGAGGTCGACCCGCAGGATGCTGCTGCCGCGAAGGTCCTCGACGAGCGCCTGCACTTCCCCGCTCGACAACCGCACGTTGCCCTGCACGCTGATCCGGCTCACGCGCAGCAGCGGCGTCGTGACACGCGAAGGCGATGCTCTGGTACACCCCGAACACGAGCAGCAGCACGCTCAGCGAGCCTTCGCAGGACGCTCCAGGAAAGGCGCGGACGGAAGCGGCGCCGCCTCGTGCCCTTCTTCGCCGACGTCCGGCGAAAATTCCGTTCGGAGGGCGCCTTGACCGTCACGTCGTCTTCCCGCCAGAGGTTTCGAGCGCCGCCAGGATGCGATCGCCCACACCACCGATCGTGCCGGCCCCGAGCGTGATGACCAGGTCGCCCGTTCTGGCGATTTCGACGACCCGCGCGGGAATCTCAGCGAGTTGATGAACCACGTGCAGCGGGCGCGTGCTGCTGTTCCGGACCGCGGCGGCAAGCGCATCCACCGTGACGCTCTCGATCGGCGCTTCGCCGGCCGGATAGATGTCGGTCAGCACCACCTCGTCGGCCGCGCTCAGCGCCTGCGCGAACTCCGGCATCAGATCGCGCGTTCGCGTGTAGCGATGGGGCTGGAACACGACCAGCAGCCGGCGGCCGGTGGCTCGCGCCGCGGCGATCACCGCGCTGATCTCCGTCGGATGATGGCCGTAGTCGTCGACCACCAGCACGTCGCGGCGTTCGCCTCGCACCTGGAAACGCCGCTCGGCGCCCGTGAACTCCCCGAGCGCGGCGACGATGCGCGGGAACGGAACCTGAAGCTCGATGCCGATCGCCACCGCGCCGAGCGCGTTGAGCAGGTTGTGTCGGCCCGGAACGGCAACCGCCATCTCTCCGAGGGTCTCGCGGACCCCGTCTGCCAGCCGGCTCACCGTGCAGCGTGACGCGAACGGTTCGAGCCGCATGTCGTGCGCAGCGACGTCCGGCTGGATCGACGCGCTCGCGTCGGCAAACCCATACGTGATGACCCGGCGGCTGGTCCGCGGCAGGAGCTCGCGCACCGGCTCGTCGTCCACACACAGCACCGCGGCGCCGTAGAACGGCACCTTGTTGATGAACTGCAGGAAGGCGTCCTTCAGCGCCTGCCAGCTGCCGTATGCGTCCATGTGCTCGCGATCGATGTTGGTCACCAGCGCGATCGCCGGGGACAACGTCAGGAACGACCGATCGCTCTCGTCGGCTTCGACCACCATCGACGCTCCTCGTCCAAGGCGCGCGTTGCTGCCGAAAGCGCTGAGCCGTCCACCGATCACGGCAGTCGGATCGAGTCCGGCCCGCTCGAGCACCAGAGCCACCATCGAGGTCGTCGTGGTCTTGCCGTGCGCGCCCGCGATCGCGATGCCGTAGCGGAGCCGCATCAGCTCCGCGAGCATCTCCGC
Source organism: uncultured Acidobacteriota bacterium (assembly GCA_963836735.1). Taxonomy (GTDB): domain Bacteria; phylum Acidobacteriota; class Vicinamibacteria; order Vicinamibacterales; family 2-12-FULL-66-21; genus JACCXG01. Next base: position 307,775 of record CAWIKP010000023.1, on the reverse strand, counting down.
GCGCGGAATCACCGGGAATGCGCCGCCGTTTCGCTTCGATCAGTTCCGGGTTGGCCGGGTTGATCGCCGAAGACACCACCACCACGTCGGCGGAGCCGACATGTGCGGCGTCGTGCCCGATGTGCACCTGCACGCCGAGCTCCGAAAGGCGAGTTGTCACGTCCGACCCTTTCGCATCCGAACCGGTCACCTCGTATCCAAGATTTGCGAGCACTTCCGCGATGCCGCTCATGCCGATGCCGCCGACGCCGACGAAGTGAATCCGGTGCGTACGGCCGAGCATCCACTGCTCGAACCTGAGGCTGCCGGTCCGATCCTCGCCGCCGGCGCCGCTGCCTCCTGGGCTCAACGCCGCGCCAGTTCCAGCGCCCGATCGACGATGACGCGGGCCGCGTCCGGGCGCGCGAGCGCGCGCGCCGCCTTGGCCATCCGTTCACGCCGCTCGGGATCGCTCATGAGCCCGCCGATCCGCTCGGCCAGCGCCGCTCCCGACAGATCCTTCTGTTCGATCACCTCCGCCGCACCCGCCCGCTGCAGCACTTCGGCGTTCTTCCGCTGATGGTCGTCTGCCGCCGTGGGCAGCGGGATCAGCACGGAAGGCCTCCCCGCGGCCGTCAGCTCGGCGATCGTCGTGGCGCCGGCGCGACAGATGATCAGGTCGGCGTTCTTCATCTCCCGGTCCATCTCGTACAGGAAGGGCTCGATCCGCGCGATGAGCCCCGCCTGCCGATATCCATCGCGAACGCGCTCCAGGTCGCGTTCGCCGGTCTGATGCGTGATGGCCAGCGCCGCCGCGATCTGCCAGCCGCGGCGCCGCCTCCACCATGGCCAGGTTGATTGCGTGCGCGCCCTGGGAGCCGCCAAAGATCAGAACCCTCGGCGCCGCACCGCCCTCGTCGCCGCCCCCGGCGGCATCACTCGCTGTCGTATCGAGGAATTCCTGTCGAATCGGATTCCCTGCGACAAAGGCCCTCCTGCCGAAGAACGAGACCGTCGAATCGAACGTGACCGCAGCCGCCGACACCACCTTCGCCAGCAGCCGGTTCGTGAGGCCGGGCACCGCGTTCTGCTCGAGCAGCATCGTCGGGATGCCACGCAGCGACGCGGCCAGGACGACCGGGCCCGAGCTGTAGCCACCGACGCCGATCACGAGATCCGGCCGCCGCTTCGAGAGAATCCGCCACGCGTCGAGCCCGCCGAGCGGCAGCAGGCCGAGGCCGCGGGCCCGTGCCGCCAGCGAGGTTCCCTTCAGCCCCGCGCTCCGCAGAAAGTCGAGCCCGAAGCCCTCGCGCGGAATCACCCGTGCCTCGATCCCGCGCGCCGTCCCGGCAAACGTCACCACCGCATCCGGTTCGCGGCGCCGCAGCTCCCGCGCCACGGCGATGCCGGGATAGAGATGGCCGCCCGTGCCACCTCCGGCAATCACGACCGACAGCGGTTTCATGCATCTGCAACCGGCAGCGCCGTCGTGACGACGTGCGAAGAGGACGCGTGCTGCGACACGTTCAGGAGAATGCCCATGCCCACCAGGTTGATGAGCAGAGACGACCCGCCGGCACTGACGAACGGCAGCGGGATCCCCTTCGTCGGCATCAGCCCGAGCACCACGCTGATGTTGAAGAAGGCCTGAAACGCGACCATCGTGGTCAGGCCGATCGCCAGGAATGCGCCGAACCGATCCGGCGCGCGCATCGCTGTCCGCAGCCCGCGCCAGCCGATCACGCAGAAGCAGGCGAGGACCAGCGTGGTCCCGATCAGCCCGAGCTCTTCGCCGATGACCGAGTAGATGAAGTCGTTGTGTGGCTCGGGAAGGTAGAACAGCTTCTGGACGCCGCCCATCAAGCCGCGGCCGAACACGCCGCCGGTGCCGATCGCGATCATCGACTGGATCACCTGCCAGCCGTCGCCGAGCGGATCCGCCCATGGATCGAGGAAGGCGGTGACTCGCCGCCGCCGGTATGCGGAGGTGAACACGAGAAGGTAGATGACAGGAACGCTTGCGAGGACGAGCCCGATCACGTAGCGGTAGCTGATCCCGGCCGCGAAGACCATCATCGCCGCGATCATCACGATGCACGCCGCCGTGCCGAGATCCGGCTCCGCGAGCACGAGCCCGACGACGGCGCCAAGAACCACGCCGATCGGCAGCAGCGAGTAACCGACCTCGTCGATGCGTTCCATGCGCCGCTCGAGAAGCGCCGCCATGAACAGGATCACTGCAATCTTCGCGAGCTCCGACGGCTGAATCCCGAGCGGACCGAGGCCAATCCATCGGGTCGCGCCATTCACCCTTGGCGCGAACAGCACCACCACGAGCGCCAGCCCCACCACCCCGAGTGCTGTCCAGATGACGGCCGGCTGCCGATAGTTGCGGTAGTCGACGCGCATCACGATCGGCAATGCCGCGAGGCCAATCAGCGCCCAGGCCACCTGTTTCACCAGGAACAGGTACGGGTTCTGGAAGCGCTGCATCGCCATCACCGCCGAGGCGCTGTAGACCATCACGATGCCGGTACACACGAGGAGCAGCGTGGCGGTGAAGAGCAACTTGTCCGATTTGAGCTTTCGCGCCATACTCCGCGATTCAAGAGGTCCTGACTAAAGCGGCGCCGCACTGCCGCCGACAATCTGAGCTGTGACGGCGGTCCGGGTACACGTGGAGCGTCGTCGGAGCCGGTCGGCAGCCGGCTCAGCTGCGCGTGAGCGGTCAGCGGTGATCAGCCCCCCGATGGGCAAAGACACCACCCTCGCAGACCGGGGCAGCCTGCGTTCCCAGCGGATGGTTCTGTACCGCATCGTGGGGGCTGGTCACCGCTCACTGCTCACGCGTTCCGTTCCATTCCTCCTCGAGCTTCCGCGCCTCCTGCTTGAACACCCGTCCTCGCTCGGCGTAATCGCGGAACATGTCGAAGCTCGCGCACGCCGGCGCCAGCAGCACCGTTCCGCCGGGCGCCGCGAGCGCAAAGGCCTGCCGCACGGCGCTCCGCATGTCGCTGGCTTCCTGGAGGTTGACCCTTGCTTCCAGCGCGCCGGCGACGAGCGGCCGTGATTCGCCAATCGACACCACCGTGGCTCGTCTTGCCATCAGCGCGTCGGCGAGATCGGCGAAATCGCCGCCCTTGAACTTGCCGCCGAGGATCACCACGAGGCCCTCGCCGAAGCTTTCGATCGCTCGCCGCGCCGCGTCGATGTTGGTCGCCTTCGAATCGTTCACGAACTGAACGTCACCGATCCGGGTCACCGGCTCGAGCGCATGCTCGAGGCCAGTAAAGCCCTCGACCGCCGCGGTCATCGCCACGGGGCTCACGCCGGCGAGATGGGCCACTGCAGCCGCCGCCATCACATCGGTCAGAAGATGGCGGCCGAGCAGACGGACCGACGTCAGCGGTACGAGCGGCGCCGACACGCCGTTCGTCCGCCGGACGATGGTGCCGTTCTCGATGCAGATCCCATCGGTGAGCCCCTCGCTCATCGACACCAGCAGGCGCTGCGCTCGAACCTTGCGCGCGATGTCCAGCGAGGCGGGATCGTCGGCGTTCAACACGACCCAGTCCGACTCGACCTGGTTCTCGAAGATGCGTCCCTTCGCAGCGGCGTATTCCTCGACGGTCGCGTGACGATCGAGGTGATCCGGCGAGAAGTTGAGCAGCACCGCGACCCACGGGATGAAACGTCTCGATCGCTTCGAGCTGAAAGCTGCTCGCTTCGATGACGTGGATCGTGTCGGGGGTCGACTGATCGACCTGCGCGCTCAAGGCATTGCCGATGTTCCCGCCCACCAGCACCTTCAATCCGCCGGCTTCGAGCATCCGGCCGGCGAGCGTGGTCGTGGTCGACTTCCCCTTGGTGCCGGTGATCGCGACGACCCGCCCCGACAGCCACCGCGAGGCCAGCTCGAGCTCACCGATCACGGTTGCGCCGGCCGCACGCGCCGCGTCGATCGCCGGCTGCCGCGTCGGCACGCCCGGGCTCATGACCACCAGATCGGCGTTGGTGAAGGTCGGGAGCGTGTGGCCGCCGAGCTCGAGGCTGATGCCGCCCGCTTCGAGCTCGCCGCGATTCGGGCAGCGACGGGCGGACATCCGACAGCGTCACCTTCGCGCCGCGCCGGACGCAGCAGTTGCGCGGCGGCGATGCCGCTCCGCGCGGCGCCGGCCACCACCACCCGCTTGCCGACGACCGAGAAGGGTGTCGTCGTCATCGCAGTTTCAAGGTCGTGAGCGCGAACAGCGCGAACACGATCGCGGCGATCAGGAATCGCCAGATCACTTTCGACTCGCTCCAGCCGACGAGCTCGAAGTGGTGGTGGAGCGGCGCCATCTTGAAGACGCGCTTGCCGGTCAGCTTGAACGAGGCCACCTGGATGATCACCGACAGCGCCTCGATGACGAAGACGCCGCCGACGAACACCAGCAGGAACTCCTGCTTGATCAGCAGCGCCACCAGCCCGAGCGCGCCGCCCAGGCCGAGCGATCCGACGTCGCCCATGAAGATGTCCGCCGGGTACGAGTTCCACCACAGGAAGCCGAGGCTCGCGCCGACCAGCGCGCCACAGAAAATCGTCAGCTCCGCGGCCGCGGGCTCGATCCGGACCAGCTGCAGGTAGTTGGCGAACTCGCGGTGCGTCGAGACGTAGGCGAGCGCGGTGAACGCCGCGGCGGCGACCGAGAACACGCTGATCGCCAGGCCGTCGAGCCCGTCGGTCAGGTTGACGGCGTTGGTCGCGCCGACGAGCACCAGCGCCGCGAACGGGATGTAGAACCAGCCGATGTCGGGAATGAACCGCTTGAAGAACGGGAAAATCAGCCGGGTGCTGTAGAGATTCTCGGAGTTCAGCACGATCAGCGCGACGCCGACGCCGATGCCCACCACGATCTGCCAGCCCATCTTGTAGCGCGGCAGCAGCCCGTGATGCGACTTGCGGACGATCTTCAGGTAGTCGTCGGCGAACCCGATCGCCGCCGAACGCCGCGGTCGCCAGCACCGCGACCCACACGAACTGGTTGGCGAGATCGGCCCACAGCAGCGTCGGGATCAGCACCGACCCGAGGATCAGCAGCCCGCCCATCGTCGGCGTGCCCGCCTTCTTGCGGTGGGTGGCGGGACCCTCCTGGCGGATGACCTGGCCGATCTGGAACTCGCGCAGCTTGCGGATCATGATCGGACCGATGAACAGCCCGATCGCCAGCGCGGTGAGGCTCGCCGCGGCGGTGCGGAACGTGATGTACCGCGTGACGTTCAGGATCGGCAGGTAGCCGCTCAGGTGGTGGAGGTAGTACAGCATCAGGCGAACTCCCCCTTGAGCCGTTCCACCACCAGATCGGTGCCGATTCCGCGCGACCCCTTGACCAGCACCAGGTCGCCCGGCACGAACGTGGCCGCAGCGCCAGGTCGGCGGCCTGCTCCTTCGACGTCGACGTGCCACACGCACCGTTCGGGCATGCCCGCGGCCACGGCCTCCGCAGTCATCGCGGCGGCGGCGCTGCCCCCGACGCCAATCAGCAGATCGAGGCCCGCGGCGGCCGCGCGGCGGCCGGCCTCGCGATGAAGCTGATCGGAGAACTCGCCGAGCTCGAGCATCTCGCCGAGCACTCCGACCTTCCTGGCGCTGCCGGTCGCGGCCGCCATCGTTTCGAGCGCGCGGCCGAGCGCGGCCGGGCTCGAGTTGTAGGAGTCGTCGATCAGCGTGACGCCGCCAGGCAACCGGAGCACTTCGCCGCGGTGATAGGCCGGCGCCAGCGTGGCCGGCACGCGCCACCATGTCGTCGAGCGGAATGTCGAAGTGCAGCCCCACCGCGATGGCCGCGAGCACGTTCGAGAGATTGCCGAGCCCGAGCAGCGGCGTTCGCAGGCGGGCCTCGCGTCCGGCCGCCGACACGACCGCTTCCATTCCCTCGACCCCTCGATGGACGACGGAGGACGCGCGCACGTCGGCGTCGACGTCGATGCCGAACGTCATCACCCTGCCGGCAAATCCGCCGCGCCCGCGCCATGACCCGGGCATCGTTCGCATTGGCGACCAGCAGGTGCGAGGGCGCACTGTTTTCGAGAATCTCGGCTTTCGCGTCGGCGATGGCGTCGGCGGACTCGAAGAACCCGAGATGCGCGTCGCCGACGTTGGTCCAGACCCGAACCTCAGGCTCGGCGATGCCGACCAGCGTGCGGATCTCGCCGGCGTGGTTCATGCCGAGCTCGACGACCGCAATCTGCGGTCTCGACTGCGAAGCTGCAGGAGCGAGAGGGGAAGACCGATATGGTTATTCAGGTTTCCCTTGTTCCTGAAAACCGGAAAGCGCACCGACAAGAACTCTGCGACGACTTCTTTGGTCGTGGTCTTGCCGGCGCTGCCGGTGATCGCGACGACCGTCGCGCCGGAGCGGCGGCGAACGTCACGGGCGAGATCCTGCAGCGCGCGAGTCGTGTCGTCGACCTGGATGACCAGCGCCGGCATCGCCTTGCCTGCCTCCGGCGAAACCGGCGCCTGGTGGACCATCGCGCCGATGGCCCCACGTCGAGCGGCATCGCTCACGAATCGATGCCCGTCAAAAGTTTCACCGGCGATCGCCACGAAGAAGTCCCCCGGCTCGAGCGAGCGCGAGTCGATCGACACTCGGTCGATCGCGGTCGCCGGGTCGCCGTGGACCACCCGTCCACGGGTCGCGTTCGCCACATCAGTCGCGCTCAAGGGCAGCCACTCCACCTGTCAGCACACCCGTGTGCCGGCGCGCCGCCGTTCCAGCGCAGTTCTCGCGACATCGACGTCGTCGAACGGCAGCACCCGTTCGCCGATGACCTGGTACTTCTCGTGACCCTTGCCGGCAATCAGAATCAGGTCTCCCGGAAGCGCCTCACGCACCGCCCGCTCGATCGCTTCCTTCCTGTCGACGATCGCGATACAGCGGGTCTCCTCTGGCCTTGGGCCGACCCCGCCCGCCGCTGCGATCCTCGGGCGACACGATGCCGCGCTTGATCTGATCGATGATTTCGGCGGGATTCTCGGACCGCGGGTTGTCGGACGTCACGACGACCACGTCACTGAGGCGGGCCGCCACCGCGCCCATCAACGGGCGCTTGGTCTGATCGCGGTCGCCACCGCAGCCGAAGACCGTGATGATCCGGCCGGTTGCGATCGGGCGCGCCGTCTCCAGCAGGTTCTTCAAGGCGTCGTCGGTGTGCGCGTAGTCCACGACCACCCGGACGTCGTCGCGGGCGTCGGAGACGACCTGAAACCGGCCCGGGACCGCAGTGAGCCCCGCTGATGCCGCTTTCGATCGCGCTCAGCGGCAAATCGAGGGCGGCGGCGGCCGCGACGGTTGCGAGGATGTTGTAGGCGTTGGCTCGCCCGACCAGCCGCGATTCGATGTGCAGCGGCCCGCGCGGCGTCGTCGACATCGAACCGGAGCCCGTCCAGGGTCGAGGTCAGGTTGTGCGGCCGGACGTCCGCGTCGGCGTCGATCGCATAGGTGACCGCACGCTTCGCGGTCGACAACAGGTCGGCACCACGTCGATCGTCCAGGTTCACGACGGCGACCGCCCCCTCCGGCAACAGCTCGAACAGCCTCCGCTTGGCCGCGAAGTAGTCGTCCATGTTGCGGTGGAAGTCGAGGTGATCGCGGGTCAGGTTGGTAAAGATGGCTGCCGCGAACCGCAGGTAGTCGGCGCGCTTCAACGCCAGCGCGTGCGACGACACTTCCATCACGCAGGCGCCGCAGCCCTGCGACACCATGTCGCGAAGCATCGCCTGGAGCTCCGGCGCCTCCGGGGTGGTTCGCTCCGCTTCGATTTCCTTCCGGCCGATCCGATAGCCGACGGTTCCAATCCGTCCGCAGGTGATGCCGCGCGGCCTCGAACACTGACGCGAGCAGGTACGACGTCGTGGTCTTGCCGTTCGTGCCGGTGATTCCCACCAGCACGAGCTGCTCACTGGGATCACCGTAGAAGATCGCGGCCAATGCCGCGAGAGCCATCCGCGCGTCGGGCACCTGAACCCAGACCACGCGTACGTCCGACGGCGCCGCCGACTCCGACAAGGCGGCTACCGCGCCGCGGCTGATCGCTTCGCGCGCGAAGGCCGTTCCATCGGCATGCATGCCGCGCAACGCGACGAAGACCGACCCGGGACGCGCTTTTCGTGAGTCGTAGGAAATCGACGAGACGGTCGCCTCCGCCGCGCCGTCGAGCGGCGGCACCGGCACGCCGGAACGATCGGCGAACGCGCGCAGCAGACCACCAAGCGTCATTGCGGTCCGCCTCCGACGGGAGCCACGGGGAGATGACGCCCGAGCTTCAGGGTGCCTACTTCACCGGTGGCCAGCGGCTCACCCGCTGCCGGAGACTGCTCGATGACCACCCCCTGACCACTGATGCGGGCGCTGGAACCAATCCGCGCCAGAACGCGAAGCGCTTCGCGCGCGCTCTGACCGCGCAGGTCCGGCATCACGCCGGGCTGGGCCGGTGGAATCGCCGCAGTGACGATTCCTGTGTCGGTGTCGGGGTGACGCTGAACCACCGGCTCGGCCATCGATTCGTGACGTGCCGCAAGCACCGGCGGGAGTGCGTTGATGTTCGGCGCCACGCCCAGCTGCCGGAGCGAGGCTTCGGCGATGCGCTTGAAGACCGGTGCGGCCACGACGCCGCCGGTATAGCCGCGGCCGTGCGGCGAGTCGATGACGACGATGATCGTCAAGCGCCGGCTGCCGTGAGGGCACGAACCCGACGAACGAGGCGTTGTACTCGGAGCGCGAATAATGGCCGTTGACCAGCTTCGATGCGGTGCCGGTCTTTCCGGCGATGGTGTAGCCTTGAATCTGCGCGGATTTCGCGGTCCCGCGTTCGACCACGCCTTCCATCATCGTTCGCAGCTCGGCCAGCGTCGCGGCCGAGACCGTTTTGCGCAGCACTTTCGGCGCCACCATGGCGCGCCGGCCCTCCTTGATGAATGCGCGCACGACGCGCGGCTCCATCAGCGATCCGCCGTTGGCGACCGAGCTCACCGCGGCAGCCATCTGCAGCGGCGTCACGGCGACCTGATATCCCATGGAGACCGACGCGAGAGCGCTTGAATCGAGCTTCGCGGGATTCCAGACGATCCCGGAGCTCTCGCCACGAAAGTCCGGACCGAGCGGCTGACCGAATCCGAACCTGCTGACATAGCGCCCGAGCCGTTCCGGACCGAGCCGCAGTCCCACCCTGATTGCCCCGATGTTGCTCGACTTGACGATCACGTCGGTGAACGACAGGGTCCCGTATCGGTGGAAGTCGTAGATCGGCTTGCGGCCTGGGAAGGTGATGTAGCCGGGGGCGCAGTCGATCGGATCGTTCGGGCTGACGACATGCTCTTCGAGCGCCGCCGACGCGGTCACGACCTTGAAGGTCGACCCCGGCTCATACAGATCCTGAATCGCACGGTTGCGGCGTTCGCGCTCGTCCGCCTTGCCGAAGGCATTCGGGTTGAACGTCGGCCAGTTGGCGAGCGCGAGGATCTCGCCGGTGTTGGGCTCCATGATCAACGCCGTGCCTCCGGCGGCGTTGTTCTCCTCCACGCCTGCCCGCAGCTCGCGCTCGGCGATGTGCTGGAGGTACTGATCGATGGTCAGTTCGAGCGAAACACCGGCGGTCGCCGGCCGATCGATCCGGCTGTTCAGCGCATGACGTCGCGCGTCGGTCTGGACCAGGATCTTGCCCTCGGTGCCGCGAACCTGGGCATCGTAGGTGGACTCGAGTCCCGCCAGGCCCGTGTTGTCGAGACCGACGTAACCCAGCACGTGAGCCGCCAGCTCCTTCTTCGGGTAATAGCGCCGGCTCTCCTTGATGAAGGCCACGCCCTTCAGCTCCAGCGCCTTGACCCGCTGCGCCTCGTCGGGCGAGACCTTGCGCGCGAGATACACGAACTGCGAATTGCGGCGGAGGTCCTGCGCCATTTCCTGGCGCTCGCGCGGGCCGCACTCATCGAGGGCGGCGCAGACCAGTTGCGCCACCTTGTCCGGGCTCTCGATCTCCGAGGGGTCGGCGAAGACGCTGTCCGCGTCGACGCTGTAGGCGAGCACGTGGCCGTTGCGGTCCACGATCTCCCCGCGCTTGGCTGGAGCGGTGAGCGTCCGCAGGTGCTGCCGGTCCGCGCGCGCCTGCAGGTCCGCGCGTTCGACCACCTGCAGATAGACGAGCCGGGCCTGGATCCCGGTGGTCCAGGCGCCGAAGACGATCGCGCCCGACGAAGAGCCGCGATCGGAGCACCGGCCGCCACCTGAAGTGGCCGGGATCCCGACGGAGGCCGCGGTGAGTACCACGCGTCTCCGCGGGCGTCGCGTTCGGCTCCGCTGCTGGCCTGCTGTTCCGCCACCGTTCCTCCTGAGCGCGCCTTCAGCGTGCCGCGGCCGGTCGGCGGAGCTCAGGGTCGCCCTGAGTGCGCCGAAGGGCGACGATGGACTTCTCGGGCGGCGCCGTCGGCGCCACACGCTCGATCACGATGGCCTGATCCCGATCCGGCGCGACGAGCTTCAGGTCCTTGATCGCGACCTCTTCGATCCGCCGCGGCGATCGCAGCGTCTCGATCTCCAGGCGGAGATGCCGGTTCACTTCTTCCTCGCTCGCGCGCTCCCGTTCGAGCCGCTGCACCTCGTAGCCGTGGAGCACGAGCTCCAGCGTCTGCCACGCCGAGAACAGCAGCACGAGCACGAGCACGGCGCTGATCCCCGCGGTGCGCCAGAGCTGACGCTGCCGCTCCTCGTCGATCTCGCGAACGATCGGGTTGTTGCGAACGTCCTTCTTGATCGCGTACTCGAAGTCCAGCCCACGACGTGTGGTCATGCGAGCCTCTCGACGGCACGGAGCTTCGCGCTCCGCGCACGCGGATTTCGATCGAGCTCGGTGTCGCCCGGGACGATCGGCCGTTTCGTCAGGATCCGCAGCGCCATCCGCCCCTGCGCCAGCGCGCGGAACGCGTGCTTGACGATGCGATCCTCGAGCGAGTGGAAGGTGATGACGGCGAACCGCGCCCCCGCCAGGAGCCGGCTGCAGGCCTCCACGACGAACGCTTCCAGCTGGTCGAGCTCGCGATTCACCCAGATTCGTATCGCCTGGAACGTCCGGGTCGCGGGGTCGATCCGCTGATAGCCGCGCCGGGGAACCGCGCGCCGGACGATCTGCGCGAGCTGCCCCGTCGTCGTGATCGACACCCGGCGCCGCGCTTCGACGATCGCGCGGGCAATCCGGCGGGAATAACGCTCCTCGCCATACTCGAAGATCAGGTTCGCGAGCTGCTCTTCGCCGACCTGCTCGAGCAGATCGGCGGCCGTCGGCCCCTGCGACTGATCCATCCGCATGTCGAGCGGCTCGTCGCGGCGGAAGCTGAAGCCACGGCCTTCCGCGTCGAGCTGCATGGACGACACGCCGAGATCCGCGAGCGCACCGTCGACCCCGGCCACGCCCCGATCGTCGAGCACGCGGCCAAGCTCACGGTAGTCGGCATGAACCAGCTCGACGCGGTCGCCGAACTCTTCGAGCCGCTCGCGGGCAATCTTCAAGGCCTCGAGATCGCGGTCCAGACCGAGCACTTTCGAAGCGCCCGCTTCGAGGAGCACGCGCGCGTGCCCGCCAAGACCCACGGTGCAGTCCACGAACAGACCACCGCGCGACGGCTCCAGGAGCGCGATCGTCTCGGCGGTCATGACCGGTTCGTGGACGTAAGGCGCCATCAGATCCCGAACTCCGCGAGCGAACGTGCATCGTCGTCCGTGTACGGCTCGCGCTGGAGCTTGGCAAGGAAGCGCTCGTGGTTCCACACGTCGAGGTGGTCGTACTGGCCGAGGACATCGACGTCGCCGGTCATACCTGCCGAGTCGCGCAGGCGCGCGTGGATAATCACGCGGCCCTGCGTGTCGATTTCCGCCATCTGCCCGAAGTAATTGGCGCGGTCGAAATACTTCAGGCGCGATGGATGAGTCGACGGCATCCGTCCGAGGCGCTCTTCGAGGGCAATCCAGACCGGCATCGGGAAGATTCGAACGTCTTCCCCGGTCAGGCTCGTCACGAACACTGCCGTTCCGTGATGAGCCTCGACGAGGCTTCGGAACGCGTTCGGAATCTTGAGCCTGCCTTTGTCATCAATTTTCGCCGTGTAGGTGCCCCGGAGCACGGCCTTTGCTCCACTTAGCTCCACAAAAATCCACGGCGATGTTAGAGAAGCGTCTGGGGGATGTCAACCGCAAAATGCAGATGCTATTGCGGTTACGCCTAACTTTCGCCAAAGAGCGAAACCGACGAGTCTCCTTGATGAGCTAGGTCCGCATGCTAGGATGCGCAGATTTGGCTCAGCGAAGGTGGTCTGCAGTGGAGGCCGCGATAGACTGATTTGTTCCTATGTTGCGTGCAGGCCTCATCGGATTCCCTTCCGCCGGAAAGACGTCGCTCTTCCAGCTCCTCACCAGCGTTCGAGATGCCCCCGCCGCGGGGTGGAAAGGCAGACGCCAACGTCGGGGTCTCACGAGTCCCTGACGATCGCCTCGACGAGCTGACCGCCTTGTTCAACCCACGCAAGCGTGTGCCGGCCACCGTCGAATTCGCCGACATCGCCGGCGTCGCGGGCGCGAAGGGTGGCGCCCAGGCGTTGCTCGATGTCGCTCCATTTCGAAACGCGGACGCGCTTCTGCACGTGGTCCGGATATTTCGCGATCCATCGGTACCGCATCCGGCCGGATCGGTCGATCCGGCGCGCGATGTCCGCGCGATGGAAGACGAGCTCATCCTGGCCGACCTCGGCGTCGTGGAGCGACGGCTGGAGCGACTCGACCGGGACATCAAGAAAGGCAACACGCCGGAACTCCGGAAGGAACAGGAGATCCTCGTGCGGTGCCGTGAGGCGCTCGAGAGCGGACGCCCGCTGCGGGCGCTCGAAGTCGGCATCGACGATGCCAAACGCTTGCGGGGGTTTCAGTTTCTATCCGCCAAACCGCTGCTGATTGTCCTGAATCTCGATGAGGCCGATCTCGCGCAGGCCGGCGACGCCGTGAAGCTGGCGGGCCTCGACAGCTTTCTGAGCGGCGCAGCGACGCGCGCGGTGCCGATCTGCGCGAAGATCGAGCTCGAGATCGCCCAGCTCGATGAGGCCGATCGGGAGGCATTCATGGCCGACCTCGGGCCTTCACGAGTCCGGCCTCGATCGCGTGATTCGCGCGAGCTACGACCTGCTGGGGTATATCTCGTTCTTCACCGTCGGAGAGGACGAATGCCGCGCCTGGTCGATCCCGCGCGAGACCTCCGCCGTCCTGGCCGCGGGGAGATTCACAGCGACATCTCGCGGGGCTTCATTCGCGCGGAGGTCGTCCGCTACGAGCACCTGCTCGCGCGCAAGACGCTCGCCGCCTGTCGCGATCATGGCGAACTGAGGCTCGAAGGCAAGGACTACATCGTTCTCGATGGCGACGTCATCAACTTCCGTCACGCAACGTGAATGAGCGTCCGCACCGTTCTCGTCTGTGAGGCGCAGGTGCCGTTCGTGACGGGAGGAGCGGAAGCGCACGTACGGCAACTGATCGATGCACTGCGGGCTCGCGGTTACGAAGCCGAACTGGTCAGCGTGCCGTTCACGTGGAACCCCAAGGAAGAGATCCTGGCGCACGCTGCCGCGTGGCGGCTGCTCAACCTGAACGAGAGCAACGGCCGGCGCATCGATCGGGTCATCGCCACGAAGTTCCCGACCTATTTCGTGCGACACGAGAACAAAGTGGCGTGGCTGATTCACCAGCATCGCGCCGCATACGAACTGTGCGGAACGATGTACAGCGATTTCAGCCACGTGGAATCCGACGTGGGTCTGCGGGAGACGCTGATTCGGCTGGACACGGAAATGCTGGGCGAGTGCCGCCGTATCTTCACGAACGCCCGCAACACGGCGGCGCGTCTCACGAAGTTCAACGGCCTGTCCGGCGAGCCGCTGTATCATCCGCCGCGACTCGCGGCGCGGCTCCAGCCAGGCCCCTACGGTGATTACGTCCTCTCGGTCGGCCGGCTGGAGTCGGTGAAACGGGTGGACTTGATCATCGCGGGCCTGACGGCTGTCCCCGAGTCGATTCGCCTGGTCGTGGCCGGCGACGGATCACAGCGCGCGAACCTCGAGCGCCTGACCGCGGAGCGCGGGGTGAGCCATCGCGTAACGTTCCTGGGGACCGTCGAGGACGATGCGCTGGTCGCACTCTACCGGGATGCGCTTGCCGTGGTGTACCCGCCTTTCGACGAAGACTTCGGATACGTGACCCTCGAAGGGCTCCTTGCGGCAAAGCCCGTGATTACGTGCCGCGATTCCGGAGGCCCGACCGAGTTCGTCGTCGACGGCGGGAATGGCTTCGTTTGCGAACCGTCGGCGGAGGCCATCGGCGCCGCGATCGCGACACTGGCGGGAGATCGGCGCCAGGCGGCGACGCTCGGCGCGGCGGGGCGCGAGATCGCCGGCCGCATCACGTGGGATGGCGTCGTCGAAAAACTGGTGGAAACCTGAGTGGCCTCGACATCTTCGGTTTCCGTGATCATTCCCGCGTTCAACGAGGCGGGGGCTATCGCAGGGGTCGTCGACGCGATCAAGGGTGTAGGCGCCTGGCATGAAGTCATCGTCGTCGACGACGGCTCGACCGATGACACGAGCACGCTGGCGCGCGGCGCCGGCGCGGAGGTCGTGAAGCATCCGTACAACAAAGGCAATGGCGCGGCGGTGAAGAGCGGCATTCGCCGCGCGACAGGCGAATACGTCCTGATTGTCGACGGGGACGGCCAGCATCAGGCGGCGGACGCCGTCACACTCGTGGAGCGGCTGGGAGAGTACGACCTCGTGATTGGTGCCCGGACGTCCGCCACGCAGGCAAACCTGGCAAGGCGCGCCGGCAACAGCACGCTGAACCGGTTCGCCAGCTATCTGACGGGAACCGAGATATGCGATCTCACGTCGGGATTCCGGGCAGCCCGCCGGGAACACCTGCTCGAGTTCCTGCATCTCCTGCCCAACGGGTTCTCGACACCAACTACGACGACGCTCGCCTTCATCAAGGCGGGATACAACGTGGGGTTCGAACCCACGAATGCGCGACCTCGGGTGGGAGCGTCGAAAATCAAGCTGGCCCGCGATGGCGCGAAATTCTTCGTCATCATCCTGAAGATCGTCACTATCTTCAGTCCGCTGCGGGTGTTCCTGCCAATCGCCGCCGCGGCGTTCCTGCTCGGGGTGTCTGTACGGCGCATGGAACGTTGCGGTCCATTCGCGGATTCCCAACGGCGCGGTTCTCCTGATCCTGTTTGCTGTCGTGGTATTTCTCGTCGGCCTCGTGTCCGAGCAGATCTCGGCACTGCGGACCGAGGGGGGACCGCGATCCCACGGATGATCTTGCCGATCCGCCGCCCAGCCCGGCGCGACTGTGGCACGATCCGTTCAGCGGCTGACAACCTGGTTCCATGAACAAGCCTCTCGACATCGTCGTCGTGACCCCGACCTATAACGAAAAGGACAATCTGCCGATTCTGGCGGCTGGTGTTCTCGCGCATCCCGGTTTCCGGCTGCTGGTCGTCGACGACGACTCTCCGGATGGGACCGGCGAGGTCGCGGAGGAACTCGCGCGCGCTCATCCGGGGCGGGTCGAAGTGATTCACCGCAAAGGCCCTCGCGGGCTCGGCCGCTCCTACATCGACGGTCTGCGACACGCGGTCAAGTCGGGCGCGGACCTCGTTTTTCAGATGGATGCCGACCTGTCCCACAACCCGGAATACCTTCCCCGCATCGCCGAGGCCGCCACTCAGTTCGACGTGGTCATCGGGTCGAGGTACCTGACGGGCGTGAGCGTGGTGAACTGGCCGCTGCACCGGATCTTCCTGAGCGCCTTCGCGAACCGCTACGTCCGCGCGGTGACCCGCATCTCGGTCGCTGACTGCACCAGCGGATACCGCTGCTGGCGGCGCGAGGCCTTGGAACGCCTGCCGCTCGACTCGATGGTTTCGAACGGCTACGCGTTCATTGTCGAGATGCTGTATGAGGCATCCCGGCGCGGATGCCGGATCGGCGAGGTTCCCATCATCTTCGTCGAGCGAAGGCTCGGGCAGAGCAAGGTCTCGGGCCGGGTGCTCGCCGAATCGCTGATCGTTCCGTGGCGTTTGGTCCTCGGCAAACGCAAGCCCGGCGGCTCGCCCCCGACCGACGGTTGAGCCGAGCCTCGGGACGCTGGTCCGGCGTCGTCACTTGTCTTCAAGTCCAGCAGTTGCTAAGATTTACGGCTTCCTGATGCGCGCGCCTGAGACCGAAAAGCACGGGCTGAGTGTCTTTCTGCCGGCCTACAACGACAGTGGGACGATCGCCAGTCTGGTCATCACTTCGCTCAAGACCGCGGCCCGGCTGACCCCGGATTTCGAAGTCATCATCGTGAACGACGGCAGCGCGGACGCGACCGCGGAGATTCTCGACGAGCTGGCGCGCACCTATCCGCAGGTGCGGGTGGTGCACCACGAAACGAACCGGGGGTACGGCGGAGCGCTCCGCACCGGGTTCGCCTCGGCGACCCGCGACCTGATCTTCTACACCGACGGCGACGCTCAGTACGATCCCGCCGAAATGGAAGCGCTCTGGGCTGCCTTCAACGACAACGTGGATCTCGTGAACGGCTACAAGATCAGCCGGTCCGATCCACTCCATCGCATCGTCATCGGGCGGATTTATCACCACACGGTGAAGTTTCTGTTCGGCCTGAAAGTCCGCGACGTGGATTGTGATTTCCGGCTGATGCGCCGGACGATTTTCGACCGTGTCGCGCTCGAGAAGAACAGCGGCGTGATCTGTCTCGAGATGATGAAGAAGATCCAGGACGCCGGCTTCCGGATCGCCGAGGTGCCGGTGCACCACTACCACCGCGCGTTCGGAAAGTCGCAGTTCTTCAACTTCCGCCGCCTGTTCAAGACCGGCATCGACGTGATGAAGCTCTGGTTCGCGCTGGTGATTCGCAGCGAGCACCGCCGGACGAACGCCACCGGGTCGTCTCCCGCGGCTCGGTCCGAACCGGTGCGCCCGCGAACCGGAGATCGGGGTTGACCCCCGAGGTACCGGCGCAGCCCGGCCGTGCCGACTACCGGAGCTACTATCGCGGCCGCCGGGTGATGATCACCGGCGGTGTCGGGTTCATCGGCAGCAACCTTGCCCGGCAGCTGGTCGATCTCGGCGCCGAGATTCTTCTCGTCGATTCGCTGATCCCTGACTATGGCGGGAATCTCTACAACATCCATGACATCGCATCACGACTGCGGCTGAACGTCGCGGACGTCCGGATGCAGACCACGATGGAGGCCCTGGTCCGCCATCAGGACGTCATCTTCAACCTTGCGGGGCAGGTCAGTCACATCGACTCGATGCGGGACCCGTACACGGATCTCGAGATCAACTGTCGCGCGCAGCTGTCGATCCTCGAAGCGTGCCGCAAGTACAACCGCAACGTGCGGGTCGTGTTCGCCGGCACCAGGCAGGTGTACGGCCGCCCCGACTACCTTCCTGTCGACGAAAAACATCTGGTGCGGCCCGCCGATATCAACGGCGTGAACAAGGCGGCAGGCGAGTACTACCACCTGCTCTACAACAACGTCTTCGACGTTCGTGCCTGCTCGCTGCGATTGACCAACGTTTACGGACCGCGTCAGCTGATCAAGCACAACCGGCAGGGATTCATCGGCTGGTTCATCCGCCTGGCGCTCGAGGGGCGTGAGATACAGGTCTTCGGCGACGGATCGCAGCTGCGCGATTTCGTCTACGTCGACGACGCGGCCGATGCCTTCCTGCGCGCGGGCGCGGCAGACACCTGCGACGGCGACGTCTTCAACGTCGGCGGCGATGCGCCGATCAGCCATCGGGACCTGGTCCACCTTCTGGTCGGCATCGCCGGCCGCGGCTCGGTGAGGTTCGTGGAGTGGCCGGCCGACAAGAAACGCATCGACATCGGCAGCTTCTATTCCGACTCGAAGAAATTCCGCCACACCACCGGCTGGATGCCTGCGGTGGGGCTCGAAGAGGGCATCCGGCGAACGCTCGCCTTCTATCGCGAGCACCTGCACGCGTACGTGGAGGACGGCGTCGAGGCGCAAGCAGGGTCGTGATTCCGTTTCTGCAGCTGACGCCGGGACCGGATCGCGCAGCGATCGCAGCGGCCATCGCGCGCGTCATCGACCGCGGCTGGTTCATCCTCGGTCCTGAGCTCGAAAGCTTCGAGAAGGCGTTCGCCGCCGCGACCGGAGCCAGTCACGCGATTGGCGTCGGCAACGGCACCGACGCGCTCGCGATTGCACTCCGCGCGGCGGGTATTGGCGCCGGCGACGAAGTCATCACCTCGCCGCTGTCCGCGGCCTACACCGCCCTGGCAATCATGATGGTCAGGGCACGTCCTGTCTTCGCCGATATCGACCCGGTCAGGCTCACGATCGATCCTCGGGCCGTGGCCGCTGCGGTTACGCCCAGGACAGCCGCAGTCATCCCGGTTCACCTCTACGGCCAGGCTGCGGACATGGACGGGATCGCGGCGGTCGCGACGCGCCACGGCCTGGCGATCATCGAAGACTGCTGCCAGGCCCATCTCGCCACCTGTGGCGGCCGCCCGGTCGGCAGCTTTGGCGTGGCGGCCGCGTACAGCTTCTATCCGACCAAGAATCTCGGAGCGCTCGGCGATGGCGGGGCGCTGACCACCAACGACGATCCAGTCGCAGCGCAGGCACGGCGCCTCCGGAACGGCGGGCAAGCCGATCGCTACCACCACGCCGAATTCGGGGTGAACTCCCGGCTCGACGAGCTGCAGGCGGCGGTGCTCGCGGAGCGCCTGCGTGGACTCGCGGAGATGACGCGCCTGCGTCGAGCGCATGCCGCCAGATATCGTGCGGGACTTGAAGGCGTCGAGGCGGTCGTCGTCCCACCCGAACAGGATGCCGGCCACGTGTACCACCTCTTCCCGGTGCTCGCGAAGAATCGCGACGCGCTCCAGAGGCACCTCACGCAGCACGGCGTCGAAACGCTGGTGCACTATCCGGTACCGATCCCGCGACAGCCGGCGCTGGCGCCCGAGGCGCCGCGCCAATGCCCGATTGCGGAAGACGTCTGCAATCGCGTATTGTCGCTTCCGCTCTATCCCTCGCTCGATCCATCGGCGATCGACCAGGTCGTGGCCACAATACGCAGCTTCTCCATGGCATCCGCGCCGCTTCGGGGCTGCTGACGGACGGCTGAGAGGTATACCTCCCGAGCGCCCAACGTCGCCCGTAACCAAGGAGAACCACCACTTGCGTGTGCTAATCACCGGAGGAGCAGGCTTCGTCGGCTCCCATCTTTCCGAAGCGCTGCTGCAGCGCGGCGACGAAGTCTTCGTGCTCGACAATCTGTCCACGGGTTCGATCGACAACATTGCGCACCTGAAGTCACATGCGCGGTTTCACTACACGATCGACTCGGTCATCAACGAGCCATTGCTCGCCGAAATGATCGACACCTGCGACGTGGTGGTCCATCTCGCCGCCGCCGTGGGGGTGAAGTTGATCGTCGAAGCTCCGGTCCACACGATCGAAACGAACGTCCATGGCACCGAAGTGGTGCTGAAGCACGCGAACAAGAAAAAGAAGCTGGTGCTGATTGCCTCGACTTCCGAGGTCTACGGCAAGAGCATTGAAGTGCCCTTCAGGGAAGACGCCGACCTCGTCCTCGGGCCAAGTGAAAAGCATCGATGGGCCTATGCCTGCAGCAAGCTCATCGACGAATTCCTCGCGCTGGCCTACTGGAAGGAGCGGAAGCTGCCGGTCATCATCGTCCGGCTCTTCAATACGGTCGGTCCCAGGCAGACCGGCCAGTACGGGATGGTCATTCCGAACTTCGTCAGGCAGGCGCTGGCCGGTCAGCCGATTACCGTCTTCGGCGATGGCACCCAGAGCCGGTCCTTTACCTACGTAGGGGATGTCGTCCGCGCCATGTTGGCCTTGATCAACGAGCCCAGCGCGATCGGCCACGTATTCAACATCGGCCACGGCGTAGAGATCTCGATCAACGCTCTCGCGGAGAAGGTCAAATCGCTCACGAACAGCCCGTCCGAAGTCGTCCACATTCCTTATGACCAGGCCTATGAATCCGGTTTCGAGGACATGCCGCGCAGGGTTCCCGACACGACGAAGCTCCAGTCGTTGATTGGATTCCGGCCTACGGTGGAACTCGACGAGATTCTCACGCGGGTTATCGAGTCATACCGGCAGCATTAGACCTCCGGCACCATACCCGTCCCCGGGCACCACAGGCTGCCCAGCTCGCCACACCGTCTTACGAGGCGTATACTGAGGATTCGCCGGAGAGAGGTCATATGCGAAAGCAGCTCCTTTGCCTCGTCGTGAGTTTGGCGGTCCTCGGGCCGGCGGCGGCAGCCTCAGCCGGCGAGTTGTCGGTGAAGATCGCCAACGGCCGAGCTACCATCATCGCCAAGGATGTCCCCGTGCGCCAGATCCTGGCCGAATGGGCCCGGGTCGGTGACACCAAGCTCGTGAACGCCGAGAGAGTGATGGGCGGTCCAGTGTCGCTCGAGCTCATCGACGTTCCGGAAAAGGAGGCCTTGGACATCCTCTTGCGCACGGCTGCGGGCTATATCGCCGCGCCGCGTCCTGCCGACCTCGCCGGCGCATCGCAGTACGATCGCGTCATCATCCTGGCCACGAGCCGGGCGCCCGCAGCCACTGCGAGCGTGCGCCGCCGCCAGCCTTCGGCCGTCCGGCAGTGCAGCCCATCATTCAGCCGCCACCGGATGACGACGATGGAGATCCAGGCGATCAGGGTCCGATGCCGCCCCCGGTGATGGGGCCGAACGGTCCTATCCAGCAGGCTTTCCCGGGACCGACTGTCGGGCCGAACGGACAGGTGCTCGGAACCAGTGTGCCGATGAATGTTCCGGCGGGCGCGACGCCAAACGTGACGCCGAATCAGGTGCCAACGACGTCACCGCGGCCGGGAGCGCTCCCGCAGACACCGCAACAGCAGTTGCCCCCGAACCCATACGCGCCCGCGGGAAGGCCCGGACAACCCCCGACACGGCCAGGTGGCGAGTCCGACAAATAGTCCCACTGCAGCCGGCGTTCACAAACGGAGGCCCTGGGGCCTCCGTTTGTTTGTACTCATGCACGAGATGGCCGTCGCGATCCGTCTGGAACTGACGCGCTGCGGTATATTGCTGGCGGTATCGGCGGTCGTTCCCGCATGAAGATCCTTTTCCTACCGCAAGCCTCCCCCTCCGGAGCGTAGTCGATCGTGGCTGACGTCGTGCGCTACCGGCCCGAGGATCGTCGAGCAGTCGACGCCCTGTATCGACGGGTGTTCGGCATCGATGCCGCAGAGGCAAGCCGTCTTCGGTGGGACTGGCAGTACCGCCGTAACCCCAACAACTCTGCCTCGGAGCCAGAGATCTGGGTCGCACGCGAGGGCCCTGCCTTGATCGGGCATTACGCGACGATGCCGGTGCGGCTGTCGCTCAAGGGAAAGGAGATTCAAGGGTCCTGGGGCATGGATGTCATGGTCGCTCCCGAGCGCCAACGCCAGGGCCTCGGAGAAGTGCTGTTCCGCACGTGGGATCGGCACGTCGGTGCGTCGCTCGGGCTCGGGCTCTCGGAATCGTCCCTGCAGCTGTTTCAGAAACTGAGGTGGCCGGACGCGGGACCTGTCCCCTGCTTCGTGAAGCCGCTCACACGGCGGGCGCTGCGGCGGCCCGAATGGCCTCCCGGTCTCAATCGGCTCGTGTCCGCAATCACGCTGCCAGTGGTGAAGGTCGTGTCCCGGAACCGGCCGCTGCGCGCGGAGGTCCGACTGCTACAGCGCTTCGACGACAGCTTTACCGGCCTGTGGGAATCGGTCGCGTCGAAATTCGACCTCGCGGTCCGCAGAGACGCACCGTATCTGAACTGGAAGTATGCGGCGGCGCCCCATGTCAGGTACTCCATCGCGGCGTTGAGGCGCAACGACAGGAACGTCGGGTACGCCGTGTACAGGCACCTCGTCGAACCGCGCGGGCGCGTCACGCTGCTGGTGGATTTCCTGACGGATCCCGACGACCAGGATGGTTTCGCGACCCTGCTCGGGTGGGTCGATCGCGAGGCCCGGCGCGCAGACTCCGACAAGATCCGCGTCTATGCCTGTCACGCGGCGTATGGCCGCTCGCTCCGCAAGAGCGGCTGCTTTCAGGTCAAATCGACCATGCATCTGGTCGTGAAGGTCAATGCGGTCGAAGTGCCTTCGACGTTCTACGAGGAAACCGACAGCTGGCACATCACTCTCGGAGATTCGGATCAGGATCGGTGAAAAAACGATGACATTGTTCGAACGGATCGGGCAGGACATCACCGCCGCCATGCGCGCGAGGGATCAGGCCCGCCTCGCGCCGCTCCGCATGGCCAAGGCGGCGCTCATGAATCGCGAGGTCGAAAAGGGACGGGCGCTCGAGGAACCGGAAGCCGAGCAGGTCGTGGCCTCGCTCATCAAACAGCGGCGGGACTCGATCGAACAGTTCACCAAGGGCGGACGCCAGGATCTGGTCGCGCGTGAAACCGCGGAGATCACGGTTCTCGAGGCGTACCTGCCGCCTGCCGTCGATGCGGCTGAGGTCGAGTTGGCGGTCGACAAGGCCATGGCCGAGACGGGCGCCACCAGCCCCAAGGATCTGGGGCGTGTGATGAAAGCGGTGATGAGTGGCCTGGCCGGCCGGACCGTCGATGGCAAGGTGGTGAACGAACTGGTTCGGCGAAAGCTCGGCGCCGGATGAAACTCCGCAAACCTTTTTCGCCGACACTCGTCTAAAGGATCTGAAAGGCACGCACAAGCCTCTCATCCATCCTCCATTAAGGCTCCTGTCGAAAGACAGGGGCCTTTTTTTGTACCCCGCGGTTCGTCCGGCGTGAGTGAGGTTCCGAAATCCGCGACCGCGGGTGTTCAGAACTTCCGAATCCGGACAGTCCGCACACGCCAGGCTCCCCGGAGTGCGTGTGGTACGCTTCCAGCGTTCGATGAGCTCTCGCCTGGCCCGATCCGCGGGCCTCATCAGTCTCGCCACCCTCGCCAGCCGGATCCTCGCCGTCGCCCGCGAAGCCGTTCTCGCCTCCTACTTCGGCGCGAGCGCGGCGATGGACGCCTACAACGTCGCGTTCCGGATTCCCAATCTCCTCAGGGACCTCTTTGCCGAGGGGGCCATGACAGCGGCGTTCGTTCCGGCCTTCACGCGGACCATTCAGCAGCGAGGCCGCGAACATGCGTGGCGGCTGGGGAGTCTGGTGATCAACGCGCTGCTGGTCATCACGGGAACGCTGGCGATCGTCGGCATGATGTTCGCCGGGCCGATCACGTCTTTTATCGCTCCCAAGTTCGCGTCGGTCCCGGGCAAGCTCGAGCTGACTACGCTGCTGACGCAGGTGATGCTGCCCTTCCTGTCGCTGGTGGCGGCGGCGGCGGCGATGATGGGGATGCTGAACTCGCTCCACCGGTTCTTCATCCCCTCCTTGTCACCCGCGATGTTCAACCTGGCCACGATCCTTTGTGCGATCACTCTAGTGCCGGTCATGCATGCCATCGGGTGGCCGACAATACTGGCGATCGCCATTGGTACGCTGCTCGGCGGAATCGGGCAGATCGCGATCCAGTGGCCGCTGCTGCGGCGCGAAGGCTTCCACTATCAGCCGCTGCTCGACTTCAAGGATCCGGAGCTGCGCCAGATTCTCCGGATGATGGGACCGGGCACGCTCGGGGTCGCGGCCGTCAACATCAATGTCCTGGTGAACACCTACCTGGCGGCCGCGCAGGACGGCGCCGTGTCGTGGCTCGGTTACGCGTTCCGGCTGATGTACCTGCCGATTGGGCTCTTCGGCGTCTCCATCGCCACGGCGGCGCTCCCCGACCTGTCGCGACATGCGCACGACGGCGACGCGATGGCGATTCGCCGCGGCGTCTCCAGCGCGATTCGGCTGATGCTGATGTTGAACGTCCCCGCGATGATTGGCTTGATCGTGCTCGCCGAACCAATCGTCGCCCTGCTCTATCAGCGCGGAAAATTCACGCAGGCCGATACGCTGGCCACCGCAGCCGCGCTGAGGTTCTACGCCCCCGGGCTGATTGGATACTCGATTGTGAAGATCGCATCGCCGACCTTCTACTCGCTGGGGAACAGTCGGACGCCGGTGATCGTGTCGGTCACCTCGGTCACGGTGAACCTGGTGCTGAACATCCTGCTGTTCCGCGTCATGGGCTTCAGAGGCCTGGCGCTCGGCACCGCCATCGCGGCGCTGTTCAACGCCACCGCCCTGCTGTGGCTGCTGCGAGCGCGCCTGGGCGGGATCGAGGGACGCCGAGTCACGATGGCCTTTCTGAAGATCAGCGGCGCGGCGCTGGTGATGGGGATAGCGGCGGCGCTCGCAGCGGCGCGCCTCGACACGCTGCTGCCCGGATCGGGCGAAGTGATGCGCGGCCTGCGCGTCGCGATCGCAATCGGCGCCGGCATTGTCGTCCTCATTGTCTCGGCACGCCTGCTGCGGATCCAGGAATTCACCGACGCGACCGAGCGTGTTCTCCGCCGCGTGCTTCCCTCCCGCCGTTGATCGCCGCCGTCGCGTCCCGTCTCCGTCTTCACCCCACGGTGCTCTTCGTGGCATCCGTGCACTTCGTCGTCGACGGATACGGCAACATCTTCGCGCCGCTGCTGCCGCTGCTGATACCACGGCTCGGATTGTCGCTCGCCGCGGCAGGGACCCTGACGATGCTGTTTCAGCTATCGGCCTCGGTCTCACAGATCGGGTTCGGGCACCTGGCCGATCGCTGGCGGCCGCGGCTGCTGCTGATGGCGGGCCCGATCGTAGCGGTCCTCGTCCTCAGCTTCGTGGGCGCCGCGACGTCGATCCAGATGGCCGCGGCGATTCTGGTCATCGGTGGCCTCGGCGGGGCGGCCTTCCATCCGCCGGCCGCCGCGCTGGCCTACCGGCTGGGCGCCGAACGCCCGGGTCTCGCGATGTCGGTCCACATTACCGGCGGATCGCTCGGATTCTCGATGGGGCCGTTGCTGTTCGCCCCCTTTGCCCAGTCGTTCGGCCTGGCCTGGACGCCGATCCTCGCCATTCCGGGTCTTGCCGTCGTCCTGCTCTTCCTGAGCCGGCTGCCGCAGGTGACCTGGACGACGACGACCACACCTGGCTTTCGCGCACTGCGCCCGTACGTGCGCCCGCTCGCGCTCCTGTATTTCATCGTGGTGCTGCGGACGATGACCTCCATCGCATTTGCGACGTTCATGCCGGTCCTCCTGACCAGTCGCGGGATGTCGCTCGCCGCGTCCGGGACCGCGGTGGCGGTCTATCTCTTCGCCAGCGGGGTGGGGGGATTCCTTGGCGGGCCCGCTGCGGATCGATTCGGCGCGCGTCGCGTCATCGCCCTGTCGCTCGTCTGCGCGGTGCCGTTCCTGTTCCTCGCGTCGTTGAACGCGGGCTGGGCGTTCGTGATTCTGGTCGCGCTGGGGGGGTTCTTTCTGCAGTCGACCCTGCCGGTCAACGTCACCTTTGGACAGGCGCTTGCACCCGTCAGCGCGGCAACGGTGTCGTCCCTGATGATGGGCTTCGCCTGGGGCAGCGGCGGGCTCAGCGTGCCGTTCGTGGGAATGGCCGCGGACCGCGTCGGAATTGAGGCGACTCTGCGCGGGCTTGCGCTGGTGCCGCTGGCAGCGGCCGCGCTCGCAATGCTACTCCCGGCACGTGCCCCGGCCCGTGTCGAGACGCCACCCGCCGCCGACCCGCTCTGAGGGTCACCGTGGTACGATAGTTTCTTCGGTTACGGATTCGATGTCGCGCTACGCTCCTCGACCTTCCGCCGTCCACTACTCCTTTGGACCAGGGCCGATCACCCCTGCGGTCAAGTGGCTGATCATCGCGAACGTGGCCATGTTCCTGGCCACGCTGATCTACGAGCCGATCATCGTCTCTCTCGGACTGACTCCCCGGCTCATCGTCGAGCGCTTCTGGATCTGGCAGCTGGCGACGTATCTGTTCCTCCACGGCGGACCCGTCCACATCCTGTTCAACATGCTGGGCATCTGGATGTTCGGCGTCGAGCTGGAACGGCTCTGGGGGACCCGGCAGTTCGTGAAGTATTACGCGATCACCGGGATCGGTGCGGGTCTCACGGTGCTGGCGGTTGGACTGCTGCTCGGGCCGAACTCCGAAACGTATCGATTCCCAACGATCGGCGCATCCGGCGCGCTCTACGGGCTCCTCGTCGCCTTCGCCTACTACTATCCCGATCGCCCGCTCCTGATGTTCTTCCTGTTCCCGATCCCCGCGAAGTACTTCGTGATGATCGTCGGGGCAATGGCGTTTCTCTCCGCGCCGCAGAGCCGTGTATCAGAGGCGGCGCACCTCGGCGGGCTGGTGATCGGCTATCTCTACCTCCGCGCCGGGCGGGGCGGCCTCACCGCCGAGCTCAAATACCGTTACTTGAAGTGGAAGATGAACAGGCTGCGCCGCAAGTTCGACGTCTACTCGGGCGGCCGTTCCGACTGGGATCGGCACGTCCACTGATTGCGGTCAGGCGGCCCCGCCGCGGATCGGGTACTCGTGCAGGGCCTGCCTGATCTCGGCAGCAAACGTCGCCGTTTGTTGCACCGACAGCGGAAACTCCACCGTGACGCCGTTGCGGCGTTCCACCTCTGACAGGGAAGCAGGCGCACTCTCGTGCGCGAGCGTCACGTGTACGGCAGGGCGCGGCCGCGGAACATACGTGAACTTCAGATTCGGCTCGGTGAACTCGAATGCGGAGGGTTCGCTGCCGTTGGCTGCGACCTCGTCGAGCCAGTCGGCGAGATCGGCCAGCTCGAACGTGGTGAAGCAGGGTTCGGTGAAGACCCACTTCTCCCCGGCCGCCGCTACCGTGCCATTCACGATCAGCCAGTTCGAGTCCCAGCGATCCTCGTGCACGTCCGGGAACTGGTACCGGACGATCACCATCAGGAATTCGTCGCCCGACGCGCTCGTGATCCTCATGTGTGCTCCCGGCCGCGATCGTGCAACATATGGTGCCGGCGATGGCCGCGCGGGGGGCTGGAAAGCCCGTACGCCGGATGCGGCCGGCGGCCACGTCAAGTCCGGTGAAAGTAGGTGTCGGTGTGATCCAGCCAGTCCTGACGGATGGGGCTGAACAGGTCCAGTTCGAACGTGTCGTCGAGCGCCTCGGCCTGGTGCTCGATCCAGGAGGGGATATGCAGCACCTCCCCCTCGCGGACGGTGATCTCCTCCCCGTTGATCAGGAACTTGAGCGCCCCCTGGAGGACGTAGGTCATCTGTTCGCTCTCATGGGAGTGCATCGGGACGAGCGCCCCCTTCTTCAGGTAGACCTGTGCCACCATCTCGCGATCGCCGGTCACGATCTTCCGCGAAATCATTTCGGTCACTTTTTCGAGCGCGATTTCATCCCATCTATGGAGTCGGACTGTGCTCGCGGTCACGGATGTCCTTTCGGGCGAAAGACACTATAATCTAGCTTTTACAGGGCACGAAGGACCGCCTCTGCCGCGGTGTGCGCACGGCAGGAAAGGGACTCTCCGCGCATGAAGGGTACGGCAGTCAGCAACGGCCAGAGCGCCAGCACGCTGGGCTTGTCGCGCGAGGAACTGCTTCGGGCCTACCGCACGATGGTGTTGTCGCGGAAGCTCGACGACAAAGAAATTCAGCTCAAGAGTCAGAGCCTCATCTTCTTCCAGATCAGCGGCGCCGGCCACGAGGCGATCGTCACCGCCGCGGGTCTGAGCCTGAAGCCCGGATACGACTGGTTCTATCCGCACTACCGGGATCGAGCGCTGTGCCTGGCGCTCGGCGTCACGCCGCTGGAGATGCTGTTGAGCTCGGTCGGCGCGAAAGACGACCCCAGCTCCGGCGGACGGCAGATGCCCTCGCACTGGGGCCACAAGAGCCTCAACATCGTCTCGCAGTCGAGTCCGACCGGAACCCAGTGTCTGCAGGCCGTCGGGTGCGCTGAGGCCGGATATCTGTACGAGCAAATCACCGACATCGAGGATCGCGAAAAATCCTTCGAGCAGGACGAGGTCACCTACCTGTCGCTCGGAGACGGCACCACGAGCGAGGGTGAGTTCTGGGAGGCGTTGAACTACACCTGCCTTCGCCGGCTCCCGGTAGTCATCGTCGTCGAGGACAACGGCTACGCGATCTCGGTGCCCGTGGAAGTGCAGACCCCGGGCGGCGACATCTCGAAACTGGTGACCGCGTTCCCGCACCTGCTCGTCCAGAGCATCGACGGCACCGATTTCCTGGCCTCTTACGCCGCGGTCCAGGAGGCGCTGGCCCACACCCGCGCGCGCCGGGGACCAGCGTTCATCCACGCGAAGGTCATCCGCCCCTATTCGCATTCGCTCTCCGATGACGAGCGCCTGTACAAAACACCGGAAGAGCGCGCGGAGGAAGCGACCCGGGATCCGATCGTGCGGATGGCCGAGTTCCTGAAATCGGAGGGATTTGCCAGCGAGTCGGAGCTCGAAACGCTGCACAAGGAGATCGAGCGCGAAGTGACCGAGGCGGCCGAGCTCGCGATCGCCGCGGAAAAGCCGGGGCGCGACACCGTCCTGCGTTACCTCCATTCCCCGGACGTCGATCCGGCGTCGAGCGATTTCGAGAGGACGCCGGAGCTCGAGGGAAAGCCCGACACCATGGTTGCGGCGATCAACAGGACCCTGAAAGACGAGATGGCGCGCAATCCGCGCATCATCGTGTTCGGAGAGGATGTCGCGGATTGCAGCCGCGAGGCCGCGCTCGACTGCGTGCCTGGGAAAGGCGGCGTCTTCAAGGTCACGCACGGCCTGCAGCGGGCGTTCGGGAGCACCAGGGTGTACAACGCGCCTCTGGCCGAGGCGAGCATCATCGGCCGGGCGATCGGCATGGCGACGCGCGGCCTCAAGCCGGTCGTCGAGATTCAGTTCTTCGACTACATCTGGCCGGCGATGATGCAGATTCGCGACGAGATGTCGATGCTCCGCTACCGGTCGAACAACGCGTTCTCGTGCCCGATGGTGATTCGCGTCGCGATTGGCGGCTACCTGCGCGGCGGCGCGCCCTACCACAGTCAGTCGGGCGAGAGCATCTTCGCGCACACGCCCGGCATCCGCATCGCGTTTCCGTCGAACGCGGAAGACGCGGCAGGACTGCTCCGCACGGCGATTCGCTGCGACGATCCGGTGCTGTTCCTCGAACACAAGCACCTCTATCGCCAGACCTACAACAAGGGACCGTACCCGGGCCCGGACTACACGATTCCGTTCGGCAAGGCGGCGATTCGGCGCGAGGGCGTGGACGTGCTGGTCATCACCTGGGGCGCCCTGGTCCAGCGGTCGCTGCTCGCCGCGCAACAGGCGGAGAAGGACGGCATCAGCGTCATGGTGCTGGACCTTCGCACGATCATGCCCTACGACTGGCAGACGATTACCGAAGCGGTTGCCAGGACGAACCGGGTCGTGATCGCGCACGAGGATCAGCTGACGTGCGGTTTCGGCGCGGAGCTCGCGGCCCGGATGGCCGACGAGCTCTTCGAGTATCTCGACGCCCCGGTCCGCCGTGTCGCCGCGCTCGACGTGCCGGTCGCCTACTATCCCGATCTCGAAGAGGAAATCCTGCCGCAGGCCTCGGATGTGCTGAAAGCCGTCAGGCTGGTCGCGCGGGTACTGAACGGGGCCGCAGCCGCGTGACCGTTCGACCTCACGTCCTCGGGTTGACGGCGCTTCTCCTGGTTGCCGCGCTTGGCATCTCCAGCGGGGGATCAGCCTCTGCGGCGCGACTGGGGGAAGTCGACAACCTGACCGCGGTCGCGGCCCTCCCCGCGCACATCGCCGGTAGCTTCCAGCAGCTCACCAGCTGCCAGCAGACAGCCGGCGGCGACTACTTCATCTTCGATCGCCGCTCTCACGCCGTGTTCGTCGCTCCTGCCGGATTCGAGAGCGCACGCAAACTGATCACGATTGGCGCCGAACCGGGACGGCTCCTCGACCCGTCCGCATTCGATCTGGGGCCCGACGAGACGTTCATCGTCGCCGACGCCCCTGGCGGCCAACCGCGCGTACAGGTGTTCCTGAGCAGCGGCTCGACGGTCAGTGGATTTCGAATCCCCGGCCGGGCCCTCCCCCGAATCACCTACGGAAACCTCGTGCTCGGCGGGCTGGCCGCGGTCGAATACACCGGACGATCGATCTTTCTGAGCCAGCCGGAGCTCGGCGCGCTGGTCGCGGAGTATGCGCTCGACGGCCGGCCGCTCCGGACCTTTGGCGATCTCCGCAAGACGGGCCACGAGCACGATCCCGGCGTGCACCTGGCGTTGAACTCCGGTGTGGTCATTGCGAATCCGACAGGCGGGTTCTACTTCGTCTTCCTTGCCGGGGTGCCGCAGTTCCGCAAGTACGACGCCTCGGGACGACTGCTGTTCGATCGCCACATCGAGGGCCCCGAGCTCGACGAGCTCGTGCAGGCGCTGCCCACCACCTGGGCTCGGCGGAAGCTGGAGGACGGAGAGATCCCGATCGTGGTGCCCCTGGTGCGGGCCGCGGCTGCCGATGCTGCCGGCAATCTTTGGATTGCAACCGCGGCCGAGATTACCTACGTGTACGACCCAAGCGGCGAAAAGCGGCGAGCCGTGCGGTTTCGCGGCGCGGGTCCGCTGGCTCCCACCGCGATGTCGTTCACCCCGAAGGGACGATTGTTGATTGCGCCAGGCTGCTACGTGTTCGATGTCGGACGCCCGCGCGCCGCCGCCCTCACGCCTGCCCGATGAACGGCGCATCGCCGACGAGAAACCGCCCGGCGCGCGGCAAGACGCGGTAATCGCACCGGGTGTCCTCGAACACCTCGCCGTCGGTGTTGACGTGTACGTCACGATCGAGCTCGACCCGCAACGACTGCGCCTGATGGTAGTGCACGCGCGGGTCCTTCACGTGCTCGCCATCGGCCACCTTCCGCACGAGCGCGACGAACTCCAGCGCGCTCATTGCTTCGATCAGGCACACGTCCAGCAACCCGTCGTCGATCACGGCATCGGGTGCGATCAGCCGACCACCGGCAATGAGACGCGAATTGCAGATCGCGAACGCGTAGAGCGGACGTGAAACCGTGACCGGCCCGGGCATGATCGTGACGGACGCGCCGACCGGCTCGAACTCGAACAACACCTGCGCGCCACCGATCAGGTACGCCAGCCGTCCAGCGATCGTCTTCAATTGCGGCGTCACCGCCACCGACACCTCGGCGATGAACCCTCCGCCCGACGTGTTGACGAACACGCGGCCGTTCACCTCGCCGAGATCGACCGCGTGCTCGCGTCCCTCGAGCAAGACATCGAGCGCGGGCCCCGTTTCCACCGGAATGCCCAGAGCCGCCGCGAAGTCGTTTCCCGTGCCGAACGGAACGATGCCGACGACGACCTCTGCCAGCCCGCCGGCGGTGGCGAGGCCGTTCATGGCTTCGTTCAGCGTGCCGTCGCCGCCGGCGACGAAGAGCGCCTCGCAGCCGTCCGCCACGGCCATCCTTGCGGCGCGTTCTGCGTCCCCGTCGCCCGAGGTCACGACGATGGCCACGTCGTCGAAGCGCTGCTTCAACCGCGTGGCGAGGAGCTCGATGTGCTCGGGTCCCCGCTCGCGGCCGGAACTTGGATTCACGATCACCCGGGCCCGCTTCACATCAACCTTCCGACCGGCCCGAGGTCCAGCGTCAGGTCCTCGGGAGCAATCCCGAATTGCGCACCGAGATCGCGGACCGTCTCCTCGAGCCGCATCAGCGCGAGCCCGACGGCCTCGGTCTGCTCCGCGGGTCAGCGTGCCCGCATCCATCCGCCGGATTGCCTGCCGCTCCAGCAGCTGCCGGATGAATTCGACGAGCGTGAGCACCAGCTTCACCACCGAACGGCGCACCTCGTCAGGATCGGCGTTCCAGCGCGGTGGCGGTGCCTTGGCCAGCCCTTCGAGCTGTTCACGCATGGCCTCGAGCTCCCGCACCTCGACCGTCGCGATCGACCGCTTCGACGGCTTCCGCGGTGACGAAACCCTTCGCCTGGATACCTTCCGCTTCTTCATGGATGCTCTATCAGAACAGCTCAGGTGCGAACGCGAAAACCGGCCAGGGACCGGTGATGGTGACGACATGCCTCGGAAGCATGGATTGCAATCCGGAGGCCCGCTGCCGGTACAAGTCCAGGCGCCCCAAGGGGACGAGATGAAAAACGGTCAGCAGGCCCTGTCGCTCGCCGGCGGCGATCCGCTCCGCCTTGACATAGGCCGACGTCTCCGCGCGAACGATCCCCGCCTCGGGCGGGACGTATTTCGAGCGTTCCCTTGCCCGCTCGAGAAACTCCGTTCCTGTACGAGCGTCAGACCGCGGTTCATCGGGCATTTCGCCGCTCATGCCGAAAATGCGAACCGTCATCTGGACGCACCCGCGGACCTGCTCGAACGCCGCGAGTATTTCGGGCCGATGGCGCGACACCAGCGCTCGCAATGCGCGCTCGTCCGTGACCGATCCGAAGCGGGCTGGCAGAAGCACAGGCAGGCGGGAGGTCAGCCGGGTGATGATGGCGTGTTGCTGCCGGACGGCCTCCGTCGTGAAGTCGGGTGGCGCCCGTTTCTCGATCACCGCGGCCACATCACCGATCGGCAGGTTCCGCAGCCGCCGGCCCAGGACGATGAAATGACGGGGGAGATCCGGCTCAGCGAGCGCGTAGAGGTAGATCCCTTCACTCGCTGGTTTCATCGGGCAGCAGTCTATCCGCAGCGCAGAGCAGCGCCGACAGCCTCACGTACACGAGGTCCACGTCGGCAAGCGCGAGGATGAGATCGGCATTCACGACCACTCCGCGATTGAGCAGGTTGTCGAGCACGTCGAGCAGCGAGGAGTCGGACTCGTCGATGATGCGGGCGACCTGGCGCGCCGGCGGCGGCGGTGGCGTGCTGACCCGCGATGGCGGACGCGGACTGGGAGCGGCGTTTCGGCGGGCGCTCGCGAGGCACGGTCGAATGGCGCCGGCTGCGCTTCACGCCTGCTTCTCCGGCGCCGAGACGAAGTTGTAGGCAGGCCACGGTCCGGTCAGCGTCAGCCTTCCACCACGCTCGCAGGACGTCCTTCGCAGCGCGCTCGGCGACGGCGCGAAAACGCGCGCGCCGCCGCACCGGCACCAGAAACGCGGCGTCGAGCAGCGGCGGAATGACGCCCGTGGCCTCCTGCTGCCGCCGCCGGTGATCGGCCGCGATCTCCGCCAGCAGTGCGTACGCATCATCAGCCGCTTGGGCAGAGTCGCGCACCGCTGCGAGCGACTGGTCGCGAGCCCGTTTGCGCGCGGCCAGGAACGCGGTTCCTGTTGCGGGCTTGCCGGCGCCCTTCACAACCGGACGGGCGGGGCCGCGCATGATGCGGACACCCCATTCTTCGCAGCCCTGCAGCTTCGCGAACAGGGATGCGAGACGCTCGCTCCGCCGCCGCATCTCCGCGAATCGCCCGGGCCGGGCTGGAGAAGAGCGTGAACAGCTTCATCGGAATCACCGTGACGCCGCGGAGGGCGGCGAAGTGTTCGACGACAGCTTCGTGCGCGACCGCGATCTTCGAGACCCATTCGAGTTCGCGCAGCGACTCCTGCAGCGCCCAGGTTCCGTAACGGGCGAGCGGAACCGGCGCGTGGACCACCCACATCCTCGGACTCGACCTCGTCCAGCCGGGGCGTCTCTCCACCCGGCAGTCCGGCCGGCAGCCGGGCGGCGGAGGGTCTGCGCGCACCCTGAACGACGCAGTAAACGTAGGTCGCGGTAGCCATGGGCCTGCTGGATGATAGCGCGGCGGCACGCGTGTTCATGTGCGGGCCGGCGGGGCCGGCCACCGCCATTCCGCGAGGAATCCGCGGAGGCCCGCGCAGCCGGACGGAGGTGGAACCATCGCGGGAGTGACGAGCACCACCGGTTTCTTCGGTGCGCGGACGCGGGTCAGTGCCTTGGACAGAGCGAGCATTTCCTTTTGCTGCCGGCCGCGCTCAGTGCGACATCGTCGGCAGGTCCCTGCGCCCACGGCATTGACGATCACGATGGGCGCGGCAATCGCAACCCCGCGGAGTCTGTCAAGAAGCCGGACGGTTTCGGCACGCGGCAGCGCGGCCGCCCGCGTCACCACGACAAAGCGGGTTCGCGCGGGATCTGCCAGCAGCGCTCGCAGCCTTCCCAGCCCCTGCGAGAGTCCAAGCAGCACCGCTCCCAAGTCGCCGACGCCAACCACCGGCTGATATTTCAGCAGAATCGCCATGACCGTCTTGACCCAGTCGTGCACCAGCGCCGGCATCTCGAGCAGCCGGAGCGCGTGCCCGGTAGGCGCCGTGTCGATGACGATCAGATGGTCCTGCGCCGCCCTGCTACTTCCGGCCAGCGCCTGGGTAACGTCGATGATCGCCGCGAGCTCGTCGACGCCGGGGGGCGCCAGCGCGACGAGATCCCGCATTGCCTGGTGTTCGGCCGCGGTGCCCCCGGTCCGGCGCATCAACTCCTCGATTCCCTTCGCGAGCCGATCGCGGAGCGCTGCGAACGCGCGACCCGCGTCGAGCTCCCGCACCAGCAGGTTCAGCGGCCCCCCCGCAATGCGCTGAGGATCGTCGGACACGCCTGCTTCGAGCACGTCCCCGATCGAGTGCGCCGGATCGGCCGACAGCAGCAGCACGCGGAGATGAGGCGACGAAAGCGCGAGTCCGATTGCCGCGGCGGCGGCGCAGGTGGTCTTGCCGACTCCACCCTTTCCACCAACGAGCACGAGCTGGGTTCCACGCGGGACGATGGCACTGACGTCAACGGCTTGCGCGCCTGGTGACAGCGAAGCCGTGAAAGGCGCGACGCGACCTGCTCGGGGGCGGGGTCTGACACCCGGCTTCCGCAAGTGACGACCGAGGGCCCGCAGCGCGGCAATGCCGCGGGGCTCCCTGTCGACTGACGGCACCGTCGCGATGCGCAGCCCGGTCGTATCGACCCGCCGCTCGAGCGCGTGGAACGCCTCCCTTTCGAGCCTTCGCCGCCCGTCGCACCAGCGGCACGCCGTTCGCGCCGGCGAGGTCATCCTGTTGACGATGATCTGATCGACCGTGATGTTCTGACTCTTCAGCGCGCGAAGGCCGTCCGCAGCCTCTTCGGTGGCCATCCGCTCGGGCAGCGTGACCCACGCCACGAGACTCCGCGTCGGGTCACGAAGCATGGTTCCAAGACGGCGGGCGTCCTCGTCGATGGCGCCAAGCAGCGCGTCGGCCGCATCCGGCGTCCAGCTGCCGCGGAGCGCCTCGACCATGACCCGGTGCTTGGCCTGCATCCGGTCGAACAGCACCGCCAGCCGTCCGAGAACTGCCGGCATTCCGAACATGCGCAGGAGGTGTCCAGTGGGTGCCGTGTCGATGACGATGTGCTCGTACCGGCCGCTGTCGGCGAGCTCGCCGATCTGGAGCAGGCCGGCGATCTCGTCGATGCCCGGCAGCGACAACCGCAGCAGCCGCGCGACATCGTCGGCATCCAGCCAGGTTCCGCGCAGCGCAATCTCCTCGAGCAGTCCGCGGCGCCGCTCCAGCCACTTCGCCAGTGCAGCCGCAGCATCGACTTCGACCGCGTCGAGATGCGCCACACCGCGAACCGGACGAGGCAGATGGGTCAGCCGCTGCTCGAGCGCATCGCCGAGCGACGGCGCCGGATCCGTCGAGACGATCAGCGTGGGTCGGCCCGCACGCGCGGCGAGCAGCCCCATGGCTGCCGCACACGTCGTCTTCCCGACGCCCCCTTTGCCTCCGACGAACCTGAACGTGGGACTGCGTGACGGCGGGCGATCAGCGGTGCTCGTCGCCTTCGACCGTGGCATCGATGCCCGTGATCCGGTACTCGGAAGGCGAGAGCTCAGCGGGACCGGCGCCCTGACGGCTTTCGCGGATCTGCCGCAGCCGCTGGAGCAGGTCCGCTTCGAGTGTGTCGAACTCGGCCCGGCTCATCTCGCCGAGGTCGAACCGCATCTGCGCGGCCAGGAGCTGCTCCCGGAGATGCGTATCGTCGCCGAGCTCGGTGTCGACGGCGGCGGCGATCTTGTCGAACACGAAGCGGAGACCGCCGATCAGCATGCTATCGAGAATGAACACCTTGTGACGACTGCTCGGCGTGCGCCGCCCGTTCCAGCTTGAGCCTGATGTTGACGAAGTTGTACGGCGGCCAGGGGCCGGTGTACTTGAACGTGAGCTTCTCGTACCGCTGCCCGATGTCCTTGACGCGCGTGTCGAACGCCTGCTCGGTTTCCCGTCCGACGAGGAAGGCCGCGTTCATGATCATCCGGTCGCCGATTGGCTTGTTCGAACGCGAAGCCACCGACACGTCGCGCAGTCCATGGAAGATCTCGGCGACGTAGCGCTCCGACCGGGCCTGCAGCGCCGCGTCGATGAGACGGCCGTACTGCATCCGGGCGAAGTAGGTGGATCCCTTCTGCGAGGAGATTTCGCTCTTCAAACGGCGGATGTCCTCGTCCTCTTCTTCGATCTCGCGAATGATCTGATCGCGGTCCCAGAGGACCTTGAGGCCGAACTCGAACTTGTCCTGCATCTTGTTCAGGACGTCGATGAAGGCGTCGTAGGCGGAGCGCAGGAGCTCGATGATGTCGTCGTCGGTCTTGAACACCGTGCCGAAGGACATCGGGATCACCGTGTGCTTCTGCATCACCGTCTCGTTGACCCGCTGGTGGGCGAGCACGTTGTCGCGCGTCGGATCCTGCACCACCATCGGTGTCTTCGACACCACGGCGGCGATGTCACGGAAAGTCACGGTGTGGGTGTCGGCCGGCTCGGCGCCGATGCCGAGCGGCCCGAACCCGAGCGGCGTTTCCGTCTTGATGATGCAGTAGACGTACTTGCCCTCGTTGGGATCCTCGGCGGGGCCGACCTCGGCACGCGCCGGCTTCGGCGGCCTTGCCGGCATCCGCACGCGATCGAGCCGGCGGCGCGCCGCGGGCACGGCAGTGGCACGCTCCCGCTGGGGAGGTGCCGCTGCCCGTTTCGATTTCGGCCTGGTCTTGGCCTTTTTCTTCGCAGTCGTCTTGGCCATCGCTCAACGTCGCCTGGAGCTCACCCCTTGGTCCTCCCCGGCCGTACCGCTTTCTTCCCGGAACCTGACTCGGACTTCGCCGACAGCATGCGCTGGATTTCCGCGACCAGCGCGTCCGGCAGGCAAGGCTTGGTGACGAACGCATCACATCCGGCCTGGCGGGCACCCTCCGCATAGCCGGCGAGCGCGTGCCCCGTCAAGGCGACGATCGGAATGTGCTTGGTGCGTTCGTCGAGCTTCAGCCGTCGCGTCGCTTCCCACCCGTCCATCCGGGGAAGGGCGAGATCCATGAGGATGATGTCCGGCAGAAGCTCGATGGTCTTTTCGATTGCCTCGACGCCGTTGGTGGCCTCGGCGACCCGGTATCCGGAGAACGACAAATACGCCGCATACATCTCGCGCGCATCCTGGTAGTCCTCCACGACCAGAACGAGCGGCTGAGCAATCGGTGTGTCCATCCCTCTCTCGTTACCTGCGCCGTAGCCGCACCGGCAGCCTCAGGATGAAAGTCGAACCCTTGTTGAGGTCGCTATTCAACTCGATCGTGCCGCCGAGCATCTGCGCCAGCCGGCGGCAGATCGAGAGGCCCAGTCCGGTGCCGCCATACCCTCGCGTCGGCGATGCGTCCAGCTGGCGGAAATCCTCGAACACTTTCGCCTGATCTTCGCGCGCGATGCCGACTCCGGTGTCCTGCACGGAGATTGCCACCCACCGCTTGTGCTCATCATACGACGCGGCAATCGTTACCGAACCCGGCCGGGGTGAACTTCAGCGCATTGCTGAGCAGATTGAGGACGATCTGCTTGACCTTCTGGCGGTCGCTCTTGATCGGCCGCAGCGTCCGCGGCATCTTCGCGGTCACGCGCAGGCTCGAGCGCTTGATGATCGGCTCGAGCTCGGACATGACCTCGTTCACCAGCTCCGGGATCTCGAACGAGGACAGGTTCAGCGGCATCCGTCCCGCTTCGATGCGCGTGATGTCGAGGATGTCGTTGATCAGCGCCAGCAGGTGCTGTGAGTTCGAGTCGATGCGCGTCAGGCTCTTGCGCTGCTGTTCGGACACCGGGCCGGTCACCCCGTGCAGCAACATGTGCGTGTAGCCGAGGATCGCGTTGAGCGGCGTCCGGAACTCGTGCGACATGTTCGCCAGGAACTGCGACTTGAGAGCCGACGCCTGCTCCAACGCAATGTGCTGACGGCGCAGCAGCTCGTTCTGCTGCGCGAGCTCCGCGGTGGCTTCCTGAACCTTGATCTCGAGCTGCGCCGCGAGCCGCCTCTTTTCGATCGCCTCCGTCATGTCGTGCAGGATGGTGACGACCCACATCAGCTCGCCCTGCTCCGACAGGATGGTGCCGGCGACCCCCTCCACGGGCAGGGCCCGGCCCGAGACCGGATCGGTCAGCTGGATCTCCCCCCGGTAGCGCTGTTCCCCGGTTCGCGTCAACACGTTGGAGACGAACGACGTCAGGTGCGCGCCGTTGGCGTTGACGCGTCGCTCCGTCGTCTCGTCGGCGTTGACCGGCAGGTTGAACAGCCGCTCGGCGGGCTCGTTCATCAGCACGATGTCGCCTTCCTGGTCGGTCACGAGGATCGGATCGGCGACCGAGTCGATGATCAGCTCGAGCCGGTGGCGCTCGTCGCGGACCTCCGCCTGCGCGACCCGCAAGCGTGCGATAGCTCTCTTCTATCTCCTCCTTCGCGCGGGCGAGATCGGTGACGTTGCGCAGGACCGAGACCACGTAGGTGCCCTGCCGCTCGTCCTTCGCCCGTGAGCTGAGAAGCTCGAACAGCAGGTCGGAGCCCTCGAGCGGGTCGACCAGCAGGAGCTCGCGGCGAGCCAGTTCGACGTCCGAGACCGCGCTGGTCGACAGCGCCGCCGAGAACAGCATGTTGTTCAGTCCCGACTGCCCGGCGCCAGCCTTCACTCGCATCTTCCGGCGCCGCAAACAGCTTCTCGGCGTGCGTGTTCGCGATGATCAGCTTGCCTTCCGTGTCCGTGAGCAGGATGGGATCGGTGACGGCGTTGATGATGCTGTACAGGAGCATGCGCTCCTGTCCGAAGCGCGTTTCCGCCAGCGCATCACGGCTCATCAGGCGCGACGCCTGCCTGGACAGCATGGTCGCGACCCAGTTCACTTCCGCCCTGATTTCCGATGCAGACGCGCTCGTCAGCAGCAGACCGAGCGGAGGCTCCGAATCGTCGGAGCGAAGCGGGACGGCGTGGAAACGTCCCTCGAGAGGCGAGCGGAACGTCTGCTGGCCGTCGAAGTAACTCGGCTCCGGGCGGTGCATCGCCTTGATCAGCGGATGCGCCTCGTCTTCCTGGGTCAGCACGAAGTCCACGATGGCGGCGCTGGAGATGCCGTGCTCGGCGACGATGAGCAGCTGGGCGCTGGAGGGTTCGGACGAGTGCGACGACGGCGTAGCGGATGCTGGTCTGGGCCACGAGCCAGTCGACGACGCGGCGTGCGGAAGCCTGGAGGTCGGTGCTGGCGAGAAGAAACTCCGCCAGTCCGAGCTTCGCATCCAGCTCGCTGGCCGCGACCGGCACGACCGGTGCACTCCCCCCGTGCACTCGCTAGCCCTCGGAGGCGGTGCGCCTCCGCACGGTCCGGGTCGCCTTGGTTGCCTTGATTGCCTTGGTTGCCTTGGTCGCCTTCGTAGCTGCCAGCTCCGCGCGAAGGGCGGCGTTTTCGGCGATCACGTTCTGATGCGCCGTCAGCTCCGCCTGCGGCCGGGAGACGGGTGCGACCTGGCCCACTGCTTCCGAGTACTTCAAGTAGGTGTCGATGGAGGCGACGACCACGCGCGCCTCGACCGTGATGAGGTCGATGCCCACCAGCGAAACACGGACCCATGCATCGATGACAATGCCCTTGTCCAGGACGCGATCGAGAACGTCGATGAGACTCGTCCCGCCTGCCGCTCGTTCAACTGCCATTCTCTGCTCCTGCTGTCGCGTCCCGCTATCGCTTGCGACGGACCGGCGCCCGGGCGGTCAAGGCCTCCACTTTCCGTTCGAGCTCCCGCACCTGCGCCTGCAGCTCCTCGGTGCCCGGCTCTGGCCGGCGCTGCCGGCCGGGGGAGAGTTCCCGGTCGTAGCGCCACCAGTCGAGGCCGATTTCCTGGGCCTTGTCGAGAGAACACACGAGCAGCCGGATGCGGATGGTAAGAAGCTCGACTTCGGCGAGGGAGACCTTGATGTCGCCGGCGATTACCAACCCCTTGTCCAGCACGCGATCGAGAACGTCGACGAGCCCGGTCGCGCGATGGTGGGCTGGTAACTCGAGTGCCATGCGGGAGCGACTAT
This sequence comes from uncultured Acidobacteriota bacterium, assembly GCA_963836735.1. Taxonomy (GTDB): domain Bacteria; phylum Acidobacteriota; class Vicinamibacteria; order Vicinamibacterales; family 2-12-FULL-66-21; genus JACCXG01. The sequence continues at coordinate 267,353 of CAWIKP010000023.1, read as the reverse complement.
AACCTACAGCTTCACGAGGCAGCAATTGCCCTTCGGCGACGCTCAGGGCAACCCTGAGCGCCGCCGAAGGGTTGTGCGGGACGGCGGGACGACCGCCTCAATGGCGGCCCATCCCGGACTCGGATATCGCTTCGACCAGCTCTCCCGTCTTGCTGTCCTTGTTGACACGGGTCGCCACGTCGGCCTGCGCGATGATGCCGACCAGCCGGCCGCCGGCATCCACGGGCATCCGGCGCACCTGTCGCTCCTTCATGAGCTTCACGGCGTGCTCGACGTCATCGTCCTCCCGGCAGCTCGCCGGATTCGGCGTCATGGCCTCTTCGACGGTGGCCGCATCGGCAACACGTCCCTCGGCCACGACCTTCACCACGATGTCGCGGTCGGTGATGATGCCGACCAGCTTCCGCGACTCCGCCGATTCCACCACCGGCACGGATCCGACGTCCTCCTGCTTCATGATCCCGGCAACCTTCGTAATCGAATCGCCGGGCTGGCAGAACACGGGATCTTTCGTCATCACATCTCGGCACTTGGCCATTTGCTTTCCTCCTGGCTGTTCCAAAAGCCGTGAGGATGCAAGCCAACGGCCACGCTCACTGAGCATTCTTGAGCTCGCGCTTGAGGATCTTCCCGGTCGGACTGATGGGGAGAGCCGCCCGGAATTCGATCGAGCGCGGATACTTGTAGGCCGCCATCTGGTCGCGGCACCACTCGATGAGCTCCTCGGCGGTGACGGTCGCGCCGTTCTTCAGGACGACGAATGCCTTGACCTCTTCCCCAAGCCGCTCGTCCGGCACGCCCACGACCGCGACCAGCGAAATCGCCGGATGCGTCAGCATGACTTCTTCCAGCTCGCGGGGATACACGTTGAATCCGCCGCGGATGATCATGTCTTTCTTTCGGTCGACGATCGTCAAATACCCATCTCGCATCGAGGGTGCCGATGTCGCCGGTGTGAAACCAGCCGTGGCGCATCACCTCTTCGGTGGCCTCGGGACGGTTGTAGTAGCCCTTCATGACGTTGGGTCCGCGGATGACGATCTCCCCCGGTTCACCGGGGGCAACGAATCGCTCCTGGTCGTCGACACATCTCACCTCGACACCGAAGATGGGCTGACCAACGGTCCCGGGCTTCGTCGGGCGGTGAAGCTGGTTGAAACAGGCCACGGGAGCCGTCTCGGAGAGCCCATAACCCTCGAGGATCTTCGCGTCGAACGTGCTCTCGAAGCTCCGCATCAGCTCGAGCGGCATCGCGGCGCCGCCCGACGCGCACAGCCTGAGGTGCGCGGCGACCGGCCGGGGATCGACCCCAGCGGTTTTCACGTGCTGCAGGAGGCCCCAGTACATCGTCGGCACCGCGGTCCAGAAGCCGACGTGCTCGCGCTCCATGACGTCGAGCACCGCGGCGGCATCGAATCGCGGCATCAGCACCAGTCGCATGCCGCCAATGATTCCTGCGTTCATCTGACAGGTTTGCGCCGTCGAGTGAAAGAGCGGCAGCGTGACCAGCGCCACGTCCTGTTCGAAGCCGCCCTGCATCAGGGGCTGAAACATGTCGCGCGTCGCCGCTGCATTCAGCACCATGTTCGCGTGCGTGAGCTCCGCTCCCTTCGGGTGACCGGTGGTGCCGGAGGTGTAGAGAATCACCGCGGTGTCGTCCATCCGGCGCCGCCGGGTGCCGAACGGACCCGCGGGAGCCTGACGCATTGCCTCGCTCAATGTCGGAACCCCGGCGATCGGGCTCGGCGCGTCCGCCGTCATCGTCATCACCAGAAGGCTGGAACACTCGGCCTCGTCGCAGGCCGCCTTCGCGATCGACGCTATCGGCAATTCGGCGGTGCCTTCGAACGCGAGCAGCGCCTTCGCCTCGGCTGTCTTTCAGGTGGTAGGCAACTTCGCGCGGCTTCAGCAGCACGTTCAACGGCACCACCACGCCGCCCGCCTTGAGGATCCCGAAATACGCAATCGGGAACCACGGCACGTTTGGACAACTGAGCGCCACGTGGTCGCCCGGCGCGATCCCCGATGCGGTCAACGCGGCAGCAACGCGCTGTGCGTGCTGTTCCAGCTGCCCATAAGTCGTCGTTCGCCCGGCGCAGGTCACGGCGCCCCGGTCCGGCATCAGGCGGGCAGTGTGATCGAGGATGGCTGCGAGGTTCAGAGCGGTCGCGTGGTGGCTCATGCGCGTGGAACGCTACCATGGCTCGCGGGTTCGGGGGTTCGGGGGTTCGCTCGCGTGCGTGGGCTACGAGCGCGGATCGAGTGCGCGCTCGAGCGCGCGTTCGAACGCCAGATCGCGAGAGCGAACGCGGAGCTCCTCCGCCATGAGCGCACCCAGTGTCTGGCTCCCCAGCGACAGGACGCGCGATGCCATCAGATCGCCGCCGATGCGCCCCTCCGCGGAGAGGCAATCCTTCTCGAGCAGGTGCAGGACGAGCTCGCAGGTGTTGCCCCGCAGCGTGACCGATTCGAAGGGCATGCTCGAAGGCACGAGCGCCGCCCGGATCCGCCCCCGCCAATTGAGCGAGGCGTCGAGCCAGCCGGCGAACAGGGCGGCCTGAGCCCGATCCGCCGCGGCAATCGAAAGCGACGTGAAGTCCGACGCGCTTTCCTTCACCCGAGGCAAGTCGAAGAAGTGAGCCAGCGCGGCGCGCCAGCGTGTGAGCCTGGCCCAGCGGACGTCCGTGAAGGCGGTCTCGTCGAACAGCGGAGGCAGCCGCGACCACAGCGGCCACGGATCGATGGCATCGAGCACCACGCGGTCCGCGAGCGACGCCACTCCTTCCAGCTGCTCGGGCCGTCCGCCCCGCCACCAGACGATCGTGGGAAGGCTCGAAAGCCGGACCGCCGCGATGGCGTTGTTGACATATTCCGGGCGGAGCCCCGCAATCGTCACGACGTCGGGCCGCTCGTCTGCACCTGGAGGTCCGGTGCCGTCGGTGACGATCCGGACGATGTGCAGGGCACCGGCGCCATCGCCGTCCGCGAGCGTGGCCGTCACGTCCGTGAGCCGATCCGACGGGCCGACTGCGACCAGGGTGGCGGTCCGTGCCCGGCCGAACGGCTGGGTCGCTAGAGAGTTCTCCATCGGCGGCCATCCTTCTCGATCAGCAGGTCTGCTTCGGCAGGGCCCCACTCCCCTGCCTCGTAAGTGGGGATCGGCGTCCGATCGCCCTGCCACATCTGGTTGATCGGCGTGATCGAGCGCCCACGAGGCTTCGACGAAGTCATGGCGGGCAAAGAGCGTGGGATCCCCCAGCATCGCGTCGAGCAGAAGAGTCTCGTAGGCTTCAGGGACCTCACCCTGGAAGGTCGTGCCGTAATGAAAGTTCATCATCACCGGCGCGACCTGCATTCGCGTCGAGGGAATCTTCGCGTTGAACCGCAGCGAGATGCCTTCGTCGGGCTGCACGTTGATGACCAGCAGGTCTGCCGGCAGCGGCGTCGGGCTGACACGCTTGAAAATCTGGAGCGGCGGCCGATGAAACTGGATGGCGATCTCGGTCATCCGCTTGGGGAGGCGTTTGCCGGTGCGCAGATAGAACGGCACACCCGCCCAGCGCCAGCTGTCGAGGTTGAGCCTGAGGGCAACGAAGGTTTCGGTTGTCGAGTCCGGGACGACGCCGGGCTCGAACCGATAGGCGGGCACTTCCGCGCCGTTCACCCATCCTTCCCGGTACTGCGCCCGGACCACTGCCGGCGGGGCGCCGTTGCCGACGACGGGCTGAACGGCCAGCAGCGCATCCATCTTCCGATCGCGCACGCTGCCGGCGTTGAACGCGGTCGGCGGCTCCATCGCCACCAGCGCCAGCAGCTGCATCAGGTGGTTCTGCACCATGTCGCGGAGCGCGCCGGCGCCCTCGTAGTACGCCGCGCGCCGCTCGACCCCCACGGTCTCCGCCGCCGTGATCTGCACCTGATCGATGTAGCGGCGATTCCAGATCGGCTCGAACATGCCGTTGGCAAACCGCAATGCCAGCAGGTTCTGAACCGTTTCCTTCCCGAGGTAGTGATCGATCCGGAAGATCTGCTCCTCGCTGAAGTACTGGTGCAGAAGCGCGTTGAGACCCTGCGCGCTTCGCGAGGTCGCTGCCGAACGGTTTCTCGACGATCAGCCGGCGCCATCCGTTCTCCGGCGTGCCGGCCAGCCCCGCCGCCCCGAGCGCTTCCACCACCGGCCCATAAGCCGTCGGCGGGATGGCGAGGTAGTACAGCACTCCTTCCGAGCCGACCTGCTCCAGGCGCTCGCGGAGCCGGGCGTAGAGCCCGGGATCATCCATGTCGCCCGACACGAAATACATCTGCTGCTGCAGCGAGCGCATGACCTCGTCGCTCGCGGCGTCGACCTTCGCAAACTCGCGCACGCTGTCCTGGAACTGCTGACGGAACTGCTCGTCGCTCATCTCGCTGCGGGCGACACCAATCACCGCGAACCGAGCGGGCAGCCGTTGGCCGCGCGAGAGGCTGTAGACGGCGGGAAGGAGCTTCCGTTTCGTCAGGTCGCCGGACGCGCCGAAAATGACGAGCGTCGTCCCACCAGGAGTCGGCTCGATGCGCAGGTTGTCGAGGAGAGGGTTATCGAGCGGCACCATCGAGGATCGATGATACCGAGAAAGCTGGCAGCTATCAGTTGTCAGCCAGTTCGCCAGTCCAGTTCCCAGCAGTTTCCAATCCGGGCGGGACGCCCTTCAACTGGAAACTGGGAACTACTTCACCGACTCGAGATACTCCTTCGCCTTCGGCGTGCCAATCAGCCGGAGCCGGCTCAGCACCTCGCTGCGAACCTCCGGGTCCTTTTCCAGTTCGGCTACGCGAATCAGCCCGTCGTCATCCCGCGCCAGGAACAATCCGCGAACGACCGCCAGCCGGGTCTCCTTGGAAGCGCGCGCGAGCAGCGACCGCAGTTGCTCACGGCCGCCGACGCGGCCCAGGGTGACGATCGCCGTGTCGCGAAGACGATCGTCGTTCTCGGACTGGACGATGCGAAAGAGCGACGAGGCATCCGAGCGCTCGCCGAGCGACGCGACGACCTGGCGTTTCACCGGGGCATTTCCCGTCGAATAGACCTCGAGCAGCGCGTGCGAGACCTCGGGCCCACCGAAGCGTCCGAGCTCGCGGATGGCAGCAACCCGCACCAGCTCGGGCCCGGTCTTCGCGACGTCGACCACGCACAACTGTGCTTCGGGATTGCGCGACTGCGCGAGCACGAACACCGCGCGCCGCGCGGCGCCTGGATCGACGGCTTCGAACGCGATGGTGCGCAGGATCGGAATCACCTTCGGCGCATCCGTTTTGATCAACCGGCCGAGCGCCTGAATGCGGACGTCCTCGCCCGGAGCATAGGACTCGGCGAACCATGTCATCGGGGGCACCGGCGAAGCCGGCGGTGCGGGAGGCGTGGCCGCGCCGGGCGCGGGCGGCGGAGGAGGCGGCATCGGCATCGTCTTGCGGGATCGCGGTGTCGGCGGCCCCGATGGCGGCGCGCGGCGGCGACATGACCTCTGGCGGAGCCGGGGGTGGAGGAGGAACAGCGGCCTTCCACAGCACATCACGGCGGCCCAGCTTCTGTGCCAGTTCCATCATCAGCGAAGCGGCAGGCTGCGACCAGGGGCTCTTGGGAAACTCGCGCTGCAGGCGGCGAATGCTCTCGACGGCCTCGGCCAGATCGCCCGCCTGGTTCTGACTGTGCGCCAGCCAGAACAGCGCCTCGTCCTTGTTCGGCTCTTTCGGATCAGTCGACGCGGCGCGCAACACCGGAATGGCCGCGGTCCACTGGTCGTCGGAAATCAGGTCCTTGGCGCGCGCCATCTTGGCTGACTCGGCGGGCAGCGGCGCCGCACGCAGCGCTTCGCTGCCAGCAATCAGCGAAATGGCGACGATTCCCAGAACACCCCAGTTCTTCATTGCGACCTCGAAACCTAGACATCAGCTGAAATTCAGTAAGCGTTCATCTTCGTCAGAAGATCACGACGCCGGATCAACCGCTGCAGCTGATGGAGCGATGCCTCGGTAGGCTGATCCGCCATCGAGGTCTGCAACAGCACCAGCTCCAGGTCGCCCATGACCTCCGCGAGCGGCTGCATCCCCCTTTCTTCCGCCGCCTGCCGATACAGCCGGGTATCGTCCAGCAGCGAGGAGGCGAGCACACGCTCGTAGGCCCAGTCGTCCTGACGGCCTTTCTTCGTCACCAGCCCGAGCACGACCAGCTTCGAACGCTCGAAGTGCTGGCCGCTGACCGCAAGCAGGCCAGGATCCGGCTCCGTGGTCGCCAGGCTGGCGTGCCGTACCGCCGGCGCGGCCTCCGGAGCGGGCCCTGGCGATACCGTCATCACCGTTGTCGGTTCGGCTACGGGCCGCCGATTGAGCACGGCGATCACCGCGATGGTGACCAGGGCGAGCGTCGCCGCCAGCGCCAGGTACGGCGCGAGCTGCCGTCGCAACGGCGTGACGACTGCAGCCTTCCCTGGATCAGCGTGCGATTGCTCCGCGGCGACCGCTGCATCCAGCCGGCGCATGAACCCCGACCAGTCGCCGCCCGGCGGGGTTGCCACGTCTGGCCGGCGGGCGAGCGCAGCGCGAATGACCGACAGGTCTTCGAGCGCGGCCCGGCACTCGGCACACCCGCTCAGATGCGCCCGCACGGCCGCGCGCTCGCGCTCCTGCAACTCGCCGTAGAAATACAGTTCGATGGTTCCGGCAGCCTGAAGATCGCATCTCATGCGCGTTCTCCGGCAGTCACTTTCGCCCCGCTCAGCGCGTGTCTCAGGCGGTGCACAGCGGCGTGAAGCTGCCGCTTGACCGTGCCCTCGGCCAGGCCCAGTGCCTCGGCGATTTCCCCGAGTTTCAGACCCTGATAGTGACGCATGATGAAAACGACCCTCTGCCCGGGAGGCAGGCGGCCGACCTCGACCTCGAGTGCCTGGCCGAGCTCACCGGCGTAGGCCCGCTCCTCGGGGCCGGGCGTCTCCTCCACCGTATTCATCATCTTGTGTTCTGCTTCTTCACCGAACGGCGCCGCTCCCGACGGCATCGTCCGGCGGCGGTGGTCGATACAGGCATTCATGACGATTCGATACATCCAGGAGCTGAGCTGCGCGTCCTGTCGGAATTTGTCGAGTGAGCGAAAGACCTTGATGAAGACTTCCTGGGCGATGTCTTCCGCATCGAAGTGGTTGCCGGCGAATTGATAGGCCACGCGATACACCATCGATCGGTGACGCTCGACAAGCGCCTGAAACGCGGCCGCGTCGCCGCCCGCCGCACGGGTGATCAAATCCGAATCAGCCATTCAGGGCTTGCCGCGCCACCGCTCGCATCAGACCGCATCGCGCCCGAGCGACGGCCGTGTCATGTGTATGACGCAGCCAGGGACGGGCGGGTTGATCGGTTCTTCGCGCTCGAGGGGTGAAATTTCCGGGTCCAGGCAGCCATCTTGCACCAGCCGCCGTCCAATCTCGTAATTCTGGCGCGAAGGAGGACCTCGTACGCGCGGGCTCAGGTTCAAGTGAAATAGTCAACTCCCAACCTCCAACTTCCAACTCCCAAGGGAAGCCGGTCGAACCAGCGGGGCGAAATACCCGCTACAAGCTCGTTCAATCGGCTTTCACCCAGCTCGCTCGAACGACTTCCCTTGGGAGTTGGGAGTTGGCGGTTGGGAGTTGACGGGTTGTCAGGAGCCGTCCGGTATACTGTCTGGATGCCCGGGCTCGTGAAGACCTCCACCGTGGTGGCCAATCCCCTTCGGCGGAACGTCGCCATCATCGCCCATGTCGATCACGGCAAAACCACGCTGGTCGACGCACTCCTGCATCAGAGCGGCATCTTCCGCGCCAACGAGCGGGTGGCCGAACGGGCGATGGACAACACCGATCTCGAGCGGGAGCGCGGGATCACGATCCTCGCAAAGAACACCGCGGTCCACTATCGCGACACGCTGATCAACATCGTCGACACGCCCGGACACGCGGACTTCGGCGGTGAGGTCGAGCGGACGCTCGCGATGGTCGACGGCGTGTTGCTGCTGGTCGATGCCTCGGAGGGCCCGCTGCCGCAGACCAGGTTCGTGCTGCGGAAGGCGCTCGAGCGGCGCCTGACGCCGATCATCGTCATCAACAAGATCGATCGCCCCGACGCGCGCATCCAGGAAGTCCTGAACGAGATTTACGACCTGTTCATCGACCTGGACGCGGTCGAGGAGCAGCTCGACTTTCCGGTGCTCTACACGAGCGCCAAGGCGGGAACGTCGACGCTCTCGACCGAGGTGCCGGGTGAGGACCTGCGGCCGCTCTTCGAGGCCATCGTCGATCACGTGCCGCCGCCGCGCGGCCAGGTGCAGACGGCGCTGCAGATGCTGGTCGCCAACCTCGATGCCAGCGATTACCTGGGCCGGATCGCGATCGGCCGCATCTTCAACGGCCGCGTCCGGGTCGGCGATCAGATCGCGGTGTGCAAGCTCGATGGCCGCGTCCAGCAGACGAAGGTCACCAAGCTGTTCGCGTTCGAGGGGCTGAAGCGGGTCGATATCGAAGAAGCCGCCGCCGGGGACATCGTCTGCCTGGCAGGGATCGAGGACATCACGATCGGCGAGACCATCACCGATCCCGAGAACCCGGCACCAATGCCGCCCATTGCCATCGACGAGCCGACCGTCTCGATGATTTTCGGCGTGAACACCTCGCCGATGTCGGGGCGCGACGGCCAGTTCGTGACTTCACGCCAGATCAAGGACCGGCTCGATCGCGAGCTCCTCGGCAACGTGTCGATCAAGGTCGAGCCGACCGACACGCCCGAGCAGATGAAGGTGCTCGGGCGCGGCGAGCTGCAGCTGTCGATTCTGATCGAGATGATGCGGCGGGAGGGGTACGAGCTGCAGGTGTCGCGTCCGGACATCGTCACCCGCGAGGTGAACGGCAAGGTGATGGAGCCGGTCGAGGACCTCGTGATCGACGTCGCCGAGGAGTTCCAGGGCGTGGTCATCGCCCAGGTCGGCATGCGCCGCGGCACGATGACGAAGATGGTGAATCACGGCAGCGGCCGCATCCGAATGGAGTTCCGCATCCCCGCCCGCGGCCTGATCGGGTTCCGGTCGCAGTTCCTGACCGAGACCAAGGGCACCGGCATCATGAATCACCTGTTCGCCGGGTGGGAGCCGTGGCACGGAGCGATACCGTCGCGCATGACCGGCGTCCTCGTCGCCGATCGCGCCGGCGTCGCGACCGCCTACGCCATCTGGAACCTCCAGGAGCGGGGAGAAATCTTCATCGAGCCGGGCGCGCCGGTCTACGAGGGCATGGTCATCGGTGAGAACGCCCGTGCCTCCGACATGGACGTGAACGTCACCAAGGAAAAGAAACAGACCAACATGCGCGCCTCGACCGCCGACGAAGCCGTCCGCCTCATCCCGCCACGGAAGCTCGGCCTGGAACAGGCAATCGAGTTCATCAACGACGACGAGCTCGTCGAGGTGACGCCGCACAACATCCGGCTGAGAAAGCGGGTGCTGACGGCCAACATGAGGCCCAGACGGGCGGACTGACGTCAACTCCTAACTTCCAACCTCCCAACTCCCAAGGTGAGTCGCTCGCGCCATCTGGCTGAGATTCGCCACAACGAGCTGGTTGCCTCGCTTTCGACCCGGAAGGTACGAGCGATTCCCCTTGGCAGTTGGGAGTTGGAGGTTGGGAGTTGACCGAAGTCTTATAACTTGATCCACCTCACGCTATTCCCCTGCTGTTCGAGGAAGCGCACGAAGTCCTCACCAGAGATTGTGAGGCTCGCGGTGTTGTCGTTCGGGTGGAAGATCAAGCGTCCGGCCGACCGCAGATCGCTGTCGACAATCACCCGCACGCTGTGTCCCGTGTCGTGAACGAGCCCCAGCGGTGAGACGCTGCCTGGGGTCACGCCGAGGTACTTGTTCAAGCGTTCCGGCGATCCAAAACTGAGCCGGTCGTCACCGATCAGCTTCACGAGCTGGCGCAGGTCCGCCTGCTTCTCGATGCCGAGAATCACCAGGTAGTGCCGGTCCCCCTTCTTGTTGCGGAGGAACAGGTTCTTGACCGCCGCGCCGGGGATGGCTCCCCAGTGCACCGCCGCTTCTTCAGCGGTGAACACCGGCGGATGCTCGAACAGCTCGTACTCGATCCCCAGCGCTGACAGCGCCGCGTAGATCGGTGCCCGCACGTCGCTCATGCGGACATTCTAAGGGCGCGCGATCAGGGCGAGTTTCTTAGTGGCTGTCAGCCATCAGCGATCCAGCTCAGGCGGGGGTTCCGGCCGATTTGATATAAAGGCGTAACTGTGTGAAAGGAGTCTGAAAGATGCGGGTCAGGGACTTCAGTCTGCTCATAGCGCTCGTGGTCGCCCTCACGATCGGCACATCGTGCGCGAACAAGGGCACACCCCCGCCGTCCACGCCGGCACCCGGCACCACAGCCGCACCGACGCCGGCACCGGCACCCGCACCGGCACCCGCGCCGCCGGCTGCCGCCGAGCCCGCAAGCCCGGCGAAGCCGCTGCGCGACCCGGACGTCATCTACGTTCCCACGCCGCAGAACGTTGTCGAGGCCATGCTCAAGGTGGCCAACGTCACCTCGTCCGATGTGGTTTACGACCTCGGGTCGGGAGACGGCCGGATTCCGATCACCGCCGCCCAGAAGTACGGCGCGCGGGCGGTCGGCATCGACATCAATCCCGAGCGCATCAAGGAAGCGAACGCCAATCTCGCCAAGGCCAACGTCGGCGACAAGGTCCGGTTCCTGAATCAGGATCTCTTCGAGACGGATCTCCGGCCGGCCACGGTGATCACGCTGTACCTGCTGCCGTCGTTGAACCAGAAACTGATCCCGAAGCTGAAGCAGCTCAAGCCCGGCACGCGGATCGTCTCGCACAGCTTCGACATGGGGACGGAGTGGCCGCCCGAGAAGACCGAGGACGTGCAGGGGCGGATGATTTACTACTGGACGATTAAGTAGGCGCGGTTCAAGCGGCAATTCGATCCACTCGCGCCCGCAGGCCGGCGAGATCGTTGCCGATCTCGCCGAGCTCCTGCTCGATCACCTTCAGGGTCTCGCCTTCCGCGCGCACGAATCGGCTGTAGGGCGCGATCCCTTCCCGGATCCGGTCGGCGCTGCGCTGGATTTCCTTGTGGAACTGTTCGCGGAGCGCGTTCGAGAGGCGGGCGCGCACCGCCGTGATCTTCTCGCGCATCTCGGCCTTCGCGCGCTGTCGCTTCGCCGGCAGGATGAAAAACCCGATCGCCGCCATCACTGAGGCCAGGATCAACCCGGTCACATCTGCAGCGGCGGTGCTCGCCGCGAGCGTGACGATCGTGCCCAGGCCGAGCGCTCCGGCGCCGACGGCCGCCGCGGTCGCCACCGCGTTTCGCGCGCCGTCGGCGAGCTCCTGCGCCTCTCGCCGCCGGTCGTACGAGTCCACCACCTTCTGCGTTTCACGCGCGACCGAATCGATCATCCGTGACCGATCGTAGTGAAACCGTGCGCCGCCTTCCTCGCCGACGATGCGATCTTTGTACTGGCGGCGGCGCTCGGCGAGATGCCTGGTGACCGCCTGCCACTGGCGCAGGTCCGCATCCACCAGCCAATCGACGAGCTCGCCGACCCGTCGCTCGATCTGCTGGGGCACGTCGGCGACGACCTGCTGCTCGAAGCCCTGCTGCACGCGGCTGCGATTGAGCAGATCCATGACCCGGCCGATCCGCATGGTCTCGTCGAAGTAGTCGTGGCCGCGGCGCTCCATCTGCAGCAGGATCAGGTCGATGTCCGACATCCGCAGCTCGAAATCACGAACGAGATCCTCGCGGTAAACGGTCAGCTGCCGCTCGACCTCCTCGAGCGTTTCGAAGTCCTCTTTCAGCAAGGCCAGCCGTTCCTTGACGAACCCGGCGTGGCGTTCGGCGAGCGATGCGCCAACCCCGAGCGGGTTCAGGAGCTTCAGCTGCACGCGGCCCGGGGCGTCGAGTGTCGTGGCGACGTACTGCTCGAGCGCATCGAAGCCGCTGGCGCTCCAGGCCGCCGCATCTCCCTGCTTTCCGCGAAGCGCGAGCCGCGAGCTGACGGGGAAGATCTCGGGGCTGACACCGAGCAGCGCGCGCGCGTTCTCCGCCACGAACCCTCGCACCGCCTCGACGTCCTCGGGGCTGTCGAGAATGTCCACCTTGTTGATGACGATGACCACCTTCTTGCCCCAGCCGCGCACCTGCTCCAGGAACGCACGCTCTGATTCGGTGAAGGGACGATCCGCCGACGTGACGAACAGCACGAGGTCGGAGCGCGGCACGAACTGCGCGGTGATCGCTTCATGCTCCCGGATGATCGCGTTCGTGCCAGGCGTATCGACGATGTGGATTTCGCGGAGCAGCGGCGCGGCGGCAGTGATGACGTGAAGGTTGGGCTCGCGGACCTGCCTGTCGACGGTGTCGCCGTACTGGAGGACGTTGATCTGAGCGGTGGTCGGCGTCACGCCTTCGGCCACCACCCGGCTGCCGAGCAGTGCGTTGATGAACGCGCTCTTGCCGGCGTTGAACTCTCCGATGACGACGAGCAGGAACAGCTCGTCGAGCTGCTCGATCGAGCGATCGAGCGCCGCCTGATGTTCGGCCGCCGCGCCGAAGCGGCTCAGGGCGAGACGCAGCCGTGAAAGGATGCGGCGCTCCTCTTTGAGGAGCTCATCCTGCGCCGGAGTAAGGATCTTCGAGAGCATGCCGCGTTCCGCCCGTGCAGGATCCGGACCACGGCCGGGGCACGCCGACCTGTTAGAATCGGGTCACCGGTGGGTTCGCATCATTATTCACTGCACGCCGTGGCCCTCAAGGCCGAGCTGGGCGAAGCCCTGCCACGGGAGGAGCTGCGGCAGCTTCACCGCAAGGACGCCTGGCGGCACGGAATTGTGGCTGTGCGGCAGTTCGCCATCCTCGCGCTGGCGACCTGGGGGCTCATCCATTTCGAGAATCCCCTGATCTGGATCCCGCTCGCTCTCATCCAGGGCTTCACCGTCTTCAACTTCACCATCCTGCTGCACGAGGTCGTCCACCATACGGTGTTCGAGCGGCGCCGCCCGCGCGCCGAGCGGGCGCTCGGGCTCCTGTATGCGATTCCGAGCGGCATTTCGCCAAGCCAGTTCACACGCTGGCACCTCGATCACCACGCCGAGCTCGGATCGGACGAAGACGACCCGAAGCGGCATCACCTGTCCCCGAAGGTCAACAAACGCTGGTACAAGCTGCTCTACTGCACGCCGGCGCTCTTCCCGATCTACTTCCGGGCCGCCCGGCGCGAGTCGTCTACCTACGACTTGCCGCTGCAGCGACGCATCGCGCGGGAGCGCCAGGTCTCGACCGCCGCACACCTGCTGGCGATTGCGGCCGTCTGGTACTTCTTCGGCTTCTCTGCGGCACTCCGGACGAACATCATCCCGGTCTTCTTCGTGTTCCCGATCGCGTTCACGCTGAACCGGCTCGGCCAGCACTACGACGTCGACCCCGACGATCCGGCGAAGTGGGGCACGCTGATGCGCGGGCACTGGTTCTGGGACTTCGTCTACCTGAATTCGAACTATCACCTGGAGCACCACTACTTCCCGGGCGTGCCGTTCTATCGGCTGCCGCGGCTGCAGCGGGTGCTGGTGCCGTTCTACGAGCGCAAGGGCACGCGCTGGCAGACCTACGGCGGGCTGCTTTACGGGTGGTTCGTGCTGAATCGCGCGCCGCACACGGATTGGAGTGTGGATCCTGCGTCCGCCGCGGGCAGCGTCAACTCCCAACGACCAACTCCCGACTCCCAAGGGAATTCCTTTGAACGAACTGGGTGAAAGACGGCCGAATAGGTAGTCGGATGGGATTTCACCCCGATCGCCCGAACGACTCCGCTTGGGAGTTGGAAGTTTGGTCGTTGGGAGTTGACGTCGTGCACCCATCACTCCTCCGCCGGTACCGTGGCCTGTGACCCCGCGCGCGTGAGCGCGACGCCGGCGAGCACGGCAGCTGCGCCGATCACCTTTCTCCCCTCGAGCGGCTCACCCAGAAACAGGACGGCCGAGGCCATGGCCACCACCGGAATCAGGTTCGAGTAGGCGGACGTGCGGGCGCTGCCGATCTGGCGGACCGCGACGTACCAGATCGTGTAGGCCACACACAGCGCGAACAGCGCTGAATAGACGCTCAGCCCCAGCGTCCAGGCGGACACGCGCGGCCAGTCCACGGCGCGGATGCGCGGCCAGACCAGCGGCACGTAAACCAGGGTCCCGAGCGCCAGCGACAGGCCGGTGACCGCCACCGGCGAATGCCGTTCCATCAGCGGTCGCGTGCCCAGCGTGTAGATCGCCCAGCAGCAGACCGCGCCGAACATCAGCAGGTCACCGATGAGCCCCGGACCTCCGAGCCGGAACCCCCTGCCGACCACGAGGTAGATCCCGGCGGTCGACACCAGCGCGCCGATCCAGTGCGCCCGTCCGATCCGTTCGTGGCCGAGCGCGGCGCTGATCCCCGCAATGAGCACGGGCGTGACCGCCAGCATCAGCGAGCTGTTGGCGACGCTGGTGCGCGCCAGCCCTCCGATGAAACAGAGCTGATAGAGGACGTGGCCGATCAGGCCCAGCACGGCCAGCTGTCCCCATTCCCTGGCGGTCAGCCGGGCTGGTGAGTAGAACGTGCCCGCGTGCGTCGGAGACGAGAACCAGCGTGCTCCCGCCATCACCGCGAGGAACGCCAGCGACGCGACGATCATCCGGACGGCGTTGAAGGCTTGCGGATCGAGCTCGCGGAAGGCGCTCTTGATGACGGAGAAGTTGCTGCCCCAGATGATGGTCATCAGGAGCAGGAGGGCGTCGAGAGAGGTGAGGCGCTTGCGGTTCAGGGTTCAGGGGTTCCGAGGTTCAGGGTTCGGTTCAGGGTTCACAGGTTCGGTTCAAGGTTCGAAGGTTCGAAGGTTCGAAGGTTCAGCGGCTTCAGCTTCAACGAGCTCAGGGTTCAGCACCGCGGAACCCTGAACCCTGAACCTTGAACCGAACCCTGAACCGAACCCTGAACCTCGGAACCCCTGAACCCTGAACCCGTTTACGCCGGCGTGAACGGCTTGAGGAAGAACAGGATCAGCGAAATCAGCAGGACATAGATCGCGAGCGACTCGATCAGCACCAGACCGAGGAGCAGCGATCCGCGGATGTCGCCGGCGGCCGTGGGATTGCGCGCAATGCCTTCCGCCGCGGCGCTGACTGCCCTGCCCTGCGCGAGCGCCGCGAGACCGGCCGCGAACGCCAGCGCGAACCCGGCGGTGATGATCGACCACTTCGCCACCTCGGTGGCCGAAGCGACCCCGCCTGCCGGCTCCTGCGCGTAGAGGGGCGCGGCCGCGCCGGCAATCAGCATGAACACGAAAGTCACGACGGAACGTTTGCTCACGATCAGAATCCTCCTGAAAACACCCGAGATTGAACGACGAAACCCGGTACTTTATGCCGCGGCCGGCGCGTGCTGCCCGTGCGGCGCGTCGTGGCCGTGCGCGTCGTGCTCGTGCTCGACCGCCACGGCGCCCTGCAGATAGATGATCGACAGCAGCATGAAAATGAACGCCTGCAGCCCGCCCGTCACCAGCCCGAGGAACATCATGGGCAGCGGAATGACAAACGGAATGATGGTGAACAGGATCAGGATGACCAGCTCTTCGCCGAAGATGTTGCCGAAGAGACGCAGCGAGAGCGACATCACGCGCGAGAGATGGCTGATCAGCTCGATCGGGAGCATGATCGGCGCGAGCGCGAGCGGCGCGCCGGGCGGCGCGGCGAAATGCAGCAGGTACGACTTCAGGCCCTGCGCGCGAATGCCCTGGTAGTGGTAGTACACCCAGGTCGTGAGCGCACAGCCGAGCGTGACGTTGATGCTGCTGGTCGGCGCCATCAGCCCGGGCACCAGACCCATGTAGTTGCCAACCAGGATGAACACGCCGAGGGTCGCGATCAATGGCAGGAACTGGCGCCCCTTGGGTCCGATCCACTCCTCGAGCAGGCCAGTCACCGCGCCGACGCCGTCCTCGAGCACGATCTGCAGCTTGCCGGGATGCTCGACGCTCAGGCGTGAACGGACGATCAGGGACAACACCGTCAGGCCCAGGATGATCAACAACACCATCACCAGGTAGTTGGGAATCACCTGGTGGGCGGTGAAGTGATAGCCCATCGCTTCACCGATCGAACGCACGGGAGGCCCGAGGATCGCGTTGACGAAGTCCACGATCCACAGCGGGTGTTCGAGTTTCTCCATTCAGCCTAGGACTTCTTCCAAAACAGAAGGGGCGGACTATCTTTTCATCACGAGGCGAAGGGCCTCCAGCGAGACACCCGCCACTACCGAGGACGCACCCGCCAGCAGCCCCCATGGGTGCAGGCGCAAACGCGCAATCATAACTGTACGCCAGAAGACCGAGTAAAGCGTACCGCAGCGCCAATTTGACGATTTCACGGCGTATATTCGCGCGCGACGGGGTCGGCTCCCCCGATGCTCCCGCGGCCGTTGCGGCACCGGCGAGCACGTCGACGAGCGCGGTCACGCCGCTCTTCAGCGACCAGTAACTCACACCTACCAGCAGTCCGCCGCCGACCACGCCGAGCGCCACGCCCGGCCGGGGCGGCACGAAGCACGCGACCACCGTCATCGCCGCGCAGATCCAGAAGGCGTTGCGCTCGACGCTGCGGAGGGTCCTGTCGCGTTCCACTTACTTCAGGAACTTGCCGGCGGTGCGATAGACGTTCAGCACACCGGCCACCAGGCCGAACACGAAGAAGAGGAAGAATCCCCAGGGACTGGTCCCGAGCCACCGGTCGATCAGCAGGCCGAACCACGTGCCGAGCCCGACCGCCAGCACGAACGAGAACCCGACCGTACTCAGAGCGCCGATCTGCCTCACGGTCTCCGAGAGCGGCTTCTTCGGTCTGCCGGGATCCTGCACCATGCGCCCTATGGTTGATCGAAAACGGACCTCAACCCAATTCCTTTCAACGATTTACCGCACGGACCCGGCTTGACCTATACTTCGGGGATGGCTCAAGTTGCTCGTGGTCTTTCGGCGCTCGCCGTCGTCTGTTCGGTCGTCGCGACCGCGCACGCGCAGACGCCCTCCCGGGCCTCCGATGTGCGCACACGGGACATCTACGTGTCCGTCCTCGACAACAGAGGCGCCCCGGTCACCGGGCTGACCCCCGCGGACGTCGTGGTGAAAGAGGACAACGTGGTCCGTGAAGTCCTCGAGGTGAAACCGGCGGATGCGCCGATGCAGATCGCCGTGCTCATCGACGACAGCACCGCAGCCTCCGATGCCACTTCCTATCTGCGCGATGGCCTCACCGCGTTCCTGGAACGCATGCGCGGCAGGGCGGAGATCGGGTTGATCACGGTCGGCGATCGCCCCACGGTGCTCGCGCCGTACACGACCGACACGGAGGTCCTCAACAAGCAGGTCCGACGGATCTTCCCGCGGTCCAATTCGGGGGCCTATCTGCTCGATGCGATCGTCGACGCGAGCAGGGCGCTCGCAAAGCGTGAAGCGGCGCGGCCGATCATCCTGGCCATCACGTTCGAAGGGGTCGAACAGAGCAACGTCCATCACGACACCGTCCTGAAGGAGCTGATGAAGAGCCACGCCGCCCTGCACGTGATCGCGATCGGCACGCCGTCGAGCTCGCTGGACGACGAGATGCGGACACGCGGGCTGGTGCTCTCGGAAGGCACAGTGCGGACCGGCGGCCGCCGCGATCAGGTGCTCGCGATCTCCGGCATTCCCGACAAACTCAAGCAGGCGGCCGACGAGCTCCTGAACCAATACGTGGTGACCTATGGGCGCCCTGAGAAACTCATTCCGCCGGAAAAGATCACGATCACCACGACGCGGCCGAACGTCACCGTCCGGGCTCGCACCCGCGTCGGCGAGAGCTGAGGTCATGCCGGCCCGCCTGCGGACCATCGTCGGGCTGTGTGCGCTGCTCTTCGTGGCAGGGTGGCTGGCGACTGTCGCCGCGCAAACGGCGGCACCGCCGCAGGTGCCGTTCCGCGGCGGCATCGATCTGGTTTCGCTCAACGTGACCGTCACCGACGGCCAGCACTTCGTGACCGATCTCGAAGAGGGTGACATCGAGATCTTCGAAGACGGCATCAAGCAGCAGACGACCTTCTTCTCGAAGGTCCACCAGCCGATCGCGCTGGCGGTGCTGCTCGACACCAGCGCCAGCATGGAAACCAAGCTCGAGACGGCGCAGGAAGCCGCGATCGGCTTCGCCCGGCGGATGCGTCCCGGCGATCTGATGGAAGTGATCGACTTCGATTCCCAAGTCTCCATCCTCCAGGGATTCACCGGCGACGTGGCCGCACTCGAGCGAGCGATCCGGCAGGCCACGGTGAATGGCTCGACCTCGCTCTACAACGCGATCTACGTCTCGCTCAAGGATCTGAAAAAGACGCGGGTCAGCGGCAGCACCGAAATCCGGCGCGAGGCGATCGTCGTGTTGTCCGACGGCGACGACACCTCGAGCCTGGTCGCGTACGACGAGGTGCTCGATCTCGCGAAGCGGTCGGAGACCGCGATCTACGCGATCGGGCTCAAGCAGAACGACGGCGGCCGCCGCGACTTCAAGGAAGCGGAATTCGTCCTCAAGCAGCTCTCGCAGGAAACCGGGGGACGGGCGTTCTATCCGGGCAGCGTGGCCGAGCTGCCCAAGATTTACGAGCTGATTGCCCAGGAGTTGAGCAGCCAGTACGCCATCGGCTACGTCTCGAAGAACACCGCCAGGAACGGCGCCTGGCGCCGGTTGTCGGTCCGGGTGAATCGCCAGGGACTGATCGGCCGCACGCGCCAGGGCTACTACGCGCCGACCACCCGCCGCTACTAGTCCGATGCACCTGCTGCCCCTGATCTTCTACGCCTGCGCCGCGGGGGCGTATCTCGCGCATTTTGCCGGGCGGGACCGCAGCGTCGGCCGGCTCGCGACGGGGCTGCTCGGCGGTGCGGTCCTGTCGCACACCTTCATCATCGGCATGCAGACCGTGCAGGCCGGGCACGCGCCGCTCGTCGGGACGACGGCGGCAGTGTCGGCGTTCGTGTGGCTGCTCGGCCTGGCCTACCTCTACATCGAGCTCACGACCGACGAACGCGCCATGGGCGTCCTGGTTACGGCGCTGCTGGCGGTTCTGTACATGATTCCCGCGCTCGATCCGGGGGTCAGCCCGCGGCCGGCGGTGCTGCAGAGCCCGCTCTTCACGCTTCACGTTCTGGCGATGCTCTTCGCCTATGCGAGCTTCGCGCTCGCCGGCGTGCTCGGCGTGACCTACGTGCTGCTGTTCAAGGAGATCAAGGCCAAGCACCTCGGCTACTTCTATGCGCGGCTCCCGTCGCTGCAGGTCCTCGATGCGATGAACGGCCGCGCCCTGACGATCGGCTGGATCTTCCTGACGGTCGGCATTGCCGTCGGGGGCATCTGGGCCAGTCAGGTGCAGGGATCGTCGGACCCGCGGGCCCAGGCGATGTCGGCCGTGGATCCGAAGATTCTCGTGGCGCTCGTGTGCTGGGCGGTGTATTCATTTGCGCTCTTCGCACGGCGCGCGATCGGGTGGACGGGGCGGCGCGGCGCCTGGCTGTCGGCGCTCGGGTTCGTGATCGTGCTGTTGAACTTCGTCCCGGTCGGGTATTTTCTGACGAAGAGCCACAACTTTTGACGACCAGACTCTTTGCCGTCGGCCTGAGCCATCGCACCGCGCCTGTGGAGTTGCGCGAGTGCGTGGACTTCTCTCGAGGCGGCGTTGCCGACGCGCTCGCCTCGCTGGCCGGCCGCGGCCTCTGCCGGGAGATGGTGGTGCTGTCCACCTGCAACCGGGCCGAGATCTACGCGGTTGGCGGGCCCGAGGCGCCCGACGGCGTGGCGCGGTTCTTCGCGGAGTACCACGAACTGCCGCTGGCGCGCCTCTCCGAGCACCTCTACGTGAGGCGGGGAGACGAAGCCGCGCGGCACCTGTTCCGCGTCGCCGCCGGGCTCGATTCGCTGGTAGTGGGCGAGCCGCAGATTCTCGGACAGGTGAAGGCGGCTTATGCCGCCTCGAGCGACCACGGCCACACCGCGGCAGTGATCAACCGGCTGTTCCACACCGCGTTCGGCGTCGGCAAGCGAGTGCGCCGCGAGACCGGCATCAGCGAAGGCGCGGTCTCGGTGAGCTACGCCGCCATCGCCCTGGCGCGCAAGATCTTCGGCGACCTCACTGGTCTCAACGTGGTGATTCTCGGCGCCGGCGAGATGGCGAAGCTGACCGGCGTGCACCTGAAAGCCCAGCAGGTTCGACAGATGACCGTCGCCAGCCGTACTCTCGCCGCCGCGGAACGGCTGGCACGGCAGCTCGACGGCCGCGCGGTGCCCTGGGGCGAGCTCACCGACGCGCTGGGCGGCGCCGACATCGTGATCACCGCGACCGGCGCGGTCGAACCGGTGCTCACGCGCGCGGGCGTGCAGGACGTGATGCGGCCCCGCCGGCAGCGGCCGCTCTTCATCATCGACATCGCGCTGCCGCGCGACGTCGAGCCGAGCGTCGGCGACCTCGAGCAGGTGTTCCTCTACAACATCGACGATCTCCAGGGCATCGTGAAGGAGAACCTCACGCGGCGATCGGGCGAGCTCGATCGCGCGGAGGCGATCGTCAGCGAAGAGGTCGAGCGGTTCACCACCTGGCTGCAGTCGCGCGAGATCATTCCCACCGTCGTGGCGCTGCGCGATCGCTTTGAGACGATCCGCCAGTCGGAGCTCGCGCGGCTCGAGCCGAAGCTCGCGGGGCTGCCGCCGGAGGCCCGGGCCAGAGTCGACGAGATCACCCAGCTATTGGTGCAGAAGCTGCTGCTGACGCCGACCGAACAGCTCAAGTCGGTGCGCGACGAAAGCTTGATCTCGTCCTACTCGGACGCGTTGCAGCGGCTCTTCGCGCTCGAGTCCGATCAGCCTGATCGATCGGAAGCGCCGCGCAAGGCACGAATCTCGCCGCTCCGCCGCGAGTGATGCGCACGCCGCTGCGGATCGGGACGCGCGGCAGCCAGCTCGCGCTGTGGCAGGCGCGGGCGGTCGCGACGCGACTGGAAGCCTTCGGTATCGACGCCGAGCTCGTGCTCATCAAGACCTCCGGCGACCGTCTGCAGGCGGCCCCGATGTCGGAGACCGGCACCAAGCGGCTGTTCGTCAAGGAAATCGAGGATGCTCTGCTCGCGGGCGAGGTGGACACCGCCGTACACAGCGCGAAGGACATGCCGGCGGAGCTTCCTGGCGGGTTGATCATCGCGGCCACGCTGCCCAGGGAAGATCCCCGGGACGTGTTCGTGCTGCCGGCGGAGAACGCCGCGGACGACGTGGCCACAGCGCTGGCGAAACGACCACAGCCGCGAATCGGGACGAGCAGCATCAGACGAACGGCTCAGCTGCGGCCGCGGTTTCCCCGCGGCGACGTTCCTGCCGATCAGGGGAAATGTCGACACCAGGCTTCGGAAGCTCGACGCGGGCGAGTACGATGCGCTGATCCTCGCGGCGGCAGGTCTGCGCCGGCTCGGCTTCGGTGACCGGATTTCGGCGACGATCTCCCCCAACGACTGCGTTCCGGCGCCGGGCCAGGGCATTGTCGCGATCGAGATTCGGGCCGGCGACGAGAAGAGCCGCAAGGCGGTCAGTCCGATCCACGACGGAATGGCGGCAGCCGCGCTGGAAGCGGAGCGCACGGTCGTGGCCGCCCTGGGCGGAGGCTGCCAGCTGCCGCTCGGAGCGCTGGCCAGCGTGACCGGCGCTGACATGGAACTGCAGGCCGTAGTCTGTTCCCCGGACGGCGGCCGCGTCATCCGCGCGCACGCGCACGGAGCGGCGTCCGCAGCCGCCGCGCTCGGCGAACGCGTGGCGGCCCAGCTGGTGCGCGACGGCGCCGAGGAGATCTTGAACGCCGTTCGGCAAAGCACGGAACCGGGCTAACGGCAGCGGACCAGCGGACCAGCGGACCAGCGGATCAGCGAACAAGCGACCAATGCATAAACCACCCTTCGTCTACATCGTCGGTTCCGGCCCCGGTGATCCCGCGCTGATCACGGTTCGCGGGCGCGAGTGTCTCCGACGTGCGGACGTGGTGATCTACGACCACCGGGTGGCCGATCAGCTGCTGCAGTCCGCGCCGGCCGACGCGGAACGGATCGACGTCGGGGCCGCGGCACCCAAGCCGCTCGACCAGGAGGCGATCAGTTACCTGCTCGCGGAGAAGGCCCGCGAAGACAAGATCGTGGTCCGGCTCAAGTGGGGCGATCCGTTCGTCTTCGACAGCGGCGGCCGCGAGGCGCTGTTCCTTCACGAGAACCGGATCCCGTTCGAAGTCGTGCCGGGCGTGCCGCTGTCGATTGCTGGCCCGGCGTACGCGGGCGTCCCGATTACCTACCCCGATGCCGGCGACGCTGTGATTCTGATCCGCGGCCACGAGTCGGAGACCGATGAGCCGAACCGGATCGCCTGGGAGCATGTGGCGGGGATCCGCGGCACGCTGGTCTGCTTCGCGGCGGCGCGGCAGATCGAAGCGATTACCCGGGCGCTGGTGGCGCACGGCCGGGCTCCGGAGGAAGCCGCGGTGCTCGTGTACGACGCCACCGCAGCCACGCAGCACACCATCGCCGGAACCCTTGACGATATCGCTCACCGCGCCATCCTGGGACGTCCGGCGCTGCTGGTGGTCGGCGCGGTCGCGAACTTCCGCCAGCACCTGCGCTGGTTCGATACCCGTCCCCTCTTCGGCCGCCGCATCGTCGTGACCCGCGCCCGCGATCAGGCGGGCGAGCTGATTCGCGCGCTCGAGGAGCTCGGCGCCGACGTGGTGGCACTGCCGGCGATCCGCATCCTCCCGGCGGAGAACATGGCCGCGCTCGACGCGGCGTGCGACGCGGCGGCGTCCTTCGACTGGATCGTCTTCACCAGCGTCAACGGCGTCGAACATTTCATGCAGCGCTATCTGTCGCGACGGGACATCAGGGAGCTCAAGGGACCTCGCCTCTGCGCGGTCGGCCCGAGCAGCACGGCGGCGCTGACCCGCTACGGCCTGCGAGCCGATGTCACGCCTGCCGAATACCGATCCGAAGGGATCCTGCCTGCGCTTCGGGAGCACGGCGCCATCGCCGGGAAACGATTCCTGCTGCCGCGCGCCCAGATCGCGCGCGAAGTCCTGTCCGACGAGCTCCGCTCCGCCGGCGCCTACGTCGCCGACGTCGCCGCTTACAGCACCGTGGAACCGCCCGAGGGAAGCGCACAGGACATCTACCGTATGCTGCTCGACCGCCAGATCGACGCGGTCACGTTCACGAGCGCGTCCACGGTCCGCCACTTCGTCGACATGCTCGGAGCGGAGCAGGCCCCCGACCTTCTCGCGCCGACCGTGATCGCCGCCATCGGGCCGGTCACCGCGGAAAGCGCTCAGCAGCTGGGACTGAATCCGGTGATCGTGCCCGCGCAATACACGATTCCGGCACTGGTCGAAGCGCTGGTCGACCACTTCGCCGCCAACCCTGTTTCACTTTCGGCATCCTGATGACCACCAAGCAGCTTCCGCACACCGCTGTTCCCGGCGCTGGGAGACACACCGGGCTCGAGCTGACTCGACGGCCGCGGCGATTGCGGCGGTCGGCAGCGATTCGCGCGCTCGTGCGTGAAACCCGGCTCTCCGCCGATCAGTTCATCTATCCGCTGTTCGTCTGCACCGGCGAGGGTCAGCGTCGCGAGGTGGGATCGATGCCCGGCGTCTTCCAGATGTCGGTGGACGAAGCGGTCCGCGAGTGCCTGGCCGCGAAGGCCGACGGCGTCCCGGGTGTGCTGTTGTTCGGACTGCCGGATGCGAAGGATCCGGTCGGCTCGGCGGCGTTCGATCCGGAGGCGCCGGTGCAGAGCGCGGTCCGCGCCATCAAACGTGAAGTGCCGGACCTGCTGGTCATCACCGACGTGTGCCTGTGCGAGTACACCTCACACGGCCACTGCGGCCTCCTCGTCGACGAGGAAATCGCCAACGACGTGACCGTCGAACAGCTCGCGCGCGCGGCGCTGTCGCACGCGGCGGCGGGCGCCGACTTCGTCGCTCCTTCCGACATGATGGACGGCCGGGTCGGCCGCATCCGTGAAGCGCTCGACGCAGCCGGGCACACCGGCGTCGGCATCATGTCCTACGCGGCCAAGTATTGCTCGGCGTTCTACGGGCCGTTTCGCGATGCCGCGGGCTCGGCCCCGGCGTTCGGCGATCGCCGCTCGCACCAGATGGATCCCGGGAACGTCGAAGAGGCCCTGCGCGAAGTCGCGCTCGACATCGAAGAAGGCGCCGACATCGTGATGGTGAAGCCGGCGCTCACCTATCTCGACGTGATCGCGCGGGTGAAAGCCGAGTTCGGCCTGCCGACCGCCGCCTACCACGTCAGCGGCGAGTACGCGATGCTGAAGGCCGCGGCGCAGAAAGGCTGGATCGACGAGCCGCGCGCGATGATGGAGACGCTCACGGCAATCAAGCGCGCTGGTGCCGACATCATCATTACCTATTACGCGCGCGAGGCTGCGCGCGCGTTGTAGGTTCCGGGTTCCGGGTGCCAAGGTTCGGGGTTCGGTTCCCGGGTTCGGGGTTCGGTTCCACGGTTCGGAGTTCGCGGCCCGGCCGCCGCGTAGAACCTGGCACCAGGAACCGCGAACCGAACCTCCGAACCGAACCCAGAACCCTGGCACGCGGAACCCGGAACCGACCTACTCCGCCCGAAGCGCAATGACCGGATCGACTCTGACCGCCCGCCGCCCCGGGATGCAGGTGGCCAGAAGCACCGCCGCCGTCACCGCCAGGGTGACCAGGATCAGCGTCAACGGATCCCGCGGGGCCACTCCGAACAGCATTCCCTGCAGCACACGCGCGGACCACAGCGCGAGGGCAATGCCCAGCGCCAGGCCGATGATCGCCAGCTTCGCGCCCTGCGTCACGATCAGCCGCATGATGATCGCGGGCGTTGCACCCAGGGCGATTCGCACCCCGAGCTCCGGGATGCGTTGGCTGACGGTGTAGGACATCACGCCGTACACCCCGGCCAGCGCGAGCAGCAGCGCGACCCCCGCGAAGGTCATGACCAGGAACGTCCGGAAGCGGGGCGTCGCCGTTGCGGTCTCGAGCCTGCCCTCCATCGTCGACACTCTCACCGGCACATCGGGACTGCGGCGGGCAATCGTGCGGCGGATCGTGTCGGCCAGGGCCAGCGGCTCCACGGTATCGGAGCGGACGATCAGGTTGAGCGCCGTGGCCGGTCCGGGATGCTGCTCGTAGGGCATCAGGATTTCCGGCTCCGGCGCAACGGCTGGCCCGGTGGTCCGCACGTCGGCAACCACGCCGACAATCGTCATGAACTCTCCCGTGTCCAGGCCGCACTGGATGCGTCGGCCAATCGGGTCCTCGGTGCCGAACACCGCGCGCACCAGCGCCTGGTTCACGATCGCAACGAATGGTGCGTTGCGGGTATCGGCGCCGGAGAAGTCTCGACCGCTGGTGATCGGCACGCCCAGCGTCCTGAAGTAGTCGGGCGTGACGACGTTCAGGATGGCCTGCGGCGACTTGGCTCCGGCTGGAAGCAAGGGGGTCGAGCCGTCGATCACGAAAGTGCCGTTCGACCGCATCGCCGTGGGCATGCTGGTCACGCCCCCTGCGGCGTCGACGCCGGGCAGCGTCCGCACGTCGGCAAGCAGGTCGCGGTAGAACGCGGTCGCGCGCGGCGCCTCATCGAAGCTCCGGATCGGAAACTGGGTGTTCAGCACGAGCAGCCGCTCCGGCTTGAAGCCCATGTCCACCGCCGCCAGCGCCGCGAGGCTGCGCGCGAGCACCCCGGCGCCGGCGACCAGCGCAACCGCGAGCGCAATCTCGGCGACGACGAAGGCGCTCCGGGCCCAGTTTCCGCCGGCGCCAATCGACGTGCCCTTACCGCCCTCCCGCAATCCGGTCGCGAGCTGCACCCGCGAGGTTTGGAGCGCCGGCATCAGGCCGAAGACGATGCTCGCGCCGAGGGCGATGAGCAACGCGAACAGCAATGCGACGAGATCGACGTGGACCTCGTCGGCGCGCGGCAAGTCGGCCGGTGCCAGCGCTATCAGGGCCACCACGCCCAGGCGCGCCAGCCAGGCGCCGGCCAGCCCCGCGGCGAGGCCGAGCACGAGGCTCTCGGTGAGGAGCTGGCGGATCAGGCGCCACCGGCTTGCGCCGACGGCCGACCGTACGACCATCTCGCGAGCCCGAGCCGACGACCGGGCCAGCAGCAGGTTCGCCACGTTGGCGCAGGCGATCAGCAGCACGACCGACGGATGCCGTGATCAGCATGTCGAACGTCGGCCTTGGTGTCGCCGACCATCAGATCCTTCAGCGGGACCACCGTCGCGCGCTTGTTCGTGTTGGTGTCCGGGTACTGCTGCTCGAGCCGTTTCGCGATCGAGAGGATCTCATCCCTCGCCTGCTCGACGGCTCACGCCATCGTTCAGTCGCGCGACCACGCGGTAGTTGTGACCTCCCCGTGTCGACCTGACCGGCGAGATCCACGAGGGCACGAACATGTCGGCCCGCGGCGGAAACCGCAGCCCCGGCGCCAGCACGCCGACGATGGTGAAGATGCGATTGTCGAGCCTTGATGGTCGAGCCCATCGGCGTTCGGATCGCCGTTGAACCGCTGCTTCCAGAAGCGCGTCCGAGATCACCGCGGCGAGCGGTCCGCCCGGTTGTTCCTCGTCGCGGATTCAGCAGCCGGCCGGCCGCCACTCCTACCCCGAGGGCATCGAAGAAGCCCGGCGAGACGCGATACACCCCGGCGTAGTCGGCGGTCGCGCCGAGCATGATGCTGGTTTCCCCGCCCTGGTAGCGCGCCATCACCCGAAAGCTGCGGCTCTGCGCCTTCCAGTCGTCGAAGTCCTGCGCCGAGACGTTGAGGCTCGGTCTGCGTCGACGTCGTACACTGATTGACGACCGCCACCAGCCGATCGGGCCTCTCGACCGGCAGCGGCCGGAACACGACCGCGTTCACCACCGTGAAGATCGCGGTCGTCGCGCCGATGCCGAGCGCCAGCGTGGCAATCGAGGCCAGCGCGAAGGAGGGCTGGCGGAACAGGCTGCGGAAGGCGTAGCGGAGGTCCTGGCGGACAGTATCCATAAAAAATCAGCTACTCGCTGCGGAGCGCGACCATCGGGTCGACGCGCGTAGCGCGGCGAACCGGCAGATAGCAGGCGGTGAAAGCGACCGCGGCGAGGAACGTCGTCGCCGCAGCAAAGGCGAGAGGGTCGAGCGGATCGATGACGGCCAGCAGCACCTTCAGGAAGCGAGTGGTCGTCAACGCGCCGACGAGGCCGAAGGCGATGCCGAGCGTCACCAGCTTTGCGCCCCCGGTCATCACCAGCTTGACGACATCCTGGGAACCCGCCCCGAGCGCGATGCGGATACCGATCTCACGGGTGCGCTGGCTGACCGAGTTGGTGATCACGCCGTAGATGCCGATGGCCGACATGATCAGCGCAAGCCCGCCTAGCACCCCAGCTGCGATCGCGGCCCCGCGGGCCGGCACGGTCCAGAACCGATGAACCTCGCTCAATGGCCGCACTTCCACGAAGATGTTGCGGTCGACGGCGCGCGCGGCCTCGCGCAGCTGAGAGGCCACGAGGCTCAAATCTCCGCTGGTGTGGACGAGCAGTTCCAGCGGGGAGCTGGCCTTCGTGGTGTCGGCGGGCACGTAGACCGACAGTTCCTTCTCGCGCCAGATCGCCACGTCCGCGGCATCCTTCGCCACCCCGACGATCGTCAACGGATAAGGGGCGCGGGGTGTCGTAATGCGTCGTCCGAGCACGCTTTCGCGCGCGGCGGTGGCTCCCCGCGCATTCGGCCAGAATCGGCGCGCGAGCGCGTCGCTGATGATCGCAGCGGGGGCGCCGCCAGCCGACTCGTCGTCGGTGAAGGCCCGCCCTTGGAGAATCGGAATGCCGAGCGCCCCGAAGTACGTCGGCGACACTTCGGTGTACTTCGTCACGGTGTCGCTGTCGTGGCCTTCCGGGCGAATCGCCGCCCGTTGGACGCCGCCGGTCAAGCGGGACGTGAGTCGTCCATGCGACCGCCGTCACGCCCGGGAGCGAGTGGCGCATGGTCGGCGAGACGGCGATAGAACTCGGCCGCAGCGGCCGGTGTATAGCCGTACCGCCGGAGATCCGCGCGCGTGTAGACCACGCCGCCGGTGCGGAAGCCCAGATCCAGAGTGCGGGTCCGCTGCAGCGAGCGCGCCGTCAGCGCGGCCGCCGCCAGCAGCATGAGGCACACCGCGATCTGCAGAACGACCAGGCCGTCCCGCATCGCCGACCGGCTCACGCGCGTGCCAAGCACCGTGCCGTCTTCCCTCAGCGCTGACGAGATGTGCGGCGACGAAGTCTGCAGCGCCGGCGCGAGGCCGAAGACCACGCCGGCGGCGAGCGAGAGCAGCAGCGTGTACAGGAACACGCGGACATCCGGCGTGAGATCGAGAACGACGCCGGTCCAGCTCGCCGGCAGCAGCGCCATCCCCATGGGATAGAGCACGCGCAGCGTCCACGCGGACAGGAGAAGCGCTGCGGCGCCACCCAGCAGCGCGACGATCACGCTTTCGATGATCTGGTAGCGCACGATCCGCCAGCGCCCGGCGCCGAGCGCCAGCCGGACTGCCACCTGCCGCCGCATCGCCGCGGCGCGGGCCAGCGACAGGTTGGCGATATTCGCGCAGGCAATGATCAGCACCAGGCCGATCGTCGCCATCACCAGCGCGATGATTGGTGCGAGCTCGCGCTCGAGCGGGAAGAACGTCCCCGGCGCGATGGTGGCGCGCGTCGCGCGATCGGGCGCCGGAAACCCCGCCGACAGGCGCGCCGCCACGACCGAGACTTCCTGTTCGGCGGAGCCGCGCGAGGCGCCGGCTCTGAGCCGTCCAAGCACCAGCAGCCACGCGTCGTTGCGATCGCTCAGCGCATCGTGCCCGCGGAGAATCGGCTGCGCCGACAAGGGGAGCCAGACATCGGGGGAGAGCGGCTCGGTGCCCACGAACCGCCGGGGACCGACGCCAACGATCGTGAAAGGCCGTCCGTTCACGACGACCGTCTTGCCGACCACGTCGGGAGCGCCGGCGTAGCGTCGCTCCCACATCGCATAGCTGACCACGGCGACGCGGCCCGATGAGGTGCTCCGCTCCTCTTCGGCGGTGAAGGCGCGGCCACGCGAGGGCTCGATCCCGAGAGTCGGAAAGTGATTGGCCGAGACGGCATAGGCCAGACCGGGCTGCGGCTCGACATCAGCGCCGGCAACGGCGAGCGTCACTTCCTCCGGAATGTAGGCGACCAGCGCATCGAACGACGTCAGCTGTTCGCGATACGACTGATAGTCGGGATATGAGAAGAGGTTCTGCCGCCGTCCGTTTGCGTCGACCGGATAGAGACGCACGATACCCGACCCGTCCCGGACCGGCATCGGCCGCAGCGCCAGCGAGTTCAGCAGCGTGAAGGCGATCGTGTTGACAGCGATACCGAGCGCCAGGGTACTCACCGCGACGACCGTGAACGACGGCGCTCCCCGCAGAGTCCGGATCGCGTAACGCAAATCATTCAGCATGGTGCTTCACGAAGGTCCGCCCCAACTCCCATAGGGCCGGGTCTTTAGACCCGGCCAACCTTGTTCACACTCCCAGCACGATCAGCGTCGCGTCGTCGTCGAACTTGCCCTGGCTGAACGCCGTGACGTCGGCAAACAGCGCGTCCTTCATCGCCTCGACCGGCAGCGCGCGGGCGGCGATGGCGGCGGCCGCCAGCCGCTCCTCGCCATACTCGTCGCCTTCTGAATTGCGAGCCTCTGTGATCCCGTCCGTATAGAAGACCACGCGATCGCCTGGGCCGATGGTGACTTCAGCCTGCGCGTAGACGTTCTCCGGGAAGATGCCGAGCACCATGCCTCCGACCGAGAGCGTCGCGGTGCCGTTGCCGGCCCGGACGACCAGCGGCGGGTTGTGGCCGGCGTTCGAGTAGACGATGCGGCTGGCGTCGGGCTCGACGCGCGCGTAGCAGAAGGTCGCGAAGCGGCCGCTCGCCATGTTGCGGCACAACAGCCGATTCACGCTCGCGCACACCGACGACGGCTCGGCGGATTCCTGCGCGAACGCCCGCACGGCTGCCTGAAGGTTCGACATCAGCAGCGCGGCGGGAAGGCCCTTGCCCGAGATGTCGGCAATCGAGAGCCCCGAGCGAGCGGCCGAACGCGAGCGTGTCGAAACAATCGCCCCCGACGCCATTGGCCGGCTGCCAGGTCACCGCGAAGTCGATCCCCCCGACGCGCGGCGCCGCGGTTGGCAGCAGGCCGCGCTGAATCAGCCGCGCGTCCTCGAGCTCGCGCTGCTGGCGATGATCCCGGCGGCGGGCCGCACGCGCGTCCGCGATTTCGCGCTGCAGGATCTCCAGCAGCGTGACGTCCTCCCAGGGCTTCTGCACGAAGCTCCTGGCGCCCCGCCGCATCGCTTCGACCGCGGTATCGATGCTCCCCCACCCGGTCATGACCACGATCGGCATCGACGGATCGTGGCTCCGGACGCGCGAGATGAGCTCCAGCCCTTCACGGCCGGACGTCGTGTCCCGCGTGTAGTTCAGGTCCATCAGCAGGAGGTCGAACGGCTCGGCGCGGAGACGCTCCATCACGCCGTCGGTGGAGCTGACGAACTGCGGCACATAGCCCTCGCCCGTGAGCAACCACCGCAGCGCCTCGAGCACGTCCGGCTGGTCGTCCGCCACGAGGACACGGGCCGGGGTGGGATCGGTCGGCGAAGACATGCGGTGCACCGTGAAGCTCTCGAACATGGCCGGGAGCGCAGAGACCAAGACGCGTACCACGCGGCGGGGGTTCGAAAGCCTGTCATTCTTGCTGAAAGCCGGCCTGTGGGGCCTCGGCGCCTGTCGCGCGTACGCGACTCGAGTCGCGGAGGTGGGACTGGAGTCGGCAACTCCGGGCCGTGGGTCACTCGAAGACCTTGCCTGCGCGGCGGCTTGGCCTCGGCCCGATTGCTGCTAAGCGAGCAGCCGGGTATTTCTCGCGGGACGTCTGTCAGCAGAAGCCCTACGATCAACCCGTTGGTCCGAACACAGCCGAGCCCCGAACCCGCGAGCCCGCGGCACTATAGTGAACCGAATGCCCGAGACCAGCCCCAGTCGCGTCCTGATTGCCGACGATCAGCCGGACATCCTCAATGCCCTCCGGCTGCTCCTGCGCGACGAGGGTTACGAGGTCGTCGAGGCTCGCTCGCCGCAGGAAGCTGGGGAACGGATCGAGGGAGCGGACTTCGATCTCGCGATCGTCGATCTGAACTACACCCGTGACACGACCTCGGGGCAGGAGGGGCTCGACCTGATGGAGCGCATCCGCGCGGCGGATCCCGCGTTGCCGGTGCTGGTGATGACCGCCTGGAGCAGCGTGGCCGGCGCAGTCGAGGCGATGCGGCGCGGCGCGCGGGATTACATCGAGAAGCCGTGGGACGACGAGCGGCTGCTGATCACCGTGCGGACGCAGATCGATCTCCGGCGGGCGCTCAGGAGGAACCAGCGGCTGCAGGCGGCGCACACGCGCCTGCAGCGAGGGTCGGTGCCGGCGTTCATCGGCAGCTCGCGCGGCGTGCAGGAGATCCGACAGACGATCGAGCGCATCGCGCCGTCGGATGCTGCCGTCCTGATCACGGGCGAGCACGGGACCGGCAAGGAGGTCGTGGCCGCGTGGGTGCACGCGCTCTCCGAGCGGCGGTCGCGCGCGCTCGTCACCATGAATGCCGGCGGGCTCGCCGAGGGGATCGCGGAGAGCGAGCTGTTCGGGCACGTCAAGGGAGCCTTCACCGACGCCCGCGCGGATCGGATCGGCTGCTTCGAAATGGCAGACGAGGGCACGCTGTTCCTCGACGAGATCGCCAACATGCCGATCCGCCTCCAGGCGAAGCTGCTGCGCGTGCTGCAGACCGGCGAAATCCAGCGCGTGGGCTCGTCGCGCCTGCGCTACGTGAACGCGCGAATCCTGTCGGCGACCAACGCCGAACTCGAGGCCGAGATCTCCGCCGGCCGCTTTCGCGAAGACCTCCTGTACCGGCTGAACACGGTGGTGATTCGGCTGCCCCCGCTCAGGGACCGCCGCGACGACATCGATGCGCTCGCGCGGCACTTCCTGGAGCATTACGCCGCGCGCTATCGCAAGCCGCTCACCGGGTTCGACGAAGCCGCGCTCGAGGTGCTGCGTGCGCACAGCTGGCCCGGCAACGTCCGCGAGCTCGCGCACGCGGTCGAGCGGGCCGTGCTGATGGCCGATCCCTCGTCCACGGCGATCGCGGTGCGCGATCTCGCGATTCAGCCGCTGCGCACCGCTCCCGACGCCGCCACCCCGCACTCGCTCGAAGAGGCCGAGCGCGCGTTCATCGAGCGGGTCCTGGCGCAGCACGGCGGCGACGTGCGCCAGGCCGCGCAACACCTGGGAATGAGCCGCAGCGCGCTGTATCGCCGGCTGCAGCAGTATGGCGTCCGTGAGTAAGCCGCATCATCCGACGCTGCGCGCGCGCGGACTGCACCGGAATCTCGAACGCAACGTGCTGTGGCTGACGCTGGCCGGCGGCCTCCCGGCCGCGCTCGCGCTCGGCTATGTCACCTGGACCCTTCGGTACAGCTTCGAGGTCCGCTGGACCCTCGCAGCGTTCGTGGCGGCCATCTGGATCGGGTGCGCCGTCGTGGCCTTCCAGATGGTCACCCGTGCGCTGTTTCTGCAGGCCAATCTCCTGGGCGCGTTGCGCGAGGGGGACTATTCCATCCGCGGGACCGGAACCGAACCGGGAAGCGCCGCCGATCTCGTCATGCAGGAGATCAACGCGCTCGGCGATACCCTCCAGCGCCAGCGGACCGAAGCGGTCGAGTCCACCAAGCTGCTCCAGAGCGTGATGGGCGCAATCGACGTCGCGGTCTTCGCGTTCGACATGAACGGCCACGTGGTGCTCGCCAATCCCGCGGCCGCGCGCCTCATCGGCCGGCCGGCGGAGGCGCTGCTCGGGCGAGACGCGCACGATCTCCGGCTGGCCGACTACCTGACCGGGGAGACGCCACGTCTCATCGACCGGCCGTTCGGGCCCGACAGCGGCCGCCACGAACTGCGGCGCACGACCTTCCGCCGCGATGGCAAGCCGCATCAGCTGCTCGTCTTCGCGGACCTCAGCCGGGCACTGCGTGAAGAGGAGCAGCAGGCCTGGCAGCGCATCGTCCGCGTGCTCTCGCACGAGATCAACAATTCGTTGACGCCGATCAAGTCGATCGCTCACAGCATCAAGCGCATGCTGTCGCGGGTGCCGGACCTGCCGCGCGCCGACGAAATCCAGGACGGCCTGAACCTGATCGAGACCCGATCGGGGTCGCTGGGCCGGTTCCTGCGTGCCTATGCGCAGCTCGCGCGCCTTCCCAAGCCGCAGATGCGGGCCGTTCCCGTCGCGCCGCTGGTCCACCGCATCGCGGAGCTCGAGAACCGGCTTCCGGTCACGGTCAAAGGTGCGGGCGACGTCGAGGTCACGGCCGATCCCGATCAACTGGAGCAGCTGCTGATCAACATCGTCAGAAACGCCGTCGACGCCACGCTCGACACGAACGGGCGGGTGTGGATCGAGTGGGCACAGAGCGATGGCGGCATCCAGATATCCGTCGAAGACGAAGGGCCCGGACTGCCGGACACGACCAACCTGTTCGTGCCGTTTTTCACCACGAAGCCGTCAGGGTCGGGAATCGGCCTGGCGCTGAGCCGCCAGATCGCGGAGGCCCACGGCGGCAGCCTCGCCCTGGAAAACCGGCAGGGGGCGCGGGGGTGCCGCGCAGTCCTCCGGCTGCCGCTCTAGGAACCCTTCTTTCTCCCTTTTCCCTTAACTCTGCGGTAGTATCCCGTTCCGTGCGAGGCCGGTCCTTCTTTCTCTACGGCGTCCTCGCGCTAGTGGCCGCGACTGCTCGACCCCTGGCGGCAGCGGAGCGCGGCCAGGCCGGTCCCTCCACTCTGCCAACGCTCACGACCATCGGTGCGATCCGCGCGCTCTCGCAGGACGAAGGCGCCCGCGGTTATCCCGTCCGGGTCACCGGGACGGTCACCCACGTCGACGAGCAGGCGGACATCAGCGTGATCATCCACGACGGCCGGCTCGGGCAGTGGCTGGTGCCGCCTACCAACCCCACCGCCACGGCAGCCTGGCGTGAGCTGCGCCGCGGCGACCGCGTTGAAATCGAGGGACGCACCGTGCGGGGCGGCTTTGCACCGAACCTCGAACCGCTGGTGGTCCGGCGGCTCGGACAGGTGCCCCTCCCCCAACCCAAGACCATCGCCTTCGGCCCGATGTTGAGCGGCCGGCACGACTGCGATTTCGTGGAAATCACCGGCGTCGTCCAACGCGCGTGGCGCCCGTCGGATCCGCAGATGCACACGCTCTTCATGGACGTCGCGGTCGAGGAAGGCGTGGTGCGCGCCGCGTTCTGGGATTTCGGTGACCAGGACTTCGAGCGCTTCGTCGATGCCCGGGTGCGGCTGCGGGGGAACATCGGCTCGCTCTTCGGGCGAACGGAGCAGCTGCGCGGCGTGTCCCTGTTCGTCGGCCACACCGGCGACATCAACGTCCTGGAGCCTCCGCCGGATCCGTCTGCGCTGGTGACCCGCACCACCCGGAGCATCTACAACTATTCCGCGGCCGGGGAAGTGAACCGCCGCATCCGCATTCGCGGCGTCGTCACCGACTACATCCCGGGGCACCCGGTCGAGATCAGCGATTTCACGACCACGGCGAAGTTCCGGTACGTCCGCAACGTTCTCTATGTTGACGATGGAACGGGCGGCGCCAGGATCGAGACCGAGCAGACGCAACGGGTCGAGCCGGGCACCGTGGTCGACGTCGCCGGGTTCCCGGCGGTGACACCAGGCAAGCCGATTCTGACGAACGCCGTCTTCAAAGTTGCCGGCACGTCGAAGCAACCGGCGGCCGTCGTGGTCAGCGACGGGAACGTACTCACCCCGGACTACGACGCGTCGCTGGTGCGGATGCGGGCGAACTTCCTCAGCGTGCTGCGGACGCCGTCCGAACGGATCCTGGTGCTGCAAATTGGCGAGAGCGTGTTCCCGGCCAGCCTCGAAGCCGGTCCGGCGGCCGAGGCCCTGGAAACCCTTCGCGCCGGGACCATCGTGGACGTCACGGGCGTGTACGCATATCAGTGGGGACCGTCTGCGTCCTTCCGGCTGTTCCTCCGGTCGGCCGGCGACGTGAGGGTGATTGCCGCGGCGCCCTGGTGGACCCTCCGCCATACGGCCGTGATGATTGCGATCCTGGCGCTCGGTACGTGCGCCGCCGGCGTGTGGATGCGAACGGCCGCGAAACGCCGCCGCCAGCAATATCAAGCCGTCCTCACCGAGCGGAGCCGGGTCGCGCGTGAGCTGCACGACACGCTGGAGCAGGGGCTGGCTGGCATCGCGCTCCAGCTGGAAGCGGTGGGCGGCAGCCTCGGTGCGTCGCCCGAACGCGCGCAGCAGTCGCTCGACGTGGCGCGCCGGATGCTGCAATACAGCCAGGAAGAAGCGCGCCGATCGGTGATGGATCTGCGGGCCCAGGCGCTCGAGGGCCGCGACCTCGCCGCTGCGCTCACCGATCTCGTCGAACAGCGGGCGCGATCGGCAGGCGTGAAGGCTCGCGTGATCGTGGAAGGCGTGCCGCATCATCTCGATGCGTTCTACGAGCACCACCTGCTGCGGATCGGCCTCGAGGCGCTCACCAACGCGCTGAAACACTCCGGGGCTCGCCAGATCGACGTGGCCCTTCATTTCGATCCGGAACATATCGAGCTGACCGTAAAAGACGACGGCTGCGGGATCTCCCATGCCGCCGACGACGTTCCAGCGGGCCACTTCGGTCTGCTCGGGATTCGGGAGCGGGTGGGGAAGCTGGGCGGCGTACTGCAGCTGCGCGGCGCGCCCGGCGCGGGCACGCAATTGACGGTGAGAGTTCCCACACGACTGAAACTTTCGGAACCTGCTCCGGCGTCCGGGGCATTCGGGGCGTCATGGCGGACAAGCTGAAGCTGATGCTGGTGGACGATCACTACCTGGTGAGGATGGGCCTCGCCAGCATCATGGCGCTCGAGCCCGACGTGGTGGTGTGCGCCGAAGCGTCGAGCGGCGAGGAAGCGAGGGCGCTCTTCCGGATCCACCGTCCGGACGTGACGCTGATGGACCTGCGCCTGCCCGATATCAGCGGAACGGAGACCCTCCAGGCGATCCGGGGCGAGTTCCCGGACGCCCGCATCGTCATCATCTCGACCTACGTGTGCGACGAGGAGATCTACGGCGCGCTCCAGGCGGGGGCGATGGCGTATCTCGTGAAGTCGGTGCAGCGGGACGAACTGATGCGGGCGATCCGCAAAGCGGCCCGGGGCCAGCGGCACATTCCGGCCGAAGTGGCGGCCCGCCTGGCGGAACGGGTGACGCGCTCACAGCTGTCCTCGCGCGAGCTCGACGTCCTGCGGCTCCTCGTCGCGGGGCGGCGCAACCGGGAGATCGCGGGCACGCTCGACATCACAGAAGGAACCGTCAAGCTCCACGTCAGCAGCATCCTGGGGAAGCTCGGCGTCGCCGATCGGACAGAGGCGGTGACGCGGGCCCTCCAGCACGGGATCGTCCAATTGGAAATGTGACGAGGCTGGGGGAATATGCCTTTCGACATATCCGACTCCCCCACTACGGGGAATTGACGAACTGCGTTACAAAGCCTACGCTTCCTCGTTGCGAAAGTAGTGTGTTTGTACTAACCTCTCTTTCCGCTGTTTGTAATCCGTTTGGGGGATAACGAATGACCGATGGTGCTGTTCGACTCTACGGGCGAGTACGGCACACCTCTCGCGCGCGGCAGTGTGGCTGGGCACTGGCGGCATGCACACTGTTGCTCGCGAGTACCGACTGCATTTGGACAGGGCTCCACGACCGCAACCATCCGCGGCACCGTCCAGGATCCCACCGGCGGCGTCCTCCCAGGGGCGACCGTCACCGCGACCAACACCGGAACGAAAGCAGTCCAGACTACGGTCAGCGACGATCGTGGCCAATACCTGTTCGGCGGTCTGTTCCCGGGCACCTACGACCTGAAGGTCGAGCTCTCGGGGTTCAAGACCTATGAACAGAAGGCCCTGTCGCTGAGCCCGAACGACAACCGCGGCATCGACGTGCGGCTCGAAATCGGCCAGCAGACCGAGACGGTCACGGTCACGAGCCAGCTCGAAGTGATTCAGACGGAAACGGGGGCGCGCGAAGGCGTGCTGACCGCGAAGCAGATCGACAACCTGTCGGTCATCGGGCGCAGTGCGCTCGAGCTGATGCGCATCCTTCCCGGCGTCGTCACCGAGTTCAACCAGGGTGAGTCGGTGGGCTTCGGCGCGGGCGGCAACAACACCCAGGGCTACACCGTCAACGGCATCCGCTCCTCGGGCAACACGGTCTCGCTCGACGGCTCGTCGCTCATCGACATCGGCAGCAACAGCGGAGTGATCGTGTCGCTGAACAACGACATGATCTCGGAAGTCAAGATCCAGAGCTCGAACTTCGCGGCCGAATACGGCACCGGCGGGATGAACGTCAGCGGCGTCACCAAGTCCGGCAGCTCGACGTTCCACGGCTCGGTCTACGACTATTGGCGCGATTACAAATTCGCCGCCAACGATCGCTCCAACAGCATCGCCGGCACCGAAAAGCCCAAGAGCACCTATCAGTATCCCGGCGGCAACGTCGGCGGCCCGATTGTGTTCGGCGACAGCTACACCAAGAACAGGGATCGGTTGTTCTTCTTCGTCGCCTATGAAGCGCAGCGCCAGAAGGTGGACTCCGGCTCGCACTTTACCCGCACGTTCACCCAGGCGATGCGGAACGGCGACTACAGCGAGCTGCTCGCCAACCGGGGATCGAACCTGAACAGCATCGCGCAGCTCCGGATCCCCAAGGGACAGCCGAACGCGGGGGAGCCGGCGCCGAACAACAACATGGCGCCCTACGTCTCCGCGACGGGACGCTACTTCGCCAACCTCTACCCGCTGCCGAACTACAACGATCCCGCCAACCTCTATAACTACGTCTACAGCAACCTGGAGCCGAACAACCGGTTCGACTTCAAGTCGCGGTTCGACTGGAACATCAGCAACAGCACCAAGGCCTACGTCCGGATCGCGCGCGAAGGCGAGACGGCCGAGAGCGCGCGCGGGGTGTGGTGGGCGCCGGAAGATGTCGTGGCGCTGCCCACTCCGAATATCGGAGAGAACCGCGGACGATCCATCGCCGGCAACGTGGTGTCGGTGTTGAGTCCGTCGATGACCAACGAGGCCCTGGTGAGCTACAGCCGTCTGACGCTGGACAACCACTTCCAGGACCCCAGCCTGCTCATGCAGGGCGCGGGCGGGATCAACTTCCAAGGAATCTTCACCCCCGCGCAGTCGAGCCCGTACCTCCCGACCGACCTGCTCCACGGGTGGGGCAGCAGCGGCCAGGTCGGCAACCTGTGGGCGAAGGCGAACGACATGTATGCGCACAACGATGCGCTGCAGTTCAGCGACAAGCTCACCAAGCTCCTCGGGACACACGGCCTGAAGTTCGGCGTGGCGATCGAGCGCGGCCAGAAGCAGCAGAACTTCCAGAACCTCGAGGCCGGCCAGCTGTGGTTCGGCGTCGACAACACCGAAGGCACCGGCAACTCCGGCGCGGACATGCTGGTCGGCCGGGTCGGGCAATTCAATCAGGGCACGGCCCGCAGCGGCAATCCGTCGCCCGGCGCGCCGTTCGGCGAGTTCCGCTACTGGAACATCGACGGGTTCGCGCAGGACAGCTGGAAGGTGCGCTCGAACCTGACGCTCGAATATGGCGTCCGGTTCGGCTACTGGACGAACAACAGCGAGCTGAGCGGCCTCGGCGGCTACTTCACGCCGACCCTCTACGACCCGACCAAGGGCTCGTTCCTCGATCCCGGAACCTTCCAACGCGTCAACGGCGTGTGCTACGTCGAGACCGGCTGCGCCCCGGCGGGGATCCTGACCAACCGCGATCCATTCGCGCTGCCGCGCGTCAACGTCGCATGGGACATCGACGGCGAGGGCAACAATGTGCTCCGTGGCGGTTACGGCATTTTCTACAACCGCAACATGGGCAACGTCGAATACGACAACTCCCTGCGGCTGGCGCCCAACGCCTATCAGGTCGCCACCGACTTCTGGGCGGGCAGCAACTACGGCAACGGCCTCGGCCTGACCTACGACACCATTCACGAGGCGACGCTCGCCAACCGCATCGGCAGCCTCGGCCTGAACTCGCTGACGCCGGACTCGTTCAAGTTCCCGAGGACTCACAGCTTCAGCCTGTCGTACGCCAAGCGCATCGTGTGGAACCAGGTGGCCGAGGTCAGCTACGTCGGCACGCGCGGCAAGGACCTGGTCAGCCGCAGCAACGGCAACGTCATGCCCTACGGCGTGCTCAACTCGGGCACCTTCAACGGCATCGACCTGTCGAACCCGGTGAACCGCTATGCGGTGGCCAGCGAGGGTACCAACCTGTCGCGCTTCCGCCAGTTCAACGCGCTGAACGCGATCACCCTCTACGACTTCCGTGGCGACTCCAACTACGATTCGATGCAAGTCACCCTGAGCCGGCAGACCGGACGGCGGCTGCAGTACTTCGTGGCCTACACGTTGGGACGCACAGAGGGCACGCTTGGCGGGGAGTACGCGCTCGTCGACCCGTACGATCCGGGCCGAACCCGGGGCGTCCTGGGCGAGGATCGGACGCACGTCCTGAACATTTCCTGGAATGCGTTCCTGCCCGATGGGGCCAAGGGCTCATTGGACAATGGGTTCGGCCGCGGGCTGTTGAACGGATGGCAGCTGTCCGGCATTTCCTCGCTGGCGAGCGGCATCCCGTGGCGACTGAGCTTCAGCGGCGCCGCCGCCAGCGGCGCCACTGCGGCAACCTACTTCGGCACCGCGGACGTCGTCGGCCCGAGTAACAGCGGCGGCAACGGCCTCGCGCCGTCGTATACATGCGATCCGCGGCTGGGCGGCAAGGATGTCGGGGAGAAGGTCCTGGACATCAATTGCATCTCCGTGCCGATCGTATCCGAACAACGGCGACCTCGTGCCGCCGTACAACATACGAACGCCGACGAGGACCAACAGCGACATCACCCTGTTCAAGAATTTCGAGATCAGGGGCGATCAGAAAGTCCAGTTCCGCGTCGGGTTCTTCAACGTGTTCAACCAGGCGTTCGCCAACACGTTCGTCGGCGGCGACATCAACCTGACGCTCGACACCACCTGCCGGGTGGTCGTGCCCGGCGTGTCGAACGGCGCCGGGGGCACCGTCGATGCCTGCGACGTGACCAAGGGCTTCGACTACACGCCGCAGACCCTTGCGAACTTCGGGAAGATCAACCTCAAGCGCGGCCACCGCGTCATTGAGCTCGTCCTGAAGTACTGACTTCTGAGATCTTCCGCCTGAAGGCGGAAGCTGCCAGACCGTTCGAAGGATTTCGTGGCTTCCGCCTTCAGGCGGAAGGAAGAGGGGAGAGCTCAAACGGCTCTCCCCTTTTTTCTGCGGACTTCCTGGAGCGGGCTGCCGGCCGCGGGACCGCGCACGGGCGGTAGAATATGAGCTTGCGGCCGGGCGCGTCCGGCCCGTATTCCATGTGTCGCCCACTCGCGCTCACATTCGCGCTGCTGCTCCAGGCGGCTTCGACGTTCGCGCAGGCCCAGACAGCCGCCGGACGCCGATCGGCTCCTGGCGCGCGGGCTCGAGCTGCACCAGGCCGGCGACATCCTCGGAGCCATCGACGCCTACAAGGCGGCGCTCGCCATCGCGCCGACGCGCCCGGACGCGTTGTCGAATCTCGGCGCCG
The DNA here is from genome assembly GCA_963836735.1 of uncultured Acidobacteriota bacterium. GTDB lineage: Bacteria > Acidobacteriota > Vicinamibacteria > Vicinamibacterales > 2-12-FULL-66-21 > JACCXG01. The sequence goes on along the minus strand of CAWIKP010000023.1, from coordinate 226,367 downwards.
CCTACGTGCGGCTCGGTCAGTACGACGAGGCAATCAAGCAGTATGAAGCGGCGCTGCAGGTCGACGCCCTCAACAACGCCGTGCGTCTGAATCTCGCGCTGGCGTACTACAAGTCGGCGCGACCGAATGAAGCGATTCCGCAGCTGAAACGCGTCATCTCCGCCGATCCCGAGGCGAAGAACGCCTACCTGGTGCTCGGCGACTGCTACCTGCAGACCGGCCAGGAAAAGGACCTGGTGTCCCTGCTGAAGCCTCGCGAGCAGTTGTTCGTCGGCGACCTCGCGTTCGCCTATCTCCTCGGCACCGCTCTTCTTCGCATGGACGACGTGGTCGGGGGCCAGGAGTACGTGAACCGCGTCTTCGGGGCAGGGGAATCGGCCGAGGCGCATCTGCTGCTCGGCATCGCGCACTTCGGTCAGCACGACTATCGCGCCGCGAAGACCGAGCTCGAGGCGGCGTTGAAGCTGAATCCCCGGCTGCCGACCGCCAACTCCGTCTACGGCCGCGCCCTGATGCTGCTCGGGGAGCCGGACGCCTCAGAACGCGCGTATCGGCGGGAGCTCGAGTTCAATCCGAACGATTTCGACGCCAACCTGCAGCTGGGCAACCTGCGCAAGTCCGCGCAGCGATTCGCCGAGGCCTCCACCTATCTCGAACGCGCGACAGTGATCCGTCCAAACGATCTCGCCGCGCGCCGGCTGCTGGGGAGCCTGCGGCTGCAGATGGGACAGAACGAGGAGGCGGTGACGCTGCTCGAATCGGTCGCCAAAGAGGCACCAGACGCGGTCGAAGTCCACGTCCAGCTCGCCACGGCGTACAACCGGCTCAAGCGGAAGGAAGACGCGGATCGCGAGCGCGCGATTGTCGATCGCCTCAACGCCGAGGCCGCCGCGAAGCAGAAGGGCGGCAAATGAGCGTCGTCACGCTCCAACGCATGGTCGCGAGCGCTCACGATGCGACCGTCGGACTGTTCGCAGCGCAAACACCAGCTCCGCGGAAGCCTGCGGCGGCGACAGCCGACGACAACCGCACAACCGCGCAGCCGAAGCCGCAGGCCGCTGCTCCGTCGCCCGAATTCGAGAAACTCCTGAAAGCCGCCACCGAGGCGCGGCAGGCCGAGCGATGGGATGAGGCGATCGGGCTCTACGCCAAACTGGTCAAGCTGAAGCCTGACTACGTCGAGGGGTACTGGTATCAAGGCACGGCGTACTACACGCAGGATGACTTCACGCACTGCAAGGAGGCCTTCCGCAAGGTCACCAGCCTGGCCCCGAAGAACGGCGCCGCCTACGCGTTCTTCGGCCTCTGCGAGTTCGGGCTCAAGGAATACGACCGGTCGCTCCAGCACCTGCTGCAGTCGCGCATCCACGGTATCGGCGACGTGCCGGATCTCGGAGGGGTCGCCCGTTACCACGCGGCCATCCTCATGAGCCGGATGGAGCAGTACGAGCAGGCGCTCGAGACGCTCGGCGAGTTCGCGGGGGAAGGGAACGACAATCCGCGGGTGATCGAGGCGATGGGGATCGCGACCCTCCGCCTGCCGATGCTGCCCACTGAAACGCCACCCGATCGCCGCGAGATGATCCTGATGGCCGGCCGCGCCAGCTACATGATGGCGACCCGCAACACGGCGGCCGCGGAACGCGCCTTCGACCAGCTCGCCTCGCGGTACCCGGAGACGCCGAATGTACACTACGCCTACGGGGTCTTCCTGCTCCAGGAAAAGGGCGAGAAGGCGATCGAGGAGTTCAAGCGCGAGCTGGAGATCCAGCCGAATCATCCGTGGTCGCTGATGCAGATGGCGTTCGAGTATCTCAAGCAGGGAGATGCGGCGACGGCGCTGCCGATCGCGAAGCAGGCGGTCGCGGCGGCGCCGAACTCGTTCTCCGCCCGCAAGGCGCTGGGCCAGGCGCTGCTCGATTCGGGCGATGCGGAGGGAGCCATCCGTGAGCTGCAGGCTGGCCTGAAGATGGCGCCGGACAGCCCCGGGCTTCACTTCACGATCGCGCGCGCGTATCAGCGCGCGGGACAGCTCGAAGACGCCGCGCGCGAGCGCGAAGAGTTCACACGGCTCGACCGGCTCGCGCGGACGCAGCGCAGCGGGGCGCAGTCGGTGGGCGGACACATAGAGAAATAATCATGTCAACTACCAACTCCCAACTTCCCCGCCTCCGCGCGGGCACATCAAGGGCGCGCTACGGCGAGGCCTCGCCAGAGCTCGTCGCCCGCCCATCACGCGACGAGCGGCGGCGGGCAACTCCCAAGCAGAGTCGCTCGTACGGGTGAAGTCGCTGCGACAAGCTTGTTGGCAATTCTTTACCCAGATGGTACGAGCGACTCTCCTTGGGAGTTGGGAGTTGGGAATTGGGAGTTGTCTGGCCGTGGCGCTCCTCTTGATCGCACCCATCGTCGCGGCCCCGCCTCCGCAGGAACCTCAGAGAGCCGTCGGCACTGTGAAAGAAGGCGTCACGGCGGTCCTCGTCGACGTCGTGGTGCGCGATCGGCGCGGCCAGCCGGTCAAGGATCTGACGCAGGCCGACTTCGAGATCCTCGAAGACGGCGTGGCGCAGACGATCGGATCGTTCACGCCGATCCTCGAAAGTGTGCTGGGGAGCACGTCGGGACCCGCGGCGGCACCGGCTGCACCGGCCGGCAATGCCGCCGCGCCCGCGTCCGCCCCGGCGATCGCGGCCGGCCCCGGCGTCACCGCGATTGTCTTCCACGGCCTCAGCCCTGAGGGCCGGAAGCGCGCGGTGGAGTCGGCGCAGGCCTACCTCGGACAGAAGGAAGAGATGTCGAATTACGTCGGCATCTTCGGGATCGACCTCTCCCTGGTGCCTCTCGTGCCTTTCACCCGCAACGGCTATGCGGTCCGCCAGGCGCTGAACCGCATGGCAACGGGAAGCAGTGCCGGGTTCAATGCTCCGGAAATGCAGCAGCAGCGCGCCAACGCCGAGAGTGCGGCGGCATCCGCGACCGCCGCCGCCAACAACGCGACGGCCGCGGCGGGCGCCGGAAACAGCGGCAATGTCGGCACTGCCGCGGGCGACGCGAAGCTGGCGCAGATGGAATCCAGCATCGTGTCCGGTTTTCAGGCGATGGAGCGCAACCAGTCGGGCTACATCGCGACCGACGCGCTGACCGCGATCGTCAGGACGCTCGGCCGCGTGCCCGGCAGGAAGAGCGTGGTCCTCTTCTCCGAGGGATTGGAGATACCGACCGACGTCGCGCGGCTGTTCTCGGGCGTCATGGACGCGGCCAACCGCGCGAACGTCAGCATCTACACGATCGATGCGGCCGGCCTGCGCGCCCAGAGCGAGCAGCAGAAGGTCCGCGACATGGTCGTCGGGGCCGGCGGCGCCAGCGAAGGCGGCTTTTCGGCGGAGGGCGGTGGCGGCTCGTACACGAGGGGGATTCTCGAAGCCAACGAGAACGCGCTCCGCGATCCCACGACGTTGCTCAAGCAGCTCGCGATCGAAACCGGCGGTCAGTCGTTCAACAACACCAACAACCTCAAGCCGGCGTTCGAGCGTGTCGACAGCGACCTCCACAATTACTACATGCTCGGCTACACGCCGATCAACACGGCGTTCGACGGGAAGTTCCGGACGATTCAGGTGAAGGTGAAGCGCTCCGGGCTCACCATCGCGGCCCGGAAAGGGTATTTCGCCGTCCGCAACCCCGGCACGTCTCCCGTCAACGAGTGGGAAGCCCCCGCGCTTGGCGCACTCGAACAGAAGCCCGTGCCGAACGCGTTTCCCGTCCGCGCGGGCGCGCTGCTCTTTCCCGAACGCGGCCGGCCGGGGCTGGTGCCCGTGGTCGTTGAAGTGAAGACGGCACCGCTGACGTTCCAGCCGGACAAGGACGGCAAGACCTATACGTCCGACTTCACCGTGCTCGTTCGGTTCCTGGATCGCAACAACCAGGTCGCCCGCAAGGTGAGCGAGCACTACCAGATCCGGGGCGACATCGCGCAGATCGATCGCGCCAAACAGGGCGAGGTCGTCTTCTATCGCGAGTCCGAGCTGCCCGCCGGCGTCTACTCGATGGAAACCGTGGTCCACGACGCGCCGTCCGGGAAATCGAGCGTTCGGTTTGCAACGGTCGAAGTGCCCCGCCAGGAAGACAACACGCTTCGCATGAGCAGTCTCGTGCTCGTAAGACGAGGCGAAAACGTCCCCGAGAAGGATCGGCGCGCCGACAATCCCCTGCTCGTCAACGGGGTCGCGCTGTCGCCCAATCTCGGCGATCCGGTCAGCAAGGCATCGAAAGAGGCGACGTTCTACTTCGCGATGTACCCGGGCAAGGAAGGCAGCGGTCCGAACGTGGTGATCGAGCTGCTGCAGAACGGCAAGCCGGTGGCGCAGCTGCCGATGCCAGTTCCGCCAGCCGACGCCAACGGCCGAATTCAGCAGCTGGGGCGGCTGCCCATCGATCAACTTCCGGCAGGCACCTACGAGCTGCGGGCCATCGCGAAGCAGGGAGACCAACAGGTCGCCCGTTCGACGATGCTCCGAATCGTCGAATGAACTAGGCGGCCGGGGGAGGCTGGGGACTCCGGAAGCTGGAAGCGAACGATCATGCCGATCCGCCGTGCCGCCCTTGTCGCAGCGCTTCTGCTCGCCGGTTCGGGCCCGGCCACGGTGCGTTCCCAGTCCCCCGGGCCGCGAGGGCCGATCAGGCGTATACCTCGGCGGCGACCGCCATCCTTGTCGACGTCGTCGTCCGCGATCGTAAAGGCCGTCCCGTCACGGACCTCAGCGCCGATGATTTCGAGGTCTACGAGGACGGCGTCAATCAGAAGGTCGATACGTTCACCCGCGTGTCGCGCGGCGGCGGAATCGGAGTCGGGGTGGCGTGGAAGGCCGGAGGGTCGACCACCTCGGTGATGACATCACGGCCGGTGCCGGAGAGCGCCGCCGAAACGCCACGGACTGACGACACCACCGTCGCGCTGGTTTTCGATCACCTGTCCAGCGAGTCGTTGCGGCTGGCGCAACGCGCCACGCTCGACTACGTCCCGATGGCCGGCGACGCCGAGGTGCGCGTCGGGGTCTTCGCGACGGATCCCGGTTTTCGAGTCATCCAGCCTTATACGACCGACCGTACCGTCATCCGCAGCGCGGTCGCGAAGGTCACGCCCTCAGGAACCGCCTCCGAAGAGGACAAGGGAGAACGCGCGGAGGAGCTGCAGTCACGGAGGCGCGAGCTCGAAACGCAGAACGCGACTGCGACCTCGGCGGCCGGCGGCATCAGCGGCGCCGCCATGGCACGTAACTCCAGTGAGATCGGCGCGCGAGAGTCCGAATTACGGCTGGTGCAGACCGAGCTCAACATGCTGCGCTCGTTCGAGAATCTCGATCGCGATCATCGCGGCTACGGCACTTCGGCCGCCCTGCTCGGCGTCGTCGAATCACTGTCCATGCTGCCTGGACGGAAGACGATCGTCTTCTTCTCGGAGGGACTGCCGGTCTCGCCGGCTCTTGCCGCGCGCCTCGACGCTGTCATCGACGCGGCCAATCGGGCGAACGTCACCGCTTACGCCATCGACGCCCATGGGCTGCGAACGAAGACGTCAGCGACGACTCTGAAGAAGGAGATGGACGGGTTCGTCGAGGATCGCTTCAGTCAGCTCTCGTCGGGGTCCGACCGGACCAACCAGCCGCTGACGATGGCGTTCGAGAGAGTCGAAGATACGTTGAACCTCGACTCGCGCACCGGGCTCGCGAAGCTCGCCGAGGACACCGGCGGCTTCCTGGTCGAGGACTCGAACGATCTTTCTTCCGCGTTCAAGCGCATCGACGAAGACAACCAGTTTCACTACCTGCTCACCTACGCTCCCCGGAATGCCACGTTCGACGGCAAGTTCCGTGCGATCCGCGTGAAGGTGCGCCGGCCGTCCACGCAGGTGTTCGCCAGGCGCGGCTATCGTGCCATCCGATCGACCGGCGCGTCGGACACCGCCAGCTTCGAGGCTCCGGCGCTCGCCATTCTCGACGGCGGCCGGCTGCCGAACGCGTTCCCTGTCCACGCGGGCAGCTTCTGCTTCCCCGATCCGGCGCGTCCCGGCTTGACGCCGCTCCTGGTGCACGTCCGGACCGACGCGTTGCGCTTCGCCGTCGATGACCGCAAGTCGACCTACTCGAGCCAGGCCGCAGTCGTCGTACGGGTACGAAACGGCAGCGGGCAGGAGGTTCAGAAGCTGAGTCAGCGTTACCAGCTGTCTGGAGACGCGCGGGACGTCGAGGCGGCCCGGCAGGGGGACATCATCTTCTACCGGGAGGTCGATCTCGAACCGGGTGTCTACACGATCGAGTCAGTGGTGTTCGACGCAGGTGCGCATCACGGAAGCGCGCGGGTCGCGACCCTCAACGTTCCGGCTGTCGATCGGCGTGATGCGGCCATGAGCAGCCTCGTCCTGGTCAATCGCATCGAAGAAACGTCGGACACGCCGGAGACTCAGTCCTCGTCACGGCCGCCGCTCTACGTCGGCCGCACGCTGCTCTATCCGAACCTCGGCGAGCCGGTGAGCAAGGCCGCCGTCAAGGAACTGCCCTTCTACTTCACTCTGTACGGCAGCGTCAGCGACGCGACAGTCACCGCCCAGCTGTTGCGCAACGGTCAACCTCTCGCCGAAGCGCCCGTTCCGCTCCCTCCCGCCACAGGAGCGCGCGTCCAGCATATCGGCAAGCTGCCGATTGCCGGTCTGCCGGCGGGCACCTACGAGCTAAGGATCGCCGTGAAGACGGCCGGGCAGGAGCTGATCGCGGACGGCGTTCTTCACGCTGGTGGATTGAGACAAATCCCAAGCTCCAAGCTCCAAATCCCAAGGGAAGGCGTTCGAACAACGCGGCGAGAGTCCTCCAACCAGCTTGTTGGATCGTCATTCACTTCGTTCTTCGAACGGTTTCCCTTGGGATTTGGAGCTTGGAGCTTGGGATTTGATCTATTTCCTGCCGTTGACCCACACATCCACCGACGACTTCGCCACGGCCGCGAGTGAGAAGTTGCTCACGACGATGTCGATGTCGCCATCGCCGTCGATATCGCCGAGATCGAGCGAGGCGTGGCGGGGGAAGCCCATCTCGATGGTGTGCCGCGTAAACACACCCGGCTTCGTCTGTTCGAGCCAGGCGAGCGCCGGGAGGGTCTTCTCGTCGACGTCGGAGCCGCCCGCGAGCAGCGCCGCCGCGACGATGTCGAGGTCGCCGTCACCGTCCATGTCGGCGGCCTGGGCGCGATGGACGCCGGGCATCTGCGCCAGGGTGTGCTCGACGAACGGAAACCCGCCTGTGTTCTCCAGCCACTGGATGCCGTGATACGGCTTCACGATCCCGTCGTCGAACGTGTCGCCGTGCGTGAGCAGGACGTCCACGTCGCCGTCCTTGTCGAGATCGACGAGCTCGAAGCCTGACGAACCCCAGTTCGGGTGCGGGGCCGCGTAGATCACCTTCTGCTCGAACGAGAAGTCGCCGGCGCCCTTGTTGATGTACGCGAGCACGGTCTCGTGCTGCTGGGCGAGCAGCGTCACGAAGTCCATTCTGCCGTCGCGGTTCAGATCGATCGGCACCATCTGGATGCTGCCGGCGCGCGGATCGATCGTGTGAGTCTGGAGGGAGGGCTGAGAAGGGTTGGTCGTGCGGTTCTCGAGGATCGCAACCTGTCCGGTCTTGCGCCACCCGAACGCGGCAACGGCGAGATCGATCTTGCCGTCGCCGTTGAAGTCCGCCGCGTCGACGCTCGCCACCCGCGGCCAGCTGTCGAGCCAGAATGCGCCAAACTTGCCGCCAGGCAGGCCGCGCATCCAGATCACGGCGCCCTTCGCGTGGTCGGCCGGAAAGAACTCGCCCATCTCGGCCACCAGCAGATCCTTGGTGCCGTCCCGATCGACGTCGGCAACGGTGACATGGGCCGGGTGCGGAACACTGGCAATCTCGACCAGTCTTGCCGCGGGATCGCCGGGCCTGCCTCTGAAGACGGTGCCGTGGCGCATGTCCGTGCCGATGAGATCGAGCCGGCCGTCGTCATCGAGATCGATCAGGCGGACGTGCGATACCGCGGGCGTGCCCGGCATCCCAGGCGCCTCAATGCCGCGGCGAGTGAACGCGATCCTGGACTGGTCAGCCTCGGGCCAGCGCTCCGGCGCCGGCAACCGCTCCGGGGCGTTGCCGAGATAGAACCGCAGCACCGATTCGAAGTCGGGCGGGAGTTGGACGCTGCGAAACGCGATGCCGGGAGGGCCGAGTGGGGGCAGCCGCCCTTCCCGGATGAACATCATCAGGACGAACTCATCGCGCCAGTTGTCCCGCGGGAGGATCTCAGGCGGCGGATACGCGTGGCACGACCCGCAAGTTGTACGGGCCTGACGTTCGAGATCCGGGGATTGCGGGGGCGAGGTCTGCGCCTGGCCGCGGTCCGACGCCTGGATGCGATCTCGAGGCGAGTCCCGAGCCCAGGATCCCGGCCGCGGCACCTGCCGCAGCGGCCAGCCAGACGGCCGCGCGCCACTCTCCGCGGCGCGGCGGCCGCCTGACGATGCCCATCGGCCGATGCTATCTCAGCTTCCAGCTGAAATGCGGGTATACTCCGCCACAATGGCCGCGCCTAGCGAGCTCATCGAGAGCAGCAGTCGCTCCAGCCACCGTTCAACGGGTTCCAACACGCCAACGCTGGCCATCGTCATCCCGATCTATAACGAGAGCGCCGGTCTCGAGCAGCTGTTCACGCGCTTGCGGCCGGTGCTGGACGGGCTGCGGGACATCGACTCGCAGGTCGTCTACGTCAACGATGGCAGCACGGACGGCTCGCTGGAGATCATGCTCGATCATCGCGCCCGCGATCGGCGTTTCGTGGTGATCGACCTGTCGCGGAACTTCGGTCAGCAGGCGGCGATTGCCGCCGGCCTCGCGGCATCGGCCGCCGATGCGACCGTGGTCATGGACGGCGACCTGCAGGACCCTCCGGAGCTGATTCCCGAGATGGTGGCCTCCTGGCGCGCGGGCGCGGAGGTGGTCCAGGCACAGCGGCGGACACGCCAGGAACGCGGGCTGCGACGGTGGGCGCTGATGCTCTTCCATCGGACGTTCGGGTGGCTCGCCGACTTCCCGATTCCCGCGGACGTCGGCGTGTTCGGACTGCTCGATCGCAAGGCGCTCGACGAATTGAACCGGCTGCGCGAGAAGAACCGCTTCCTGCCCGGCCTGCGCTCCTGGGTCGGCTTCGACCAGCGCGTCGTCTTCTACGACCGCGAGGCACGCGCCTCGGGACTGCCGAAACAGAGCTTCGGGCGGTTGCTGCACTACGCCCTGAACGGCATCTTCAGCTTTTCCTACAAGCCGCTGCGGCTGATGGTCCTCGCCGGCAGCGTGATCTGCGCGCTGGGATTCGTGCTGGCCGCCCGGTTCGTCATCCGGCGGCTGGCCGGCGTCGAACAGGCGCAGATGGGATTCACCACCCTGGTGACGCTCATCCTCTTCATGGGCGGGGTGCAGCTCGTGTCCATCGGCCTTCTGGGCGAGTACCTGGCGCGAATCTACGATGAAGTGAAGGCGCGGCCGCTGTTCATCGTCCGCCGCCGGTTTCCGGAGCAACCCGAAGGGTCCGACATTCCGTCGAGCGAGCACCGGACGCCGGAATGACGCGAGCGTCGAGCGAACGGACGCGATGGCTGCGCATGGCAGCCGTCGCGGGACTGTTGACTGATCTACTACGTCCTGGCCACTTCCGCGGCATCGCAGAAGAGCATGACGTTCGACGAAATGGCCCACCTCACCGCGGGGTATACCTACTGGGCCTTCAACGATTACCGTCTTCATCCGGAGAACGGCAACCTTCCGCAACGGCTCGGAGCGCTGCCGGCGGTGCTGAGCGGGGCCGCGTTTCCGCGGCTGGATCAGCAGGCATGGACGACCTCGAATGTCTATGCGATCGGCGATCAGTTCCTCTACTCGAGCGGCAACGACGCCGACACGCTGCTCAGGCGCAGCCGCGCGGTGATGGCGCTGCTTGGCGTCGCACTTGGCGCGCTGGTCTATGCGTGGGCCAGACGCCTCATCTCGCCCGCCGGCGCATGGGTGAGCCTCGTGCTGTTCGTGTTCTCCCCGACGCTTCTGGCGCACGGGCCGCTCGTCACGTCGGATATCGCCGCGGCGCTCTTCTTCACCGCCGCGGTGGGCGCCGTCTGGGTCGCGCTGCACCGCGTGACACCGGCGACCGTGCTGGGGGCCGGTGTTCTCCTTGCCGGCGCATTCCTCTCGAAGCTGTCGGCGCCGATCCTCATACCGGTCGCGATCGTGATGACGATGGTCAGGGTGATCGATGGCCGGCCGCTCAGGGTCGAGTTCCGAGGCCGATCGAGTGAGGTCGCGAATCGCGCCCACCAGCTGGCCGTCGTTCTCGGCGTTGCCGTGGTCTTCGGCCTCGTCACCTGGACGTTGATCTGGGCGTCGTTCGGTTTCCGGTACGCGGCGTTTGCGGCTGCGACGACCGGCAAGGATGCCTTTCTCGGGCAGATCCCGGAACAGTCAGGCGCCGCGGGGTGGTTCCTGTCGGCCGCTCGCCGTGTCCACCTGTTGCCGGAGGCGTATCTCTACGGCTCCGCGCTCACCGTGCAGTTCGCGGCCGAGCGCGCGGCGTTCCTGAATGGACAGTTCAGTACCACCGGGTGGTGGTGGTACTTCCCCTACGCGTTCGCGGTAAAGACCACGATTCCCGCGATGATCGTCGGGCTCGCTCGCGCTGGCGGCGCTGGTCCGTCGATGGAGACATCCCGACGCGAGTCGAGACCTGGAGGCAACGGGCGACAGCCAGCCTCTACGCTGGAACGCCGTTGCTCGCGCTGGTCGCCGTCTACGGGATCTTCGCGCTGACCACCCATCTCAATATCGGTCATCGGCACCTGTTGCCGGTCTATCCGGCGCTCATCATCCTGGCTGGCGGCGCGGCGTTCTGGCTTCAGCCGCTGTTCGAACGGACGCGGAGGGCGGAGGCGCAAAGCGCACAGAGCCGTCGCAAGCAGCGGCCGGGCGGCCGGGCGGAGCGTCGACGCCTGCCCCTCGAGGGCGGGTCTCAAGACCCGCCCCTACCGGGGTCATGAGCATTGCCACCGTGGCCCTGATGGCCTGGCACGTTGCGGAGTCCGTCACGATCCGGCCGGACTACCTCGCGTACTTCAATCAGCTGGCGGGCGGACCTTCGCAGGGCTACAGGCACCTGGCCGACAGCTCGCTCGATTGGGGCCAGGACCTTCCCGCCCTGAAACAATGGCTCGATCGCGAGGGCCTGCAGCAACCGGGCGGCAGCAACGTCTACCTGTCGTACTTCGGCACGGCTCGCCCGGATTACTACGGGATCAAGGCCATCCCGCTCGCGGGGTTCATCGATCGCCGGCCAGCCGCAGCCGCCCGATCCGCTCAGCGGCGGCGTTTACTGCATCAGCGCGACGGTGCTCGACGTGATCGGCCCGTCGTTCTACAAGCCCGAGGACGAGAGCAACTACCAGGCCGCACTCCAGAATCTGATCGCATTCGCGCGCGCGTCGGAGAACGAGGCGGCGTGGTCCGCGCTGCTGCGGCAGACCGGGGAACAGTACTGGCACGATCTGTTCAAACAGTTCGATCAGCTGAGGACCGGGCGACTGGTCGCGTTTCTCCGCAGTCGTGAGCCAGACGCGATGGTCGGCTACTCGATCCTGGTTTATCGGCTGACCGATCGCGACGTGGCCCTCGCGGTCAACGGTCCACCCCCTGGCGGCCCCCGGTGACGGTGAACTCCAGACCAGCGAAACACGGCTTCGAAGCGCCGCCGCTCTGGCGGGCCCGGGTCTGAAGACCCGGGCAAGGTGCGCAGGGACGCCTCGCTCTCCTGGGCCCTTGCCGTCGGCCTGATCAGCCATCGCGTGTTACGTGAACGCGGTCGGGAACGAGTTCGTCCTCGACGACACACGCCTCATTCGCGACAACCTGCGGATCAGGTCGCTCGCCAACATTCCGCACCTGTTCGCATCGTCCTATTGGGATGTGGCCGGTCCGCAGGCGCTCTACCGGCCGCTGGTACTCGTCTCATACGCCATCCAGTACGCGATGCACGGCCTCTCGCCCGCCGGCTACACGATAGTGAACATCGCCCTGCACGCGGCCGTGTCGGTGCTGCTCTTCGCGCTGGTACGGGCAATCGGAGGTTCGCTGTTCGCTGCCGGTCTGGCGGGCATCGCGTTCGCGGTTCACCCTGTCCACACCGAGGCGGTGACCGGGATCTCCGGGCGTCCCGAGCTGCTTGCGGCCTTCTTCTTCCTGCTGGCGGTGCACTTTCACCGCCTGACACCCGGGGCCGGCCGCTATCGTGCGGGCGCCCTTGCCTGCTTTGCGTGCGCATTGCTGTCCAAGGAGAGCGCGATGACGCTCATCCTGATCCTGCCGGTGATGGATGCGCTGTGCCCCGCGAGAGGCAGCGACGGGCAACCGGTCGGACCGCGCTCACGGATCGTCAGCGACTATCTGCCCCTCCTGGGTGTTGCGGTTGCCTATCTCATCGTGCGCCGGGCCGTGCTCGGCAGCATCACCATCGCCGAGAGCGCGATCGCTCCGCTCGACAACCCTCTGGTGCCGATCACCACAACCCCGTTCGGCGAGCGCATGGGCGCAACGGCGGCCCAGGCGATCATGACCGCGTTTGCGGTGGTGGCCGAGTACGCCCGCCTGCTCGCCTGGCCGGCGCGTCTCTCGCCGGACTACTCGTACGACCAGATTCCGCTCGTCACCAGCGCGCTGGATGTCCGGTTCATCGTGGGCGTAGCGCTGGTCACGGCCTGCATCGCCGGCGTGGCCGTGCTCTGGCGCCGCAACCGTGTCGCCGCGTTCGGGCTGGCCTTCCTCGCGCTGACGTTTTCGATCGTGAGCAACTTCGTCATCACGATCGGGACCATCTGTGCCGAGCGCTTGATGTACCTGCCGAGTGCCGGCGCGCTCGTAGCGGCAGCGGTGGGTGCGGAGTGGCTTGCCGGGAACGTGGCGGTTCGCCGGCGCATCGTGGCCGGGATCGTTGTGGTCCTGATCGTCCTCGCCGCTGCCCGCACGTGGGCGCGAAATCGTGACTGGACCAACGAGGTCACGCTCTGGTCGGCCGCCGTGAACGCCGCGCCGCGAAGCGCCCGGGTTCAGTCGGAATACGGCCGGATTCTCATGGCGCAGGCCGAGAACGCTGCCGAGGCCGGACGGACGGCCGATGCGGAACAGCTCTACTCGGACGCCCGGTCGCACTTCGAGACGGCGTTGAAGATCTACCCGTCGTATTCGCCGGCGATCGAAGGCCTCGCGATGATCCACTCGCTCCACGGCCAATTGGACGAGGCCATCGTGCTCTACGAACGGGCGCTGCAGGCCTGGCCGGGGAACTTTGCCGCCCTGACGAACTGGGGTTCGGCATTGTGGGAACGTGCGAGGCGGACGGGGGCCAGGGCAGCCGCGCTGCATCAGCAGGGCAGAATTGCGGAAGCCAACGAGCTCATCCGCGAAGCCGACGCCGGCTCCCGGAACGCGCTCGAGAAGATCGACCGCGCCATCGCGATGATGCCCTCATACGCCCATGCGCACCTGATTCGCGCCATGATTCTCGAGATCTACGCCGGCGACCGTGCGGGCGCGATCGCGGAGTTCGAAGAAGTGCTCCGCCTGATGCCCAATCATCCCCAGCGCGCGCTCGTCGAGAGCGAACTGCAGCGGCTGAGGACCCAGGCGCCAGGAGCGGATCGCAAGTGATCCGGGAGAGCCCGAGCTCCCCAGCCCCGAGCCCCGAGCCAGCCGTCTACTTGCTCGGGATCACCTGCAACATCCACGAGAGCTCCGCGGCGATCGTCAGGAACGGCGTGCTCATCGCTGCCGTTGAGGAAGAGCGTTTCACGCGCAGGAAGCACGACAACCGCTTCCCCGCGCAGGCGATCGCGTATTGCCTGCGTGAGGCCGGCATTTCGATGCGGGACGTGTCGTACGCGGGCTTCTACTGGCAACCATGGAAGGGGCTGCTCAAGCGGCTCTGGTGGCTCGTTCGCTATTTTCCGGCGGCGCTGCACACGTTCCGTGGCGGAAAGCGGTGGCGCGGGTCGGTCGCGACGCTCCTCAAACATCTCGCGGTTCCGGTCAGGCTGTGGCGGATGGGATTCCGCGGCAGGTTCCACTTCATCGACCACCACCTGTCACATGCCGCCAGTGCCTTCTTTCCTTCTCCGTACGAGTCGGCCGCCATTCTCACGATCGATCTGTGCGGCGAGGACTGCACCACGCTCGTCGGCCGCGGCCACGGCAATCGGATCACACCGCTGCGCCGCTTCTACCTGCCGGATTCGCTGGGGATCTTCTACGCGGCGCTGACGCAGTTCCTCGGGTATCACGCCAACGCCGACGAGTACAAAGTCATGGGGCTGGCCTCTCATGGCCAGCCGCGACTGGCCGGCACGTTCGCGCAAATGGTCCGTTTCGAGAACGGCCGGCTGAGGAACGACAATTCGTGGTTCGCCTTCCATGTCGGCTCCGCCAATTGCTATTCCGAGCGCTTCGAAAAGGAGTTCGGGCCCCCTTGCCCGGGCGAAGACCAGGTTGAAACCAGCCAGTACCGCGACATCGCGGCCAGCGGACAACTGGTCCTCGAGAATCGGGTGCTCGAGCTGGCGACGTGGTGCAGGAACCAGACCGGTGACGAACGGCTCTGCATGGCTGGCGGCGTGGCGCTCAACGCGGTGGCCAACGGCCGCCTCCTGGATCGGCAGATCTTCAAGGACATCTGGGTGCAACCTGCCGCCAGCGATGCCGGGTGCTCGCTGGGCGTTCCGTTCTATATCTGGCACGAAGTCCTCGGTCAGCCGCGCCAGTTCGTCATGGAGCACGCCTACTGGGGACCCGAATACTCGGAGCGGGAGATGGAGCAGGCGATCGCTCGCGGCGGCCTCGCCTCCCGGCGTGCGGACGATGTCGAGCGGGCGACAGCCAGGCTGCTGGCGGACGGCCATGTCGTTGGGTGGTTCCAGGGCCGGATGGAATGGGGGCCGCGCGCGCTGGGCAACCGCAGCATCCTCGCGGATCCCCGGCGTGCGGAAATGAAGGACGTGATCAACAGCAAGATCAAGTTCCGGGAGCCCTACCGTCCCTTTGCGCCGTCCGTGCTGCTGGAACACGTCGAGGACTACTTCCACTTCAAAGGGGCATCGCCTTACATGACGTTCGTGTGCCGGGTTCGGGACGACAAGAAATCCGAGATCCCGGCGGTGACCCATGTCGACGGCACCGCCCGCATTCAAACCGTTTCAGGGGAGCACAACCCGAGATTCTGGAGTCTGCTGAACGCAGTTCAAGGCGCTGACCGGCGTGCCGGTGCTGCTGAACACCTCCTTCAACGTGAAGGGGGAGCCGATCGTCTGCAGCCCGACTGACGCGGTGAGATGCTTCCTGAACACGGACCTCGACTACCTCGTGCTCGGCAACTACATCTGCACTCGGTGATGGTCGATAGCTCTTGGTTCCGGGTGCCGGGTGCCGGGGTTCCGGGTTCGGTTCAAGGTTCCCGTTCAAGGTTCGGTGCGCGTTCGGACGGTGCGGCGGTTCACCGAACATTGCCGGGAACCTGGAACTTGGAACCCGGAACCGAACTCAGAACCGAACCCAGAACCCCGGCACCCGGCACCCCGGAACCTGTCTATCTGTCCACGATTCACCCAGGCGTAACCCGCCATCCGGCACCTGAGGCATCAGCAGGTGCCACTACACACAATTTAGTATCCTAGCCAGCGACAGCGCCGCTGCGGACACTCACCTCGCCCGGCATCCGTTGACCGATCAATCGTGGATGTTCATGAATCGTTTCTCGCCCCTGGCTGTACCGTCACGTCGTCAATTCATCCAGGCACTGGGCGTCAGCGGCGTGTCGGCCGCCGCCGGCGCGGCTGGCGCCGTGGGGTCCGCGCATCTACGCCGCCTCGCCGCTGTTCGAGGAAATCGCGCCCTCGGCGAGCGGCATCGCCTGGAAGCACGACAACGCGATGTCGCCGAACCGCTATCTGCCGGAGACCATGGGCCCTGGCGTCGCGTTCTTCGACTTCGACAACGACGGCTGGATCGACATCTTCATGGTCAACAGCGGCGCCTCGGACTTCTTCAGCCCTCCCGTGCCGCTGAAGAACGCGCTGCTCAGGAACAACCGCAACGGCACCTTCACCGACGTCACCGACAAGGCGGGAGTTGCCGGCGGCAAAGAGTTCGGGATGGGGTGCGCCATCGCCGACTACGACAACGACGGCTACCAGGACATCCTGGTCACCGCGTACGGACGCTGCACGCTGTACCACAACAACGGCAACGGCACCTTCACCGACGTCACCGAGAAGGCCGGGCTCGCCGCGCCCGGATGGACCACCAGCGCCGTCTGGTTCGACTACGACAACGACGGCAAGCTCGATCTCTTTCTCTGCAGCTTCGTGCAGTTCTCGCCGAAGAGCGACGTCTTCTGCGGCGACAACAAGCTCGGGAAACGCTTCTATTGCATCCCGCGCGTGTTCAAACCGACGCCCAGCCTCCTGTTCCACAACAACGGCGACGGCACCTTCAAGGAGGTCAGCGCGGGCACGCGACATCGCGCGCGCCATGGGCAAGGCGCTCGGCGTCGTGGCCACCGACATCAACAACGATGGCCTGATGGATCTGTTCGTCGCCAACGACACCGTGCAGAACTTCCTGTTCGCGAACCGCGGCAAGGGCAAGTGGGACGAGATCGGGCTGGCCGCGGAAGTCGGCTTCAGCGCGAACGGCACGCCCCGATCGGGCATGGGCGTGGATGCCGCCGACGTGAACGGCGACGGCCGGCAGGATCTGTTCGTGGCCAACGTCGACCAGGAGATGTTCTCGCTCTACCGGAACGACGGCAACGAGTTCTTCTCGGACGTCGCCACCTTTCACGGCGTCGCCCAGGCCACCCGGCTCCTCAGCGGGTGGGGACTGAAGTTCTTCGACTACGACAACGACGGCCTCGTCGACCTCTTGCTCGCCAACGGCCACCCCGACGACATGATCGAGAGCTACTCGCAGCAGGTGCGCTACAAGGAACCGCTGGTCCTGTTCCACAACGACGGCAAGAAGCTGACGAACGTCACCGCGGAGGCGGGGCCGGCCTTCCAGAAGACGTATCCGGCCCGGGGACTCGCGGTCGGCGACTACGACAACAACGGCCGTCTCGACGTGCTGATCGGAAACAATGGCGAGGCTCCCGTCCTGCTCAAGAACAACGCCGGCGACGGCAATCACTGGATCGGACTGAAGCTCCAGGGCACATCGTGCAATCGCGACGCGATCGGGGCGACGATCACCTGGTCCTACGGCGACGTGTCTCGGAGCCGCTACAAGACCAGCGGCGGCAGCTACCTGTCCTCGCACGACACGCGCGAAGTGCTGGGGCTTGGCAGTGCGACCAAGGTCAACTGGGTCGAAGATCAAGTGGCCGCAGCCGAGCGGCCGCGTCGAACGCCTGACCGACCTGCCGATCGATCGCTACGTCACGGTGGTGGAGGGGAAGGGGCGCGTTGACGCCTGAGCCGTCGGCCGGCCGCGCCGGTGCCGGCACCTTCACCGGCCTCTTCCTGATCACGCTCGCGACGCTCACCTATCAGCTGCTGCTGACCAGGATCTTCAGCGTCACGATGTACTACCACTTCGCCTTCGTCGCGATCTCCGTGACGATGTTCGGGATGGCGGTGGGAGCGCTGCTGGTCTACGGGCGGCCGGCGGTGTTCGCGTCCGAGCGGCTGCCGGAGCGGCTGGCGCAGGCATCGCTGGGCTTCGCGATCACGATCGTGGCAAGCTTCCTGGCTCACCTCTGGCTTCCGTTCCGGCCGGAGCTCTCGCTCGCGGGCGTGGCCACGGTCGTGGTGACCTATGCCGTCCTGTCGATCCCTTTCACGTTCAGCGGCATCGTTGTAGCGCTTGCGCTCACCCGATTTCCGCAACAGGTCAGCGCGCTGTATGCGACCGATCTGGCCGGCGCGGCGGTCGGATGCGCGCTGCTCGGTCCGCTGCTGCGGGTCACGGACGCACCGACGGCGATCGTAGCGACGGCGGCGGTGGCCGGCTTCGCGGGGGTGTTGTTTGCTCTTCCGCCTAAAGGCGGAAGCCACCAGAGTTCGATTGTTCGTGGCTTCCGCCTTCAGGCGGAAGAGCAACTCGTCCGAAGAATCTGTCTCGCGCTCACCGTCCTTCTCGCCGCCTTCGCCGTCGTCCATACCTACGCCGTACGGCACGATGCGGCCTGGCTCCGGCTCGTCTGGGTCAAGGGGCGATACGAGCCGCGGCCGATCGTCGAACGCTGGAATCCCTTTTCTCGCATTCGGGTCATCGGCGATCCGGCCCGCGAGATCAAGCCGTCGGGCTGGGGATTCAGCACCACCCTGCCGCCGTCGCTGACGGCGCGCGAGCTGCACCTCGACATCGACTCGTACGCCGGAACCGAGCTGACCGCCTTTGACGGCAACCCGGCGACGGTCGAACACCTGAAGTACGACGTGACCAACGTCGTCCATTACCTCCGGCCGGCGTCCGACGTCGTGGTCGTCGGCACCGGCGGCGGACGCGACATCCTGTCCGCGCTGGTGTTCGACCAGCGTCGTGTCACCGGCGTAGAGATCAATCCCAGCATCCTCGAGCTGGTGAACGGCCGGTTCGGCGCCTTCACCGGCCATCTCGATCGGCATCCGCGCGTCCGGTTCGTCAACGACGAAGCGCGCAGCTACCTGGCACGGATGCAGGAGCGGGCCGACATCATCCAGATCTCGCTCATCGACACCTGGGCCGCCACGGCCAGCGGCGCGTTCGTGCTCACCGAGAGCTCCCTCTACACGCTCGAGGCCTGGACCCGGTTTCTCGACCGGTTGTCGCCGCGAGGGGTACTGTCGGTCTCACGCTGGTACTACGCGGATCGCCCCGGCGAGGTCTATCGAAGCGCCGTGCTCGCGGTCGCGGCCTTGCAGCGAATCGGCGTCAGCCGGCCGCAGGATCACTTCGCAATCGTGCGCGCCGTCCCGCCGGCAACGGCCGGCGCACCAGACGGCATCGGCACGATCCTGGTCTCACGGGATCCGCTCTCGGCCGCCGATCTCGACATGCTCGAGACCGTCGCCGCACGGCTGAAGTTCGACATCGTCCAGAGCCCGCGCACGTCAATCGATGACACCTTCGCGGCGATTGCCAGCGGCGATCGGCTGCCGGCGCTGCTCGCGTCGTATCCGCTCGACATCAGCGCCCCGACCGACGACAGCCCGTTCTTCTTTCACATGCTGCGCCTGCACGACGTGTTCGACGTCCGCCGCTGGCAGGATCAGGGCATCGTCTCGTTCAACATGAAAGCAGTCGGGGTGCTGGGCGTCCTGCTCGCCACGGTTGTGCTGATGACGACCGCGTGCATCGTCTTGCCGCTGATGCGCAAGGGCGGTCGGGCGCGGCTCGATGGAGCCGGAAGATACCTGGCCTACTTCGCTGCGATCGGCTTCGGATTCATGCTGATCGAGATCTCGCAGCTGCAGCGGCTCACCATCTTCCTCGGTCATCCGTCATACAGCCTGTCGGTCGTGCTGTTCTCGCTGCTGGTCTCGAGCGGCCTGGGCAGCCTGTCCACGGCACCGCGTCACCGGCCCGGAGGCGGCCGCCCGCCACCGGCTGATGCTGACGATCGGAATCCTGGCTGCCTTCGGCCTGCTGACGCCGATGGTGACCCACCGCTTCGAAGCGTCCTCCACGCCCATCCGCATTGCCCTGTCGATCGCGCTCCTGTTTCCGATCGGCTTCCTGATGGGAATGGCTTTCCCCCTCGGCTTGCGCGTCGCCCTCCGTCGCGCCCCGCTTCTCGCACCGTGGTTCTGGGGCGTGAACGGCGCGGCATCGGTGTGCGCGTCGGTGCTGGCCGTGGTGATCGCGATCGGCGCGGGAATCTCGGCGGCATTCTGGACCGGCACGGCCTGCTACGTTGCCGCGCTGGGCGCCCTCACCACGACAGCCGCCCCAGGATTAGACAAGAGGCAAGGAGATCAGGAGGTCAGTTACAAGACACAAGTCTCCTGAACTCCTTGCCTCCTGTTAACTTTGTCGTGGCGCTTGTTGTCTGTGTTTGGCCGAGAACGCTGACATCTCAGGGCTGTGCTAACGTCCCAAGGATGCTCAGGAAGAAACGCTCCCGCTACTCGGCCTCGGAAAAGCTCTTCGCCGCAGCGTCCCGCATCCTCCCTGGTGGTGTCGACAGTCCCGTACGGGCCTTCAAGTCGGTCGCCGCGACGCCATTGTTCATCGAGCGCGGCCGAGGCGCTTACATCGAAGACGCCGACGGGCATACCTATATCGACTTCGTGATGTCGTGGGGTCCACTGATTCACGGGCATGCCCCGAAAGGCCTCGTCAAGGCGCTGACCGCGGCGGCCGCGAGGGGCACCAGCTTCGGCGCGCCGACACAGCTCGAGACACGTCTCGCACACCACGTCTCGATGCTGATGCCGTCGATCGAACGCATCCGCTTCGTCAGCTCCGGGACAGAAGCCACGATGAGCGCGGCGCGAGTCGCGCGTGCGTTCACGAAGCGGGACAAGCTCGTCAAGTTCGAAGGCTGCTATCACGGCCATGCCGATGCCTTCCTGGTGAAGGCCGGGTCGGGCGCGATGACGCTCGGCGTGCCGACGAGCCCTGGCGTGCCAGCCAGCGCGGCACGCGACACGCTGCTCGCCCGCTACAACGACCTCGATTCGGTCGAGCGGCTGTTCGAGCAGAACCGCGGTGAGATTGCGGCGATCATCGTCGAACCGATCGCCGGCAACATGGGGGTCGTGCCGCCGCGTGACGGATTCCTGGAAGGACTGCGGAACATCTCCGCGCGCGAGGGCAGCCTGCTGATCTTCGACGAGGTGATCTCAGGCTTTCGCGCGGCAGCAGGCGGCGCGCAGCAGCTGTTCGGCGTGAAGCCCGATCTCACCTGCCTCGGCAAGATCATCGGCGGCGGGCTGCCGGTCGGCGCATATGGCGGCCGCGCCGACATCATGGAGCTGATGGCGCCGTCAGGCCCGGTCTACCAGGCAGGAACGCTGTCGGGCAATCCCCTCGCGATGACCGCCGGCCTCTGGTGCCTGAGCGAGCTGTCGGCCAGCCTCTATCGCCACCTCGCGAAGCTCGGAGCACGACTCGCAGCCGGCCTGGCCGACGCGGCGCGCGAAGGGGGCGTGCCGATGCAGGTCAACGGCTTCGGGTCCGTAATAACGCCGTTCTTCACGTCGCGCCCAGTCCGCGACTATGAGTCGGCGGCCTCCGCGGATACGGCCGCCTACGCCAGGTTCTTTCGCGGGATGCTCGAACGCGGGATCTATCCACCGCCGTCGCAATTCGAGGCGTGGTTCATTTCAGGGGCGCATTCGGAGCGGGACGTCGACAGGACGATTGAGGCTGCGTGGGAGGTTTTGAAGAGAAAGAAATAGGTTCCGGGTTCGCGGGTGCCGGGTTCAGGGTTCGGTTCTAGGTTCAAGGTTCGGTTCTAGGTTCAAGGTTCGGCGTTCACCGAACGTTGTTGCGAACCCGGAACCTGGAACCCTGAACCGAACCTTGAACCTTGAACCGAACCCTGAACCCGGCACCCTGAACCCGGAACCAATGAGAGCTATCGAATAGCCGGCGGCGTGTCCATACGGACCCGCAGCAAGGTCCCGGCCGGCAAGTGCACGTCCTTGCCTTCCGTGGCCGCAATCGTGCCGCCGCCGCCAATCAGGACGCCGAGCAGCGCGCCCTTCGTGCCGCCGATGATCCCACCAATGATCGCGCCGACGGCCGAGCCCGCACCGATCCTGCCGATCTCTCCCTTGATGCCTTCGCTCTCGAGCGCCTGGGTCACGGTCCCGCGCATCGGATAGGAGCGCCCGCTGACCGTCACCTGATCGAAGGCCACCGTCATGCTGCCCTTCCGGTCCGTGCGGGACGCGCGATTCACCGAGCTGACGACACCGCGCATCACCGAGCCGGCGGGAATCAGGACCGTGTTGCCCTGATAGAGGTCCACGGCCGTCGTCGCCTCGAAGCGATCCTCGACCTGGGCGGTGTCGGAAGTCAGCTCCTTCTCCAGCCTCACGTCAATCTCCTGACCGGCAGGAATCGCGGACTTCGAAGAAGTCGTACGGCGATCGTCGCGCGAGCCGGTGCTCGATCCCGAACCGCTGCCGGTCGAGGTTCGATCGTCCGGCCGCGGCCAATTGCCCTCCTGCGAGGATGCGGTATCGCCGCGTACCTGCGAGCGGAGGCTCTGCAGCTTGTCACGGACGTCCGTGTACTCACTGCGGCTGACGCTGCCTTCCCTGCGCATCTTGACCTTGAGGTACACCACGTCGTCACGGAGGTCGTCGAGCTCGGATTCGAGGCGGGACGCAAGCGTCGAGTCCGTGGACCGCAGCCGCCCAACCTCGGTACTTGCCTGATACACCTGATCCTGCAACCGCTGAATATCGCTAGAGGTGACGCCCTGCGGTTGCGGGATGCTTGGCTGTGCCGTGACGCGCTGCTGACCCGCGACGTTCTGCTGTGCCGCCGCCACGCCGGCGACCGACAGCAGGCCTGCCGCGATTACCGTTCGTAGCCATCTCTGTAATGTCATCGTCTACTCCATCTCTGCACGACGCTCGATCCCTCACGAGCGTGGAATCCCACACACCAAATATCGGACGCCGCAGACCAGGCATTGTCCCCATTGAAGGACGTTCGAAGCCGGTCCATGGGGATTGGTGCATTCCGCATACCAGTCGGGGCTCGCGGTTCGGGGGATCGCGGTTCGCGGGCTCGGCAGGCCGGTGCTATTTCAGAGGCACCTGGCGCAAGCCCGGGCGGCAAAGAGCCTCTGGTTACCACCGGCCTGCCGAGCCCGCGAACCCGCGAACCCCCGAGCCCCGAGCCCCGACTTGGTAAGATTGATACGCTCATGCCTCTTCTGCGCGTTCACAAGACCGTTGGCGTCCGCGTCGGATCCGTCCAGGTCGGCGGTGGTGCGCCGATCGTCGTGCAGTCGATGACGATGACCGATACGGCTGACGCTCGGGCAACGGCGCAGCAGTGCATCGAGCTCGCCGAAGCTGGATCCGACATGGTGCGGATCACGGTGAACGTGCCGGCGGCCGCGGAAGCCGTGCCCGAGATCAAGCAGCGCATGCTCGACGCGGGCGTCACGGCGCCGCTCATCGGCGACTTCCACTACAACGGCCACCTGCTGCTGACCCGCTACCCGGAGTGCGCGACTGCGCTGGACAAATACCGCATCAATCCCGGGAACGTGGGAACGGGCAAGCGGCGTGATGAGCAGTTCTCGACCATCTGCGGCGTCGCGCGCGACAACGGCAAGCCGGTGCGCATCGGCGTGAACGGCGGCTCGCTCAATCAGGAGCTCGTGATCGCGAAGATGCAGGAGAACACCGACCGCAACCTGGGCAGTAGCTCCGAGGAAATCATCAACGAGTGCATGGTGTTGTCGGCCGTGCAGTCGACCGAGCTCGCGCTCGAGTCCGGCCTTCGCCGCGATCAGATCATCATCTCCTGCAAGACCTCACGGCCCCGGGACCTGATCGCGGTCTATCGCGAGCTGGCGCGGCGCACGGACCAGCCTCTTCACCTCGGCCTGACCGAGGCGGGAATGGGCGTGAAGGGCCTGGTCTGGTCCGCGGCGTCGATGGGCACACTGCTCAACGAGGGTATCGGCGACACCATCCGTGTATCCCTGACCCCGCGACCGGGCGGCGATCGCCGCGAAGAGGTCTACGCCGCGTGCGAGCTGCTCCAGGCGCTCGGCCTCCGGGCGTTCTCGCCAAGCGTGACCGCCTGTCCCGGATGCGGCCGCACGACCAGCAGCACGTTCCAGGAGCTCGCGGAACGTACGCAGGAGTACATCCGCGAGCGGATGCCGGAATGGAAGACGGAGTATGAAGGGGTCGAGACGATGACGCTCGCGGTGATGGGCTGCGTCGTGAACGGCCCCGGCGAGTCGAAGGCCGCGAACATCGGCATCAGCCTGCCGGGCACCGGCGAGGCCCCCAACTGCCCGGTCTACGTCGACGGCGAGCACTACACTACGCTGCGCGGCACCTATGAGGAGCTCGCGACGGCGTTCCGCGAGCTCCTCGACAATTACGTGGCTACGAGGTACGCGCGCAGGGGTGTCGCGTCGAAGGGGCACTAGTTCGGGGCCTGCCCCGACACTGAAATGAACAGCGTGGATTCTCCTCCACCACACTACGAGCAGCGCGACGCCGCAGATGATCAGCCCTGACGACAGCCCCCACCAGAGACCGATGACGCCGAAGTCGAGAGTGAAGGCGAGCACGCAGGCGAGCGGGAGGCCGATGAACCAGTGCCCGGCCAGGTTCCACAGCATCGGCATGCGGGTCTCACCCAGCCCACGCAGCACTCCGGTGCCGACAGCCTGCAGCCCGTCGAACAGCTGAAAGACGGCGGCAACGGCGAGAAGCGCCGCCCCAATCTCGAGCACGCGAGGGTCGCTCGTGAACGCTCCAATCAGCGGGCGTGGGAGGGTTATGAACGCCAGGGCGGCGACACCCATGAAGATCACACCGAAGAGCAGCGCCGTCCACCCGGCCCTGGCTGCGGCGGCCGCATCACATCGGCCGATCGCCTGTCCGACGCGGACCGCACCGGCAGACGCGAGACCGAGCGGGACCATGTAAGTAAAGCCCGCGATGTTCAGCGCAATCTGGTGCGCGGCCAGCGACGCCGGCAGCATCCGCCCCGCCAGAGCCGAGGCCATCGCGAACACACCGACTTCCAGGGTCAGTTGTCCGGCCGCGGGCGCTCCGATCGCCACCAGCCGCCGCAACCGTGCCATCTCGATCGACATCGAGGTGTCGATCAATCCAGGTCGGCGATTCCTTTCGCGGCGCAGAATCACGACGAAGAGCGATGCCGCCATGACGACACGCGCCAGCACCGTCGCCCAGGCTGATCCCGCAACACCCAGCGCGGGCGCGCCGAGGTGGCCATAAATCAAGAGCCAGTTCCCGGCGAGGTTCATCAGGTTGGCGAGGATCAGCGTGACCATGATCGGCCGCACCTCGCCAAGTCCCTGGAGGTAGCGCCGGAACGCGAAGTACACGAGCAACGGGAGCGTGCTCCACGCGATCGCGTCCAGATAAGGACGCGTGAGGCGAAGCACGTCCGGGTTCATGCCCCACCGGTCGAGGCGAGCGCTGACCCAGAAGAGGAGGAGCGCCGTGGGAATGGTGAGGAGAACGCTGAGGAACACGCCGTGGACCAGCCAGCGATGACACTCGTCGAGCCGGCCCGCGCCGAATGACTGCGACACCAGCGTGTCGAGCCCGAGCAGCATCCCCATGGCAAAGATGCCGATCGCAATGAACAGCGCGCTGCCGAGACCGACCGCCCCGATCGCTTCGGGCCCCAGCCGCCCGACCATGAGCGTGTCGACCATGCCCATGGTCATCCATCCAAGCTCGGCGATCACGACCGGCGTCGCGAGCGCGAACATGGGCCTGAGCTCGAGGCGCAGTTCAGAGAGGCGGGGGCGCAAGGTATGTTGGAGGCGTCAGTTACCAGGTACCAGTTACCAGTCAGTTGGCAGTATCTAGTGTGCGCGTGGCTGCCTGGTTATTACTGAAATTGACTGCTGGAGACTGGGAACTGGAAACTGAAAACTATTTCTGCCTGAACCTGCGCGCGTTCATCTCGACCAGCCGGCGCAGCTCCTTCAGCGGCTCAGGGTTGTCGTCGACCTGCAGCCGCAGCACGACGTCGTTGTGCAGCCACACGCCGCCGTCCTTCTTGACGATCAGCATCGCGGCCGACTGCTTCCCGCGGGTGTCGCCACCCGCGTCCTGGCCGGCGTCGAGCGCGGCCATCAGCCGAAGCGAGAGGTGGCCGGTGGTCTTCTCGAAGGCGTCGACCATGCCGGCCACGACTGCGTCGCCCGCGAGAATGTTGCCCTGCGCAGTGCAGAACTTCCCACCCTTGTGCCCCGCCCACGTGGTCGCGCCAGTGCCGGTGTGGGCCGCGTAGGTGCCCGCCGCATCCATGACGGCGAACTGACGGCCCGCCTTCGGCCACGGCCGCCCGCTCAGGCCCGGATCGGGATCGCTCTCGAGAATCGCCTTGATGATGGCGTCGGGCTTGAGGCCGGCTTTGAGCAGCGCCAGCGCTTTCGGCCCGTAGCTGACGTCCACGATCGCCTGCGTGGCCGCAACGCCGATGTCGGCTTCAGCCCAGAGCACGCCGTTGCCAACCGAGAACACGCGCGACTGCACGGCCCCACCCACCTCACCGGTCGCGGGGTCGTAGCCGAGAATCGAGAAGGTGCCGGGAAACTCCGGCTGCTCAGGAACCTGCTGCGCAAGCAGCGTCGAAAGAAGAGCAACCGCGAGGATCGACGAGAGAGCTGCGCGGCGCATGCGAAAGTTTAGCGCAGGTCTAGCAGCCGGTCTGGACCGGATGCTGAAGTCATCTACGGAGGACGGTCGCAGGCCAAGTGGTCTCGATGTCTGCACTCCGCTGACAGCTGAGCTACCGCCAGGGCAGCAGTCTCTGCACCCACTGGAGCCGTGTCAGGTCGTTGTAGATGACCGTGACCATCAGCATCAGCAGCAGCACGAAGCCGGCGAGGAGCATCTTCTCCTTCACCTTCATGCTGAAGTCGCGGCGTGAGAGACCTTCGAGCGCGAGGATCATGATGTGGCCGCCGTCGAGGACCGGCACCGGCATCAGGTTGAGCAGGCCGAGGTTCAGGCTGATCATCGAGATCAGGCTGAACAACTGGATCCAGCCGGCCTGCGCGGCCTCGCCGGACAGGCCCGCGATCGCCACCGGGCCCATCAGCTGCTTGACCGGCGTGTCGCGCGTGAACAGGCCGCCCAGGGTGCGCATGATCATCTTGGTCGCCTGCCAGTTGCGCTCCGCGCTCAGCTTGAAGGCGCCGATGAGGCTGGGCTTCACCACGGTCACTTCGTAGGGACTGATTCGGGCGCCGATGACCATCCTGCGTCCGGCCTCGGTGTTCCCTTCTCGGGGAGTGACGACGATCTCCTGCTCCTGACCGTCTGCGAAGCACATGGAAGGTGAGCGGCTTGCCCTGGCTGGCCCTGATGATGTCGGTGACGTTGTTGCCCGGCGTGAGGTTGTTGTCGCCGCTCCACGTCACTTCCGGCTTCTGACCATTGATCGCGAGGATCACGTCGCCGGTCCGAAGGCCGGCCTCCTGCGCCGGCTGCGCCGGCAGGATCTCGTACGATCTGCGGGCGTATCACCGGCTTGATTCCGGTCACTCCTTCGTCGTACTTGCCGCGGCCGACCGGCACGATCTCCTGCTCCATGGTCTTCCCGCCGCGGATCAGCGTCAGCTTCACCGGCCGATTGGCCTTGGTCACCGTCTCGAGGCCGAATTCGTCCCAGTTGTCCACCCGCACGCCGGCGACTTCGGTGATCCGATCGCCCGGGCTGAATGCCCGCCTTGGCCGCCGGAGAATCAGGCTCGACGGCGCCGACGACGACCGGTTCCCGCACGAACGCCGGCACGTCGGCGCCGTTGTAGTAGAGAACGAGCGCCGTCACGATGAGCGCGAGGGCGATGTTCATCACCGGGCCCATCACCAGGACCTGGAAACGCTGCCACTTGGTCTTCGACAGGAACTCGTCGGAGGCGCCGGTTCGCGAATCCTCGGGGTTCTCCCCGGCCATCTTCACGTAGCCGCCGAGCGGAATGGCGCTGACGCAGTATTCGGTGTCGCCTCGCCTGAACTTCAGCAGCTTCGGGCCGAAGCCGAGCGAGAAGGTCAGCACCCGCACGCCGATCCGCCGGGCCATGAGGAAATGCCCGAGCTCGTGCACGAATATCAGCACCCCCAGAACGAGGATGAACCAGCGGAGGTCGAGGATGGTGTGAATGATGCTCACGCGAAAAACCTCTGCAATTACAAGACCTTAGATTTTAAACCCTGGGCGTGCCGCGCCGCGACCCTGCGCGTCTCGTCATCAACCATTCGGACGTCCTCGACCGTCCGGACGTCCCGGCGATATCGCGCTTCGTACTCGTCCATCGAGGCCGAAATCAGCTCGGGAATCGCCGTGAATGGCAAGCCTGCCGTCCAGGAAGCCCGCGACCGCGACTTCGTTGGCCGCGTTCAGCACAATCGGCAGAGCCGCATCCCCGGAGAGCGCCCGGAACGCCAAATCCAGGCAAGGAAAGCCGGCCCTGTCCGCCGGCTCGAACGTGAGCGGGCCGCACCGGGTGAGGTCGAGCGCCGGAACGGCGGCCTCCCAGCGATCCGGATAGGACAACGCGTACTGTATGGGCAATCGCATATCTGTAACGCCCATCTGCGCGACGATCGAGCCGTCCACGAACTCGACCATCGAGTGAACGATGGACTGCGGATGGACGACCACGGAAATGCTGTCCGGCGCGCACGTCGAACAGCCAGCGGGCCTCGATCACCTCGAGTCCCTTGTTCATCAGCGTGGCCGAGTCGATCGTGATCTTCGGCCCCATGTTCCAGGTCGGATGCCGCAGCGCATCGTCTTTCGTCACCGCCTCGAGCGCCGATCGCGACAGCCCGCGGAACGGTCCTCCTGACGCGGTCAGAATCAGGCGCCGGATCTGATCCAGCGGCCGGCCGTGCAGGCACTGGTGAATGGCGTTGTGCTCGCTGTCGACCGGCAGCACGCTGACGGCCTGGCGGCGCGCCGCCTCCATCACGAGGGCCCCGGCCATCACGAGGATTTCCTTGTTCGCGAGCGCAATGCGCTTGCCGGCGCGTATCGCCGCCAGCACGGCATCCAGGCTCGCGGTGCCCGACGAAGCAAAGAGCACCGTGTCCACGTCCGGGTGCGTCGCAACGGCGAGGAGTCCGGCCGCACCCGCCGTCAAGGCTGGCAGACGCGAGAGCCTGCGCCCCTGGAGGTCTGCGTGCAGCGACTGCAGCGCGCCGTCGGTGGCCATCGTCGCCAGGGCCGGATTGAACCGTTCAACCTGATCGGCGAAGCGTCGCACGTTTTCACCGGCCGCGAGCGCCACCACGCGGACGCGATCCGGATGGGCGTCGGCGACCGCCAGCGTGCTGCGGCCAATCGAGCCGGTCGAGCCAATGACGGCGAGCCGATTCATCAAGCCTGGAGGTATCGGACGAACACGTAATAAGCCGGGCCGGCAAACAGCCAGCTGTCGATGCGATCGAGAATGCCGCCGTGACCGGGAATCAGCGCGGACGAATCCTTCACACCCGCACTGCGCTTCAGGAGCGATTCGAACAGATCGCCGACGATACCCAGGAGAACGACGGCGAGCCCGGCCACGGCCACGAGCGGCCACGGCGTCGCTGGAAACACGAACCGCGCACCGATCACCATGGCGAGAGTACCGAACACGACGCCGCCGATCGCGCCTTCGCGGGTCTTCTTCGGACTGATCGACGGCGCCAGCGGCACCCGCCCGAATGCGCGGCCCGTGTAGGACTGCGCCGAATCGCTGATGACGATGGTGGCCATCAGCAGGAGCACGGCTTCCCTGCCGCCCATGGTCCTGATCGCGGCGATCGCGCCGAGCGGGAACCCGATGTAGGCCGGAGCGAACATCGCCGCCGCGGCGCGCGGCAGCACATCGGGCCCCGGCGCACTCGAAAAGGTCACGGCGGCGCCAATCGACACGACAGCACCAAGGACGACGACTTCAGGCGCGATCGAGGCCTGACCGACCGCCACGCAGCCCGCGACCACCGCCAGCGTCGTCAACGTGCGCGGCAGGCGTATGCCGAGCCCGCCCGCGAGCCGCGCGTATTCGAATCCGGCCAGGACACTCGCGACGACCGCCAGCGCGAGAGTTCCAGCAGGCGGCAGGAACCAGACGACACCCAGAACCAGCGGGATCAGCAGCAGCGCGCTGAGGACGCGGCTCAAGAACGACCCCGCAGCGGTGGGTGCGCGCCTGGCCGCTGGGTCATCGGCCGGCGACCGCCGGCTGGTTGATGCCGCCGTACCGGCGATCGCGTTTCTGATAAGCGAGAATGGCCTCGAGCAGGTGACGTTTCCGGAAGTCGGGCCAGAGCGTATCGGTCACCCAGATTTCGGAATACGCGATCTGCCACAGCAGAAAATTGCTGACCCGCATCTCGCCGCTCGTGCGAATCAGGAGGTCGGGATCGGGCTGCCCGGCCGTATACAGAAATCCCGCGAACCGCTCCTCGTCGAGCTCGTCGGCCGGAACAGCTGCGGCCAGCAGGCGCTTCGCGGCTTCGACGATCTCGGCCCGGCCACCGTAGTTCAGCGCGATGTTGAAGATCATGCCGGTATTCGCGGCGGTCTTCTCCGCCCCCAGCTCCAGTTCCGATCGGACGTCGGGTGCGAGATCCTGGGCGCGGCCGATCACCTTGAACCTGATGTTGTTGCGGAGCAGCGTGTTGAGCTCGAGACGCAGATAGCGCTTGAGGAGCATCATCAACGTCGAGACCTCGGAGACCGGCCTCTTCCAGTTCTCGACGGAAAACGCGTAGAGCGTCAACACCCCGATCCCGAGCCGCGCGGAGCCCTCGACGACCTCCCGAACCGACTCGATCCCGGCCCGATGCCCCTCGACCCGCGGGAGGTGCCGCTGCGCAGCCCAGCGGCCATTCCCGTCCATGATCACCGCGAGGTGCCGGGGAAGGCGGCCGAAGTCGATCTGCCTGGCCAGCCCCTCCTCTGCGGATCCTTCGGGGACGACAGAGAGGATGTCTTCAAGGGACATGGTTAGCGGAAACTTGAATGATACCAAAGCCGCGGGGTCGCGGGTTCGCGCCGTCCTGGTGAGCAGCACCGGCCGGAGGCGGTCTTTTCGCTTGGGGTGGCCCTGCGAACAAACCAATAAATGCAGATCGAGTCCAGGGAGTTACCCCACCGCGTCGAACCCGCGAGCCCGCGAACCCGCGACCCCGCGGACTCAATACACGACATTCGTCAAAAAAAGCCCGTGCGGCGGCGCCGTCCGCCCTGCCTGCGTGCGGTCGAGCGATTCGAGGACGGCCAGCAGGCGCCAGGGATCCCATCGGCCGGCCCCCACTTCGACGAGCGTCCCGACGATGTTTCGGACCATGTGCCGGAGGAAACCATCCCCCGTGATGCGGATCACGAACGGCAGATCGAACCCGCCGCCGTCCTCGAGGTCGAGCGCGTGAATGGTCCGCACGGTGCTGCTCTGGATGGTGCCGGTCCCCTGGAATCCGGCGAAATCATGGGTGCCGACCAGCGGACCCGCCGCGGTCGTCATCGCTTCGAAGTCGAGCGGCTGGGGAACGTGCCAGACGTAGCGGCGCAGGAACACCGAGGCGATCGGGGCATTCACGATTCGGTACTCGTAGGTCTTGGCGCGGGCGCGGAAACGCGCGTGGAAATCGGGAGCGGCTTCTTCGATCGCCAGCACGCGCACATCCGCCGGGAGCACCGCGTTCAAGGCGCGCGCGAGCGTCCGCTCGTCGAGCGTGTTGACGACCGTCGCGCTGGCCACCTGTCCGAGGGCGTGCACGCCCGCATCGGTTCGTCCTGCGCCGTGGATGGTGGTCGGCGTTCCCTCGATCGGCGCGAGCGCGTCTTCGAGGACGCCCTGGATCGAAGTCCCGTTGAGCTGACGCTGCCAGCCGACGTAATCGGTTCCGTCGTACTGAATCGTGAACTTGAGCGTCCGCGTGCTCACACACGTGAGCCGGGCTTGACGACCGGCACGTTCTTCTCACAGAGCGGACACCCGTCCGGTGCGTAGGTCGGCACCTCGAGCTTCACGAGCGCCTGCAGCGGAAGATTGAGACGCGCCGGATCGGCTCCGCGATCGATGATCACGGCCGCCCCCACCACCTGCGCACCGTGCGCCTGGGCCACGGCGGCCGTCTCGCGGGTCGATCCGCCGGTCGTCAGCACGTCCTCCACGACCAGCACGCGATCGGAATCCGAGAGCGTGAAGCCGCGCCGCAGCGTCAGGGCCCCTTCCTGCCGCTCCGCGAACAGCGCCCGCACGCCGAGCGCCCGGGCAACCTCCTGGCCGATCACGATCCCCCCGAGGGCAGGCGACAACACCGCGGTGGGCTGCAGGTGCGCCGTCCGCGCCGCGAGCTCGCGCCCGAGCGCCTCGGCCTGCTCGGGATACTGCAGGACCAGCGCGCTCTGCAGGTAGCGTTCGCTGTGGAGACCCGAGGTCAGCCTGAAATGCCCCTCCAGCAGGGCACCGGAACGGCGAAAGAGGCCGAGAACGGCGTCGGAATCGAGGCGCATCAGGGCGTCAGTATATCGTCGGGGCTCGGGGCCGCCTGCCGGCCGTCAGCTGCCGCGGTCTGGCGCTCTCGGCGGAGGCACCGAACACGAAAATTGTGAGGAGACCAGCACTAAAGCGGCGCATGAACGTCTAATCCTAGGTTCAGGGGTTCCGGGTTCGGTTCCGGGTTCGGTTCCGGGTTCCGGGTTCCGGGTTCCGGGGTTCCAGGTTCGGGGTTCTACGGCCAGGAACCCAGAAATTAGCACGAACCGCTTCTTGCTACCCCTGGACTGGTTTCGATCCACACCTGCCGTTGGAGATACGCGTAATGCCTTTGAAGTCGAAGTTTTGGGCTCGTTCTGCCTGTTTGTCGTCCGCCGTTCTCGCGCTGGTCTTGTTCGGTTCCGGCCGGGAAGTGTTCGCTTCCGGACAAACGCCGGCGCCCCAGCAGACGACCACCCCCGCCGTTCCCCCCGTCGGCGCGGCCGCCGCCCAGACCGGGCCGGTGACGCGTCTCAGTGCCGACGACGCGGTGCGGATGGCGCTCGAGAACAACCTCGGGATCCAGGCCGAGCGCCTGGCGC
This sequence comes from uncultured Acidobacteriota bacterium, assembly GCA_963836735.1. GTDB lineage: Bacteria > Acidobacteriota > Vicinamibacteria > Vicinamibacterales > 2-12-FULL-66-21 > JACCXG01. The sequence goes on along the minus strand of CAWIKP010000023.1, from coordinate 193,518 downwards.
CGCAGATCAACACCTTCGCGGTCGCGGAGGCCAGGGCCGCGTACGCGCCGGTGCTGTTCTCGAACTTCTTCAACCGGAGCAGCACCCAGCCGCCGAGCACCTTCATCACCGGCACCGCCTCGCTGCTGACGACCGAGAACCTCACCCAGGATGGCGGGCTGGCGCAGAACATCCCGTGGGGCGGCGGCAACTACAGCCTCTCGCTCAGCGGCGGCAAGGTCACGACCAGCGCGACCGACAGCCGCTTCAACCCCCAGCTGACGAGCAATCTCTCGGCCCGGGTCGTGCAGCCGCTGCTCCGCAACCTCAAGATCGACAGCTTCCGCCAGCAGATCGCGACCACGCAGAACAACCAGGTCATTGCCGACATCGGGCTGCGCGAGCAGGTCACGGTGACGTCGCAGGCGGTGCGCAACGCCTATTTCGATCTGATTGGCGCGCTCGAAGGGCAGAAGGTCGCGATCCAGTCGCTCGAGCTCGCGCAGGAACAGCTCAAGAGCAACCGGACCAAGGTGGAGGTCGGGACACTGGCGCCGATCGACATCATCGAGGCGGAAGCCGAGGTCGCGAGCAACGAGGAAGCGGTCATCAACGCGGAAGCGCGGATCAAGACGGTCGAGGATCGGCTGCGCTATCTGATCCTCAACCCGTCGCAGCCCGACTTCTGGACGACACGCATCGAGCCCACCGACGCGCCGTCGCTGACCCCGATCGCGATCGACGTCGACGCGGCCATCGCCAATGCCCTGGCCCAGCGCACTGACATCGCCCGGCTCAAGAAACAGCTCGACAACATCGACGTCGGGATCAAGTTCGCGCAGAACCAGAAGATGCCCGGCCTCGACCTGACCGCCAACTACAACGTGATCGGCGTGGCCGGCACGCAGTTCGAGTTCGGCCAGGGCTTCCCCCCGCCGGTTTTGAACTCGTCGATCCGATCGTTCCAGGACGCGCTCACCGACGTCTTGGGCCAGGACTTCCGGACGTGGAGCGTGGCGCTGGCGTTCAGCTATCCGCTCGGGACCAGCCAGGCGGACGCGGCGCTCGCCTCGAACCGGCTGCAGCGCCAGCAGGGGGCCGTGAACCTGCACGACCTCGAGCTGCAGGTGGCGACGGGCGTCCGCGACGCCGCACGCCAGGTCGAAACCAACCTGAAGCGCGTCGAGGCCACCCAGAAGGCCCGCGATCGCGCAGAGCGTCGGCTCGAAGCCGAGAACAAGCGGATGACCGTCGGGCTCTCGACCACGTTCCAACTGTTCCAGGCCCAGCGCGACCTCGCGCGCCAGCGGCAGCAGGAAGTCAACGCGATGATCGACTACAACCGCTCGGTCATCAACTTCGAGAGCATTCAGATTGCCCCGTCAGGCGGCGGAGGGGGTCGCTGAACCGCTAGTCGCTAATCCCGAGCCCGAGCCCCGAGCCCCGAGCGCCGCCTCCGGGACTCGGGCCTATGGATTAGAGATACTTATGCCGTGACGAAATTGACCGTCACGGTCATTTCCTACAACGAAGGTCCCCACATCGTCGAGGCGCTGCAGTCGGTGTCGTGGGCCGACGAGATCATCCTCGTCGACTCCCACAGCACCGACGACACGGTCGAGCGCGCACGGCCCTACGTGAGCCGCATCGACGTGCGCGACTGGGCCGGCTACGGCACGCAGAAGAACCACGCGGCCGCTCTCGCCTCGCATGACTGGATTCTCTCCATCGATGCCGACGAGCGCGTGAACCCGTCGCTCGCCGCCGAGATCCAGTCGCTGCTCCGGGCAGGTCCCGCCGCCAGCGGCTACAAGATCTCCCGCGTTTCGAATTACCTCGGGCAGTGGATTCGCAGCACGGACTGGTATCCCGACTACCACGTCCGGCTGTACGACCGCCGCTCCGCGCGCTGGAGTGAACACACGGTCCACGAGTCGATTGAGTGTCCCGGGCGCGTCGAGAAGCTCCGCGGAGAGCTCCAGCACTATCCCTACCGCAACGTCTCGGAGCACCTCTCGAAAATCGACCGCTATACGACGCTGGTGGCCGAACAGTGGTCGGCCGAAGGGCGGCGCTCGTCGGCGTGGCGGGCCGTGGTGTACCCGCGGCTGGCGTTCCTCAGGAACTACATCCTGCGCGGCGGATTTCGCGATGGCGAGGCGGGCCTGCTGGTATCGAAGCTCAACTCGTACTACGTGTTCCTGAAATACGTGAAGCTGTTCGAGATGCAGCGTCTCGCGCGCCTGCCGGAGGGATCCGCGACGGCGGCCGCCACCGAGGCCCGGCCGCCCCGCTGACGCCGAGCCCGACCCCGACCCCAGCCGAACCCCGACAATGTTCTCCCTTCACGTCGACACCGCGCGGAGCTGGCGCGGCGGACAGAACCAGGTGCTGGTGACGGTGCTGGGCCTTCGCGCGCTCGGCCACCGCACGGTGCTGGTGGCACACCCGACCGGCGAGCTTCGCCGGCGCGCGGAAGAGGGGCTCGATCTGATCCCGCTGGCGCCCCGGGCCGAGATGGATCTGGCGGCGGCGTGGCGGCTGTCGCGCGTGCTCAAGCAACTGAAGCCCGATATCGTCCACGCCCACGACCCCCATGGCGTCGCGATGGCCTCGATCGCCCTCTCGATGAGCACGATGCCAAAGCTGCCGCGCCTCGTCGCGTCACGGCGCGTGGACTTTCACATGCGCCAGTCCGCGCTGTCGCGATGGAAGTACCGCCAGGTCGACTGCTTCATCTGCGCGTCGGAGGCGATTCGCCAGATCGTCGTGAGCGACGGCATTGCGCGCAGTCGCACGGTCATCGTCCACGAGGGCATCGACCTGGGCCGGGTCGCCGCGGCGCCGCGGGCCGAGCTCCACAAGGATCTGTGGCTGCCCCACGACGCCCCGCTCGTCGGCAACGTGGCGGCGCTCGTACCGCACAAGGGCCAGCGGCATCTCGTGGATGCCGCAGCGCTGGTCCTGCCCAAACATCCCGATGCCCGGTTCGTCATCGCCGGCGAAGGCGAGCTGCGGCCGCAGCTCGAGCACCAGATCCGGCAGCATCGTCTGGAGAAACACGTGATCCTGGCCGGGTTCCGCGACGACATCCTGTCGCTGCACAAGGCGTTCGACATCTTCGTGATGAGCTCGGTGACCGAAGGGCTCGGCACTTCGATCCTCGACGCGATGGCCTGTGGCAAACCGGTGGCAGGGACGACAGCGGGCGGGATTCCTGAAGTGGTCGTCGACGGCGACACCGGGCTCCTGGTGCCACCGCGCGACCCGGCGGCGCTGGCGGCGGCGATCATCCGGCTGCTCTCGGACCGAGCCGCTGCGGGAGCGGATGGGCGCCGCCGGCCTCGCGCGCGTCCGCGAGCGCTTCAGCGCAGAAACGATGGTGACGAACACGCTCACGGTTTACCAACAGATCGCTCGCTGACGCTTCCGCTCGCAGACCAGGATCGAACAGTTGAAAGCGTCAGCGAAGAGCGACCATGCCCGGCCTGCACCCCGATCGATCGCGCGGGCAGTCGTCGAAGGTGACCGCGGCGCCGTTGTCGGAGAACGTCAGCCCGCGGGCAATCCGGGTGCTCGGATCGGCATCGCGCGGGACCAGATCGATCAGGCCCGGCCGGCGCGTTCGAGCTGGCGTCGTAGAGCCGCAGCTGCTGGCCGTTGATCACGAAGCCGACCCGCGCGGCGTCGCGCGACCAGGTGATCTCGGTGCACCGCTCGGCGCCGGGCGGCAAGGTCGCCATCAGCTTCATCGTGTCCGGTGCGGGGCCCGCCCACAGCGACTCGCACCAGCCGGCCTCGCACCGGGTCAGCTTCACGGCCGCGGTTCGATTGGCCGTTGGACGCCGTGCGCGACTGCAGGAGATAGCCGTCGGATCCGCTCCGGCACGCCGACAGCAACGCGGCGGTGAGCGACGATCCCGGCCAACGACGACCAGCGTCAGGAGGCGACCGCGCGCCGCCGAGGATGGCAGTGGCCCTTGAGCGGACATTGGCTGTCTCCCTGCCGGCGGCCGAACCCGCAGGCATTCATCATGCCGACGTGACAAATCGAGAAGTCGAACTTGACCGGATCGACCGGATCCAGCTCGCGCAGATGCCCGGTGATGTCGGCCGCCATCTTCCAGCCCGGACTGACATACCGCGTCAGCCGCAGGCACTGGGCGAGGCGGATGACGTGGGTATCGAGCGGCACGATCAGCTGCCCCGGGCGAATCGTCCGCCACACGCCCAGATCGACGGCATCGTCACGGACCATCCAGCGCAGGTAGAGGTTGAGCCGCTTGCAGGCGCTTCCGGCCGATGGTCGCGGAAAGAAGTAGCAGACGCCGGCGCGCTTCGGAACCCGGCCGTAGACGCGGCGCATGTCGAGCGCCAGGGCGCGACGCGAGAAGCGATCCAGCGCAGCACCCACATCGACGTCGTCCTCGCTCAAACCCTCCGCGAAGAACTGCTCGACCGATCCGGAGTGCTCCAGCATCTGCCGCAGGATCCAGAGGAGCGCGGCAAGATCGCGGCCGCGCGTCCAGCGATGGACCATGGCGTAGAGCTCGGGGTGCGGAGCGGACGGGTTCGAACGAGCGGACATACTCCGCCGGACGGTCGCCGAGAATGCGGAACAGCGTCGCGATCGAGGCCAGCACGCTCGCGACCCGGCCGAACGCCAGTGCCGCGGCACAGAAGCCCGCGATCTCGCGGTCTTCGCGACGCGCGAACGGACGCACCAGGTTTACGGGATCGGCGGCCGAGTCCTCCCGGTTGTAGTCGGCATACAGACGATCGAGTGCGGATGCCAGGCGCGGCTTCCTTGGGGCGCTCACGGTCAGAAGGTGGTGATCGGTTCCCCGGCCTTGCACATCGGGCACTGCTCGGCGGGATAGTTCTCCGGGGCCTGATACTCCGTGAGCGCGTAGTTGGGAACGTCGAGGGTAGCGACGGCCTCGAGGCGGTCGCAGATCTCCACGGTTCCGATGACCGTGCCTCCGGCGCGCCGGACGAGCGACGCACATCGCTCGAACGTGGCGCCAGTATTCCGCACGTCGTCGGCGAGCAGGACCCGGCGGCCGTCGAGATGACTGGCGTAGAAGCTGCGCAGGCTCAGCTCGCCGTCCACGTAGGTGAACGGCGCGAAGCTGGAGGGCGGATGCGAGAGCGCACGGCGGCCGTCGAGCAGACCAGCCAACGTGTGCGCCAGCAGCGCGCCGCCCGTGGCCGGCCCGGCGACGACTTCGGTCCGCTCGAGCAGCTCGCCGGGCAACACGTCGAGCAGGTCCTGCGCCAGGCGCCAGATCGTCGACGGGTGCAGGAAGAGCTGATGCGGATTCAGGTAGGCCCGGCCGTGATAGCCGTTGCCGTAGTCGTAATGGCCGGCCTGCATCAACACGCCGACCTCCTGCAGTTGCCGGAGCGCCTGGCGCTTGCGTTCTTCCTGACGGGTCATTACTGCTGTGCCTCTAGACAAACTGTTTTCGCCCCAAAAATCGGTCGGGTCTAAGACCCGACCCTACGGTCTGGTCGTTCGGTCGGGTCTAAAGACCGGGCCGAATCTTCACGCTGCCGATTTCCTCTTTGTAGGGCCGGGTCTTCAGACCCGGCCGATCTTTACACCGATCGGTGGACGATGCGGCCGCCGATCAGCGTGTAGGCGACGGCCCCGCGCAGCTCCCAGCCGTTGAACGGCGTGTTCTTCGACTTCGAAACGTGCCTGCTCGCGTCGATGGTGACGCGCCGGTCGGGATCGATCACGACGATGTCGGCCGGGGCCCCGGGGGCAAGACTGCCACCGGGCAGGTTCAGGAGACGGGCCGGATTGGTCGAGAGCAGCTCGATCGCCCGGGTCGCGGTGATTCGTCCGGCATGGACGAGGCGGTCGAACACGAGCGGCACCGCGGTCTCCAGCCCCGTGATCCCGAATGGGGCGCGATCGAACTCGACCATCTTCTCGTCCGCGTGGTGCGGGGCATGATCGGTCGCAATCGCGTCCACCGTGCCATCCGCGATTCCTTCGAGCATCGCGTCGCGGTCGGCGGCCTCGCGCAGCGGCGGGTTCATCTTCAGGTTCGTGTCGTATTTGATCGGCCCGTCGAGCGCTTCGTCCGTGAGCGTGAAGTGGTGCGGCGCCACCTCGCAGGTCACGCGAACACCGCGCTCCTTCCCGGCACGGACGGCGCGCAGCGACTGCCGCGCGCTCATGTGGCAGATGTGCACGTGCGCGCCGGTCAGCTCGGCCAGCGACACGTCACGCTCCACCATCAGCGACTCGGCCAGGCCCGGGATTCCCCGCAGGCCCAGCGCCGAGGCGTGAAAGCCCTCGTGCGCCACGCCGTCTCCCTTGAGCGAGGGGTCCTCGCAGTGGTCGACGATCGGCACGCCGAGCATGCCCGCGTATTCCAGTGCGCGGCGCATCAGCAGCGCCGTCGCGACCGGCCGCCCGTCGTCGGAGAAGGCCACGCAGCCGGCCGACTTCTGTTCGCCGAGCTCGGCCAGCTGTTCGCCGCGTGAGCCAACCGACACCGCGCCGATCGGATAGACGCGGGCGAGATTCGCGTCCATCGACTTCTTGATGATGAACTGCGTGATGCCCGCATGATCGTTCACCGGCTCGGTGTTGGGCATGCAGGCAATCGCGGTGAACCCGCCGGCCACCGCCGCGGCCGCCCCGCTGGCGATGGTCTCCTTGTGCTCCTGACCCGGCTCGCGCAGGTGGACGTGGATATCGACCAGGCCCGGGGCGACGATCCAGCCCTTGCCGAGCTCGATGATCTCGGCGCCGTCGGGCGGGATGTTCCTGTCGATCTTCGCGAGCCGCCCGTCCTCCACCAGGACGTCGAGCGCTCCATCCTTGCCGGTGCCGGGATCGATCACCCGGCCCCCCTTCAACAACAGCTTCATGCCTTGACTGGCTCCGCGGAGTCGTGCCCCGCCAGCAGATACAACACCGCCATCCGCACCGCAACGCCGTTCGAGACCTGCTCGAGGATGACGGAGTAGGGGCCGTCGGCAACTTCCGAATCGATTTCGACGCCGCGGTTCATCGGCCCGGGGTGCATCACGATCACGTCGTCCTTGGCGCGGCGCAGCCGCTCGGAGGTCAGGCCGAACAGCGCGAAGTACTCGCGCAGCGACGGGATGAAGTGACCGCTCATCCGCTCCTGCTGGATGCGCAGCATCATCACGACGTCGGCGCCTTCGACCGCCTCATCGATCGACGACGTGGTGCTGACGTCGAAACGGTCGACGCCCGGCGGCATCAGCGTCGCGGGACCGCACAGGCAGACGTCGGCCCCCATCGTGTTCAGCAGCAGCACGTTGGAGCGCAGCACCCGGCTGTGAAGGAGGTCGCCGACGATCGCCACCTTCAGGCCCGTCGAGCCGGCCCTTGTGCTCGCGGATCGTGAAGGCATCGAGCAGGGCCTGCGTCGGATGCTCGTGCATGCCGTCGCCGGCGTTGATCACGGCCGCCCGGCCGACGCGCGCCAGCAGGTGCGGAGCGCCGGAAGAGGCGTGGCGCATCACGATCATGTCGGGCGACATCGCCTCGAGGTTGCGCACCGTGTCGATCAGCGTCTCGCCCTTGGTGACGCTGGAGGTGGCGGTGGCAATCGAGAGCGTGTCGGCGCTGAGGCGCTTCTCCGCGATTTCGAAGGAGGTGCGGGTCCGCGTGCTGGGCTCGAAGAACAGGTTCACGACCGTGCGGCCGCGCAGCGCCGGCACCTTCTTGATCGGGCGCGTCCCCACTTCCTTCATCGCCTCCGCGGTATCGAGGATCAGCGCGATCTCGCCGGCGTCGAGTCCGGCGATGCCGAGCAGATGCCGGCTCCTCAGCCGTGTGGTCCCGGCGCCTTGCGAAGCCGTGGGAAGAACCGGCGCGTCGACGTTCATGACTTCACCTCCGGGCCATGTACCTCGGTGGACTCGAGCACGACCTCGTCCGTGCCGTCGATCTCCTGCAGCCGGACCTGCACGCTTTCCTTGAGCGAGGTCGGCAGGTTCTTGCCGACGTAGTCGGCCTTGATCGGCAGCTCGCGATGGCCGCGGTCGACCAGCACGACCAGCTGAATCGCCCGCGGCCGCCCGAAATCAATCAAGCGCGTCGAGCGCGGCGCGAATCGTCCGGCCGGTGTAGAGCACGTCGTCCACCAGCAGGATCTTGCGGTCGTCGATGGAGAAGGGAATCTCGGTGCGGCGGATGACCGGTTGCGGGCCCACCGGATTGCGCATCAGATCGTCGCGATAGAGCGTGATGTCGAGCGCGCCGGTCGGCACGTCCTCGCCGTTGATCTCCTTCAGCGCCCGGGCGAGGCGCCTGGCGATGGGCACGCCCCGCGTGCGGATGCCGACCAGCGCCAGCTCGCCGGCGCCGCGGTTCCGCTCGAGGATCTCGTGCGCGATCCGCGTGATGGCGCGCGACATGCGATCGCCGTCCATGACCTCAGACATCGAGGCCTCCGCCGGAAGAAATCACCAGGGTTGTCGCAGGGAGCGTCAATCTGCGGCCAGGCAGCCGCTCGGTCGGAAGGCAGTGCACGTGTTCACCTCTTCGCGGCCTCTCGGGACCGCGGTTAAAGAGTTGAAGGATGTTAACACATCATCGTTCGCGGGGTCGCGGGGTCGCGCGTCGTGACCGCGGAGCGGAGCCGTCGGCTCGTAACCGTCGTTTTCGACGATGAAATATACTGAGCTGCGATGCTGTTCGACGTCGACGCCGCGGTACTCGAGAACCGGCGGTTGTCGGAGCACTACAGCGTGCTCGTCCTCGAGGCTCCGGCGATTGCGGCCGCGACAAAGCCCGGGCAGTTCGTGATGCTCAAGCCGACACGCTCGACCGATCCGCTGCTGCGGCGGCCGTTCTCGGTGTTCGAAGTCATTCGCACTGGCGACGGGACCCCGTCAGCCATTTCAATCCTGAACAAGCGCACCGGGGCGGGCACGAACCTGCTCTACGACGTGGAGCCGGGGGCCGCGATCGGCTGTCTCGGGCCGCTCGGCCGTCCGTTCGAACCGGTGGCTCCGCCTGCCGAGGCCTGGATGGTGGCGGGAGGCGTCGGGCTGGCGCCGTTCGTGACGCTGGCGTCGCGGCTGCAGCAGCTCGGCACGCCCACGACACTGTTCTACGGCGCGCGCACGGCCTCGGAGCTTTATTACGCCGAGCTCTTCGAGCAGCTCGGCGTGCACGTGGTGCTCGCGACGGAAGACGGCTCGCGCGGGGCCGTCGGACGCGTCACGGCGCCGCTCGCCGACGCCCTCTCCGGAGTGGGGTCCGAGAGCGAAATCAAACTGTATGTCTGCGGACCGACGCCGATGATGCGCGCGGTCGCGCGCCTTGCGTCCGAGCACCGGCGGGCCTGCGACGTGTCGCTGGAACAGGTGATGGGGTGCGGCATGGGAGGCTGCTACAGCTGCGTCGTGCTCACGCGCGAGGCCGGCCACGCCCCGCACTTCGTCCGCTCGTGCATCGACGGCCCGGTCTTCGACTCGACGCGCATCGTGTGGGAGGCGCTGGCGCATTGACCAGGGGCTGGGGACTGGGCTTGCCCGCCGTAGCGGAACCGCGAAGGTGAGGGCTGGGGACTAGGTGATGGATTTGTCGGTCTCAATCGGGACGCTGCGCCTGGCCAATCCGCTCATCGCCGCGAGCGGCTGCTTCGGCTACGGCGTCGAGTACGCGGATGCCGTGGACCTTGCCTCTCTGGGCGGCATCGCGGTGAAGGGCCTGTTCCTCTCCGAACGCGAAGGCCATCCGCCCCCGCGCATCGTCGAAACCCCGTCGGGCATGCTCAACGCGATCGGGCTGCAGGGCATCGGCGTGCACCGCTTCATCGCCGAGAAGCTGCCCGAGCTCCGCCACCGCCGCGCGGTAGTCCTGGTCAACATCTGCGGGACCACGATCGACGAGTACGTGGAGCTGGCGAGAATTCTGTCGGACGCCGAAGGCGTTGCCGCGCTCGAGCTGAACATCTCCTGCCCCAACATCAAGGAAGGCGGCATCACGTTCGGCTGCAGCCTGACCGGCACGCACGCGGTCGTGAGCGCGGTGCGGAAGGTCACCCGCCTTCCGGTGATCCCCAAGCTCACGCCGAACGTGACCGACGTCGCCTCGTTCGCGCGCGCCGCCGAAGAGGCCGGCGCCGATGCGGTGTCGCTCGTGAACACCTTCCTGGCGATGGCCATCGACGTGGAAACGCGGCGGCCGCGGCTGTCGAACATCGTCGGCGGGCTGAGCGGACCCGCGATCAGGCCAATCGCCGTCCGCATGGTCTACGAATGCCGCCAGGCGGTGCGGCTGCCGATCATCGGAATGGGCGGGATCGCAACCGCCAGCGACGTGCTCGAGTTCCTGATTGCGGGCGCGACCGCCGTGCAGGTGGGCACCGCCAACTTCGTCGATCCGATGCTCTGGGGGAAGCTGCTCGAGGGCCTGACCGGCTACATGACGCGCCATGGCATCGCCCGCCTGTCCGAACTGACCGGCACGCTCGACACCACCAAGGAGGAGCACGCATGGATCAGCTCCTGATCGCCCTCGATGTGCCGACCGGCGCCGAGGCGCTTCGTCTCGCCGATCTTCTGCGCGGCCGCGTTGGCGGGTTCAAGATTGGCAGCCAGTTGTTCACCGCCGAAGGACCGGCCATCGTCCGGACGCTCACCGCAAGAGGCGACAGGGTCTTCCTCGACCTGAAGTTCCACGACATTCCGAATACCGTGGCCAACGCCGTCGCCGCGGCCACTTCGCTCGGCGTGTGGATGGTCAACGTCCACGCATCGGGCGGCACGAAGATGATGCAGGCGGCCGCAGGGGCGGCGCGGAACACCGCGAGTGCGGAGCGGCGCCCGGCGCCCCTGGTGATTGCTGTAACGGTGTTGACGAGCATGACCGCCGCGGCCATGTCGGAGGCCGGCGCCAGCGTGCCGGTCATCGATCAGGTCTCGCGGCTGGCGCGGCTCGCGCAGGAGGCCGGCCTCGATGGCGTGGTCGCCTCCCCGCAGGAGACCACCGTGATCCGATCCCTGTGCGGCCCCGGCTTCTCCATCGTCACGCCCGGCATCCGCGGCGGCGCGGCGGTGACCTCGAAGGACGACCAGGAGCGCACCATGACCGCCGCCGGCGCCATTGCAGCGGGCGCCAGCTACCTCGTCGTCGGACGGCCGATCATTGCCGCACCTGACCCGCGCGAAGCAGCCGAAAAGATCACCGACGAAATCGGAACGGCGCTCAAGGTTTCCTCATAGCTTCCAGCTTCCCGCTGCCAGCGAACGACCTGGTCTTTTTGACTGGTTGCCGCTAGCCGCTGGGAGCTGGTAGCTGCTGCTTTCTGCTGAGCTCGAACTAACGGCCCAGGCCGAGTACCATCCGAGTGCGTGCGAACACTCGGGATCACCATGCGAGCAATTGGTTGGGTGGTATGTCTCTCGTTCGCAACTCAGGCTGTGAACGCGGCGGCTCAGGGCTTTCCGGGCACGATCTCGGCTCCGGCTGAGAGAACGCTTCAGGTGCCGGCGGGGGGAACCTGCAGGCGGCACTCGACAGCGCGGCGCCGGGGGATGTCATCGAGCTTCCGCCGGGCGCGACCTTCCTCGGCAACTTCGTGCTGCCCCAGAAGAACGGCACCGCCCCCATCACGATTCGAACCGCTCCCTCCGATGCCCTGCCGAAGGCCAACGAGCGGATCAGCCCTGACTACAGTGGAAAGCTGGCCCGGATCCAGTCAGCCAACGGCAGCGCCGCCCTGAGAACCGCGCCAGGGGCGCGGCACTGGAAGCTGGTGCTGCTCGAGTTCGGTCCGAATCAGGGTGGTGCCGGAGACATCATCCTGCTCGGCGATGGATCCACCGCCCAGTCGAACCTCGATCGCGTGCCCTCGGACCTCCTCGTCGATCGCTGCTACGTCCACGGCGATCCCGTGCGCGGGCAGAAGCGCGGCATCGCGCTGAACAGCGCGTCGACGACCGTCATTGGATCGCACATCTCCGACATCAAGTCCGCGAGCCAGGATGCGCAGGCGATTGCAGGCTGGAACGGGCCCGGGCCCTTCCTGATCGAGAACAACTACCTCGAGGCGTCGGGGGAGAATTTCATGCTCGGAGGGGCGACCCCGGGCATCAACGGCGTCGTCCCTTCGGACGTCGTCTTCAGGCGGAATCACGTGACCAGGCCGGCCTCCTGGCGGACCGCGTCGTGGGCCGTGAAGAACCTCTTCGAATTGAAGAACGCCCGGCGCGTGCTCGTTGAGGGGAACCTGTTCGAAACGCACTGGCCGGATGCGCAGGCGGGCTATGCCATCGTGTTCACGCCGCGAGGCGAGGGCGGAGCCGCGCCGTGGGCGGTCGTCGAAGACGTGACGTTCCGCTACAACGTGGTTCGCAATGTGGCCGCGGTGTTCAACTTTCTCGCCCGCGACAACAACGGTGCGAGCGGCCCGTTGCGCCGGGTGCGGATCGTCGACAACCTGTTTTACGGTGTGGATCGCTCGGTGTGGGGCGGCAACGGCGTCTTCCTCCAGATTGGCGAAGGGCCCGCCGAGATCTCGGTCGAGCACAACACCATCGTCCAGACCGGGAACATCATCACCGCCTATGGCGGAACCCGCGCGGCGCCCAGCGCGGCGCCACAGTTCGTCTTCAAGGACAACATCACGCTCCACAACGCCAACGGGGTGATCGGCACGGGACTCGCGGTCGGCAACGACACGCTGTCGAAGTACTTCCCCGGCGCGGCGTTCTATCGCAACGTCCTCGCGGGCGGCTGTCGCCGCACGCTATCCGGCCGACAACTCGTTTCCGCCGGTGGAGTGGCTCTGGGAACAATTCCAGAATGTTGGCGATCACGACTATCGCCTGCGTTCCGGCAGCTCGCTGCGCCAATCCGGAAGCGACGGGCGCGACGTGGGTGTGAGCTATCCGACGCTGATCGAGGCGCTCGGTGCGGACGCGGCGGCGTGGCTGGGCCTGCCGGAGACTCCCGCGGTTCCGCCGGACCGCTCTCGGGATCGAACCAAGGGCCGTCCGCCTACCTACATCCGGTCAGGATCGGGCGGACAGTAACGACGCCGGCTCGATGCGCGGGTGACGTGCGCCCGGGATCCCGTGACCCCGGGCGCCAGAGGTTACTTCGCGGTGAAAATGAAGTGCCCGCGGCGGTTCTGCTGCCAGCAGCTCTCCGCCTCCTCGGTGCAGAACGGGGCTTCCTCACCCTTGCTGACGACGGTCACCCGCTCGGCCGTGACGCCCAGGCCGACCAGATAGTCGCGGACCGCGGCGGCGCGCCGTTCGGCGAGCGCGAGGTTGTACTCGTTGGTGCCGCGCGAATCGGCATGTCCTTCCACCAGCACCTTGGTGGAGCTCCAGCGCTTCATGTACTCGGTGTTCTTCTGGATAGCGCTGCGCGATTCCGGCGTCAGCTCGGTCGAGTCCAGCGCGAAGAACGTGTCGGTCAGGACGGCCTTCTTGTTGAGGTCGTCGAGTGACATCGCAGCAAAGACTTCGTCCTCGGTCGGAGTCTTCGGCGCCGCAGGCGGTGCCGGAGCAGGCGCCGGAGGCGGTGTCGGCTTGGTCGGCTCCGGAGCCGGAGGAGCCGGCGCCGGCGCCGGCGGTGGCACGGGTGCCGCGGGTTTCTTCTTGCCGCATGCGCCTACCGTCAACGCGATCGTGATGATCCCGACCGTAGCCCACACTCGAAAGCTGCGTTTCATCAAAGTACCTCCAGCAAGGCGGCCCTCGTCTGGCCCCTTCGCCGCCGTATTCGTGCTGCCTGATAAGCTGGGAGCTTAACGTCGGCAGTACACACTGTCAATTTCAATCGCGTTGCTGATGGACCAACTTCTCGACGCGACCGCCCGCGCTGAGCGTGAACATTTCTGGTTCCGCGGTTTTCGTCGCTTCGTCGCCCCGCTGCTCGCCCGTGCCGCCGGCCAGCGCACCGATCTCCGCATCCTCGACTGCGGGTGCGGGACCGGGAACAACCTGCGGATGCTGCGCCATTACGGCCGCGCAACCGGAATCGACCTCACCTTCAGCGGCCTGGCATACGCCCGGCGCCAGGGCGAGCGCCTGGTTGCCCGCGCATCTGCCCTTACTCTCCCCTTTTCGGACGACACCTTCGATCTCGGCACCTCTTTCGACGTGATTTATGCATTTGACGACGAGCAGGCGGCGCAGGCGCTGCGGGAAATGCGACGGGTGCTTCGTCCGGGTGGACACCTGGTACTCAACGTGGCCGCTCTCCCGATCCTGCGCGGCAACCACTCGATCCTCGGCGGCGAGGTCCAGCGATACACGCGATCGACCCTGCGCCGGCACCTGCACAACGCCGGATTCGACGTTTTGCGCCTGACGTATACGAACGCGGCCATCCTGCCGATCGTGGCCGGCGTGCGCTTCGCTCAGCGCCTCCGGCAGGGCGAACATCAGCTCTCGGACGTGGAGATGACCGTGCCGGCCGCACCGGTCAACCTCGCGCTCTCCGGTCTGCTGGCTGTTGAATCGGTGGCCCTGCGACTGGTCGATATGCCGCTCGGGCAGCTCGCTGCTGACGCTCGCCAGAAAGGCCGTACGGCCAGAAACCAAACGGATTAGTGATCCCGTTCGTCGCTCTGGCGGTTGTAGGTCCGGGCTTGAGACCCCGACCAAGCCGAGCCCCGAGCCCCGACCCCGATTCTACTCGCCGTCACCGCATACACGCGCAGCCCCAGGTGGCGCTTGTCGGGCGAGCCGCTGCGCTCGGCAGGTGAGAACCAGAGCTCGGTGTCGACGGTGACGACGCCGCCAGAGGCCGAGAGGGCTTTGGCGGGGATGGTGATGCGCTGGGTGAAATCGGATGACGGGGCGAACTGCGCGAGCGGCGCGCCCGCGGCGCTCACGCCGCACCGCCGGCGCCTTGTCGAAGTACTTCAGCGGCGACTCACCGGTCAGGGTCAACACGACGTCGCGGCCAATCGGGCGAATCCAGAGGCGGGCCTGCTCCGATGTCCAGCGCCAGGCCTGGGCGATCTTCGGGTTGTATTCGGGCTCGTGCCAGCCGTCGACGAACCCGAACATCACCGTGCCTTCGGGCTGCAGGTCGAACTGCTCGAGCGCGACCGGCACCACCCGGCCCGATCCGTCAGCAGCGGTGCTGCTGACCCGAAGGGCGACATAGCCCGATCCGTCGAGCACCCCGGCAGGGACGGCAATCCGGCGGAAGAAGAAGCCCGGCGAGATTTCCCACGAATCCACCGGCCCGCGGTCACCGGCGAGCGTCAACCGCGCCGGCGGATCGCCCGCGGCGCCCAGGTGACGGCCGCCGATGATCAGGTCGGCCGCGCCGGACCGGCCGCGGATCCAGGCCACGCTCGGCTGGCGGTGCGGGCCGGCGCCGTCCCGCTCGGTGATGCCGCCAACTTCCGCGGTGAGCGCCCAGCCGCGATCGAGCATCCATCCTGGCGGCCGCATGTAGTAAACGTCGGCGTCGCGCGGCCTGATGCCGGCGATGAACGGGACGACCGGAAACGTCCACCGCTCGGACACGTCCCGCGTGCGTGCCTGCGGATCGAAGAGCGCGAGATCGGTGCGGCGGGGATCGGCCGCGAAGATGACCGGCGTCGGCTCGGCACGCCAGTGTTCGACGAGCGCGAGCCACTCGTGTCCGTGCGGCGCGCTGATCACGCGCCACCCATGCCGGTCGTGTTCCCACTCCTCGACGCGCCGCATCGCGGCGTGCATCGACAGCACGTAGCCTGACGGGCTGGCCCCGGCCGGGGGATGCCGCGATGGAATGAGCGCCAGGGCCTCGAACGCCCGAAACGCCGGGCTCCCGGTTTCGCGCATAGGCTCGTGCAGCCGGCAGCGTCTGCACGAGCGACACGCCGATCAGCGAGATCGCGGTCGCGGCAACCCCGATGCCGCCCGAGGCCGGCGGCCGCATAAGTGACCAGAAACGCCACGGGCAACACGAGGGGCAGCCCATAGCGCATCGTGGCGGTCTCGTGGAACAGCAGGTGGAAGATCTCGTACGGGCCGAACGCGATGACGAGCAGGATGGCCCGCGTCGGCATCCGCCACGCCAAGCCGCACCAGCCCCAGACCGGCGAGGACGATCACACCGGCACCCGTCCAGAGCGCACCCCACGGCCACACGAACGAGTTCAGCACCGCGTCGACCGCAACCCGTGCCTGACGCGTCGTCCACAGCATCACCACGCCGGAGAAGTCCTCGCCGGCCTGCGTGCCGAGGGCCGCGAGGTAGCCGCCGAGACCGCCGCTGGCGGCGAGAAGCGGGACCACCCAGACCACCGCGCCGAGCAGTGCCCCGCCGACCGCAAGGCTGCGATCCTTGAGCGACAGACCTGTGCCGGGCCATACGAGAACGGCAAGCAGCAGCGGCGCGGTCAGCAAGAGGGTCTGCACGCGCACGCCCGCCGCCACTCCGCACAACATTGCGCCCGCGAGCAGCATCCGCCGGCCGGCAGGACTCCGACCGTCGAACCAGGCCGGGAGCACCAGCACCTGTGAGGCGACCGCGAAGGCAAGGCCCGTCATGTCGCTCAATGGCCGGAGGGCCGTGAACCAGAACAGCGGAGAGCAGACGGCCACAGCCATCCCCCACCAGGCGACGGCGTGGTCGTCTGCCAGACGCCGGAACAGGAGGAACAGCAGAGGGATGAGCGACGCGCCGGCAATCGCGCTGAGCAGGCCCAGCGCGGTCGACGCCGCATGCGCCGGCTGAACCCGTTGCATGACGGCGGTCGAGCCCTTGGCCAGCGCGATGAAGACCGGATACCCGGGTGGATGAGGCTGGTGTCGGGCGACGTCGAAATCGCGGACCCCGAGCGCGAAGTTCACCGAGTCGATGTCTTCGAGCGTCGGTGGAAGGGAGACGAGGTGTGCGAGCAGAAACAGGACGGCGAGCGCCGCGAGTCCGCTGCGCACCCGCTCAGACAGGGCGCAGCCGCAGCGCTTCGTTCAGGCTGCCGAGACGATAGCCGCGCAGATCGATTGCGACGTGCTGGTAGCCGAGCGCCCGCAGCTCGCGATCGATCGTGTCGGCCACGTCGGGCTCGAGCGCGCGGGGAATCTCGTCACGACCGAGCTCGATCCGCGCGATGGCATCGTGATGACGGACCCGGAAGATCCGGAACCCGAGATCGCGAAGCACGGCTTCCGCGCGTTCGATCGTGCGCAGCTTCTCGTCGGTGACTTCGCTGAGTACGGGATCCGCGACGACAGGCACGCCGACGCCGGCTCGTCCCAGGTGGGCAGGCCGGCACGCCGGGACAACTCCCGGATTTCGCTCTTGGTGAGGCCGGCCTCGTCGAGCGGACTGCGCACGCCGAACTCGCGCGCCGCCTGTCGCCCGGGCCGGTAGTCGCCACGGTCGTCAGCGTTGCTGCCGTCCGCAATCACGGCAATGCCCGCGCTCCCGCGCGATCGCGGCGAGATGCGTGTAGAGCTCGTGCTTGCAGTAGTAGCAGCGGTTCGCGGGATTGGCGCGGTATTCGGGCCGCTCGAGCTCCCGGGTGCGAATGATCTCGTGATGGAGACCGAACGCGCGCGGCGAGGCTCAACGCGAGCTGACGATGCCGGTCGGGATAGCTGGGACTGTCGGCGGTGACGCAGAGCGCGCGAGCGCCCAGGACGTCGGTCGCCAGAAAGGCGAGATACGCACTGTCCACCCCGCCGCTGTAGGCCACGATCAGCGACGGGATGTCTTCGAGGATGCGGCGGAGCGCCGCGTGCTTGTCCAGGAGCGCCGGTTCGGGCGGGGTGTCGGTGGATCCGGCGGCAGCACCGCCGGTGGTCCCCGGCGCGTCAGCCAGCGGAGCGCGGCTCACTCGTCCCAGTCCCCGCCTTCGTTCTCTTCGTCGTCGCCGTCGTCGACGCCTTCTTCCGTCATCGTCGAAGTCGTCTTCTTCCTCTTCGTCTTCGTCGTCGTCTTCGTCGTCGTCGTCCGCGGCTTCGAGTTCAACGGGGGACGTGCTGGTCACTTCGAGATTGGCGCCGCAGTCGGGGCAGCTGATCAGGTCCCCCTTGTCGACGTCGAACTCATCGACTTCGATATCTGCGTCACATTCCGGACAGGTGGCCATACATGCTCCTGGCGGGAGCGCCTTGCCCGGAGTTCACCGGCTCTGTCGCGCGTCCCACGATTCTCGTAAGATTCGGATTATAGCGAGAACCTGATAAATTCTGCAACGAAGCTAACCCTGCGATCGCGTGCCGCCGATACCCTTGGCGTGCCGGCGCCTGGTCTCCTGAATCGTGTCAACCAACAAGACCGTCATCGTCGCTGACGACACCGCATTCGTGCGGGACCGATTCGCCACGGCGCTTCTCAGCGCCGGGCATACGGCATTCACGGTCAAGAGCGCCGCTGAGCTGCTGGCCCGCGTGCGGGCGGAGCTCGCGCGAATCGACCTGATCGTACTCGATTTACGCCTGCCTCATGCCGGCGGGGTCGAGCTCGTTCGGACCATCCGGAAGATCGATCAGGGGCGGCTGCCGATCCTGGTTTTCAGCGGCACCATCGCGAGCGCCGAGGAGGTCCGCGACCTGGCGGCGCTTGGCGTGGCCGGCTACGTGAACGAGTACAGCGCGGTCCAGCACATCCTGCCGTCGCTGGCGCCCCACCTGTTCCCCGACAACTTCAATCGCCGCGGCAGCCCGCGCGTCGTGCTCGGGATCCCGGTGGCCTACCGTTTCGGCAACACGATTGCCGCCGCGCTTGACCCTGAACCTGAGCAAGGGGGGCGTCGCGATCAGGACGATGAGCCCGCTGCAAGGGGGATCGAAGGTGCGGGTGCGATTCAGGCTGCCGGGTTCGAAGCGCGACGTCGAAGCCGAATGCCGGGTGGCGTGGAGCGACCGCAGGGTCGGCATGGGCCTGCAGTTCGAGCGCGTCGAGTCGATCGATCAGGCTGCGATCGACGAGTTCGTCGATCAGCACTTCTTCTCGAATCGCAAGGCGTAGGTAACGGAGGTCAGCGACAACGGATCCTCAAAACGGAGAACGGAGGCTACGAAGCTCAAGGAAGGACTTTCGTTTTCCGTTCCTACTTCGCTGACTCCGTTGCTCCGTCTTGAATGCGTTGTCTGGGCAGCGGCTGCCGGTTCGCTGACTCACTCCCGCAGCAACCGCAGCGCGTTGCCGATCACGATGAGCGACGCGCCCATGTCGGCGACGACGGCCATCCACAGCGTGGCGACGCCGGAGAAGGCCATCACGAGGAACGCGGCTTTCAGCAGCAGCGAGAACGCGATGTTCATCCGGATGTTGCGTGAGGCCGCGCGGCTCAGGCGGATGGCGAAGGGGATCTTCGGGAGCTCGTCAGCCATCAGCGCGACGTCGGCGGTCTCGAGCGCGGCATCCGTGCCGGCCACGCCCATGGCGATGCCGACGTCGGCTGACGCGAGCGCGGGCGCGTCGTTGACCCCGTCGCCCACCATCGCCAGCGCGCCGTAACGGCGCTTCAGCTCCTCCACCGCTGCGACCTTGTCCTCCGGCAGCAGCGAGGCGCGGTACTCGGTGATCCCGAGGCTGGAGGCGAGCGCCCTGGCAGACTCTTCGTGATCACCGGTCAGCAGGACCACGTGCGCGATGCCGTGCTCGCGCAGCATGTCGACGACGGCGCGCGCCGAAGCGCGCGGCTCGTCGGCGACGCCGATCACACCGACGGTCTCGGCGCCTCTCGCCACCATGACGGTGCTGCACCCGCTGGCCGTCATGGCTTCGAGCTGTTCGTGCGCCCGTGCGGAACAGAGGCCGCGCTCTTCGAACAACCGGTGGTTCCCGACGATCACGCGATCGCCGCCGACCTGTCCCTCCGCACCGCGGCCGGGTAATGCCTGGAATCCCTCTGCGCCGCCGAGCGGCACGCGCTCCTCGATCGCATGGCCGACAATCGCCCGGCCGATCGGATGTTCCGAACGCGATTCGAGCGACGCCGCCAGCCGCAGCACCTCGGGAGGCGGCAGGCCGTCGGTCGACGCCACATCGACGACCCGAAGCCGGCCGTGGGTCAGCGTCCCGGTCTTGTCGAAGGCGATGCACCGCACCGCCGCCAGCTGCTCGAGCCGGGCGCCGCCTTTGATCAGCACCCCCTTTCGCGCCGCGGCCGCGAGCGCCGAGACGATCGAAACCGGCGTCGAGATCACCAGCGCGCAGGGACACGAGATCACCAGCAGCACGAGCGAGCGGTAAACCCAGTCGGCGAAGGAGCCGCCGAGCACCAGCGGGCCCGCCACCGCAACGCCCACGGCGAGCGTGAGCACGGCCGGTGTGTAGACCCGGGCGAAGCGATCGATGAAGGTCTGGCTCGGCGCCCGCTGTGCCTGCGCGCGCTCGACCAGGTGGACCACGCGGGCAATCGTCGAATCCCGGCCAAGCCTCGTCACGTCGATCTCGAGCGCACCGCGCCCGTTGATGGTGCCGGCAAACACGTCGGAGCCCGGTGATTTCTCGACCGGAAGCGATTCGCCGGTCACCGGCGCCTCGTTGACGTAGCTCTCTCCCGCCCGCACCTTGCCGTCGAGCGCAATCTTTTCCCCCGGTCTCGCCACGATCACGTCGCCGACGCGGACGTCATCGACCGGCATCACGACATCGCCGCCGGGCCTGCGCACGAGCGCCTCGGCCGGCGCCAGATCCATCAGCGAGCGAATCGCGCCGCGGGCCCGCGCCATCGCGCGTGGTCTCGAGCAGCTGGGCGAGCGCAAACAGAAAGACCACGGACGCCGCCTCGGACCATTCGCCGAGCGCGACCGCCCCGGCCACGGCGACCACCATCAGCACGTTGATGTCGAGGACGCGCGACTGGACCGAGATCCACGCCCGGCGGCCCGGGTAGATGCCGGCGAGCACCACCGCGACGGCAAAGAACACCCACGCGAACGGCGCGACCGCCGGGAAGAACGGCGCCGCAAGGCCGGCGGCGACCGCTGCACCCGATGCGCCCACCAGCCGGGTCCGCGTTCGCGTGGTCGCGGAGGGCTGCACGGCGGTTTCGTGCTCGAGCCAGGCGCGCATGCCGGTTCTCGCCACGGCGTCCGCGATGCGGGTCGGCGTCAGCACCGCGGCGTCGTGCTTCACGCGGAGACGCTGCGCCATCACATCGGCGTCGAGCGCTTCGATGCCGGCGAGCCGCTTCAGCGTGCGCTCGAGAATCGCCACCTCTTCGTGGCAGTCCATGCCCTCGATCCGGAAGGTGGACTCGGCGTGGATCTGGCAGACCTCGCAGCGCGCGCTCATCACACCGCCTCGGCGCGAACGCAGCGCGCGGCCGCTTGGCCTCGGCGCGCGCTCTCCTGCACGTGGGTCACCGCCAGACGCAGGAGCTCGACGATGTGCTGGTCGTCGAGCGTGTAGAAGACCTGCCGCCCGGCGCGACGCGGCCGGACCAGCCGCATCCCTCGCAGCAGCCGCAGCTGGTGCGACACGGCAGACTCGCTGATGCCCGCCAGCGTCGCGATGTCGCAGACGCACAGCTCGCCGCCGGCGAGCGCATCGAGGATCCGGACGCGCGTCGGATCGCCGAGCACGCGGAACGTCGCGGCGATCTCCTCGACGGTCGCGGAGGTCAGGAGCCGGGCTTCGCGAGCGGCGGCCTTGTCAGCGTCGAGGTGCGGAATGTCGCAGTTATCAGACATATGAATATATGAACATGTTCTCAGATATCGAGCCGACGCGAGAACAAGGGCGATTCGAAAGCCACGGCCAGGAATCAGACAGCCTGGTCCGGGGGTTAATGCCAAAGTGACGCGGCCACGTCGCTGGCGCGAGCCTTGACACCTTTTTCCCGCACTCGGTACTATGCAGGTTTCGGCCTGTAATCGGCCTGCTGTCTATACCTTACGTGCTCGCAATCAATCTCGCGGACGTCATGGGAGTCGAGGCCCGGTGCCTGGCCGCTTGCCGTTTTCCGCGAGTTTGCGAGGAGCTCCGCTGGAGAGAGACCTGTGATTGAGGTCCAACACATCACCAAACGCTACGGCCGGGTCACGGCCGTGGACGACGTCAGCTTCAGAGTCGAACGCGGAGAGATCCTCGGGTTCCTCGGGTCCGAACGGCGCGGGCAAGACGACCACGATGCGGATCCTGACCGGCTACATGCCGCCGACCGAAGGTCGGGCGACGGTGGCCGGCTACGACGTCTTCACCCATCCGATCGAAGCCAAGCGCCGCACCGGCTATCTGCCCGAGACGCCGCCGCTCTATCCCGACATGACCGTCCGCGAGTACCTGGACTTCGTCGCGCGCATCAAGGGCGTGCCGCCGAAGGAGCAGAAAGAGCGGGTCACGACCGTGATGAAGCGCACGCACGTCGACGACGTGGCGGCGCGGCACTGCGCGAAGCTGTCGAAGGGCTACCGGCAGCGCGTCGGCCTTGCCCAGGCGCTGATTCACAACCCCGAAGTGCTGATTCTCGACGAGCCGACGGCCGGGCTCGACCCGAAGCAGATCATCGAGACGCGCGACCTCATCCGCGGCCTCGCCGGCGACCACACCATCGTCCTCAGCACGCACATCCTTCCGGAAGTCGCCCAGACCTGCCAGCGCGTCGTCATCATCAACAAGGGGCGGGTCGTCGCGGTGGACACGCCGGAAGGGCTCACCGCGCGGCTGCAGGGCGCGGAGACGCTGTACGTGCAGGTCGACGCCATGGGCGCGCGAGGCCGGCGCCGGTGCTGCAGGCGATTCCCGGCGTGACGCGGGTGGCGATCGCCGGACCACCGCGCGGGGATCGACGGCTTCGAGGTCGAGAGCGCGCGCGGCACCGACATCCGCCGCGACATCGCGCGCGCCGTCGTCAACAGCGGATGGGGCCTGCTCGAGCTGCGGCCGATGCGCATGAGCCTCGAAGAGATCTTCCTGCAGGTCACGACCGAAGAGAGCGCGCAGCCGCCAACGCCGCCGCCCGCCGAGCCGCAGCCGGAGCCTGTACTGCCCCCTGGAGGAGTGCTGTGAACAGCGTGCGGAACGTGCTCGCGATCGCCGGCAAGGAGCTGCGCTCCTACTTCGCCTCGCCGATCGCCTACGTCATCATCGGCCTCTTCGCGCTGCTTTTCAGCCGGTTCTTCTACGCCTACCTGATGGTCTTCGTGCAGCGCAGCTCCGGGATGATGGGCATGGGCGGCGGCGCGAACAACATCAACCAGGAGATGATCCGCTACGTCCTGATGAACTCCGCCGTGATCATCCTGTTCGTCATGCCGATGATCACGATGCGGACCTACGCCGAAGAGAAACGGTCCGGCACCATCGAGCTGCTGCTGACCTCGCCGCTCACCGACCTGGAGATCATCCTCGGCAAGTTCCTCGGCGCGATGGGCCTCTACTGCGCGATGCTCGTCGGTGACCGTGCTCTACATGGGCGATCCTGTTCATCTACGGCAACCCGGAATGGCGGCCGGTCGTCGCGGGCTATCTCGGGCTGCTCCTGCTGGGCGGCTGCTTCATCTCGGTCGGCCTGCTCATCTCGAGCCTGACGAAGAACCAGATCGTCGCCGGGGTGATCACCTTCGCCGTGTTTCTGATGCTCTGGATCATCAGCTGGTCGGCCGATCAGTCGGGGCCGACGATGCGGGCGGTGCTGAACCACCTGTCGATCATCGACCACTTCGACGATTTCGCGCGCGGCATCATCGACACCAAGCACGTCGTCTACTACCTGAGCTTCATCACGTTCGGCCTGTTCCTGACCGCCAAGTCGGTCGACAGCGAGCGGTGGCGCGGTTAGGCGGCGGCAACGTGACTTCACGGAGTATCCGGTCAGTATGTTGAAAAGAATTCTCGGGTTGCTCGGATGGCTGGGCGTCGCCCTGGTGTTCGCCGCGGTCGCGATCCGGTTCCTGAAGCCGGAATGGCAGCAGTGGTACAGCGGCCTGGCGATGGCCGGGCTCGTCTGCACGCTGCTCTACATGCTCAGTCAGTGGCGCGAGATCGCGCGATCGTTCTCGGGACGCGAAGCGCAAGTTCGGCACCGTCGCGATCGTCGAGCGCGGTGGTCGTGCTCGCCATCCTGGTCGCCGTGAACTATCTCGGCGTGCGGCACAACAAGCGCTGGGACCTGACCGCGGCCAAGCAGTTCACGCTCTCGGAGCAGACGCGCAAGATCCTGAACGGCCTGCAGAAGCCGGTCGCGATCAAGGTCTTCGCGCAGTCCGACGACTTCCAGCGGTTCCGCGATCGGCTCGACGAATACCAGTACGCGTCGAAGCAGGTCTCGGTCGAGTACATCGACGCGGTGAAGCAGCCGTCGCGCGCGAACCAGTACCAGGTTCAGCAGCTCGGCACCGTGGTCTTCGAGTACGACGGCCGCACCGAGCGGGTCACGTCCGACGGCGAGCAGGAGCTGACCAACGGCCTGATCAAGGTCGTCCAGGGCAAGCAGCACAAGGTCTATTTCGTCCAGGGACACGGCGAGAAGAGCACTGAAGGCTCGGATCGCGACAGCTACAGCACGATCGCGAAGTCGCTCGGGACGGAGAACTACACCGTCGAGAAGCTGGTGCTCGCGCAGCAGAAGGATGTGCCCGCCGATGCCTCGGTGCTGGTCGATTGCCGGACCGAAGACCGATTTCTTCGCGCCGGAAATCGACATGCTCAAGCGCTACCTGGCGAAGGGCGGCAAGGTCCTGCTGCTGCTCGATCCGCCCGACAAGGCAGGCGGCGGCGATCTCACCTCACTCACCGCGCTGCTGAAGGACTGGGCCATCGAGGTCGGCAACAACGTCGTCGTCGACGTCAGCGGCATGGGCCAGCTGCTCGGCACCGGGACCGGAAGTCGCCGGTGGCCGCGAAGTACCAGCCCCACGCGATCACCGATCGATTCAACCTGCTGACCGCCTATCGGCTCGCCAGGTCGGTTGCGCCGGCGGGACCTGGCGGCGCCGGCCGGGAAGTTCCCGCAGACGCTGGTCGAGACCAGCGCCAACAGCTGGGCCGAGACCGACATCAAGTCCCTCAACACCTCGGGCGAGGTCCGCGCGCGAGCTCGACAAGGGAGACAAGGCCGGGCCCAGTCTCGCTGGCAGCGGCGGTTTCATCACCGGCGACCGACGTGCCGCGCGCCGGCGGCAGGCGCCAAACCAGAAGACACCAACAAGCCCGAAACACGCATCGTCGTGTTCGGCGACTCCGACTTCGCGTCGAACGCCTGGCTGGGCATTCAGGGCAACCGCGACCTGTTCATGAACTCGGTGAACTGGCTCGCGCAGCAGGAGAACCTGATCTGCGATCCGGCCGCGCGATCCCCAGGATCGCCGGATCACGCTGACCGCCGACCAGCAGGAGCGGATCTTCTGGCTGACCGTGTTCATCATCCCCGGGTTGATCCTGCTCGGCGGCGTGCACACCTGGTGGCGGAGGCGATAGATGCGCGGACTGCGCTCGCTGATCCTGCTGCTGGTCATCGCCCTTCCCCTCGGCTGGTTCGCCTATCGTGATTACCAGCGGCCCGCCGGCGACGACGGGCCCAAGAAGGACAAGGTCTTCACGCGTCGAGTCCGACAAGATCGACGAGATCTCGATCAAGTCGGAGTCGGGCGAGCGGACTCAGCTCCAGAAGTCCGGAACGGAGTGGAAGATCGCCTCGGCCGCGGGCGCGAAGCCCGACCCGACCGAGATTTCCGGGCTGACGTCGAACCTGTCCTCGCTCGAGCTCGAGCGCGTCGTCGACGAGAATCCATCGGACCTCAAGGAATACGGTCTCGCGCAGCCGCGCATCGAAGTGGCATTCAAGTCCGGCGGCCAGCAGCACACGCTGCTCATCGGCCAGAAGACGCCACCGGGCACCGACCTCTACGCCAAACGGGCCGACGACAAGAAGGTGTTCCTCATCCCGTCGCATCTCGAGAGCACCTTCAACCGCACGACCTTCGACCTTCGCGACAAGGCGATGCTGAAGGTGGATCGCGACAAGCTCGATGCGCTGGAGTTCACGGCCGGCGATCGCGGCTCGCGGTTCGTGCGCCCGGCCGGCGAATGGCAGATCGCGGCGCCGGTGCAGGCGCGGGCGGATTTCAGCGCCATCGAAGGGCTGGTGAGCCGGCTGGCCGGCCTCCAGATGAAGTCGATTGTCGATGCGCCCGATCCGGATGCGAAGAAGTACGGTCTCGACAAGCCGGCCGCGACCGTGAAGTTCGGCACCGGCTCGTCGCAGGCGACGCTCGTGCTCGGCGGCACGGCCGCCGAGGGCACCATCTACGCCCGCGACCTGTCACGGCCCGCGGTTTTCACCGTCGAATCGAGCGTGCTGGACGAGCTGAAGAAGGATCCCTCCGATTACCGGCAGAAGGATCTCTTCGACGCCCGAAGCTTCAATGCGACCCGGATCGAGATCGTGCGGGCCGGCCAGACCCACGCCTTCGAGAAGACGAAGACCAAGAACAAGGAAGGCCAGGAGGAAGAGAAGTGGCGGCAGGTGTCGCCGCAGACGCGCGAGCTGGATCAATCGAAGTTCGATGCGCTGGTGTCCGCACTGACCGGCATCCGCGCCACGGGATTCGTGGAAGCGCCGGCCGCCGCGAAGGCGCTCGCTACCCCCGAGCTCGCGGTCACGATCAAGTTCGACGAAGGCAAGAAAGAAGAAAAGGTGACGCTTGCCAAGGCGGGCACCGACGCCTTCGCCTCTCGCGCCGGTGAGCCCGGAGCGGCCAAGGTCGACGCCAGCGCGATCGACGCCGCAGTGAAGGCCCTTCAGGAGCTGAAATAGCGCTGCCCTCTCCGAGAGTCGCTGCGGCCGCCGTGCTGCTCGGCACGCCCGTGCTGCTGGCGGCGGGCTGCGCCGCGCGACCTTCGGTCCCCACAACGATGCCGGGGTCGCCTTCGACGCCGGCGACTCAGTCCTCTGGCCGTCCTTCCGGCAAGGTCGTCGAACAGTTGCGTCACGATCTCGACGCGATCTTCAGCGCCGAGATCATGAGCCACGGCCAGTGGGCGGTCGTCGTGCGTGCGGTCGGCAGTGGCGGGCGCCTCTACGAGCGCAACAGCGGGAAGCTGATGATGCCCGCTTCGAACATGAAGATCGTGACGATGGCCGCCGCGGCACAGTCGATGGGGTGGGACGCTCGCTTCACCACGATCCTCGAGACACCGGCACCGATCGACGGGGGCGTGCTTCACGGTGATCTCTACGTTCGAGGCGGCGGCGATCCCACGATCAATACCCGCAGCGGGCGCGGTGCGGCGCTGTTCGCCGAATGGACGTCGGCGCTGTCAGCTGCCGGCATCAGGAAGATCGATGGCCGGATCATCGGCGACGACAATCTGTTCGACGACGAGGGTCTCGGCGCCGGTTGGGCCTGGGATTATCTGCAGTACGGTTATGCTGCGCCGGTCGGGGCGGTGCAATACAACGAAGACGTCGCCGATCTGGTCGTGACGCCCGGTCCTGCCGCGGGCACGCCAGCTGTGGTCACTCTTTCACCGGGCTCCGGCCTGACCCTCTCGAACAAAACCACGACGGCCGCAGCGGGAACACCGGAGACCGTCGACTATCGTCGACTGCTGGATCGACCGGTGCTCGAGGTGTTCGGAGGCCTTCCGCTGCCGTCGCCAGCCGATCCACCGGCCAGTCAGATCCGAACCGTCGGCCGTCAGGTCGCGGTGGTCAACCCCACTGTCTATTTCGTCCAGTCGTTGAAGAACGCGCTCGTCGCCCAGGGAATCGAGGTGACCGGCGACGCGATCGACATCGATGATCTCCCCACGCCCTCATCCCCTGTCGATCGACGAACCATCATCATCCGCTCCGCGTCTCCGCCGCTCCGGGAGATCGGGAGCGTGATGATGAAGGTCAGCCAGAACCTGTATGCAGACACGCTGCTGAAGGCGCTGGGCGCTGCGGTGAATGGGGCAGGGACGGTGGCGGCAGGCCGCGACGCGGTGCTGGCGGCGCTGCGCGACTGGAAGATCGATGAGCGGTCGCTGGTCATGGCCGACGGATCTGGTCTGTCCAGATACAACTACGTCACTGCCGACTGCATCACAGCCCTGCTCGAGCGCATGTACATCGATCCGCGGCACCGCGATCCGTTCATGGCGACGCTGGCCGTGGCGGGAAAGGAAGGGACGGTGGCCACACGCCTGCGCAAGACGCGCGCGGAGGGCAACGCACGGGTGAAGACCGGTTCCATTTCGAACGTGCGGGCCCTGTCGGGCTACGTCCAGACCCGCGATGGCGAAACCCTTGCATTCTCGATTATCGCCAACGACTTCATCATTCCTGCGGCTACCGTGAACTGGATTGCCGATCTCGCGGTCGAAACGCTCGCCAATTTCACCCGTCATCCATGAAGCGCTTCCTGGGAGCCGTCGCCGTGATCGCCGCGGTCGCCGCCGCGGCGTGGTTCTACGTCAACCGGCGCCAGGAGCAGACCGGCGCGCCCGCGCTCGTTCGCGTAAACGTCGACTACCGCTGGCTCGACCAGCTGTACAGCCCGAATCCCGGCGAAGTCGAAGCGGCGACCCGCGAGGTCACCAGGCGCGGCGCCGCCGCATTGCCGGTGGTTCAGGCCGCGCTGCGCGATTCCCACTCGGAAGCCGAGCGGCTGAAAAGCGCGCTCAAGGCCTGCACGATCCTCGGCAGGACCGCGGCGCCGGCGATTCCCGATGTGGCGTCCGTGCTGACCGAGCCGGGCCTGACCACGGAGGCCGCCATCGCGCTCAGTTACATGGGCCCCGATGCTTTCGGTCCCCTCCGCGAAGGACTCTGGCACGACGATCCAATCGTACGGCGCGAGTCACTGCGCTCGATCGGGAAGCTCAGAGAGCGCGCGCCGCTCGAGGCCGGATCCGTGGTGAAGGTGTTGATTGAGAGCCTGAGGGATCGCGATGACGGCGTGAGGACGGTGGCGGCGACCTACCTGGGCATCGTCCATGTGGCGCCGGAGCAGTCGGTCCCGGCGCTGATTACGGCGCTGTCGGACCCGAATGGGGAGGTCCGCCGCGAGGCGGCCACGGCGCTCGGCTCGTTCGGATCCGAGGCCCTGCCGGCCCTGCCGATGCTGAAGGACGCGGCGCGCGACAGCAACGAAGAGGTGGCGCGCGAGGCAGGCCGGACGATCGTCAGGCTCCAGCAGAAGTAGGTCGCGGTTCCGCGTCGGTCGCTGGCAAGACTCGGCTGATTCGCGATTCGGCTGGACGGCGGTGAAAGGAATTGCAATTGACATGATTCAGCGAGCCGTGTTACTTCACTGGCCTGCCCAGTGAAGGCAAGGAGCGCGGATGTCGCAGTTCAAACGCTTCGTTCTTCGCCTCGTCAACGTCCTCCGTGGCTCGAGGGCTGACGATCAGCTGTCGCGCGAACTCGAAGCCCACCTGCGGCTGATTCAGGACGACTTCGAACGTCGCGGCATGAGCCCTGATGACGCACGACTGGCGGCGCGCCGCGCGTTTGGTGGCGTCGAGCAGGCGAAGGAACAGCAGCGCGATGCTCGATCCTTTGTCTGGCTGGAAGACGCCACGCGCGATCTGGCCTACGCCTTTCGGACTCTCGTCCGATCGCCGGGGTTCACGCTGACGGCTGTCGTCTCTCTGGCACTCGGTATTGGCGCCAACGCGGCGATTTACAGCCTCGTCGATGCGGTGCTCCTTCGCAGGGTGTCGGTCGCGGATCCGCAGCACCTCGTGGAAATCAGCCGTCTGAACGGCGGCACGCTCAGCTACTCCCTGTACGAAACGATTCGCGCACGGAACGCCGTGTTTTCCGGCGTGTTCTGCATGTCCTCTGGTCGATACGCGGCCGGCGCACGTCTTGGGTCGATCGATGTGGGTGACGTGCACGTGTCGCTGGTATCTGGTGATTACTTCAACGTGCTTGGTGTGGTTCCGGTCATCGGGCGTCCGCTGAATGACGGCGATCTCGCAACCGCCAATACCGCGGTCATCGGATACGAGCTGTGGCAGCGCGCATTGGGCGGCGACCCGTCAGTTGTCGGCAAGGCCCTGCGACTCGGTTCGCGCGCACACACGATTGTCGGCGTCGCGCCTTCCGGGTTCCGGGGTCTCTCGGTCGGGCAACCGATGGACGTCTGGGTCCCGCTGACCTACGGGGGTCGCGACGATCTGAAAAACGCGATGGCCTTCGCGTTTCGGGCCGTCGGCAGGACACTTCCCGGTGTGTCGAACGAAAAGGCTCTTGCCAACATGACCCTCCTCGCGCGCCAGTGGGGTGTCGAGTGGAAGCTCGAGCAGCCGCTGCAGATGGAAGTCATGTCCGCGAGCGGCGGACTTACGCAACTGCGCCGTCGCTTCTCCCGTCCGCTCGTCGTCCTCATGACGGTCGTTGCACTGTTGTTGCTGATTACGACCGCCAACGTGGCAAATCTCCTGCTCGCGCGGGCGTCAGCACGACAGCGTGAGATCGGCGTACGGCTGTCTCTTGGCGCAAGCCGATCGCGATTGATTCGCCAGCTCCTCACCGAGAGCGCACTTCTCGCCATCGCCGGAGGCGCGCTGGGCCTGATCGCTGCGCCGGCGGCGGCGGCTTCACTCGTGCGTTTTCTCTCTTCGGCCGTCGGCCGCTTCGATTTCACCTTCGCCATCGACGCTCAGCTGCTGGTATTCACGACGATGGCGGCATTCGTCGCCGTACTGCTCTTCGGGCTGGTTCCGGCGCTTGCCGCCACTCGCCTGGATGCGTCGTCGCTCCTGAAAGGGCGAGCGAACGCGGCGGACAGCGGCGGGAACGGCGCAAGACCCGGCCAGCTCGTTGTTGTCGCGCAAGTGGCGATTTCCTGCGTGCTGCTGGTCGTCGCGATTCTGTTTGGCCGAAGTCTCGGGTCGCTGACATCCATGGACGCCGGTTTCCGTCCCGAGAACATTCTGCTGTTTGGAGTCAATGCCGAAGGCTCAGGCCTCAACGCGGCCGAGCACGTGCGCCTCTACGAGCGTCTGCGCCAGCGATTTGCCGGCCTTCCAGGTGTGCTGTCGGCCGCGGTGTCCAGCGAATCGCTGTTCGGCGGCGGCACGTGGACCGAGGCGGTGAGCACGGCCAGTTTCAATCCGGCCCCCGGGCAGGATCGCGAGGCGGTGCTGCTGGTCGTGTCGCCGGATTTCTTTCGAACCATGGCCACGCCCGTGCTGCGCGGCCGGGAGTTCGTGCCGCGCGACGACGAGCGGGCGACTCGAGTCGCGATCGTCAACGAGGCGACCGCGCGCTATTTCTTTGGCGGTGCGGATCCGTCAGGTCGTACGCTCCGCATCGAAACCAACGGCTTCGCGGAGCCGCTGACCGTGGTGGGAGTCGTGAAGGATGCGAAGTACAGGAGCCTGAAGGATCCCGCACCGCGCATTGTCTACGTGTGCTATCTGCAGGCGCCTGGTGCGGCGGGCGGAAACTTCGCGGTTCGCACGGTCGGCGACTCCGAACGCATGGCGGACACGCTGTGGAAACAGGCGAGTGTCGAAAGCAGCGCGCTGCGTCTTGGTAACACGACAACGCAGGCTCGGCTCGTAGACGCCACGATCGCGCAGGATCGAATGCTGGCGCAGTTGTCAGCGGCGTTTGGCATTGCGGCGGCGTGTCTCGTTTGCCTGGGCCTCTACGGCTTGACCGCCTATGACGTCTCACGGCGGACGAAGGAAATTGGCCTGCGTAT
Organism: uncultured Acidobacteriota bacterium; assembly: GCA_963836735.1. Taxonomy (GTDB): domain Bacteria; phylum Acidobacteriota; class Vicinamibacteria; order Vicinamibacterales; family 2-12-FULL-66-21; genus JACCXG01. The sequence continues at coordinate 161,970 of CAWIKP010000023.1, read as the reverse complement.
GGCGCTTGGGGCACAGCGCAACGAAGTGGTGCAGTCGGTGGTGCGAGGTGCGGTCCTGCTCGTCGGCATTGGCGTAGTGGTAGGACTGGGTGCCGCCGCCGCGCTCGCGCGGTTGATCGAGAGCCTTCTGGTCGGCGTCCGTCCGACGGACTGGCCGACGTTCGCCGGCACTGCCGTCTTGCTCATCGCGATCGGCGCCGCCGCGGCCTACTGGCCCGCGCGCCGAGCGGCGCGGGTGGATCCGATGATTGCGCTGCGGATGGAGTGACAGCAGAGGGACCATTCGCGACCACGAGTGATCGTGAGGCTCCAGCAGAAACAGAGCTCTCACAGAAGGGCCAGGAGAGACCCTCTTGTTGAAGCTCCCGGGAGCGAAGCGCGCCCAGTCGTTACCCGCTTCCGGCGAGCGTCGCGGACAGCAGTTGCCTGGCCGCCGCGACAATCTCGTCGGCCCGCGCCATCAGGCCGCCGCCCTGCGCCAGCTCTGATCGGCCGCCGCCTTTCCCTCCGAAGTGGGTAATCAACTGCTTCAGCATGCGGGCGGCATCGACCGGCACGTCGGGGGCGCGCGCGATGATGACCGAGGCAGGTGAGGTCGCGGTCAGCAGCACGGCGACGTGGCCCGGGCGCGATGCGACGCCTTGCGCGATGGTCTTGATCGCGTTCATGTCCGCATCGGGGACGGCTTCCGCGACGAGACGAAGCCCCCGCACTTCGACCGCGTGCGCCGCGACGGCATCGGCCTCGTAGCCGGCAAGCCGGCTTTCCAGGTCCTTGACACGCCGCCGCAGCTCCTTGCCGTCCTCCTGCAGGCGCTCGATCGCCTGCGGCAGCTCGTCGGAACTGGTAGACAGCAGGCGGCCGCCCGCCGCAACGGTGTCGCGCAGCTGCCGGTGGGCGTCGAGCGCGCGCGAGCCGCACCGGAATTCCAGGCGTGTGCCACCCCGCAGCCGCTCCCAGCCGGAGATGGCAATGATCCCGATCGCCCCGGTTCGAGCCACGTGCGTCCCGCCGCAGGCCGAAACGTCGAAGTGTTCGACCTCGATGATTCGGAGCGTGCCGGTCCGCGCCGATTCCTTCCGCAGCTGGAGCGCCGACGTGTCCTCCGCGTCGACGAAGCTGATGGTGACCGGCCGATCTTCCCAGATCACGCCATTGGCGAGGTCTTCGGCTTCGACGATCTCCGCGAGGGTCAACTCCCGGGCCAGATCGATGGTCGAAGAACCGGCGCCGAGATGGAAGCTCTCCGTCCGCACGCCACACACGTGATCGATGGCCGCCGACAGCACGTGCTGGCCGGTGTGCTGCTGCATGTGGTCGAAGCGGCGCGGCCAGTCGATGCGGCCGGTCACGGATCCTTCCGCCGGCGTCCCTTCGATCACGTGCACGATGCCCGTCTCGTCGTCGATCACGTCAACCACGCGACGGTCCCCCAGAGTGCCGGTGTCGAATGGCTGCCCGCCCGAAGACGGATAGAACGCGGTGCGGCTGAGGACGACGCCGGCGCGGCCGTTGACGTCCCGGACGCTCACGACCTGCGCGTCGAATTCCTTCAGATACGGATCGGTGTAGTAGAGGCGTTCGGTCACGGCTGAAGAACGGGGTCGAGCGCGCCGGCTTCCCGGAAGCCCTTCGCGCGGAGAAGACAGCTGTCGCAACGGCCGCAGGGACGGCCATCGGCGGACGGATCGTAGCAGCTGTGCGTGAGCCCGTAATCGAGCTGCAGCTCGAGACCGGTGCGGATGATGTCGGCCTTCGACAGGTGAATGAGCGGTGCGAGAATCCGCACCCGCGCGCCTTCCACGCCCGCCCTGGTCGCCAGCGTGGCCAGCCGTTCGAACGCTTCGAGGTACTCGGGACGGCAGTCCGGGTAGCCGGAGTAGTCGAGTGCGTTCACGCCGAGGACGATGGCGTCGGCGCCAACCACCTCCGCCCAGGCCAGCGCGAGCGAGAGAAACACGGTGTTCCTGGCGGGCACGTAGGTCGAGGGGATGTCGTGCAGCGCCGACACGTCGCGATCCTTGGGGACTGCGCCATCGCCAACCAGCGCCGAGCCTCCGAACGAGGCCAAATCCACCTGCAGCTCGGAATGCCTGGTTACACCGAGCGCCGCGGCCACCCGACGCGCCGCATCGACCTCGCGCGCATGGACCTGGCCGTACCGGACCGTGAGGGCGAAGAGCTCGTAGCCATCACGCGCCGCGATCGCTCCCGCCGTGTATGAGTCGAGACCTCCGCTTCAGGAGGAGGATGGCTCTCAACGCCTAGACGCCCCGGACGTCCGGCCCCCAGATGAACTTGTGGACCTGGAGCTGCAGCCTGACCTCGAGCTTGTCCTCGAGGATCCACGCGGCGAGGTCCTTCGGGTCGAGCACGCCGTGCACCGGCGAGAAGAGCACCGCCGCGACGCGGCCGGTGAGGCGGTGCTTCGCCACGATGTCGCGCGCGAACTCGTAGTCGACCCGATCCTTGATCACGAACTTGACCTCGTCGTGCGGCGCGAGGTTCTCGAGATTCTGCCAGTGCACGCGGTGCGACTCGCCGCTGCCCGGACACTTCACATCGACGATCTTGATCACCGGCACCGGGACCTGCTGGATGCTGAGATGCCCGCCGGTCTCGACCATGACCGTCCTTCCCGAATCGAGCAGCCGGTCCATGAGCGGATAGACGTCACGCTGCAGCAGCGGCTCGCCGCCGGTGATTTCGACGAGGCCGCAGTCGTACTTCTGCACCTGCTCGACCACCTCGTCCAATGACATCTTGCGCCCTTCGGTGAAGGCGTAGGGCGTGTCGCACCACGAGCAGCGAAGGTCGCACGCGGTCAGCCGGACGAAGACGCAGGGCCTTCCGGTATGGGTCGATTCCCCCTGGATCGAGTGGAAGATTTCGTTAATCGTCAGCAAGAAAACGGCCTGAACCCATTGTACAGAACCGGGGTTCCTGGTCCGTCCTTCCGCCTTCAGGCGGAAGGAGCGCTACGAATCGCCGCGGCCAGCACCTCCGAGGATCTTCATGAAGAGCGCCGTCAGCCTGCTCGCGTGCTGGCTTGCCGTACTGGTCTGCGCCCCGGCCGGGCAGCAGGTTCCGCCCGTCCAGCCGCCCACCTTCCGCACCGGCATCGACGCCGTCCAGCTCGACATTTCCGTGCTCGACAAGGAACGGCGGCCGGTTCGCGGCCTGACCGCGGCGGATTTCACGGTCCTCGAAGACGGCAAGCCGCGTCGGATCGTCGCATTTTCGGCGATCGAACTGCCGTCGCCTCCTGCCGTCGCGCCGTCGGGCGCCGAATGCCATTCCGGCCGACGTGGTTCGAAACGACGTGCCCGAGGGCCGTCTCGTCGTCATCCTGATCGATCCCTTCCTCGAACGAGTGATGGTGAACGGACGCGTCACTATCGCCGACCCGCCGGGTCTGACGGCGCTCCGCGCGACCGCCCGGCGCAGTCGTCGACAGTCTCGCTCCTGGCGACCTCGCGGCTGTGGGGCATACGTTCTACGGCGTGGCGCAGAATTTCACGACCGACCATGCCCGGCTCAAACGTGCCATCGACGCCACTGCGTTCGGGACGAACAAGCGGGCCGAAGGGGAGGAATGGGGCAATTGCAACTGCGGCACGTGCCGGTCGAAGCGATCACGAGAGTGGCGACCGCGCTTCAGCGGCGAGGCGCAACGGCGGAAGTCCGTCTTCTTCGTCGGCGAGCGCGTTCAGCTCGCACCGGTGCCGGGACGCTGCAGCGCCTACCTCGAGCCTGCAACCAGGAAGGATGGTGCACGCGACGCAGCTCGCGAACGTGACGGTGCACACCGTCGATCCGAATGCGCTCGAGACGACGAATGTCCATGCGGGCGACGATTTTCGCCCGAGCGACGACGGCGTTCCGATCAGCGAAGCCGCGGCCGCGCAGGAACAGGCAAACCGCGCGCACTTCATTGAACGACAGCAATCGCTGCAGACGGTGGCCGACTGGACCGGGGGACGCGCGGTTCTGAATACGAATGTTCCCGAAGCGAGTGTCCGCCCGATCCTCGACGAGTCCTCGGCCTACTACGTGCTCGCGTTTCAGACCTCGGACGTCAAGCGGGACGGCCGCTTTCATCCAATCAGCGTGAGAGTGAATCGGCCCGACGTGCAGGTGCGGACGCGGAAGGGCTATTACGCCGACCCGATCGCGCCGGCGGCCGGACGGGCCGGTCTCACTGGACGCGCTGTCGCGCAGCCTGCTGCCCGAGCGTGGCCTGCCGATGACCATCACCGCGGCGCCGTTCCGAAGCCCTGGCGGGACACCAGTCGTGGTTGTCGCCACCGGGGTCAGGACCGCCGCGACTTCTGGCAAGGTCGAAAACCGCGGCACCAGCGCCGATGCCCGGTTCGAGCCAATCGAGGTTCTGACGAGCGCATTTCGCGACGGGAAGAAGGACGTCGACTGGCAGCGCCAACGTTTCTCGGTCGCCATCCCTGACACGGCGCCCGGACAGCTCCGCTACGAGGCCGTCTCGACGCTGAATCTCGAACCGGGGACCTATGAACTGCGCGTGGCGGTGCGGCACGAGCCGTCGGGCACCATCGGCAGCGTGCATGCCTTCGTGGACGTCCCCGACTTCGGAAAGGACCCGCTCACCCTCTCTGGCGTGGTGCTGCACGATGCCACCGCGCCGACCGCGACCCCGGCCGAGGCCCTCGGCGGAGTCATTGACCTCGCTCCCACGACTCGGCGCGAGTTCACGACAGCCCAGCGCGTGGTCGCGCTCGTCCGCGCGTACGAGCGGCGCAACGACCAGTCCGCGGCGGTGAACGTCACGTTCCGCATCCTGGACGAGCAGCTGCGCGAGGTGCTCGCCGAGCCGATGTCGGTGCCCGCCGATCGTTTCGCGGCCGACCAGTCGGCGGAGGTGCGCTTCGACCTTCCACTCGACAAACTGCAACCGGGCGCGTTCGTGCTGCGAGTCGACGCCGCACGCGACTCCTCCACCGTCCGCCGCGAGGTGCCCTTCACGGTGCGGTGACATGGATTTGATCCCGAACCCGCGAACCGCGACCCCGCGAACCGGTCAGGCCGTCATCGCCTCGGTCCGCAGCCGCACCGCCGGGTCGCCCAGGATGATGTAGTTGCGTGCGTCGTTGCGGGCGACGTAGCGGTTGGCGAGCAGCGCGTTCGACACGAGCTGATTGGCGAACGACTCCCGCAGGCTCTGCGACTCCTGCAACTCCGCGGAGAGCACCGCCCACCGCATGTTGAAGCTGTCGGTGGCCTGGCCGATCCGGTGGCCCTGGAGAACGCGCACCATCACGTCGCGCATTTCCTGTACCTGTGCCACGCTGCGGCTGTTCTGGAACGAGTAGGCCCAGGCGCGATCGACGTGCGCGAACGAGGCCAGCGCTCCGGCGGTCAGCAGTTTCTGCGGCAGCCGCGCGACGATCGGCTCGGGCACGAGCTGGCGCGGAGGTTCGGCGGACGTGAGGCCGAAGTTGTCCTCCTTCGGACACCCGCCCCCATAGCACGCGAAGAAGAAGTGGATCAGGCCGTGGACCGCGGCATTGTCGGGAACGTCTTTCGCGGTGAACAAGTGTTCCGGAGCGGTCTTGCCGAACCCCGGCCAGTCCTGGCAGAGGATCGCCCCCTGTTTCTCGCGCTGTTCAGGATCGTCAATCTTGAACTTGACGCCGTGCGATCCCGTGAACAGGAACGCCGGCGGTCCGGCCGCCTCCTTTCCCGCCAGCAGATTCGTGAGCCGCTCCTTGGTCGCGTTCTCGGCGAGCAGCGATGTGAGCTGAAAGCCCTTGAAGCCGGCCAGCGTCCGCACCGAGGGTGTGCCGGTGACAATCGGCTGCGACACCTGATCGTGGAGCAGCCCCGTCGCCCGATCCCCATCGTTCCGGACCGAGAAGATGGCGGCATGTTTCCGGGTGCGGGACCTTGGTGGCGGTCTCGTACGCGATGACGCTCTCCGCGTAGGTGCGGTATTCGGCGGCCGTGTCGAAGTGCAGCCGGCCGACATTCCAATAGAGATCCAGCAGGTACTGGAACTCGAACGGAATCTCCTGGGGTGATCCGACCAGCAGGACGTACACCGGCACCCCGTGCTCGGGATCGACGGTCGCGAAACCGGCACCCTGTCGCTCGATCCACTTGCGGGCGTCGTCTCCAGGGAGGAATCCCGACGTGCCGTCGAAGACCTTGAAGAGCCGCTTCGCCTCCCCCTCCCGGTGAGTCAGCAGCGGTTCGAGCGCGGCCTTGACCGCCGGATCCGCGTCCTTCGCAAAGACGACGCACCACCCGGCTTCTTCGAGGTTGTTGGGATCGATGTCGGAGATGGCGAGGTGCTCGGTCGCTCCCTGTTCGCCGCGGTCGCGAACCTCCTTCCGGTCCGGATCGATCCGGTCGAGATCGGCTTCGGTCAAGCCCGGCAGTGGCGTCCCCGTATCCGCCTCGATCCCGAAGGGAATCGGGAATTCATCGGCTCCGAGTGTCGCGTGGGCACTTCCCGATACATTGGTCGTCATCGGAGTGCCTCCTACACGAGTGCCGCCTGCCAGATCGCATGCGCGACTTCGGGACCGTCGATGTCCGAATGCGCGCCGGACACTCCGCCTCCCTTGGCAATGAACCGCGACGACTCGAGGTTATAGATCTTGCCGGCCTCGAACCCGTAGTTGCCGGTCTTCGCCAGCATTTCGTGAAAGACGGCCCCCCGCAGACCGCGAATTCCGTATTTCCCGATCGCGCCGTAGAGCGGCAGATCCTCGTCGTCCGGATCGAACGACCCGTCCGAGAACGAGACCGCCGATGCCCAGGGATAGAGCGTGCCGACGGCGCGGTCGTGGACGGATCGCGAGACCAGCACGGGACCGCGCACTGCCGGGCGGTGAACCCAGGGATTGAAGTAGCCCTTGCGGCTCTGTCCCTTGACGCTGTCGCCAAAGGCCCAAAGCGACACCGCACCCTGGATCAGGGCCACCGAATCCACCTGCCGCGGCAGCTGCCCGGCGCCGTCCTTGCCGCCGAGAGCCGACGACACCACGATGGTGCCGAAGCTGTGCCCCATCAGATGGAAGCGCGTCGACGGCGCCGCCTTCATCAGGTCCGACACGAACCGGTGCATGCCCGATTCGCCGATCGTCCGGGCTCGCTTCTTCATGGTCCAGTAGGACAGCTGGCGCAGCGGTCCGAGGATGCCGCCCAGGAACCCGCCTTCGCCAAAGTTTGCGCCGCCAGCCGCCGCGTTCCCGCGATCGAACGCCACATCGGGATCGAACGGCGCATCGTCCGCGTCCGGCGGGACCCGCGGGGCCCTCCGACGAGTGGCCGGCGAGCGACGCGAGCTTCCGGTAGGCGCCCCGGCTGTCCTCGGGCAGCTCGGTTGCGGCGGCGTTCTTCTGGTGGTCGCGAAGGATGGTGTCGATGAGCGGCGCTGCTTCATCTCCCAGCCCGAGACGCTCGAGATAGATCGCCTTGATCTCCTCGGGAGACAGCGTCCCATCTCCGATATCGAAGCTCTCGGTGCTCAACTCTTCGTCGCCGAAAGGCTGGCTCGGCCAATGGAGGCCAATCCAGATTGGCTTGAAAGTCCCCTTCACCGCCTGGCGGTCGTCGGCCAGACGGAGCATCGCGCCGATCCAGCGGTTGTACTGATCCCGGGCCGCGGCCACGTCGCCCTTCCACCCGTGGCAGAAGAACAGGACGTGCGAGGGCTGCTCGTTGGCAACCCTCTTGAGGATTTCCTTCGACAACAGGCCACCGACGCCCTGCGGATCGTCGGTGCGTTCCCTGCCGTCCAGGTCGAAGCTGAGCAAGGCATACTGGTCGCTGGTGCCGGGAATGGTTTCGAAAGGCATGCACGTTCTCCTGCTATGACTGCTTCCGCCGTTCGGCCGCCTCGAAGAAATCGCCCTCGAGGCCGCCAGTAATCCGCCAGTAGATGTCCTCGCTGACCGCGTAGCTCAGCTGCATCAGATTCGTGGCCTCGCGATCGATCGCGCCTCCTTCGGGTCTCCAGTTGCGCGCCTCGCGGAGCGCGGCCAGCGACGCTTCGGTGCCAATCAGGCGCAGGCTCTCCAGTGCGTAGACGCGCAGCTGCATGCGGTCGGCGGGCCTGCCCGGAACCACGAGGACTTTGCCCTTCGCCACCTGTTTCCAGGCGTCCTTCGCGATCAGCTCGCAGATCTCCCGATACCCGGCGTGTCCGAGCTGCGCGAGGGCCTTCAGCGCCACGCCCCGGGTCATCACATCCGGCGACTGGAGGCACTCGATCAGGAACGCTTCCTCTTCACTGCCCGGCGTCGCCACGCGCAGCCGGCCGATCATGTACGCCGCCTGCACGTGCAGGCCAGGCACCTTGCGCATCCCCGTGACCGCATCGCGCGTGACGGTCTCCGGATCGAAGAGCAGCAGCGAATCGGCAATCGACCAGACGGTGTCCTCGGCGGCGTTCGGATTGACGATCTGCTCGGCCAGGTAAGCGCGGTTCTCCTCTCCACCGAGCGTACCGAGCGCGAACACCGACCACGGCAGGCACGCCTTCGACGTTGGTCGTCTCGTAGAGCTCGCGCAAGGCCTTCGAGTCCCCCTTGCGCCAGGCATCGATCAACGCTCCCAGCGCCTGGCCTTCCGGCGTGCCGAACTTGCCGGCGGCGTGGTTCCTGACGTGCGCCTCGGCCTCCGTCTGCATCGACAGCAGCACCTGCAGGGCGGCATGGCGCAGCCCCGAGAGCTCGAACGTCGGTTGACCGGTAAACGTCGGCCGCACGCGCTCCACGGCCAGCGACACGAGATGCGGGACGCTCGACGGATGCTTCAACAGCGCCGAGCGACTCGGTCGCGCGGATGCGGACGGACGCGCTCGATTCCTTCATCGGCGTCGAGCGCCAGACCAGGCTGTCGAGCACCTGGGCGATCACGTCGTCCTGCACGGCGGTGCGGCTGCCCTTTGCGAGCTCGGCTTCGTGGATGCAGCGCGCGGCGAGGAACGCGTGCTCGCCGTAGCCCATGCTGCTGCCGGCGAGGATCCGGCGGATCAGCGGATCGGCCGAGTCCATCATCCCGGCGAGCAGCACCAGCGTGTCCTCCCACAGCCGGACGCGGCTGCGGCGGCCGAGCGTGGCGGTGATGTCGTCCAGCCGCCCGGTGAAATCGCGGCCGGATTCCGAGCAGGTGCTGGGCGCACCAGTAGGACTGGAAGCCGGGATACGAGAAGCGGACACCGTCCTCGTCGCTCGGCGCGAGGATCTTCGTGTCGAGCGCGTAGGCCTTCAGCTGATCGAGCGGCACCTCGCGCCGCCCGCGGACCTGATCGAGGACCTCGTACAGGCGCGGCGCGTCGAGGTGGATCTTCTGCCGGGTCTGCAGCTCCCACGCGATGCGGCCGAGCAGTTCCTTCGACCAGCCGCCGGATGCCGCCCGGCAGGTTCGCCGCCGCCAGGTTGCCGTTGACGACGCGCGCGATGACACCTGACCGCGAGAGCGCCGCCGCGATTCGACTGGCGAATCAGGTTCGCGAGCAGCCACGGCACTCCCGCGAGATCGAACAGGTTGGCCGCCTGGATCGACGTGAGGAGGGGCTGAAACCGGTCGCCGAATCCATTCAGATACTGCGCGACCGTGGTCGGCGACAGCAGCTGCACCAGCAGGATCGGAATGTCCGTTTCAGGATCCGTGGCCCGCAGCGCCGGCAGCTGGCCGATCACCTGCTCGTCGAGGGTGACGACCGCGGCGGCCTGGGGCAGCGTCTCGGTGATCTGCTTCAGGGCGTCGAACGCGGCTTCGCGTTGCCGGCTGTCAGCCTCCTGATCGCCATCGAGGCACAGCAGGAACGGCTGCTGCAGGCGCGGGACCAGCAGCGGGACGGGCAGCTCGATCCCGCATCGCTTGTAAGTGTTCGAGATCGCTCTGGCGATGATCTGATCTGGCGCGTCGTCGGTCGGCTCGATTTCACTCATCCGCGCGAAGAACGGCAGCGTCCCGTCGGCGCGCGAGATCTGGTTGGCGTAGTGCGCGTAGAGCATGTACAGCTGCGCCGTCTTCGCCCGCCCGTAGTTGCCGGCGATGACCACGATCGGCGAGCGTTTGCCCTTCTCCGGAAAGAGCGCCGCCGGCGACCGCTTCGAGCACGCGGACGCGCGGGCCCGGAGGGCTGGTCTCCATCTTCGAGCGAGATGTCCGGCCACTGGCGGATCACCTCGATCGGAAACGGCGCGGCCAGATCGGGCTTCGTGCGGAACTGATCGGCGAGGTCCTGTACTGCGCGCAGCACCGCGTCGGGCTGCCAGAGCGGATCGGCCTTTGGCGCCAGGTAGAGCGCCGGGATCGCCCAGCTGCGGCTGTCGGGACGATAGAGCGTCCGCCGGCCGGCGTTTGCCGCGCGATCCGCATAGCCGGTGCTGAGGAGCGTGTCGTAGAACTCCTGGGCAAAGCGCCGCGCATCGTCGACGCGAACGAAGTCCTGCATCGCGATCACCCCGGCGGCCCGTCCGGCGAGCTTGGGCGCGAGCCCGCTCAACACGTTCGGCGCGCCGGGCTGACGCGTCGCGCTCTGACACGCCTGCAGGAAGATCAGACGCAGACTGCGCTCCGCGAACTTGGCCAGGAAGTCGTCCTCTGTCGTCGAGGCGGCACGTCCTTCCGGAGTTTCGAGCAGGAGGCTGGCGCGTCCCTTCTTGAACGCGCCATGCGAGATCAGGTGCAGGCTGTCGGACGACGAGAGTCGATCCGCGAGGGCATCGAGGGTTGCCGGCCTGCGCGAACACCCGATATCCCGCCTTGTCGAGATCGGCGGCCAGTGCCTCCGGAACGCGCCCGAGGATCGACACGCGCATCAGGCCCCGCTGGACCAGGGGATCCCATGCCGCCCGGAGTCCCCCCACTTCCGCGGCGAAGTCGAGGCTCTTCATCGCTGAGTCCTCGGGCTGATCCTCCAGCTCGATCGGGGAGGACAGCATCAACAGCAGCCGGAACGGCCCCTGCCGAGGAGGGAGCACGTGCGTTTCGGAGGGAATGCGCCGCGACAGCGACACGGTGCTGGAAGCAGCGAACGGCAGCTCCTCGCCGCCGCTCACGAGAATCAGGCGCTCCCAGAGCAGATCCTGGAGATCGGGGGCATCGAGCTGCAGGCTGAAGGAAACGCACTCGCCCTTGCCACGGGCGTAGGCGAGGGCCCGTTGCAGACCGGTGTCGGTGAACACGGCCTGCCCGAGTTGCCTGCCGTACTCCCATGGGCTGGATTCGAGAGACTGAAACGTGGCCGGGTTGAGTGTGATGAGCGCGCTGAAGGTACCCGCGCCATCGAGCGTCACTTCCACCGGATACACCTCGGAGGCCTCAGAAGTGGATGGCCGGAGCCGGAGGAGGAGTGTGGTGCAGGACGTTGAATCAGGCATACCCGTTGCGGAAGCCCCGGGAGTGACAACGCCAGTCACAGGGACGCCGCCCACGGAGCTGACTGAGGTCGTTCGGAAACGCTCATTCTATGTGAAACGCGGGGCGCCCCCTAGCGCAACGTCCCGGCCCTTTTAGAATAGACGGATGCCGAAGCCAATCTTCTACTGGAAGCCCACTTGAACGACCTGCCGCAACGCCAGAAGTTTTCTGGATACGCAGGGAATTGAGGTGATCGAGCGCGATATCAACAAGGAGCCGCCGGATCGTGCGTTCCTGGAGCGCCACGTCGCCGCGGACCGGTTCCTGGATTTCGTCAGCACGCGGAGCCCGGTCTTCAAACAGCGCCCTCTTCCCCGCTCGAAGAAGGAGGCGATCGACCTCATGATGGAACAACCCAACCTCATCAAGCGCCCGATTCTCGTGAGCGGCAACAAGGCGAGCTTCGGCTTCAAGAAGGACGAGTACGGCGGATGACGGCTCGGCGTGCCGCAGTCCGGCCCGATATCCGCGTTGGCACCTCGGGGTGGAGCTATCCCTCCGGCAAAGGGACCTGGAACGGGATCTTCTATCCGGACCAGCCGGCACGACGCCCTCGCGGCACGCCGAAGTTCGACGAGCTCTCCTTCTATGCCCGGCACTTCGATACGGTCGAAGTGAATTCATCCTTTTATCGAGTGCCGACGGTTTCGACCGTCGAAAAGTGGGTCGAGCGGACGCCCGCCGACTTCGAGTTCTCGCTGAAGCTGTATCAGAAGTTCACCCATCCCGACATGTTCGCGAAGGCGACCGGGAGCGATCCCTCGCAGCTCGGGAAGAAAGACGTCGACGAGTTCCGCTCGGCGTTGGAGCCCCTGGTGAACGCCGGGAAGCTCGGCGCGCTGCTCGCGCAGTTTCCCGCGAGCTTCAAGAACGAGCCCGAGTCCAGCGGTTACCTGGAATGGCTGCTGAAAGCCTTCAAGGACTATCCGATCGCGGTCGAGCTCCGGCATCGGAGCTGGAGCGAGCATCCGAAGGAGACCGCGCAGATCCTGGCCGCCCACGATGCCGCGCTGGCGCAGATCGACGAGCCGAAGTTCAGGACCTCGATCCGCCAGACGCTGCTGCCGAACGTGAAGAGCTTCTACTACCTGCGCCTTCACGGCCGCAACGCCGCTCAGTGGTGGAAGCACGAGGCGTCGGAGGATCGATACAACTACCTGTACACGCCCGAAGAGTTGCAGCCGTTCGCGGAAGCCGCACGAGCGGCGGCGCGTGAGGTGAAGAAGGCCTACCTCTATGCCAACAACCACTTCTCCGCGAAGTCGGTGGCCAATGCGGCGATCCTGAAGGCGCAGCTCGGACAGGAGCTGGACGGCGAGTATCCGGAGGCGTTCGTGGAGGAGTATCCGGATCTGAAGGGAATGGTGAAGCTGCTGCCAGGGCAGCAATCGCTCACTTCACGGAAGCCTTCTTGAGGATGTCGGCACGCTTCAGCTTCTTCACGACCTCCATCCCGCTGGTGACCCGCCCGAAGATCGTGTACTTGCCGTCCAGTCCCGGACGCGGCTGCATCACGATATAGAACTGGCTGTCGGCGAACTTGGGATCACCCGAATGCGCCATCGCGACGCTGCCAGGAACGTGTTTCCGCTTGCCGATCTCCGACACGCCAATCGGGTTGCCGCTGCCGGGCCCCCGCCCCCAGTAGGCTTCGCGCGACATGTCGCGCGACTGCGGATCGCCGACCTGCACCAGGAAGTTCTCCTCGGCGCGATGGAACCGCATGCCGTTGTAGAAGTTCTTCTTCACGAGCTCGACGATGTGCGCCACGGTCTTCGGAGCTTCATCCGGAAAGGTCTCGAATTCGATCGTCCCCTTCACGGTCTCGAGCACGATGACCGGCGCCGGCGCTTTCGGCGTCGCCGGCTTGGCCGGCGGCTTCTGCGCCGCCAGCGCCGAGGTCAGCGTCAGAAGTCCCACCGCGATCGTTGCTGCACATCTCATGAGTTTCATCGGTCTCCCCTTCCGCCTGAAGGCGGAAGCCACGAGAGAAATTTCCTGAAGCCACGAAGAGAATCCTCTGGTAGCTTCCGCCTTCAGGCCGAAGATCCTCTTCTGGCAACGCCAATTCTCGGACACAAGTCCGCGACCACGCAACTTGCGCAGCGCGGGTAGAGCGGACGACAGACGTTCTGGCCCCACGTCACCAGATAGAGGTTGACGAGCGGCCACCACCGGCGGGCCACGACGTCGTAGAGCCGATGCTCGGTCTGCTCGGGCGTGCGCGTCGCGACCCAGCCCAGGCGATTCGAGATCCGGTGCACGTGGGTGTCGACGCAGATATTGTCCCCGCTCTTGTGCGCGAGGATCAGCACGAGGTTCGCTGTCTTGCGGCCGACACCCGGCAGCGTGAGCAGCGCGTCCATCGTGTCCGGAACGCGGCCGCCGAACCGCGACAGGATCTGCCCGCAGGCCGCCTTCACGTGCACGGCCTTGTTCCGATAGAAGCTGACCGGATAGATGAGGCGCTCGATCTCCTTCACCGGCAGCCGGCCGAGCGTGCGAGGAGTGCGGGCGGCCTTGAACAGCCGCGTCGACGCCGCGTGCGTCACCGCATCCCGCGTCTGGGCCGACAGCATTGTCGCGATCAGCACCTGAAAGGCGTCTTCCTTCTGATCCTGCGCGATTTTCTCGACCGCCGGCTCTTCGAGCCCGGCCACCGCGCGGCCGAGCCGCCGCATGACGGCGTCGACCCCTCCCCGACTCTTCGACCGGCTCGGGCTCGGGAGGCGGGGCTGCCGAGGGTCCTTCGGCTCAGGCACGGCCTGGCTTGACCGGGGTCAGCGGCTCGCGGCCCTGCAGGACCTCGATGACGTTGCGGACGGCGAGATCGATCATCGCGCTGCGGGTCTCGCGCGTGGCGCTGCCAAGGTGCGGCGCCAGGACCACGTTCTCCATCGTCAGGAGGGCCTCGTGGACAATCGGCTCCTTCTCGTAGACGTCCAGCGCGGCGGCCGCGATCAGGTGCTCCTGGAGGGCCCAGGCGAGGGCTTCCTCGTCGATGACCGGTCCGCGGGCGGTGTTGACGAGGATCGCGCTGCGCTTCATCCGCATCAACGCACGGCGGTCGATCAGATGGCGGGTGTCGGGCCGCAGCGAGGTGTTGATGCTGATGACGTCCGAGGAGATCAACAGCTCGTCGATCGACATGTCCTGCTTGCCGAAGACGGCGGTCATCCCGAACGCTGAAGCTCTTGCCGCAACCGCACGCCCGATGCGGCCCCGGCCGATGATGCCGAGCTGCTTGCCCCGGAGCTCGGTGCCGAGCATGAAGTCGATCGCCCAGCCTTTCCAGGCACCGCGCCTGATCAACCGCTCACCCTCGCCGATCCGGCGCGCGGCGGCGAGGATCAGCGCCCAGGTGAGCTCCGCCGTGGCTTCGGTCAGGACGTCGGGCGTATTGGTGACGACCACGCCGCGCCGCGCCGCCGCGGGCACATCGATGTTGTCGTAGCCAACAGCGATGTTCGCCGCGACCTTCAGGTCTGGCGCCGCGGCGAGCAGGGCCTCGTCGACGCGATCCGTGAGCACGCAAATCAGTCCCTGCTTGTCACGGATGCGATCGCGCAGCTGTTCGGGGGTGAGCGGAGATTCCTCGAGCTGAACGTCGCAGGCGGCTTCGAGCTTTTCGAAAATGCTCGATGGAACGCGGCGCGTCAGCAGTACACGGGGGCGCGGATTGGAGGTCACCGGGAGCAGAGAGGAACGATCAGTGGCCGTGCGACTCGCAGTAGCCGCAGTGATTGCAGGTGACAGCCGGTTCGATCAGGCACGGACCGCCGCTGCCGGGGAGCGCGTAGCGGAAATGGCTGGCGTGGGTCACGAAGGTCGCCGGCTCGCTACGCACCGGCACCTGAGGCGACGAGGCTTCAGGCGTCAGGTGCCGAGCCACCGCCTGCCGGATCAGGGCGCGAAGCGCATCCTCGTTCATGGCGTGTCCTGACAGTCGACCGCGTCCACGATCCCGATCACTGCGGCATCCACCGCGGCCGCCTTGCGGCCAAGCGCGTCGCCCGGCAGCCTTGCCTTCGATCACGACCAGCACCTTTTCGCCAACCCCGGCGCCGACCGCGTCGATGGCGAGCAGAGCGGTCCCACGGGGTGTGCCGTCCAGGTTGAGCGGCTGCACCAGCAGCAGCTTCGCCCCTTCCAGCTTCCGGTTCTTTTGTGTCGAGACGACGGTCCCGACGACCTCGGCGATTTGCATGTTCGTGGCCGGGATCGGCAGGGTCTAAAGACCCTGCCCTACAAAACCGGTCGGGTCTGAAGACCCGACCCTGCAATCTGAAGCGTCAGACATCCGCCCTTGATAGGGGCGGGTCTTTCGACCCGCCCGATCTTTGAAGCCAACCTACCCGACCGTCCAATGATCGACGATGCCAATCACCGTCGCATCGGCCGGCGGCTCGACCGGATAGAAGGGAAACGCCGCTTCGCGTCCACGCACGAAGAACACGTGCTCTCCCACGCCGGCACCGATCGAATCGAGGGCAACCAGGGCGCGGCCGGCATCTTCGCCGGACGCAGCGACCGGCTGAACGACCAGCAGCTTGATCCCGGAAAGGTTGGCGTCCTTCATCGTCGCGACAACTTCGCCGACCACCCGTGCGAGTTGCATTAGCGCGCCCGCTCGGCGGCGGCCGTCTCGACGGGCTCCGGCACCTCGATGTGATCGATGATGCCGACGATTGCGGCATCGACGGGACAATCCTTCATGCCGGAGGCCATCCGGGCGGAGCTGCCGCTGACGATGAGCACGGTCTCGCCGATGCCCGCGTCAACGGTGTCGACAGCCACCAGGTAGCTGCCTTCGGCCTTGCCGCGGGGATCCATCGGTCTCGCGACCAGCAGTTTGCTGCTGACCAGCCGTTCGTCCTTGCGCGTCGCCACCACGGTGCCGACGATTTTCGCGAGGATCATTTCGCGTTGGCGGTCGCCTTCCCGATCGGCAGCGCGTCCTCGAGGTTCGCGTGCGGGCGCGGGATCACGTGGACCGATACCAGTTCACCCACCCGCCGCGCCGCCGCCGCCCCGGCGTCGGTCGCCGCCTTCACCGCCGCGACGTCGCCGCGGACGATGGCGGTCACGTAGCCGGCGCCGATTTTTTCCCAGCCGACGAGCGTGACCTTGGCGGCCTTCACCATTGCGTCTGCCGCTTCAATCATCGCGACCAGACCCTTGGTCTCGACCATCCCGAGCGCCTCACCCATGTAGTCTCCTTCGCTATCAGCTTCCAGCTGCAGCACCGCTCTTCGCTCAGTTCGGCTTCACCGTGGCCCGCTCTCTGAAGCTGATAGCTGACAGCTACTTCAGGCTCCTGATCGCATCCTCAATCAATGCCGTGAGTTCCCCGTATGTTAGCCGAATTTCACGGTCGGCAGCGACGCTCCCGGCCGCCTGTTGACGGCGCGCGAGCAGCGACGCCAAATCGTCGGGAAACGCGGCGTAATCCGGGACCAGGCGCTGCCCGGGCGCGGAGGGCGCCTGCACCACCTGGCAGTCGGCCGGCGTGCCCGGCGCCGGATCCGTGCAGATCGGCGCCGGCGCGGCGATGCCGTAATGCCCACGCAGATCCTGGAGTCGAAAGACCTCCTCCCGCGACAGGATCCGCTCGCCGCCGAGCAGCCGGGCGACCAGGCTGATCTTCGCGAAATGCTCGATCGTCTCCATCTTGTAGTAGGCGGAGAACAGATCCGTCCCCATCGTCAGCGCGCCGTGATTCGCGAGCAGCATCCCGTCGTGCGCCTGCACGTACTTGCTGACCGCCTCCGGCAGCTCCTTCGTCGAGGGCGTTGCATACTCCGCGATCGGCACGCTGCCGAGCGTCGTCACGACCTCGGCGAGCACGGCGCGATCGAGCGGAATCCCGGCGACCGCGAACCCGGTCGCAATCGGCGGGTGCGCGTGCACGACCGCCTGTACGTCGGGACGCCGGCGGTAGACCTCCAGGTGCATCTGCATCTCCGACGACGGATTGCGCTCGCCGGCGACCTTTTTTCCGTCGAGATCCGTGATGCACATCATGTCGACGGTCATGAAGCCCTTGCAGACGCTCGTGGGCGTCATCAGCAGGCGATCAGGGCCCAGCCGCACGCTGATGTTGCCGTCGTTCGAGGCGGTGTACCCGCGCGCGTAGAGCCGCCGGCCGACTTCGCAGATGTCGACACGCAGCTGCGCTTCGGCGCTCAACGCTTCCCCCACTGCTGACGGCATTTCTCCGAGCAGAAGTAGCGAGTGGATGTGCCCGATCCGGCCGTCAGCGCCTGGCTGGGGACGACGAATACGCCGCACACCGGATCCCGCACCAGCTTCACCGCCGCCCGCTCGCGCTCGCCCGGCCCCTTGAGCATGCCCGCGCCTTCGAAGATTGCGTACACGAACCGCCACACCATCCGCCCGATGATGAGCAGCAGGACGAGATAGATGATCAGCTTCGCCATCGATCACTTCGGGGGCGGCGCGGCGGGCGGACGTGACGATGAGTCGTCGGGATGAGCCGACCGGAGGCTCTGCAACGCCTGCCGCGCCAACCCGGCTTCCTGCGAGGACGGCGCAATGTCGATCACCTTCTGCCACGCGGCGGCGGCGCCCTGGAGATCCTGCTTGCCGAACGCCCGCACGATCCCGACGTTGAGCAGTGTCTTGGTGTGGTTCGCATCGATCGCGAGCGAGCGATCGAACTGTGCCAGCGCGCGATCGGGCTGGTTCATGTAGTAGTAGGCGATTCCCAGATCCGTGCTCGCGTTGACGTGCTTTGGGTCGATCGCAATCGCGTCCTCGTACTGCTTGCTGGCCTCGGCGAAGCGTTCCGCGTCGAAATACAGGTCGCCGAGCTGCACCCGGGCCTCGACGTTGGTGCGGTCTTTTTCGACCGCCGCCCTGAGGGCGGCCGCACGCGAGTCGTCGAACGGGGCGGCGGTCTCGGCCGGGGTCGCCGCCGGGGCCGCCTGAGCGCTCGGGGCTGCTGGTGGACGTGCCTGCTGACTGCCGATCGTCCAGCCGACGAGAAGGCCGAAAAACACCCCGGCTATACCAAAGACGAGAGATTCCTTGGGCACGGAAAGAAGATCATAACAACGTCCGGCGAAACCAGTCCACCAGCGCACCGGTGAGGCTGGGGTCGCGCGACAGCATCACGGTGCCGTGTCCCGCCTCCTTCAGGATCAGCAGCTCACGCACTCCGCCCCCCTCTTTCTGCAGCTCCCGGGCTGACCGGGAGGCATAGGGATCGTCGTCGCCAGCCACGAGCAACATCGGCCGCTTGACCTTCCGCGCGGCCTCGGTGATCCGAAGACCCCGATAGTCGGTCGAGGGTGACAGCAGCGCCAGGCTCGCGATCGTCGTGTCCCCGGAGGCCTCGAGCGCCGCGAGGTTCGCACCGATCGAGGCGCCGATGACCCCGACCCGCGACTGCTGAACATCGCTGCGCTGCGCGAGATAACGCCGCGCGGCGCGAATGTCCTGCACCATCCCCGCGTACTCGGACTGCCCTGCCGCCG
Organism: uncultured Acidobacteriota bacterium; assembly: GCA_963836735.1. GTDB lineage: Bacteria > Acidobacteriota > Vicinamibacteria > Vicinamibacterales > 2-12-FULL-66-21 > JACCXG01. The sequence continues at coordinate 143,056 of CAWIKP010000023.1, read as the reverse complement.
GCGGCGGACCGCCGCTCGATTCGCCATGCCCGCGCAGGTCGAACGCGAGCGCACCGATACCCTCCGAGGCCAGCCGTTCGGCGACCGCATCCCACTCCTTGCGGGAACGATTCAGCATGTGAACGAGGATCACCGCCGGCCCGGGCCTCGACGACGGCTCGTACCACGTGGCCGCCAGGGTCACGCCATCCTCGGTGCGAATCGACACCCGTTGTTCAGCCCGCGGCGCTGACGCCGGAGAAAGCGAGGATCGCCGCGATGGTGGAAACGGGCACCAGGAGAGACCGCATCCGCGAACCTCAGGCCAGCGCCGACAGGTAGTCTCGGACGGCGCGCTCCAGCCCGACGTAGAGGGCATGGCTGATCAGCGCGTGACCGATCGAGACCTCGTCGAGATACGGAAGGTCCCGGAAGAGCGTGAGATTGTCGAGATCGAGATCGTGGCCGGCATTCACGCCAAGCCCCAGTTCGTGCGCAAGTCTCGCCGCTTTCACGTAAATGTCGAAGCTCTCGGCGCCGCGCCCGGCATGGAACGCCCGCGCGAAGGGCTCGGTGTAGAGCTCGATGCGGTCGCCGCCGGCGGCAGCGGCCCATCGGACCGCGGTCTCGTCCGGATCGACGAAGACGCTGACGCGGATCCCTGCCTCCTTCAGACGGCGAACAATCGCGCCGAGCTCACTTGCATCGCCCGAGGGATCCCATCCCGCCTGACTCGTGATTTCGCCGGCGCGCACCGGCACGAGCGTGAACTGATCGGGACGGACTTCTTCTGCCAGCGCGAGGAGATCGGGGCGCGGATCCCCTTCGATATTGAGCTCGATCCGGCCTTTCAGCGGCTGAAGCCCGGCGGCGACCTCGCGCACGTCGCCGAACGTGATGTGACGGGCATCCGCGCGGGGATGCACCGTGATCCCCGGCGCGCCCGCGGCCAGACAGACCCGCGTCGCCTCGAGCACGTTCGGGACCGCGCCGCCTCGGGAATTGCGAAGGGTGGCGACCTTGTTGACGTTGACGCTCAGCTTCGCTCGTGAGCGCCCCGTCGTCATCCCAGATGCTCCTTGACGGTGTTCACGATCTGCGTCGCCCAGCCCTGGATCTCCTGCTGATCCTGGCCTTCGATCATGACGCGGAGGAGCGGCTCGGTGCCCGAGTAGCGGACCAGCAGGCGCCCGTTCCCTGCCAGGCGATCCTCGACCCGTTTCATCGCGTCGGCGACTGCGGGCACCGTCTGCAGATCGCGCTTTTCACGGACCCGAACGTTCAGGAGCACCTGCGGATAGGTGACCAGCTCGCCTGCCAGATCCGCGAGCTCCCGCCCGGTGTCGGCCATCACCCTGAGAACGGTGAGCGCGGTGACGATGCCATCCCCCGTGAACAGGTGCTCGGAGAAGATGATGTGCCCCGACTGCTCGCCGCCGAGCGACAGCCCGCGCTTGATCATCTCTTCCATGACGTACTTGTCGCCGACCGGGCAGCGAATCATGTCGATCCCGCTCGCGCGCAGCGCGAGCTCGAGCCCGATGTTGCTCATCACGGTCGCGACCAGCCCATTCCCCTTGAGCTCGCCCAACTGCTTCAGGTGGCGGCCGCACATCAGCAGCACGGCATCGCCGTCGACGATCCGGCCGTTCGCGTCGACGAGGATCGCGCGGTCGCCGTCACCGTCGAACGCGACGCCGAGCCGGCAGCCCCGTTCGACCACGGCCCTGGCGAGCGTCTCGGGATGCGTGGATCCACAGTTGAGGTTGATGTTGCGGCCATCGGGCGCGGCACTGAGCAGCTGCACATCGAAGCCGAGCTCTTCGAAGAGACGCGGCGCGACCGTGGTCGTGGCGCCGTTGGCGGTGTCTACCGCAATCTTGAGACGCCCGAGCCGCTGCGGGTCGGGCAGCGCGAGCCGCGCATGGGAGATGTAGGCATCGATCACATCGGTGCGATCGACCGGCTCGTCGGCGGAACCGCCCACCGTCCAGCTCCGATCGACGATGATGGCCTCCACCTGGCGTTCGAGCGCTTCGGTGAACTTCTCCCCGCGCCCCGAGAAAACCTTGATGCCATTGTCCTGGAACGGATTGTGGGAGGCCGAGATGACGATGCCGGCGTCGTAGGCCATCTCGCGCGCCACATACGCGACCGCCGGGGTCGGAATCACACCTGCAGTCGTGAGCTGCGCGCCCTCCGCACGAATGCCGCGCGCAAGCTCGCGCTCAATCCATTCCCCCGATTCGCGCGTGTCGCGCCCGGCGATGAAGCGCAACGGCCGGCCGCCAATCCGCATCCCCCGAACGAGAGCGGCGCCGAGCCGCGCCACGGTCTCGTGATCGAGAGGATGCTCGCCCGCCTTGCCGCGGACACCGTCAGTTCCGAAGAGCCGTTGGGACATACAAAATTGCCAAGATTGTCCGCCTCCGCGCCGCTGCTCTCGGCGGCGCTACGGCGAGACCTCGCCGGAGCTGGTCGGTCGGAATTCGCCCGACCAGCATAGGCGGGCCAACATTGCCAACATCAAAACCCGTTCAACCTCAATCAGGCCTGCACCGCCGTGCGGATCAAGGAGGTGCGCACCCTAAGTGTTGGCAATGCCCTATTACTTTATCGCCCGGATGGTGACGGCGACTACTGCGGGGGCAATCTCGACCACGCCGAAGTGCTGCGACGGATCTGCCTGAACGCGCAAGCTGTACTGACCGGGCCCGAGACCGGTCAGGTCGACAAACGCATCGACGGTCTCCGTCTCCACTCCTGCGAGGGCCTCCCGTCGGCCCCTGACCGAGAGCGTCACCGAAGCGGGTGAAATTTTCGGAGCTGCAAGGCCGCTGCCGAGATTGCGTGCGCGTACGAGGACGCCTTTCAACTCGCGCTCGATCGGGGCTGGAAGTACTTCGACGATCACGGTGACATCCTGTGGCTTGACCAGCCGCACCGCGGAATCAATCAGGCCGACCGCGACGACGTCGCGGACGTTCTCGCGGGCACCGGTCACGGTAATCGGTTCGGTCATGGCGTTGGCCAGCTTCTTCACGCGACTCTCGGGCCCCTCTATCTCGACGGTCGACGGCTCCGCAGTGATCGGCCCGACCACGAACCCCGCCGCGGGATCGCCTTCGGTCGGCGCAATCACCGGCACGATGCGGCGTGCCTTGCGTTCGAGCTCAATACCCAGTGTGCCAGGTATGACCTGCGCCACCTCGACACCGTATGGCGATCGCACTTCCTCCGGGCGAATGTGAAACAGCCGCGATCCCGGACGGGCCTGCTGCAGATCGAGGACCGCGACGACTTCACCCGGATCCAGCCTGCTCAGCAGGGCCGACGAGCCCCGCAGCCGGACGTCCACGCTCTCCGGCGGATCGCCGACGACGTCGAGGTGCTGCGGAATGTTGCGGAATTCCACCGGCACCCGCAGGTTGCGCTCGACGATGTGCTCGCCCGCCACGGTCAGCCACAGCAGGCTCGCGCACGCGAGCGCGACGACCTTCAGCCCGAGATGCCGGAAGGGGTGATAAGCCATCAGGCGTCGTAGGCAGACCCCGGGCGCCCGCTGCCGCGACGCTGGACGACAAAGGTTTTCAGGCGTTCGCGCAGGTCGTCGCCCGACAGCCCGCGATCGATCCGCCCGTTCATGGCGAGGCCGATCTGCCCGCGCTCTTCGGAGATCACGATCGCGACGGCGTCGTTCTCCTCGGTCAGCCCGATGGCGGCGCGATGTCGTGTCCCGAGCTCGCGGCTCACGCGTGGATTCACCGTCAGCGGCAGGAAGCAGGCGGCCGCGGCAATCCGGTCCTCCTGCACGATCACCGCGCCATCATGCAGGGGAGACTTGGGCTGAAAAATGGTGACGATCAGGTCGTAGGTCAGCGTGGCGTCGATCGGGATCCCGCTCTCGATGTAGTTGCGCAGGCCAATCTCACGCTCGATGGCGATGATCGCCCCGATCCGCTGTTGCGACAGCATGGTTGCCGCCACGACCAGTTCCTCGATCGTCTCGTTCGCCGATTCCTGCCGGTAGAAGTAGCGGAAGAACGGCGCCTGACCGAAATGCGCCAGGGCCCGGCGGATGTCCGACTGGAAGATCACGATCGCCGCGAAGGCGACGTAGACCAGCATGTTGCGAATCATCCAGTTGAGCGTCTGGAGCGGAGCCAGGCGGGAAATGTAGAAGAGCCCGACCAGCAGCAGGGAGCCGGCGGCCATCTGCACGGCGCGCGTGCCACGGATGAGCTTCAGGAACTCATACAGGATGATCGAAACGATCGCGATGTCGAGCAGGTCCCACCAGCCCACGGGTGGGCGCCTGAGCAGGCCGGTGACGTATTCAGACACGGCCGTAAGCTTATCGAAGGGGGGTTTCCAGTTTCCAGTTGCCAGTTACCAGCGGGAACCCGGAGGGAACCGCCAACTGGCTCCTGGGAACTGGTAACTGGCTACTGATTTCCCGGCCTCGACAGGCCCAACTCCCGCCAAATCCAGCTGAAGTCATAGCCTGGCCGCCCGCCCTTCGCGGCCCGCTCGGTCGAGTTTTCGAGCCGTTTGAGGAGGTCCACCAGCTTGGGCCGCCACAACGTGGCACGCGCCGCGGCGCGTGGCGATCGGTTGCCGAGGGCGGGTACGGGGCGATCGATCCAGGACTGGTAGTGCCGATCGAACAGCTCGCGTACCGCGGAGGCGCTCTCGTCGGGCACATCCTCAATCGCCAGCGGCGAACGGCGCGGCGCCCGCGATCGGAGCTCGTTCATGGTCTGTTCGAGCGCTTCGAGCGCCGTCCCGCGGTAGCGCACGCGATCGCGGAAGAGCGATTCGAGCCACAGCCGACCGCGTGAGGCTCGTTCCTGCGACGTGGTTTCGAGCACGACCCGATTGCCCTCGATCCCCCACGATCCCAGCTCACGTTCGCCTCCGTCCCCGGGCTCGCGCCACGAGAGCCGGCCATCCTGGGTGACGCGCATCTCGGGGCGGGCCGCCAGCTCGGCGCGAACCACCTCGGGCTGGTCGGTCTCGAAGATGGAGCGGCAGAACACGAATGGATCGCCTTCGGCCGTGACCAGCTGCGGCGGGTCGGGAAACGCGACGAGCTTCAGCCAGAGGTGATGGAACACCGCCCCGTGCTTGTGGAAGAAGGTGCCCAGGTCGTCGAGCGGGAACTTGCGGTGATGCCGCCGCTGCAACCGCCGGAAGTGCCGGTTGATGTCGTCCTTCACCTCGGCGGGATACAGATACAACCCGCCTTCGAAGACGTTTCCGCCGATCTCGTCCGCCGACACCCGCGCGCCGAGCAGATCCCACGTCACGATCCGTTTGGTCGCCTCACGCTCGATCACGAACGACCGCTCGCCGGTCCAGAGATCGAGCAGATGGACGCCGAGGCCGCGCTCGACATACTCGACCTCGTAGAGTCTCAGGTGTGCCTCGCCCAGCCGACGCACGAACTGTCGTTCCGCGGGAGAGAGCTGGGCGTGTTCTTCGAGAAGGAACAGCTCCGCGACCGTGGAGTTGTCGACCTCCCAATCGAAGAGAAACCACGAGTTGTACTTGATCGTGGCGTCCTCGGACTCGAGCAGCCAGCGCAGCTCCGGGGTCGTGCCTTCGCGAATGAGGTTGCCCCAGAAGAGGACCTCCGCCATCGAGTGGTCGCTGTCGAACGCCGGGTGAAAGGCGAACGCGAGCAGCTTGGTGAGCGCGGAATCGCGGGTGGGGATACCCGCCGATTGCCCGGCGCGTCCGCAGCAGTCCGCGAATCGCCGGCCGCTCCCGCACGGGCATGGCTGATCGCGGCCGGATGAGCTCATTGGGCGAAATTCTACACTGCCGGTGGCCGGGTCCCGGCCGCCGCGGCAAGCACCGAGTCGGCCACCCGAACGACCTGCACCATCTCGCGAACCCCGTGTACACGCACGATGTGGGCGCCGAACAGCACGCTCGCCGTCACAGCGGCCGCAGTCCCCCACTCGCGTTCGGAGGGGGGCACGTCGCCGAGCGCGGCCTTCAGAAAGGACTTTCGCGAAGGACCGCTCAGCACCGGCCGGCCCAGGGAGCTCAACCGCCCGAGAGAGGCCAGGGCAGCATAAGAGTGGCGCGCCTGTTTCGCGAAGCCCAGACCCGGGTCGAGGATGATCGCCTCGCGCCTGATGCCGGCATTCTCCGCGGCTCGCGATCGCGGTCGAGAGCTCAGCGGCGATCTCAGCGGCCACGTCCTCGTACTCCGCCTCCTGGTACATGTCGCGCGATCGCCCGCGGTTGTGCATCAGCACGACCGCGGGCCCCAATTCGGCCGCGACGGCCCCGAGGGAGGGGTCGTAGCCAAGGGCGCTGATGTCGTTGATGATTGCGGCGCCCCGCGCGACGGCCTCACGCGCGACCGCTGCTTTGTAGGTGTCGACGGAAACCACGGCCCGGCTCCCCAGCGCTTCGACGACCGGCAGCACGCGCCGCAGCTCTTCGCCGGCGTCCAGCGGCTCGGCACCCGGGCGCGTCGATTCGCCGCCGATGTCGAGGATGTCGGCCCCGTCCTCGAGCATCCGCAACCCATCGTCGATGGCGCGCGACGGATCGAAGCGCACGCCGCCGTCAGCGAACGAGTCCGGGGTGACGTTGATGATGCCCATGACGAGCGTGCGCTCGCCGAGGAGAAGGGGAGGACGATTGCCTGGAAGGGGGACTTCGAAGCGGGTACGCAATCAGTTGTCAGTTTCCAGTTGCCAGTTTCCAATAGCCAGTGGTGGTCGAACTGGCTACTGGAAACTGGAAACTGACAGGTCGACGCGGCCAGGCGCCGACGTCTACTCCTGCGGCAGCGGCTTGTTCAGCGGCGGCAGCGGCGGAACGATCGACGGACGCTCCTTCGGCTGCCGGCGGCTGTCGTCGCTCTGCGCGGCGGTGGCCGGTGCGCGGTACTCTTCGAGCGCTTCGCCCGCCACGATCCGGCGGACCTGTTCCGCGTCGAGGACCTCGCGGGCCAACAGCTCTTCGGCGATCCGATCGAGCGCGACGCGGTGCTTTTCGAGAGTCGAGCGGGCGCGGTCGTAGTTCGTGGTGATGAACCGCTTGAGCTCCTGATCGATCCGGATCGCGGTGTCCTCGCTGTAGTCCTGGTGCTGCGCGATCTCCCGGCCGAGGAAGATCTGCTCTTCCTTCTTGCCGAAGGTCAGCGGCCCCATCGCATCGCTCATGCCCCACTCGCAGACCATCTTGCGTGCGAGCTCGGTCGAGCGCTCGAGGTCGTTGCCGGCGCCGGTGGTCATGCTGCCGTTCATCGTGATTTCCTCGGCGATGCGGCCGCCGAGCAGAATCGCGATCTGATCGTTCAGGTAGTCGCGCGTGTAGTTGTGCTTGTCGTCGACCGGCAGCTGCATCGTCACGCCGAGCGCCATGCCGCGCGGAATGATCGTGACCTTGTGGACCGGATCGGCGTGCGGCAGCACCACGGCCAGGAGCGCGTGTCCCGCCTCGTGAACGGCAGTGACCCTCTTCTCCTCTTCACTGATGATCATCGAGCGCCGCTCCGAGCCCATCAGGACCTTGTCCTTGGCGAACTCGAAGTCGAGCATCCGCACGACCTTCTGGTTGTAGCGCGCGGCGTTCAGCGCAGCCTCGTTGACGAGGTTCGCGAGATCGGCGCCCGAGAAGCCGGACGTGCCCCGCGCCAGCACGTGAATATTCACGTCGTCCGAGAGCGGAATCTTCTTGGTGTGGACGGCGAGAATGCCCTCGCGGCCCTTGACGTCGGGACGGTTGACGACGATCCGGCGGTCGAAGCGGCCGGGCCGGAGCAGCGCCGGATCGAGGACGTCCGGCCGGTTGGTCGCGGCGACGAGGATGACCCCCTCGTTCGACTCGAAGCCGTCCATCTCGACGAGCAGCTGGTTCAAGCGTCTGCTCGCGCTCGTCGTGGCCGCCGCCGAGGCCGGCGCCGCGATGGCGGCCGACCGCGTCGATTTCGTCGATGAAGACGATGCAGGGGGCGTTCTTCTTACCCTGCTCGAAGAGGTCGCGCACGCGCGAGGCGCCCACGCCGACGAACATCTCGACGAAGTCCGAGCCGCTGATCGAGAAGAACGGGACGTTGGCCTCGCCGGCGACTGCGCGGGCGAGGAGGGTCTTGCCGGTTCCCGGGGGGCCCATCAGGAGCACGCCCTTGGGAATGCGGCCGCCGAGCTTCTGGAACTTCTGCGGTTCCTTGAGGAACTCGATGATTTCCTGGAGCTCTTCCTTGGCCTCGTCTACCCCGGAGACGTCCTTGAACGTTACTTTTTTCTGCGAACTGGAGGACAACTTCGCGCGGCTCTTGCCGAACGACAGGGCCTTGTTCCCGCCGCTCTGCATCTGCCGCATGATGAAGATCCAGAACCCGATCATCAGGAGGATGGGGGCCCAGGAATACAGCACGTTGGCCCAGGGGCTGGTCGTTTCCGGCTTGGCGTCCATCTTGACGCCCTTCTCCTCGAGGAGATTCGCGAGCCTTTCGTACTGGGCCGGAGCGTACGTGCGGAACTCGGCGGCATTTCCAGCCACGCCGTTCCGCTTCCCGGTTATCTGATTCCCGGTGATGACGACAGAGTGGACCTGCCCTTCCTTGACTTCCTGAAGGAAATCCGTGAAGGAAATCGCGGCGGGCTGGCGCTGCCATCCAGCCGAGAAGCTCCAGATCATGATCCCTATGCCGATGAGGACGATCCAGAACAGCAAACTCTTGAGGGTCGAGTTCAACCTACGCCTCCTAACCGCCTTGCTTTCAAGAGTATCACGCCCTGTTTAGGGGCCGTGACCCGAAAATCCTCAGCTACCGACTGCCCCACGACCCAGACGATACGGTCGTCGTGGTCCACCACGAGCGGGAGGGAATCGCGGTCTGCCCTGGCGATCTTGCGGTCGACCAGAAAGTCTTGCAACTTTCGGCCCCGCCCGCGCATCCCGAGCGGCCGGAAGGTATCCCCGGGCCGCCGGGAGCGAACCGCCAGCGGCCCGCGAAGGGGCGCGGCCGCCACGACTGCCGTATTTCCCCGGGCAGGTGGCGGGGCCGCCTCCCGTCGAGCCATGCTGCTGAAAGCGCCCAGCCCGGCACGGCCACCTCACCGGGTATAGACAACGGAAATCGAAAAGAGTTCGAAAACGGCCGATCCGCGACGGTTCCGAACACGATCCGCGAGCCGCGGCGCACAGCCGTCACGCCCGGGCAGAGTCAGCGCAGCCCCTTCCGCCCCGCCGCGGGCGAGCTCCAGCAGATCGTCGATGTGCTGAAATCCGATGAACCGTCCGGGCGCGGCCGCCGCGAGTGCTTTCCGGGTGACGCGGGAGGCGAGCGCCGGAGGAAGCGCCGTGAGCCCGGCAGCGTCGATCGCGACGCCGCTGCTCTCAAGTAAGACGATCGAAGCCGCGGATTCGATTGCAAGCCGGTCCAGAAATTCCTCGTCGTCGCGGGCGAGCGCCGCCTCTCGCGCAAGCGTCGCCGCGATCGCGGGAGAAAACCGCAACAGTTGCGGCAGGAGCTCGAGCCGGACCCGGTTGCGCGGGATGCGCACGTCCGCATTGGACGAGTCGTCTCGAAAATCGAGACCGTGCCCGGCCGCATACTCCCGGAGCTCCCCGCGCGAGATGTCGAGCAGCGGTCTGACGACGCGGCCGGCCCGCGGCCGGATCCCGGCGAGCCCCGCCGGCCCTGCTCCCCTGATCAACCGTAGCAGGAACGTCTCCGCCTGGTCGTCGAGGGAGTGGCCAACAGCGATGGCTTCCGCGCCAGCCGAGTCCGCCGCCTCGTTCAGGAACTCGTACCGCGCCTGCCTGGCAGCGTCTTCGATCGAACGGCCACTCTCGCGAGCGCGCGCCGCGACGTCGGCACGGCCGGCGATGAACGGCACGCCAGTGTCGGCCGCCAGATCCCGGCAGAAGGCTTCATCGGCGTCCGCCTCGGCGCCTCGGAGCTGATGATTGAAGTGCGCCGCGGCGGCGACCGCCAGCTCTCCGCGCCGCTCGAGCGTGCGGAGGATGTGAAGAAGGGCCACCGAATCGGGCCCACCCGAGAGTGCGACGAGCACACGCGCGCCGCGCGGGAGCATGTCGTGCTTCCTGATGGTGCGCAGAACGCGGGAGTGGACGGACATCGCTGGTCCGACGAGTTATCGGCGCTCAGTGACGAAGAGTTGCGGGCACCCCGCAACGAAACTGCTGATCACCCGGCGCGGCGCGCGGGGCCCGGATAGCCCCGCTCCCATGGAATACGCCAGTCACTGCAAGTAAGTGTCTTGGGTGAGCAAGAAATTGGTGCCGGTGCAGGGACTTGAACCCCGGACAACGCGGATATGAGCCGCGTGCTCTAACCAACTGAGCTACACCGGCAGGAAACGGTAATTGTAGCATGCTCGACTTCGCGGGTTCGCGGTTCGCGGGCTCGCGGTTCGGCTTGTCCGCCGTAGCGCAAAGCGCGTAGGTGGGGACTTGGCTTTATAGTGCAACCATCACTCCGATGAAGCTTTCCTACGAAGAATTCGATCTCTCGGGCGATTCACACCTACCCGCTCGCCGAGCGCCGCAGCAAGTCGAACGCAGCGGACTTCGCCACGCCGTACACGGCCGGGGAGCGGCGTGCGCGGCTGGATCGAGTCGCTGCCGGGGATCCTCGCTGGCGCCGATTTCAAGGCTGTCGTTGCTGCGCTGATCGAGGCACGGCAGGACGACCGCGGCGTGCTGTGGGGACTCGGCGGGCACGTCGCTGAAGACTGGGCTCGGCCCGGTGCTGATCGATTTGATGGAGCGGGGTTTCGTGTCGGCGCTGGCGACCAACGGTGCGACGGTCATTCACGATTTCGAGCTGGCGCTCTCGGGCTCGACGTCCGAGGATGTCGACGAGGCGCTCGGACCCGGCCGATTCGGCATGGCCGACGAGACCGGCCGGCTGATGAACGCCGCCATCAATGACGGCGTCGGCCGTGGCCTCGGCCTGGGCCAGGCGGTGAGTGAGTGGCTGCACGGGTCCCAGCCGCCCCACCGGGACCTCAGCGTCCTCGCGGCCGCGTGCCGCCTGCAGATTCCGATCACGGTGCATGTCGGCGTCGGCACCGACATCATCCACATGCATCCTGCCGCCTCCGGGCGCCGCGATTGGCGAAGGCAGCCTTCGCGACTTCCGCTATCTCGTGTCGAACGTCTCGAAGCTCGCCCGCGGCGTGTTCCTGAACTGCGGATCCGCCGTGATCCTTCCCGAGGTGTTCCTCAAGGCCGTCGCACTGGTCCGCAATACGGGCTGCAGCCTCGAGGGGCTCACGACCGTCAACCTGGACTTCATCCGCCACTACCGCCCGCAAACCAACGTGGTGTCCCGGCCCGTCGCGGGCATCGGCCGCGGCTACTCACTGGTCGGGCACCACGAGTTGATGATTCCGCTGCTGGCGGCGGCCTTGATCGACCAGCCATAAGGGGGCTGGGGACTGGGGGCTGGGGGCGGTCTCGAGAGCGGGCGGGTCTGGAGACCCGGAAAAGTCCCCGGATCTCATTTGTCCGTAGGGGCGGGTCTTGAGACCCGCCCGCCCTTGACCGAACCCCCAGCCCCGAGCCCCGATCTGATTCAGAGAATGACCATCGCATCCCCATAGCTGTAGAACCGATAGCGCTCCCGCACTGCGCTCGCATAGGCCGCGAGCACGCGGTCGCGGCCGGCGAAGGCGGCAACCAGCATCAGCAGTGACGATCGCGGCAGATGGAAGTTGGTCATCAGCCCGTCGATCACCTTGAACTCGAAGCCGGGATGGATGAAGAGCGTCGCGAAGGCGCCTCCGGCCGCGACGCGTGCCTCCGCCGCGGATCGCGGCATCTTCGAGCGCGCGCGTGGTCGTGGTGCCCACGGCGATGACGCGACGGCCTTCGCTCTCGCGCGGCATTGATCGCGGCCGCAGCCGCGTCGCTGATCTCGTAAGGCTCCGGATCGACGACGTGCTCTTCGACGCGCTCGACGCGCACGGGCTTGAACGTGCCGTAGCCGACGTGGAGCGTGACGGCCGTGCGCTCGATCCCCGCGCGCGGCCAGGTCGTCGAGCATCGCCGGCGTGAAGTGGAGTCCAGCCGTCGGTGCTGCGACCGAGCCGCGGTGGGCGGCGAAGATGGTCTGGTACCGATCGCGGTCGGCCGGCTGATCGGGACGCTTGATGTAGGGGGGCAGCGGAATGTGCCCGACCGCATCGACGAGCGCGTCGACGCGCGCCGCAGGATCTTCGGGCCACAGCCGGATGCGGCGGCGTCCGAAGAACCGCTGTTCGAGCACCTCGGCGACGAGCGCGCCGGCCTCGCCTGCGAACCGGACGATCGCGCCGGGCTTGAGCTTCTGGCCGGGATGCATCAAAGCATCGCACTCGACCGCTTCACCTGCGGCCGTCGCCGGCAGCGACAGCAACAGGCACTCGACGGCGCCGCCACTCGGGACCCGATGGCCGGTCAGCCGCGCGGCAAAGACGCGGGTGTCATTCACGACCAGGAGATCGCCCGCCCGGAGGTATTTCCCCAGCTCTGCCACGCGAGCGTGCTCGACCGTACCGGTCTCACGGTCGAGGGCGAGGAGGCGTGACATGCCGCGCGCTACGGCCTCCTGTGCAATCAAATCCTCGGGCAGATCGAAATCGAAATCCGAGACGAGCACTCCGAGACGCTACCACGCAGCCGAGTTGGAGGGGCTCGTGCATACGATCGTCGAGTGACTGAACGCCGCAGCACTCACGCCACCTCGACCGGAACCTCTACCTCAGCATTTCCACGCAAGACCGAACGGGCTGAGCGGGTGGAGTCAGGCCGCCAACCAGCCAACGGGACACCGGAACGCCAGGACGCCCCTCCGGTCGACGAGATCGTGAGTGCGACCGCGGTGCGCAGCGTGACGCTGACCGTCATCGCGGTCATTGGCTCCATCCTCGTGCTTCAGTACGCCCGGCCGGTCTTGATCCCGGTCGTGATCGGTGTGTTGATCAGCTACGTACTGGGTCCAGGGGTCGACTCACTGGCCCGCCACGGTGTGCCGCGGTGGGCCGGCGCGGTCGTCGTGATCGTGCTCCTCTGCGGCACGCTCGGCTTCAGCGGTTACAAGCTCGCGCCGCAGATTCTGTCAATCGTTGACGACATGCCGACGGCGGCGCGCCGGCTGCTGGATCGCAGCAAGACGTCGCCGCGCGCGGGCGAGGACGTGTCCGCGCTGGAGAAGATGCAGCGCGCCGCCACCGAAATCGACAAGGCGGCGGCCGCCGCCGCCGAGCCGACCCCCACGCAGCGCGGCGTGACGCGCGTGCAGATCGTCGAGCCGGCCTTCCGCGCCACCGATTACCTGTGGGCCGGCGGCAAGAACATCGTGAGCTTCCTTGGCCAGTTCGCGATGGTGATGTTCCTGGTGTTCTTCCTGCTGCTCACCGGCGATCTGTTCAAACGCAAGCTGGTGAAGATTGCCGGACCGACGCTGACGAAGAAGAAAATCACGGTCCAGATCATGGACGACATCAACCAGCAGATCAGCGGGTTCCTGCGGGTGCAGGTGCTCACCAGCGCGCTGGTGGGCCTGCTGACGGCGGTCGCGCTGTGGTACTTCGGGGTCCGTCAATACATCATCTGGGGCATCCTCGCGGGCATCTTCAACTCGATTCCCTATCTCGGTCCCTTGATCGTGACCGGTGGCCTCGGCGTCGTGGTCTTCATTCAGTTCGACGATGTCCTGAAGACCGCCTACATCTGCGGCATCACGCTCGCGATCACCAGTCTCGAAGGCTGGCTGCTCACACCCGCCCTCATGAGCCGCGCCGCACAGATGAATCCGGTCGCGATCTTCGTCGGCCTGCTGTTCTGGAGCTGGGTCTGGGGCGTGTGGGGCACAATCCTCGCGGTGCCGATGATGATGACGGTCAAGGCGATCTGCGATCGGATCGAGGATCTCCAGGCGGTGGGAGAGCTCCTCGGAGAGTGATCGGATCAACTCCCAACTTCCAACTCCCAACTCCCAAGGGAACCCTTCGCACCATCTGGATGAAAAACGTTACCAATAGCTTGTTGAGGCGCCGTTCAGCCAGATGATTCGAACGACTTCCCTTGGGAGTTGGGAGTTGGAGGTTGGGAGCTGACGAGAACTCAGATCAGCCCGCGCTGCCACAACAGCCAGACAATCAAGACCACCGGCGTGATCGCGATCAGCGCGAGGAACGCCAGGCAGACCCACACGACCAGGTAGTCGCCGCGCGACGGCGGGACGCCGGGGCGGGCGTGGCGCTCGAGCAGGGCGAGGTTCTTCAGGTTCGCCTTCCACCCGATATCCACCAGATCACCCAGGATCGGCACCAGGCCGATCAGCATGTCGAACGCCGCGTTCAGGACCATTCGCGCCTGAACCACGACCGGCAGCCGCATCCGGACGGCCTGCATCAGGAGCAGCGCGGCGAAGGCGGGGGTGGAGATGTCTCCCAGACCCGGGATCAGCCCGATGATGGCATCCAGCCCGAACCGGATCCCGGTCCCCGGGATCCGGAAGGCGCTGTCGAGGAGCACCGCCCACCGCCGCAGCGCGTCGAGCGTGACCGGATTGCCTGGAGCGCGTGAGGTCACCATGTCATTCCGGCCTGTGATTCCCGGCTTTTCGTTGCCATCCGCCCGTGCAACGTGTTACCAAGGTCTGCTGTGCCGACCACACATTTGCGAGTCTGGCCTGGCGCTCCGTATCCGCTTGGCGCGACCTGGGACGGCGTGGGCGTCAATTTCGCCATCTTCTCCGAGCATGCCACGAAGGTGGAGCTCTGTCTGTTCGATTCGCCGGATGCCGAAGTCGAATCGCTGACGATTCCGCTCCTGGAACAGACCGACATGGTCTGGCATGGTTACCTGCCCGACGTGCACCCCGGACAGTTGTATGGGTATCGGGTGCACGGCCCTTTTGCTCCGCACTTCGGCTACCGTTTCAATCCCAACAAGCTGGTCCTCGATCCCTACGCCAAGGTGATCGGCCGCGCCGTGCGCTGGCACGACTCGCTGTTCGGTTTCAAACCCGGTGCCGACGACACCTCGTTCGACGACCGGGACAGCGCGCCGTACGCCCCGCTCGCGGCGGTCGCGGATTCCGCGTTCACCTGGGGAAACGATCGGCCGCTGCGAACGCCGTGGCACCAGACGCTCATCTACGAGCTGCACACGAGGGGCTACACCCAGCTCAACCGAAGCATCCCCGAACACCTGCGCGGCACCTATCTCGGGCTCGCCTCGGAGCCGGCCCTCAGGCACCTCACGAGCCTCGGGGTCACCGCGATCGAGTTGATGCCGGTGCACCATCACAACGACGAGTGGCACCTCATACAGAAGGGCCTGCGCAACTACTGGGGCTACAACACGCTCTCGTACTTCGCTCCGGACCTCCGCTACAGCTCGTCGCCCCAGCCGCTCGAGAGCGTGCGCGAATTCAAGATGATGGTGCGCGCCCTTCATGCGGCCGGGCTCGAAGTCATCCTCGACGTGGTCTACAACCACACCGCCGAAGGCAATCACCTCGGACCGACGCTCTCGCTGCGCGGCATCGACAACACCGCGTCCTATCGGCTGCAGCCGCACGATCCCCGCTTCTACCAGGACTTCACCGGCTGCGGGAACACGCTCAACATGCGCAGTCCGCGCATGCTCCAGTTGATCATGGACAGCCTGCGCTACTGGGTGCAGGAGATGCACGTCGACGGGTTCCGCTTCGATCTTGCGAGCGCACTGGCTCGTGAGTTGCATGCCGTCGACAAGCTTGGCGCCTTCTTCGACATCATCCATCAGGATCCCGTGGTGTCGCAGGTGAAGCTGATCGCCGAACCGTGGGATCTCGGTGAGGGCGGCTACCAGGTTGGCAACTTCCCCACCAAGTGGACCGAGTGGAACGGCAAATACCGGGACACGGTGCGGCGGTTCTGGCGCGGCGACGGCGGAGTGCTGTCGGAGCTCGCGACGAGGTTGTCGGGCAGCAGCGACCTCTACGAGCAGAGCGGCCGCCGCCCGTATGCCAGCGTCAACTTCGTCACCGCGCACGATGGCTTCACGCTGCTCGATCTCGTCAGCTACAACGAGAAGCACAACGAGGCGAACGGTGAAGGGAACGCCGACGGCGAAAACCACAATCTGAGCTGGAACTGCGGCGCGGAAGGGCCGACGTCCGATCGCCGGGTGATCGAGCTCCGCGAGCGCCAGCGGCGGAACCTGATGGCCACGCTGCTGCTCTCGGTCGGCGTGCCGATGATCAGCGGCGGCGACGAGATGGGTCGCAGCCAGGGCGGCAACAACAACGCCTACTGCCAGGACAGCGAGACCAGCTGGACCAACTGGGATCTCTCACCCGCCGATCGCGATTTCCTCGACTTCACGCGCCGCGTGATCCGCATCTGGAAGGAGAATCCCGTCCTGCGCCGGCGCAAGTTCTTTCAGGGCCGCCGCATCCGCGGCGCCGAGGTGCAGGATATTGCCTGGCTCGACGCGTCCGGGCGCGAGATGGCCGACAGCATGTGGAATGCGCAGGAGGTCCGGCGCCTCGGCGTCCGCTTGAACGGCGACGCCATCTACGAGCTCAACGAGCGCGGCGAGCCGATTGTCGGCGACACGCTGGTCTTCCTGCTGAACGCCGACAAGGATCCCGTCAGCTTCGTGCTGCCGGCGCGGACGCCGGAAGAGCGCTGGGAAACGCTGATCGACACCGCCGATCCGTGGCTGCTCTCGCGGCGGCTCCGCGGCGGCGATCGGTATCAACTTCAGGCACGATCGATGGTGGTACTGCGCTTGAATTGCCGCAAAGAAGACCTGCGGCGATCGGCGGACTGGGGACCGATGGGCGTGGTACTGACAGGCACGAGTGGACGGAAAGATCATGGCGAAGACAGCGACTGATCGAAAGAAGACGGGGACTCGCCGCACCGGTGAGGGCGAGACCGCGGCAGCGGCCGAAGCCAGTCCAACGCCTCGGCTCGATCCCGCACTGCAATGCCGTGTCATCGTCGAGGGGGTCCATCCGGAAGTGGACGCCGGGCGCTTTTCCATCAAGCGCACCGTGGGTGAGGAGGTGGTCGTTGGCGCCGACATCTTCGCCGACGGTCACGACACGC
The DNA here is from genome assembly GCA_963836735.1 of uncultured Acidobacteriota bacterium. Taxonomy (GTDB): domain Bacteria; phylum Acidobacteriota; class Vicinamibacteria; order Vicinamibacterales; family 2-12-FULL-66-21; genus JACCXG01. Next base: position 125,987 of record CAWIKP010000023.1, on the reverse strand, counting down.
TGGCGGCGGCGCTGCTCTATCGGAAACGGGGGGAACCTGCCTGGCTCGAGGTGCCGATGGAGCCGCTCGGCAACGATCGGTGGCAGGCCCGGTTCCGCATCGAGGAACTGACTCCCTACGAATACACCGTCGAGGGATGGATCGACCGTTTCGGCAGCTGGCGGCACGAAGTGTCCAAGAAGTTCGGCGCCGGGCAGGACCTGAAGAGCGAGCTGCTCGAAGGCGCGGCGCTGGTGCGTGACGCGCTCCTGCGCGCGCCGGAGGCGGCCGACGACGATCACCGCGTGCTCAGCGAGACCGCCGCGGTGCTTGGGGACGAGACCCTGGGCCAGCCCGAGCGTGTCGCCAGCGCGCTCGCGGTCGCGGTCCAGACCGCGATGGCGCGCTACGTCGATCGCTCGCTGGCGGCGCGCTACGCTCGCGAGCTGCAGGTGACGGTCGAGCGTGAACGGGCGCGGTTCGGTGCGTGGTACGAGATGTTCCCGCGCTCGTCGGGATCCGATCCCGACAAGAGCGGGACCTTTACCGCCGCCGAGGAACGGCTGCCCTACATCGCGTCGATGGGCTTCGACGTCCTGTATCTCCCGCCGATCCATCCCATCGGCCGGGCCTTTCGAAAGGGCCGCAACAACACGCTCGATCCGGGTCCGGACGATGTGGGAAGTCCCTGGGCGATTGGCGGCCGGGCGGGTGGGCACGATGCGGTGGAGCCGGGGCTGGGCACGATCGAGGACTTCGATCGCTTCGTCGACGCCTCGAGGCGGCAGGGCCTCGAGATCGCGCTCGATCTCGCCTACCAGGCGTCACCCGATCATCCATACGTCGAGGAGCATCCGGCGTGGTTCCGCCAGCGCCCCGACGGCACCATCAAGTACGCGGAGAACCCGCCCAAGAAGTACCAGGACATCTATCCGATCAACTTCGAGTCGGCCGAGTGGCAGGCGCTCTGGATCGAGCTCAAGCGAATCATCGAGTTCTGGATCGGGCACGGGGTCAAAATCTTCCGCGTCGACAACCCGCATACCAAGCCGTTCGGGTTCTGGGCGTGGGCGCTCGCCGACATCAAGCGTGAGCACCCCGACACGATCTTTCTGTCCGAGGCCTTCACCCGGCCGAAGGTGATGCGGTACCTGGCGAAAGCGGGCTTCTCGCAGTCGTACACCTACTTCACCTGGCGCAATGCCAAAGACGAGCTGATCGAGTACTTCACCGAGCTGACCCGCACCGACGTGCGCGAGTACATGCGGCCGAACCTGTTCGCCAACACGCCCGACATCCTGCACGAGTATCTGCAGCACGGCGGCCGCCCCGCGTTCCAGGTGCGGTTGATGCTGGCGGCCACGCTCGGGTCCTCGTACGGCATCTACAGCGGCTACGAGCTCTGCGAGAACGTGCCGGTGAAGCCGGGCAGCGAGGAGTACCTCGACTCGGAGAAGTACCAGATTCGGCTGCGCGACTACGACGATCCGGCCAGCCTCTCGGAACTGATCGGCCGGGTCAATGCCATCCGGCGCGAACATCCAGCCCTGCAGCGCGACCGCGGGCTGCGCTTTCACCAGACCGACAACCCCCACATCATCTGCTACAGCAAGCGGAGCGAGGACGGATCGGACCTGGTGATGGTGATCGTGAACCTCGACCCGCACCACATGCAGCATGGCTTCGTGCAGCTGCCGGTGGGTGACTGGGGGCTCTCGGCGGCCGCCGCCATCGAAGTCCTCGATCTGATCTCGGCCGAGCGCTACTACTGGCGCGGGGAATGGAACTACGTCCGCCTCGACCCGCAGTCGCGCGTCGCCCACATCCTTCACGTGCAGGTGCCGAAGCTGCCGCCGCAAGACGACTCCCCGCTTCCGCTGCGCGGCTGACTCATGACAACTCCCAACTCCCAACTTCCAATTCCCAAGGGAAGCGCTTCGAAGCAGCTGGGTAGAAAGCGTCGTTGGGAGTTGGAGGTTGGGAGTTGGCATTGAAATTGTGAATATGCTCGCCAAGGACCCGCTCTGGTACAAGGACGCCGTCATCTATCAGGCGCACGTGCGCGCCTTCTTCGACAGCAACAACGACGGCGTCGGGGACTTCCCCGGCCTCACCCAGAAGCTCGACTACCTGCATGGGCTCGGCATCAATGCGTTGTGGCTGCTCCCCTTCTACCCCTCGCCGCTCCGCGACGATGGGTACGACATCGCGGATTACGAGAACATCCATCCCAACTACGGGACCTTGGAGGACTTCGATCGGTTCATCGCGGAGGCGCACCGGCGCGACATCCGGGTGATCACCGAGCTCGTCATCAATCACACCTCCGACCAGCATCCGTGGTTCCAGGCGGCCCGGCGCGCGAGGCCGGGATCGCCGGAACGCGACTTCTACGTCTGGAGCGAGACCAACCGGAAGTACCGACGGAGTGCGGATCATCTTTACCGACACCGAGACCTCGAACTGGAGCTGGGACGACACCGCGAAGGCCTACTACTGGCATCGCTTCTTCCATCACCAGCCGGACCTCAACTTCGACAATCCCGCGGTCCTCGAGGCGGTGATCCGGGTGATGCAGTTCTGGCTCGATCGCGGCGTGGACGGACTGCGGCTCGATGCCGTGCCGTACCTGATCGAGCGCGAGGGCACGATCTGCGAGAACCTCGAGGAGACGCACGAGGTCCTGAAGAAGATTCGCCGCGCGCTCGACCGCCGCTATCCCGATCGCATGCTGCTCGCCGAGGCCAACCAGTGGCCTGCCGACGTGCGCCCGTATTTCGGCGAGGGCGACGAATGCCACATGGCGTTCCACTTCCCGCTGATGCCGCGCATGTTCATGGCGGTGCGGCAGGAGGATCGCCACCCGATCGTCGAGATCCTGCGGCAGACGCCGGACATTCCCGAGAATTGCCAGTGGGCGATGTTCCTCCGCAACCACGATGAGCTGACGCTCGAGATGGTGACCGACGAGGAGCGCGACTACATGTATCAGGCGTACGCCGCCGACCCGCAGATGCGGATCAACGTCGGGATCCGGCGCCGGCTGGGGCCGCTGCTCGAGAACAGCCGCCGCCGGATCGAGCTGCTCCACAGCCTGCTGTTCACGATGCCGGGGACGCCGACCGTCTACTACGGCGACGAGCTCGGGATGGGCGACAACATCTATCTCGGCGATCGCAACGGCGTGCGCACCCCGATGCAGTGGACCGGCGATCGCAACGGGGGCTTCTCCAGGGCCGATCCGGCGCGGCTCTACGCGCCGCCGATCATGGATCCCGTCTACGGCTATCAGGCGATCAACGTCGAGGCCCAGGAGCGGGCGCCGTTTTCGCTGCTCAACTGGATGAAGCGGGTGATCGGCCTCCGCAAGCAGGCCCAGGTCTTCGGGCGCGGCACGATCGAGTTCCTGCCCGCCAACAACCGGAAGGTCCTGGCCTACCTCCGGAAGTACCAGGACGAAGAGATCCTGTGCGTGGCCAATCTCTCGCGGTCGGTGCAGCCGGTGGCGCTCGACCTGAGCCGGTTCAAGGGCCTCACGCCGGTCGAAATGCTGTTCCTGACCGAGTTCCCGACCATCGGCGATCTGCCGTATTTCCTCACGCTGGGCGGATATGCCTTTTACCTGTTCCGGCTGCAGCAGTCGCCGGCGTCACTGACCGCCAGGGTGGCACCGGAGACGGTCGCCTCGGTCGGCGAAACGCCGGCGCTGTTCATGGGCGTGGCTTGGGAGACGCTGCTCGATGGAAACGTGCGGACGCTGATCGAGCGGGATCTGCTCGTCGGCTTCCTCCAGCGCCAGCGCTGGTTCGGCGGCAAAGCCCGCAACATGCGCACGGCGCGATTCGTCGACTGGGGTCTGCTCCGGCGCGGGTTCCATCCGCTGTTCCTCACCGTCGTCGAAGTCGAATATCAGGACGGCGAGCGGGACTCCTATTTCCTGCCGCTGGCGATCTGCGGTCTGTCCGACCTGAAGACCATCGAAGAGCGCTCGCCGCACGGCGTCCTGGCGCGGGTCACCGGCGCCCGCAAAGGCGTGCTGTTCGACGCCTGGCTCGACACCAGCTTCGCGCACGCGATGCTGGAGTCGATCGAGCAGTCGCAGGAGATTCGTCTCCGGCGCGGAACGATCCAGTCGATTCAGACCGCGCTGTTCAAGCGCGTTCGCGGCGACGAGCCGCTCGAGGTCAGGCGCCTGGGCGGCGAGCAGAGCAACACGTCGCTCGTGTACGGCGAGCGCCTCGTTCTCAAGCTGTTCCGGCGGCTGCAACCGGGCCTCAACCCCGACTACGACATCGGCCGCCAGTTGACCGAACGCATTGCCTATCCCCGCGTTCCTGCCGTGACCGGCGCCTTCGAGCACCGCATGACCGCCGAGCAGCCGACGACCATCGGGCTGCTGCAGCAGTTCGTCGAGAGCCAGGCTGACGGCTGGCGTCATGCCACCGACGAGGTCAGCCGCTTCTATGAAGATGTCGAGGGCACCCCGGCCCCCGACATGCCAACGCCCGCGGTGATTTCGGATCTGCTCTCGTTGAGTTTGCCCGACCGGGTACGGGACGCGATGGGTGGGTATCGTGCCACCGCCGAAACGCTGGGCCGTCGAACGGGTGAAGTGCACATGGCGCTTGCGAGCGATTCCAGCACGGCCGAGTTTGCGCCTGAACCGTTCATGCCGAACGACCTGACCAACCTGATCAAAGAGGCGACCGGTCAGGCACAGACCGCGTTCGTCACGCTCCGCGCGGCGTTGGATGGCGCCGCGGGTCGCGAACTGCCGCCAGAGGTGGCGAGCCAGACGCGCGCGCTGCTCGCTGCCGAGCAGAAACTGCTCGATCGCGTACGGGCCACGCCAGATCTGAACTTCAGCAGCTCGAAGATCCGAATCCACGGCGACTATCACCTCGGTCAGGTGCTGTGGGCCGAGGGGGATTTCTACATCATCGACTTCGAAGGCGAGCCGGCTCGACCGATCGCGCAGCGGCGCGAGAAGCAGTCGCCGCTCAAAGACGTCGCCGGAATGCTCCGCTCGTTCAGTTACGCCGCGTATGCCGGCCTCTTCGCTCATCTGTCGACGCGCTCTGCAGGCGTGGTCGAGATGGAGCCGTGGGCACGCATCTGGCAGACATCCGCGAGCGCGTCCTTTCTGAAAGGCTATTTCGGGACGGTAGAGGGGGCGCCCTTCATCCCGGCTGAACCATCGCAACGGGATCTGCTGCTCCAGCTCTTCATGCTGGACAAGGCCCTGTACGAACTGAACTACGAGCTGAACAACAGGCCCGACTGGGTGCGGATTCCCCTTACTGCCATCCTCGGCATCGTCCGCGGAGAGTAGCGGCCGCTTCGGGCAGTCGATTTCAACTGATACGCGGTGCTGGTGCGATCGAACACGAACTTTCACCCCCGCGCGAGCGCGGAGCCGGTCGTGGCGCGCCTCTTCGGCGCGCTGCCCGAGCCGGCCGGGGTACGATTTCGCGCGTTTGCTTCTCCCTCCCGCGAGCTCCACGTCGAAGTCCTCACCGGTGCCGCTGCCGGCATCTACCCGCTGGCGCCTTCAGGCAGCGGATTGCTGGAGCGATTCGTGGTGGGAGCGGGGCCTGGCGATACCTACAGCTATCTGATCGATGGAATGCGTCGGCCCGACCCGGCGTCACGGTTCCAGCCGGAAGGCGTGCATGGTCCTTCGCAGATCGTCGATCCTGACGGGTTCCGCTGGCGCTGCGAGGACTGGTCCTTCACCCCCGCCAACCTCGTCATCTATGAGCTTCACGTCGGAACGTTCACGGATCGCGGGACGTTTGCGGCGGCACGTGAGCGCCTCCCCGAATTGCGTGCGCTCGGTGTCACCGCGATCGAGCTGATGCCGGTCGCGGCTTTTGCCGGCCGCCGGAACTGGGGATACGACGGCGTCGATCTCTACGCGCCGTCGCAGAACTACGGTCATCCCGATGACCTCCGCGAGCTCGTCGACGCGGCGCACGGTCTGGGGATCGGCGTCATTCTCGACGTCGTCTACAACCACCTCGGGCCCGAGGGCGCCTACCTGCCGCAGTTTTTGCCGGAGTACATCACCGATCGACATCACACGCCATGGGGTGGCGCGGTCAATCTCGACGGTCCCGACGCCGCGCTGATCCGTCGCTTCATCGCCGACAATGCGATCCACTGGGTGCGCGAGTATCGGCTCGATGGCCTCCGGGTCGATGCCACGCACGCGCTCGTCGACAACAGCGGGACGCACATCGTCGGCGAGATTGCCGCCGCGGTCAGGGCCGCCGCCGGACGGCCAGTCGCGATCTTCGCCGAGGACCACCGGAACCTCGCCTCGATCGTGGACGCACCGGAGCGCGGCGGCTGGGGAGCCGACGGCATCTGGGCCGACGACTTCCATCATGTGATCCGGCGACGCCTGGCGGGAGACTCGGATGGCTACTACCAGGACTACACCGGATCGATCGAAGAGCTCACGCGCACGCTGACGCAAGGCTGGTTGTTCACCGGTCAGCACTCCAGATACGGCGGCCACCGCCGCGGCACCGATCCGTCGGCCACGCCGATGCACAAGTTCGTAGTCTGTCTGCAGAACCACGATCAGATCGGGAATCGTCCAACCGGCGATCGGCTGCATCACACGATCGATGCGGCGTCCTGGCGGGCGGCCAGCACCCTCCTCCTGACGGCCCCCATGACGCCGTTGCTGTTCATGGGCCAGGAATGGGGCGCGTCGAGTCCGTTCCAGTTCTTCACGGATCTCGAGCCTGGGCTCGGGACGCTGGTGACGGAAGGACGGCGCCGCGAATTCATGGACTTCCCTGGCTTCAGCGATCCGGCGGCGCGGGCGCTCGTTCCGGACCCCCAGGATCGGGCGACGTTCGAGCGCAGCCGTCTCGACTGGGCGGAACGGACCGTGCCGGTGCATGAGAGGTGCCTCGCGCTCTACACGGAACTGCTGCGATTGCGCGGCACTCACGGCCCGCTCGCGGCATCACCGGCAGTGCGCGCGGAGGCTGAAGCGATCGGCGACGACGTCGTTCTGATGCGCCGCGAGGACGAGGGCGCGCGTTTCCTGGTCGTGGTCCGTCTCGCGGGCGCGGGCCCCGTGAGCATCGACGCCGATTCGTCAGCCACGTCCGCACGGATTGTGCTCACTACCGAGGAACCACGGTTCGCGGTCGATCCGCGTCCGCCGGAGATTCGCCTCGACCGGAAGCGGATTGAAGTCCTCTTCCATCGTCCCGGCGCCCTGATTCTCGGATCGATGGGCGTGGCATGAGCCATCACGATCGTCCCCGATACGTGCCGTCGAGCACGTACCGGTTACAGGTTCATGGCGCCTTTCCGTTGACCGCGGCGCGAGACGTCATCCCGTATCTTGCCCGGCTCGGGGTCGGCGGGGTGTACACGTCGCCCTACTTTGCCGCGTCGCCCGGCAGCACGCACGGTTACGACGTCAGCAATCACAACGAGATCAACCCTGAACTGGGTGGCCGCGAGGCCCATGAGGCGTTCGCCGGCGCGGTCGCCGGGCACGGTCTCCTCCACGTCGTCGACTTCGTGCCCAACCACATGGGCATAGGTACGGGCACCAATGCCTGGTGGAACGACGTGCTCGAGAATGGTCCGAGCTCACCGTCGGCGAAATTCTTCGACATCGATTGGGCGCCGGTGAAGCAGGAGCTCTACGCGAAGCTGCTGCTGCCGATCCTCGGCGATCAGTACGGCCACGTGCTCGAGCGCGGCGAACTGCAGCTGGTGCTCCGCGACGGCGCGCTCGGGCTTCGGTATTTCGATCACGAGCTGCCGATCAACCCTCGCCAGGCGCCTCGCGTGTACCGTGCCGCCGCCGGCCGGCTCACCGACATGCTCGGACCCGACAATCCCCAGCTCCACGAGCTGCTGAGCATCATCACGTCGCTCGACAACCTGCCGCCATATACCGACACCGATCCAGAGGGCATGGCGGTGCGGCAGCGCGAGAAAGAGGTGGCGCGTGGACGACTGAGCCGGCTTGCCGCGGAGTCCGAGCCCGTCCGGCAAGCCATCGAGGCGGCGATCGTGGAGTTCAACGGCGAGCCCGGGCGCCCGGAGTCCTTCGACGCGCTGCACCAGCTCCTCGAAGCGCAGCCGTACCGGCTCTCGTATTGGCGCACCGCATCGCACGAAATCAACTACCGCCGGTTTTTCGACGTCAACACGCTCGCGGGTCTGCGGGTGGAGGACCCGAGGGTCTTCGAGGAAACCCACCAGCTGCTGGCCGCGCTGCTGGCCGAAAACAAGGTTCAGGGCGTGCGGATCGACCATCCCGACGGCTTGTTCGATCCCGCCCGGTATTTCTCGATGCTGCAGGATCTGGCCGCGCGGGCGTGGAACATCCCACGGGAACCAGACCGTGAGGGCCGGCCGGATCGGCCGCTGTACGTGCCGGGCGAGAAGATTCTGTCGGGCCGCGAGCAGCTGCCAGGCCGCTGGGCGATCCACGGCACCACGGGCTACAACTACCTGAACGATCTCAATGGGCTGTACCTCGACCCGCGCGCAGGCCGCGGCCGCTGCGCCGGACCTACGCGAAGCTCACCGGCCGCACCGAGCCCTTCGACGACGTGCTGTATCGCAGCAAGCGGCTGATCATCGAAACCGCGATGGCCAGCGAGCTGACGGTCCTCACCCATATGCTCGATCGGATCGCGGCGAGCAGCCGGAAGTCGCGCGACTTCACACGCGACAGCCTCCGCGACGTGATCACGGAAGTCGTGGCCTGTTTCCCGGTGTATCGCACGTACGTGGACGAGGAGGGCTGGACCCCCGAGGATCGCGCGGTCGTCGAGCGGGCGATCGCACGGGCCCGGCGCCGCAATCCCGCGATGGAGTCGTCGCTGTTCGACTTCTTCCGCGAGGTCATGCTGCCTCGCGACGTCGATACTGGTCCCCTGCCGAACGATCGCCGCGGCGGCTATCCGCCGGCGTCACAGGAAGACGCCAGGGAACGCCTGCGGTTTGCGATGAAGCTGCAGCAATACACGGGGCCCGTGCACGCCAAGAGCCTCGAAGACACCGCGTTCTACCGCTACAACCTGCTCCTGAGCGTCAACGAGGTCGGCGGCGATCCCGGACGGTTCGGACGAACGGCCGCCGAGTTCCACGAGGCGTGCGGGCATCGGTCGCGCTACTGGCCGCTCGAGCTGCTGTCGACCTCGACTCACGACACCAAGCTCGGTGAAGACGTCCGAGCCCGAATCAACGCCATGTCGGAGCTGTCGACCGAGTGGACGCGCGAAGTCGGCCGCTGGATGAGGATCAACAACGGGCACCGGACGGTCATCGAGGCCGAACCGGCACCCGATCGCAACGACGAGTACCGCTTCTATCAGGCGCTTCTCGGGTGCTGGCCGCTCGAAGGTGCGCAGGCGCCAATCCCCGGCCCTGACCTTGCGGCGCGCCTCCACGAGTACATGCTGAAGGCTGTCCGCGAAGCCAAGCTCCACACGAGCTGGCTGACCCCGAATCAGCCCTACGAGGAGGCCCTGCAGATCTTCGTCACCCGCGTTCTCGAACCGCGGCCCGACAATCGCTTCCTTCCCGCGGTCGCACGGCTGCTCCGTCGGGTCGGTGCGATCGGCATGCTGAATTCGCTGTCGCAGGTCGTCGTGAAAGTGGGCTCGCCGGGAGTTCCGGACTTCTATCAGGGCAGCGAGCTCTGGGATCTCAGCCTCGTCGATCCCGACAACCGCCGCCCCGTGGACTTCGATCGGCGTGGAGCGCTGCTGGACGACGTCGATCGAGTGCTGGCCCTCTGCCCTGGCCAGCGCCGGGCGCCGCTGGCCGACATGCTGCGCGACTGGACGGACGGCCGCATCAAGCTGCTGACGACAACGGCAGGCCTCCGGATGCGACGGAACGATCCGGAGCTGTTTCTCTCGGGCGGATACGTGCCGCTTGCAACCGAGGTCAGCGTCGATGGCGACGTCATCGCGTTTGCGCGGATCCACGAGGACCGCGCGATGCTGGTCGTCGCGCCGCGGCTATGCGCCCGGCTGTTCACCGAAAACCTGCACCCACCGCTCGGTGCAGCCTGGAAGACGTCGCGGGTTCTGCTCCCTCCCGAGCTCGCGGGCCGCAGGTTCAGGCATGCGCTGACCGGCGCGGAGCTCGAGCCGACCAACACCGCCGATCAGTCGTGGCTGTTCCTCGGGCAGACCTTCGAACACGTGCCGGTGGGGATCCTGGCAGCGGAGTAGTCGCCAGTTGCCAGTTCCCAGCAAGATCTCCAACTGGAAACTGGCAACTGCCAACTGAAATAGAGCGCCGACTTGACCGGCACGCGTACGGTCAGCGGTTCCTGCAGCAACACGTTCACCACCGTGCCTGGCGGGATCTGGACCTCGCTGCCCTTTGTCACCAGCACGGCCCCTGCGCCTCCGGCGACCGCGCCAATCGCCGCCCCTGAACCTCCGCCGGCGACGCCGCCCACAATCGCGCCCACTCCCGCGCCGACGCCGCCCTTCTTTACGTCGTCGCTCTTCTTCTGCTGCGCCTCGATGGTCACACGTGCGGTCTGAACGCGGTGCGTCTCGCCGCGCGCGGCGACGCGGTCGAAGCGGAAGGCTAAAGTTGCCTTGCCCTTCACCCGTCCCGACTCCTTGACGTCAGTGACAATTCCGCTCATCGCGGCCCCTTCAGGCAGAGCGGTGCTCCCGGAGATCACGACCGGTTTCGCGAGCGCTCCCTTGACCGGATCCTCGACCTTGCTCTGGTTCGAGGCCAGCGTGCTCAACACCGTCACGCTGAGGGCCGTTCCCGCGGGAATGGTGATGTCGCGAAACTTCGGGGCTGGCGGCGCGACAGACTCGGGCGGCGGTGCCGGGGCCGGTCGCGCTGAAGGGGCGGACGCCGTTGCGGCGGACGCCGCGGGCGTAGAAGCCGATGGCGCGCCTGTTGGTGGCGTTGGCGCCGGTGCAGGAGCCGAGGTCGGCTGGGCGGTCGGAGCGGCGGCGGGCTGGCCGCCCGCCGGTTGCGCTGGCGCCTCGGCCGGCTGCGCCGGAGTGGACGCCGGTGCCTTTTGCGCCTCCGACGGCGGCGGTGCGGATTTCGAGCATGCCGTGGCAAGGCCTGCTGCCAACGCCAGGATCAGTAACGGTTTCATCACGTGCCTCTCTCCCGGTTCGGGACTTCGACCATCTTCCACCCGACCGGAACGGCCGGATCGCGGTGCGGAGATCGTCGCGCATCCGGGAATCATCCACCCGATGCGGGGCGGTTCTCAACTTTTGCGGTCGAGCCGGGTCCGGATCACTCCACTTCTTCGAGCCGCGGGTTGGGACGGTACCGTCTGCCCTGCTTCGCAACCGGCCGGCCGTCGACCTCGGCGATGTCGCCCGTGAAATCGAAGCGGCCCGCGAAGAGCGACGAGCCGACGCCGTAGGAATCGACCGGGACGCCTTCGCTCTCGAATCGGCGGATCTTCGCGGGATCGAACCCGCCCGATGCCGTGATGCGGACGTGAACGAAGCCCTCGGCATCGAGCGCGGAGCGGACGTTGCGCACCAGCTGCGGATTCACACCGCGGGGATCGAAGTCCCCCATTCGAGCCACGATCGAGCGATCCACCATCGTCTCGGATGTGTCGAGTCGCACGCCGTACAGCCGGGACCCGAGCGCGCGCGCCACCGCGAGCGACGTGGCGACGCAGTCGTTGTCGAAATCGACCAGCGTGATCATCTGGACCTCGGGACCGGTCTGCTCCGCCATCGCCACGCTCGCCGCCACGGTGTCGCCGCCGAACGCGGCGATCAGGGCATGCGGGACGGTGCCGATGCCGGTCGATCCCCACCAGGATGCCTGCGCGTCGGTCGAGACCCCAATCGCGCCGGCAATGTGCGCCGCGTAACCGTCGCCGGTCTGGACCAGCCAGTGATCGAACCTGGCCGGAAAGAACATCACCGGCTTCGGCCAGGCGGCTTCCACCACCAGCCGCGTGTTGGTGGCCACCCGCGTCCTCCGCGCCAGCACGCCGAGGTAAAGCGTTTCGAGATGGGCAAACGCCGGGTACGGTCCTCGAATCAGCAGGACGGTTTCACGCGGCGCGACGCGATCGCCATCGCGCAACGCGTGAACTTCGAGGTCCTCCCAGGCATAGCCGGACGTCAGGCAGGTCTTCAGGATCGCGATCGCCTCGTCGGTGCCGCCAAGGCAGGCGTCCTGCTTCTGAAACACCTGCATCGTGACCTGGGGCACGCGCCCGCTGGCTGCCAGCACGTCGCGGGTCCGCACGAAGTATTTGTCGGAGTAGTAGCCCTCGCGCATCCGCTCCACGGGAAGCTGGAAGCGCTCCGGCGGCACGCGTGAGGGCGGACGAATCGGGGGCGGCGGTCCGGTCATGCGCTGCGTTTGCCGGTGTGGGCCTTCACGACGTCGAGATACCGTTCGAGCTTGACCCTGCCTCGCGACTGCAGCAGCGGCTTCCAGAGATCGCCGAGCTTGTCGAAACGCGTGCGGACGTTGTCGAGGCGGAAGTCCTCGATTCCGCATCCCCGCTCGATCTCCTTCCACGCGACCGGGGTCGAGACGGGAGCCTTCGGCCGCGGCCGGACCGAGTAGATCGATGCCAGGGTGCGCCCCCAGGCATTCTGGTTGTAATCGACCAGCACGCGTCCGTGCGGCCGCTTCGCGACCTTGTACTCTGACGTCATCAGCTTCGGATTCCGTGCCGCGAGCTCGACCGCCAGCGCCTTTGCGAGCGTCCACACGTCCTTCTGCGTCGGGCCGCGCACGATCGGCACGTAGACGTGCAGCCCTCTCGAGCCCGTGGTCTTCACGAGCGGCGGCATGTCGAGCATCTCGAGGGCCTCGCGGACGATCAGTCCACATGCGAGTACCTGCTTCCAGTCGGCACCCGGCCCGGGATCCAGGTCGAAGTGAACGTAGTCAGGCCGGTCCACGTCGTCGCATCTCGCGTACCACTGATTGAGGTCGATGCACCCGAGGTTGATCACCCAGAGCAGCGAGGCCAGATCGTCGATCACCGGGAAGTCGATGACGTTTCCGGAGTCATGATCGATGCGGCAGGTGCGGATCCACGGCGGACGCGGCGACGGCGCCCGTTTCATGAAGAAGAACTCGCCGTGCGCGCCGTGCGGATACCGCTTCATGACCATGGCGCGGTCCTTGATGTGCGGAAGGAGGACCGGCGCCACGTCGGCGTAGTACCTGGATCAGGTCGCCCTTGGTGATGCCGAGCTCGGGCCAGAAGGGTTTGTCGAGGTTCGTGAGGGAGACCTCGCGCCCCTGCACCTTCAGCTTCGCGTTGCCTGCCTTGGGGATGTCGACGGACGGCACCACGGCATTGTAGGGCGTGCGGGTAATCAATTAGCGGCGGGGTCTACAGACCCAGCCCTACAACATCGGGCGGGTCTTTGGACCCGCGCGATGTTCAGTGCTCCGGCACCGTGCACTGCGGAAAGCCCGGGAGATACTTGTTCCCGCTGTAACCGAGCTCCTCGAGCAGCCCCACGCGGGACGTGTAGTAACCGTCCGCCGTCAGGTTCTTGACCAGGCGGAAGAAGCTGACCGGCATTCCGTCGTCCGAGAGATCTTTGCGCACGGCGACTGCCGGGCGCGCCGGCTGCGCGGCGTCCGTCACCGCGACGTAGTAGATCCTTCCGCCGGGCGCGCTCCGGTACCGGGCCTGCTGTTGTTCCCGTGCCGCACGATCCACGGCGTCGCTGAGCGGCTGGAGCAGCGCCGCGTGTTGCGACTCGTCCAGCGAGAGATAGTCTTTCGAGAACCGGCTGCGCGCCTGCGCGGCGAGCCATGCGAGCCCGGCGCGCGCCAGCGGCTGATGCTCCTTGTTCGCCGTCACCACCCGATCGATGTATTCAGGCACGCCGGCGCGTGAAGCGCCCGGCGTGTCGGTCTCCGGGATGATGACGTCGGTCAGTCGCGAGAGGATCGCGTACTCATCCGGCGCGAAGAACGAGGGCTTGTACGGTCCTGCAGCCGGGGCCTGCCCCGGCACGAACATGACGTGCTGGCCGTAGAGCTCTTCGCTCGCGAAAGGAAACGCGCACGTCGCGGTGACCGTGCCGAGCATCTTCAGGGCGTGACGTCGTGTCCCGCTCACGCCTCACCTCTCTTCATCCGGTCGGCGATGTGATCGGCGGTCCTGGCCGCCAGCGCCATGATCGTGTGGGTCGGGTTCTTCTCCGAAGCCGAGGGGAACACGCTGCCATCGACGACATACAGGTTGGGCACGTCATGCGTGCGGCAATCGCGGTTCACCACCGAGGTTCGCGGATCGCTGCCCATGCGGCAGCCGCCGAGTTCATGGTTGGTGGCCGGGCCGGCGGGCACGGTCAGGATTTCCGCGCCCGCCTTCTCGAGAATCGTCAGGCTCCAGCGAACCATGTCGTTGAACAGCTTTTCTTCGTTGTCGCCCCAGCGCAGGTGGCGCCGCGCCAGGGGCAGGCCGAACTTGTCCACGCGAGCGGGATCCAGATCGATGTACGACCCGTCGTTCGGCAGCATCTCGCCGTATGGCGTGAAGTCGAGGATGGCTGGATAGGCGGCCTTGACCGACGCCTTGAAGGTCCTGCCGAAGCCGGGCAGCGTTTTCGCCCATCCCGCGAGGCGGCGATTCTGGTAGTTGAACTGCGCGCCGAAACTGCGGGCGTACCCGCGATCCTTGTTGCGGTGCACGAATGATGGCAGGTACGCGTGGTCGAGAAACCCTTCGTCGTTGGCCGGCGGCTTCCCGCGCAGCCCGTCGAGCACGCACTCGATCCCGCCGGTGAAGTGCGGAATGAAGTGCCGTCCGAGCTGCCCGCTGGAGTTGGCGAGCCCGGACGGATAGCGGCGCGACTTCGACATCAACAGCACCGCCACGCTCTGCGCGCACGCGCAGGCGACCACGACCATGCGGCCCCGCACTTCCCCGTCGCGCTTGTGCACGCGGTGCAGATAGCGCACGCCGGTCGCGCGGTTCTGGTTCGAGACCATCACCTCGCGCACGATGCAGTCGTGGAACACCGTGACCCGCCCGCCCTTTTCGGCCGGGATGATGTGCACGTCGGCGGAGTTGTACTTCGCGACCACGTCGCAGCCGGCCATGCAGTTGCCGCAGAAGTGGCACGCGGGACGGGAGTTCATCGGGACCGACAGCGTCGACTTGCGGACGTGGATGATCCGGGCGCCGACCGATGCCGCGGCGCGCTGCAGGATCTCGTCACTGCACTTGAGCGGCACCGGCGGAAGGAACTCCCCGTCCGGCAGGTCCTCGAGCCCGTCGCGGTTCCCGCAGATGCCGACCTCGCGCTCGATCCTGTCGTAGTAGGGAGCGAGATCCTTGTAGTCGATCGGCCAGTCCTCGCCGGCGCCGTCATAGGTGCGTCCCTTGAAGTCCCGCTGACTGAACCGGAGCGCGACCGCGTTCCACAACATCGTCTTGCCGCCAACGCCGCGGCTGCGCTCGGAGTCGAAGCCTTCCTTGCCCGGCCGCATCGCCGGGATCTGCCGATTGGGGAACTCGAACGGGAGCGCGTGCGTGTTGAAGTCGGTTCGCGTGTCGACGCGTGGACCGCCCTCGACGAGCGCGACGGTCACGCCCTGCCGGGCGAGATGCGCCGCCAGCGTGCCGCCGCCAGCGCCTGACCCGACGATGACCACATCGAAGACGGTGGGCTGCATGGTCGACATCACCGCTCCTGACCTGCGCCGCTACCCGAGATGAACTGCAGCAGATCCGCCATGTCCTGCAGCGACAGCCCTTCCTCGAGACCATCCGGCATCATCGACCGCTCGAGACCCTGCAGGCGGCCGATCCTCGACCGCGGCAAGGTCTGGCTGGCGCCGAACGGCTGCCGGATCGTCACGCTGTTCTCCGATTCGTTCTGGATGATGCCGGTCAGGCTCGTGCCATCCGTGGTGTCGACCTGGTAGAGACGGTAGCGCGCGTCGACGGTCCGGTTCGGATCGAGCACGTGAGTCAGCACCTCTTCCTTCCCGAAGACTTTCAGAGACTCGACGCCCGGTCCGATCGCGTAGCCGTCGGATCCGGGCTGGTGGCAGGTCGCACACCTCGCCTTGTAGGTCGTCGCGCCTCGGGCGGCGTTGCCGCGCAGGTCCAGCGCCGCCCGATACCGGTCAATCACCGCCCGGCGATCGCCGGCGGCCGGGTGGTCGAACACCGAGGCCGCAAGCGCGCGGACGCCGGGACTGCGGCTGGCGCGCAGCCCGGCGACTTGAGTTGGGGTCAGCTCGTTGCGCAGCACGGTGCCCGCCTTCACGGCTTCGATGAGCGCCGTCGCTCGATCCGGCCTGCCCAGGAGCACCGGCATGACCTCACGCTTCAGCAGCGGCGTGAACTTCGGCCAGCGGGCGAGGAACTCTTTCGCGACGCTGGGATCGTCCAGGCGGCCGAGCGCACCGATCGCTGCGGACTGGACGGCGCGCGGCTGTTCGGTCCCGACCAGCGAGAACAGGAGTTCGAGCGTCTCGCTGGTAGACGCGGTCAGCCCGAGCAGCTCGATGGCCTGTATTCGAAGCGGCTCCGGCGCCGTGCTGTGACGAACCTCGGCCAGGGCGCGATCGAGAATCGGTTGGAGCTTCGCCTGAAAGAGCGCCAGCGGCACATCGGCGCGCTGCAGCCCATCGGCGAATGCGGTCACATAAGCGAACGCAGCCGGACGGCTCCTTGACCTGCTCGAGGAAATTGAGAACCGCGAGCAGCTCACGGCCCTTGTTGCGGTGGCCGATCACGCGGATCAGCTCCTTGAGGAACGCCTGGTCAGGCGCGGCACGCCCGAATCCTGAGGTGTCCCTCAGCCGGGTAAACACGTCGCCGGCGCCATCCGCGAGCGACGACAGCGCGGCCACGTGCATCCAGGGCAGCTCGACGTCCTTCTTGATCAGATTGAGCAACACCTCGGTCGCCTCGTCGCGCCCCGCCTCCGCCAGGGCTCCGGCGGGCAGGTCGATCTCGCCAAGCGTGAAGGCCAGCTGATAGCGGACGCGTGGATCGCTGTCGTCCGCGCGCAGCTTCAACTGCCGCCAGAGCGTATCGGAAACCCCGCGCGTGTCGATCAGCCGTTCCGAGAGGCGGACGCCGTGCTCTCGTATCCCGGGATCGGGGTCGTCGAGGGCGTGGAGCACGTACGGTTCGGCGAGGGCATCCAGGCCATCGAGCGCATACAACGCGTGCAGGCGGCCCGGCGCCGAGGTCGATTGGGCCGCCAGCTGCGCCAGTGCCGGGATGGCCGACTTGTCCTGTCGCTCGTACAGGAGCCGAGCCGCGGTCTCGCGATGCCAGGCGTTGGAGTGCTGCAGCGTCGCCACCAGCTCCGCCGTGCTGGCGCGTCCGAGCTTCGGCAGTGCGGGCTGTTTGAAGCCCTCGGGCACGACGCGATAGATTCGGCCGCGATCGTTGCCGCGATTCAGGTTCTTGAACCGCTTGATCGATTCCGGGATGCCGTCGGAGAAGTCCAGAATCTCCCGGTACAAATCGGCGATATACAACGCCCCGTCCGGCCCGTTGGCGAACGCAACCGGCCTGAACCACAGGTCTGTCGACGCCAGGAACTCCTCGCTCGATTCATCCGGCAGCCGGCGAGCGCGGAACCCGACGCCGTCCGGCGTCACACGCCGGTGATGGACCAGGTTATTACCGGCGATGCCAATGAAGACGTCCTGGCGGTAGTCGGCCGGAAACGCGTTGCCGCGGTACAACGTGACCCCGCTCGAGCCAATCAGGTAGGTCGGGGGCTGTGGCGGAGGACCGGCGAACACGCCCTCGGCCCGCCAGCGATTCCGGATGCGCCGCCAGGGATCTTCGGGACTGATGCGATGCACGATTTGCCGGTCGACGGTCTCGCCCTGCTCGAGCGCGACGTCGACCAGCGCCCGCGGCGGCGCGTAGAACGGATTGCGGCCGGCGTACCGGTCCTCGTACATCAGGAACTGCACGGCGCTGTTCGCGGTGCACACGAACTTGCGGCCGTAGTCGTCGAACGTCAGGCCCTGCTTGCCGCCGCCGCTTTCGGCACGCATCGTGTGGGTGCGCGGATCGAAGGAGAAGTCCCGGTCGCGCAGGTCGAGCGGCGCGGCGTCCCGGGCCGCCACCGCCGCGATCGTTCCACCGTGCCCCTTGGCGCCGTGGATACGGTTGTCCAGCCCCCAGGCCAGGCTGTTCATGAACATCTGGCTGTCGAGCCGTTCGCGCTGGTTGCCGAACCCGGTGAACACGACCTGGCGGTAGTCGGCGACACCGTCACCATTCCGATCTTTCAGATAGATGAGATCGGGCTCGAGACCGACGTAGACGCCGCCGTCGTATGGAACGACTGCCGAGGGATACCGCAGCTTGTCGGCGAAGATGGTGCTCTTGTCGAAGCGGCCGTCGCCGTTGGTGTCCTCCAGCAGCCGGATCCGGCCGATGCGCTCGTCGAACATCAGGTCGGTTCGCGTCTCCGCCTGATACCAGCGCATCTCGACGATGTAGAGCCGCCCGTCCTCGTCGAACGCCATCTGGATCGGATCGACCACCATCGGCTCGTGCGCGACGAGCTCGAGGCGGAATCCTTTCTTGATGCGGAAGGTCTCGAGCACCTTGTCAGGCTCGACGGGCGGGATGTCGGGGACGTCCTTCGGGTCGACCTCGAGGCCGAGCGAGAGGTCGGTCTCGCGGGGATTCAGATACCGATCGCGTGTCTCCGATCGCGGAGTCGGTGAGGGTGCCTGGGTCTGAGTCGCCGTCAACGACACGACCGCCGCCAGCACAGCGGACAGCACGCCCACGCCAACCCAGGCTCGCATGAAGCGGGAGTTTAGCAGCTGAGCGGGCTTCCACAGCCACGGCAGGAGCTTTTACAAGAGGTCAGGAGATCAGGAGATTTTCCTTTCCGAGAAATGAATTTCTCCTGAACTCCCTGCCTCTTGTGAGAAGTCTTGACCGGCCGAGACTACCGGGAAGTCTCCGTCTCGCGAAGGAGCTCGACCAGGTACTGCTTCCACACCGCCGCCAGCGTGTGCGTGCCGTGACCTGCGGTCTTGTCGCTCAGCGGGATCATCACCGCACGTCCTTTCGGCACGCGTTTGATCTCGCGTTCCAGTATCTGGAGCTCGGGTGGATTCACGATGTCGTCGGCGGAGTTGATCGCCAGGAGCGGCGCGGTGATGCGTTCGAGCCCTGGCGAGGGATCGTAGTCGGCTGACGATTCGAGCGCGTAGAGGATGTCGTTCGCGTCGTTGGTCTTGACGTAGTTGGCGACGTAAGCGTCGATGACACGATCCGCGTCGGCCCGCGTCGGCGCTTCCCGCTGGCGCCGGATCGGGTTGCTTCCGACCAGCCACAGCATCTGTGCCGCGGTCCGCAGGCTCGGTGGCTGACGCACGTAGTCACCGCCGCGCCACTCGGGGTCCTGGCGGATCGCGTCGATGGCCACGCGTCGCCAGACGCGGTTCCTGCCCGACATCGGCCCCGGCACACTCGCCAGCGGCATCCAGGCGTCGGACACATCCGGGTAGCGCGAGGCCCACATCCACGTGTGCATCCCACCCATCGACGTGCCCATCACCAGCCGGAGATGGTCGACGCCGAGCCCTTCGGTGACGAGCCGGTACTCGGCCTCGACCATGTCGGCGTAGACGTAGCGCGGAAACCGCGCGCGCAGGCCGTCCCGCGGCTTGCTCGATCCGCCATGGCCGATGTCGTCGGGCAGAATCACGTAGAACTGCTCGGCATCGAGAGGCTGGCCGCGTCCGAACAGCTCGCCGGCGAAGTTCGCTCCCATGAACTGCGCGCCGGTTCCTCCGGTGCCGTGCATGATCAACACGGCGTTGCGCACTCGCCCGCTCGCATCCTTCCGGGGCTTTCCCAGCGTCCGGTAGTGCAGGCGCAGCTCGGGAAGCACTTCGCCGGACGCGAACCGGACGTTCCGCAGCACGAAGTCTCCCTTCGGTCACCGCCGGCCGTTCGGGCTGCAGCAGGGAGGCGGCCCCGAACAGCAAGGCAAGGAACATCTGCGGCATGGCAGTCACGCTTTCTTGAAGGCGGTCATGATGCCGCGGATGGGCGGCAGCCGGGGTGGCCGCGGTCCGTGGCGGACCGCGCCCTTCACCGGCGCATAGGTCAGCTCTTCGCCGGAACGCACGCAGCGAAGCAAGAGTCCGCCCCGGCTCATGTCGCCGCGACCGACGAACTCGATCGGGAACAACAGCCGATCGCCGAACGCCTCGAGCAGCACATCCACGTACTTGGCCGAGGCAATGCTCCCGAGCAGCACCACCTCGCACTCGGGTCCGATCTCCTCGGCCAGCGTCCGGGCGCTCGACTGCAGCGGCTTGCGATATTTCGGATCGTTGGCGGCGATGTCGACGGTGGCGAATCGCCGCAGCGCGTCGACCGTTACCGCCGTCTCAACCGCGCGGAGGCCGGCATTCGGCGTAATCACGAGGGCCCCGCTCGCGGTCAGCGGGAGATCCGGCTCGGGCGGCCGTGCAAACTCGAGAGCGTAGGCCAGTTTACCCTTGAAATACAGGCCGCTGATGAACGCAAACGCTTCACCGACCGCGACCCCCTGCCGGCTCCGCAGCCGCACCGCGAGGTCGAAGGTGGCGCGCTCGGAGAGCAGGATCTGTGCGCGGCGGCCGGAGCAGTTGGCGGGGGAGAGCAGGAAGACGCGTGACATGAGGACTGAAGGTTCGGGGCGTCGTTGCGATAGTATTCTTGCCCAACATGGCACAAACAACGGATTTGCGGCGCGGAGCGGATCGCAGGGGACAGGCACGTGGCGGGCGCCGTCCTGCCGACCCCGAGGGTCTGTGCCCGCTGATCATGGTGGTCGGGGAGCGGGCTGACGTGGGCGACGCGACCGAAGCCGTGCTCGCCAAGCTGAAGTTCGCGGTTGCGCCGAGCCCGACCGTGGACGACGCGCTCAGGATCCTCACCTCGTTGCGCCCCGATCTCATCGTCGCCAAAGAAGAAGACGCGGCGCGCCTCCGCCTGGAATGCCCGGAGCATCGCGCGGTGGTCGCCGTGACCGAGGCGCTGAGAGACGATCCTCAGTTACTGGTCGAGGAGATTCGGAACGTGCTGCGCTCGATGGCCAACTGAGCAGATCAACGACAACTCCCAACTCCCAACTTCCAACTCCCAAGGCGAGAGTGTCGACGCAACTGGGCAGAAAGCGGTCCAATCAGCTGGTTGGTTCGACTCTTCACCCCGTTGTTTCGACGCGCTCGCCTTGGGAGTTGGGAGTTGGAAGTTGGGAGTTGCCCTTAGAAACCCCACCGTAAGAGCACCGCCCCCACCGTGAAGCCTGCGCCGACCGAGGCCAGGAGCACCAGATCGCCGCGTTTCAGCTTGCCGTCGGCCACCGCGTCGGCCAGGGCCAGGGGAATCGTCGCGCCCGTCGTGTTGCCGTACTTCTCCAGATTGATGACCACCTTCGACTCGGGCAGCCCGAGCCGCTCGGCCGCGGCATTGATGATGCGCCGGTTCGCCTGATGGGACACGAACAGGTCGACGTCCGAGGGCTCCAATCCGTTCCGCTCCAGGAGGCGGCGCGAAATCTCCTCGGTTTTGCGCACCGCGAACCTGAACACCGTCTGCCCGTCCTGCTTGACGTAGTGCATGCGGTTGTCCACGGTGTCGTGCGACGCCGGCATCCGGCTGCCGCCGGCAGGCATGCACAGCGCCGGGCCGCCGCTGCCGTCGATCTCGTGGGCGAAGTCGATGATCGCGGGCTCGCCCTCGGCCGCCGCCGTCACCACCGCGGCGCCGGCGCCGTCGCCGAACAGGATGCAGGTGGTTCGATCCCGGTAGTCGATGATGCTCGACATGGTGTCGGCTCCGACCACCAGCGCATGGTCGTGCGCGCCGGAGGCGACCATCTGCATGCCGACGGTCAGCGCGTAGGTAAAACCGGAACAGGCGGCGCCGAGATCGAAGCCCCAGCAACGGGTCGCGCCGATCTTGTGCTGCAGGAGGCACGCGGTGCTGGGGAAGATCGTGTCCGGTGTCGTCGTGCCGACGACGATGAAGCCGACGTCGGCGGGGGTGATGCCGGCCTGGCGGATGGCGCCGAGCGCCGCCTCCTTCGCCATGTCGGAGGTCGCCATCCCGTCGTCCACGATATGGCGCTCGCGAATGCCGGTGCGCTGGAGGATCCACGCGTCCGAGGTCTCGACCAGCTTCTCGAGATCCGCATTCGTCAGCACGCGGGGAGGCACGTAGGTCGACAGCCCCGCGATGCGCACTCGTCGCATCACCACAACTTATCCCTTCCCGGACCGGTCAGCCCGAAGAACTCATACGCCCGCCGCGTGGCCACGCGTCCACGCGGCGTGCGCTCGAGAAACCCTATCTGAATCAGGAACGGCTCGTAGATGTCCTCGATCGCATCGCGCTCCTCGCTGAGCGCCGCGGCGAGGCTGCCCACGCCGACCGGGCCGCCGCTGAACTTCTCGATGATCGTCAGCAGCAGCCGGCGATCGATTTCGTCGAAGCCATGACGATCGACCTCGAGCATCTGCAGCGCGCGATCCGCCACGTCCCTGGTGATCCGGCCATCGGCACGAACCTGCGCGTAATCGCGGACGCGGCGCAGCAGCCGGTTCGCGACCCGGGGCGTTCCGCGGGAGCGCGCGGCCAGCTCGGCCGCCGCGTCGCGCTCGATCGGCACGGCGAGGATTCGCGCCGAGCGCAGCACGATCTCCTGGATGTCCTGCTCGGTGTAGAAATCCAGCCGCAGCACGATGCCGAAGCGCGCCCGGAGCGGCGACGTCAGCAGACCGGTCCGGGTCGTCGCGCCGATCAGCGTGAACGGCTGCACCGGAATCTTCACCGACCGCGCCCCCGGACCCTCGCCGATGACGATGTCGAGCTCGTAGTCCTCCATCGCGGGATACAGGATCTCTTCGATCGCCGGCGACATCCGGTGCACTTCGTCGATGAAGAGGACCTCGCGCGACTGGAGGTTGCTGAGGATGGCGGCGAGATCGCCGGGCCGCTCGATCACCGGGCCCGCGGTCGGCCGCATCGCCACGCCGAGCTCGTTGGCGATCACGTGCGCGAGCGTGGTCTTGCCCAGGCCCGGCGGGCCGTAGAGCAACACGTGATCGAGCGCCTCGCCGCGCTGCCGCGCCGCGGTGATCGCGACGTGCAGGTTCTCGCGCAATCGATCCTGCCCGATGTACTCGTCGAGCGTACGCGGCCGCAGTCCGGCCTCGTACTGGACTTCGTCGGCCGCCCGGCTGGCTGTCATGAGGCGTTCGTCGGTCATCTCACGATTTCATGAGCGCGCGCAGCGTGTCCTTCAGCGCCGGTTCGAAGCGCGCATCCGGTTGCGCCTGCAGCACCTTCTCGACCGCTTTCTCGGCGACGGGCCGCTGGTAGCCGAGGTTGATCAGCGCTGACAGCAGATCATCTCGCAGCTGATCGGCCGGTGTCGATGCCGCGGGCGCGGGCTCGAGCGTCTTCAGGGAGGGCGGGAGCCGATCCTTCAGCTCGAGGCCGATGCGCTCGGCCGTCTTTTTTCCGACGCCGGGAATCCGCGTCAGCCTCGCGACGTCCTGGGTCCGCACGGCGCGAATCAGCTCCGCCGGCTCGATGCCCGACAGCACGGCGAGCGCGAGCTTGGGGCCGATCCCGCTGATCGCGATCAGCCGTTCGAACAGCTCCTGCTCGAGCCGGGTGAGAAACCCGTACAGCGCGATGACGTCTTCGCGCACGTGCGTGTGGATCCGAAGGGTAACCGCGGCGCCGGGCTCGCCCAGGGCGTAGAAGGTGGAGAGTGGCACCAGCACGTCGTAGCCGACGCCGGCGACATCGACCATGACGCGGTTGGGGGTCTTTTCAGCGACCTGGCCGGAGAGGCGGGCGATCATGGCATTGCCAAAAGTGTCCGCCTCCGCGCCGCCACTCTCGGCGGCGCTACGGCGAGACCTCGCCGTGGCTGGTCGGCCGGAATCCGCGACGACCAGCGGAGGCGGGCCAAGATTGCCAAGATTGCCAGGATTGAAAATGCACGGGGCATTCTCGCGGCCGCTCGGACATTCGCAAGCCAGTGAAGTGTCCGAAACTGCCCCCAGAATTTTGGCAATCTTGGCAATGTTGGCAATCTTGGCAATGGGGAAGGGTCACGGCCGATAGTGCCGCCACGACCGCACGGCGGTGCGCGGCGCCGCGCCTCCGGTGGCCCGGCTCACACGCCCGACGACGCTCGAACTGGTGTGGATGTGGCAGATCGCCACGGCGAGCGCATCGGCGACGTCGTGCGGTGATGGCGCCTCGTCCAGACCGAGCAGCAGCTTCATCATCGCCTGCACCTGGGGCTTCTCCGCCCGACCGTAACCGACGACCGATCGTTTGATCTCCGCGGGGCTGTATTCGACGACCGGGATCGAGGCCTCGGAAGCGGCCAGCAGCGCCACGCCGCGCGCGTGCCCGAGCTTGAGCGCGCTCCGCACGTTCTTGGCGTAGAAGATGTTCTCGACCGCCACGCACTCGGGGCGGTGCCGTTCGAGCAGGGCCCTGAGCCCGCGGTGAATGGCCAGCAGCTTTTCGGGAAACGTGGAGCGCGCGGGGGCGGAGAGGATGCCGCAGGCGATGAGGCGATGACGGCTGCCCGACGATTCGATGCAGCCGTAACCGGTGCGCTCCGAGCCGGGATCGATCCCGAAAATTTTCACGCGAGCGAGGCCTCGATCTCCTTCTCTTCGATGTCGGCGTTCGACCAGACCTTCTTCGTATCCTCGTGCTCTTCGATGGCCTCCATCAGCTTGACCATCTGCTGCGCGGGCTTGCCTTCGAGCTTGACGTAGTTCTGGGGCAGGAAGGCGATCTCCGCGGCGCCGGGCTCGATGCCGAGGCCCTTCACGGCTTCCAGCACCTTCTGGAACGCGTCGGGAGCCGACATGACTTCCCAGTTGTCGCCATCGTCGCGAAGATCGTCGGCGCCGGCTTCGAGCGCCGCCGACATCAGCGCATCCTCGTCCGTCTTCGCCTTGTCGACGACGATGTAGCCCTTCTTGTCGAACATCCAGGCCACGCTGTTCTCCGCCGCCAGGTTCCCGCCGTACTTGCCGAGCAGGTGGCGCATCTCGCCGACCGTCCGGTTCTTGTTGTCGGTGAGAGTCTCGATGATGAGCGCCGCGCCGCCGGGACCGTAGCCTTCGTACGTGATTTCCTCGTACGACACGCCGGGCAGCTCGCCCGTGCCCCGTTGAATGGCGCGCTTGATGTTGTCGGCGGGCATGTTCACCGACTTGGCCTCGGTCACGACCGTGCGCAGCCGCGGGTTGCTGTCGACGTCGCCGCCGCCGGCCCGCGCCGCCACGGTCAGTTCCTTGATGATGCGCGTGAAGACCTTGCCGCGCTTGGCGTCAGCCGCGCCCTTCTTGTGCTTGATGGTGTGCCATTTGGAATGGCCGGACATGTCAAATCCCCCGATTTGCTGAGGAAAACTCGCCTAAACAGCGGTCAATCCTATCACGGATCGCGGGCTCGGGGCTGGGGGCTCGGAACGATCGTAATCATCCCGCCGCTGTGAGCAGCAACCGGCCGGAGGCCGGATCTTCGCGCGGGGGTGCCCGCCTCCGCTGGTCGCGGTGAATGCGAGCGACCAGCTACGGCGAGGTCACGCCGTAGCGCGCGGGGATGTTGAGTGCGCGCGGAGGCGGAGGGCCCCGCCCGGAACAAAGAAAGCCGACTGAATCGTGCGCCCTACCCCACGGCCCCGACTTCGCGACGAACCTCTGGGCTAGCGATGAGCGACTAGCGATTTCGTCTCGCCAGGATGATCCAGACGTCCGCGCGGAGATCGAGGGGCCCCCCGTCGTAATCGCCGAGCAGCGCGTCAATCCGGAAGCCGGCGCGCTCGAGCCGCTGGCGCATCTGCGGGATCGTGATCGTGCGGAAGGTGAGCGAAAAGCGCCTGGTCGAGGCCGGTCGTCCGCTGCGGCGCTCCGAGTACTCCTGATCGAAGATCGTCAGCCCCTTCGCGCGGTCCTGGCGCACCGACTCGGTCAGGCGGAGATGGCCCCGGCCGCGGCGGCCCGACAGGCTGACGCGGCGATCGTATTCGGCCCAGCGCGGCAGATCCGGGACGAGGTCGATCGCGAACAACCCGCCGCGTCCGAGCACCGAGGCCACCGCCTCGAGGGTCTGGCGCAGATCGCGATCGCTCGTCAGCGACTGCAGCATGCCGTACGGCGCCATCACGAGATCGAACCGCGTACGGCGCCGGAACGGGAGCTGGCGGATGTCGCCGCGAATGAGATCGGCACGGAGCCGGGTCCGCCGCAGCCGCTGGCGGGCACGCGCGAGCATGGGCGATGACCGATCGATACCGACGATGTGCGCGCCGGTGCGGGCGACCGGCACCGTGAGCCGTCCGGTGCCACACCCGAGCTCGAGGACCGGGCCGTTCTGCGCAGCCGCGAGCCGCTGCCAGAACCCTACGTCCCGGCGCGCCAGGGTTTGCGCATTCTCCCAGTCGTAGAAAGGGGCGTAGTCGTCCCAGCCCTGCCAGCCTTCAGCCATGTGAACGGCGGCGGTCAGGGCGAGGGGGCGTCGGTCCGCTGGCCGAGCACCGCGAAGAGGAGTGTGCTTTGGAGCTCGACGAATCCCGCGTCCGCGGACTGCACCGACTTCTCGTACTCGGTCAGCGCATCGAGATAGCGCCGGCCCGCCTGCTGGACCGCCGGATCCGTCGTCAACGTCAGGATCACTTCGACCGCCGACCGGCGGTTCTGCCACGTCGCCTTCTCGGGAGGACCGAGCCGCGAGATCGATACCGGGAACGGCTGCACTTCGAGCGGCTCGATCCCCGCTCCCGCGAAGAGCGTCGCGAGGCGCGGGCCCACTCGCGGTTCGACGACCTCGCCGCGGCTCTGGGCGAGCGCATCGAAGAACGCGCGCGCTTCGGCGAACGCGGTCATGCCCGCGGGTGACGAGCTGTACCAGTAGCGGGCGGCGTTGTCGGGCTCCACCGCGAGCACGCGGCCGCCGGGACGGGTCACCCGAGCGAACTCGCGCACCGCCACGTCGAGCTCGGTGATGTGCTGCAGCACGGCGACGCAGAAGGTCGAATCGAAGGTGCGATCGGGGAACGGCAGCTGCCGCGCGTCGGCGGCGCTGAACGATGCCCGGAGATTGTGCCCGCCGGTCGTTTTCTCCGCGATCAGCGCCCGATCGATCGACCGGTCGATGCCCACGAACGTGACCTGGGGAATGCGCAGCCGGGCAAGCCGCAGTTCGACGCCGCCGGTTCCGCACCCGACGTCGAGAATCCGGTTCCCAACCCTGGGGCGCAGGCGCTCGACCAGGAAGGTCGTGAACGCCTC
Source organism: uncultured Acidobacteriota bacterium (assembly GCA_963836735.1). Taxonomy (GTDB): domain Bacteria; phylum Acidobacteriota; class Vicinamibacteria; order Vicinamibacterales; family 2-12-FULL-66-21; genus JACCXG01. The sequence continues at coordinate 98,678 of CAWIKP010000023.1, read as the reverse complement.
GTCCCACCAGTCGTCGCGAACGTGTTTGAGGGTTGCAGAAGTCAGCGCATCGAGCGTGCGCGTCGGGGCCGGCATGAGCGGCTAATTTATCACACGGAAAATGGCTAACGGCCGGGGCTCGGGGCTCGCCCTTCGACGATGCTCAGGGCGACCCTGAGCGCAGTCGAAGGGTCGGGACTCGGGGCTCGGGCGGGCTCGGGCCCGCGACCCGCAGCGTCGAAGATCCGGAACCTCCGAACCCAGAGCCCCGAGTCCCGAGCCCCGACAACAAGGCTATATATGAGCGTTTAATACTCATGTCTTGTGTGAACTTTGTATGACACGGTTGAACTTTTTATGCGAGAGTTGTGATCAAGCGCACACGAGGTGCGCTACAATGATTCTTCCTCCCGATCGGTCGAGTCCTCCGTTCTGACGGGCGGACGTTTGGGGTGAAAGACATGAAGCGCGTTGTTTTCGCACGCACCGCGGCGATGGCAGTTCTCGTCGCAGTGCTGCCGGCGGGTCACCTCGTTCGAGCGTACGGGCAGGACCCGCAGGTCCGCCTCCGCGAAACGATCCGCACGGATGCGGGCACGGTCACCGGCACGGTGGTGCACCACGACGACACACCCGTGGCCAACGCGCATCTTCGCCTCCGCGACGTCACAACAGGACGGACCGTGCAAACCACGGAGGCGGACGAAGCCGGACGCTTCAGGTTCTCGAGAGTCCCGCCCGGCAGCTATCTCGTCGAGCTCGTCGATCGCCGCGAGAACGTTCTGGCCGTGGGCCGGACGTTCGGCATCACACCGCTCGAAACCGTCACCACCCTCATCCGGCTGCCGGGGTCGGTACGCTGGTACGCGGGCTTCTTCCGCAGCGCCGCCATCCTCGCGCTGGCCTCCGCGGCCGCGCTGGGCGTAGCGACCCGCGGCAACGGCGGCCAGCCGGCGAGCGGGCGGTCCTGAGGATCGTGATGGCCAGTTCCCGCCAGTTCAGTCCCGCAGGCAGTCCAGACATCGCCGCCAGTACCGGCGTGTCGATGCTCGAGACCGTGCCGGAAGTCCATGTGCTGGATCGTCTGGCGGTCGTCGTTCAAACACCTGCGACTGATTGGCGCCGTGTTCGCGATCGTGGTGTCGCTCGCGATGCTCGAGTCGTACTCGGCAACACCGCTCTACCGCTCGCAGGCGCGCATCGTCATCCAGGATGAACGGTCGACGGCAATCGGGGCGCTGAATTCGAACGACCCGGCGTACTGGCAGGATCCGGAGCCGTATTTCAACACGCAATACCGCATTCTTCAGAGCCGCGGCCTGGCGCGCCGGGTGATCAAGCTGATGCCGCCCCCTCCGGCCACGCAGCCGACCGCGTTTGCCCGCGCCGTCGCGCTGCCGCGGGAGCTGCTGAACCGGTGGCGGGCCAAACCGGCGCGGAGCGAGGGGGAAGCGCCGGCGAAGGACGAGACGGCCGGCGAGAGCGCCGCGATCGGCGCGTTTCTCGGCGGGCTCGAGATCGCACCGGTGAAGGGCACGCGGCTCGTGGAGATCATCTACTCCTCGCCCGACCCGGAGTATGCGGCGCGGGCTGCCAACACCGTCGCGCGCGAGTACGTGCAGCAGAACCTCGACTCCAAGCTGCAGAACACCAACAGCACGCTCGACTGGCTGAAGGACGAGCTCGACAAACAGCGGCAGAAGGTCGAAACGGCCGAGCGGGCGATGGCCAACTATCAGGAGGGACAGAACGCGATGTCCCTCGACGATCGACAGAACATCGTCGTCGATCGCCTGAAGTCGCTCAACGACGCGGTGACCAGGGCGAAGACCACGCGGCTGCAGAAAGAGGCGCTGCACCGTCAGCTCGGCGACCTCACGCCCGACACGGCCGGGCGTGGACACGTTCCCCGGCCTGGCCCAGAACACGACGATCCAGGAAATCCGGCAGCAGCTGGCGCAGATGAACGGTGAAAAGGCGCGCCTGCTCCAGACGCGAACCGCGAATCATCCCGACGTGGCCAAAGTGAACGCCTCGATCGAGAGCGCGAACGTCCGGCTGCGATCGGAGACCGGCAAGATCCTGGCGTCGATCGGCAACGACTACCGGGCGGCGCTGGCCGAAGAACGGAGCCTCACCGCGTCGCTCGAAGAGCAGAAGCGTCAGGCCATCGATCTGAACCGGAAGAACGTCAGCTACAGCATCCTGCAGCGTGAAGCCGAGGGCGAGCGTCACGTCTACAACGCGCTCCTGCAGCAGGAAAAGGAAATGCGGGTCATCAGCAACAGCCGCGCGAACAACGTGCAGCTGATGGACGCGGCGGAAGTGCCGGGCGGCCCCTACACGCCGAATCACGGCCGCGACTGGCTGATGGCGCTCGTCCTCGGGCTGGCGACTCGGCGTGGCCTTCGCCTACACGATCGAGTACCTCGACGACACCGTGAAGATCCCGGACGACGTCACCCGCCGTCTCAAGCTGCCGCTGCTCGGCCTCGTTCCGGCGGTCGGCACGCGGTAAGGTCCCGATGCTGCTCAACCCGGTGCCGCACGACTTCGGTGAGGCGTTCCGGTCGCTGCGCACCTCGCTGGTCTTCACCAACGGCACCGACGGCAACCGGATGATCGCGGTGACCAGCACGCAGCCGCTCGAGGGCAAGACGACGACGGCGTGCAATCTCGCGGTGGCGCTGGCGCTCGGCGGGTCGCGGGTCATGCTGATCGACGCCGACATGCGGCGCCCCGGCCTGCACCGCACCATGGGCCTGCAGAACGAGGTCGGGCTCTCGCACGTCCTCACCGGACAGGCGCGGGTGCGCGAGGCGGTGCAGCGCACGAGCGAGCCGAACCTCTACGTGATGACGGCGGGCCGGACGCCGCCCAATCCGTCCGAGCTGCTGTCGTCGGCGCGGATGCAGAACCTGATCGCGAACCTGCAGGTCGGGCCCGTTCGACTGGGTTATCATCGACACGCCGCCGGTGCTCGCGGTGACCGACGCGGTCATCGTCGCGCCGTACGTCGTCGGGCCTGGTGTTCGTGGTCGGCTCGGAAATGACTCGCCGGGCCCATGCCGAGCGCGCGATCGAAACGATCCAGAGCGGCAAGCCGAACATCATCGGCGCGGTGCTGAACCGCGTCGATCTGAATCGGAACAAGTATTACTACTCGCGCTACTACGGCTACCACTACAAGAGCTACTACGGCAGCGAGACACCGGCCACCGACGCCGCGGCCTGATCGCTGGCCCGCGTACGCGCTGGTGCTGCTGCTCGTCGCGGCAACGGCGCTGTTTGGCGGCGTCTACTTCTGGACCGCCATCGTCCTCGCCGTCGCGAGCACCGCGCTGGCGATCCGGGTGCGGCCGGTCGCCGGCCGGCACCGGGCGGTCTCCGCATCCTCGATGGCGCGCTGGTCGCCCTCCTCGCGGCCACCGCCCTGCAGCTGCTTCCCCTTCCCGACGGCCCTGGTCTCGATCGTCTCGCCCGGCCGCATCACGTTCGTCCACCAGACCGCGCTCGACGTCCGACGTGCCAGCGATTCTTCCGCTGACGCTCGACCCGAGCGCCACCGTTCACGCCTGGCTGGCGCTGTTCACCGCGTGCGCTGACGTTCTGGATCGGCCCGGACCCTGCTCGCACGCGGGGGGATCCGCACCGTGGTGACGGCACTGGCCTGGATATCAGTCGCGTTCGTGCTCGTGGCCTTCGCGCAGAGCGGCGTCGGCACCCACCTCGTCTACGGCTTCTGGCGCCCGGACGATGCGGGCGCACGGCCGCTCGGCCCGTTCATCAACCGCAATCATGCCGGAACGTGGAGCCTGCTGGCGCTGTTCCTCGTGCTTCGGATGCTTTCAGTGGCGGCGCGCCGTGTCGTCACCGTCGCGGGGCTGGAGCTGGCGAGCGCGGATCGCGCATGCCCTCGACGGACGCAGCCTCATCCTTGTGCTGTCCGCCTTCCTGCTCATCGTCGATCGTCGCCGCCGGCGCTTCGCGATCGACGATGCTTGCGCTGGCGTGTGCCGCAGGCTATGTTGCTCTGACTGCGCCGCGCCAGGTGGGCTTCCGGCGATCGTCGTTGTGGCCCGGCGCGATCGCGCTCGCGGCGGTGCTGGGTGTCGTCGCCTACGCCGATCTCGATCGACTGCTGTCGCGCATCGACGAGACACGGCAGCTCGGGCTCGCGCACCGCGTCGCAATCTGGCGCGACTCGCTCGACATCATTCGCGACTTTCCCCTGACGGGAACCGGCGCAGGAACCTTTTCGAACGCGATGCGGCTCTATCAGACCTCCGATCGCACCTACTACTGGAACGAAGCACACAATCACTACGTGCAGGTCGCTGCCGAAGGCGGGCTGATGCTGGCCCTCCCGGCGCTCGTCGCGCTGGCCGTCGCTCACGGCCGCCGGTGTGCGGGCGCTGCGGCGGAGCGACGATCCTCTGCACTGGATGCGGCTCGGCGCGTCGGCGTCGCTCGTCGCCGTGGCGGTCCAGTCCATCTGGGAAACGGGGCTCACCCTTCCCGCGAGCGGCATGCTCGCGGCGGTCGCGGCCGCGATCCTGGTCCACATCCCCCGGCACTCGTCGAATGCTCCGGCTGGGAATTGATGTCGATGGAGTCGTCGCCGATTTCCGGACCGCGTTCCGGGCGCTCGCGGAGCGCGAGCTGGGCACTGCGCCGCGACGACGTCGAGGCCGAGCTGTCGAAGGCGGACGTCGAGCGGCTCTGGCGCGCCGTCGCCGCCACGACGAACTGGTGGCTCGACATCCCTGCCTACGAACCCGATCAGATAGCGCGGCTGTACGACGCAGGTGCGGCGGTCGCGGTGGGAAGTGTTCTTCATGACCAGCCGTCCGCCGAGCGCCGGCGACTCCGTGCAGCTGCAGACGCAGGTCTGGCTCGAGCGCCACGGCTATCTTCCTGCCCAGCGTGCTGACCACGCCGGCCGGCGCACGCGGCGAGCTGGCGCGGTCGCTGCGCCTCGATCTGGCGCTCGACGATCGCATGGTCAACTGCCTGGAGATCATCAGCGCCAGCAACTCGAAGGCCCTGATGGTCGCTCCGGGCGCCCGCGGAGTCGCCGGTGCGCGAAGCCGCCGAGGCCCGCGGCATCGGCGTCGTCTCATCGCTCGCCCAGGCGCTCGACGCCGTCGAGCGGCTCGCCGAGCTGCTCACCACGCGCCGCGGACGACTGGTGCGGCTGAGCCGACTGGTTTCAGGTGAAGAAGGACACGCCGGGGCTGCCGCACGATCCGAGGGCGCGACGACAGTGACACGGTCAACTCCCAACTCCCAACTCCCAACTCCCAACGGAAACCGTTCGAACAACGGGGTGGAAGCTGCCGCAACAAGCTTGTTGACGGACTTTCGCCCAGTTGTTCGAACGGCTCTCCTTGGGAGTTGGGAGTTGGGAGTTGTCGCTGTCAGGTGAAAAGACTGGATAGGACGATCCGCCTGAAGCCCGGATTCTTCAGGAGCGCCAGCGCGGCGGCGCGGTGCCAGTTGAAATTGGCGGTCCGCTGCAGCAGCGGGACGATGCCGTCGACCGCCGCGAGCTCGAGCAGGGCGTCCACCGCGCGGTCGTCGAAGCGCGCGGCGAGCGTGCGGAAGGCGAGGCCGGCGCGCAGCTCCGGGCCGAGCCGCGACTGCCACTGCAGCTCGTACGCACGCAGCGTGGCCGCGTCCGTGCGATCCTGCCTTTCAGCGCCGGCACGAGGACCTCGGCCGCCAGCCGCCCGCTGAGAAGGCTGTAATAGATCCCGCCGCCGGTCGTCGGCTTGGCCAGGCCGGCGGCATCCCCGACCGCGAGAACACGATCGGCATACGTGCGCTTGACGGGCGCGAGCGGCAACAGCTTCAGCCGCGGGCGCGACGCGCTGAGCGTCGCGCCGTGCCGGTCGGCAATCCGCCGCCGATACTCCTCGAACCGGATCGCGGCGCTGTCGCAGGTCATGACACCCGAGGCGTGCCATGGTCCGATGCTCGCGGCGGAACGGCACGATCCAGGCGAACCCGCGCGGCGCCAGCGTTCGATCGAGATCGATCTCGACGTCCGGGATCCCGGGAAACTCCGTCTCGAGCTGCGCGGTCTGAAGGTAGGCGCGCGGGATGCCCAGACCGAGCTGACGGTTGAACCGGTATTGCGCGCCACACGCGAGGACGCAGACCCGGCCCGAGATCTCGCGCGTGACCGTCTGCGCACCTGACCCGTCACCGTCACGCCATCGCCGGCGCACGCGGATGTCCTGAACCCGGGCGCCGCGCGCGATCACCGCTCCGGCATCGTGCTGCGCGATCGGCGAGCGCGCGATCGAACCGGCCGCGGTCGACGACCGCGGCGGCGACCTCGCCGCCGTCGATTCGCACGGAGCGGCCGTCGCGGCCGTGAAATCTCGCCGCACTCGTGATGGTGCAGATGGTGTCGCGGGGAAGATCGAATTCGCTGAAGGCGTCGAGGCCGAGCGACGCCGGTGCAGTGGACCGGATCGCCGACGCGATCGTGCTCTTCGAGAACGAGGACCGCGAACCCTTCAGCGGCGAGCCCGGTGGCGGCGGTCAGACCGGCCGGCCCGGCGCCGACCACGATCACGTCCCACGCCGCACGCTAGAACTTCCGCTGACGATGCTCCCACGTGCCTCGCATGCTGATCCAGAACGACAGCAGTATCAGCCGGATATCGAGCCAGAAGGACCGGCGTTTGACGTAGAGGCGATCGTAGCGGAACTTGTGCCGCCGCGTCACGTCACGCGGCGCATAGATCTGCGCGATGCCGGTCAGTCCGGGCTGCACCGCGGTGCGCTCACGGTAGCCCTCGATCGCCTCCATCGGAATCAGCCGGCCGTCGCCGCCGGTTTCGATCTCGCCGGGCACGCAGCGCGCGCGGTCCGACGAAGCTCATGTCCCCCTTGAAGATGTTGACGAGCTGCGGCAGCTCGTCCATGGCGGTGGCGCGCATCAACCGTCCGACCCGGGTCACGCGAGCGTCGCCCGCTGCCGCCTGGCGCGGACCATGATCGCGCTCGGCGTGGACCACCATCGATCGGAACTTGAGGACGGTGAAGACACTCGCCGTTCTGACCGACGCGCGCCTGCCGGAAGAACACCGGTCCGCCATCTTCGAGCTTGATCGCCGCGGCGGCGGCGGCCCACACCGGCGCCGAGAGCAGCAGGCCCGCGCCCGACAGCAGCGCGTCGAACGCGCGCTTCATGACCGGCGGCGGGGACGGCACCGGCTCGCTCATGATCTGCTTGTACATCGCCGACCGTGCGGTCGATCATCGTCTCGGCGTGAACTCCATCGTGAAGCGGTCGCGGGCGTTGACTCCCATCCGCCGCCGCAGCTCACCGTCACCGGCAAGCTTCCGGAGCGCGCCGGCGAGGGCGCCGGCATCCGAGGGCGGCACGGTCAGGCCGGTGTGGCCATCGATGTTCACCCACGGCACTCCGGTCGGAATCCGTGTGCTGATCACCGGCTTTCCCCGCGCCATCGCCTCGAGCTGCACCAGGCCGAACGCCTCTGCCCGGCGTCACCGACGGCAGCACGAAGATGTCGCAGGCCCCGTACCACGCCGACAGCGTCCCGTCGTCCACATGGCCAAGAAAGAACGTGCGTGAGTCGACGCCGAGGCGCGTGGCGAGATCTTCGAGCGATTCGCGCAGCGGACCGTCGCCGATGATCACTGCCGCGACGTCGCTTTCCGCCAGCGCCCGCAGCAGGAACTCCACCCCCTTGTAAGGCACCAGCCTTCCGACGAACAAGGCAATGGGTCCGGTCCATCGCGCGCGCACGGATGCGACAGCTGGATGTCCTTCCGGGGCGGGCGCGAGGTGAACGTCGACGCCGAAGGGGATCACCTCGCAACGGCTCGCATGGGCCTCGAGTGGCTCCGCGTATTCGGGCAGGGCCGGCGAGGACACGACGATCCGCGACGCCCGGCGAAACGCAGGCCTGAGGAACGGCTCGTAAATCAGCTTGTAGCGCCAGCGCGATCGCAGCACCTCGCTGTGGTACCAGATGGCGAGCCGATGCTTCGGTCGGGCCAGCGCAAAGGCCAGCAGCGCCATCGGATTCGGCTCGTGGAGAACGAGGATGTCGGTCTCGACCCGGTGCAGCAGCCCGATCAGCGGCGGCGCGAACCACACCGAGCCCACCCGCAGCCACGAAGCTGCCCGGGTGACCGGCACAGTGTCGACCAGCTCGTGAATCGTCGCGCGGCGACGTGCCCACGACCAGCGCCCGGCTGTCGACACCGCGCTGGCGCTCGCCCTCGCAGAGCGTCTGGAGCACGCGCTCCATGCCGCCGGGCACGGGAGGATAGAACTTGCCGAGGTGGGTCACTTTCATGTGACTAGATCAAATCCCAAGATCCAAATCCCAAATCCCAAGGCACTGCCAAATCCCAAGTCCAAGGGTCAAGCCAATCCCCAAAATCAACCCCCAATAGCCATTCCTTGTGTCTTTGTGGTCGGTTTGGCAATTGGGATTTGGGAATTGCATTGGGATTTGGGATTTGGATCTTGGGATTTGATCTATCGATGTTCTACCGCGCCGACAGAATCTCCGCGTACACCGGCAGCAGCCCGCGCACGTGCTCGTCCCAGGTCCTTGCCGCCGCGTGCGCACGGCGCTCGGCGGCGAGCCCTCCGCCCGAATCGCTCGACCGCAGCACGCGCTCGATTGCGCCGACCCATTCGTCGAGCGAATCCGCCGGCACGAGGGTCGCCAGCCCACCCGAAGACTCGCGAAGCGCCGGAATATCGCTGGCGACCACGGGCTTCCCCGCCGCGAATGCCTCGAGCACGGGCAAGCCATAGCCTTCGCGATCGGAGGTGAGCACCAGGAGATGGCAGCGCTCGTAGATTGCGCGGAGCACGTCGCGATCGACGAACGGCAGCTCGACGATGTCGCCGAACGCGAGCTCCGCGATGCGCCGGCGGGTTTCCTGGCGCAGCGGCGATCCCACACGCACGAGTCGAATCCGGTGCCCGCGGCTCACGCAGCGCCGCGACGATCTCGACCAGTCGATCGAGCCGCTTGCGGGGAATGTCGCTCCCGACGTGGAGCAGGTCGAACGTTCCGCGCTCGGCCGGCAGCAGCTCCGCGGCGCGCGACCGGGCGGCGGCCGGCGGCGGCTCCAACAGCCCCGGATCGATACCGTTCGGCACGATGCGGAGCCGCGCCGGATCGGCGAGGCCAAAGCGGACCAGGTCGTCATGCGCGGCCGCGCTGCCGCACACGACGATCGCGGCCCGCCGAAGACCGGCCAGGATTCGCCTGGTCATGGCGTTGAAGAGCGCATCCACGCGGATCCTCGACCGGCTGGACCAGGCTGCGGAACGTATCGATGTCGTGGCAGCTGACGATCGTGCGCTGCGGCGGCAATGCGAGGACGAGCTGCGCGTAGCTGTGATCGACCACGTGGTAGACGTCGAAGCGGCCGCTCACAGACCGCTTGACCCGCCGCGGGTAGAGCACCATCCGATTCAGAATCCGATCGGCCAGGAACAGGGGGCGGACACGCTCGAGAGCGAACGGTGACGCTATCCGCGTCATCCGGTGGCGAATCGGCGTGACCGACAGACCGGGCGCAAGCGCGGGGACACGGGTCGTGAGCAGATGACCCATCTGGTCCATGCTCGGCCAGCCCTCCTCCACCATGTCGTGGAGAACCGCAACGGACCCCGAGGGCCGCGTGTCTCCGGTCATTTCGACCGGATCGGCCGGCAGACGAACCACGCCTGGCTGCTCGCCAGGCCTCGCGAGAACCCGAGCGGCGAGAAATGCGTGGCTTCGATCGCCAGGTGCTCGCGGACTTTTTCGCGCAGCGCCTTCCAGTTGAAGCCGTAATGTGAGTGATACGGTGACGCGGGCCCGCCATACACGGGACGTGCGATCGGTCCGCGCTTGCCTGCGAAGATCATCCTCAGCGCATCGCTGACCGGGTACGACTCGTAGTAGCGATAGTCGCTCAGCCCGCGCCACGCCGCGGCCTTGCGGACGAGGAGCTTCAGGAGAAACGTCGGGCCGGTCTCGATCGGCACGCTGATGATGACGCGGCCGTCGGCGGCGACGAGCCGGGACAGGTCGCCGAGCACGATGTGCACGACGTCCTCGGTGCAGTGTTCGAGCGTCTCCATGCAGGTCACCACATCGTAGGCCGAGGCGTGCGTGGGGGCCGACAACTCCCCAATCGTGCAGAACTGCAGGTTGCTGAAGCTGGCGAGACGACGGCGAGCTTCCTCGGTCTGAGCGGCGTCGAGATCCGCCCCGCAGCCGGTCACGATGCGATCCGCGGCCATCGCCAGGAACGTTCCGTCGCCGCAACCATAGTCGAGCAGCCTTCGTGGCGAGCCGCCAAGCAGTCCGAGGCCGGCCGCGAAGCGAGCGCGATGGCTCCAGGCGATCACGCTGCTGTCGCAACCGAGCTGCTTGCGGTAGTAGTGGCCTTGTTCGATGGCAGGGTCCGTGGTCCCGGGGTCCGGGGGTCCGGACGTCGGGGGCCGCGTCTTCACCGATGGATTCCGCCCAAGACGGGCCGCAAGCGCGTCGAATGCGGCGCCGCGCTCGAATCGGCTCTGCACAATCTGACGGCCGGCAGAAGCCCGCCGGTGTGCCTCCCCGGGATGATCGAGCGCATCGCGGAGCGCGGACGCAAGGGCCGGTGCGTTGCCTGGCGGCACGGTCCAGCCGGTCACACCATCACTGACAGTCTCCAGCAGGCCGCCAACCGCCGAGACGACCACGGGTGTGTTGCACGCGAGCGCCTCGAGGACCGAGAAGCCGAGCCCTTCGGCACGGCTCGCCTGCACGCACACGTCGGCCGACACGTAATCGAGCGGCAACTCGCGCCGCGGATCGGCTGCGTCGGTGGCGATCACCCGGTGACTGACCCCCGCCCACCGGGCGTAATCCAGGAATTCCCGAAAGCCGCCGCTGCGGTGCAGGAGGTATACGTCCCTTCCTTCGGCCACGAGCAGCTTGAACGCATCGATCAATGTCAGCACGTCTTTCTCGGGAGCGACCCGGCTGCTGTTGAAGATGAACGCGCCCGTGGCCGGCAGTCCACGCATCTGTCGCGCGTGCGCGCGATCGGCCGTGGCCGTGAAATGCGCGAGGTCCACGCCGTAAACCGGGATGATGTGGACAGGATGCCGGGCATCGTAGCGCCGCACGACGTCGCGCAGGTGCTGGCTGAGCACGATGTATCCCTGCCCGACACTCCCGTTCAACCGTCCGAGCAGGTCAATCACCGCCAGCGTAGCCGCTGAAAAACGGTAGCCCCCACTGCGCCGCGCCTCGTAGGACTCGGCCGCCGGGCTGCAGATCAGCATCCAGCACGGGATCCGTCTGATTCTGGCCGCGACGTTGGCGGCGAGCGCCGCGACCCCGTGACCCTGCACCAGCACGACGTCGATCGACGAACGGAGGATGGTCGCGAAGGCCCTGCCTGCGAACGTCAGCCGCCGGCTCGAAGCGATCGAGATCGGGTGAGCGGTCGGCTGGCTCACCGGCCGGCCACCCGGAATGTCGCGGGCGAGGACCTGCAACGCGACCCGCTCCGCCAGGCCCTCGACGAGCCTGACGTCGGTTCCGCTCTCGACAATGAAGCAGACACGCGGCCGATTTGGTGTGCCGGTCATGCAGGAGGCGCGACCGCGCCCAGGAGCTCGTTCGCGAAGAGCTCGTTCACCGCATCCCACTGATAGCCGGCTGCAGTAGCACGCGCCGCTCCTCCAAGCCGCTGGCGCACATCCGATCGATCGAGGAGCGTTTCGATCGAGTCGATCAGCGCGCCGGCATCGGCAATGGGAACCACGAGCGCGTTCTCGCCATGCCGAAGGATGTCCGCCGCCGCGCCGGCTGGTGTGGCGACCGTCGGCAGCGCCGCGGCCATCGCCTCGAGGAGCGCACCGCTGAATCCTTCGGACAGGGAGGGAAATACGAACATGTCGGCCCGGTCGAGCTCTTGCGCGAGCTCCTCGCGGCTGACGCGTGGGCGCACCCGAACCCGGTCTCGCACCGAGGGTGCGAAATCGCGCCGGACGGCGTCGGTGTCGACACCCGTGCCCACACAGGTCAGCTCGATCGCAGGACGGCTCGCCGCGAGCGACTCGAACGCGCTGACGAGATACCGGATGCCTTTGCCGCGCAGCCACTGTCCCGTGAACAGGAGGCGGCTGGCGCGCGCCGCATAGGTTCGCGCCTCGCGAAACAGATCGCGTTCGACCCCGTTTGGCAGGATCCGGACACGGGCCGGCGCGGCCCAGCCGTGTTCGGCGATGAAGTCGCGTTCGCGTGTGTTCAGACAGAACACGCGATCGGCGCGCCGCGACGCGAACGCCAGCAGGCGAGGAACCAGCCGCTGGTGAACGAGCCTGAACGGCATCGACAGCCGCTCGCCGGTGCGCGCGAGCTCGGTGGCGAGCGCTTCGTAATAGAGCGGCTCCAGTCCGTGAAACGCGATGACCATGGCGGGACGACCCGATCCGCCTGCAGTACGCAGGAGGGCGTGCGCCCATGCCAGGTGGCTGTGGAAGACCACGACGTCATAAGTCCGCAGACTGCGCGTTGCGAGACCCAGGGGCAGCAGGAGCGGCTGCAGGCGCGACCACGATCCGAACGGCAGGTCGGCCGGCGTCAGGATCTCGACCGTGTGACCCCGCGCGGCGAGGCACTCGGCGCGCCGCTGAATCGTCAGAAAGACAGCCGTCGTCGGGTCGCGCGGGCCGTGAATCGCGAAGAGAATCCGCAGCTTCATGCGGTGACGCCATCGCTCCGCCGGGCCGCCTGCCCGAGAATGTCGAGCAGCGCCCGCAGATGCTGGTCGTCGCGTCTCGAACGGGCTGCCGCCAGCGCGCCACGGGTCAGCTCGTCGCTCGATTCCAGGCTGCGAATGCAGCGGATCAGCGCGCCGGCGAATCCCTCTGCAGTGGGAGGATCACCGGGCGCGAGGCACCCGTTGACGCCGTCCTGCAGCCATTCAGGAATCCCCCCGGTGGCGAACGCCACCACCGGAACGCCACGGCGGTTCGCTTCCAGGCCGACCAGCCCGAACGGCTCCGGCCAGAGACTGGGCATGACCACGACATCGGTCGCGGCGAGGCGGGTCATGAGCGCGTCCTTCTGCAGCCAGCCGACGAACTCGATGGAGATGTCAGATCCCTGACCGGTCAGCACCTGCGCATGACGCTCCCATGATTCCCGCGCCGGCCCCTCGCCTGCAAAGGTGAGCTGCAGGGGCCGGCGTGATTCGAGACGGACGCGCGGGAGCGCATCGATGAGCACACGGCCGCCCTTCAGTCGATCCATCCGGCCGACGAACGTCATCCGGACCGCCGTGCCCGGAGCGTGAGGCGCAGGCGTCGTCTCGAGCTGATCCTCTTCGGCGGTGCCGTAGTGCGGGAGCATGGAGACCCGCCCGCCGGCGACGCCGTGACGAAGGAACTCTCCGGCCATGTGCGCCGACACCGTTACCACCCAGCCGTATCGGTGGAGCAAGGCGAGCCGGCGCCGCTGACGGTCGTACGCCGTCATCATCGTGATCGGGCTGCGCCCTCCGCACCGCCGCGGAAAATAGAGCGCCAGGCAGGCGGGACCGAACCGCCGGCTGCAGGGACGCACGACCGGGAACTTGTGCGTCTTCTCACCGGAGATGCAGGTGCCGTAATAGGAATGCGCGGCGAACACTCCCGGCGCCATCTCGAGCAGACGGCCTTCGTCATCTGGATCGAGGAACCCGTGCGCGTAAAGGACGTCCGGCCGCCATGCCCGGATCGTGTCGAGCGCCCCGGACACGTCCGGCCGGAGCTGAACGCTCAGTACGCCGGGCGGCAGCGGAATCCGCGGCCGGCCCTCGGGCTCGTCCACCTCGAAGCAGAAAAGGACCTCGTGGCCGCTGGCACCCAGCCGGGCCATGATCTGCCCCAGATAGGTCTCGGTCCCACCCGCCCTGCGGCAGCTCCAGTTGGAGATCAGAATGCGCATCAGTCTGCGAAGAGGGGCTCGAGCACGACGCGTGGATCGAAGCGTGCCGCATACAGTGCCACCGCCGCCGATCTGGCGTCGGCGTTTCGCCGCGGTTCGAGCAGGCGCTCGACCGCTCCCGCCAGGAGCTCCGGCGTCTCTGCCGCGATCGTCTCGACCGCCGACGTCTCGCGCCAGAACGACTCCGAGAGCCGTCCAAAGGTGGTCACCACGGGAACCGCGTGCTCGAGCGCGGAGATCGTCGTCGTTCGCCGGCCGCTGATTCCGTCCACGTAGGGCTGCAGGAGCAGATCGCAGGCCTGAAGATGGTGGGACAGCTCACGCGCGGGCAGGAGACCGGTCACGGTGACACCGGTCTGGCGCCGCAACGCGGGCGCCAGCTCTCCGGTTCCGCGGCCTACCAGCACGAACCGCACGTCCGGCCTGTTCGCGGCAATCTCACGGAAGGCGCGCCCGAGTGCCGCTTCCGCGTATCCTCCGCCCGCACCGAAGTACCCGACCAGCGCCTTCGCGCCGCCGAGCAGCCGGCCGCGCAGCGCCGCGATCCCCTGGCGATCGCGGTCGACAGGGATCGTCCCCGGCACTGGCAGCACGCGTGGAGTCACCGCCGGCCGCAGCATCGGGAGCACGCGCGGCGTCCATCCCGGAATCGACAGCCACACCCGGCGCGCCGAGCTCACGACCGCTCGCGTCATCGATCGCTGCACCACGGCACGGGCGGGCTGGATCCACGACGGACCCAGGAAGTCGGCAAACGGCTCGTGCACCATCACGTCGAGCTCGTCGCCGGCGCGAACGCGCCCGGCGATCCACCGCGCGAACCGCAGGTTCATCCCCCGGCGCCCGTACCCGTGCGGCACCCATTGCAGCACGATCTGCCGCGGCTTCGGAAATGCGTCGAGCAGTGCATCGGTCCGTGCGAGGTCCTCTCCACCGAACGCACCCAGTGACGAGTGCACCTCCACGCCCGGAGCGTTCGGAAGCGGCGAGGCTCCAGCCGCCGTCCAGACGTGCACGTCGAGCCCGCGAGACGCCGCGGCCTCTGCCAGCACCCGCGAGTGCTCGCTCACCCCGCCAGGCATCGGGGGGAACTCGGGGGAGATCAGGTGCCACATGCTCATCGCCATTACATCTCCAAGTAGGCGCTGAGACATCTGTCCACGACGTTCTCCCACCGGAAGCGATCGAGCACGCGCGTCCGGCCGTTCGTGCCCAGGCGCTGGGCTTCCTGGGGATTGGCGTGCACGGCGGCGATGGCGCTGCCCAGGGCTGCGGGGTTGCCTGGCGGAACGACGTAGCCGGTCTCCCCGTGCTCCACGACCTCGGGCAGGCTCGCCACCTCCGTGCAGATCGCGGGGCGGCCGCAGGCCATGCCTTCGAGGAGCGTCTGCCCGAGCAGTTCCGGCACGCGCGTCGTCCGGCCGTCGGGCAATGTGTACACGCTGGGCAGCACGACGCAGGTGGCGCGCCGGTATTCGGCGACCAGCTGATCGTCGTCGGCATCGTGCACGAACGTCACGCATTTCCCCGACGCTCGCGCTCGCAGCGTGTTGGCATAGTCGGCGTCCAGCGGCTGCCCGACGATTCGCACGGGAACGTCGGGCGCGACGGCATCGATCAGATCGTGCACGCCCTTGTGCGGCAGCAGGCGGCCGACGAACAGCACGCCTTCGCCGGGTGCGGGCGTCGGAGAGAACTTGTCGGCGTCCACGCCGCCGAGGATCACGCGCGCGCGCGGACTCCCGGTCGTGGCCGGCGATGGTCCGGCTGTATTCGCTGATGTGCAGATGGCCGTGAAACCAGGCGATCCGTGGAGACATAACCGGAGATGTCGAATCCGCCGCCGCCCAGGTCGGTCACGAACACCCGGCGGCGCCGCAGCCGGGTGAAGATCGCCGCGGTGCTGCTGGCCACCACGTGCTGCTGGTGACAGTGCACCACGGTCGCGTCTGCCAGCGCCTTCCACACGGCCCACGAGAACGGGTTGGTGCGCTGGCCGCGCACCCAGGTGCCGCGAAGCACCTGGACCTCGAGCCGCCCGACCTCGCTCGTGCGTTCGCGGTTGCCGAACGAGATCAGGCGCGTCGGCACCCGCTCGGCCATGTGCCGCGCCAGCTCGAACGCGTAGCGCTCTGCCCCGCCCATGATCCCGTCTTCGGGATCGAACGGCGCGGGCACGATGTGAGCGACGCGCAGATCTGCGGCAGATCGAGGTCGCATCAGGGGGTGGCCGAAAGGTTGTCACGGTTGCGCGACGTCAGACCCGTGACTGCGCTGCTGACGCGTCCGATCAGCGGCCGCAGATAGACGCCCGCGGGAGAACGCAGCAGCGGCGCGACTACCGCGAGCGAGTACAGCACCGCCGCGGAACCGCCCAGGACCGCGAGCCACGGAAATGACGATGGCTGAACCGAGGCGCCAACGAGCCCGGCGATCGCCGCGACCATGGCGAACCGCCACAGCCACGGGCCCAGCGTGCTCACAATCTGCCACCGCGACACGCCGGTCTCGCGCGAGAGCGCGCCCAGGTTCAGTGGAGCGCTCACGAGCACGACGCCGGCGATCGCGCCAAGTGGCGCACCGGCCAGACCGACACGCGCGGACCAGTGCGGCGCTCAGCGCCAGTGTTGCGACACCGTCGGCGAGCCCGGTGAGGGCCAGCCGCTTCTCGTGCCCGAAACAGAACAGCGCGTAGACGTTGGTCGTGTTGAAGTGCCGGATGATCATCGCGGCGAGGAGCAGCAGCGTGAGCGGCAATCCCGCCGAACTGATCCGGGCCGACCCACCACCGCACGAATCCGGCGTTGACGGCCAGCACGATGCACGCCACCAGGCCGCTCACCGCGAGCGTCGCCTGCGCCAGCGCCGCGCTGACCTTGAACAGCCGGCCACGATCGGCGGAGGTGCGCAGCTCGCTGAGGGCCGGTGCCGCGCTCTGCAGAATGGCCTGGGGCTGGTTCGCCAGGACGGAGACGAGCTTGCCGGTGCAGGCGTAGGGCACGACCGCGGCCGGCCCCAGCAGCGCGCCGATGATCATCACGTCGGTTCCGTTCAGCAACACCTGGGCAACCTGGCTCACCGAGACCCAGACCGAACGCGCGACGTAGTCACGCCCGCCGACGAGCACTCGCGGAGCGAGACGGCGGGGCATCGCGCCCGGGAAATCTCGCGGCGAGGCGAACCCCGCAGGCCGTGATGATGGTGGCCTGTGTCACACACCATCCGGCCGCCAGCGCCGACAGCGTGAACCCCCGAAGGACCAGCACGACGTTGATGGCCGTGCCCACGACCCACGCGATCAGCTGGATTCGGGCCACGAACGCGAGATCCTGCAGGCCGGTGAGCGCCGCCTGGAAGACACGCAGTGGGAACGTGAGCACGAACAAGCCGAGCACCACCGCCAGCGGCACCCGGAGCGCAGCCCAGGAGGCCGGAAGCCACCAGAGCGCAATCACTGCGGCAAGGAGCACCACCGGGGTCTGCACACACGCCAGCGTCAGCGTTTTCTCGATCAGCTCCCTGAGCTCCGGCGCATCGTGCCCGCCGGTTCGCCCGGTGATGTAGGCCGTCTCACGCGGCAGCAGCGCGACAATGCCCAGATCCATCAGCAGCAGGTAGGCGATGATCTGCGTGCCGACGAGCCACAGACCGTATGTGCTCTGACCGAGGTGGCGAAGGAAGAACGGCGTCAGCCACAATCCGGCGATCGTCGCCAGAATCAGGTGAGCGTAGCCGGTCACGAACCCGGTGAGGAACCGATGAGTGCGGGTCATGCCGACGCTCGCTCGGGCGATGCCTGCGCAACCGACACGAGCTCGGCGGCCATGTCGGTCCACGACCTCACTCTCAGCCGCGCCCCGGTCGCCGCCGCTCGCACTCGCCAGCCCTGAACGTCGGTGCGCCACGAGCGCAGCCGGTCCGCGAGGTGCGGCCGGCGTCATGCCGTCGGGCAGCAAGGCCTCCGTCATCGAGTCATCGAATCGTTCCACAACGCCGGCGCTGCGCGTGACCATGACCGCGAGCCCGCGGCACAGCGCCTCGTGGACGTTCAGGCCGTAGGACTCATACCGCACCGGGCTGACCAGCAAATCGCCGGCGGCGAGCACGTCGCGGATCGCGGGAGTGAACCCGAGGAATCGGACGCTGCCAGCCGCCGCGCCGCGAGCGGCCTCGGCGCGCCAGCCGGCCAGGCGCCAGCCATCGCCCGCGGCCACCAGCGACGCGTCCCATCGGCCCGACGCCGTGAGCTCCAGCCAGCTTTGCCACAGCACGTCGAAGCCCTTGTTGATGTCCGTTCCCATCGCACCCACGAAGAGCACGACCGGTCGATCCGGCGGGAGCTGAAGCGCCTCGCGCGCCGCCAGTCGCTCGCGTGCGCCGGCGGCGTCCCACGTGGGATCCGAGCCCAGATACACGGTGCGAATCCGGCCCGGCATCACGCCGACCCGCTCGATCAGAGCCCGCCTGGTCGCATCGGAATTCGCAATGACGAGTCCGGCCTGCTGCAGCGAGGTCCGTTCGCGCCGCACCGCGTCCGCCTTCAACCGGCGATTGCGATGCCGGCTCCACCATGGCGCGCCGGCGTCCTGGACCGGCCAGGCGGCATGAACGGCGTGGACCCAGTTGATGTCGGGCCACGGGCAGTTGCCGCCGTTCACGACGACGCGGGCCTGAGGATGCCGCGCGATGGTCGTGCGCGCGACCTGGCTACCGGTGCGCGCCAGCAGCCGCTCGGCCAGACCCGGAAACCCGCGCGGCCTCGCCACGACATGGCCGGTCGCCAGCGGGTCCTCGATGAATCGGCGATCGATTTCGTGGCCGACGAGGTGCACCGGAATACCAGACTCGAGGAGATAGGCCGCGAGCGCCGCGTTCGCGCGATCCATTCCACCGTGCTGATGGAATCCGCCGGCCACGATGACCCAGGGCGCTGGCTCAAGTAGTGCGGGCATCGTCGATCGCAGGGTGGGTGATCTTCCGCCTGAAGACGGCAGCCACAGGTTCCTGAGAAGCGAGCGTGACTTCCGGCTTCAGGTGAGAGTCTTGATTTGCGGGTGTGGCTTCCGCCTTCAGGCGGAAGGACGCCGCCGTTGGAGCAAAACGCACTTCCGGTACGACGATCCATCCCGTCAACAGCAGCACGATGGCCGTGGATGGGACCGACGTGAACATCCCGGTGCCGATCAGCCCGGTCGCAAACGTGCAGGCGACGGCGACATACGCCAGCCGCCGGCCGAAGTAGAACATGTCGGCCTTCTTGACCTGCCCGCGCGTGAAGACCCATCCAATGAAGAGCACCCACATCAGCAGGCCCGGAATGCCCAGCTCCAGCAGGATCCGCGCGTACTCGTTCTCCATCACCACGACGTTCCGGATCCGGCCCTGCAGAAAGTAGGGCACGCTGGTGCCGCCGCCGCCGAGCCCGTTGCCGAGCGGATAGTTGCGAAGCAGCTCCAGGAAGCTGAGGTTGACGCTGTTGCCGAACCGCTCGGCGATGAACTCCGTGTCCTGCAGCGAGCGAAACCGCTGCAGCCGCTCGTCGGTGCCGACGCCGTAGGCGATCACCGCCAGCAGAATCAGCCAGCGGAAGCGATAAGCACCCTTCAGGCGCCCGGCGAAAATCGACGTGAGGATCAACGCAAACAGGATCAGCGCGTTGAGCCGGGTCGCCGACAGGAACACGCCGAACATCGACATCAGCAGCGCGGCGCTCATCAGCCGCGGCTGCCAGCGGCCGTGATGGCCCTGCACCCACGAGCCGGCGATGACGACGATCGTCAGCACCATCGTGGCTGCGTAGGAGTGCGCGTTCCCGAACGAGGCCGGGATGCGGAAGGCGGTGTAGTTCGCCAGGTCCTTGCTGCGGAAAATGATCTCGGTGACGGCGTTGCGGGGAAAGAACCGGTCCACGCCCATCGAGTACTCGGCCAGCGCCAGCCCGCCTGCCGCCAGGTTGAGCACCGAGAACCACAGCCCCAGCTTGTAGACGTCGTCGCCCGTCAGGCGCGCGCCGAGCAGGATGAAGGGCAGAAGGAAAATGCTGCCGCGCAGGCCGACCAGCTGAATCAGCGGGTCCTGCCACGGCATCGCGAACAGCAGGACCGGCCACGCAATCAGCACGATCAACCAGTTCCGGACGTCTCCGGCCCGGGCGTGCTGCCAGAACGGCAGCCGGCGCCCGAATTGCGCGACGTAGAGACCGAGCGTGCCCGCGTCGAAGATCAGATGGGAGAAGCCGTCAGGCAGGTTGGCGCGTACGATGCCGTAGGCATAGCCCACCGTTATCAGCGCGCAGAGGCCGGCGACGAGCGACCTGCGGCCCATGTAGAGGCACAACAGGAAAGCGACGCCGCAGAGTCCGATGGAAATCATCCCGCGTAGGCCTCGCGAAACGCCACGGCCATGCGCTCGGGCGAAAACCTGTCGATGGCGGTGGATCGAGCGGTCGCGGCGATGGTCTCCCGGCGGGCCGCATCGATCGACGAGCTCCTCCAGCCGCTCCGCGAGCTCCGCGGCGTTGCCCGGCGTATGCCCGATCGCATCGACGCCGTCGTGGAACAACTCCGCTGCCCCGCCCGCCCGCGCGGCGACCACCGCGCGCCGGGCCGCCATCCCCTCCGCGATCACCATTCCGAACGGTTCGGGCTCAGTGCTCGCATGGACAACGATGTCGAGCGACCGCAGCGCCGCTGGCACGTCGTCGACGTGGCCCGTGAATCCGACCGCCTCGGTGAGGCCGCGAGCCGCCACCAGTGCGGCGAGCTCCGCCGGCGACCACTGGCTGCCGGCTGTCTCATACACCGCGCCTCCGATGACATACGCCCGAACGGCACGGCGCGTCCGCAACCGGGCGATCGCATCGAAGAAGACCTCATGGCCCTTCCACCGTGCGAACGTCGACACCAGCCCGATGCGGACGAGACCGCGGTCGGGCGCGAGGCCGGACAGCGCGGCGAGATCGAGCGGCGGACCGTCGGGCGAAAAGATCGCGGGATCCACGGCGTTGTGGATTCGCCGCAGCGCCGTGCGGGAGCCGATCACCCTCTCCGCATCACGCAGGACGCTGTCGGAGTTCGTCACGACCACGTCGGCGCGCCCCGCAAGCGCTCGCAGCAGCGTCGCGGTGAGCGGCCGGGTGCCTACGTATTCGTGCAGGTGCCACACCAGACGGATCCCGGCCGGCTTGGCCAGCGCCGCAGCCACGTGCACCTTGAGGCCGTTGCTGTGCACCACCGTCGCATTCGCACGCCGCATCACGCCTCGCAGCGATCGGAGGTAGCCGGGCAGGGCGATTCCCGCTGCGAGCGCCGTCACTGCGAGCCGGCCGCGACTCACCGGCACTCCGGCGGGTGGCGGTCGCCGCACTCTCGCCGAACCTGGTCAATGCCGCCGGAAACGGCAGCTCTACGACCTCGAATCCGAGCGTCCGGCATCGATCCGCGACCGGTCCAGGGCCCGGCGCGACCACCGTGATCCGCCGCGACCTGTCCATCGCGTGCAGCGCCGTGAGCAAGGTCAGCAGGCTCGTTTCCGCGCCGCCGAGGGCCGACGACGTCGTGAGGCAGACCAGGCTCGGCATGCGTTCGGTCATGACGACTGCAGGCAGGACAACACGCCCGCCAGCTCCTGGAGGCGGCCACCCGGATCGGTGCGCTGCGCCGCGCGAGCTTCGCCTGCCGCGCCCATCTGCGCGCGCAGACCGGGATCGGCGGCCAGGCGCTGCAAGCGCGTCGGCGACCGCGGCCGCGTCGCCCGGCGCGGTGATGATGCCGCACGAGTCGTCCAGAAGTTCCGCGGCGCCACCCGCAGCGGAAACCACGCAAGGGAGCGATGCCCGCATCGCCTCCGCGATGGCGATCCCGAACGGCTCGCCCTTGAGGTTCGGCTGGCAATAGACATCCGCCAGCCGCATCAGGGTCGGCACGTCGTCACGCTCACCGAGCAGGCTGACCCGTGCGCCGCCCGCCGCAGCGGCGGTCAGATCGCGGTGGTAGCGCGAGTCGCCGTCGTGCTCGGCTCCGGCAATCCAGATGCGGATCCTGGTGTCTTCCGGCAACCGCTTCGCCGCCTCGAGCAACACGGAGTGACCCTTCCAGCGTTCGAGACGCGCCGCCATCAGCACGACGACGTCACCGTCGTTGGCGCCGAGCGAGGCGCGGAGCGACCGGCGAACGGCGAGGATCGATGGCCGGCGGCGCTGCCGACCGCGCAATGGATCACGTGGCCGGGGACATCGGGAAAAGCCGGGCGCGCCTGCGTGAACCGGCTGTTGAACACCGTGAAGTCAGGGCGCACGAACCGCGCCCACCGATCCGGCCACGCGGGCGTCGTGACCGGCATGTGCTGCCAGAAGCCGATCCGGGCGCCGCCGGCACGTGCGGTGGAGGCGAACATCGCGTGCGGCCAGGCGCTGTGGAAGATGGCGACCTCCGGCGCGGCTTTGGCCTGCATGTCCATGAAGGCACGCCTCGCCCGCCAGACCATCAGTGGACGTGACGCGCGTGGCGACGGCAGGCGATGCACCGCCGCGCCGGCATCCTGCAGTTCCCGTTCGAAGCGGCCGCCGAACGAAACCACGAATTCCTGCCGCACCGCCGGATGAGGCGCGGACGCGAGCGTCACCAGCATGCGCTCGATGCCGCCGTAAGTGTTCCCCGCCGCGACGTGCAGGACAGTCACGCGAGATCAGAAGTAGCGCT
Organism: uncultured Acidobacteriota bacterium; assembly: GCA_963836735.1. Taxonomy (GTDB): domain Bacteria; phylum Acidobacteriota; class Vicinamibacteria; order Vicinamibacterales; family 2-12-FULL-66-21; genus JACCXG01. The sequence continues at coordinate 76,018 of CAWIKP010000023.1, read as the reverse complement.
GGGGGACGTCGATGGTGTCGCCCGGCCGCACCAGGTCGCTCATCTTCACGCCTTTGACTTCCTGCTGCTTGCCGTCGACGGTGCGGAAGATGCGGACGCGGTTCGGCGCGGCCTTGTCGGTCGCACCGCCGGCCATGGCGATCGCCTGCATGACCGTGAGGTCACCATCGATCGGGTAAGGCCCGGGGATCTTCACGTAGCCCGTGACGTAGATCGATGTCGGCCTTCGGAATCGTGACCGTATCGCCGTCCCGAAGGGCGAAGCCCGACGGCAGCTGTCCGCTCTGGAGCTCCCGGAGCGTGACGCGGAGCGACGTGCCCCCGCCAGGCTCTTCCCTGGGCAATCGCGGGCTGGATCCCGCCGGCCGCGAGATCACGACGTACGAAGCGGCAGCGGGGGTGGGCGACCCGGCCGCCGCCAGCGCCTGCAGGACCGACATGTTGCCCGAGAGCGGGTACTGGCCGGGCGCATGAACCTGGCCGAACACGAAGATGTTCTGGCTCCGGAACTTGGCGACCTCCACGGTGACCTGCGGGTTCACGTAGAAGTTCTTGAGCCTGCGCGCGATCTCTTCGCCAATGGCGCGAGCGGTGAGACCTCCCGCCTTGACCCGGCCGATGTACGGGTAGTCGAACGTCCCATCCGCATCGAGCGATACCGTCTTCGTCAGATCCTCTTCGCCAAAGACGACGATGGTGCAGGACGTCCTGCGGACCGGCGACATACTCCGCCGGTGCGGTGGAGTGTGGAGGTGGCGCGGGCGCCTGCGGAACGCCGCGACAGCGCGATGAGCAGGGTCGTGATGAGCACCATGTCAGAACCCGCCGGTCGCGCTCGTCACCCGGATACCCCGCCGCTCCGCATTGCCCTCACGACGGAGCGGAATGCCAAGCTGCCTGGCCTTGCGATAAAGGTTCGCCCGTTCGATCCCGAGGGCCCGGGCCGCCTCGCGCATCTGCCACGAGTGATCGCGCAGCACGGCGGCGATGAACTCGCGCTCGAACGCCCGGCGCGCGTCGCGCAGGCTGCCGGTCGGGCGTGCGGGAGCGCGATCGAGCTGGACCTCGCCGAGGACGTCTTCCTGGCGGATGACCCCGCTGCCGGTCGCGGCGAGCCGATCGATCAGCCCGGCGAGCTCGGCGGTGTTGCGGCGCCACGGCAACGCGCTGAGCACGGTCAGCGCTGCAGGCGTGAACCGCCGGCGGCGATCGCGCGCCGCGAGCATCGCTCCGGCGATCGCGGGCACATCGTCGCGCCGCTGACGGAAGGATGGGATCTCGATGACGACCGGCAGCCGCCGGATCAAGTCCTCGCGGAGACCGGGATCGAGGCGCCTGGTGGTCGAGGCGATGACGCGAACGTCGAGCGCGACCGGCGCCGAGCGCCGTGGCAGGCGGACCTCACCGTCCCTCAGGAGGCGGGCCAGACGCTGCTGAAGCGGGGCGGGAAGCTCGTCCAGGTCGGTCAGGAACAGCACCCCGCCGCGCGCGCGAAAGAGGGCGCTGGACACGGCCAGGGCGTCGAGATCGCCGGGCGAGGTCCGCCGGGTCGAGCCGAACAGCGCCTGCTCGAGCTCGGCCGCGGACAGCGCTGCGCACGTTTGCACGACAAACGGCCCGTCTTTACCCGGCCCGCCCTGGTGAATCGCCCGGGCCACGGCCGCGGCGTCGAGGCCCGGTTCCGCGGCAATCAGGACGTTCCGGTCGTCGCCGGCCGCACGCTCCACCAGCGCCACGCACTCGCGCACGACCGCAGAGCTGCCGGCCAGCTCATAGGGCGGCTTGGTCCGGCGTCGCGAATATGCCATGAGCTCCGCCTCGAGGGACCGACGCTCCCGCCCGCCGGCGGTCCAGGTTCGTCGTCCCCCCGTTCATTCGATTGAAGCTGGGGAAGGGTCTATTGTGGGGTGTTTCCGGGGCCTGTGTCAACTTCGACACACGCGGGAGGTTCAAAAGACACAAACTCAACTCCCAACGCTCCAACTCCCAACTCCCAAGGGAATCGTTCGAACAATGGGGCGGAAGTCACGGCAACAAGCTAGTTGGTAAGACCTGCACCCCATTGTTCGATCGGTTTCCCTTGGGAGTTGGGAGTTGGACGTTGGGAGTTGAGTCTGATCAGTATTCGTGCAGCAACCGTGCAGCCCGCTCGATCTCTTGTTCCGACGGGAGATAGAAGTCCTCGAGCGGCGGCGAGTACGGGACCGGCGTGTCGAGGGCGCCGAGGATGCGGATGGGGGCGTCGAGCGACTCGAAGGCTTCTTCCTGGATCAGCGCCGCGAGGCTCTCGCCGATGCCGCCGGTGCGGGCGTCCTCGTGAACGATCAGGACGCGGCTGCAGTGCCGGGCGACGGCGAGCACGGCGTCGCGGTCGAGCGGCACCAGGGATCGCAGATCCAGCACGCTGGCTTCGAGTCCGTCGGCGGCGAGGCGGCCGGCCACGCGGAGCGCCGCGTGCACGTACGCACCGTAGGCGATGAGCGCGAGATCGTCGCCGCGGCGACGAAGCGCCGCCTTGCCGATTGGCACCGGTGGCGGCGGATCGTCGGTGAGCCGCTGCTTGATTCGGGGATCGCGATAGAGCGCGATGTGCTCGTAATAGAGAACCGGATCGGGATCGGCCACGGCGCTGGCCATCAGACGCGCGCGCATCCGCGGGGGTCGAGGGCACGACGATCTTCAGCCCCGGCGTTCGATAGAACCAGGGCTCGGTGTTCTGGCTGTGATACGGGCCCGCGTGCCGGAGCCCGCCCCACGGCATGCGGACGACCATCGGCACCGACCCGCCCCACCGGTAGCGGATCTTGGCGGCGTTGTTCACCAGCTGGTTGAAGCCGGTGGCGACGAAGTCGTTGAACTGCATCTCGCCGATCGGTCGATCGCCGGCGAGCGCCGCGCCGACACAGGCGCCGAGCACGGCGCCTTCGGCGAGCGTCGAATTCAGAATCCGGTCGCCGAACTCGGCCAGGAGCGGCCGCAAGAGCAGGAACGCGTTGCCATAGGCGCCGCCCACGTCCTCTCCGAACACGAACACCCGCCGATCCGCCCGCAGTGCGTCGCGAACGCCGAGCATCACGCCATCGAGAAAGGTGCTGCCCTGGGGATCGATCGGGGCCGCGGCTTCGATCTCCGGGAGCGTCCAGTCCGACTCGGCTGCGTTCCGCCACGACGGCTCGAGCACTTCGACGCGGTGGCGCGGGGCGTCGTTGGCGAACACCCCCTGCCCCGCTGATTCGGGCGCCGGCCAGGGCGCGTCGATCACCGCCCGCGCTTCCTGCTCGACCAGCGCTTCGGCCTCGCGACGAAAGGGCTCGAGATCGCCGGCGGCGATCAGCCCTTCCTCCTGGAGCCGCGCGCTGTACCGCGCGATCGGATCGCGCGCTGCCCAGAACGCGTAGCGCTCGCGGTTCGCATAGCCGCCGGCCGCGAGCGGCGGGTACTCCCAGGCGCCCGCTGCATCCTTGCCGAGATACAGCATGTCGTCGTGATGCGCGTGGCCGCACATCCGCATCGAGACGAGCTCGATCAGCGCCGGGCCGGCGCCGGCGCGGGCGCGATCGGCCGCCCACGCGAACGCCGCCGCGATCTCGTCGGCATCGGTGCCGTCGATGGTGATGCCCGGGATTCCGTAACCGGCGGCCTTGTCCGCGAACACGCGCGCGGCGGATTGCTCCGCCACCGGCGTCGACAGCGCGGTCTGGTTGTTCTCGACACAGAACACCGCCGGCAGGCGCCGCGCGGCGCACAGGTTGATCGCCTCGTGCCACTCGCCCAGCGACGATCCCCCTTCGCCGATGAACGACACGGCCACGCGGCCCGACCCGGCCCGCGCGAACGCCAGCGCCATCCCCGCGAGCGTCATCGCACCGATCGCGAGCGGCGCCGCCGGCGGAAAGATCCCGAACGCGAGGTCGCCGATGTGCAGGTCCTTGCCCTCCATCGGCGGACCGGCTTTGCCCATCTGCGCCGACAGGACCATACGGACCGTCTCAGGCGACGGACGCATCGCCAGCGCGGCACCGAGATCGCGAATGATCGGCGCGATCACATCTCCTTGCCAGCCCTCGGCGCTCTCGATATCGGGTTCCGCGCCGCAACCGGATGGCCGCGGCGTAAATGGCCTCCTGGCCCAGCGAGCGGAAGCCCTTGCCCTGGAACGGGGCGTCGCCGAACCGGACTTCGCCGCTGGTGAAGAACGTCTTCAGACGATTGTCGGTGGCGCGGGTCAGGATCATGCCGCGAAGGATCTCGCGGCGTTCGTCAGCTGTGAGCGACGCGCGGATCGAGGCGCGGTGCAGGAAGCCGTCGCACGCGGCCACGACTTCCGCCACGGCGACGCGGAATCGCTCTCGGGCGGGAACGCCAGGGGTGGTGTCGCCAAGCTCGCGAGGGGCGAGCGCGGTCAGCCGTCGTTCGAGCGCGGCAGCCAGCTGCGCACGCCAGCCGTCGAGGCTCGCGGCGGTGAGCGGGCCGGCCGGCCGGGTCTCTTCGACAGCGTCCCTGACCGCCGGCCACGCAAACGGAAACCGTTCCGTGACGAACTCGCCGAAGCCCGCCAGCGTCGCGCCCGCCACGGTGCCTCTGATCAGCGCTCGACGATTCCACTCATCGGCGCGATGCCGTCGTCAGCGACTGACGAACGAAGGCCTCGATGTCTGCCGCAGGCCGCGCGCCGGCCGTGCGCGCCACCTCACGTCCGCCTTCGAACACCGCCATCGTGGGAATCGACATGATGCGGTAGCGCTCGCCGAGCTCCGGCACCGCGTCCGTGTTGACCTTCACGATGACGTACCGGCCGGCATTGGAAGCGGCGACCCGCTCCAGCTCTGGAGCCACCATCCGGCACGGCCCGCACCACGGCGCCCAGAAATCGACAATCGACCGGAAGCGCCGCCCCCCGCACCAGCGCATCGAACGCCGCCGCGCCGGGAGCCTCGATCGGCTCGGCAGGCGGCGGCAGAACCGTCCCGCAGCTGCCGCACTTCGCCTCGTTGGCGGTGAATGGCACGCGGTTCTTCCTGCCGCAGGCCGGGCACGCGACGATCACGCCACGCTCATCCATTGAGAGAGCCATGGTTCAAGCATAACCCCCAACTACCAACTCCCAACTACCAACTCCCAAGGGAATCGCTCGAACAACGGAGTGAAAGACGGCCAGACGGCTCGTTGGGGGTTCTCACCCCATTGTCCGAAGGGCTCCGTTGGGAGTTGGAAGTTGGGAGTTGGGAGTTGACGAAGATCAGTCCGAAACGATGACTTCCCCAGGCAGTATCGGACGCGTGCGAGGCAGCAGACCCTTGCGCGCCAGGTTGCCGGCCCATGCGAGGATTCCGACGAACACGGCAAGCTTGATCGCGTCAGCGGTCCGGGTCTGCGGCAGGAGCTTCCAGAGCACCCAGAGCACGGGCTGCGCCATGCAGACGGCCCAGACCGAGCCGTAGAAGAACCGCCGCTCGTGGCCTTCGCCCTGGGTCGAGGGCTTCACGCGCGGCAGGAGGCCGATCGCGCCGAGCACCCAGATCGTCACGACGATCGGGAAGTAGGCCGCGTCGTACATCTGGCGCAGCATCCAGTGACCGGAGACGACCGCGTAAACCAGGCCGGCCGCGTTCAGCACCGCGAACGCGATCACCTCGCTCCACGCCAGGGTGTAGCAGACCCGGCGGTAGAGCGGGTTGGGGCGGTCTTCGGTGAACCGAAGGATGTAGGGTGCGGGCTCGACCCCCGGCAGCCGTCCCCGAAGTCCCGCGATTCCGGTTCCGACCAGCACGAGCGTCAGCCACCCCGCCATCCGAACGTCGAAGCCCCGAGCGAACAGGTCGAAGGTCAGCGGCCCCGGGGCAATGAAGAAGACGAAAATCCAGATCGGCCAGTGGGCAAGGCGATAGCTGGCCTTGTTGCGCGCCCGAAAGCGGCGGTCGGAGGCGAGCTCGACGCGGACCGCGTGACCGAGCGTGCGTTCGTAGGATGGAGGTAGCAACGGCCAGGACACGCGACGTGGATTCTCCAGATGGACGACCGGCCCGGAACCCCGAATTTATCACGGCACGGGAACGAACCCCATGGAACCAACGCGCGTATAGGCACGTATGCTCGCCAACGACCTCCGCTTCGCCGTCCGGATGCTGTTGAAGGACAAGTGGTTCACGATGGTCGCGGTGCTCGCGCTCGGGCTGGGCATCGGCCTCAACGCCACGGTCTTCACCTTCGTGAACGCGGTGCTGATCCGCGGCCTGCCCTATCACGACCCTCAGGAAATCCTGCACATGAACGGCCGCAACACGTCGACCGGCAATGGCAGCGGGATCTCCTACCTTGACGCCGAGGAATTTCGCGGGCAGTCCAAGGCGTTCGCCTCGCTGGCGGCCTACCGGAACAACAGCTTCACGGTGACCGAGAACGGCCGGCCGCCCGAGCGTGTCCGTGGCTGCGCCATGAGCGCGTCGTCGTTCACGCTGGTCGGCCAGGAGCCGCTGCTCGGGCGCACGTTCGCGGAAGGCGAGGACAAGCCCGGCGCACACCCGGTCGCAATCCTCGGCTACGGCCTCTGGAAGTCGCGCTACGCCGGGGACGCCGGGATTCTCGGCCGGGTCATCAACATCAACGGCACGGCGCACGAGGTCATCGGCGTGATGCCGGAGGGCGTGAAGTTCCCCAACAACGCGGAGATGTGGCGTGCGCTGATCCCGGACGCGGACGATCTCAAGCGCCGCGACCTGCGCCTGCTCAACATGTTCGGCCGGCTCGCGGAGGGCAAGAAGCGCGAGACCGGGACAGCGGAGCTCTCGGCCATCGCCTCCCGCCTGGAAGCGCAGTACCCCGACACCAACAAGAACGTCGGCGTCGAGGTGATGACATTCAACGAGCGCTTCAACGGCGGGCCGATCCGGGCGATCTTCCTGTCGCTGCTGGGTGCGGTCGGGTTCGTGCTGCTGATCGCGTGCGCCAACGTCGCCAACCTGCTGCTCGCCCGCTCGGCGAACCGTGCCCGCGAAGTGGCGGTCCGGTTTGCGCTCGGCGCCAGCCGGGGACGGATTGTCCGCCAGCTGCTGGTGGAAAGCGTGCTCCTGGCGTGCCTCGGCGGCCTGTTCGGGCTGGCCCTCGCGCATTTCAGCGTCAAGCTGTTCGATGCCGCCGTCGCCAATGTCGGCAAGCCCTACTGGATCGTGTTCTCCTTCGATCCGATCGTCTTCGGCTATTTCGCCGCCATCTGCCTGACCACCGGCATCGTCTTCGGGCTCGCGCCGGCGCTGCAGGTCTCCCGAACCAACATGAACGATGTCCTCAAGGAGGGTGGCCGCGGAAACGCCGGCACCGTCCGCGCGCGTCGGCTGACCTCCGCGATGGTCGTCGCCGAGATCGCGCTCACCATCGTGCTGCTGGTCGGGGCGGGGCTGATGATTCGCAGCTTCCTCAAGCTGTATTCGATCGATATCGGAGTCGACACCAGCCACATGCTGACGACGTCGGTGCAGCTGCCCAACGCGAAGTACTCGACATCCGACCAGCGGCGGATCTTCTATGACTCGCTGATGGGACGGCTCAAGGCCATCCCCGGCATGCGATCCGTCGCCATCGCGACCAGCGTGCCCTTCGCCGGCAGCGACGAACGGACGCTCGAGATCGAAGGGCGGCCGCCGGCCAAGCCCGAAGAGGCCCCGCGAACCAGCACCATCACGGTGAGCGCCAACTATTTCGACGCGATGGACGTGGCCATGCGCCGCGGGCGCGGGCTGCGCGACAGCGACGGCGCACCGGGTTCCGAGGTCGTCGTGGTCAACGAACGCTTCGTGACCCGGTTCTTCCCGAACGAGGACGTCCTCGGGCGGCGCATCAGGCTCGTGGCTGGTTCCGCCCAGAAACCGGAACCCGGACCATGGCTCACCGTCGTCGGCGTGAGCCCGACGATCCGGCAGGGCAGCCCGCAGAGCACCGAACCGGATGCGGTCGTCTATCAGCCGTACCGGCTGCAGTCGCCCGGCAGCATGAACATCATCGCGCGCAGCCAGGTCGCTCCGACGTCCTTGACCCCGCTGATTCGTGAAGCCGTCCAGGCGGTCGATTCCGACATGCCCGTCTTCAACGTGCAGACGATGGACGAGCTCCTCGCGCAGAACCGGTGGCCGTATCGCGTGTTCGGGACGATGTTCACGCTGTTCGCGCTGATTGCGCTGGTCCTGTCTGCAGTGGGAATCTACGCGGTCACTTCCTACTCGGTGACGCAGCGCACCCAGGAGATTGGAGTTCGAATGGCACTCGGCGCCCCGGCACGCCAGGTGTCATGGCTGATCCTGCGCCGCGGCCTGGTTCAGCTCGGGATCGGCCTCGCGATCGGCACCGGCCTCGCCTTGTTCGCCGGCGCACCGCTCCGCGCAGTCCTGGTCCAGGTGCCACCCCGCGATCCCGTAACCTTTGCGTTGATCATCACGGTACTCGTCCTTGTCACGCTGGCGGCCTGCCTGATCCCCGCAAGAAGAGCGACAAGGCTCGATCCGCTTGCGGCCTTACGGATCGAGTAGCGCAGCTTTCAACTCCCAACTCCCAACTCCCAAGGGGAGTCGTTCGAACAATGAGGTGAAAGTCGTACCAACAAGCTCGTTGAAGCTATTCCACCCCGTTCTTCGACCGACTCCCCTTGGGAGTTGGAAGTTGGGAGTTGGGAGTTGTACTGTGTCCTCGCATGCTTCTGCGACGGTCCTCTCTCCTGCTGGCGACGGCCCTCTCGTTTTTTTTGCCAACCGTAGCGCTCACCCAGACGACCCGCACCGAGGTTCTCGAGCAACAGCGATCGGAACGGGCCAAGCAACTTCAGACCTACAAGCCCGGCCGGCTCGAGAAGGTCTTCCTGAACGCCGATGAGGGCCGGCTCAAGCGGCTGATCGCGCCTTACAACGGTTTCTTCGCTGGCTACGGCTATACCTACAAGCCCAGCGGCGCCGGGTTCGCGCTTGGCGGCGGGTTCCGGCACGACCTGTTCGACCGTCGCGCGCGCGTGGTGTTCGAGGCGGGTGAGTCGTTTCGGAACTACCACGCGGTGAGGGGCGACTTCTCCCTGCCGCGCCTGGCGCGCGGGCGCCTGGAGCTTGGCGTCGAAGGCGTGTACCGGCATCAGCCCCAGGACGACTACTTCGGGCCGGGGCCGGACTCGAGCGCCGAGGATCGAGTCAGCTACCTGTACAAGGACCAGGAATTCCAGGGGCGTGCCATTGCGACCTTCCGGCCGTGGCTGAGGGTCGGGACGCGGATCGCCCGGCTCGCTCCGACGATCGGCTCCAGCACCGACGACCGGTTTCCATCGATCGAACAGGTCTTCGACGATGTGGCGGCACCAGGACTCGACGAGCAGCCGGCGTTCCTCTACGGCGAGGGGTTTGCCGAAGTCGACTATCGCGATGAGACCGGCCACACCCGCGCCGGCGGCCACTACTCGCTGAAGCTCCGGAAGTATTCAGATCGCGATCTCGATCAATACAGCTTCCGTCTCGTCGACCTGATGCTGCGGCAGTACATCCCGATCTTCGACAAGAAGCGCGTGTTCGCCCTGCAGCTGGCCATGGTCGGCACCGACGCGACCGATGGCAATCGCGTTCCCTTCTACATGCAGCCGACGCTCGGCGGCGGCCAGACCCTGCGCACTTCGAGCGACTACCGCTTCCGCGACACGCACGCGTTGTGGATGAACGCCGAGTACCGGTGGGAGGCGTTTTCCGCGCTGGACATGGCGCTATTCACCGACTGGGGCAAGGTGGCGCCGAAATTCTCGGACCTGAATTTCTCCGACCTCGAACACGCCTACGGGATCGGGTTCAGGATCATCGCCGGGCGTACTGTCGTCTTCCGACTCGATCTCGCCACCGGGAGCGAGGGCATGCGCGCCATCGTCAAGTACAGCAGGATGTTCTGAAACGATGCCCAGCCGACCCTTTCCTCGCCGTCGCCCGAGCGCGTTGAAGATTCCAGTGCTCCTGATCTGCCTGGCCGGCGCCTGGGCGGCAGAGCCGCCGGGCCGCGCCGCCGCGCCGCGGTTCTATTCCGACGATCCGATCTGGCGCGACCCCGAATCGCAGGACGCGTCGAACGTGCAGCCGATGAAAGTCAGCGACCAGTACGACCTGGTCGAGAATTCGTTCCTCGGCGCGGGGGACAAGACAGAGCGGCAGGCCGTCAACGTCAACACCGTGGACCAGGTGCCCGACTCGAGCTGGTTCACCAATCGCGTCGGGCCGCTCCAGAACGGCGCGATCGATCTGAAGGCACTGACGACCGGACCGGACACCGGCACCGGGCCGGCTCCTGGCCCGTGGACGGTCATCGCACGGAAGAGCGAAGGCGTGACGCCCGGGTTCACGATTCGCGATGCCATGGGGGAGATTTACTGGATCAAGTTCGACCCGGTCGAATTTCCGGAGATGGCCAGCGGCGCCGAGGTGATCTCGACGAAGTTCTTTCACGCCTTCGGGTACCACGTCGCGGAGAACTACCTGGCGACGATGGATCCCGCCACCTTGCAGATCGCGCCCGATGCCACGATTAAGGACGAGGATGGCCGTCCGCGCCGCTTCATGCGGGAGGATCTCGACTCGATCCTCGAGCGCGCCGCCCGCCGGCCCGACGGCATGTATCGGGTCATGGCGAGCCGAAACCTCGCCGGCCGGCCGCTCGGGCCGTTCAGGTATTACGGCACGCGCCCTGACGATCCGAACGACATCTTTCTTCACGAGGACCGGCGCGAGCTGCGCGGCCTGGAAGTGTTCTCCGCCTGGCTGAATCACGACGAAGTCCGCAGCTCGAACTCGCACGACAGCGTGGTCGCGCATGACGGACGCCAGATCGTCCGTCACCACCTGCTCGATTTCGGATCGACCCTGGGGAGCGACAGCGTGAAGGCGCAGAGCCGGCGGGCGGGCAACGAGTTCGTCTGGGAGTCGCGGCCAACGCTGATCACGATGCTGACGCTCGGGCTCTACGTGCGGCCGTGGATCAAAGTCGACTATCCGGAGATGCCGGCGGTCGGGCGATTCGAGTCCACCTATTACCGCGCCGAGAACTGGAAGCCGGATTACCCGAACCCGGCATTTCGCAAGGCACGGCCGGAGGACCGCTTCTGGGCGGCCCGGATCGTTGCCGCATTGCCGGACGAGGGTGTCGCGGCGGTGGTGCGTACGGCGCAATACACCGACCCGAGAGTGACCGAGTACGTGACGAAGACCCTGCTCGAGCGGCGCGCCAAGGTGCTCAACACGTGGCTGAACGCCACCAATCCCATCGTCAACGTTGCGCTGAGCCGTTCCGGCGAGCTCACCTTCGAGAATGCAGCCGAGCGCGCCGGCGTCGCCAAGGCGGCGGAGCGCTATCACGTCCAGTGGTCACGCTTCGACAACGCCACCGGTGTCCATCATCCGGTCGGCGACGAACTGACCGTGTCGACGGCCCGGGCAGACGCGCCCGCGGCGCTGACGAGCGACCGTCCTGAATACCTGTCAGCGCGCCTGCGTGCGTCCCATCCGGATCAACCGGGATGGGCCGGGTCCGTCGTCGCCTACTTCCGCAGAGCCGATGACGGATGGTCGCTCGTCGGGCTCGAGCGGAATCCGTGATCGTTCGCCTGTCGCTTGGCGCGGTCCTGCTGGCGGCGGTGGTCGCGCTGTTCGCTCACAAGGTCGCGGCGAAGATGCCGGACTTCGAGGTGTACTGGCGCGCCGGCGGCCGCGCGGCTGCCGCCGAGCCGCTCTATCGCGAAGAAGACGAACACTTCCAGCTGAAATACCTGCCGGCGTTTGCCGTCCTGGCAATACCGGCCGCGATGCTGCCGCTGCCCGCGGCGAAGGCGATCTGGTTCGGCATCACCGTGAGCCTGATCCCGGTGCTCCTTGCGCTGAGCCTCGAGCTGCTGCCGGCGTGGCGCAGGCCTCCCTGGATGCTGGCGCTGATCACGTTCGTGCTGATGGCGAAGTTCTACGGGCACGAGCTCGTGCTCGGCCAGGTGAACGTGCTCTTCGCGGTGGTTGTCGTCGCCGCCGTCCACATGGTCGCCACTGGCCGGCGCGGCGTGGGCGGTCTGCTCATCGCCCTCGCCGTGATCATCAAGCCCTATGCGGTGCTGTTCGGACCCTGGCTCTTCGCGCAGCGTGCGACGCGGGCGCTCGCCGCCGCCGCGGCCGGAACTCTCGCCGCGCTCGTGCTGCCGGTCCCTCTGTACGGGTGGACTGGCACGATCGCGCTCCACCGGGACTGGTGGCGGACCGTCACGGCGTCGACCGCACCCAACCTGCTCAACGCCGACAACGTGTCGCTGGCGGCGATGTATGCGAAATGGATGGGGAGCAGCAGCGTCTCGGCCGCGCTGGCGGCAGGGACGGCTGCTGTGCTGCTGGCGATCGCGACTTTGACCTTCCTCAGGCGACAGAGACTGGTCCGTCCTGAAGGACTCGAAACCGCCCTCCTGCTCACGCTGATCCCGCTGCTCTCTCCGCAAGGCTGGGACTATGTGTTCCTGATCGCCACCCCCGCGGTCATGTTCGTCGTCAACTACGACCGGGATTTGCCCTTCGCCATGCGGCTGGCCGCATGGCTCGCGCTCACAATCGTGGCGTTCACGCTCTACGACGTGGTGGGAAAACGAGCGTACGGGTACTTCATGGCGTGGTCGGTCGTCAGCGTGAGCTACCTCGTTCTGATCGCGGCGATGGTCACGCTGCGCTGGCGAAGGGTGGCCTAGGCGTGGGTGGGCAAAAGCGGATAATCGAATAGCGTGCGCAGCCGCTTTCTCATCCCGATTGCGATTCTCCTGACCATGATGTCCCCTGCTGACCGGACCGGCGCCCAGGATGCGATCGCGCCGGGTGTGCCGCTGACCCTCGCCGAGGAGCGCGCCGCGCGGGTCCGCGACGTGCGGTACGAGCTGCGATTCTCGATTCCCCAGGCCATGACGGCGGCCGTGACCGGCTCGGTGACGGTTCACTTCACGTTGACCGATGCCTCGCGCCCTGTCGTCCTCGACTTCGCAGGCAACCCCGATCGCGTTCGTGACCTGCGGTCAGGCGCGACGCCGGTCGCGATCGACGTCCGCAACGAACACGTCATCGTCCCTGCGTCTGCGCTTCGCAAGGGTGCGAACGCGATCACGCTGAGGTTCGACGCGAGCGATCTCGCGCTCAATCGCAACCCCGAGTTCATGTACACGCTGTTCGTGCCGGCACGAGCACGACTCGCCTTTCCCTGTTTCGATCAACCGGACATCAAGGCGCGCTATGCGCTCACGCTCGACGTGCCTGCGGGGTGGGCGGCCGTGTCCAATGCAGTCGAGACGCGACGCCACCCGGCGAGCGCCGGAACGACGATCGGATTCGACGAGACGCAGCCGATCTCGACGTATCTGTTCGCGTTTGCGGCGGGGCGCTTTCAGATGGAGACCGCCGAGCGCGGCGGCCGGCGCTTCAGGATGTTCCACCGCGAGACCGATGCGCAGAAGGTGGCGCGGAACCGCGACGCGATCTTCGACTTGCACGCGTCAGCGCTGGCGTGGCTCGAGCGCTACACCGACCTGCCGTATCCGTTCGGCAAGTTCGACTTCGTGCTGGTCCCCGCGTTCCAGTTCGGCGGCATGGAGCATGCGGGGAGCATCTTCTACAACGCATCCTCGCTGCTGCTCGACCCCTCGGCGACGATCAACCAGCAGCTCGGAAGGGCCAGCCTGATTGCGCACGAGACCGCGCACATGTGGTTCGGCGATCTCGTCACCATGCGCTGGTTCGACGACGTGTGGATGAAGGAGGTCTTCGCCAACTTCATGGCCGCGAAGATCGTCAACCCCTCCTTCCCGCAGATCAATCACGAGCTGCGGTTCCTCTACGCGCATTACCCGGCCGCCTACGACGTGGACCGGACGCCCGGAACGAATGCGATCCGTCAGCCGCTCGAGAATCTGAACGAGGCCGGCAGCCTCTACGGCGCGATCATCTATCAGAAGGCGCCGATCGTCATGCGTCAGCTCGAGATGATCGTGACGCCCGACGGCCTCCGCGACGGTCTTCGCGACTACCTGAAGCGCCACAAGTACGCCAACGCCTCGTGGCCCGATCTCATTTCACTGCTGGACGAGCGGACCCCCGAGGATCTGGCGGCATGGAGCAGCGCCTGGGTGAGCGAGGCCGGCCGGCCGACCGTGACGACCGAGATCGACAGCGGCCAGATCGCCTTCCGGCAGGAGGACCCGGTGGCTCCGCCCAGGCGGCGACCGCCCTCAGGGCCGGCTCTTCAGACCAGGCCGATGACATGGGTGCAACGCGTGGAAGTGGCGATCGGCGGATCGCCGGTGCACGTGGAGAGAATGACCCTCGGCGGTCAGCCCAGGCAGGCGTTGGCGACGGCGGTCAATGCGCCGCCACTCTACGTCCTGCCGACCGGCGGTGGAATCGGCTACGGCGACTTCGTGCTGGATCAAGCCAGCCGGTCGTACCTGACCACGCATCTCGCCGACATCCCTGAGCCGCTGACGCGCGGGGCGGCGCTCGTCACGCTCTGGGAAGAGATGCTCGACGGCCGGGTCGCGCCCGAGGTCATGTTCCAGGCGCTGACCGACGCCCTGCCGCGCGAGAGCGACGAGCTGACCGTGCAGCGGATGCTGTCGTACGCGCAGCAGGCCTTCTGGAAGTATCTGACGCCAGACGAAAGCACGCGGCGCTCGGCGGCGTTCGAACGGCTGCTGCGCGAAGGCCTCGAACGTGCGTCATCGTCCAGTCTCAAATCCGCGTGGTTCAATGCGCTGCGCGACATCGCCCGAACGCCGGCGACGCTCGAGTGGCTGGAACGGGTATGGCAAAAGACCGAGCAGGTTCCCGGCTTGACGCTGGCCGAGCCCGACTACATCACGCTCGCGCTCGAGCTCGCGGTGCGCGAGGTGGCGGGGTGGCGGCAGATTCTCGAAGAGCAGCAAGGCCGCATTCAGAACCCCGATCGGCAAGCGCAGTTCGAATTCGTCCGGCCGGCACTCTCCGCCGACCTCGCGACTCGCGACGCGTTCTTCGCCAGCCTTGCCGGACGTGCAGAACCGCCGGCGCGAGGCCTGGGTCCTGCAGGCGGTTGGCTATCTCCATCATCCGCTGCGCGCGCCGGCCTCCGAGAAATACATCACGCCCAGCCTCGAGCTGCTGGCCGAGATCCAGCGGACCGGCGACATCTTCTTTCCGAAGCGATGGACGGACGCGACGCTCAGCGGACACCAGTCCGCGAGCGCCGCGCGCAAGGTGACCGATTTCCTGGAGAAACTGCCGGAGAACTATCAGGAGCGGCTGCGCCGGATCATCCTGTCATCGTCCGATGACCTGATCCGGCTGCGCCGCATTCGGGAACGTTGAGGCTGGAGATTCTGCGCGGACCGTGCTTAGCGCGCCGGCGACTCGGCGCGCTTGCGGGCGCCGCGGCGGCGAACGAACAGAATGCCGACCACACCGATCATGAACCGCTGAAAGTGCTGCGAACATTTACATGGACCTCCGGATGGGCTTGACCGCAAGGTGAATGCCCGCCACGTCCGATCCTGCTGTGGCGGCAATCAAGCCTCATGGTTTGAACAACTTAGGCAAGCTGTGAAGCCGGGCGCAGACCTCCAGTGCGACATTTGTGCTACGACGGCGAATCGCGATTCGGGACTCGACTCGGGTCAGGACTGGCATTAGGAATCGCGATCGATGATTCGCATCTTCGTGACCGGCGGGACCTTCGACAAGGAATACGACGAGCTCACCGGGCCGCCTCTTCTTCCAGGACACCCACCTGCCGGAGATGCTTCGGCGCGGCCGCTGCCGGCTCGACGTGCAGATCGAGACGGTCATGATGATCGACAGCCTCGACATGGACCGCGGCCGGCCGCGACGGAGATCGTGCGGCGGTGCCGCGCCGCCACGGAGAGCTGCATCGTGATCACCCACGGCACCGACACGATGGTCGAGACCGCGAAGGCGCTGGCCGAGGCCGACCTCGGGGCGAAGACCGTCGTGCTGACCGGCGCGATGGTCCCGTATGCCTTCGGCAGCTCCGACGGCCTGTTCAACCTGGGCAGCGCGCTGTCGTTCGTCCAGGTGCTGCCGCCCGGGATCTACGTGGCGATGAACGGCCAGCACTTCGCCTGGAACGCGGTGCGCAAGAACAGGGCGACCGGCGTCTTCGAGGCAGTGCCGTATGACGATGGCGCTTCGGTCCCGGCTGCCGTCGGTCGGCACGACCATCTTCACGGTGATGTCGAAGCTGGCGGCCGATGTCGGAGCGATCAACCTTTCGCAGGGATTCCCGGACTTCGACTGCGACCCGGCGCTGATCGACGCGGTGGTGAGGCACATGCGCGCCGGCCTGAACCAGTACGCGCCGATGCCGGGAGTGGCGTCGCTCCGCGCAGGCGATCGCCGCGAAGTATCGCGCGCGCGCATGGCGCCTCCTACGATCCCGACACCGAAGTCACGATCACGTCCGGCGGCACCGAAGCGATCTTCGACGCCGTCGCTTCGATCGTCCATCCCGGCGACGAGGCGATCGTCCTCGAGCCCTGCTACGACTCGTACGTGCCGGGGATCGAGCTGAATGGCGGGGTGCCGGTGATCGTGCCGCTGCGGCTGCCGGACTACCGGATCGACTGGGACGCCGTCGCTGCCGCGGTCACGCCGCGCACCCGGCTGCTGATGATCAACTCGCCGCACAATCCGACGGGCTCGATCGTGACCGCGGACGACATCACCGCGCTCACCGCCATCATCCGGCGTTCCGACATCTACATCGTCAGCGACGAGGTCTACGAGCACATCATCTTCGACGGCGCGACGCCACGAGAGCATGTCCCGTCATCCCGAGCTCGCCGCCCGCAGCTTCGTGGTCGGATCGTTCGGGAAGACCTTTCACGTCACCGGATGGAAGGTCGGCTACGTGGTCGCGCCGGCGGCGCTGACCGCGGAACTGCGCAAGGTTCACCAGTACGTCACCTTCAGCACGATGACGCCGGTGCAGCACGGCATTGCGGATCTGCTGAACGAGCAGAGAGGCCTGGAGGAGCTGCCCTCGTTCTTCCAGCGGAAGCGGGACCTCTTTCTCGCAGTTGATGGAAGGCTCGCGGTTCAGGCCGCTGCCCTGCCGCGGCAGCTACTTCCAGCTGATGGACTACTCGGCGATCAGCGACCTTCGCCGACGCCGAGTTCGCGATCTGGCTGACGCGCGAGCACGGCGTGGCGTCGATTCCGACCTCGCCGATGCTCTACAAGACGCGGGCGCCGCGGGTGGTGCGGTTCTGCTTCGCGAAGAAGGACGAGACGCTCGAGCGCGCCGCGGAGCGCCTGCGGAGGGTTTGAGCGCAGTCAACTCCCAACTACTCCAACTCCCAAGGTACCGTCAGCCGATCGACTGAGACCAATTCGGGAGTTGGGAGTGGAAATTGGGAGTTGACTACCGCGATGCTCACTGACTGCGAAACGCCCGCCCTACCGCAATTTCTCAATCGCGCGCGGCGCGATGAAGTCCGGCGAGATGTCGGCACAAGTCCGATCCTCGCTGATCGGGATCTCGACCGCCGCGCGCGGCCCGGTCGCATCGGGGGCTTGTAACGGATAGATCCGGACATCACCGCCGCGCGCGGTGGCGATCGGGCCGCGATCCAGATCGGCAAGCGTCTGCTGACCGGCGAAGCGGCTCCGGATCCGCTCGTCTTCCCAGCTCTCGATCACCAGGTAGGTCGCGAGCCCGCGGCCGCGGAGGAACGCCACCGCGCGATCGAGCCAGGCCGGGTCCAGCGAGTCCCAGCGCAGAATCAGGCGCCCGGTGTAGTAGCGCAGGCTGCCGCTGTGCTGCGCGGCCAGGATCACGGCGTCAGGCGGGATCGCCGATGCCAGGTAGAGCGCCGGTTCGACGTAGCGCTGCTCTCCCCTGCCGATGCCGAGCACGTCACGGGTCTCGATGAAGCGCGTGACGTGCGAGACGACGATCACGGTGAACGCCGCGAGAGCCGCAACCCGCACGGTAGCGCTCGCGCCGGCGGCTCGCGCGACCGCATCGGCGCACAGCAGGAACACGATCGGCACGGCCGGCACCAGGAATCGCAGAAACCACCACGCTTCGAACGGCAGGTAGAACAGGTACAACAGCCACAGGCTGAGGGCGAAGCCCACCAGCACGAGGAACTCGCGCAGCATGGGACCGCCTTTTCGCCAGAACCAGAACGCGGCCAGGAAGACGAACGCGAACGGGCCCTGACTCTCGAGCCACCAGGCGGAATAGTTCCGGATGTTCGTTGCCGCGTACCCGAGCGCGAAGCCCGGGCCGAGATCGCCGTAGCCCGACGTCAGCGGAGACCCGTAGAGCGTGTTGTTCACCCAGGCCACGCCCAGCGCACCGGGGATGCTGGCGGCCGCGAACAGCGCGGTGCGAATGGCCCGGTCGCGCCACTGCGGCGTCCGCACCATCACCATCAGCCAGGGGAACACGGCGAGAGGCACGAGATTCGGCCGGATCAGGATCGCGATCGCGGTGAGTAGCTCCGGCCAGCGAGCGCCCGTGGAGCCGACCCGCCGACCGCGACCGCCAGCGCACCCACCCAGAACGTTGCCGCCGGCACGTCGGCCATCGGCACCAGCGACATGAACACGACGACGGGACTGCAGGCGACCAGAATCGCGGCGATCGTTGCGGCCGCGGTGCCGAAGATGGGACGGCCAAGCTGAAAGGTGAAGAGCACGAGCAGCGCGCCGCAGATCGGCCCCACCAGGTAGGGACCGCAGGCGCCAGACAGGCGTCCCAGGGCCATCAGCAGCGGAACGCCGGGCAGCATAAGTCGGCACCATCGCCCCATCGGGAGCGATCCGGTACCCGAGCGGCGTCAGGCTCTGCGAGGCCTCGGGCCACGGCAAGGTCGAAGCAAATTGCTGATCGATCTTCAGGTTGCCTCGGGCCCAGAGCGCCGACTGGCTCACATATCCAGACGGATCGGATGCAGCCGCCGTCCGGCTGCCGTGGAGAACCCCGGCTGCCATGATCCCGAGCGCCGCGGCGGCGGCCGAGAGCACTCCCAGCGTGCGCAGCAGCCCGTGCCGTGACTGCAGCCAGACTTCGAGCCGATCGCGATAGGCCAGCCGCCAGGCGAGCGCCGCCGGGAGCGCAGCGAACAGGAAAATGCGCGAGGCGTTGCGCGACGAGATTCTGATCGACCCCACCTCGATCCGGAACCCGCCGGTGATGGCGACCGCCAGCGCCCAGAGCAGCAGCGCCCCGGACGTGAGCATCAAAACGCGCGCGAGGCGCTGACGGGTGGCGGGAGAATCAGTCATGCTGAAGGTGATGGCCGGCGCACAGGATCGCACGCATTTGCGCCGCGCGTCCCGGCGATGGGAAAATCACGGTCCTCACGTTCGACTTTCCACACCATTGGAGACGTTACCGCATGCCACGCTTTGATCTTGCGCGCGGAGTCCTTCTCGCTGCCGGCGCCGTCACCGCTGCCGCCTCACTCTACGCGCAGACCGGCGACTCCGGGCTGACTGCGAGCGCAATGAAAGCCTTCGCCTTCCGGAGCGTCGGGCCGAGCCTGACGACCGGCCGCATCTCCGACGTCGCCGTCGATCCGAAGAATCCCAGCGTGTGGTACGTCGCTGCCGCCGCCGGCAACCTCTGGAAGACCGAGAACCGCGGCAACACCTGGAGGGCCATCTTCGATGAACAGGGCTCCCACTCGCTCGGCGCGGTCACGGTCGATCCAAAGGACTCGAACATCGTGTGGCTCGGAACCGGGGAGAACAATAACCAGCGGAGCGTCAGCTTCGGCGACGGCGTCTACAAGTCGACCGATGCCGGCGCGACGTGGAAACGGATGGGCCTCGAGAATTCCGAGCACATCCAGAACATCGTGATCGATCCCCGCAACTCCAGCGTGGTCTACGTCACGGCCATCGGCCCGCTCTGGTCCGCGGGTGGCGACCGGGGTCTCTACAAGACGGCTGATGGCGGCCAGACCTGGAAGGCGGTGCTGAGCGTCAGTCCCGATACCGGCGTGACCGACCTGCTCATGGACCCGAAGAATCCCGACGTGCTCTACGCTGCGGCCTACCAGCGCCGGCGCGCGGTGGGCCAGCTGATTGGCGGCGGTCCGGAGAGCGGCCTCTACAAGTCGACCAACGCCGGCCAGACATGGACGAAGCTCACCAAGGGTCTCCCGGGCGTCGAGATCGGCCGGATAGGCCTCGCCGCCAACTGGCGAAATCCCCGCACGATCTACGCGCTCGTCACCGCGCAGCTCGGTCAGGGAGGATTCTTCAGGTCCGATGACGCGGGCGCGACCTGGACCCGCATCGGACGCAGCACGGGGGCCGGACGGGGCGGCCGTGGCGGCGCGCAAGGCGGCACACCGCCGCCGCCCTGCGGCCCGGCCGATCCCACGCCGCCAAAGCCGTCGGGCGATGCGCCTTCGCAGGGCGGCGGAGGCCGGGGCGGGTTCAACGACGACTGCTATCGCGGCGGCGATCCCGGCTACTACAACGAAATCTACGTCGACGCCCACGATCCGGAAACGATCTGGTCGCTGCAGACCAACGTCGATCGCAGCACCGACGGCGGCAAGACGTGGTCCCAGGTGCCGATGCCGGGCGTACACGTCGACCATCACGACATCGTGTTCGATCCCGCCGACAAGAACCACGTCCTGCTCGCCAACGACGGCGGCCTCTACGAAACCTACGACGGCATGAAGACGTGGCGGCACTTCACCAACCTGCCGCTCTCGCAGTTCTACCGCGTCGCCACCGACAACTCCCGTCCCTTCTACAACGTGTGCGGCGGCGCGCAGGACAACGGCAGCATCTGCGGCCCATCCCGCACCGTCAATCGCGCCGGCATCCGCACCAGCGACTGGTACAACATCGGCGGCGGCGACGGATTCCAGCCCCGCGTCGATCCCGAGGAGCCCACCATTGTCTATGCCCAGTCGCAGGAGGGCTCGCTCAACCGGCTCGATCTCAAAACCGGCCGATCGACCGCGATTCGCCCGCGGGCGCAGAACACCACCGTCGACGGCAAGCCTCCCGCGCCGTCTGCGCCTCAGCCACCGCAAGGCGGTGGTCGCGGCGGCGGGCTTGGACAGGCGCGGTTGGGGCGGTGGCACTGGGACGCTCCGCTGATCATCAGTCCCCACTCCAATCGTCGGCTGTACTACGGCGGCGAGCGCCTCTATCGCAGCGACGATCGCGGCGACTCCTGGGTGACGGTGAGCCCGGACCTGACCCGGCAACTCGACGCCACGAAGATCGCGATCATGGGCAAGGTCTGGCCGGCGACCTCCGTCGCCTTCAACCAGGCGACGACAACGCTCAGCACCATCACCACCGTCGACGAGTCGCCTCTGATCGAGGGTCTGCTCTACGTCGGCACCGACGACGGCCTGGTGCAAATCAGCGAGGACGGGGGCAGGAACTGGCGCAAGAGCGACAAGCTTCCCGGTGTGGCCGAATACGCCTACGTGACGGACGTGTTCGCGTCGCCGCGGGATGCCGGCACGGTGTTCGTCACGTTCAACAACTACCAGCGCGGCGACTACAAGCCCTACGTCGTCAAGAGCACGGACAAGGGCCGGAACTGGACGTCCGTCTCCGGCAACCTGCCGGCGCGTTCCGGTGTGTGGAGCATCGTGCAGGACCACATCAACGGCAACCTGCTCTTCGCGGGGCTGGAGTTCGGCGTGTGGTTCACGATCGACGGCGGTCAGAACTGGACCGAGCTGAAAGGCGGCATCCCGACGACCCAGGCGCGGGACCTCGTGATCCAGCGACGCGAGAACGACCTGGTGGTTGGCACCTTCGGCCGCGGCGCCTTCATCCTCGACGACTATTCCGCCCTGCGCGAGCTGACGCCTGCCGCGCTGACCGACGAGGCGCGGATCCTGCCGCTGCGCGACGCGTACCTGTACGAGGAGCTCGGGCAGCAGGAAGCCGCCTGGGGCAACATCGCCACAGCCAATCCGCCAATAGGCGCCACGTTGACCTACACCGTCGGCCGCGCTCCCGAAGGAGATGCGAAGCTGGTGATGACCATCGCCGACGATACCGGCCGGCAGGTGCGCCGGTTCGAGGTGCCGAAGGCCGTCGGTCTGAACCGCGCGACGTGGAACCTGCGGGCCGATCCGCCCCCGGCCGAGGGCCGTGGGGGCGGTGGACGTGGCGGCGACGCCGCTGATGCCGCGGGCGGCGGAGAGCAGCAACCGGCCGGACAGGGCTTCGGAGGCCGCGGCGGACCGCCGCAGGGACCGCTGGTGTCACCGGGCCGCTACCGCGCGACGCTCGGCATCCCCAGCGGCGACAGCGTCAAGCCGATCGGCCAGCCCCAGGCGTTTCAGGTCGTGGCGCTGCCCCGGTGAGCAACCAGCCACTGGGAGAGCGGTCGGGTGATATCCACGCTGGACGATAAAAGGAGGGCAAGGAGATTAGGAGGACGTTTCTTTTTCTCCGGACCTCCTATCCTCCTGTTCACCTCCTCGAGCGGCTGTCGCGGGAACCAGCTAACGTGACGGGCGCGCGGGCGGCGTCGCGGAACCGAGGCTAGTGCCATCGGCCTTGATGGCGGCCATGGCCAGCGCGATCATCGAGCCGACGTCGGCGACGTTGGCCGGAAGCACCAGGGTGTTGCTTTTCTTGGCGAGCTCGCCGAACTGACCGATGTACTGCTCGGCGACGCGGAGCTGCACCGCCTCGTAGCCGCCGTCCATCTTGATCGACTCGGCGACCTTCCGGATGCCTTCGGCGGTCGCGGTGGCGACGGCCAGGATCGCCGAGGCCTGGCCCTCGGCCTCGTTGATCTGCTGCTGCTTGCGGGCCTCCGACGCCTTGATCACTTCCTGCTTCTCGCCTTCCGCGGTGTTGATGGCGGCGTCGCGCGTGCCCTCCGAGGTCAGGATCACGGCGCGCTTCTCGCGCTCGGCGCGCATCTGCTTTTCCATCGCCGCGAGGATGTCGTGCGGCGGCGTGATGTTCTTGATCTCGTAGCGCAGCACCTTCACGCCCCAGGACTCCGACGCCTTGTCCAGCTCGCTGACCACGGCGGTGTTGATGTTGGTGCGCTCCTCGAACGTCCTGTCGAGATCGATCTTGCCGACCTCGCTGCGCAGCGTCGTCTGGGCCAGCTGGCTGATCGCGAACATGTAGTCCGAGATGCCGTAGGACGCGCGCTCGGGGTTCAGCACCTTCAGATACAGCACGCCGTCCACGCCGACCTGCACGTTGTCGCGGGTGATGCAGACCTGCGCCGGGATGTCCACCGCCATCTCCTTGAGCGAATGGCGATAGCGGATCGTATCGACGAACGGCAGCAGGACGTGAAAGCCCGCCTGGAGCGTCCCGCTGTAGCGTCCCAGCCGCTCGACGACGTAGGCGCTCTGCTGCGGGACGACGATCGCGGTCTTGGCGATGATGATGAGCACCAGGATCGCAAGGACGAAGAAGACGATCAGTCCACCGGTCATCAATGGGCTCCTTCGGGCTCGAGGAAGATCATCAGGCCGTTCACGCGCACCACCCGGCAGCGCTGGCCCTTGATGATCGCGAGATGGCTGGAATTGCGCGCCGACCAGACCGTGCCGCGCAACTCGGCGCGTCCGACCGCGCCAGGCACGATGTCGTCGAGGGGAAGGGCGATGTCACCGACGACGGTGTCGAGGTCCTGCCCCGGCTTGTCGAGATTGAGCCATTTCATCAGCCGGCTCCGGAACAGGGCGAGCGAGGCGATCGACAGGACGGAGAAGAGCAGGAACTGGAACCACGCCGGCCCGGCGAGGCCGAACAGGTGCAGGCCGCCGATGGCGAGCGCGGCGATGCCGAAGAAG
Organism: uncultured Acidobacteriota bacterium; assembly: GCA_963836735.1. Taxonomy (GTDB): domain Bacteria; phylum Acidobacteriota; class Vicinamibacteria; order Vicinamibacterales; family 2-12-FULL-66-21; genus JACCXG01. Next base: position 52,182 of record CAWIKP010000023.1, on the reverse strand, counting down.
ATCACATAGAAGCCGCCGGAGGCCGCCATCTCCAACGCGACGAGGATCAACCCCACCGCCAGCCAGTGCCACCATTGCATCGGTGGGGGGATTGTAGATCACTGTCGGGGGTTCGCGGGCTCGGGGGCTCGCGGTCCGCAGGGTCGGTCGGCATTCGGCGGGCTTCGCCCGGTGAGTGGCGCCTGTGACTCGGCGAATTGGCTCCGGATGTCGCCGAACCCGGATCCCGAACCCGCGAACCCGCGAACCGAGACCGCCCGAGATCAGTAAGATACCCCCATGGGCATCATGGACTTCCTCAAGGGCGAGCTGATCGAGGTCATCGAGTGGACCGACGACTCGCGCGACACGCTGTCGTTCCGGTTTCCCGACGACGACAAGGCCATCAAGAACGGCGCACAACTGATCGTTCGCGAGTCGCAGCAGGCGCAGTTCGTCTACGTCGGCGAGTTCGGCGACACGTTCGGGCCGGGCCGGCACACGCTGACCACCGAGAACATCCCGGTGCTGACGAAGTTGAAGTCCTGGAAATACGGCTTCAACTCGCCGTTCAAAGTGGACGTCTACTTCGTGAACACGCGCCTGTTCACCGGCAACAAGTGGGGCACGGCCAACCCGGTGATGATGCGCGACGCCGACCTCGGCATCGTCCGGGTCCGCGCGTTCGGGACCTACGACTTCCGGGTCGTCGACACGAAACGTTTTCTGAAGGAAGTGGCCGGGTCCGATCACAATTTCCGCCTCGACGAGTTCGCCGAAACGATGCGATCGCGGATCGTGAGCGTGTTCGGCGACGCACTCGCGTCGGCGAAGGTACCGGTGTTCGATGTGGCCAGCCGCTACACCGAGCTCGGCGAAGCGCTGCTGCCGCTGATCAATCCGGTCGTCAACGCCAAGTATGGCCTCGAGATCGCCAGCTTCGTCGTCGAGAACGTCTCGGTGCCTCCGGAAGTCGAACAGGCCGTGGACAAGCGGTCGAGCATGGCCGCGGTCGGCAACCTGAACGACTATGTGAAGTTTCAGATGGCCCAGGGCATGGAAAAGGGCGGCGGCGCCGGCAGCATGGCGACCGAGATGGCCGTCGGCCTCTCGATTGCCCAGCAGATGATCCAGCAACAGGGCTTGGGCGTCGCGACGGCGGGGTCCGGGGCGCCCGCAGCCACGGTGGCTACGGCCGTTCCCGAGCTGCTGGCTCCGGCAGACGTGGCCAAAATCCTTGGCGTTCCCGAACAGGATGTGCTCTCGATCATCGAGTCGGGAGAGCTGACCGCGAAGAAGATCGGCACGTCGTACCGCATCAAGCGGTCCGCGCTGGACGAGTACCTGGCGCGGTAGTCGCCATTGCCGTGGGCCTGACGGCTCAAAAGTAGCCAGTTACCAGTTACCAGTAACCAGTTGCGGGTAGCCAGTTGGAATCGACGAGCGCGTCCGTCCGTAACTGGGAACCGGGAACTGGTAACTTCCAGAGAGCACACGTCTTCGTGATGGCCTCCGTCTCCGCCCTCGACAAGTACCCGTGCGCCGCGTGCGGAGCCCAGGCCGAGTGGAATCCCGCGAAACAGGCGCTGGTCTGTTCGTTCTGCGGGACCACGACCCCCTTCACCATCGACGAGGGCGGCACGATCCGCGAGCTGGACCTTGCCGCCGCGCTCCGTGAGCTGCCGGACGAACAGCGGGGATGGCTCGCGGAAAAGCGCTCGGTCCAGTGTCAGAGCTGCAAGGCCGTGTCGGTCTTCGATCCCGATCGGGTCGGGCAGAACTGCGATTTCTGCGGATCCCCCGCGCTCGTCCCGTACGACGAGATCAAGGCGCCGATCAGGCCCGAGAGCCTCCTCCCGTTCAAGGTCACCGAGCCGCAGGTCCGCGAACAGATTCGGCGCTGGTACGCGAGCAAGTGGCTGGCGCCGAACAAGCTGAGGGTGCGCGCGCTCGTCGATCGCGTGCACGGCGTCTATATCCCTTACTGGACCTTCGACGCTCACGTCGTGTGCCCGTGGCGGGCGGAGGCGGGGCACTACTACTACACGACCGAGACCTACCGCGACAATCAGGGCAGGCGGCAGACGCGCCAGGTCCAGCACGTGCGCTGGGAACCGGCCGCGGGAGAGGTCCGGCACTTCTTCGACGACGAAGCCATCCCCGGAACCCAGGGCGTGTCGCACACGCTGCTGAAGCGACGTCGAGCCGTTTCCAACCACCGAGCTCGTTCCCTACACCGCGGCCTTTCTGTCTGGCTTCGTCGTCGAGCATTACCAGGTCGTGCTGCTCGAAGCCGCCGATCATTCGCAGACGCAGATGAAGCGCAAGCTTTACGACATGTGCGCCGCGGCGGTGCCCGGCGACACCCACCGGAACCTCGAGATCTCGCCGACGTTTTCCGGTCAGACGTTCAAGCACGTGCTGGTGCCGGTCTGGCTGCTGACCTACACCTACGGGAACAAACCCTGGCAGGTCGTGGTTAACGGATATACGGGCCGAATGGCCGGGGATTACCCGAAGAGCCCGTGGAAGATCGCGGCCCTGGTCTTGCTCGTGATCATCGCCGTCCTGATCTTCCTGATGGCACAGGATTAGCGAAAAGGGGGACAGTCACGTGTGTGACTGTCCCACTTCCCCTCTGGAGGAAAAAATGTTCACCAAGACGCGCATGCCAGCCAAAGACGACGCGCTGCCGGGGCGGCAGGAGAAGATGCCGGTGCCCGAGGCGCACTTCGTCAACGGCGCCCGGCTGCAGCCGCCGTTCCCCGACGGGCTGGAGCAGGCGATCTTCGGACTCGGCTGTTTCTGGGGCGCCGAGCGCAAGTTCTGGCAGCTCCCCGGCGTCTATACGACCGCGGTCGGATACTCGGCGGGCTACACGCCCAACCCCACCTACCGCGAGGTCTGCACCGGCATGACCGGCCACAACGAGGTCGTGCTGGTGGTGTTCGACCCGAAGAAGGTGTCGCTACGAGACGCTGCTGAAGACGTTCTGGGAGAGCCACGATCCGACCCAGGGCATGCGCCAGGGCAACGACGTCGGGACCCAGTACCGGTCAGGCATCTACTACTTCGACGACGCGCAGCGCGAGGCCGCCGAACGGTCGCGCGAGGCGTACCAGGCACAGCTCAGAAGCGCCGGCTACGAGCGGATCACGACGGAGATCATGCCGGCCGGCGAGTTCTACTACGCCGAGGACTACCACCAGCAGTATCTGGCCAAGAATCCTGGCGGCTACTGCGGATTGGGCGGGACGGGAGTGAGCTGTCCGGTCGGGTTCGAAGTGCATCTGACCGTCCGCAGGACTCGTGGACCCGGACCCGCAGTGTCGGACCAGCTCCTAAAGACACCATCTCGTAATAAACCAGCCGCGTGTTGCGGTACGCCACGCGGCCTCGCTCCACGAACCCGCACTTCGCGTAGAAGTCGCCGGCCCCGGCCGGGCCTTCGTAGGCATCCAGGCGGATGGCTTCGGCCGGCCATGCCGCGGCAACGTTCCTGGCGTGCTCGAGGCAGCGGCGGCCGATCCCGAGCCGCTGCCAGCGGGGCGCGACCGCCATGTCGGTCATGTAGAGCGCCCGCGAACAGCGGGTGAAATACTTCGGATCGATCGCCCATGGGCGCTTGGTGGCGAGCCGGGTGGTGCCGACGGTGATGTCCCCGTCCCACGCGAGCAGCACGCGCGAGCTGTGGATGTCGCGCAGCACGCTCTTCTCGCTGCCGACCGAGGACCAGTGTCCCCGCCCGTAGCGGCGGGTGAGATCCTCCGCGACGGCGGCGCGCAGCGAGACGACGGCCGCCACGTCCGAGGGCGTGGCCAGGGTGAACACCAAGGTCATGGAAGCCTGATTCGGAAGACGGCTATTCTAAGCGCGATGGCCGCGGATGCTTCATCGCTGCACTGTCCGAACTGCGGGGCCGCCGTCGATCCCGACGCACGGCGGTGTCCGTACTGCAAGGCTCGACTGGCGACGGTCAGCTGTCCGTCCTGCTTTGCCCTGATGTTCGACGGGGCGAAGTTCTGCCCCGGCTGCGGGGCGGAGCGGGCGCGCACGGTGGACCCCGCCGCGGCAGCCGTGACCTGCCCCGGCTGCAAGGGCAGCATGGCGCTGCTGCGGGTTGGTACGACGGAGCTCTTCGAGTGTGCGGCGTGCGACGGGCTGTGGGTGGACGCCGCGACGTTCGAGCGCCTGTGCACGAACGCGGACGATCAGGCCGCGGTGCTGCACCAGTTCTCGACGCCGGGCGATGGAGAAGACTGCGGCCCGTGCGCTATCGAAAATGCGCCCGGTGCGCGCAACTGATGAATCGCGTCAACTTCGGGCGGCTGTCAGGGGTGATCGTCGACGCCTGTCGCGGCCACGGCACCTACCTGGACGCGGGCGAGCTGCACCGGATCGTCGCGTTCATCCAGTCGGGCGGCCTCGATCGCGCGCGCGCCGTGCAGATCGAAGAGCTCAAGGAGCGGGAGCGCCGCGCGATCGACGCCGAGCGCCGCGCCGCCCGCGAGCGCGGCCGGTCGGAGACCCACAGCCGCAACGTGAGTTGGAGCTTCTTGATCGGGGGATAGCAGGGTCTAGCGCATTGCCAAAATTGCCAAGATTGAAAAACCCTGACTCACCAATTCACCCGTGGCGCTTGTATCTAGCTCGGTCGACTTTTCGCAATTCTGGCAATTTTGGCAATGCGTGAGTGTCTCCCCCTATTCTTCTGTGGGCGAGAAATGCATCGCGATGCCGTTGATGCAGTAGCGATCCCCGGTCGGCGGCGGACCGTCCGGGAACACGTGGCCGAGATGCCCGCCGCAGCGGCTGCAATGCACCTCCGTCCGCACCATGAAATGGCCGCGATCGGTGGACGTTTCGATCGCCCCTTCGATCGGCGCGAAGAAGCTGGGCCACCCGGTGCCGCTTTCGAACTTGCGATCGGCAACGAACAGCGGCTGGCCGCACCCCGCGCACGTGAACGTCCCGCTCCGCTTCTCGTGCAGCAGCGCACAGCTGCCCGGCCGCTCGGTGCCATGCTCGCGCAGCACGTGATACTGCTCGGGCGTCAGCGCTCCGGCGCCACTCCTCATCGCTCTTCTGCATGGCAAATGATTTCTGTTTGGTCGTCATCGCAACCTCACGAACCTCCGAACCGAACCCGAATCGAACCCGGAACCCGTGAACCTATTTCGGCGTCAACGCCTTCATGACATCGACCCCGAACTTCGGCTGTTCCCGGGTGCCGCGTACTCTAATCGGAAGCACGGTCCCCGCTCCCTTCTTTTTGAACAGGGGGTCCACGACCTTCAGGAACACCGACAGGGCGCCGCCGCCAGCCGCCTTGGAAATCGTGGCCTGCATCCGCAGCGTGCCGGTGAAATCGAGCTGCTCGGTCCGCATGCCGTAGGTGCCATCGAGCTGCACCGCCGCGCCGGGAATCTGGAACTTCAGGCCGCTGAGCGACAGCACGCCGCCGGCAACCGTGAACCGCCCTTCGAGATCGCTGACCACCCGCGACGGCACCTCGTCGGGCTTGCCGCTCGCACGCGCGCTCATCTCGCCGAGCTTTGCGCGGACCGTGCGGCTGGTGAACTGCGCCGCCGACAGGTCGAAGCTGCCCTTGAGCCGCATCCGGTCCACGACGTCGTCGTGTCCCGGCGGCAGCGTGAAGTCGCTGTTGCAGAGACAGGTTACCGGTCAGCAGGGGCTCCTGCCCCTTGACGCTGAGGCGCAGGAGATCCTCAATCCGGCCGTCCGCGATCTTCGCGTCCACCTGCACCGTCCGCCCTTTCACGCCGGGCGTGCCGGCAATGACCCCGCTCGCAGCAATTGGCGTTTCCGCAAGCTGGGCGTTCGACGGCCTTGAGGTAGGTATCGCCATCCGTGCCGTCGACCACTGCCTGGAACGTCGTCGAGAGAGGCATCGGATTGCCCGCGACGTTCGAGCCGGAAGTCCGGCGTCTTCGTCTCGCCCTTGACCTCGATGCGCCCGAGCGGACCGTGGAACTCGCCGGTGGACGTCAGGATCCCGCCGATGCCTTTGATCGTCGAGAGGTCGGCATTCTGGAACACGTAAGTCCCCTCGACCGGAGTCGCGCTGGGCACGTCCCGGCCCCACGGTCCGAATCGGCCTTCGGTCGAGATCGCTCCGCGCGGAATCGGATTGGTCAGCTCCGCCTTGAACGGCATCCGCTGGGTGACGCCAATGCCCTGCATCGTCAATCGGTGGATGAGGAACTCACGCGGCTGCTTCCCCGCACGCTTCGGGATCAGGCGGAGCACGGCATCCGTGGATTCGAGCTGTTCGATGTGGATGCGGCGACGACGATCGCTGGTCCGCCGATTCCGGATTCGCGGCGCGGCCGTAGTGATCGGCGAAATCAGAGCCGCCGGGCGGGATGTTGATCTCGAGACCGTCGAGGGTGATAAGGCGGAACCTCCGCGGACGGCCCAGCAGCCCGAAGAGGCCGCCTTTGATCACGAATCCCTTGATCTTCAGGAGCGGCGGCATGTCGGCGTGCCCCCGCAGCCGAACCACCAGCCCTTCGCCGCGGACATCCACCGTCGGAAAGAAGATCGACGCTGAAGGTGTCGAGCTGAACGTCGCTGTCGAGACGCTCGGCGAGCGTGTCGATCACCAGCCGCCGGAGTGTCGACGAGCGGGATCCGCCGCCGGCGATGATCGCCAGCGTCACCAGCACGCCGCCGCCGGCGATCGTGATCCAACGGGCGATTCTCCATGCCCTGCGGGTCGGTCGTGTTATTTCTCCGGCGCCTGCTGGGCGATGTCGCGGACGTCCGCCGCAGGCAGAATCACCGGCAGCAGACCGAGCCCTTCGCTGCCGCTCATCATCGAGAACATGCCGGATCCGGCCGCTCTGGATCGATCGCATCGTCAGCAGACCGACCACCTTGCCGGACGGTGTGAACGCCGGCGTTCCCATGCCACCGGCGCTGCCGGTCTCGATCACGTAGAACGTGCGCGGCTTCTCGATGATCGCGCCAATCGTCTGGAGCGAGGCGGCGGGCGCCCATCCACCGACACGGCCCAGCCGGGTGAGCACCACGACCGGATCGAGAAGCGTCGGCTTCCCCTCGTCTGCCAGGTTGATCGCGACGAGCGGCTTCTCCGGCTTCGTCGTGGGGCGCAGGAAGGCCAGGTCGAGGTCCTCGTCGCGCAGAACGATCCGCGCGGGCAGCTCCTTGCCGTCCGACAGGCGCAGCTTGACGTCGCTCGGCTCGCTGCCGAACTCCATCCGCTCCTGCCCGCTGCCGCCCCCGCCCATCATCTTGTTCATCATCGCGCCCGGATTCAGCGCGCCCAGCGAAAGCACCGTCAACCCGCTCGGGATCGATCACCGTCCCAACGGTCTCGACCGACTCATCCATGGACTGCATCTCGCGTCCGCCGACCGACACCCGCATCTTGAGCACGACCCGTACCGTCACGATGGCGTTCTGCCATTTCTTGACGATCTCGCGCGCCGGCGGCCCGATCGTCCTGTGCCAGAACGCGGCCCGCTCGCCGCCACGAGCGCGAGCAGGGTTGCGGCCGCGACCAGGTGAGAACCAAACGCTCTGAGAGTTGGCATCGCTCGTCTACGCTCCCCGCTTCGTCTGGGTATCCGTCGGCCACACACTTTGCAGCTCGACGAACAACGTGCGGATTCCGCGCCGGACCTTCATCACCACCGCCGCCGGCTTCTTCTCGGCAATGCGCTCCATCAGCTTCTGAACCGCCTCGACGTCGGCCACGGGAGCGCCGTCGATCTCCATCAACAGATCACCGTCGGCAAGATGCCCGAGCGCGGCCCATCCCCCCTCGCGCACGGCTTCGACCAGAACCCCCGGTTGTCCTTCCACCCACGACTTCTCCGACTGATCCGCGGCCGTGATGTCGCGCACCCGGAAATCGAAGTTCGGATCCTCGTACTTCTTCATTTCCCGCGGCAGGCGTGGCGAGGCGTCCAGCTTCACCGAGAGCGTCTGTTCCTTGCCATCCCGCACGACCGCAAGCTTGACCGCCGCGCCGATCTTGTATTGCCGGATCATCGTGGCGAACAGGTCTTCGTCCGACGGCTGGGATGCTTCGACCGGGTCATCGTCTATTTTCGTGATGATGTCGCCCACCCGGAGTCCGGCCGTTGCGGCCGAGCCGTTGAGCACGCGGGTCACCCGGACGCCGGAGCGGCCGGCGAGCCCCAGCTTCTCGGCGAGCTGCGGCGTCAGCACCTGCACCGACACCGGCACCCACGCCTTGCGCGTTTCGAGGCCGGGGTCCTCGATGCCGGCGCGGCCCACTTCCACCACCGTCAACATGCGCTGGCGGCCGCGATCGAAGGCGACCAGGGCGCCGACCGGCTCGCGCTTCCCCTTCGTCAGCTCCGCGACTCTCGCGTTCAGCGCCGCGACGTCATTCACGCGCTTGCCGTCGATCTCCACGACCACGTCGTTGGTCTCGAGGGCCGGGCGACCTTCCGCCGCCGGGCCGCCAGGCCGCACGCTGCGGACGTGCACGCCCTCGCGGCTGCCTCGCTTCAGCTCCTTGGCCGACCACGCCGTCAGGTTCGACGCCGTGATGCCCACGAGCGGCAGTTCCCCGACCGGCGCCTCGACGCCTTCGCGCTCCTGCGGAACAACCTGCAGCGTCTTCCTCTCGCCCTTCCGGGACACGACGATGTCGACCGGTTTTCCGAGCGGAAGGCGCATCACCATCTGGTTGAAGAGCGGGATCTCCTCCGCGAAGCGCACGTTGACGTCCTGGTCGGCGACCGAGAGGACGATATCGCCGGGCTGAAACCCCGCTTTCGCTGCCGGCGACCCTTCGATGGTGCCGCCCACGAGCCCCCCACGCTCGACGTTCGATGACTTGAGCAGAGGCTGCACGTCGAGCCCAATCCAGCTTCGTTTGACCCGGCCGTCCTTGATGATCGAGAACGCGACTTCCTTGGCCAGATCCGCGGGGATCGCGCCGGCCAGACCCATGCTGATCTCGTTGACGCCGACGATCTCCCCGTTCAGGTTGATCAGCGGACCGCCGGAATTCCCGCCGAAGATCGGTGCGTCGTGCCCAATCCACCGGACGATCGAGCCGACATCCTCGCCTTCGAGCGTCATGCGGTTGAAAGGCCAGAAGAGCTGCGGCATGATCATCTCGGTGTTGCTGACGATGCCCATCGTCACCGACTGCGACAGCGCGAGCGGGCTGCCCATCGCGAGCACCCGGTCGCCGACCTGAAGCGTCGTGGCGGTGCCGAAGCTGGCGACGGGAAACTGCCGGGGCCTGCGCCGGCTTGAGCTTGATCACCGCGATGTCGGACAGCGGGTCGGTGCCGACGAGCTCTGCGGGAATCTCTTCACGTGACGCGAGCGTGCAGACGATCGCCTTCGTCTTGCCCGCGACGTGGTGGTTCGTCACCACGTGCCCTTCCGGCGGTGATGATCGTGCCGCTGCCGGCCGCCTCGCGCTTCAGCTCACGGCCGTCTTCGTGCTCGATGGAGACGACGTGAATCCGAACGAGGCTCGGAGCAACCTTCGCGAGGGCGGCATGAACGGCAGCCACGTCGGGAGTCGACGCTGACCCGTTCATCGGGGATTCCTGCTGCGCGCCGGCCGCCGCGGGCGCTAACAGCGTCAAGAGGAGACCAATCAGCCAACAGCGCATCCGGCCATCTTAGCAACTTTCCCGAAAGAGGCCCGGAAGGCCGGGATCAGCGGGGAAGGGACTGGAGGAACCCGCCCAGCAGGTTGACGGCGACCTGGCGCCGGTACGCGGCGGTCGAACGCAGGTCGTCGATTGGAGTCAACTCGGCCAGGAGGGCGGCACCGGCGCGATCGAAGACCCGCTCGTCGAGCACGCCGCCTCTCAGCGTGGATTCGGCGCCGAACGCGCGCACCACCGTCGGGGCGACACTGCCAAACGCCAGCCGGATGTCGGTGATCCGGCCGGACTCCACGACTGCGGCGGCGGCAAAGCACACCTTCGAAATCGCCTGGGCGCGCCGCGCCCCGACCTTGCGGTAATGCTGATGCCAGCCACGCCGCCGCGGCAGCTGCACGGCCGTAATCAGCTCGTCAGGCGCCAGGTCCATCTTCTTGTAGCCGGTGTGAAACCGGTCGTAGGGCACGGTGCGGCGGCCGCGGACCGATGTGAGCTCGAGCTGTGCGTCGTACACGAGCAGCGCGGGAGGCGAATCGGCAGCCGGCGACGCATTCGCGATGTTGCCGCGCAATCGTGCCCCGGTTCTGATTGGCAATGCCACCTGTGTCGGCCGCTGCGCGGCCGAGCAGGGGGAACTCGGCGCGAAGGGTTTCGTGATGAAGGATGTCCGAGAACGTCGTCAGCGCGCCGATGTTTACGACATCGGCATCGACCTCGATCCGGCGCAGCTCGCGAATCCCCCAGACGCTGATGTACTGCCGGTGCGGCAACGTGCCTGCCGCCAGCTGCACCATCACGTCGGTCCCACCGGCCAGCGGCCGCCACACCCCGGGTTGATCCGCGAGAAGGCGGACCGCCTCGTCCAGGGTCCCAGCATTGCGCAACCGGTAGTCGGGCAGGAAGGCGCGCATCGAACGCTAGGTCGTCATCGACCGGCCATCGACCGCCGCACGGCTTCGAAGATTTTCATGTAACCCGTGCAGCGACAGAGGTTGCCCGCCAGACCGATGCGGATCTCCTCATCGCTCGCCTGTGGCGTGCGATTGCGCAAGCTCACCGCGGCGAGCACCATCCCCGGCGTGCAGATGCCGCACTGCGCGCCGCCATGAGCGATGAACGCCTCCTGGACCGCGTGCAGCTGCTCCCCTGTCGCGACTCCTTCGATGGTGGTGACCGACGCGCCTTCGACCTGCAGCACCGGCGTGAGACAGCTGTTCACGAGCTCACCGTTGATCAGCACCGCACACGCGCCACACTCACCTTCACCGCAGCCTTCCTTGGTGCCGGTCAGGTTCAGCTGCTGCCGGACGACGTCGAGCAGCCGCGCCATCGGGTGTGCCTCGACGCCCACGGTCTCGCCGTTGATGGTGAAGGAGACATGCACGTGATTCTCGGGCATCGGTCACCCACTCGCCGCTTCCATGAGCTGCTCGGGAGTCAATGGCAGCGTCGTGACCTCCAGCCCCGTCGCGTTCCTCACCGCATTGAAGATCGCCGGTGCCGGCCCGTCCATCGGCAGCTCGCCGATCCCTTTGGCACCGCCCGGACCATGCGGATAAGGGAACTCGACGAACTCCACACGTATGTCGGGCAGATCCACCGATGACGGCATGATGTAGTTCGTCATCTGACCGTTGACCATCCGGCCTTCGCGCCAGACGACGCTCTCGTAGAGCGCCCAGCCGATCGCCTGGGCGACCCCGCCTTCGATCTGGCCGGCTGCGAGCACCGGGTTGATCACGCGGCCGACTTCCTGCACCGCCACGAAATCCTCGACCCGGGTTTCGAAGGTCGTCAGGTCCACGGCCACTTCCGCGACGTAGACCGCCCAGGCGTAGGTGCCGTACGCATCGCCCTCGTACTTCTCGTCGTCCCAACGGAGGCCACCCGGGGGCTGGTATTGCGCGGTGCTCCGGAGCGAGCCGTTGGCTGCAACATATGCGGCGGCCGCGGTGCGGAAGGCGGCCGAATCGTAACCGTCGGCCAGCAGGCCGGACGCAACCAGCGTGGTCCTGACTCCGAGCGCCGCCGTCTCCACGAGCTTGCCGACGACCATCGACGTGCGTGATGCCACCGTCGGTCCGCTGTTCGGGACGACCGCCGTGTCAGGCTGCACGATTTCGATGTCGTCGCCGTCGATGCCGAGCGCGTCCGAGGCAATCTGCGCGAAGACGGTGTTCGTCCCCTGACCGATCTCGGTGCTCGCGGTCAGCACGCGAACATGGCCGTCAGCAGCCGCCTCGACGCTGACGAGGGATGCGAGATGCTCCTCACCCGAGCCCGTAAAGCCGGCGCCGTGCATGAAACAGGCAAATCCGATCCCGCGCCGGATCGATCCGGCGGTGTTCTCCCGGGCAAACCGCGGGGACTTCGCGCGGTAGTCGGACAACTCGAACGCACGATCGAGCAGACGGGGCATGTCGATCGGATCGCGCAGCACCTGTCCGACCGCGTTGGTCTGGCCGGTCGTGATGAAGTTGCGCCGGCGGAATTCCTCGGGCGTCAACCCTGCCGTGACGGCAGCCTTGTCCATCTGCAGTTCCAGAGCGAAGACGGACTGAGGAGCGCCGAACCCGCGGAAAGCACCATGCGGAGGAGCGTTGGTCGCGACCGCCTTCGAGCGAATCCGCACGTTCGGGCAGAGGTACGGTCCGGCGGCGTGAATCGTTCCGCGCGAGAGCACGACCGGCGAGAGCGTGCAGTACGCGCCGCCGTCGATCACGAACTCGATGTCCATCGCGAGGAGCTTGCCTTCGCGATCGATCGCCGTCCGATGGCGCGTCCGCGACGGATGCCGCTTCGTGGTCGCCACCATGTCTTCGAGCCGGTCGTAAATCATCTTGACCGGCCGGCGCGCCTTCCACGCGAGAAGCGCCGCGTGGCCGGCGAGGATCGACGGATACTCCTCCTTGCCCCCGAAGCCGCCGCCCGTCTCCATCTGCACGACCCGGACGCGCTCCGAAGGCAGCGCGAACAGCCCCGCGAGCGCCCGGTGAATGTAGTAGGGACACTGCATCGAGCCCCACACCGTCACGCCGGACTCCGGATCCGCGACCGCGAGCATGCCGTTCGGCTCGATGTAGAGCTGCTCCTGGGCTCCGGTCTCGTAGGTGCCCTCGACGATGTGGGCGGCCTCGGCAAACGCCTGGTCGACATCCCCCCGGGAGACGAGATAGGACTTGAAGATGTTGTCGGTCCGCCAGATGGTCGCGATGCGGGCCAGCGACTCCTCCATGGTGAACACCGGCGGGAGCGGATCGACGACGACCTGGACCAGCCGGCGCGCCTTCTCGAGCAGATGGGGATCGCGATGGGCGAGGAGAACGACGGGTTCTTCTGGATGATTGACGGTCTGTGCCGCGAGATAGGGCTGATCGTCGGTAATCAGCGCCACGACGTTGGCGCCCGGAATGTCATCGGCAGTGACGACCGTGAACTCGTCCCAGGGAACGCCGGGCTGGAAATCGATGCTTCGGATGGTGCCGCGGGGCGAGGGACTGCGCACCGTCGTGCCGTGCAGCATCCCGGGCATCGTGAGGTCGTCGACGTATCTCGCCTGACCGGTGACTTTTCGCCGCCCTTCCTTGCGTGGCACGGATCGCCCGATGACCGCCATCAGGCGAGGATTGTGTCACGGGCCAGCCGGCCGGTGCCACGGCAGCTCCCGCCCCAAAGTCGAGCGCCGGCGACAGCCTCGGCTGAAGCCGGAAGCCACACCAACCCCGATGGGTGGCGGAAGGTAGCTACTGGAACGTGTTGCAGGCCTTCGGGTCCCCGCTGTCCATTCCGCGCTTGAACCACTCGACGCGCTGCTGCGACGTGCCGTGCGTGAAGCGCTCGGGCGCCACTCGCCCGCCCTGCATCCGCTGCAGGCGATCGTCGCCGATGGCCGCAGCCGCATTGAGGCCCTCTTCGACGTCATCCGGATCGAGCTGCACGCGGCCTCCGCCGTGGTTGGCGTGATATCCCCAGACGCCCGCGTAGCAATCGGCCTGGAGCTCCATCCGCACCGACAGGGAGTTCCGTGCGCCAGGGTTCGAGCCTTGCACCTCGCGCACCTTCCGCTCGGTCCCCGTCAGCGTCTGGACGTGATGCCCGAGCTCGTGGGCGAGCACGTAGGCCTGAGCGAAATCGCCGGGCGCGCCCAGCTTGCGATCCAGCTCGTCGAAGAACCCGAGGTCGAGGTAGACCTTGCGATCGGCCGGACAGTAGAAGGGACCGGTGGCTGCCTGTGCGAAGCCGCACGCCGAGTTGATCGCGTCGCGGAACAGCACTGCTTTCGTGTCCTGATATTGCCCCTGAAGCAGCTGCCGCCAGGTCTCCTGCGCGTCGTCCATCACCGCATCGACCATGTCGACCATCTTCTCTTCCGCCGGGGACGCCTTCACCTCACCCGACGTGCCGACGCTGCTTGGAGGTGCCGAGCCTCCGCCACCACCCACGATCGACGTGAGATCGATCCCCGTTGCCCAGCTGAGGATGAGAAGGAGCAACAGCCCGCCGATGCCCAGGCCCCCGGCGCCCATGGCCATCCCGCCCGAACGGCCGCGCATGTCCTCGACATTGCTGCGATCTCCAGCTGTCCATCTCATGGTCTATGCCTCCGGAGTTGAGCGAAGTGCAAGCGGAGCGCCAGATGACGGGATCAGACCTCGGTCTCACCCCTATACCCGGATGGCCTTCCACTTCCCCTGCTGAAAACGCCAGATGGACAGCACGCACCGGGTGGCGTGCCCCAGGACGATGGCGGTCCAGACCCCGGAGGCTTCGAGCCGGCCCATCGATTGGAGAGCGAAGCACAAGCCCATCGGCACCACAACCTGTGACACCAGCGTGATGTACAAAGGACTCCGGGTATCGCCCGTACCTTGGAGGCCCCCGGTGAAGGTCAGCGCGACGGTGATGAAGAACCCCGACACGCTCAGGTACCGCAGCAACTGAGTGCCCAGCTCCACCACGATCGGATCTGTAATCGAAAAGAGGCCCAGCAGCATGCGAGGGATCGACAGGAACAGCGCGGCGAGACAGGCCGCGACGCCAAGACCAATCCGGGCGGCCAGATGCACGGCGCGGATCGACCGTTCGGGATTGCCGGCGCCGAGATTCTGACCGGCCACGGCTGCCGCCGCACCCATCAGGCCGACCGAGGTCCACGTAATCAGCGAAAACAGCTCCGCGTAGCCCACGGCATAGGCCGCCTGCGCTTCCGCGCTGTGCTCGAGCGACCCGATGAACCGCAGCAGCATGACTCCGGCGATGTTCATCGCCACACCCTGAATCCCGGCGGGCAGCCCGAACCGGAACAGCTGCCGGATGATCGCGAAATCCGGCTTCCAGGACATGTCGCGCCGGAAGTGGATGACCAGGCGGCCGGTCAGCATCATCCACATGGCCACGGCCGAGACGCATCCGCTTGCGAGCACGGTTCCGATCGCCGCGCCGCGCGTGCCCATCGCAGGGATCGGCCCGGCCCCCGAAATGAACAGCACGTTGAAGGCGATGTTGAGGGCCGTCATCACCACGCCGAGCCGCAGCGGCGTACGCGCATCTCCGGCTGCGCGCAGGGCTCCGCCCAGCATGAAGAACAGCAGCATCCCGATGCTGAAGAGGAACATCGTCCGCAGGAACGGCAGCGCCTGCGCAATCACTTCGGGGCTGGCGTTGACGAGTCTCAACAGGTGTGGCGCCAGGAAATATCCGCTCGGCGCGAGCACGCCGACCGCGAGCAGCACCGCGACGAGGAAAGCCTGATAGACCACCCGGTCGACGCGCTGGTGATCGTTGGCGCCCGCCGCGCGCGCGACCAGGACGCCCATGCCGGTGAACAGTGAGCTGATGAAGACGATGACGACGAGGAAGATCTGCCAGCTGACGCCGATCGCGGCGTTCGCGGTGAACCCGACGAAAAGCCCGACCATGGCGTGGTCGATGATGCCCTGGAGCCCGCCGATCGCGTTCTGAAGGACCGTCGGCCAGGCAATCTTCCAGACCGCACGCCAGATCGGCCCTTCGACAATGGATCGATCGAACGTGCGCCCGGGACGAACGTCCGCCGCCGCACCTGCTGGGTGGATTTTCGCTGGGGGAGAATCAGCCGCTGCGTCAGCAGCCGGCGGGGCGGTAGCGTCCAAGACCAAAAATCATAGCGTTACTTCGCCCGTTTGAGGACGCGCCGCACGTCGCCATGCGCCGTGATGACTGCGGGTTGACGCTGCAGTGCTTCGTAATACCGCCGGGCGAACGGCTCGACGCTCTGCGCCGGCGACAGCAGCCGTTCCACTTGTTCGAGGAGCATGACCCCGTCCGCCTCGGTCGCGGCGCCGTCGGGTTGCAGCGCGACATCGATGCGGACCACGAGCTCGGACAGCGGGTGCAGCCAGGCGAACCAGGGGTCGTTGATCACCAGCTGCAGCAGCGTCGCATTCGACGGGATCCGGCCACGATCCAGCTCGTACGCCGCCTTCGTGTCGTCCAGCAGCACCTTGTGCAGGTCCAGCAGACGCGAGCGCACTTCACGCAGCCGTTCCTTCAGCGCGGGTCCGATGGCTGGCGGCGACAGCGGGCCAGAAGCCGCCTGCTCATCCGCGAACACCCTCAACGCAGCCACGTCGAGCGGGCGCGGTGCTGCCAGCGGCTCGGTCGCGGCCTCCAGGACCCGGTCGTAGTAGAGCTCGATGCTGTTCCCGTCGGGATCGCGAAGGTAGAGCGCTTCGAATGCGTGCCGTGATCGAGGGCGCCGTCCAGCGACACTCCGGCCGCTGTCAGCCGGTCGAGCGCTCGGGCCAGCGCGCGCCGATCGGGATACCGAACCGAAAACCGGGAGGTGCCGGTGGCCGCGCCACCCGGCGACGCGTCGGTGTTCAATCCAATCTGTCCGTGGGATCCGGCACCGAGAAAGACGCCGTGGCGTTGTCCGGTATGTAATTTCGAACCCAAGGACACGTTTATAGAACGCAATCGAACGGTCGAGGTCCGCCACGCTCAAGTGGACGTGGCCGATCTCGATACCGGGCTCCAACGGCCCCTGATCGTTGGTGCGCTTGTCCATACGCCATGATCGCGCACCTGCGGGGTTGCTGTGCAAGCCCGAAAGTCAACTCAGCCGTCTTCCGGGACGTCATCTTGCAGACGAGGCGCGCACATGGCCGAAGTGCTTGCGGAATATCCCGACGTCGTGATCACCGACGGCGAAAACCGTTACATCGCTCGCGCGTGCGGCGCGGCCGTGCCGTCCGGGCAATGGCAAGGCTGGCTCGAATTCGTCGACCTGGCGACCGGCCACGCGCTTCGCTCCGGCCGCGAGACCACCCAGCCCAATCGCGTCGATACCGATCTATTGGGCGACCGGACTCACCCCCGTGTATCTGGAAGGCGCGCTCCAGCGGGCCCTGCATCCGCTGACCAGACCGGTTGCGCGGCCCACGCCCGGACCGGCCTTCGACGGCCCTGCGCCCGACAGCATTCCGGAGCGGCCGCCGGTCGAAAGCATCCTCAACCCGTTCTCGGTCTACCGGAAAGGGGAAGAGCTGCTGCGGCGCCAGCTGTCAGCATTTTCAGTCTGGCACCTGGTGAACATCATCCTCGACTATCGCTTGAGCGATTTGCCGGAGGCGGCGCTGAACGCGATGAGCGCCCGGGACCTGATCGAACTGATCGTCGTCGCCGTCCGCACCGAGGCGGCGGTCGAGCGATAGCGCCAGCGGTTCGACGCGATCGCATTCGTAGATCGCTCCGGCTCAACTGGTCAGTCTGGAACGGAGCGGCGTTCAGCGCGGTGCGGAGTCGCGCGTGGTCCGGCGCCGGAGCTCTTCGACAATCGCCATCGGATCGCAGGGCTTGTTGATGAAGGCGTCGCAGCCCGCCTCCTCGGCGGCCGCGCGTTCTGCCGGCAGGACACACGCAGACACGACGACGATGGCGATATGGCGCGTGCGCGGATCGCTTTTGATTTCGCGCGTCAGCTCCCAGCCGTCGGTCCGCGGCAGCTGAAGGTCGAGCACAATCGCGTCAGGCAGCCAGTCCCGGAGCACGCCGCGCAGTTCCTCGGCATCAGCCGCCGTGCGAACCTCGAACCCGAACGCGGACAGGAATTCCGCGTACCCAGCGCGAGTGTCGCCATGATCGTCGACGATGATGCATCGCGCCATGCGCAGCAGCTCTGTGCAAGAAGCACACCTCATCAAAATCTCCGGAATTCCGACTGAAAATCCGCCCGGAATCCGCGCTCCGCCGCGGCCGGTCCGCGGCTCGAGCCGGCTCGATGATGTAAGTTTTCCAGCCGGGCCGGAGAGTTCGGCTTGCCTTCCGGGCCGCCCGAAGACACAATCGGCGGCGTTCCAACGTCCAATCTGCAGAGTAGTCAACGTCAAGGAGTTCGACATGGCTCCCGTTCATCAACGCGGCCGCCTGCGCGGCGGAGTGCTCCTGCTGGGGACAGTGCTGTTACTGCCCCTCGACGTCCCGACGGCGCAGGCTCCGGCTCCACCGGAACCAACGTCGGTCCGGCCCCGGTTGCCGTCGCGCCGCCCCCGCCCGACGCGGATATCGAACGTTTCCTGCTCGACGGCAAGGTGGGCGACACCCACGGCACGAAAAAGGGGGTCACCGGCGCGCAACGAGCCACCCTCTCGACGCCGACGCTCACCCACGACGCGCAGATTCAGAGCATCGACGAATTCAAGCGTGAGTTCAGGACCGACCGGGGCGTGGAGTTCGACTTCCGGGACAGCTGGACGTTCAACGTGGCGGCTTACAAGATCGACCGCCTGATCGGCCTCAACATGGTGCCGGTGAGCGTCGAGCGCAAGTATCGCTCCACGCCCGTCGGCGTTCACCTGGTGGCTCGACGACGTGCTGATGGACGAGGGCGATCGACTGAAGAAGAAGATCGAAGCGCCAGACCGGGGCTATTGGAGCCGCCAGACCATGATGATGCGGTTGTTCGATCAGCTGATCTCGAACGTCGACCGCAACATGGGAAACATCCTCTACACGAAGGATTGGCGGCTCTGGCCGATCGATCACACCCGTGCGTTCCGGAAGAACACGGAACTGAAGACGCCCTCGCACATCACGCGGTGCGATCGGCGCGGTCTTCGAGGGGCTCAAGGCCCTGGATCTGCCGACGCTCAAGCGCGAGGTGGGCAAATGGCTGGACGACGGGCAGCTGAAGTCGCTGCTCGCGCGTCGCGATCAGATCGTCAAGAAGCTCGAAGCGCTGGGGCCCTCTGCCCTCTTCGACAGCACCGCCCCACCGCTGACTCTCCCGGCGGCTGCCGCAGCGCCGATTCGTCCCGGTGTTCGCCCCTGAGCCCGGGTGACCACACCACGTCCGGCACCGGCCGGGCCGCGAAATCACCGTATCCTAAAGGGGGAGCACCGCTCCCCCTTGTCGTTTTCAACAGCCCGGAGCTGTCATGCCGTGGAGTATCCGTCACGTGTTGACCCGCATCGCGTTCGCCGCCGCCCTCGCATCCGTCGCGCCACACCCGGCCGTTTTCGCGCAGGAGCGCGATCGCGGCAAGATTCCTGACAAATACAAGTGGAACCTCGCCGACATCTATCCCTCGGAGGAGGCCTGGCGAGAAGCCAAGGATCGCCTGGTTGCCGAGATCCCCAAGCTGCGGAAGCTTCCGCGGGAAGCTTGGCTCCTCGGCGGCGCAACTGGCGGACGCGCTGGAACTGCTCTCGCGGCTGAACAAGGAGGCCGCGCGGCTCTACGTTTACGCCAGCATGCTGTCGGACCAGGACACGCGGGTCAGCAAGTACCAGGGGATGCAGCAGGAGATGATTCAGGTCGGCGCGCAACTCGGCGCCGAGGCCGCCTTCATCGAGCCGGAAATCCTCAAGGTCGACAAGGCCACCATCGACAAGTTCGTGGCCGGGGAACCGCGCCTGCAAGCCTTATCGGCTGTACCTGGACGACATCCAGCGGCGCCGTGCCCACACGAAGAGCGACGCGGAGGAGAAGCTGCTGGCGAACGCGACGGTCGTGACCAGCGGTCCGGCGACCATCTACGGCGTGTTCTCGGACGCGGACTTCGCGTATCCGTCGGTAACGCTCAGCGATGGCAAGACCGTCAAGCTCGATAGCGCGGCGTTCAGCGTCTACCGCACGGTTCCCAACCGCGAAGATCGCCAGAAGGTGATGGCGGCGTTCTTCGGTGCGCTCGGGAACTTCCGCGGCACGTTCGGCTCGACGCTCAACTCCCAGATTCAGTCCGATATCTTCGTGGCGCGCGCACGCGACTACGAGACCGTTCTCGAGGCGGCGCTCGACGGCGCCGAACATCCCGACCTCGGTCTATACGCGGCTGGTGGACGGCGTCAACAAACACCTGCCGACGTTCCACCGCTACCTGAACCTCCGCAAGAAGATGATGGGCGTGTCGGAGCTGCACTACTACGACCTGTACGCTGCCGCTCGTCGCCTCGGCGGATCTCAACTACACGCCCGAGGAAGCGGAGAAGCACGTGCTCGAGGCATTGAAGCCTCTCGGGCCGGACTACACGAGCGTCGTGACCCGGGCCTTCAACGAGCGCTGGATCGATCTGCTGCCGAACGAAGGGAAGCGGTCCGGCGCCTATTCGAACGGCGGCGCCTACGACGTGCACCCGTTCATGCTGCTGAACTACAACAGCAAGTACACGGACGTCAGCACGCTCGCGCACGAGCTCGGGCACACCATGCAGAGCTACTACTCGAACAAGACGCAGCCGTACGCGACCGCGTCGTACCCGATCTTCGTCGCCGAAGTGGCCTCGACGTTCAACGAGGCGCTGCTCATCGACTACATGCTCAAGAACATCGTCAAGGACGATGCGACGAAGCTCTCGCTGCTCGGGAACTACCTGGAAGGCATCAAGTCGACGGTGTTCCGTCAGACCCAGTTCGCCGAGTTCGAGCTGCGCGCCCACGAGATGGCGGAGAAGGGCCAGCCGATCACCGGCGAGGCTCTCGACAAGCTCTACGCCGACATGACGAAGAAGTACTACGGCCACGACAAGGGCGTGACCGTCGTCGATGACTACATCGCGCACGAGTGGGCGTACGTCCCCCACTTCTACCGGACGTACTACGTGTTCCAGTACGCGACGTCGTTCACGGCGTCCGCGGCGCTGTCCGAGAAGGTGCTCGCCGGCGACCCGGCGGCGACCAGGCGGTTCCTGGCGTTCCTCGCGGCCGGCGGCTCGAAGTATCCGATCGACCTCCTGAAGGACGCGGGCGTCGACATGACGACCGACGAACCACTCGAGCTCACGATGAAGAAGATGAACCGCGTGATGGACGAGATGGAGAAGATCCTGGCGGCGCGGAAGAAGTAGACCTACTCCCGCGCGGCCGTGGTGGTCTTCTTCGCGTGTTCCTCATAGGGCCGGAGGTGCCACTCGAAGAACGTCCACACGCGGTTCCAGGAATCCCGCTGTTCGGGTGAGTCGTCGCGCTCGAGCGTCTTGAGGTTGGTGCGACGGTTGAACGTGTGCCCCACGCTCGCCGGCCCCGGCGTGGGGTCGACGTAAACCTTCGTTTCCGCGAGGTCCGGCTTCCGGGACCGCAGCGCGTCGACGATCTGCTGATCCTCGACGAAGTTGACGTCGGTGTCGTTGGTGGCCACGTGCACCAGGAGCGGGATCCGGAGCTTGTCGACGTGATACAGCGGTGACCGCTCGATGTAGATCTCCTGCTTCTCGAACGGCAGCCCCTGGATCCGCGACTGCGTCGAGAAGCCGTGTTGGTACGACGGGCCCTTGTACGACAGGCGGAAGACCAGGTTCGTGACCGGCACCATCGCCGCCGCCGCCTTGAACGGCGTCCGGTCGCGGAAGCACCGAGAGCAGCGTGATGTAGCCGCCGTGGCTCCACCCCATCACGCCGAGCCGCTCCTGATCGACGTGCGGCAGCGACTTCAGGAACTCCACCGCGCTCATCGTGTCGTCGATCTCGTAGCCGCCATAGTCGATGGCCTCATGGAACTTCTCGCCGTAGCCGGTGCTCCCGCGATACTCGGGACAGATAATCACGTACCCGCGCTCGACCGCTTCCTTCACGAACGGGAACATGTTGATCCCCCAGTTGCCGTGAACGCCGCCGTGCACCCAGACCATGGCGGCATGGCCGGCCGGACCGCGCGTCTTCAGCGGCTGGAACAGGTACGCCGGAATCTCCATGTCGCCGACGCTGCTCCGGTACGAAACCTTCGTGAACTCCATGAGGCCCTTGCTGGCCTCGGCATAGCGCGCCTCGGTCTGCTGCCGCTCCTTGATGTCGCTCTCGAAGTCGTAGTCGATCGCGTGATCCTCGGGGCGGTTGCTGACGTAGAGGCGCCGCGCCCGCTCTTCGTCCACCTTCACGGCTGCCCGACCGCGGGGGGAGGACGGAGCCGGCCGCGACTGGGGCTTCGCGCCGGTCGCCGGCGGCTGGACCGCGGGAGGTGCCGGGGTCTGGGACGGCCCGTCCATCGTGGACAGGGCGAGAATCAGCGAAAAAACCACCCGCGCGACTGCCATTCCGGGCTCCTTCTGGCTAGAAACCCGAGCATATTACGTTTTTGTGGCGACCGCCCTCCTGCGAGAGGCACTGTTCAGCCACGCGGCGCTTCAGTTAAACTGAGCCGGTGAGCGTCTCCCGCCGTGTCGCTTCCGGGCTGATCCTTGCCTCCGCCCTGACCGTCGTCGTGACGGCCCGGCAACAGCGGACGCTCGACTTCGGCCCGTCGGCGTTCGAGGGCTACATCGAGCTGCTGAGGCAAACCGCGGGCATTCCAGGACTGTCCGGCGCTCTGCTCCAGGATGGCGCGATCGTCTGGGAACGCGGACTGGGGTTCGCGAACGTCGATGGACGCATCCCCGCGCGGCCCGACACACCCTACCTTGTCGGCGACCTGACCGAAGCCTTCACTTCCGTGCTCGTGCTCCAATGCGCCGAGCGGCGGCAGATCGCACTCGACCGGGAAATCACGAACTACGGCGGAGAGGTCCCTGACGACCGGGCGACGGTCAGGCAGGTCCTCAGCCATACGTCGGCTCCGCCAGGAAACTTCAAGTACGAGCCGGGACGTTACGCGCAGCTCACGGGGGTGGTCGAGGTACTGTTCCCGTCAGCCCTTCCGCAAGGCCGTCGCAGTGGATCTCCTGGATCGTCTCGCGATGACGAGATCGGTCCCCGGCCGCGATTTCACCGCCGCCGGCGCGGTGCCGGCGGACATGCTCGACAAAGCCTATTTCGATCACTACCGCCGCATCCTCGAGAGCCTGGCCATTCCCTATAAGGTCGACAAGAAGCTGCATCCGACACGGACGGAGCTCGCACCGGAGGGCATCAACGCCGCGACCGGGCTGGTCTCGACCGTCCGCGATCTGGCCCAGTTCGACTTCGCGCTCGACGACGGCACGCTTCTTCGCGACACCACGCTCGCGGCTGCCTGGTCGGCAGCGTCCGGGCCCGGTGGCACGCCACAGCCAACCGGTCTTGGATGGTTCGTCCAGAACTACCGCGGCGTACCGCTGGTCTGGCAATACGGCGTGGTGGCAAACGCCTACTCCGGAATGGTGCTCAAGATTCCGTCCCGGCGCGTGACCATGATCCTGCTGGCGAACAGCGACGGCCTCGTGAACTCCTTCCAGCTCGAGGCCGGGGACGTGACGCGGTCGCCGTTTGCGTCGGTGCTGCTCCGAATGTTGCTGTGATCCCCGACGGCCGGGCGCTATTCCGCGGTCTGGTCCTCTCGGCGCTTCTCACCCTCACGTTCCCGCCTGTGGCTCGCGCGGAGTGGCAGTTCACGCCGTTCATCGGCTACACCTTCAAAGCCACGAGCACGTTCGTCGACTTCGACATCGACCCCGATCGCGCCGCCACCGACCAGACACGCCTGAGTTTCGGCGGCGCGGTCAGGCTGATCGGCGACTCACCGTTCGGGGTCGAGGCGTACTACGTCCATACACCCGGCTTCTTCGACCCCAAGCCCCAGTTCAACATCAATCTTCCGCAGGTGCTCGGGAGCCGCACCTACGCCGTGATGGGGAACGTCGTGCTCGCCACGCCACGCCACTGGAACCGGTACGGCCTGAGGCCCTCTCTCTCGGGAGGCATCGGACTCATGCATGCTTCCGAAGAGGATCAGCTCCACGTGATTCCGTATCGAGTGGATCTGCTTGGGATGAATCTCGGCGGCGGTGCGGTCGGGTTCGTCTCCGATCACGTCGGCGTGCGCTTCGACCTGCGCTACTTCAGGAACATCAAAGGCGTGCCGCAGGACGACCTGGAGTTCCCCGTCACGGGGGGACAGCCGGTACGTCTCCGCTACTGGACGATAGGGTTTGGAGTGGTTATCAAGAAGTAAACAAGCTTCCAGCTCCCAGCTCCCAGCTATTTCACCTTCGCACTCAGGTGCGCGACGCCGAGCACCCGGTACGAATACTCGTAGTAGTCTTCAATGCGGTGGTACCTGAACGAGACCTCGATGAGCGCGCCGGGCGCGAGGTCGAAGGTCTTGGTCAGGCCGGTCTCGGCGTAGTCTCTCACCCCGCGCCAGCGGGTCCCGTCTCTTCGAATCGACTGATAGTTCGGGTCCCCTTCGTCTTTGATGTAGTCGTCGCCGCGCCACATGATCAGGTGCGCGCGCCAGGAAAACCCTTCGACGGCGGCACGGCCGAAGAACCCCGCACCGTCACGCGTCCGCGCCGGCTGCTGCCAATCGGGCACGTGATGAGACCAGAGTCCCAGGAGCTCGAGCGAGCCATCGAGTTTGGCGATTGGCTGCTCGCGAGGCCGCCCCGAAGGGGGCGGCGATTCCGGCCGCGGCGAGAGCTTGATTCCTGACGCCAGCACGAAACTGTCCCGGACCGGGCCCGACGCATACAGCTGGCCGCCTTCGTGGACGATGTGGGTCTGGAGCGGAGAGGAGACGATGCCGCCCCATCGCCAATCGAGGCGCGCGCCGGCGTCCAGGCGCTCACGATGGTCCGGGGTGTTCAGCCGCTGCCACTGCAGCCACATGTCGTGCTCGAGCCGCGGCCCCTTGAACAGCCATTGCAGACCCGCCTCGTACGGGCGGTCGAACGCGAGCGTTTCCCGCTGGATGGGCGGGAGCAGCCCGTGAGGACCCGTGCGATCGGGGCCCAACGGAACGCCGGCGCGCGGTGTATCGAGCGTTCCCAGCAGAAACCTGGAACGCCGGCCGCGGACCTCCATCGTCAGGACCGGCCTGACCAGTTCGAACGAGGAGTCGCTGCCGAAGCGCAGGTTCCCGAAGACGCCGCCGGAAAGCGCGACGCGGTCGTTGAGGTCGGCGCGGGCCTCGGCGCGCGCGGCGGTCCCGAAGATCGTTTCTCCCTCGCGAAAAGGATTGCGGAACTCGGTGTTGTCGCCGTAGAAGATCGCGTCGGCGTGCACCGTTACCGCCTGCTGCGCCATCGCAGGCCGCCCGGCTGCTGCGATCGATCCGATAATCAACAACGATGCACAGCCCGGACGCGCCCGCATGCGCGGTACATTAACCCACGCACGTCGGCCGATCCTGCTGCTGGCTTCCGTCCTCTGCTTCCTGAGTGCGGCCGGTGCCGCTGCGCAGACGCGATCGACGACACCAGCCGTTCCCGACGATCCCCTGGCGCGACCACGGGTGGCATCTCGATCTCACCGTTCACGGCGCGGTCGAAGTGGCGATCGAAGGCGAGCCTCTCGCGCTGAATCGGCGGGAGCAATCCATGCGGACCGGCGCGATCGGGACCGGGGGGCGTAGCGGCGCGTGGCGTGTCGAGCGTGCCGAAGATGAAAGTCGAGCGCCTGCCCCGCACGGACAGCGCCAGCACCGGCCGCACCAAATCGAAGGCGGAGTCGCTCCCGAAGCGCTGGTTGACGAACACGCCGGCGGCGAGCCGCACGCCGTTGCCAAGCTCGATTCGCGCTTCGCCGCGCGCGGCCGTGCCGAAGATCGTCTCGCCTTCGGAGAAGGCGTTGCGGAACTCGGTATTGTCGCCGTAGAAGATCACGTCGGCGGCGGCCGACAGCCCCTGTTGCGCGTGCGCCGCGGCGGACGGCCACGCTGCGCACCCGATAATCACCAGACATGCCCAGCACACCGCCCGCGCCCGCATGCGCCGTAGAGTAACGCACGCCCGGACCGCGACCGTCCTGCTGCTCCTGCTGCTTCCGATCGTCGCGGCCGGTGCGTCGGCTCAATCGCCGGCTCCAGCGGTGCCTTCGCCGTCCGACGATCCCCTGGCGCGACGCGGATGGCATCTCGATCTCACCGTCCATAACGCGTTCGAAGTCGCGAACTACAACGGCAACCACGAGGAGATGCTCGGCGAGTTCGCCGGCTTCACCTACGGCATCCGCGAAGGTCTGGCGGTCAAGGTCGCGACGCCGCTGTATTACGTGTGGCAGCGGGGGACGGATGGATATCTGTTCGGTGTGACCGGAGGACTGCGCGGACGTCTCGTGAAGAAGCCGCGCTGGTCGGCGTTCTGGGAGTTCGAACTCGGCGTCTCGGAGGCCGATACCTACGTCCCGCCCCGCGGGACGCGCTTCAACTATCTCGCAATCGGCGGCGGAGGGGTGACGGTGCGGATCCGCCCGGGCATTCATCTCCTGGGCGGCCTGCGGTTCGTGCACCTGTCGAACAACGGCCTCGCCGGCCGCAGCCGCAATCCCGACATCGAGGCGCTGGGGCCGACGATCGGGCTGCTGTACGGGTTCTGACGAAGAGTCTCTTCGGCCGACAGCCACTCGTCTTCAGACAGGCGGCTGTCGGTGGAAGAGCTCAGGCCTTCTCTTCCTGCGGCTTGAAGGCCACGGCGAACAATAGCAGCACCAGTGCTGACATCGCGGCGGGCCACAGCCAAATCGACGTCCAGTTGTGCGGCGGCTGCCCGCCGCTGACCTTGTACATGTCCACGATCCAGCCGGCAACGAACGAGCCGACGAACATGCCGGCGCCAAACGTGACCAAGGTGATGAATCCCTGCGCCGCCGCGCGAATGTGCAACGGCGCTTTCTGATCGACGTATATCTGCCCGCTGACGAAGAAGAAGTCGTAGCAGATGCCGTGCAGCACGAGGCCGATATAGAACATCCAGACCAGCGGTCCGGCGTTCCCGTACGCGAACAGGCCATAGCGGACGCACCAGGCCACCATCGCCACCAGCATCAGGCCCTTGATGCCCAGCCGGACGAAAAACCAGGGCATCATCAGCAGGCAGACGATTTCCGACCACTGGCCGATCGTCTGCTTCGCGGCGGCGTTGGTTACCCCCATCTCCGTCAGGAAGGGGTTGGTGAACGCGTTGTAGAACCGGAGCGGTATGCAGAGCAAGAACGAGCCGACGACGAAGATCGTGAACGAGCGCTCCTTCATCAGCTGCAGAGCATCGAGCCCCAGCACGTCGCGCACCGAGACCTTGCGTCCGAGCCTGGCCGGCGGCGTGTGCGGCAGCGCCAGCGCGAAGAGACCGAGCGCCACCGAGGCGATTCCGGCGATACGGAACTGCGTCGCCACTCTACCGGCGTCGAGATAGCTGACGACATAGCCGGCCGCGATCCACCCGAGCGTGCCCCAGGGCCGCACGCGCGGGAATTCGGCGCCGGGAACGCGCATCTGATGGAACGAGAGCGAGTTGCTCAACGCCAGCGTCGGCATGAAGCACAAGGTGTAGCAGACCAGCGTGGTGTAGAAGGGGACGAAATCCGTCAGCGTCGAAACATAGAAGAGGAGCGCCGCGCCCAGCAGATGCAGGAACGCAAGAATGCGCTCGGTCGCGAAGAACCGGTCAGCAACCAGGCCGACGAAGAACGGTGAGACTATCGCGGCGAGCGCCGTCGTGCCGTAGGCAGCGCCGCTTTGCCGTCCGGAGAAGTGCAGCGTCTGCAGCAGGTAGGTCCCCATCGTCACGTACCAGGCTCCCCAGATGAAGTACTCGAGGAACATCATCACGGAGAGCTTCAGGCGTATCTGGCGCATAGGAAGGGAGTGTCACGATGCTGCCCCTGCGGTGCGGCAGAATAGCACGCCGCCGGGTCTTGGAGAGGCTGCCGGACGAACACGTCAGGATGTTGATGTAGGATGACGTCGCCCGGCGCCTGCCCTGAGCGCAGCGAGTCGAACGGGCCAGAGAGGACCACTCATGAAATTTCTGAAGACGCGTCTCGCGATCATGATGTTCATCCAGTACGTCATCTGGGGGGCGTGGTACGTCACCATCACGACCTATCTGACGCAGACGCTGCACTTCACCGGGACGCAGGCCGGCCTGGTCTTCTCGACCGTTTCCCTGGCATCGCTGGTATCGCCATTCTTCGTCGGCCTGATCGCCGACCGGTTCTTCGCCACCGAACGGGTGATGGCGTTTCTCTACATCGTTGCCGCCGCACTCCTGTATCTGGCCGCCCAGATGACGACGTTCTCGGGCGTTTTCTGGGTGATGCTGGTGTTCTGCCTGGCGTACTTCCCGACCGTCGCGCTCACCAATTCGATCACGATGCAGAGCGTCAAGGACCCGGGCCGGGACTTCCCGCCGATTCGCGTCCTCGGCACGCTCGGATTCATCGTCGCGGTCAGCTTCGTCAGCCTGAACAAGCTCGAGGCCAGCAGCGGTCAGTTCCTGGTCGCAGCGGGGGCGGCAGTGGTCATGGCGCTCTACAGCATCACCTCGCTGCCACACACGCCGCCCCCCGCACGCGGCCAGAAAATTACCTGGCAGCGCGCCGTCGGCCTCGACACGTTGAGCATGATGAAGCAGACCAACTTCATGATCTTCATCATCGCGTCGATCCTCGCCTGTATCCCGCTCACCTTCTATTACTCGTTCGCGAACGCCTATCTGAACGATCTGCGGGTGCCGAATGCGGGGTTCATCATGACGCTCGGTCAGTGGGCGGAAGTCGTGATGCTGCTGGCGATGCCTATGCTCTTCAGGTACGTGAGCATCCGGGGGGTGCTGCTTCTGGGCCTCGCATCATGGACGCTCCGTTACGTGCTGCTCGCCTACGGTAACGCCGACGCCGGCATCTGGATGTTCTACCTCGCCATTCTCCTGCACGGGAACTGCTACGACTTCTTCTTCGTGGCCGGCCAGCTCTACACCGACCAGGAGGCGCCGGCTCACTTGCGAAGCAGTGCCCAGGGGTTCATCGCGTTCGTCACCTACGGTGTCGGCATGTACATGGGATCGGTCCTCTCCGGCGTGGCCCGCGACTACTTCCCGACGTGGCAGTCGTTCTGGCTGAGCTCCGCGATCATGTCGGCCGCCATCATGTTCCTGGTGCTGTTCTTCTTCCGATCGAAGACGATGATCAGGGCGAAAGACAAGGGGAACATACCCGCGCCGGAACCGGCCGCGGTGGCGGGGGCATGAAGGTCCCCGCGGCGCGGCGACGCCCCGAGACGCATCGTCGCTAATACTGGCGGAACGTCAGATTGAGGCGGCCCTCGAAACCTCGATCGGCTGGTCCTGTGCCGGGCAGGATTCGGGTCACGCCGTGATAGCGCAGCCGGGACTCGCCGCCGAACACGAACACGTCGCCCGACTCGAGCAGAATCTTCTCGACCGGATCCTTGCGCTTCAACCCGCCGAACAGGAATCGCGCGCTGTCGCCGATCGACAGGGAAACCACGGGCGCACCCGCTTCCAGCGACTCCCGGCTCTCATCCTTGTCCTGGTGCAGCCCCATCCGGCTCGACGCGGCGTACCAATTGACGATGCAGAGGTCGGGAAGGAAGTCGAAGCCAGCGGCACGGCCGGCGCGGGCGGCGATGTGGGCGAGATCCGAGGGCAGCGCCGGCACGGGCCGGCCGTCGACGTCCGAGCGGACGTCCTCGTAGGTATACGTCCGCGCGTTCCAGTGACGCCCGAGGCACAGCATCCTCACGCTCATCGGATGCTCGCCGCGAACAATCGGCGTGTAGAAACCGGCCTCGCGCGACCCAAGCTCCAGGCACTCCGCCGCGATGCCGATCTGTTCGGCGTCAGACAGGTACTCGCCGCAGGTACCAGGCGCCCGGCGCAATCTCCAGGCGAGCCGCACTCAACTCAGGGAACATTGACTCTCCGCGCGTAGCCCGTCGCACGTTTCGAGCACGTCGCACCGTAGCCCGTTGCAAGGTAGCACGTGTCCGGTGTCTGCTATCATCCGCGCTTCATGACCAATATCCAGCGGGCATTTCTCTCACTGATGGCCGGGCTGTTCATCCTGTCCATGGCAGCCCCATCAGTCCAGGCCCAGGGCGCGAAACCGGCAGGAGCATCGCCGCTCGCGGCCGAGATCGACAAGCTCGCCGCCGCCGTCGAGCCCGAACTGCTGGAGTGGCGCCGGTATCTCCACCAGCGGCCCGAGCTCTCCAACCGCGAGCTGGAGACCGCGAAGTACGTCGCCGATCGCCTCAAGTCCTTCGGACTCGAACCGAAGACGGCCGTCGCCCGCACCGGCGTCGTCGCCATTCTGAAGGGCGGCAGGCCAGGCCCGGCGGTGGCGCTGCGCGCCGACATGGACGGGTTGCCGGTTCGCGAAGAGGTCGACGTCCCCTTCGCCAGCAAGGCCGCGTCCAAGTACGACGGGCAGGACGTCGGCGTGATGCATGCCTGCGGGCACGACACGCACATGGCCATCCTGCTGGCGACCGCCCGCATCCTGACGCGAGTCCAGGATCGGCTCCCCGGCACGGTCACGTTCATCTTCCAGCCGGCGGAAGAGGGCGCGCCCGCGAACGAGCGTCCGGCCGGCGCCGAACTGATGGTCAAGGAAGGCGTGCTGGCGAGTCCGAAGGTCGAGGCCATCTTCGGCCTGCACGTCTTCGCCAACGTCCCGGCCGGACACCTGACCTATCGCAGCGGCTCGTTCATGGCCGCTTCGGACACGTTCGAGATCATCGTCAAGGGACGCCAGACGCATGGGTCGATGCCGTGGCGCGGCGTCGATCCAGTCCTCGTGGGCTCGCAAATCGTGACCGCGCTCCAGACCATCGTCAGCCGCAGCGTCGACATCACGCGGGCGCCGGCGGTGGTCACCGTCGGCCAGTTCCAGGCTGGCGTGCGCTTCAACATCATTCCTGACACGGCGCGGCTGGTCGGCACGATCCGCACGTTCGACGAGCAGGTTCAGAACGATATCCACGCGCGCATCAAGCGCATCGCCGAAGGCATTGCCTCTGGAGCTGGAGCCACGGTCGAGGTCACGATCACCAGGAACACGCCGATCACGTCGAACGACGCCGCCCTCACGGCGCGGATGCTGCCGACGCTCGAGCGCGTCGCGCCCGGCAAGGTGCGCGAGTCCGAGCCGATCACCGGCGCCGAGGATTACGCCTTCTATCAGAAGCAGGTGCCGGGGCTGTTCTTCTTCCTCGGCATCACGCCGGCGGCGGAGGTCGGCCGCGCCCCGGCGAATCACTCGCCGTTCTTCTTCGTCGACGAGTCCGCGCTGCTGACGGGCGTCCGGGCGCTGGCTCACCTGACCGCTGACTACCTGTCGGCGGGTCAGGTTCGCTGAATCGCCGGGCAGTCCCAGTGAAAGCGGATACCCCCGGGGTAGCGCACGTCTATCCCGCGACGGCGCGAATCTCACTAAGGAGCTGTTCGAACGCCTCGTTCCCGCGCAGCGGGCGGAACAGAGGGTCGACCAGGAGACCAATCATGTCCGGGAGGTTGAGCTCGTAACTGCGGCGCAGGTCACTCGACGCGCGATCGGTGTCCCCCAGCCCGAGATAGGCCTCGGCGAAATGATAGGGGGAGACCTGGCCCCGCGTCGCACGCTCCCGCATCTCCTCGAGAATCGCGAGAGCCTCGTCGCGCCTGCCCGCGTGCGCAAGCGAGTTGCACCAGGGCGGAAGAGTGACGCCGAGTGACGCTGGCTCTCACGGGCACACGTCTGCAGCTTCTCGAGCGCTTCGGCGGTCTGCCCGGTCGAGAACTGGGACAGTCCGAGGAAGTAGAACGCCGTCGGCAGATGAGGATCGAGCTCGAGAGCCCTCCGGCTCTCTTCGATGCTTTGCCGATAGTCGCCCGCCGAGTAATAAACGGCCGCCGCCGAAGCATAAGGGCGTGGTGAGACCGGATCAAGCTGCCTCGCCAGCTTGAGCCGCGCGATCGCCTCGTCGTGCATCCCCAAAAAGCTCAGCGCCCGCGCCGACCAGACCAGCGGCTCCACGAGTTCGGATCGAGACGGAATGCGTTGTCGAACTCCGCGCGTGCCCGTTTCAGATCGCATTCCTGCATCGCAATGCGGCCCGAGGCGGAGTCCACCTGCGCGAGCTCCTGATCGAGCTCACGGGCACGCAGCGCGGCGATCTTTCCTTCGCAATCGCCTCGACCGCCGGCAGCAGACCGTTGTTTCCGGCCGACAGGTACCAATCGGCGAGCGCGGCATGGAACGGCGCGTATCCCGGGTCACGCTGCACCGCCACGTTCAGGTGCCTGAAACTCCGCTGAAGGCTGTCCGGCGTGTCCGGTTCCAGAAGTAGCGGCCCTGAAGATACGCCTGATTGGCGTCAGGATCGGGCGCGCGCCGCGGCCGCGGGCGCCGCCGGTCCGACGACGACAATCGAGATTCAACTCGGCGGCGACGGTCTCGGCAATCTGCCACTGCACGGTGAACATGTCCTGGAGCGGCCGTTCAAAGCTATCGCTCCATAACCTGTCCCCACTGTCGCCTTGCAGCAGTTCAACCGTGACGAGAATGCGGTCGGCCGACAGTGAGACGCTGCCGCGGACCACGCCATCGACTCCCAGCTCACGTGCGATTTCCTGGATAAATTTTTCATTCGCCCGGAATCTGACCGCCGAAGTACGGAGATCACCTTCACCCGCGCGACCATGGGAATCGATTCGATGAGTCTCTCGGTGAGCCCTTCTTCCGGTTTCTCGGTCTCGTCGATGTCGGTCACTTCGAAGGGCCGGCACCCGGACTTCGGATCAGGCCGGTGCGCCGTCGCTCGAGCCGACCTCCGCGGCTCTCGACAGCGGCGGTTCGCGCGGGCCGCCTTGCGATCGCTTTGAACGCCTTCGTCAGATCAGGCCGCGGTCGCCATCGGCCTGCCGGATCCCACGGCCAGGCAGGTCGTGACGATGCGCGCCAGCGGGACCGGGATGTCAGGAAGGGCCGTACGTAGTGGAACGAACGAGCCGTCGATAATCGCGGCGATCGTCTCGGCAACACTGCGCCGTCCGAACGCCGGAACGCCGGTGAGCATCTCGTACATGACGGCGCCGAACGCGAACAGATCCGTCCTGAGCGTCGACGGGCTGATGTTGCAGTTGTTCCGGGGCCATGTACTTCAGGGTCCCAATAGTTCGCCCGCTGCGGTGAGCGTCTTGGTTCCTGAGCAACCCGTCCCATCGCGCAGCAGCGCCGCGTCGGCGCGAATCTTTGCGAGCCCGAAGTCGAGCAGCTCGGGCTGTGGCGCGTCAGCATGATATTCCCGGGCTTCAGATCGCGATGAATAAGATGACCCGGCCATGCGCCGCAGCGAGCGCGTCGCCAATCTCAATCACCGTGCCGATGACCTGCCTCGAAAGGCAGCGGGCCGCGGGCGACCCGCGTTTGACAGGGTGTCGCCTTCCGGGTCCTCCATTACCAGGAAATCGACATTCCCCTCCTGGGCTATCTGGTTAAGCGTGCAGATGTGCGGGTGGGTGACCGCTGCAGCAGCCTTCGCTTCACGACGTAGCCGGCTCCTCGATCCGGCTGCTTTGCCCAGCTTGGCGGCCAGGAGCTTGATCGCGACGTTCCGACCGAGTTTTAGATCGCGCGCCTTGTAGACTTCCCCCATTCCGCCGACACCAATCAAGCCAAGGATGGTGTAGTCGCCGAGCGTTGTCCCAGGCTGCAAGGTCATGATTCGAAAGCACGTGGCCTTTTCAGATCTACGCGGATCAGGATCCGGGCTCCAGATGGTAACAGCATCCCGTTGGGCTGCGCGGCCCTGCCTATGCAGAATCTGCGCAGACGCACGACCGTCGACAGCGCAGGTTCCGAGGCACCGCAGCGCCCAGAGAATCAGCTTCGAGCGTTTTCCTAGGGAATTGGCGGCTGGCTATCGGGCATCCGGGTTGCGTCCCCACCGGCATGGTCACTAATTTCTTGGAGCTGGCGAGCAACCCGAAATTCATCCCGCTGGTCTACGACTACTGCGACATGTGGTGCGAGCGATGCCCGATTACCAGCCGGTGTCTGCTCTTCGCGGCACAACGGCTGCGTCCTCCCGCAGGGACCGACGGTTACGATGAGGACGCGCGGGTCATGTATGCGATAGACCTGGCCCGTGCCGTGATCGAGGCGAGCGGGCCGGCAGAGAAACCGATAGCGCAGCTCGATCTTGCGCTGTGCGACGTCGCCACGGCGCCGCGGGAGCCGGCACTGGGCCATCCACTCGAGTACCTCGCGCGCCACTACGGCATCCAGGCGGCCGAGTTCCTGAGGCCGCTACCGATCGGGCGTAGACGGCCGGCTACCGCGAGGATCACCGCTCGAAGTCGTCGCCTGGGATCACTTCCTGATCGCCGCAAAGATCTATCACGCGCTGGTCAGCCACCATGGCGCGGCCGTGCGGGCGCCCGAGCTCCTCAACGACGCGCTCGGCTGGCAAAGATTGCCCCTGATCGCGATCAAATGTTCGCTGGCCGCATGGCACAGGGTCGCCCGTCGACTGACGGAGACGGGAGGATTGGCGGGATAATCGAGCTGCTGGAAGCCCCGCACGGGGTCGAGCTCCGCTTTCCACGGTGCGCGCGCGTTCCAGCGGCCCGGCCTGGACGGCGACCCGCGCGAGGGGCCCCCTGCGGCTGACAGGCGGGCCGCGCGGATCGCCCGAGGTCAGTGCACGTGCGAGCGGATCTGGTGGTTCAGGTGATCGATCTGCCGGCGAACGTCCCTGAGCACGTGATGGTTGGCCTGCGGCAGGGCCTCGTCGCGCTGCCGTTTCAGCTCGCAGTTCTATTCGCTTGATCCCGGCCTTGTCGATCCCGCGACCTGATGGTGTTCGCGGGTATCAATCCCGAGCGCCTCACACACCGCCGGCGAGGAGATGCTCCTTGTTCATCTGGGACTACCCTTCACGGCCTGATGGACGATGGTCTTGGCGATGTCCCGCAATTCCGCGACGGTCTTCGCCTTTAGCTCCTCATAGATCATCGTCATGTCGGACCTCCAAGGGGCGCGATTCAGGCGCAGAATCGCTTATCTGGTGTGGCGGTCGCCCGGCCCGACGCCCGCCAGCTCCTTGACCTTCGCCACGAGCGCGTCCTGCGCTGCCGGCAGAGAAAAGCCCGGGCCGCCATGAACCACGCCGCGCGTCTCGTAGCCGCCCTCCTCCAGCACCCTCGCGCTCGGCAGGTAACCGAAGACGTCGTTGTTGTAGGCGGACAACCACAGCTGCGTGGACCGATAGCGTGCCCGATGAGCTGAGCGTAATCGACGACGGCCTCGCCGGACAGGCGCGACGAGCGTGAGATCGGAGCCGAACTGCCAGACCGCGATCGGGGCGCGGTAATGGCGTGGCAGTTTCTGCCCCTTGTCGAGCGATTGGAGCATCCGGTGGCCATCCAGGACTGCCAGCTCGGCGAGCCTTTGGCCGTCATCTTTTCGATCTCGGCGCGGCTCGGCACCGGCGCGAGCGGGATATCGACGTGGTCGAACTGCAGGTCCAGTGGGCCCGCGTACGGTGTCAGCTCCGGTCCGAGGACCCGCAGCACCTCACGGCCGAGCGTTTCGCCATGCTGCCGCGCCAGCTCGAGCGTTCCGCGCGGATACGGATTCGAATCCCCGGCGAAGCCCTGAGACGAACATCGCCTGCACGCCGGGCAGCTGCTTTTTCACGTATTCCTGTGCGAACCCGGCGTAATCGCCCGCTGATGCGGTATCTCGTCCTGGTCAGCGTCGTGTTGTGGGTCGCCGCGCCGAACACGACCGCGCGAACCTTGCCGTCCGCGGTCGCCACTTTGAGCAGGGGCATCGTGCGATCGGAAGGGCCGCGAGGGTTTACGCCGAGAACGACGCCGCGATCGCGGGTGAATTCCCGGCGGTTCATGACGAACGGCACGACGCCGCTCCCGTACGACAGCTCCGCGGGCTCCATGCGCGCCAGCGCCTGCTCCACCGACCGCGACGATGCGGTCCTCCTGAGCATCTCGCGATACGCGCGCAGAACCCGCTGCGCCTCCTCGTCGAGATTGTACGCGGCGACATCGCTTCCGCGATCGCCGGCCCCGTGTGTGTATGCGACGAATTGATCGAGGAGCTGATGGCGCTTCAGCCCGGTTCGCTCGCATGATGCGGCCGGCAGAATCTGCTCGGTGGATCGCGCCCCGCAAGCCGATCAGGTCGGTCGTGATCCAGACGGCGCGCTCGCCGTCGTGCGTCCGGCAAGCGCCAGCACCTTTGCGTAGAGATCAGCGTCACCCGCCTTCGGACGGGCGGTTGCGCGCGGCTAACCGGCCATCGGGACGGGTCTTCCGGGGGTGATTTTCACAGCCGCGAACCCGCTCGCCACTCCGCGGCGAAGGCTGGCGGGGCGGAAGAAGATGGCGGCCCGATCGCGCTCAAGGAGCCAGGCGGAATACGGACGTGGATTTCGAATCATCGTCTGCTGCTCCCTGACCTGATGAGTGCCGGTTCTGCGTGGCCGCGGCATGATAGCCGGCTCCGGCGAAGTGGTGAAGACGCGATCGGACGGACTCAGGCGTGGCGGCTTGGCTGACGGTAAAAGTTGTCGTGTGCTCGTCAGCCGGGGATGTGACTACGCTACTGGTGTTGGGTATTCCGGTGTCTGGGCTGCAGGAAAGGCGCGAACTCCGAATGCGAACGCGTCGTTCAGCATGGGAGTCCTCGTTTGGGGATGGGCACCGGCACTGGCCTCGGCGATTGGCGTCGGCGTCCAGGGTCTTCGCGGCTAGGGATTGCCGTCGAGCTGTCGCACGCCCCGCAAGCTCGATTTCACGATCGATCTTTGTCCGCCGCCTCGCGTCTGCGTGATTGGGGGCCACTTTCCGTGACCGGTCGGACCTCCGCTCGTCCGCACCTGACCCTCGAGCTGATGCCGGCGTCGGCTCGAGTGCAGCCTTATGGGCTCGCAGGCGTGGGCGCGGCCACTGCGCCAACGGTACCTCCTCGTTCCGTCATTCGTCGGCGCCGATCGGCCGGAGCTGACGCGATCGAAGCTGACGGCCTTCGTGTCTCTTCGGTGCCTGTGCAACATTCGATGTCACGCGGCGGTTCGCCGCCGGAGTCGTCGACCTTTCGCTCGTCTGCACCTCCTGGAACGATGAGGAAGAGGAGAGCGCGCTTCATCCCCCCGGGCCGGCCGGATCAGCACCGTTCGAGCGGGTAGGGGCCCGGCTTCTTTGGCGGTTCTAGTGTCGCGTCCCCGAAGTCCTGTTAACACCGAGGGCGGCGATGCGCCCGGCGCGCAAGGCGCGAGGAGGGCGCATACCGGGAGTATGCAACCGACGAGCAACGCCGCGCCCGGGATGCAGCGCCGGCCGAATAGGACTTCGGGGACGCGACACTAGGAGCACTCGATGAAGAACGCACGTTCGCTTCGCTCCTCGAGGCGTCGTTCGAGCGCTTCGTGCTCGACCAGCTCGCGGACCTCGGGCCGGTCACGTCTCGCAAAATGTTCGGCGGCGTCGGCCTCTACTGACGGGGCGATCTTCTTCGGCATCATTGCCCACGACGAGCTCTACCTGAAGGTGGAGGAAGGACCGGACGGAGAGGCGAATACGAAGGGGCGGGGATGCATCCCTACAAAGTCATACCCCAATCGGCCGACGACGATGAAGTATTACGCGGTGCCGGTGGGGGTGCTGGAGAGTGGTGTCGAGTTGACGCGCTGGGCGCAGAAGGCTGTCGAGGCGGCGGCACGTGCAAAGTGAGAGTGACACGCTGGCGGTGACCACGAAGCCTGCTGCGTATCATGGGCGCAACTCGATGCGCGCGATTCTACTCTGACCCGGGCGCCCGCTCGATCGGATCCGAATGGCTTCCTGGCCACGGCAGGGTC
This sequence comes from uncultured Acidobacteriota bacterium, assembly GCA_963836735.1. Classification (GTDB taxonomy): domain Bacteria; phylum Acidobacteriota; class Vicinamibacteria; order Vicinamibacterales; family 2-12-FULL-66-21; genus JACCXG01. The sequence continues at coordinate 14,564 of CAWIKP010000023.1, read as the reverse complement.
ATTCCATCATCCGGTCTCGCGTTTCCGACGCCACCAGCACCGAGACAATGGTCACGAGCGCCATCGCGATGATGTAGGAGGCCAGTGCTCCTCTGCCGTACGGAAGGAGCGCGGTGGCGATGAACGGCGACAGTCCACCGGCAACCACCGACGAGAGCTGCGAGCCGAGCGATGCGCCGCTGTAGCGGACGCGCGTGCCGAACAGCTCGGAGAGGAATGCCGCCTGCGGTCCATACATCGGCGAGTGCGCGAAGACGAGCGCCACGACGAGCGCGAGCGCGACCAGCGCCGGCGATCCGGTGTCGAGAAGCAGGAACAGCGGATAGGCGAAGACGGCCGTCGCGCAGGCGCCGAACAGATACACCGGCCGTCGTCCCAGTCGATCCGATAACGCCCCGCACAGCGGGATGCTGACGAGCGCGCAGGCCGACGCGATCAGAATGGCGTTCAGGATCGCCTGCCGCTCCATCCCCACGCGCTGCGTGCCATAGACCAGCACGAATACCGAGTAGATATAGAAGGCACCGTTTTCGGCGAACCGGGCGCCGATGGCCAGGAGAACTTCGCGCGGATGGGTCTTGAGCAGCTCCACGACCGGCTGCGGCGCCTCCGCGCCCTCGTCTTTGAGTCTCGCAAAGGCAGGCGTCTCCGCAATACGCAGACGGATGATCAAGCCGACTGCGACGAGGACGATGCTGAGAAGGAAGGGGATGCGCCAGCCCCAGGTCAGGAACTGCTCCTCGGGCAGGCGGGCGAATTGGGCGAACACGGCGGTTGAGAGCAGCAGCCCTGCAGGCACCCCGACCTGCGGCCAGCTTCCATAGAAACCTCGCGCACCGGCCGGGGCATGCTCGACCGCCATCAGCACGGCGCCGCCCCACTCGCCGCCCACGCCGAAGCCCTGGGCCAGCCGCAGGACCACGAGCGCCACCCCGGCCCACGGCCCGATTTGCTCATACGTCGGCAGCAGTCCGATGAGAAACGTGGCGATGCCCATCACGGTCAGGGTGAGGATGAGCATCGATTTGCGTCCGATGCGATCGCCGAAATGGCCGATGACGATCCCGCCGATCGGACGTGCGACGAAACCGACCGTGTAGGTCCCGAACGCCGCAAGCGTGCCGGCGAGGGGGTCGAACATCGGAAAATACAGTCGATTGAACACCAGCGCGGCGGCCGTGCCGTAGAGAAAGAAGTCGTACCACTCGATCGTGGTGCCAATCAGGCTGGCGAAGGCCACCGATCGAATCGAGCTCGCCGGCGAGTCGATCGCCATGCGGGCTTGTCCTGTCTCGAATCCTTTCATTTCGATGGGCGCCGCGTTGTCAGCAGCGCGACGAACATGTCGATTCCTTCCCAGATGTGGCCGACCCGGATGTTTTCGTCGACCGCGTGCTGGTTGTTGTCGAAATTCACCACCGCGAGACCCAGCGTCGGCAGCGCCAGCGTGTCGCTGAACGTGGCGAACGGCATACTGCCGCCAATCGTCGGCAAGCGCACGATTCGCCGATCGAGCGACGTGATTGCCTCGACCGCGATGGCGGTTCGCGGATCGTCCATGGCGGCCTTCCCGATGGGAAAACCGGTGCCGCTCCGCGTCACCCTGGCGATCAGGCGCATGTGTGCGTCTCGTAGCCGTGTCAGGGTCGGTCTCGATCACGTGGAAGCCCTGGTCCCGGATGTGGGCAACGAGACGTTCCAGCTGCCGGGCCGCGCTCAGTCCCTTTACCAGCCGCATCTCGATGCGGGCCGACGCCGAACCGGGAATCGCGGATCGTGTGCCTGTATATACGGCGCCCGACTCGATGCCCGTGATGCTGAGCGTCGGCCGGTTGTGCTGGATTTCGATGCGGCTTTCGGAATGTTCGGATCGAGCCAGGCCGAACTGATCGAGCAGCTGCCGATCGACGTTCGGGATTTCGTCGATCGCGCGCCGCTCGACCTCGGTCAGGGGCGCCGCGTCATCATAGAAGTTCCTGATCGTCACGTTGCCGCGCGCATCTTTCATCGACGCCAGCAGCCTGGCGAGTGCCATCGTCGGATCGGTCACGAAGTTGCCGTAGTTGCCACTGTGGAGGTCGCCAGTCGCGCCGTAGACCTTGACCGTCGCCGTCACGCTGCCCCGGCTGCCATAGAACACGGTTGGCAGGCCGCTCGGATGCCGCGGGCTGTCAACCACGATCGCCAGATCACTCTTCACGTCGTCGGCATGGCGCGCCATGGTCGCGTCGAAGTTGGGCGAGCCGGCCTCCTCCTCCCCCTCGAGCACGATGCGAATGTTCCAGGCGAGATCGGCCTTCGTGGCGATGACGCCATCGAGCGCGGCGAGGAGCGCGACAATCGGGCCCTTGTCGTCCGATGTCGATCGCCCGTAGATGCGGACGTCCGGATCGACGGTGCCGGTGCCGGCGGCGAGGTCGATCGTCGTTTTCCCGTTGAAGGCTGCCGGCGCGAACGGCGCACCCCGCGTCCAATCCGCCGGGTTCGACGGCTGGCCGTCGTAGTGCATGTAGAACAGCAACGATCCGGTCGGCGCCGGCCGCGTCGCGGCGCGCAAAGACGATCGGCGATCCGCCGGTTTCCCAGCGTGCCACCCTAAAGCCCCGCTTCTCCAGCATCGACGTGAGCAGGTCGGCGTTCTTCGCGATATCGGCGCGATTGGCGGCAAGATTCGGCACTGCCACGAGGCGCGTGAGCTCAGCGAGGATCTGACGCTCGTTTTTCGCACGCCACTCGCGCACGCGCACTACGTCTGCGGACGGAGCAGCAAGCAGTAATGGGGTCGCAAGAACGACAGGAACCAGGCAGCGGAGTGCCATAATCATGCCCGGAGTATAGGCCCTGTCCCTTAATGCGACGATGATGGTGACTGTTCCGTCGTTGATCCCGTTTGCAATGTATCTACATGATGCGTGGCCGGCGTTCCGGGGTGATGCGCGCTCTGAGACGAGCCGCGGTGTCGGGCTCGTCCAGGAGAGGTGACGGGATGAGACTTGCGGCCATCGCGTGGGTCTTCTGCGCGCTCGCCCACGCGCAAGCAGGCCCCGCTGAAGTGTGGATGTTCGACAGGCTGGACCGCCTCGGTGAGCACGCAACGACTATGCAAGGCAATCCGCGGGTGATCGACACCCCCGTCGGCAAGGCCGTCGAGTTCGACGGCGTCGATGATGCGCTGTTCGTGGACGTGCATCCCCTTGCCGGGGCGACGACGTTCACCTGGGAGGGGATCTTCCGCCCCGATGGCGGCAACGCCGAACAGCGCTGGTTTCACCTGCAGGAGACAGGGTCCGAGAACCGGATGCTGTTCGAGATCCGCGTGGTCGGCGACCGCTGGTTCCTGGACAGCTTCAATCAGAGCAGCACCGGCAGCGGGACGCTGATGAACAAGCAGAGCCTGCATCCGCTCGGCGCCTGGTATCACGTCGCTGCCGTGTACGACGGTAAGGTCTTCAGCAACTACGTCAACGGTGTGCAGGACGGGAAGGCGGAGGTCGCACTCTCACCGCAGGCGGCCGGACGATCGTCGATGGGCGTCCGGGTGAATCTGGTTTATTACTTCAAGGGGGCGATCCACTCCGCGCGTTTCACGCGACGGGCGCTGGCGCCAGGCGAGTTCCTCAAAGTGCCTTCAGGTCCGGATCCGCATAGGCGATGAACCGGCCCGATACATCCGCAATGTTCATGGAATCGTCCAGAGCGTCAGTGTCGACACATCCTTCACGAACAGGCGGTTGCCCGAGATGGTCGGCTGCGTCCACGTTTCGCTGTCTGCCACTTTGTACCGTCGCAGCGGCTCGAACGCCGTCGGGTTGAGTCGTCCAACGACCAGCTCGCCATCGTCTTCGAGGCTGAACACGATCGGGCCAGCCTTCACCACTGCGGCCTGCCCAGCCTGACGCGGGTCGGACGTCCACAGGCTCTTGCCTGATTTCACGTCAACGGCGAAGTACTGACCGCTGTTCCGAGTGGACAGGCCGAACAAGGTCTCGCCAATCAGGACCGGATTGCTCAGGCGATAGGGCTGATCGGCATTGGTCCAGGCGTCCTCGGTGATCCACTTGCCGTCGCGCTTCGTGACGGTCACCGCGGTGACCGGACCGCCGTTCGACACGATCACGGTCTGGCCGGCAACGATGGGCGTCGCGGAATTCGTGAAATTGCCGCTGACGAACGGCCGCTCCCACAACAAGACGCCGGTTGCCACGTCGAGGCCCACCAGCTTCCCCTGGGTCAGCGCAATGAGCTGCCGGCTGCCGGCCAGTTCGACGACCACCGGCGAGCCGTAGCCCGGTCCGTCGCCGTCCCAGCTCCACTTCGTCGCGCCGGTGTTGACGTCGAATGCCGTGATGGCGCCCTTGTCGTGGCCTCCCGGGTGAAAGATCACCAGCCCGCGATCGACAACCGGTGAAAACGCGTGCGTGGTGAACATGGGCACGAGATCAGAGCCCGGCTTTCGCCAGAGGTCCTTCCCCGTTTTCGCGTCGTAGGCCGTGATGACACCGGTCATCCCGATCGAAAACAGCTTGCCGTCCGCAAAGGCCGGCGTCGATTTCGGTCCCTGCCCGTGCCGGGCCGCGCCCTTGTTCATCGTGAACGACACGGGATGCGGGTTCTCCCAGATCGTCTTGCCGGTTGCCGCGTCCAGCGCGCTCATGACCTCGTTGTCGCCGCGCCGTGAGAACACATACAGCCTGTCCCCCACGACGAGCGGCGTTGCATAGCCGAGCCCGACTTCGGTCCGCCATCGCTGCGTCAATGCTTCGGGCCAGGACCTGGGTTCGGTGAACGCCGACGCCGAGCCGTCCCGGGTCTGCCCACGCCACTGCGTGTAATCCAGCGGCGGCTTCTGGGCAGACAGCGTGATTGCCAGCGATACGACACAGATGCCGAGCGAGCAGGAGAGTCGTGATGTCATGTTGGGTCGCCGTCAGCGGCCGCGGGCCGCAAGCTGCCGTTCGATTGACGATCGAAGCGACGGCAGATGCCGCAGCGCGTTCTGATAATAGATCTTCCGGAGCGCCGCGTCCGGCAGGCCGACGCCGGAGATATTCCATCGCCCGTGTCCCGGCGATCCGCCCGGCGTACGAATCTGGGCCGGATGGTAGAAGTACTCGTCGTAGGTCTCGAGATAGCGCCAGTGCGGCCGCCAGAATTCGTCAGCGCCGCGGTTCGGCGACCCGTCGGATCCCATCAGAATCCGGTCCTGATACTTGATCAGGAACTCCCGCCACAGCCGCGGCGCGCGGCCCTGATCCTGGAGCGTGGCCGAGATCTCGACGTCTGCGTTGGGATAGGTGTCGAGGAACGCGGCGAGCTTCTGCGGATCGTAGTACAGCATGGCGAGATGCGCGTTCACGAAGTGCGTCTTCGGGTGTTTCCGGTGCATGTTCTCACGCGCCTGCTCGATGACCTCGTGACGCGGCCCGTCGCGGTAGAGGTTCTCTGAGGTATCGCCGGGACGACGCCAGAGTCCGGCCTCATAGCGCTCGTTCTTCGGGCCGATCGGATAGAAGCGGCCGATCGAGTCGCTGGTGTGAATCATGATCGGCCGGTTGTATTTCGCGGCCATCGCCCAGATCGGATCGAGACGCGGGTCGTCGCACTGAATGAAGCTGCCGTCGGTATTTCGCACGCTCTGACCCAGCGACTTGAAGACCTTCATGCCGAGCGCGCCGGCTTTGAAGCCGCGTTCCATCTCGGCGGCGAATTTCTCGGACCATCCCGGCTCGTTGATCCCGTCGGGATTGAAAGTCAGGAAGGTCGCGACCCGGTCGCGGTACGGCTCGCCCGCCTTCAGCGCGGCGTCGAGCGTCGATCCTGTACCGCCGTTCAGATTGACGATCGCGCCCATGCCGATCGAGTCCATCAGGGTGATGAGGCTCTGATAGGCCGCCGCGTCCGTCAGTTGCGGCGCGTGCAGGTGGAAGTCGATCGCGGGGAACTTCGCCCGAATGATGTTCGTGCGCGGCAGCCGCAACAGGGTCAGGGGCATTGGAGGCACGTCAGGTCCGCTGGTCACCCAACCTGCCGGCGGCGCGACCGACTCCATCGTCGGAAGCGGCGGAATCCAGACCTCGCCTTCCTTCACCGATGCCGGCGGCTTTGGCTCGAGCGGAGCCTCGGGACTCGGCGGCGTGCCAGCCCAGCCCTGGACCGGGCCAGCCTTCTGTGGCGTCTGTGACTCGCCAGTGCGCACCGACGCCGCGGCAACTGCCGCCATCGTGACGATCGCCGAGACGAGAATCCGTGACGAGCGATGCATGGTCAGAAGCTCCTCTTGCCGATCAACTCCAGAAACCCGTTGACGATCGCCCCTTCCGCGCAGCCTGGCTTCAGCCGCGACGCCGTGACCTCGTAGCTGACCGGCTCGAACGCCGCGTCATTGGGGATGTATCCACTGGATCCGTTCGTGTGCGTCACCATGACGGTGCGGCCCGCCGGCGAGTCCTTCTGCAGCCGCTGCGCGATCAGGGTGAACACTTCGCCGGAGACTCCGGCCAGCGCGAGATCGTTGATCATGAGCAGGCTCAGCCGGATGTTCACCGGGTCGGCATCGTTGAACTTGTACTCGGCGCGTGGCGTCGGCCCGGGCTCCACGCGGCGTCCGGGACAGGTCACGGCCTTGTGCGCGCCGCGCAGCGACACATCGGCTGTGGTCTTGATGTTTGCGGCGGCCCGGACCGCAGCTTCTCCGAGGATCTTCCCGAGCCCGTCCACGAGCGTGAAGTCTTCAGCGTTGGTCGTCGAAACCGGATTCTGATCGCCCGCGGCGCCGCTCGTCCACAGCGCGATCGCCCCCTCACCCGTGCCCTTCTCTTCGGGACGCAAACGAAGCAGCATGCCCATGTCGCTCCGCGGACGATCGTTGCCGAGGTAGTGCTGCTCGACGAAGCGCGACGTGGCGCCGGCGATGTCGCCAGTGATCTGGTAGTTCTCGGGTCCCATGACGACCGCGTGGACGGGATAGTTGATCCAGAACGCAATCGGCTTACCCGTGAGATCGTCGAAACGCAGCACGGTGACCGTCTTGTCCGAAGGTCCTTCGTCGTTGTAGCCAAGCCACCAGCCGCGCCCGGGCGAGAACTCGCGGCGGTTCACGTTGACGTCGGCCCTGCTGGTGCCAATCCCGAATCGCGCGGGCTGCAGTTCGGTCCTGGCCCGCCGCACCGCCTCGACAGCGGCGTTCTCCACGGTCGTCCGGTAGGCGGCTTGTTGCGGGGTTGGTTCGGGCGGAGCGAGAGTTGGCGCCCCGTGGTCGTGAACGGCGGACAGCAGCAGGTATTCAGGCCGTATCCCGGTCTCGTCCCCGATGCGTTTCGACGTCGTCGTCCAGACCACGTCGGGAACGAACAGCGACTCCCAGGCCACAATCGCCGCCTGGGTCGCGCCGTCGTCCAGGACGATGGCCCGGACGTAGATGCGATCGTGAATGCCCTTGAAGCCCTGGGTGCGGCCGCCGTAGCCGGCCATCGGCAGGGCGGCGTCGGCCGGTGGCGTGATGTCGACGCGCGCGGCGCCGGCCCGGAGGGGCCCGGCCTGGGCACTCGAGACGATCGTCAGCGACAGTCCGCAGACTGACAGCGCGCTTGCGATTCTCACTTCGCCGCTCCTTCTCGCTCTCGTGCTTCCGCCTCAGGCCGAAGCTCCGGGTTCGACACTCTCTCGGCGCCGCATACTATCGCGTGCGACCGCGAACCCACGAGCCGCGAACCCGCGGCCAAAAAACAAAAAGGCCCGATGCTTTCGCATCGGGCCTGGAGAAATACTCCCGGCAGTGACCTACTCTCCCACGCACTTGCGCACGCAGTACCATCGGCGGTAGAAGGCTTAACTTCCGTGTTCGGAATGGGAACGGGTGTGACCCTTCTCCTATGACCACCGGGAAACCGGCTCGGGAAGGTTGGCCTTCCCGGATCTTGGTTGCCTGGGGTTCTTCGTCTGTGGCGCGCCAGATATCGGCGCGGCGCATTCGAAGATCGTCCCAGACTATTTGTAAAGAGCTTTCAGCTCCCAGCTGCCGGCTCCCAGCTGGAAACTGGAAGCTGGCAGCTGGAAGCTACCCCTGAATATCCTGCAAACGGTAGTCTCTTCCTTCCACGACCACACGCATGTGTCGCCGGGGCGAACCCCAGCGGGCATGCAAATAAGAAAATGGTCAAGCCTCACGGCTGATTAGTATCGGTTAGCTCCACACATCGCTGTGCTTCCACACCCGACCTATCACCTGGTAATCTTCCAGGAGCCTTTAGAGGCCTTACGGCCTGGGAAATCTCATCTTGTGGAGGGTTTCACGCTTAGATGCCTTCAGCGTTTCTCCCTTCCGCACGTAGCTACCGAGCGCTGCCGTTGGCACGACAACTCGTACACTAGAGGTGCGTCCATCCCGGTCCTCTCGTACTAAGGACAGCCCCACTCAAATTTCCTCCGCCCATGACAGATAGAGACCGAACTGTCTCGCGACGTTCTAAACCCAGCTCACGTACCGCTTTAACCGGCGAACAGCCGGACCCTTGGAACCTGCTACAGCTCCAGGATGCGATGAGCCGACATCGAGGTGCCAAACCCTAGCGTCGATGTGAACTCTTGGCTAGGATCAGCCTGTTATCCCCGGCGTACCTTTTATCCGTTGAGCGATGGCCCTTCCACGCGGAACCACCGGATCACTAAAGCCTGGTTTCCCACCTGCTCGTCTTGTAGGACTCGCAGTCAAGCTCGCTTCTGCTTTTGCACTCTACGGCTGATTTCCAAACAGCCTGAGCGAACCTTCGCGCGCCTCCGTTACAGTTTAGGAGGCGACCGCCCCAGTCAAACTACCCACCTAGCAGTGTCCCTGACCTGGATGACAGGTCGAGGTTAGAACGCCGGAGTGTTAAGGGTGGTATCTCACCGTTGGCTCCCCCAAGCCCGAAAGCCTGGGTTCAAAGCCTCCCACCTATCCTGCGCATAACACGCCAGCATTCACTACTAAGATGTAGTAAAGGTGCACGGGGTCTTTTCGTCTAGTCACGGGCAACCGGCGTCTTCACCGGTACCACAAATTCGCAGTGCCCCTCGTTGAGACAGCGCCCAAATCGTTACGCCATTCGTGCAGGTCGGAACTTACCCGACAAGGAATTTCGCTACCTTAGGACCGTTATAGTTACGGCCGCCGTTTACCGGGGCTTCAGTTCGAAGCGTCGCCTTGCGGCTAACCTCTCCCTTTAACCTTCCGGCACCGGGCAGGCGTCAGACCCTATACGTCGTGTTCGACTTAGCAGAGTCCTGTGTTTTTAGTAAACAGTCGCTTGGGCCTCTTTATTGCAACTCGTTCGCGCACCCGACCGCGAGGACCGGGCACGGTAATCGAGCACCCCTTATTCCGAAGTTACGGGGCGAGTTTGCCGAGTTCCTAAACGAGGGATCACACTCGCGCCTGAGGATTTTCTCCTCGCCTACCTGTGTCGGTTTGCGGTACGGGTACCCATTTCTCTCCTTAGAGGCTTTTCTCGGCAGCATGGCGTCGTCGGCTTTGCGGGTCATACGACCCTCGACATGGCCCCTCAGGGAATGTGACTCACCGGATTTACCTGGCGAATCCCCCTACAGGCCTGAACCCACACGTCCAATCGTGGGCCCGACTAGCCTCCTGCGTCCCCCCATCGTGATAACGAGAAATAGGTAGTTCCGGAATGTTGACCGGATGTGCATCCGCTACGCCTTTCGGCCTCGCGTTAGCTCCCGACTGACCCTGAGCGGACGAACCTTCCTCAGGAAACCTTAGGCTTACGGCGGGGAAGATTCTCACTTCCCTTATCGCTACTTATGCCGGCAGGGTCACTTCTCGCCGCTCCACCAGTTCTTTCGATCTGACTTCGCTGCGAACGAGAACGCTCCTCTACCAATATGGACTCCCGCAGGAATCCGTCTATTCTACGGCTTCGGTACTGTGCTTGAGCCCCGTTGAATTGTCGGCCCAAAGCCGCTTGACCAGTGAGCTATTACGCTTTCTTTAAAGGATGGCTGCTTCTAAGCCAACCTCCTGGTTGTCTGAGCGTCTTCAGATCCTTTACCACTTAGCACAGATTTAGGGACCTTAGCCGGTAGTCTGGGCTGTTTCCCTCTCGACAATGAAGCTTAGCCCCCACTGTCTGACTCCCGAGATACGTGTCGCTGGCATTCGCAGTTTGATTGGATTCAGTAAGCTGGTAAGCCCCCTAGTCCATTCAGTTCTCTACCACCAGCGCCGACCTCTCGAGGCTATCCCTAAAGATATTTCGAGGAGAACGGGCAATCACGAGGTTTGATTAGCCTTTCACCCCTACCCTCAGCTCATCCAAGCTGTTTTCAACCAACACTGGTTCGGGCCTCCATAGAGTGTTACCTCTACTTCACCCTGGCCAAGGGTAGATCACCTCGCTTCGCGTCTAATCCCAGCGACTCGTCGCCCATTTCGGACTCGCTTTCGCTTCGGCTCGCTTTCGCTTAACCTTGCCACTGAGATTAACTAGCCGGCTCATTATGCAAAAGGCACGCGGTCAGGCATTCCCGGACCGAAGTCCAGGCATAGCCCTCCCACTGCTTGTAGGCATACGGTTTCAGGTACTATTTCACTCCCCTCGCAGGGGTTCTTTTCACCTTTCCCTCACGGTACTGGTTCACTATCGGTCGCCAGGGAGTATTTAGCCTTACGAGATGGTCCTCGCAGATTCACACGGGATTTCACGTGTCCCGCGCTACTCAGGAACCTGTCGCGAGTCAGCAGGTTGTCGCCTACGGGGCTGTCACCCTCTATGGCCGATCGTTCCAGATCGTTCGACTAACTTGCTGATTGGTAACTCGCTGGTTTTACACCAGACAGGCCCTACAACCCCACCGTGCAAGCACGATGGTTTGGGCTATGTCCGCGTTCGCTCGCCGCTACTAGCGGAATCACTTTTGTTTTCTTTTCCTCCGGGTATCGAGATGGTTCACTTCCCCGGGTTGTCTTCAGCCACCCTATGGATTCAGGTGGAGATACTCAGGTATTAGCCTGAGTGGGTTGCCCCATTCGGACATCCTCGGATCAAAGCCTGTTTGCGGCTCACCGAAGCTTTTCGCAGCTTACCACGTCCTTCATCGACTCCTGGCGCCAAGGCATTCACCGTACGCCCTTAGTAGCTTGACCATTAGAAACTCGAGAGCTAACGACTAAGTCGCGGGATCGCAGCCTCGCGAGCTCTCGGGTTCGAACGTGCCGAACCGCGAGCCGCGAACTGACGAATCGCGCCATGCGATAGCTCCCTTGCACACTGCGTGTGTGAACCACCGGCCTTGGCGGGCGCGGTGGACCTCCGTCCCCGCTCTTGCGAGCGACGGCGGAGCTTTGTGGTCGGAAAAAACTACCGTTTGCAGGATATTCAGTTGTCAAAGAATCGTGCGTCGAAGCTGCCGGCCTTACAGCCGGTGGAGCTCGCTGGTCGCGAGAGCTTCTCTCCAAACTCGTGGGCTCGCGTCACTCACGTCAGGCTCGCGTCTTACTGCGCGCCCGGTGTCACTCGCCGGAACTCGCGATTGTTACATCAGCCGACACTGGAGTGCAAGCTGAAGTGCAATCTTTCTTGTTACTAACTCGCTGGTTCGAGCCCAACGAGGGTCCGCCTTCGCCCTTGGGGCTACGGCGCGACAGCCTTCGCGACAGGCCGTCTGGCCTGCCGAGCCGAAGCCCGCTTCGCCTGGCTTCTTTCAGGCCAGACGTCCACCGGGCGAAGGCTGGTGGAGAATACCGGGCTCGAACCGGTGACCTCCTGGTTGCAAACCAGGCGCTCTCCCAGCTGAGCTAATTCCCCGAGAACGTATGTGCGATGCTTAGGTGCGTGAAGGACGAAGAGGCGGATCCGAAAGGAAGGGTCGCGACGACTTCATCTCACGCTAGGCATTTCGCAATAGGCACTCCCTTGAGTTAGCTACCTACGCTATGCGGTCCGCCTCCGCTGCTTGCGCAGCTTCGGCTCGCCAGCCTTCGCCGGTCATGCCAGCCGCTGGCCCGCCTTCGACCGAAGCTCGCTGGCGCGGCAGCTTCGCCTGATTCATGAGCGAAGGCTGGTGGGCCTGAGTAGATTTGAACTACTGACCCCACGCTTATCAAGCGTGTGCTCTAACCAGCTGAGCTACAGGCCCCAGGTTGATCTACTCGAGCCACTATCAAAGAACCCGACTTCGCCTTCGGCTACGTCGGGCAAGCCCGCGTAACCTCGGTGTCAGCCGCAAGCCACTCTCGCGGCTTGTCCGCCGTCGCCCGAAGGCGAAGGCGGAAATTCTTTCAAAACTAGATAGAACGTGCGCACTTCCCGTGAATACCAGATCGATCATTTTCAAGCCGCCTCCGTCCGGACTCCGCGCTGACGCGCTTCGTCGAGACTTCGGCGAACTCTAGAAAGGAGGTGATCCAGCCACAGGTTCTCCTACAGCTACCTTGTTACGACTTCACCCCAATCACCGACCATACCTTAGGCGCTTGCCCCCCTTGCGGGTTGGCTCGGCGACTTCTAGTACAGCCGGCTTTCGTGATGTGACGGGCGGTGTGTACAAGGCCCGGGAACGTATTCACCGCGGCGTGCTGATCCGCGATTACTAGCGATTCCAACTTCATGCAGGCGAGTTGCAGCCTGCAATCCGAACTGAGACCGGCTTTCTCCGATTAGCTCCCTCTTGCGAGATCGCGACGGTTTGTACCGGCCATTGTAGCACGTGTGTAGCCCCAGACATAAAGGCCATGCTGACTTGACGTCATCCCCACCTTCCTCCGGTTTATCACCGGCAGTCTCCGCAGAGTGCCCAGCGTAACCTGATGGCAACAGCGGACAAGGGTTGCGCTCGTTGCGGGACTTAACCCAACATCTCACGACACGAGCTGACGACAGCCATGCAGCACCTCGACAGCTGCCCTTGCGGGAGCCGGCTTTCGCCGGATGTCAGTTGCCGTTCGAGCCTGGGTAAGGTTCTTCGCGTTGCGTCGAATTGAACCACATGCTCCACCGCTTGTGCGGGCCCCCGTCAATTCCTTTGAGTTTCAGCCTTGCGACCGTACTCCCCAGGCGGAATGCTTAATGCGTTAGCTTCGGCACAACAGGGATCGATACCCGTTACACCAAGCATTCATCGTTTAGGGCCAGGACTACCGGGGTATCTAATCCCGTTTGCTCCCCTGGCTTTCGCTCCTCAGCGTCAATGCCGGTCCAGGATGCCGCCTTCGCCACCGGTATTCCTCCAGATATCTACGCATTTCACCGCTACACCTGGAATTCTGCATCCCTCTCCCGGATTCAAGCCATCCAGTATCGGACGCAGTTCCCAGGTTGAGCCTGGGGATTTCACGTCCGACTTAGTTGGCCGCCTACGAGCCCTTTACGCCCAGTAATTCCGAACAACGCTTGCCCCCCCCGTATTACCGCGGCTGCTGGCACGGAGTTAGCCGGGGCTTCCTTTAGCGGTACCGTCAGCCTCTCCGGATATTAGCCGGATAGGTGTTCGTCCCGCTCGACAGGAGTTTACGACCCGAAGATCTTCATCCTCCACGCGGCGTTGCGTCGTCAGGCTTGCGCCCATTGCGAACAATTCCCCACTGCTGCCTCCCGTAGGAGTCTGGGCCGTGTCTCAGTCCCAGTGTGTCCGTCCGCCCTCTCAGGCCGGATACTGATCGTCGCCTTGGTAGGCCATTACCCTACCAACTAGCTAATCAGACGCGGGCCCCTCTCCAAGCGCCAGGTCTTGCGATCCCCGGCTTTGATCTCCGCCTTTCCAAAGGCAGGATGTTATGCGGTATTAGCGTCCCTTTCGGGACGTTATCCCCCACTCTGAGGCAGGTCACCCACGTGTTACTCACCCGTTTGCCACTCTACTCAGGGATTGCTCCCCTTTCGCGTTCGACTTGCATGTGTTAGGCACGCCGCCAGCGTTGATTCTGAGCCAGGATCAAACTCTCAAGTTAAATTGGCCGCCCGCGCTCGCGCCTTGCGGCGCTCCTGCGGACAATCCCTTTAACGTTGATAGCCTGTTGAAAATGGCTCTCTAACGTTGTTCAGTTCGTCAAGTGTGTAGGTGGTTCACCGCCCTGCGCCGCTGGTGAACTAAACCCACGGCCTCGGGATTCACGGCGCCACCCGCTGATACTCGACGGGTCCGACGTCGTGCCTCCGGCGCTTCGTCGAGACAGGCTCGACTCCGCACCGACGAACACGCGTCGGAAAAGTGCTTGTACGTTCTATCTAGTTTTCAAAGAACCGGCTGACCCTGCCTGACGTCCGTCGCGCCTGCGCGCCGCGGTCGCCAGACTCCCCTCCAGCTATATTTCCTTCAGGGGAACCTTTCAATCTTACAGAGCGCTCACCTTGTCGTCAACCCTTTTCTCGTCGGAGCTCGATTTTTCGTGCGAGGCGCTTGACAGCGTCGACCTCATGCGCACGCGACACCGTTCCCGGTGGTTCCGTGCGCTTGAAGTGCGACTTGGGAGTTGCGAGCTGAAGGAAGTGCCGTTCGATTGCTTCGCTCGAACGGACGGTCACGCTCGGTCCAGCCAATATACGACGCCGTCCCGAGGCTGTCAACTC
>CAWIKP010000022.1:0-369481 GCA_963836735.1 uncultured Acidobacteriota bacterium | reverse complement strand
CGTTCGAGATGCCCTGGCGGCACAACTTACCCTTCGCGCGACAGGTACTGCAGGAACCCGTCCCACAACGTCGGCTCTCGATGACGGCGCTCCAGGGCGACCCGCGCGCGGCTCTACTACGGGAAGCGTTGAATCGCTCCCTGCGACTTCACGCCGAGGACGAACTCGATCTGGCGGAACTGGTCGGACTGAAAACCGCTCGCCGCCTCGAGCCGTTCGCGGAACGTGAGGAATTCGAGCTGGTGTCATGGTCTCGAGGATATCCAGTTGCGCGACCAGGACTTTGACGATCCCCAGGCATCCGTTTCTAGTGTGTGTTGCGCACGATGCGGTTCGTCGTCTTCGAGCCACTGCCGGAACACGGTCCAGTTCGTGCAACAGTTCCTTGAACCAGAGCTCGTAGACCTGATGGATGACGATGAAGAGCAACTCGTCGTGCTCCGGCCCCTGCGAGCGCGGCTCCTCCCGCGCCAGCAACTCGTCGATTTTCAGATAGCTCGCATACGTAACGGCCGGGTCGGTCACGATCTCCCTCCGTGAACCTGAACTCTATCTGAAGCAGAAAGCGCTCTCTCGTGGCGCTGGACAACCAGCGCAACCCGTCACACCTCTGGCGTCATTCCAGTTGCAGGGCTTCGAAGCACATGTAGACTGCCGCGATGCTCGAGAGCGTATTCACCGATCTGCGCTTGCCGCCCGCATGTGGCGGCGCGCGCCGTCGCGACATCTCGGTCACCGGGCGGTGGCCCTGGGCATCGCCGGCCTCGACCGCGATTTTCAGCGTGATGGAAGCGGTGTTTCTTCGTCCTCTGCCGTTCCCGCGTCAGAGCAGCTCGTGCGCTTCAGCACGACGGTCGGGAATCTCGGACGCGTGCCGGAGGTGAACTATCTCGACGCCCGCGACTGGCGGATCGCATCGACGCATCTGCAGGCGATCGGCCTGTACGATGTCGAGGCCGCGACGGTACGTCTGGGTGACGACGCGCCGCAGGTCCCAGCCACGTTGATGCTCGTCACCGAGGAACTGCTCCCGGTGCTCGGCGTCCGTGCCGCCGCTGGGACGAGCGCCGCTGCCTTGACGAATTCCGGTTCGGGACAGCGTCCGGCGTCACGCTGGGGCACCGGTTCTGGAAGGCCCATTTCGGCGGCGACGCGTCCGCGATCGGCCGCGCCATCCAAATTGGCGCCGAGCGCCGGACGATCGTCGGAGTGCTTCCTCCTGAGGCGGATCGATTCCCTGCCGGCGGCGCCGATATCTGGATGCCGCTCACCTTCCCGCCATCGTCTTTCTTGAATCAGCGCGGATCGATCGCGCTGGCGGCGATTGGCAGGTTGCGCGGAGGCACGACGCTCGCGGCGGCACAGGACGAGATCGCGACGATCGCGGCACGGCTGTCATCGACGTATCCCGACACGAACCGCGACCGCGCCGTACATCTCGATCCGCTGCAGGAGGCGATGGTCGGCCCGATCAAGCCGATGATGCTGCTGTTCGGGCTGTCGGTCGCCATGCTGCTGGCCGTCGCGTGCGCGAACATCGCGAACCTCCTGCTCGCCCAGGCACACGCGCGGACGCGGGAGTTTGCGACCCGCGGGGCGCTCGGCGCGGCGCCGGCGCGCATCGCGCGGCAGATGTGGACCGAAACCCTCGGGCTCTTTGGCGTCGCCGGCGGACTCGGCGTGGCGATCGCGCAGCCGCTGGCCTCGTGGCTGGTGGCGCGATATCCGGGAACGCTTCCGCTCGCGGCGGATGTCACCCTCGACGGCCGCGTCCTCGCGGTCGCCGCCGCCTCCACGCTGGCCGCCGCGCTTCTCGCGGGTCTTCCCCGGGTGCGCCGCCGGCGCGACCCGGACCCGGGCAGCGAGCTCCGGGGCGATGCGCGCGCCGGTCTGACACGCGGACACCGGCGGATGACGAACCTCTTCGTCGCCGCACAGATCTCGATGTCGATCGTGCTGCTGTTCGGCGGTCTGGTCCTGCTGCGGACGTTCGTCAACCTCATCTCCACCGCCCCAGGCTTCGATGCCGATGGTGTGATTGCGATCCGCGCGTCGATCCCGCCGGTGCCTGGCGGCGATGCCGAAGGTGTCGCGGCGCTCCAGGACCGGCTGCGCGACGCCGCCCGCGTCGTTGCCCGGCGTGACCGCCGCGGCACACGCGATGTTCATCCCATTTGCGCCGGGCTCGTGGGGCGACGGCTACCGGCGCGCAGGCAGCGCCGACCCCGCCGCCGCGCGGGCCGATGGCCCACTTCTTCATGGTGAGCCCGGAGTACTTCGAGGTCATGCGCATCCCGCTTGTTCGCGGGCGGGGCCTGTTGCCCACGGATCGCGGCGGCTCACCGCCCGTCCTCATCGTGAGCGAAACCTTCGCGCGCCAGGCGTTTCCCGGCCAGGACCCGATTGGCCGCCGCCTGGAGTGGAACGATGGCACCTGGGAAATCGTCGGCGTGAGCGGCGACGTCCGCCACGCGGCGCTCAGCGACCCGTTCGACGCCGACGTCTACGTCCCGAGGCGTCAGGTGGTGCGCGGGAACACCTGGCTGCTGGTCGCGTCGAACCGTCCGTCCGCGGGTGTCCTGGCCGAGCTCCAGGATCGTGCGAAAGCCATCGATCGGGACATCGCGCTGACCGACGCAAGAACCATGGCCGCTCGCGTAGCCGACAGCGCCGCTCCGGCCCGGTTCCGTGCGCTCGTGACCGGAACGCTCGCGGGGTTGACCCTCGCTCCTCGCCATTGTCGGCCTGCACGGTGTCGTCTCGTACGCCGTCACGCAGCGGACACGCGAGCTTGGCGTCCGGCTCGCACTGGGCCAGCGGCCCGGCGCCATGCTGCGTGAGGTGATGTTCGACACGCTGCAAACCGTCGCCATCGGCACGCTGCCCGGCGTCGTTGCCGCGATCCAGGCGGGTCAGTGGCTGTCGTCGGTGGTGATGGTGCACGCCAATCCGAACGGCCACGCTCGCCGGCGTGATCGCCATTCTGGTCGTCGCCGCCCTCGCGGCCGCCGCCGGCCCGGCATGGCGCGCGAGCCGCGTGGATCCCATGGTGGCGCTCCGGGAGTCCTGACCCCGACGCCCTCCTCCACGGCCCCGAAAGACGACCGGGCAGAACCGCGACCCGCGCCTGGCGTCTATTAGATCCTGTAGCTTTGCGCGTGGGGACAGATCAAAGAGGCGTACCAGGACAGACCACTACCTGCGCGACAATAACGGCACTGAAAAACGGGGTGGAACATGGGTGGAAACAGCCGAGCCGGATCCACGGGGTCTGATTCGATCAGCCTCCGGTCGATCCCGGCACGACTCCCGCACGAGGATGCCCTCCCCGGTCGCGACGGGGCTGACCAGCGGCGTCTCGAGCGGCCGGGTGCGGCTCAGATTCCCGGTGCTCGAAACGTTTGCCTACCAGTATGGGTGGGCGTTCGGCCGCGGCCGCAGCCTGGACGACGCGGAACGCGGCGTGGCGGGCGAAGTGTTCGGCCAGTCCCTCGACCTGGACCCGGTCCGGATCGTGATAACCGCCCTGGCCGCTGCACCGACTACGCTCGGCGACTACATCCGAACGACCGGTCCGATGTCCAACGCGACGCTGATTCACGAGCTGACGCACGTGTGGCAGTACCAGCACGGCGGGGCCGCGTACATCTCGGACTCGCTTTGCGCCCAGGTTGCCGCCTGGGCCTCGACGGATCCCGCAACGCGGCCTACGACCTGAGCGGTGTCGTTCTGGCGGGCAAACGATTCAGCGAGTACACCGCCGAACAGCAGGCGATGATCGTCGAGACGGTACTTCTCGGATCCGGCCGTGCAATCAGACGCCGTCTACCAGGCGCTGATAGACGAGGTGCGGCGGCAACAGCCGGTGCCAGCGGCCACCCGTCAGCGTCTGATCTACGAGGAAGGGCTGTACGGTCCAGGCCCCGAGGACCGATTACCTGCCCAGCCTGCCCGACGATCGGAGCCTGCCGCCGATCATGCCGCTGTTCCGAATCGATTTCTGAGGTCGGACGCGCCGAGTCAGGGCCCCTTATTAACAGGAGGGCAAGAGTTCAGGAGCCTGGATTTCTGTTCGAAACCTCCGGATCTCCTGGCCTCCTGTGAGGGCAAGGAGTTCAGGGGCTTGATTCTGATCGAAACCTCCTGATCCCTTGCCCCTCTTAGACAACGTTGCGAATCAGCTCGCTGCTACTCCAAGCAGCACGGGATGTCAGGTGCGCGAGACCTGCCGATACCTGAAGCAGTCCACCAGGTGGTCGTTCACCATCCCAACCGCCTGCATGTGCGCGTAGATGATCGTCGAGCCGACGAAGCTGAAGCCGCGGCGCTTCGAGATCCTTGCTGAACGCGTCGGATTCCGCTGACGTCGCGGGAATGTCGCCGGTTGCCTTCCGGCGGTTCACGAGCGGTTTGCCGCCGACGAACCGCCAGCAGTAGGCGTCGAAGCTGCCGAACTCCTCCTGGATCGCGAGAAACGCCCGGGCGTTCCGGACCGCCGCGTCGATCTTCATCCGGTTGCGGACGATGCCGGGATCGGCGACGAGCGCTTCGATCTTCTTCTCGGTGTATCGGGCCACCTTCTGGGGATCGAACCCGCTGAACGCGCGGCGATAGGCCTCGCGTTTTCTGAGGACGATCGACCAGCTGAGACCGGCCTGCGCCCCTTCGAGCACCAGGAATTCGAAGTGCGTGCGGTCGTCGTGCACCGGCACGCCCCATTCGCGATCGTGATACTCGAGCATCAGCGCATCGGCGGGGTTGGCCCACGCGCATCGTCTCGGCGGCTTGCTGTTCATCGGTCGAACCGTCGGGCGGTCGTTTGCGAAGTCGCTATTGCCACCGGAAGACCTTGAGCGCCAGCAGGAAGCTCACGGTCCCCCACCCGGCGAGGAGCGCCAGCTCGGGCAGCACTGAGACGAAACCCATGCCCTCGAGCATCACGCCGCGCAGGCTGTCGTTGAGCGCCGTGAGCGGCAGCGCCTGGACGAACGGCTGCAGCGCCGCCGGGAAGCGCTCGGTCGAGAAGAAGATCCCCGAGAACACCCACATCGGGACCATCACCAGGTTCATCACGCCGGAGACGCCTTCGATGGTGCGCGGACGGGACGCGGCGAGCAGCCCGAGCCCGCTGAAGGCCAGCGCGCCGAGCAGCGCCACGGCGGCCAGCAGCAGCACGGACCCGCGCATCGGCACACCGAGCACGAATCGGGCGAACAGCAGGAGCGCGCCGGCTTCCGGGATGAGGAAGATCAGCCGCGATGTCAGCTGCGCGCCGAGCAGGTGGCTGCGTCGCGCCGGCGCGGCGATCAGGCGCTTGAGCAGGTTGCCGTTGCGCGCGACCACCAGCGAGAACGCGATGCCCCACATGCCGGTGCCCATGAGGTTCATGCCGAGGAGGCCCGGCACCAGGAAGTCGACGTAGCGCGCGCCGGCCTGGGTCACTTCGCGATCGCGACGGCGCGAACGCGTCGGCGCGGCCCGCGGCGCGCTGAAGCGCGGCGTCGACCGCCATCCGCGCGGTACGGCTCTCGGGCTGCGTCGGGTCGTAGGTATACGAGGGCGTGTCCCCGCCGAGACCACGAGCACGACACGGCCGCGGGCGAGCGCCAGCGATGCTTCCGATTCCTGGACGATCGTCGGCTTCAGGTCCGGTCCCTGGAGCGCCGCCAGGCGCGCCTCGGCGTGCGGGCCGGCGACCACGGCGACCGGCAGCGGCTCCGGCGGCTTGCTGCGAAACGCGAGGCCGAGGACCGCGGCGAGCACGATCGGAAACACGAACACCCAGAACACCGCTTCGGGCTCACGGGTCAGCTCGTAGATGCGGGCGCGCGTCAGCTCGATCAGCGGGCCGCGCACCTTGTAGGTGTTTGCGCCGTCAGCCGTCACGCAGCCTCCGTCCGGTCAGCGCCATGAACACGTCCTCGAGCGTGGCGTGATGCGTGGTGAGCTGGGTTGGCTCGAGGCCCTGCTCCGACAGCGCGTTCAGCAGCGCCGGCACGGCCCGGTGGACCTCGCGCACGGTGAGCCGCCAGCTGCCGCCATCGTGGACCACCTTCTCGACGCTCGGCAGCGCGGCCAGGACGGGCGTCAGACGGGGGTCTGACCCCGGTCTGATCCCCGTCTGACCCCGCGACCGCGAACTCGATGACGTGTTCGGCTCCGAGCGAGGCGATCAGCTCGCGCGGGGTGCCGAGCGCGATCACCTTGCCGTGGTCGACGACGGCCACGCGATCGCACAGCCGCGCCGCTTCTTCCATGTAGTGAGTCGTGAGCAGCACCGTCCGTCCGCGGGCCTTCAGGCTCTCGACGATCTCCCAGGTCTGACGGCGCGATTGCGGATCGAGACCGGTGGTGGGCTCGTCCAGGAAGAGCAGCTCGGGATCGCCGACCAGCGCGCAGCCAAGCGACAGCCGCTGCTTCTGTCCGCCCGACAAGCGTGCGCACCTGGCCGTCGGCCTTGTCCTGCAGGCCGACCAGCGCGAGCACCTCG
This sequence comes from uncultured Acidobacteriota bacterium, assembly GCA_963836735.1. Taxonomy (GTDB): domain Bacteria; phylum Acidobacteriota; class Vicinamibacteria; order Vicinamibacterales; family 2-12-FULL-66-21; genus JACCXG01. Next base: position 362,991 of record CAWIKP010000022.1, on the reverse strand, counting down.
CCGACGCCGAGACCGCGGGGATAGAAGCTCCGAAACAGCGTCACCACTTCGGCCACGGTCAGCTTCTCGGGAAACTTCGTTTCCTGGAGCTGGATGCCGAGTCGTGCCCGCAGCGGCAGGTTGTCGCCGCGCCACCGATCGCCCAGGATCTCGACATCCCCCGCGTCGGGCATGCGAAGGCCTTCGAAGATCTCGACGGTCGTGGTCTTGCCGGCGCCGTTCGGACCGAGCATGCCGAAACACTCGCCGGCGCGGACCTCGAGATCGAGGCCGGCCACCGCGGCGACGTCGCCGTAGTGCTTGGTCAGGCCGCGGCAGCTAAGCGGCTGGGGAGCTAGACGCCATTCATTGCCAAAATTGCCAGAGATTGCCAAAATTGAAGAGCGAAACAAGCTGGTCATCAGCCGATCGATCGAGCCCACATCCCGCATTTCCAATTTTGGCAATGTTGGCAATGTTTGGCAATCGTGATCAGTTCCCCCTGAGGAATGCGACCAGATCCGCGACGTCCTGTGCGGTGAGCCCCAGCTGCGCACCGCTCATCATCAGCGACTCCGACATGCGCCGGCGCGTCTCCACCCGGTCGGCCGGGATGAGCTGCGTGACGCCGCCCATGCTCCGCATCATCAGCGGATCGTCGGTCTTGAGCAGGATGCCTTGAATGGTCAGCCCGTCCTTCGTCTTGATCTCCGTACCGTCATACCCCAGGGCGACTTCCGCGCTCGGCCGGACGATGGCCCGCGCGACGACTTCTACGGACTTGCCGCGCCCCCAGCCGTCGAGAGCAGGGCCGAAGTCCGCCCCCGTGCCGTCGATCGAGTGGCACATGACACAACGCGCAGCGGTGGTCTTGCCACGGGCGGCGTCCCCGGTCAGCGCGACGACTTCGTCAATCGCGAGCTCGGTGAGATCCGGGGCCGGCTTCGGCGTCACGATCTCACGCAGCGTGATTGTTTCCGGATCGTAAATCCCGGCGGTCTTCAACGCCGGACGAAGCTCGAACTCCGACCAGTCGTTCGACATGCGGTTGAGGAGCCACCACGTTGCCGGTTCCTTCAGCGTGCTCTTCGGATTGGCGAGCGCGATCATCGCCGTGGACGCCGCGCGATCCTTCGTGAAGGCGATCGTGTCGAGCGCGAGCCGGCGATCGGTCATCGAGAGCTTCTCGGACTCGGCGCGGGCCCTCAGGTCAGCGACCGCCGCCGGCACGTGCAGCCGCCACGCGATCCGCGCAAAGGTCGGGGACCACGTCAGCGGATCGTTCTTGACGCCGAGCTCGCGCTTCAGCCGGTCGTAGAGCGCCGGCTCCTTCCCCTCGGCTCCGGTGCCGAGCGCTTCCAGGTAGCTGCGATCCTGTCCGTCGTAACCCCTGGCGACGTCGACCAGGATATCGAGGGTCTTGTCGGCGGGCAGATCGCGGAGGGACAGCGCGACCTCGCGACGTACGCCGGGATCGGCATCACGCGCGAGGCGTGCGGCCGCCGGAAGGATGTCGAGATCCGCACGGCGCATCGCGCGGTACGCGGCGATCCGCAGCGCCGGGTCGGTCATCGATTCCGGAGCGCCGGCCCGCTGCCGGCCCTCGGGGCCAAGCTGGTAGAGAAGGAAGATCGCGCGCCCGCGCATGTACGGGCTGGGATCGTTGAGCAGCGCCGCCACCGCGTTCACCGCGGCCGCTCCCCTCGCCTTCAACCCCGCCAACCCGATCGCCCGCACGTTGACCGCCGGCGACCGCAGCGCCGTGATCAAACCGTCGATCGTCGTCGCGTCGATCGCCGGGACCTTCGGCACGAACCCTTTCGGCGCGATCCGGTAAATCGCCCCCGACACCGTCTCGTCCAGATCCTGGTGACCGCCCACGCGCGCGTCGATCCAGTCGCTGACATAGAGCGCGCCATCGGGCCCGACCGCGATATCGGACGGCCGGAAAAGGGTCTCGATGGCGCCCTTGGCGGTGGTGTTGCCGCCGATGAAGTCGGACCCGGCGTACTGCTGCTTGACGTTCGAGGTCATGAAGATCTTGCGCTCGAGCGCGAAGCCCGCGCCCGAACGCGCCGGCTGGTAGGAGAAGATCTCGTTCCGCCCCGCCTCGGCGGCGAAGAAGGTTCCCTCCCAGGAGGTGCCCAGCGCGCCGTTCTCGTAGAACACGTTGCCGGTCGGCGACCCGCCGCCGTACACATCCCCCACCGGGGTCATCCCCGGATCGTCCTGGCGCCACTCGGCGACCGGAATCGTCTGTCCGGGCCGCCGATCCGCCTGCCACGTGCGCTGGCCGTCGTTCGACGAGAAGCCGAAGTTCGCGTACTCCATCACCCAGCTGACCCGGCACGCCGGAGGATCGTCGTTGTCGTTCTGGAAGATATCGCCGAGCGAGGTCACCGACTGTTCGTAGCTGTTGCGGTAATTGCTGCCGATGATCTCGGCGTTGGTCCCGTCGGCATTCATACGCACCGTGAACCCGCCCACATAGACGTGCCCGTCGTCACTCGGCTTGCCGGCGTAGAGGTCCGGGTTGTGCGGGAACGGGAACGGGCCAACCGCCTTGGGACGATACGAGCCGAAGATCCGGAACGTCTTCCCGGACTTGTCGGTGAACATCCCGCCGGTGTTACCGGCGTTGAAGATCCACTTGCCGTCCGGGGCGACGGTGACCGAGTGAAGCGAGTGGTCGTGGTTGATGCCCATGAAACCGGTCAGCAGGACCTCGCGCTTGTCCACCGCCGGATCGAAGCGCAGGTTGCGATCGACGTCGGTGTAGACGATCAGATCGGGCGGCTGCGCCACCACCACCTTGTTGTCGATGACCGAGACGCCAAGTGGAGCGATCAGGGCCGGTTCCTGCACGAACGTATGCGTGCTGTCGGCCTTGCCGTCGCCATCGGTGTCCTGCAGCACGACGATGCGATCGCCTTCAGGCTGGCGGGCGTAATGCGAGCGATAGCGAACACCTTCGGCGACCCAGATCCGTCCGTCTCGATCGATGTCGATGTTGGTCGGATTGAACAGCAACGGCGAGGTGGCCCACACCGTGACCTCCATGCCGTCGGGCACGCGGAAAAGGTCGGGCGGAAGCCGCACGGGCTGGCCAGGACCAGCCTGACCGGCCTGCTGGCCTGACGGCCTGACCGGCCTGACCGGCCTGCGTGGAAGAGGGGCCGAACGCCTCCTGCGGCGATACGGCCAGCATCGTCAGCACGAGCACTGCGGTCAGCGGTGAAAAAGCGTTGCGACGCATAAGTCTCCCATCGTTGATCAGGGCCTGTCCGCCTCCCGGTCCATCGTCTCCGGGCTGCGGCCTGAACGCACGCGAAACCGCGCGCTGCAAATGTTGAACTTTATACGGATGTCGGATGGTCGGAAAGACCTTTGGGAGAGGGCCTAGCAGGAGGGCACGTCAACTCCCAACTCCCAACTGCCAACTCCCAAGTTGAAATCCTTCGAACAATGGGGTGGAAGTCGTATCAACCAGCTCGCGTTATGGCTTACACCCCGTTGTTCGAGCGGTTTCCCTTGGGAGTTGGAGAGTTGGGAGTTTGAGGCGTTAGCCGGGGCGTCAGCCCCCGTAATAGCCGTTTCGCGCCCGGACGATGGCCGACGGGCGCTTCACACGAACATCCAGCCGGCGCCACTCGCGAGCGGCGACCGCCTCAATCGCGATCACATATTGCTGGCGGAGCTCGGCGAGGAGATCGACCGCCGCGGTCGTGGTTTCGGTCAGGTTGCTGGCGAACACGAGCTGGCCGCCGGTCCATTCGGCCAGATCGCGCAGGTCGGCGGCGTTCGACTGATCGGAACGCTCCACGGCCTCCATCATCATCCGCTGATCGATCGAGGGAACCGTCGCCATCACATACACGGGCACGGCAATGGAGCTCGCCAGCCCGGAGACTTCCGGTGCGGTGTACCGGCTGCTGGTATCGATCCCGTCGGTGAGAACGACGATGGCCTTGTGCGACGCCGACCGCTCGGCCAGACGTCGCGCGGCGGCCGCGGTGGCGTCGTACAACGAGGTGGTGCCATACGGCTTCAGATTGTCCAGGGCACCCGCCAGACGCGAGGGGTCCTTCGTGAACGCGTGCCGGTCGTGCAGGGCCGAGTCAAACGTGAACACCGCCACCTCGTCCTCACCCGGCCGGAGCTGCGAGAGGACCGAGTCGAGGGCCTGCCGGGCCATCGCCAGCTTCGGGCTGATCGCCATGCTGCCGCTCATGTCCACGAGGATCGCCAGGCTCACCGGGGAACCGGCGTCGGAGCGGAGCGACAGCACGGGTCGGAGCTGACCGTTGTCGCGGATCTCGAAGTCCGCGGCAGTCAAGCCGGCGACCGGCCGGCCACGGCCATTCCGAACCGCAGCCTGTATGGTGACGACGTCTGCTGAGCTTCGGAATCGCGGGGTGGGCAGCTCCCCGGCCGGCTGTTGCGCGGAGAGCGTGAGGCTCCAGCTCAACCCCAGGAACGACAGCACGAGGGAGGACCGGACGACGAATGATTTCATGGCTCTCTTGCGGTCTATCGGACGTTCATAGACGGCGCGCCACTCTGATCAGTCCGCGCGTCTTCGATCTGATACGGATCCATGACGGGCGTCCGCCGGCACGCGGGCGGTAAATTGTGGGGAACGCCGACAATTATAGACGAAGTGGCGGGTGGTTGTCTCGTGCGTTATTTCGGCGGTAGGGGGCGTCAGCCCCCCCGTAAGGGACCGGAGGCCGTCCGAGGCGCGACCTCAGCGTTTCTCGGCGACCACCTTGTTCCGCAGCACGCCAACCCCCTTGATCTCCACCTCGAAGGTGTCCCCAGGCTTCATGGCCTGGGTGGCGCCGGGGGTGCCGGTGAAAATCACGTCACCGGGCTCGAGGGTGACGTAGCGGCTGACGTAGCTGACGATGGTGTCGATCGGGAAGATCAGCATGTCGGTCGAGGATTCCTGCACGACCTTGCCGTTATGGCGGCCGATCAGGCTCAGCTTGTTGTAGTCGGCGCCACGCACCAGCGCCGGTCCCATCGGTCCAAACGTGTCCGAGCCCTTCGCGCGCAACCACTGCAGATCCGCCTTCTGCCAGGCGCGCTCGCTGACGTCATTGCAGGGAGTGACCCCGAAGACGTGATCCTTGACCTGCGCCTCCGTGATGTTCTTCGCCCGCTTGCCGATGACCAGGCACACCTCCGCTTCGTAGTGCACCGTGGTCGCATCAGCGGGATAGACGATGTCGGCGTTGTGGCCGACGAGGGAGGTGGGCATCTTGGCGAACAGGCCAACGTATTTGGCCGGCGTCTGTTCACCGATGTGGCTGCGATAGTTCAAGCCGGCGGCGATCACCTTCTTCGCCTCCGCCGGCGCCAGCAGCTTCACCTCTGACAGCTTCAGCGTGCGTCCGGTTGGCTTGGCACCCTCGAAGACGTTCCCCTGGAGCTCACGGATCGTCTCTCCCTCGAGCAGCCCCCACGCGACCCGCCCGGCGGTTTTGTACTTCACATAGTGAGTCAGCGTCTGAGCCGCGAGAGCGACAGGCAGACCCACGAGCAGGACGACACAGGCAACAGCGAAGCGGAGTGCTCTCATCGTTTCTCCTGAAGGCCGCCTATGGTACCGCAGACATCAACTCCCAACTCCCAACTTCCAACTCCCAAGTTGAAATCCTTCGAAGAACGGGATGTAAGACCTACCAACGAGCTTGTTGATAAGACTTTCACCCAATGGTTCGACGGATTTCAACTTGGGAGTTGGGAGTTGGAAGTTGGGAGTTGATCCCGGTGCTCATGAATGGCCGACTTGACGCCCGCAGTCACTGCCGGTGATGATGGCGGCCTTTCTGCCGTCTTGAAGGAGGATGCGATGAGTTCTGCCGCGAAGCGCTATCGGCTGGTGCTGTGCCTGAGCATCGTGGCGAATCTCGTCGTGGGCATCATCATCCTCTTCTGGCCGGTTGCCTTCACCAGATTCGCCGGCCAACCGGATCCGTCTCCGGATACCTGGCCGCGTCACTGGGGCATGCAGCTCTGGGCCATCAACCTGCTGTACTTGCCCGGCTATTGGAACCCCGAGGAACACCGCTGGCCGAACTGGGTCGGCATCGGCGTTCGCCTCACGTTTGCGGCGTTCTTCTTCCTGCAGGGAGACGGCTTCGTCCCGATGGGGATCTATGACGGGATATCAGGGGTGATCCTGCTGCTCTGTTACCTGCCCGTCGCGAAGCAGCGAACCTGAAATCAACGCCCCTGCAGCCGATACTGCTCCAGGAGCGTCAAGTATTCGCGATCCTGCACCCGGCCTGACGCGCCTGCAGTGACGGAACGCAGGACCCGGCGGGCCTGGCTCCGCTCGGGCGTGTCGGAATCGGCGGTCGCCTTCCGTGCCAGCTTCGAGAGCCGCTCCCGAAGCGTCATCAGCGCCACTTCGCGTCCCTCGTCTGTGCCGAGACGCGCTTCGAACGCGAAGATCTCGTCGAGCATCCGTCCCTCGGCGCTGTCGGCGTCGCGTTCTCGTTTGAGCGCCTTCTTGACCTCCGCCTGACGGGACATCTGCTCCAATCGAGTGGCTTCCGCGGACACGTCGGCCAGGCCCTTGAAGTCCGAGACCAGCGCCTCCAGCAGATAGACGGTCTCTGCCGGTCCCGCGGCGGCCGCAATCCCGGCTCGCCGCTTCTCCACGATCCTGGCAACCAGGGCAGCGTCCCGCCCGCGCCGGCCCGATTGCATGGCCTGGAGCTCCATCCACTCCAGCGCGTCGAACGCGACGGTGTCCGGCGGCAGGGAGTGGCCGCCGTGGAACACGGCGAGGAAATGCGGTGACGCCAGCTTGCGATCGAGCAGCCGCATCTCGATGTAGTTGAAGTCTTCGGTGCCGGCGGTGCTGAAGATGGCGAACGGCACGCTCGCGCGCGGCTGGCTGTCGGGATACCCGGCGCTCGACGCGACGACCCCGGCGATGTTGTTCCTGCCGAGAGCGATGCCGGTCGCCACACGTGCGCCGCCCGACATCCCGGCCAGATACACCCGCTGAGGATCGATCGGGAACCGCCGGCCCACGTCGGTGCTCATCGCCCGCGCGGCGGCCTGTGAAATCGCGAGCGGACCGTTCCGCGAGTTGTTGGATGCGGCGACGATGTAGCCGTACTGCTCGGCGGCAGCCTGGAACTTCTCGACCATCAGCCGCCCGCGCGCCGCCGGATGGAAGGCGAGGACCAGGCTCCACTGCCGCCCGGTGGAATACGTCGAAGGCAGATAGAGCGAGTAGGTCTGCTCCGGGTCTTCGGCGCACTGCACGCGGTCGATGATGGTCCCGCGCTCGAGGACCTGCGCAGGCGCGCTCGAGGCGGACAGCGCGATCAGCCCGGCGGCGACGACCAGCGATTTGCCGGGCAACCTCATGGCCATCGAGGGTCAGACCTCCGCGCGCCTTGCGCTCAGCCGGTCCGCCAGTTCGTCCAGCGTCCGCACCCGGTCGACATCGTATCCCTGGTACAACCCGAACGGATCGATCAACGTCGGCTGAATGCCGCTGGCGCGGGCCCCGGCGACGTCCACGTAGTACAGATCCCCGACGTGCATCGTCGTTTCTGGCGCCGCGCCCGCGCGGTCGAGGGCAATCCGGAAGAACCGCGGGTCCGGCTTCTCGACACCCTCGAGAAAGGAATCGCAGATGCAATGAAAGTGCTGCGTCAGTCCCAGCCGGTCGAACGCGTGGTGCAGGACGCCGTTGGCATTCGACACGACGACCAGCTTCAGGCCGAGGCCGGAGAGTCGTTCGAGCGCGGGCGGCACGTCGCCGGGAACCGATTCCCAGAGGTTGTGTTCACCGTGGTAGGCACGCAGCTCACGGACCGCTGCCGCGGATGCCTCTCCCGGTGTGACGCCCGCCTTCTCGAGCACCATGTCCATGTACATCCAGGCACGCTGAGAATCGGTCGCGTTGCCGTGCCGGATCCCTTGATCGATGTCATACCTGATCCGAGGCTCGGCCGCCGCGAGCGCGTCAGCGGAGACCGTGAGGCCATGGCGACGAACGGTATCGGCGACGCGCGTCCAGTTCGGGAATACCAGCACGCCGCCGGCATCCAGGAAAAGCGTTTCCAGGCGATCCACGACTCATTGTACGTAAGGGCTTGACGTCACCGGCAGCACGGGACATGGTGTGCCCCGACGGGAAGTCAACGGAGACAGCCGATGAGCCATCGACTCGTTCAGATCACCCGGGCAGTGACGGCTGGCGTACTTGCCCTGATGATCGCTTCGGGCTGCGAGCGCGAGGCTCCGCCTAGCCTGGTGCTCCACGGCGGCAAGATCGTCACAGTCGACCCGCAGTTCCGAATCGTCGAAGCCATGGCCATCCGTGACGGGCGGCTCCTGGCCGTGGGCAGCAATGCCGACATCCTGCGGCTTGCCGGCTCCGGCACGGAACGCATCGATCTCGCCGGCAAGACCGTGCTGCCAGGACTCATCGACTCGCACGTCCACGCGCCCGATGCGTCGATGTACGAGTTCGAGCAACCGGTCCCGGACATGCAGACCATCGAGGATGTGCTGTCGTACATCCGCGACCGTGCGGCGAAGACCGAGGCCGGCCGATGGATCACGTTGTCGCAGGTCTTCATCACCCGCCTCCACGAGCAGCGCTATCCGACGCGGGCAGAGCTCGATGGCGCGGCACCCAGGCATCCGGTCGCGTTCCGGACGGGGCCGGACGCATCGCTCAACTCGCTGGCGCTCTCGATGAGCGGCATCGACGCGAAGTTCACGGTGCCCGACGGGCAGTCCTGCCGCGTCGAGCGCGACGCGAAGGGTGAACCCACGGGAATCCTGCGGAATTGTGCGGACTACATCAAATCCGACCACCCGGGCCCGTCGCCTACCGACGCCGATCGACTCGCACGGCTGAAGGAGCTGCTCGCCGATTACAACTCCGTGGGCATTACCAGCATCATCGACGGCAACGCCGATCGGGAGGGCCTCGAGCTGTACCGGACCCTCCTCGCCAACAACACGCTCACCTGCCGCACGTTTCTGGCTTACGGCGTCGACTCGAAGGAACCGATCAAACGCATCGAAGCGGCGATCCGCGAGGCTGCGTCGCATCCGTTGCATCAATACGACGAGATGCTGTGGCTGCGCGGGATCAAGGTGTTCCTCGACGGCGGCATGCTGACCGGCAGCGCCTACATGCGCGAGCCGTGGGGCGTGAGCAAGATCTATTCGATCGACGATCCCGGCTATCGCGGGGTCCGGTTCATCGAACCCGAGAAGCTGTATCAGATGGCCAGGCTCGCGCTGGCCAACGACCTGCAGTTCACGGCGCATTCGCAGGGTGACGCGGCGGTGGCGACCCTGGTCGACACCTACGAGCGCATCAACCGCGACGATTTCCCGGTCCGCGACCGGCGACCCAGCATCACCCACGCCAGCTTCATGAGCCCCGAGACGATCGCGAAGATGCAGACGCTCGGCATCGTCGCCAACCTGCAGCCGGCCTGGCTCTATCTCGACGGCGCAACGCTTCGCGATCACTTCGGCCTCGAACGGCTCGCCTACTTCCATCCCTACCGAACCCTCTTCGAGCGAGGGGTCAGGGTCGGCGGCGGCTCCGATCACATGCAGAAGATCGGCAGCCTGCGTTCGATCAATCCCTATAACCCGTTTCTCGGCATGTGGACGACGATCGTGCGGGTCCCGCGCGGGGCGGACGCGCCGCTGCACCCCGAGCAGAAGCTCACCCGGGAACAGGCGATCCGGCTCTACACCATCAACAACGCGTTCCTGACGTTCGAGGAGGCGAAGAAAGGATCGATCGAACCGGGCAAGTTTGCGGACTTCGTGGTCCTCGATCGCGACATCCTCAGCTGCCCGATCGACGAAGTGAAGGACATCAAGGTCGAGGCCACCTACCTGGGAGGGACGCGCGTGTATGTCAGGCCGGTGGGTGGATGATCCGCTGGGCCGCAAGTCCGCTGGGCCGCACAGTCGGGCGCTTCGGCCGATCGGACAGCGGCCCAGCGGCCGCAGCGGCCCGCGAGTATGGTGGTATGGTATAAGTATGGTAAAGGTCACCTTTTCGCTGGACGAGGCCACCGTCGCTGCGATTCGGCGTACCGCGGAGCGGCTCGGCTCCCCTCAGAGTCAGGTCGTTCGCGAGGCCGTGGCCGAGTATGCGGCCCGCACCGATCGGGTCAGCGAGCGCGAACGCCTGCGGACGCTGGGGATCCTGAATACCCTGCGCAAGGCGCCCGCCTCGCGTACCGCGGCGGCGGTCGACGCCGAACTTCGCGCCATTCGCAGTGCGCGGCGGAGTGGCGGGCGGCGATCCGCACGGTGACCGTCCACCTCGACACGTCCGCCCTGGTCGATGCCCTCACCGGCCCCCGGCGATCGCTGGATGTCCTCGTCGGGCTCGCCGATAGCGGCCATCGTCTGGCAATTTCTTCGATCGTTCTCTATGAATGGCTGCGTGGACCGCGCAAGCGCGAGGAGCTGGTGGTCCAGGAGGAACTGTTCCCACGGAAGCAGCGCCGTCCCGTTCGGTGCCGAACAGGCCGCGCTCGCCGCCAGACTGTACGGCGGCGCGAAGCGCGGGCGCGGGCGGGAAATCGACCTCGCCATTGCCGCCTGCGCCCTTCACGACAACGCGACACTCTGGACGTTGAACCAGGCCGACTTCCGGGACATCGCCGACCTCACGCTGCTCTGAGTCGCCGATCTACAGGGCCGGCCGGAACGGTGATGAGAACCGATCGAAGTCGACGGCCTGGCCCGATTGCACTGTGGCCCAGGGTTCCAGGAAGAACCGCACGTGCGCGGCATCGACGCTGGGGGGTCGGCCCTGCCACTCGGCAAGCACCCCGCCAACCGCGGCGGGTGAGACCGCGTCCTCGAGATGCAGCCGCAACGCGGCACGGTAACGCGGCTCGTCATAGTGCACGAAACGCATCGTGGCTCCCGGCAAGACGGTCGCGGTCAACTGTTCGAGCAGTTCCTGAACCGATCGCAGATCAATCGCCTCCGCGACCATCCACGTGAAATCCAGCACGTCGCTGATGCGAGCGGTCGCAAGCCCGGCCCGGAACGCCACTGAATCCGGACTGTCCTGGAGAAGTTGGTAGGTCGTGCGCACGCTGCCATCCGCGCCCGCGAGCAGCAGCCCGCGGGACGCACGAAGAAAGGCTCCGGGGCGGCCCTCGGCGAAGCCTGGCGGCAGGATGGACTGCAGGCGGTCGCGACCATCGCCCGGGAAGGAAAGGAGATGCGCCGCGGCGGCGGCGACATCGAGCGTCCACTCCTGGAACTCGGGGATCGCCCGCCTGATCCTGGCCGCCACTGCGCCCACGGGATGGCCGGGATCGGACGCGCGATCGGACGGACCGGTCAGGTGCCGCATTGTCTCGCGAACGTGCGCCGTGAGCTCACCACGCTCGTCCGGCTGGCGCACGAGTTCCTGGCGGCCCCGCATGAACTCACTCACCAGTTCCTTCGGCGCCGGGCGAAGCGCCAGGGATGCGCGGAAGGCCTGATACATCGCTTCGGCCTCGCCGGTGCTGGCCTTGTCGAACAATTCGCGAAGCCGTTGGATCTCGCGCTCGCGCTCACCGCTCATGGATCTCCTCCTTTCGAGCAAGTGGTCGGCCGCGGAGCGGAGCTGCAGGCGGCCCTCGTGCAGGCGGCGGCGGACCGTACCGGGCGGGATCTCGAGGAAGCGGGCGGCGCTGTCCGTGTCGTAGCCCTCGAAATAGAACAAGGACACCGCTTCCCGCAGCCTCGCCGGCAAAGCACGCACCAGCTGCTGCATGAGCGCCGAAAGCTGCAGCCGTTCCAGGATGTCGTCCGGCGGTTCCTCGGCGGCTGGCAAGTCGTCGAGTGTCTCGTCGGTTGCGGAAGGACGGCCATGGCTGACCAGGCGCGCTTTCCGCACGACGATCCTGCGTAACCAGGGTCCAAATCTCCCGGGATCCCGCAGCGAGTCGAGACCGGTCCACGCCTGTCTGAATCCTTCGGCGGCGGCGTCCTCGGCCGACGCCCATTCTCCGGTGACGCCAAACGCCGCCGCGCGCGCCGCGCGCCAATATCGTGAGAAGAGCTCGCCGATGGCAATCCCATCGCCTTGTCGAGCCCGTTCCACCAATTCCCGGTCAGGTGCGCTCATCGCTACTGACTCTGTGTGATCGTCGGCCCGGATTGTTCACGAGTCCCCAGTCCCCAGCCCCCCAACCCCCGACTCCCTGTCCCCCCGGTGCCCATACAATAGGCGACCTGGGGAGGACGCATGAGGGCGAGGGGCGTGAGGCATCGGATTCTGTTGACGGGTGCGGGTTGTGTCGTCGCCGTCTACCTCGGGACGATGGACCGCGGCGAAAGCCCAGCAGGCGTCGCCGGGCCGCGGCGCGGCCCGTCATCGGCCCTCTTCACGGCGGGGGGGGGGGGGGGGGGGGGGGGGGGGGGGAGATTATTAAAGGACGGCGGAGGCGGGGGGGGGGCGGTTAGAATAAAAATCAGTGAGCCAGGCAGGGGCGGCGGCGGAAATGGCCAGGCGCCCGCCACCAGCCTCGGTCCGGATACGGAAGTGGGCACCTGGCCCGAGTTCAACAAGATGATCGGCGGCTTCTTCAAGTTTCACTGGAACGACGGCCAGACCATCACGGTCAAGCTCGACGAGCCGAACCACCCCCTCAATGCGCCGTTCAAGGGCCAGGGATACGTGATCGTCGACGAGACCTACACGTTCGGCCGCGCCGTCTACTCGCGCGAGAACCTGCGCGTTCTGACCAGCATCGACTACGCAAAGATGAGCGCCGAGGACAAGGCCAAGGAACAGAACCCGCGTCCCGACGGCGACTACGCGCTCAGCTGGATCCGGCGTGAAGGCAAGGGCCGCGTCTTCTACGAGGCGCACGGGCACAACGAGAAGGTCTACGCCATCAAGCCGCTGCTCGAGCACATCACGGCGGGCATGCAGTACGTCCTCGGCGACCTGCAGGCCGACGACCGGCCGAGCAAGAAGTAGTCATCTATTCCCAGGAGTTTTTATGATTCGAATGACCGTCCTTTCCTGCGCCGTCGTGGCTGGTGTCCTCACGACGCCGACCGCAGCGCGCGCCGCTTCAACAGGGACCGTCTCCGAACAGGCAGCGCAGGCCACACCGGCTGACGCCGCGCCGTTCGTGGGCGACTGGAGCCTGACCCTGCAGGGCCCGAACGGGCCGGGCGCATTCGATCTGTCCGTGAAGATCGAGAAGGAGAAAGTGCTCGCCGAGATTGCGTCAGAGATGCTGCCGAAGCAGGCGATCACGAGCATCACGATGGCCGCCAAGACTCTGGTGCTGGGCTACTCGTTCCAGTGGGAGGGCAATCCCGTCGAAGCCGTGGTGTCGCTGACGCCTGCCGCCGACGGCAAGACCACGGCGCAAATCGACTTCGCTGGCGGCGCCTACGTGATGACCGGCACCGCGGCGAAGAAAGACAAGGCCAAGTAGGACCGCGGATCGCGAGACCGCGGCCGTGACTCCGATCAGGCATCTCCGCTGGTACATCGGCGGCCTGCTCTTCCTGTCGACGGTCATCAACTACATCGACCGGCAGACGCTGAGCGTGCTGGCGCCCTATCTCAAGGCGGAGTACACCTGGACGAATACCGACTTCGCCTGGGTGCTGATTTCGTTCCGGGTCGCCTACGCGGTGGGGCAGACCCTCGCCGGCCGGATCGTCGATCGCCTCGGCACACGCCGCGGATTGAGCCTGGCCGTCGCCTGGTACTCGGTGGCGGCGATGGCGACGTCGCTGGCCGTCGGCCTGCGGAGCTTCTGCGCATTCCGGTTCGCGCTCGGCCTGGGCGAGGCGGCCAACTGGCCGGGAGCGACCAAGGCGGTCTCGGAGTGGTTCCCGCGACGCGAGAGCGGCTGGGCAGTCGCGCTCTTCGACAGCGGCTCGTCGATCGGCGCCGCGGTCGCGCCGTTCATCGTCCTCGGCCTCTACCACTCGTTCGGCAGCTGGCGCCCGGCGTTCGTCATCACCGGTACGCTCGGGTTCCTCTGGCTGCTGTTGTTTCTGTGGATGTACCGCGCGCCCGAGGATCACCCGCGGCTCTCTCCCGAAGAACGCGCCGACATTCTCGCGAACCGGGGCGATCGCCTCACGCAAACGACCGGCTCGTCACGCCAGCTGCCCTACCGGGTGCTGCTCCGCCTGCCGCAGACCTGGGGCTACGTCATCTCGAAGGCCTTCACGGATCCGGTCTGGTTCTTCATCACCGACTGGTTCGCGGTGTACCTGGTGTCGCGCGGCTTCAAGCTCGAGGAGAGCCTGGCCGGTTTCTGGGTGCCCTTCCTCGCCGCGGATCTCGGAAACTTCTTCGGCGGGGGCGTCTCGAGCCTGCTGATCTCGCGCGGCTGGAGGGTGGGAGCCGCGAGGAAGGCGATCGCCGTGTTCGGCGGCCTCGGGATGACGTTCCTGATTCCCACGGTCTACACCGAATCGTTCCTGGTGCTCGTGGGGTGCTTCGCGATCGCGACGTTCGCCTACGCCGCGTTCTCCACGGTGATCCTCAACCTGCCGGCGGACATCTATCCGACGGGCTCGGTGGCCAGCGTCAGCGGGCTGGGCGGGACCGCTGCCGGCGCCGGGACGATCGCGGCGATCTATCTCACGGGCTGGGTCAGCGACCGCTACTCGTTCGCGCCCATCCTGCTCGGCGCCAGCGTGCTGCCGCTGGTGGGGATGGCGGCGATGCTGCTGCTCGTGCGGAACACCAAGGAGTCGCGCGCGGGAATCGTGAATGAAGTGTGAGCTGGCAGGCGCAGCTTCATCGACCGGGCCAATCGAACAGGACGATCTCCGATTCTTCGCGCGTGCGGTCGAAGATGATCTCGCGTCCGTCCGCCGACACGTCGAAGTCCGCGATCACGAAGCCGCGGCGGAGCCTGGTGAGCTGCTGCTCGCGTCCGGTCCGGAGATCGAACGTCCAGAAGTCCTTGTGCGACACATCCCCCTTCAGGATGACCAGCGTGTCTGCGCGCAGGAAGGCCAGACGGCGGGCGCCGCGCGAGAGCGTCAGGTTCGGAATCGGATAAGGCGCACCATCAGGCGGTCACCGCCTGGACGGAGTATGCCGTGCCGACGTCGGCACCCGAATAGATGAGAAACTGACCGTTCGGAGCCCAGACCGGATCGGTCGAGGTACTCCTTCACGAGCGCCACCGGCGTTCCACCGGCGGCCGGGATCTTGAACAGCCGCGGCACACCGACGGCGTCGGCGGCAGCGATCGCCAGCCACTGTCCGTCCGGCGACCAGGCCGGCGCACCGCGCACGTCGAGCGTGTCGGCGATACGACGCATCCCGCTTCCATCGCCGTTCATCACGTAGAGCTCGGTGTGACCATGACGGTGCACCAGGAACGCGAGGCGGCCATCGCGCGCAAGCGCCGGTCCGGCTTCGACGTGTCCGTTGATCCCATTCCACAGATCCACTGCCGTCCCTGAATCTGGAAGCCTCCACAGGCCGACCCTGCCGGCCCTGGCGCCCCGGTAGATGATGGAGCCGGCCTCCCTTCGTGGTGAGAGACCAGTGCCGGTCTGGAGTGAGAGCGGACTGGTATCGGATTCCTCCATCACGCGATCGCCGATCGGCACGCGCCACAGGCCGGCCTTCGACCGTGATACGGTCGCCACCAGCCGGCGTCCATCGGCGCTGGCCGCCAATGAAGTGATCGGGTCGACCCCGGCGAAGACGCGATGTGGAATCCGCCGCTCGACGTCCATGGCGTGCACCCAGGGCCCATACCCCTCGTCATCGGTCGCCAGGTACATCAGCAGTCGATCGTTCAGCCACGTCGGAAATGCCACGCGGCCGTCATGGAACGTCAGACGTTCGGGCTGACCGCCGGTCGACCGGGTCCGCCAGACATCGCTTTTCTCGAGCGGCAGGCCGTGCACGAAGTAGATGAACCGGCCATCCCTCGACCAGAGGGGAAAGTGGTTGTGGAGGCCTTTCGGCGCGATCGCAGATCTGCCGCGGTGCGCCTGGCCGGTTCTGCTCGGTGACGAAGAGCGGATCCCCGTCCGACGGAGGGTGATACACGATCAGCCGCCCGTCAGGAGACCAGTCGAGCTCCGAGATATCCGAGATGTCCTGCAGGAACGGCCGCAGTTGTCCCCCCAGCGTCGGAACCGCCCACGCCGCGTTGACCTTGCCGCCCCCGGCGGAGTCGGGGACGCGGCGCCACAGCGTGACGTGCGTACCGTCAGGGTCGAAGCCCAGAGTCCGCGTGGCGGGATTCCGCAGCTCCGGCACGCTGCCCCTGGTGAGGTTGTAGGTATTTCCGGTGCCCACCTGGCTCACCCACGCATTCCACGATCCATCGCCATCGGACAGAAAGGCCACGAACTTTCCGTCGCGCGAGATCGCGGCGTGGTGGTCCGCCCCCCCAGACTCCGCCAACCTGGTGACGACAGCCCCTTCGAGCGGACTCCGCCAGAAGTATTCGGATCGCTGCAGCTGCCACGCTGTCGCCGTCGTCAGAATGAGCAACGCGGCTGCGCCGGCAGCCCACCACGAGCGGCGGATTCCGGGGGCGGGCTTCGCTGCGCGGGATCGCAGGCACAACAGCGGCCGAAGCCGCCGGGATGACCGCACCTTCGAGCACTTCATCGATCTCGAGACGCGCATCACCGATATCGCGCAATCGACGCTTCGGATCTTTATCGAGGCAGCGCAGGAGCAACCGGCGGATGGCGGGCGGTGTGTTCGCCGGCAGCAGGCTCCAGTCGGCGTCGTGTTCGAGAATGGCGGCGATGGTGTCGGAACTGGTCTCGCCGCGAAATGGCGGCCGTCCCGCCAGCATTTCGTAGAGCACGCAGCCGAACGACCAGATGTCGGTCCGCTTGTCGACCGCCTTTCCACGGGCCTGCTCGGGACTCATGTAGGCGGCCGTCCCCTCGATCACGCCCTCGCGTGACGGATCGCCGCCGATCGGCAGCGTCTGCGGACCATCGACTCCCGGGTCCGCTCCGGCAAAGACCTTGGCGAGTCCGAAGTCGAGCACCTTGACCGTCCCGCCGGCCGTGATCTTGATGTTCGCCGGCTTCAGATCGCGATGGATGATCCCCTTTTCATGCGCGGCTTCGAGCGCGTCGGCGATCTGCCGCGCGAGCGCGAGCGCCTCCTGCACGGGGAGCGGGCCGCGGGCCAGCCGCTCGGCCAGCGTTGGTCCTTCGACGAGCTCCAGCACGAGGCCGCAGACTCCGTCGGATTCTTCCAGCCCGTAGATCGCGGCGACGTGGGGGTGGTTCAGCGTCGCCAGGATCTGCGCCTCGCGCTCGAAGCGCGCCAGGCGTTCGGGAACTGACTGGAAACGGTCGGCGATGACCTTGATGGCGACGTCGCGGCCGAGCCTGGTGTCGCGGGCGCGGTACACCTCGCCCATTCCGCCGGCGCCGAGCAGCGACAGGATCCGGTACGAGCCGAACTGGCGGCCGACCAGCGACTCGCGAGGGTCGGCCATGATCCGCGCCGCCAGTTCCCCGACCGGAGTCGCCAGGAAGCCGTCCGTCTTGCGCGCGTGCGCGAGGAGCGACTCCACTTCCTGGCGCAGCGCCTCGTCGTCGCCGCACGCGGCCGCCACGAACGCCGCGCGGTCGCGATCCTCGCGATCGAGCGCCGCGTCGCAGAGGTCTTCGACGCGGCGCTGCCGCTCGGGGTCCATCACCGCTCGTGTCCTTCGAGCTCCCGGAGCAGCAGCAGCTTCGCGAGCCGCCAGTCACGTTTGACGGTGTCGGCCGAGACGTGAAGCAGCTCCGCCACCTCCTCGACGCTCAAGCCGCCGAAGAACCGCAATTCGACAATCTGGCTCTTTCGAGCATCGATCTTCGCCAACGCCTCTAATGCGCGATCCAGCGCCACCACGTCTAATGCCGGGTCCGGCGACGCGAGGAGCTCTTCATGGAGGCTCACTTTCTGCGCCGCCGCCACCGCGCTTGAGATAGCCGCGCGTCCTGGCGTAGTCGACGAGAACGCGCCGCATCAGGCGGGCCGAGATGCCGACGAAGTGCGCCCGATCCTGCCAGCGGATCCGGCGCGCGTCGGTCAGCCGCAGGAACGCTTCGTTCACGAGCGCCGTGGTCTGCAGCGTGTGTCCCGGACGCTCGCGGCTCATATACCCGCGGGCCAGGCGGCGCAGCTCCGCCTCCACGAGCGGCACCAGCTGCTCGAGCGCACCATCATCGCCGTCGCTCCAGGCCCGGAGCAGCTCGGTGACCTGCCCGGGTGACGCTATAGCCATGCGTCTGCTGGCGAGTATGCACCGGGGCGCCCTGGTTTCGCCCTCCCGCCGCGAACGTTCACCCCCAGGGCCTGAATTCCCGCATTCCAGGGTACGGACGGCCTGGCGGCCGACCCTGGAGGGAACGCATCATGATTATTCCTGTCGCGAAGAAAGCGGCCTTTGCCATGGCGCTGGCCGTTGTGGCGTGCCTGTCGTCGGTCACCGCCCAGCTCGGGATCGGAGGACAACGCCAATCAGGTGCTGGAGTGGAACCAGATCTTCATCGACACGCTGATCGCCACGAACACGCCGAACTCGTCGAGCCAGCGGCTCGGGGCCATCGTGCACACGGCGATCTTCGACGCCTACAACGGCATCGAGCGGCGGTACACGCCCCTGTTCGTCACGAAGGACGCCCCGGCGGGCGCGTCGCGCCGCGCCGCGGTCATCGCGGCGGCGCACACGGCACTCGTCGGCCTGTTCCCCTCACGAAAGCTGCAGCTCGACGAGCGCTACGAGGCGGCGCTCGCGCACTAGCGACGACGGCGGATGGCGGTGAATCACGCGAGCGGGGCATCGCCTGGGGATTCGAGGTTGCACAGGCCGTTCTCGCCTGGCGCGCGAACGACGGGTTCAGCGCCCCCTGGGACCCCTTCAACGGTGGGCTCGAGACTGGCCGGTGGCGGCCGACCCCGCGGCTTGTGCCTCCCCCGCCCACCTGCGGCTCGATGAGCGCGCAAGGGCTGGCCCACACGTTTCCGTTCGTCCTCGTCAATGAGCTGCAGTTCCAGCCAGCGCCGCCCCGTGGCCTGCTGACCACCACCTATTCGACGGACTTCAACGCGGTCAAGGCGCTGGGGCGCGGAACCGGATCGACGCGCATGCCCGAACAGGACGCGCTCGCGCCGTTCTGGGAAGGCAACGCCAGCGTGCACTGGAACCAGGCCGCCAACCAGATCGCCCGCGCCCATCATCTCTCGATGTCGAGGAGCAACCGGCTGCTCGCGCTGCTGAACGTGGCAATGGCGGACACTGCGATCACCGTGTGGAGCGCCAAGCTGCACTACGGCCGCATGCTCGGCGAGGTGACCTGGCGGCCCGCGACCTCGATTCCGCTGGCGGCTGACGACGGCAACCCGGATACGACGGCGGATCCGACCTGGCAGCCGCTGGTCAACACGCCCTGCCATCCGGAGTATCCGGCCGGGCATCCGAGCCAGAACGGCGCCGCGTCAACCGTCCTGCTCAGCCACTTCGGGGACCAACAGGTCTTCACGCTCACCACCACCGGCCTGCCGAACCGCACCTACACGAGCATCACGCAGGCGCGCTCCGACGGGAACAACGCACGGGTCTGGGGCGGGATGCACTACCCCAGCACGGTTGCGATCAGCGATGGCATGGGCGAGGCCATCGCCACCTATGTCAACCGGAATTCGATGCAGCGACAGTGAGAACACGGGGCCGGAATGCATCCGTCCCCGACCCGGAACCATTAATCGCACTCGGAGAGGAGCCGTGCCATGCGCAGACGGGTAATCGGTCTCGTTGCCTGTGCGTGCTTCCTGCAGGCGCACGTCGCCATCGCGCAGGGACTGACCGGCGCCCTGATCGGATCCGTCAGGGACGCTCAAGGCGAAGTCGTCTCGGGGGCGCTCGTCCGTCTGAGCTCCCGGGCCTTGATTGGTGGAGCGCAAACGCTGACCACCAACGAGACGGGGCAGCTGCGCTTCCCGGCACTGCCTCCGGGGCAATACGCGCTGGATGTCGAGGCCAGGGGCTTTTCGCCGGTTCACGAAGAAATCCGGATCGGGATCGGCGCCACCATCGAGAAAACGCTGGTGCTGAACATTGCCGGCGTTGAAGAGTCGCTGGTGGTCGAGGGCGCGGGCTCGCGTTTCGAAGCGCGCGGCAGCGGATTCGAGACCCGCTTCGGCCCCGACGATCTCAAGCTGATCCCCGTGCGGCGATTCAGCATGTTCGACTTCATCCGGGCCGCCCCGGGCATCTCTGCCACCTCGCCGGGCAGCGGCTCCACCAACAGCGTCTCCGCGTTCGGATCCGGGACGAACGAGAACACCTTCACGATCGACGGCACCAACTTCACCTGTCCGTGCAGCGGCGAGGCGCGCTCCGAGCCTGGCGTCGACTTCATTCAGGAGGTCCAGGTTCAGGGCGTGGGCGCGTCGGCGGAGTTCGGCAACCTGCAGGGAGCGGTCATCAACGTCGTCACCAGGCAGGGCAGCGACCGATTCCTGTATGACGCCTCGTACTACGGACAGGCGGCGGCCCTGACGAGTCAGCCGGTGCACCTCCCCTTTCCCGGGCCCGGCCAGCCGACCAGCGCCTACGAGCGCGAGCGCTACAACGACGCCACCACGAATCTCGGCGGTCCGGTGATTCGGGATCGGCTGTGGTTCTTTGCGGGATACCAGTACCTCCGCGATTACGACAGTCAGCCGGGGACCGATCCCGCATACCCGAGGACCTACAAGCAGGACAAGGTCTTCGCGAAGCTCACGTGGCGAATCGCGCCCAGCTGGCAGCTGCTGCAAAGCTTCCACGACGAGCACTGGGTCAACCCCGAGCTGGCGACATCGACGAAGCCGTTCGAGGCGACCCAGCACCGGCACGCGAGAGTGCCGGCCGTGACCTTCGGCCACCTGACGCACACGATGTCATCCAACACGGTCTGGGATGTGCGGGTCGGCCGCTTCGACTTCAACCGCGACGACGATCCGAGCACCGGCAGCCTGACGTCGCCGAACCGGACCGCGCGCGGCACCAACGTCCAGAGCGGCGCGCCGCAGACGTTTGGCGCGCTCATGCTGAGACGGACGACGGTGAAAGGCACCCTGAACCACTACCAGCCGCGGCTCCTGGGCGCCACTCATCAGTGGCGGATCGGCGGCCAGCTCGAGAAGGGCGAGCACGAGCTGTCGTCGATCATTCCAGCCGGGATCAGGTACGTCGACCTTGCCGGACGGCCGTTTCAAGCGACGTGGAGCGATCCCTCCATCATGGGCGGCCAGTTCATCACCACCGCCGGATTCGTCAGCGACGCCATCACCGCGGGCAACCGGCTCACGATCAACGCGGGACTGCGGTTCGACCACAGCCGCGCCATCAGCCAGGATCTGCCGATGCTCGATGCGCAGGGGCACGAAACCGGCGGCGTCGTGAGCGGTCTCGGCGCCTTGTACACGTGGAACGTCTGGTCGCCGCGTCTGGGAGTCACCATGCGGCTCACCGCCGATGGCCGCACGATGCTGCGGGCGAGCTACGGGCGGTTCAACCAGGGCGTGCTGACCGGGGAGCTGGCGCCATTCCATCCCGGTGCGGCCCCGACCACGACCGGTACCTACGACCTGTCGACCGGCGGCTACACGAGCAACATCACGGTCGTCGATCCGAAGACGAACCTGCAGTTCGATCCCGGGACGCGGACGCCGCACACCGACGAGTACTCCGCTCGGCGCCGATCGTGAGATAGGCCGCGGTCTGGCGGTGGCGGCCGCCTACATTCACAAGGATGGCGGCAACTTCATCGGCTGGACCGATGTGGGCGGTCAGTATCGGGAGGACACGCGCGCCCTGACCGAGGGCCGCACCGTGCCGGTGCTCGTGCTCACCAATTCCACCGCGGATCGGCGCTTCCTGTTGACGAACCAACCGGACTACTCGATGAAGTACCACGGCCTCGTGATGGCCGTCGAGAAGCGCCAGTCCCACGGGTGGCAGGCATTCGGCTCCTACACGTTCTCGAAGACCTCGGGACTGCAGGTCTCGAGCGGCGGAAGCGCGGCCGCCCCGCAGGTCAGCACGATCTCGGGCTCGCCATTCCTCACATTCGGGCAGGATCCGAACAGTCTCACCAACGCCCGCGGCCGGCTGCCGAACGATCGTCCGCACATGCTGCGGGCGATGGGCAGCTTCACCGTGCCACGGACAGGTTTCCTGGTGGCGGCCAACCTGCAGTACGTCACCGGGAAGCCGTGGGCGTCCAGCGCGCAGGTCCTGCTGCCGCAAGGGGACACGCGCATCCTGCTCGAGCCGCGGGGCTCGCGCCGCCTGTCGTCGCAGACGATCCTCGACCTCCGCGTCTCGCGGGCTTCTCGCATCGGCGGCTCTTCGCGCATCGAGCTGCTGATGGACGTCCTCAACGCGCTCAATGACACGGCAGGAGAGGGACTGGCCTCCGACAATTCCGCCGCGTCGAACTTCGGCCAGCCCAACGTGTTCGTCGATCCCCGCCGCGCGATGCTCGGGGTGCGGCTGAATCTCGGGCGGTGATCACCGATGCGGGAACCCCACCTAGACCGTTCATCGGTTGGCGGTGTCTGTCAGGTTCAGTGGACGTGCTGCTGAATCGTCTCGGCAATCTACTGCCGAACGCCGGCGGTATCGACACGGGCACGGTAGGTGTTTGGACCGTCCGCGGACCGGCGCGGACCGGTGTCAGGCAGTGAATGGTGAACGACGGATTCCGCCGGGTGATTCACCACACCACGGTGTCAGGTCGTGAATCGTGACCGTCGGTGACGGAGCGAACCGCGCCCGCTGTCGGGGCGTTCACGATTCACCGCCTGACACCGCTCGCTCGCTATTCAGCCCGCAACGCCTCGATCGGATCCACCGCCGTCGCCCGCATCGCCGGCACGTAGCTGGCGAGCAGGGTGGCGGCGATCAACGCCAGGGCCACCAGACCGTATGTGACCGGATCGATCGGGTTCACCTGGAACAGCAACGATGAAATGAGCCGCATCGTGCCGGTCGCGGCTGCGAGCCCGATCGCCACGCCGATGGCCGCCAGGATGAGGCCGTGCCTCACGAACATCTGACGCACCGATCGGGCTGCGCGCCGAGCGCGATGCGGATGCCGATCTCGCGCGACCGCTGGGACACCGAGTACCAGATCACCCCGTAGATCCCCGCCACGCCGAGCAGCAGCGCCATCCCGCCGGCGATGCCGAGCATCACGAGCGTGAACGACGTCCGCGCGAGCGAGGCATCGTAGATCTCCTGGAGCGTGCGGACACCGGCGAGCGGCAGGTTGGGATTGACCGACCAGATGGCTCGTTGGAGCTCGTTGACGAAGCCGGCCGAGCCGGTCCGGCTGCTGCGCACGAGGTAGCTCAGGCTGCGAGCGACGAACGGCGGCTCGCCCTTGGGCCCCGGCACGAAGTCCTGCATCATCACCGGCCAGTACGCGACCGTCGGCGCCTTCTGATAGAGACCGTCCTCTCGCGTGTCGCTGACCACGCCGACCACTTCGCGCCAGCTGCCCGTCGTGTAGGGGCGGACCCACTTGCCGAGCGCGGCCGACGGTTCACCCCAGAGCTCGCGCGCCAGGTTCTCGGACACCATCGCGACCGGCCGCAGCTCGTACGCGTCCGTCCAGGTGAAGTCCCGGCCCGCGACGAGCGACGCGCCAAACGTCTTCACGTAGCCGGGGGACACCATCTTGAAGAGGCGGAGCGGCGGAATCTTGGATTCCGAGTAGGTCTTGTCCTGCGCGAACAGGGGATCGTGCCAGCCCTGCCCGGACATCGTGACGGTCGAGGCCATGGCGACCGACGTCACCCCGGGCACCGCCGCGATCTTGTCCATGATCGCCTGGTGCATCCGGGTCACCGCCTCCGGCTCCTTGATCTGCGAATCAGGGATCGACAGCCGCAAGGTCTGCACTTCGGCGGGCCGCGCGAATCCCGGGATGTACGTTTCTCAGCGCCTGGAACGTCCGAATCATCAGGCCCGAGCTGACCAGGAGCACCATCGCGAGGGCGACCTGCGCCACGACCAGCACGTTGCGGGCGCGGTAGCGCTCCTTGCCCGCCGTCGCGGTCCGTCCGCCGCCGCGAAGGGTCAGGCTCAGCGCGCCGCCGGCGTACTTGAAGACCGGGATCGCACCGAACACCAGTCCGGCGAACACGGAGAGCCCGAGCGTGAACAGCAGCACGGGAACGTCCAGCGTGATGTCCTGGAGCCGCGGGAGGTTCCCGGCGCCAGCGCGACCAGCAGCCGCAGCGCCCCGAAGGCCAACCCCAGTCCGACTGCGCCGCCGAGTAAGCCCAGCGTCACGCTCTCCACGAGCAGCTCGCGGGCAATCCGCCCCGAGCCGGCGCCGAGCGCCGCCCGAATCGCCAGCTCCTGCTGACGCGATTCGGATCGGACCAGGAGCAGGTTGGCGACGTTCGCGCACGCAATCAGCAGAACCATCCCGATCGTCCCCATCAGCACCCACAGGACGGTTTTCACGTCGCCGACGAGATCGTCCTTGAGCGAGATGATGTTGGGGGTGATGCGCGCCTCCTCGAACATCTTGAGGTTGGCGCCGCGGAACGGCGGGAACTTCCTCAGCGAAATCGGCACCAGGCGCGTGGCATCGGCATTCGCCTGCTGCAGCGTGACACCCGGCTTCAGGCGTGCGATCGCCGTGTAGCTGAACTGTCCGAGGAAGACCTTGCTGCGATCGATCCGGTAAAGCGTCACCAGCGAGACGCGGCGATCGAGAAACCGGAAGCTGTCGGGAAGGACGCCGATGATCTGGGTCTGACGGCTGTCGAGCGTCAGGGTCCGGCCGATCACAGCAGGGTCGGCGCCGAACTTCGACCGCCAGTAGCCGGCAGTGAGGATGATGGTTTCGGGTGTGGCCGGTGTGTCGTCCGCCCTGGAAAACAGCCGGCCCAGCATCGGCTGCGCCCCGAGCATCGGCAGGACACCGTCGGTCACGAACAGGGCGGGCACTTCTTCCGGCTCGGCGAGGCCGGTCACGCTGACGGTGCCGGTGCCCCAGAGCCCGACATCCTGGAACACGCGGCCTTCTTCGCGATAGGTGAAGTACTGGAACGGCGCGGCCCCGGCGCTCGCCAGATTCACGCCGGGTGCGGCGTGATCGACGGTCACGAGCTCGCCGGAACGCGGATACGGCAATGGCTTCAGCAGGACGCCCTCGATCACGCTGAAGATGGCCGTGTTGGCGCCGATGCCGAGCGCGAGCGTCAATACCGTGATGCCGGTAAAGACTGGCATTCGCGCAAGACTCCGCAGGAGCTGTTTCAACCGCATAAGGAATACATACGGCGTTCGGCGGCGGGGGTTTCAGATGACTAGGGTGTCAGACGGTGAATCGTGAACGGTCCTTGGCGGCGAGACCGTTCACGATTCACCGCCTGACACCCGTCACCAGCGGCAGACGCACGACGAATCGATCCGTTTCGACGTCCCACACGGCAGCACGTCCGGTCGCGATGCGGAAGCGTTCCCTGAGATTGTCGAGGCCGATCCCGGTCGATGCGGCCGCCCTGGGTCCCGGCCGGAGATCGTTCTCGAACACCAGCATCCCGTCGTCGACCCGGACGCATATGTGGAGCGGATCGTCCGGCCCGGCGGTGTTGTGCTTCAAGGCGTTCTGGAAGAGCTCGGCCAGGGAAACAGGCGGCAGGAAGAGCCTGCGTGCGTCCTCCTGTGGAACGTCGATCGCGAGCCGCACGCCTCCGGCATAACGGATGTGGGCAAGGGCCCGGTGACGTTCGAGCGCCTCGAGCTCGTCACTCAGCGGAACGAGGGTGCGGCCGCGGCACTCGAGAACGTAGCGATAGGTCGCGCTCAGCGTGCGGATGAACGACGGCGCCGCGTCGCTCCGCTGATCGACGAGGTGCACGAGCGCGTTCAGGTTGTTGAAGAGAAAGTGCGGATCGACCTCGCGTCCCAGGCTTTCGAGCTCGGTCTCGAGGCGCGCCTGTTCCAGCCGCGCGCTGCGCATGCGATCGCTCTCCCAGTCACGCAGCAGGAACACGGTCTCGTAGACGTGGGTGATGGCGATGACCAGGGCCACGACCGCAAACAGGGCCGTGGTGAGCGCGTGCTGACGGGTTCCTGGATCGCCGGTCACCTCGCGCCAGATCCACAGAAGCAGGAGCGCGACCGGAATGGTGTAGAGGCTGATCAGCGCCAGCAGCACGCCGAGGCGGCTCCAGGGACGGAGCAGCCAGTCCTCGCGGCGCGGCAACCTGAAGTACAGCCGCCGATTTCCCTCCCACACGACGAACGCGACCAGCGCGAACCATGCGTAGGAAGCGACCAGGCCGCCGCTGGAATGTCGTGAGTGATCGATGAGGCCCGACAGGTTGACGACGAGGGCTCCGAGAATGGGGCTGGCCAGCACGCGGGGCCAGAAGTCGTGCACGTCGCGAGGGTTGAGTCGGATCCCGGCTCGACCGTCTTTCATCCCGGCGCTTACGGTATCAGCGAAGGGCGCCGTTACGACCGGGATGGGACCAGTGGTGTGACGAAGGCTCGGTACACTACCGGCGGATCGTCACCGATCAGTGGGTCATCGCATGCAGGACGACGTTGATCCCGAAGGCGTAGCCAGCCGGTGAGAACTGCCGGAAGAACGCGAGCTCTTCGCCTTCGCGCTCCCAGGAGTCCGCGATGTCCGTGTTGTGCGTCATCGCGACCATGATCCGCCCGTGGCGATCGCGGATCACGCGGAAGTGGGCCTCCTTGCTGTCCTCGCCGCGTTCGGAGGTCGTGCTGCCGCCGACCGATCGCCAGAACTGGATGTTGGTAATCTGTGGCACCGCTTCGACGGTCATCTGGGTCCTGAACACGGGATCGGTGCACGGGACGTCTTCGATCGGATAGTCCGACGGAGGCAGTACCCGTCCGATCTCCGCGCTCCAGTGCTCCCAGGCGGCGGTGCCCCAGAAGTCATCCACCCACAGGAAGCCGCCTTTCAGGAGGTACTGTCGAAGCCCGTCCCGCTCCGCCGGAGTGAGGCCGATGGTGCCGACATCCGAGGCCATCGTAAACGCGCAGTTGAAGAGCGCGGGATCCGTGAGGCGCACGACCCAGTGATTGGGCTGTCCGCGCTCGTCACGGCTGATCGGCGTCTTCGTCAGCTCCGACAGCCGGGTCATCAGGTTGATCTCGGCGTAGGGATAGTCGGTCACCCAGCCCATCCCCATCGCTTCGGTCCTGACGCGCTCGTACATGACGCGGCAGAACGTGAAGTTGCCGTCCGGCATCGCGGGGGGCGCAAACCGCGGCGCGACCCGGCCTTCCCGGAATCCCCAAGGCGCCTGCGCGTACGCGATGGCGAAGCCGGCAGCCACGAGGCAGATCGCCAGCCCGAGGGGACGCCAGCGCTGAAACGTGGACGCCGTCCGGCTGATCCGCCACGACCGCATGAGCGTGATTGTGGACGCAACGGGCGGCGTGGGCAAGTTTGGGGGCTGGGGGCTCGGGGCTCGGGGCTCAGGTGTAGACTCGAACGATGCCTACCTACTCCCTCCGGATCAACGGTCGCACCCATCAGGTCGAGGGGGAGCCCGACGACAGCCTCCTGTCCGTGCTGCGGTACGACCTCGGTCTCACTGGATCGAAGTTCGGCTGTGGCGAGGGATTTTGCGGGGCGTGCACGGTCCTCGCCGACAACCAGATGACCCGCTCGTGCGTCATGCGTCTGGGCGCCGTCGGGAAAGTCTCAATCACCACGATCGAGGGGTTGTCCGCGAACGATCGGCTGCATCCCGTACAGGAGGCGTTCCTCGAGGCTGAGGCCTTCCAGTGCGGCTACTGCACGCCCGGAATGGTGATGGCAACGGTGAGCCTGCTCAGAACCAATCCGTCTCCATCGGACCAGGACATCGCAAAGATCATGGACCGCAACGTCTGCCGCTGCGGCACCTATCCACGGATCGTGCGCGCCGTGAAGCTCGCGGCGGCTCGCATCAAGAGCACCACTCCGGCACCGAGCGAGGTGCGGCGATGATCGACGACATCGAAATCGAACGTTACGAGCTGTCGCGTCCGCCGGCTTACCGGTTCGAGGTCGAGCGGCGCGACTTCATGAAGATCTTTGCCGCGCTCGGGGGCGGCCTCATGGTGGCGTCGGTCCCCGAGGCCGGAGCACAGGAGTCCGGACGGACCGCTCAGCAGAGCGTGAGCGCCGACCTCGCGGCATGGATCCACATCGGCGAGGATGGGCGCGTCACCGGCTGCACCGGGAAGACCGAGATCGGTCAGAACATCAGGACGTCGCTGGCGCAGGCGATCGCCGACGAGCTGAGGATGCCGCTGACGAATGTCACGCTGGTGATGGCCGACACCGATCTCGTGCCGTTCGACCAGGGCACGTTCGGATCGCTCTCGACGCCGCGCATGGCGCCGGTGCTGGCGCGTGCGGCCGCGACTGCGCGCGAGATGCTGATCGATCGCGCGGCGGCGCTCTGGAACGCCGAGCGCGCGACCCTGACGTGCCGCGACGGTCGCATCACGGCGCAAGGCCGATCCGCCGGATTCGGAGAGCTCGTGACGGGGCACAAGCTCACCGGCCTCGTCCCTGCCGAAGCGCCGATTGCGCCCCCGGCGTCGTGGAGCGTTCGCGGCACGGCGCCGAAGAAGGTCGATGGCCGGAGCTTCGTCACCGGGCAGCACCGCTACACGCCGGACGTTACCCGGCCGGGCATGATGTACGGTCGGGTGATCCGCTCCGAGGGCTACACTGGCACGCTCGCGTCGTTGGACGGTGCCGCGGCCCGTGCCATCCCTGGTGTCGTCGTCGTGCGCGATGGGGACTTCGCCGGCGTCGTGGCGCCGAGCGAGCGGCTCGCCAGGCGTGCGGCCGCCGCGGTGCGCGCTGAATGGCGCATGCCGTCAGGCCTCCCTTCCTCGGCGACGATTTACGACCATCTTCGGAAAACGGAGTCAGCCGGCGGCGGCCGCGGCAGCGCGCCGTCCGAATCGGGCGACGTGGCGGCGGCGCGCACGGCCGCGGCCCGCACCTTCGACGCCAGCTACCACATTCCCTACATCGCACACGTGCCACTCGAGCCGCGTTCGGCGGTGGCCGAATGGACCGACGGCAAACTCACCGTGTGGACGGGCACACAGCGCCCGTTCGGTGTGCGCTCCGAGCTCGCGTCCGCATTCAGAGTGCCCGAGGATCGCGTGCGCGTGATCGTGCCGGACACCGGATCCGCCTATGGCGGCAAGCACAGTGGCGAGTACGCCATCGAAGCAGCACGCCTGGCCAAGGCGGCAGGCAAGCCGGTCAAGCTGGTGTGGAACCGGAAGGAAGAGTTCTGTTACGGATACTTCCGTCCGGCGGGGGTCATCGACGTGAAGGCCGGCGTCGATGCGGCCGGGCGCCTGACGGTCTGGGAGTTCGACAACTGGAACTCCGGCCCGTCAGCGATTCAGACACCGTACGACATTCCGAATCGGCGAATTCGATTCCATTCCTCGGACTCACCGCTGCGTCAGGGCTCCTACCGGGGGCTCGCGGCGACCGCCAACCACTACGTTCGCGAGATGCACATGGACGCGATCGCGCGCGCGCTCGAAGTGGATGCGGTGGAATTCCGGATGCGCCACCTGAAAGACGAGCGCATGCGCGCGGTACTGACCGCCGTCGCGAAGAAGGCGGGATGGCCGAGGCCATCCGCCGCCGGACGCGGGCTCGGGATCGCGTGCGGGACGGAGAAAGGCAGTTACATCGCGACCGCGGCGGAAGTCAGTCGCGCGGCGGGCGGATTCACGGTGGAGCGGCTGATCGTGGCGTTCGAGTGCGGCGCGATCGTCAACCCTGACGGCCTGAACAACCAGGTCGAGGGCTCGGTGATCCAGGGGCTCGGCGGCGCGCTGTTCGAAGCGGTCGAGTTCGGCGACGGCGCCATCGCCAACGGCAGCATGGCGAAGTATCGGGTGCCGCGCTTCAAGGACATTCCTCCGATCGAGATCCTGCTGCTCGATCGCAAGGATCTGCCTTCGGCAGGCGCGGGTGAGACGCCGATCGTCTGCGTCGCCCCGGCGATCGGATCGGCCGTGCGCGCGTTCGGCAAGGTCGCCGACGAGCTGCCCGTGCGCCTGGCTGTGAGGGGCCGAAGCCGCTGTCAAGGGCAGGGATCAGGACACTCCTGGCCCCCTCTGTGATCCCACAGCAGTGAGTCGATCGATGGCGCGGATGGCTCGCCGCGCCCGCCAGTATCATCGCCGCTTCGAGCTCGCCGCGCAGGATCTCGACGACGCGGCAGATGCCGGCGCTGCCGGCGACGCTCAGGCCGTAGCAGTACGGACGGCCGATCAACACCGCACTGGCGCCAAGCGCGATCGCCTTCAGCACGTCGGTGCCGCGCTGGATCCCGCCATCGACCAGGAGCGGAACCCGTCCCTGGACTCGATCCGCGACTTCTACCAGTGCGTCGATCGCGGCCGGTGCGGTATCCAGATTCCGTCCGCCGTGATTCGAGACGACGATCGCCTGGGCTCCCGCCTGAATCGCGAGCTCCGCATCGTCCGGGTCGAGGATGCCCTTGATCACCAGCGGAAGCTTCGTGAACGCGCGCAGCCATTCGACGTCCTTCCAGGTGGCCGCCACGCGCCGTGGGTCCATGATCTGCTGCTTGCGCTGACCGATGTCGTAGAGATGCGGGGTGGTCACCTCAGGCGGCAGCCGGAACCGCGCACGCGCCTGGCGGTTGCGCGGGCCGAGGATGGGCGAATCCACCGTGGCGCACATCACCTCGCAACCGGCCTGTTCGGCCTGCCGCACGACGTCGCGGGTGAACTCCTGGTCGGACTGAAAGTACAGCTGGAACCAGAGGGGCGAAGTCGCGACGCGGGCGATCTCGCCAATCGCGGTGTTGGTGGCCATGCTCACGATCCACGTGATCCCGGCCGCCGCGGCGCCACGCGCCGTCTCCAGCTCGCCATCCGGATGGAGGACTCGATGGTAGGCGGTCGGGGCCAGCAGGATCGGGAACGCCAGTTCCCGGCCGAAGAGCGTCACCCGCGTGTCGACCGGCACGACATCGCGCAGCACCCGCGGCCGCAGGCGGATCCGATCGAACGCCTCGCGGTTCCAGCGCAGCGTGTGCTCCTCTGCGGCGCCCGAGGCCACGAACTCGTAGGCCATCGGCGTCATCGACTGGCGGGCGAGCTCTTCGAATTCGGGGAGGCTCAAGACGTCGCGGCAATCAATCCCTGCGGGCACAGTGGGCTAAAGTATCTCGCAGGTCCGTAGCGAGCGCACGCACCTCGACACCCACATGGCATCCATCGACGATCTGACACTCGAGACCGCCCGCCTGATCCTGCGTCCTCCACGGCTCGACGATCTCGATGCCTGGAGCGAGATGATGCTCGACGAGCCGACCGCGCGATTCATCGGCGGAGTGATGCCGCGCGCCCTGTGCTGGCGGGCGCTGATGACGATGATCGGCGGGTGGCACTCGATGGGCTTCGCGATGTTCTCGGTGATCGAGAAGGAGAGCGGGCGCTGGATCGGCAGGCTGGGTCCGTGGCAGCCGGAAGGATGGCCCGGCCCCGAGATCGGATGGGCGATCGCCCGGGACTGCTGGGGGAAAGGTTACGCGGTCGAAGGCGCCGAGTGCGGCCACCGACTGGACATTCGACACGCTCGGGTGGTCGAACATGATCCATTCGATCAACCCGGCGAACCTGCCGTCGCAGCGCGTGGCGCAGAAGCTCGGCTCCCGCAATCTCGGCCCGGGCAAGCTGCCGCCGCCGTTCACCGAAGACCCGATCGAGCTCTGGGGTCAGACCCGCGACGAGTGGCGCCGCAGGCAGCACCTGCAGGCGGCGATCGAACGATGACCCTCCGGAGTGCGCTCCTCACCGGCGTGCTCCTGTCCGCGGCCATCCTTCCCGCATCCCCATCGCTCAAGTCGGGCGTGGATCTCGTCAACCTGGACCCTGCCGTCCGGCCGCAGGACGACCTCTTCCGCTATGTCAACGGGACGTGGCTGGCCACGGTGGAGATTCCGACCGACCGTGTGACCTGGGGAACGTTCGCGGAGATGGCCGAACGGACGGACGCAGATTTGCGGACGATCGCCGAGACTGCCGCACGCTCGAACGCGGCCGCGGGGACGCCGGCGCGGCAGATCGGAGACTTCTACCGGAGCGCGATGGATGAAGCCCGCCTGGCCGCGCTCGGCGCGCAGCCAGTCCGCCCGCAGCTCGATCGGTTCGCCGCCATCCGCAATCGTGAAGAGTTCGCGTTCGAGGCGGGCAGGCTGACCTC
The DNA here is from genome assembly GCA_963836735.1 of uncultured Acidobacteriota bacterium. GTDB lineage: Bacteria > Acidobacteriota > Vicinamibacteria > Vicinamibacterales > 2-12-FULL-66-21 > JACCXG01. The sequence continues at coordinate 330,699 of CAWIKP010000022.1, read as the reverse complement.
ATTGATGGCGGGCGGCCCCTTCGGCAACTCGATCATCGTGGACGCCGCGGATTCGCAGCGGTTGCTGGTCGAGATCCCGCAAGGCGGCACCATGCTGCCGAACCGCGACTACTACCTGAACGCGGACGCCGCATCCGTCGAGCTGCGACGAAAGTACGAAAGCTACCTGGTGCGGCTCTTCTCTCTCGCCGGCCGCGCCGGCGCCGAGGCCGCGGGCCATTCGGTCTTCGAATTCGAGATCGCGCTCGCGAAGATGCAGCTGCCACCATCGGAGAGCCGCATCGCGGCCCGGTCGGCCCCACGACGCACGTTACGCGAGCTCGGCACGGTGATGCCGGGGTTCGACTGGACTGCCTGGGCGAAGCCACTGGGCTTCGATCGGGTGTCGAACATCGTCCTCCTGCAGCCGTCGTTCTTTCAGCAGTTCGCTGCACTCGTCGCGAACACCCCGCTCGACACGCTGAAGAACTGGCTGGCCGCGCGGCACCTGAACTCCTCGGCCCCCTATCTCGGCCCGGCGTTCGTGGAAGCGCGCTTCGAGGTCTTCGGCCGGATCCTGACGGGCCAGGAGCTGCCGCGCGAACGCTGGCGCACCGGCGTCTCCCTGGCGAACACGTTTCTCACCGACGCGATGGGCCGGCTCTACGCGGAACGGCGTTTCACGCGGGACGCCAGGGTCCGTGCCGAACAGTTGATGACGAACCTCCTGACCGCGTACCGGCAGGCGCTCCAGGAGGCCGACTGGCTGTCGCCGTCCACGAGGCGCGAGGCGCTCGCCAAGCTGTCGCGGCTCCGGCTGAAGATCGGCGTCCCCAGCCGCTGGCGCGATTATCGCGATCTCGAGATCAAAGAAGACGATCTCTTCGGCAACGTCATGCGCGGGCGCGCCTTCGACAACCGGTACCGGATGGCCCGCGTCGCCGGACCGCTCGATCCGGACGAGTGGATGGTGCCGGTGCAGACGCTGAACGCGTACTACAATCCGGCGTTGAACGAGATCACGGTGCCGGCGTCGATGCTCCAACCGCCGATCTTCAACGCGGATGCGGACGATGCCGCCAACTACGGCGCGATCGGCGCGCTGATGGGACACGAGCTGAGCCACGCACTCGACGACCGCGGCCAGGGCTACGATGCCAGGGCCATGCCGCGTCAATGGTGGACGCCGCCGGATCTGCAACGCTTTCGCGAGTCGGCCCGCATCGTGGCGGAACAATACGATGCCTACAGCCCGCTGCCCGGGCTTCGCGTGAACGGGGACTTCACGCTCACCGAGAACCTCGCGGACGTGACCGGCGTGTCCCTCGCCTATCGTGCCTATCTCCTGTCCTTGAAGGGTCAACCGGCGCCGGTGCTCGAGGGCTTCACCGGTCCCCAGCGGTTCTTCATGGGCTGGGCGTCGATGTGGCGATCGAAGGTGCGCGACAGCTACATGCGCCAGTGGCTGCTGACCCTCCCGCACGCGCCGTACGAGTACCGCGCCAACGGACCGGTGAGTCACCTGCCGGGGTTTTACGAGGCGTTTGGCGTCACTGAACGGGACCGGTTGTTTCGAAGGCCGGCAGCGCGCGTGCGCGTGTGGTGAGGCGGCAGGTGGCGCTAGCCCGCGATCATCCCTGCGATGCGCTCGAGGTACTCGGGAAAATATCGTTCGATGACCGGCAGCTCGAACTTCCGCAGGATCGCTTCCTTGGGTTCCCGTTCCAGCAGGAACACGAACGAGGCCTCGAGCAGGGCCTCCGGCGTCGCATCCGGAGCGTAGCGCGCGACGTCGGACGGCCAGACCGTGACCTCGTGTCTCGTGGTGCCACGACCGTCATCGACGATGACGTCGTAGATTCCGCCGGTCCTGTGCGTGATGTCGATTCTCGCCACTATGTCACCGCCTGACGTCACGATTCAGCTGCCTAGACACCATCACCGGATTCACAGATTCACCTGTCTGACACCCGTCACCGCCGCAGAATGACCCATCCGTGCAAATCACCGGGACCTCGCGAGAAAAACGAGGACATCCTATGAGCAAACCGCAAGTGCCAGCAGAGCCGCCAGCGTCGTTGACCCGCCGGGGATGGTTGTCGGCGGCAGGTGCCGGACTGATGGGCACCGCCTCACTGTAGCCCCTGAGGCAGCTCCTCGCACGACTCGGTGAGCCGGGTCTTTAGACCCGGCCGAACAGCCGTCTCAGAACACGCCCCTGCCGCTCACGGAGTTCGAGCCGAAGAGCATGCTGCACGTGGCCGAGACGAACGGTGGCGCGATCGCGGTTCCCCGTGATCGACTTCCACACGCACGTCTCCCGCCGGCGCGCGCAGAAGCCGGCCGTGCCTGCCGGCGGAGCTCGTGAAGACCATGGACGCGGTCAACCTGCACACGATGGTCAACCTGACCGGCGGCGCCGGTGAGGATCTCGCCTACGCGATCGCCAGCTTCGATCGGGCGTTCCCCCGCCGCTTCGTGTCGATGACCGAGCCGACGTGGACGCGGGCGGGCGAGCCCGGCTACGCGGCGTGGCAGGCGGAGGAAATCAGCAAGGCGAAGGCGGCCGGCGCCGTGGGCCTGAAGATCCTCAAGACGCTCGGGCTGCTACCTTCGCGACGGCGGCCCGCAGGGGAAGCTCGTACGCGTCGACGATCCGCGGTTCGATCCGATGTGGGACGCCTGCGGCCGGCTCGGGCTGCCGGTGGCGATTCATGTCGGCGACCCGGAAGCGTTCTTTCTGCCGATCGATCGGTTCAACGAGCGGTACGAGGAGCTCAACGCGCATCCGGACTGGTCGTTCCACGGCAAGGACTTTCCCGCCTTCAAGGAAATCCTCGACGCGCGCGACCGGGTCTTCGCCAGGCATCCGAAGACGACGTTCGTCGCGCTGCACGTGGGCCACTGGGCCGAGAATCTCGCGGCGGTCGGTCAGATGCTCGACAAGTTCAGGAACGTGAACGTGGAGATCGGCGCACGCATCGGCGAGCTCGGCCGTCAGCCGCGAACCGCGGCGCGGTTCTTCGACAAGTATCAGGACCGCGTCCTGTTCGGCACCGACGCGATCCCGCTCGGCACCGAGACGCCGCAGCAGGTGTTCGGCGCGGACCTCTATCACATCTACTACCGCTTCCTGGAAACGGAAGACGAATACTTCGACTACGCGCCGGCGCGGCTGCCGCCGCAGGGCCGGTGGCGCATCTACGGTCTCGGCCTGCGGGAGCAGATCCTGCGCAAGGTGTATTACGAGAACGCGCAGCGGGTGCTCGGGTTGAAATTGGTTGGAGCGTGAGCGCGCGGATTGGCGGAGGCGCTGCTCCGCGAAATGCGGTGAGCCGAACCTTCGCGAGTTGGAACCAGCTCGCCAATTGGCGGCGCCAAGTTCACGATCTGCGGATGATCGCCTAACTCGACGCGATCCGAAAAAGGGCGGGTCAGTCTCACAGCAGGAAGTCGAAAAGGTTCGCGATTGGCATCTCCAGCAGAAAGCGGATCCGGTGGGTCAGCGCAGTGCCTCCGAGGAGGGCCGAACGCTGCACGATCGTGCCGCGCTCAATGACTCTTCGGGACGCGGCTTCGCGCGCGGCGATGCTCGCCAGCACCTCGGCCGCCAGATCCTTTTGTCCACGGCACACCAGCATCAGCTCGGAATTGAGATTGGCGGACCGTGGATCGATGTTGTAGGTGCCGAGCAGCGTGGTTTCGCCGTCGATGACGCCGCGCTTGGAATGCACGCCCCACCGCGGCGTGCCGCCGCGGAGATTGGTGCTCTGCGAGGGTAGCGGCGCTCCGCCGTAGGCGGAGAGCGTGAGGCCGGTATCGGCCAGTGAGCCGAGCCGGGGATAGAGCGCCGCAACGGCGTACGAAGCGTCGGTGGAGGCGAGGCTGTTGGTCAGCACGCGTACACGCACGCCCCTCTTGTGCAGGTCTTCGAGCACGGCGTAGCCACCGCTTTTGATCACGAAGTACGGCGATTCGACGACGGCCTCCTGTTTCGCGCGGCGCAACTCGTCAACGATCGTGTTGAACACGTTCCGGCTTTTCTCCCCCTGGTTCGGGAAGTCGGTGACGAAGCGGAGGTCCTGGCATTCGTGAGCCTGGTGCGACTGCCGGTATGACTCGCCCGCCGCACGCAGTCTCTCGAGCAACGCGACATCACCCGCCTGCGGGACCACGAACCTCGCGGCCTCGTCGTTCGGTTCAGAATCGAGCGCGGGCTCGGTGGCGAGCTGGGAATTCCAATAGGCGTCGAAACTCTTGAGGACCGTTTTCACGATCGGCCCGGTGACCTCGAGGTCGGAGTCGAGGAAGTTGTAGTGATCCGAAAGATCGAAGTAGTCGTTGGCGATGTTGCGGCCGCCGGTCAGCACGGTCCCTTCGTCGATGATCAGGAGCTTGCGGTGCGAGCGGTGCTGGATGCTGACCAGCCGGTAGATGGCGCTGGTGTTGTAGTAGCGCACCTTCACGCCAGCCTCGCCGAGCAGCCGCGCATAGGCGGGTTTCAGCTTGAACACGGGGGCCGAGAAGTCGACCAGGATGCGCACCTGCACGCCCTCGCGGGCCCTCGTGATCAGCGCCTGGCTGAGGACACGGGAGGCATCATCAACGTCATAAATGAAGAACTCGAGCGCGATCGACTTCCTGGCGGCTCCGATCAGCTCCAGGCGACGCTGAAAGGATGCGGCACCCTGGTCGAAGTGCGTGATGGTGTGAGGCGCCGTCGAATGCGCGAGCAAGCTTTCGTCGACCTTGGGGTTCTCGCGCACGACCCACTCGAGGACGATGAGCCCGATTGCGAATACGAGATAGGCACCGAGGATCGCCCCGATGACGCCAAGGACGATCTTTTTCAAGAGCCGCAGGGCCCGCATGGCCCCCAATAGTAGTCAGGGAACGCTTCGGCGGCACGAAAAAATCTGATAGAAGGACTCATGCGAATTTACAACATCCTGGGATATTCGGCCCTCGGTCTGCAGCTGGTGTTGTCGGCCTGGCTCGCGCCGCCGTCGCTGGGCCCGTGGTGGGGCATGGCGATCGGGTTTGGGTATCTGGTGATGTCCTGGTTTCTCGGGGGCGTCTACCTATCCGACGTGATGCACATGGGCATCACGCACGGCGCCCTGGACTACCAAGAGTGGTTCATCAAAGGCGTGACGCTGGTCAACAACACCGTCGGCGTGTACGTCGATCCGATCAGCTGGGTCAATCGTCACCGGCTGCACCATCGCTTTGCGGATCACCACGGCGATCCGAACAAGCTCGATGGCGACGGCTTCTGGAGAACGATGTACCTCTGTCTGTTTCCCTACCAGACCACTATGAACGTGGCCAACGACGACATCCTGCAAACCTGGCCGTTCCGGCTGGTGTCGCATCCGCTCTTCATGGTGATCTCGCCGGTGTTGAGCTGCGGTCTGCTCTGGTTGCTCGTGCGCGACTGGCCATTCGCCATCGGAGTGTGGCTGGGCACTCGAGTGTTTGCGCTGTGGGTGAACATGGTTCAGAACTACTGGACGCACGATCGTCGCTGGGGCACCAGGCGTTACGACGATCCGGATGACAATGCGATGAACATCGGTGACTGGCTGCCGGTGATGGCGACGTTCAGCGCCTGCTGGCAGAACAACCATCACCACTATCCTCACCTGCTCCGTACCACGCACGGTCCTGGTGAGTTCGACTTCGGCTACATGACGGTCCGCATCATGAGCGCCCTGGGACTCGTCAAGTCGTCCGGGACCGGCACGGACAAACCACGTGACGTGGTGTCCGAGATCGCGCTCTAGATCAAGCTACGCCGCGTCGCGCTTGAACGGCGCAACCAATTGCGCGAAGAAGCCTCGCGGCGTCGAACCGCCGACCAGGCCGTAGCGCTGCGGCCAGGCGTCTTTCGGAAGATAGTGGGTGCCGAACCAGCGATCGATGAACGGCAGGTGGATCGCGAAGTTGACATCCACCGCGTTCGGCTCCGCCGCGTGATGCCAGTGGTGATAGCGCACGGTCACGAAGTACGGCTCCAGCCAGATTGTGCGCGGTCGAAAGTCGGTGTGGCAGAATGTGGCGTGGAAGGACACGAACACGAGGTAACCGGCCATCGTGGCCTGCGAGAAACCGAACAGCGTCATCGGGATCATGATCAGCCCCCGGGTGATCAGGATGTCGACATAGTGCGAGCGTGATCCGGCCACCCAGTCCATCGTCTCAATAGAGTGATGGATCGCATGAAAGCGCCACAGGAATGGAATGCGGTGAAAGGCGCGATGAATGGCGTATTGCGAGAGATCGGCGACGACAATCGCCAGCGGCAGCTGGATGAGAAACGGCAGGCTTCCGACGGTGTTGACCAGCCACGGAATCGCCAGCCACCTGGACGCATAGGCGGCCGGCACGACCATCGCCAGCGTGATCAGCTGGGCAGGCAGGTGCGTGGCCACGAAGTAAAACAAGTCCGTGGTCCACTGAGGCCGAAACGTCTTCTGATCCGGATGCAGCGGCCAGAATCGTTCCACCGGCAGAAAGACCACGGTCATCACGAATAGATCCAGCAGAAACCAATCCAGACCGAGACCGAATTTCGATGGGACTTCGTCCGGCAGCGGCGTGCTGCCGCCACCGATGATCGCCGCCAGCAGTCCGAGCGACGCGCCGGTAACGGCCAGAACCTTGCGCTCCCTGAGAAGTCCTGAGATGGCGCCGAGCACGATGGCGAGGAGTATGGTCCCCTGAATCAGCGCCCGAATGATCGTCATCGGATAGATAGCGCGCGCGTCGGGCAACGAGAGCAGCCCGGGGAAATGCAGACACAGCGCGCCGCCGAAGCCGAGCAGCCCGAAAAAGACCGACGCGGTGCCGCTGATCCAGCCGGTTCCGAAGTCGCCCGGCTCCGAATCCCCGAAGAGTTTCTCGAAGAATGCGTCGGACATCTACGCTCTCCCGCTAGCTCGTCGATAGGCCTACGGAATGTTATCGGCGGGACGTTTGACGGACCATAGAGGGATTGTGAGCCTAAATTGCGCGAGTTCCGAGACGGGGGCTCCTCCGCACCGAGCGATTTTCATTTCTCCTTCAGGTTAAATCGCACGGTTCCACATGAGCAGCGGAGGTCGACGGGTTCATTCCGAGGCGTGACGGAGAGCCAGGAATCACATTTCGGCTTTGCGCACCGGAACTGTTGAAGCAGCTCCTTGAACGCACTCACGACTGGAGTGAAGTCGTTGTCTCGAGAGATTTGCCCATTCGTTGTAGTGGATGGCCTTGTTGACCACCCATTCCTCTCCACCCTTGGCGGACAGGATCGCCGTTCGCGCCTTCTGAAACTCCTCGACCTTCTTGACTTGCTCGTCGTCACCCCATGACTTTGCGGCCTTGGCAGCCTGCTTCAGCAACTCGCCTTGTCGCGCAATGACCGAGCTGAGCAACTCGCCCATGTCGTATCCACCGTCCGCCCTGAACTTGACCTTCGCTCCGAGTTCGTCGGCCAGATCGGCCGCGACATACTCCAGGTGTCGCCGCAGACGCGCCGCTGCGGTGGGGACCTCATTCTTTGCGAGATCTGCATCGATTTGATCCCAGATCTCGGCAACCTCGTCGAGCACGGGGCCAGTCTCAACGGTCCAGTGGTGGAACGCGACAGCTGCCTTTGCGCCGATGAGGCCCTCCGAACGAATTTGCCGAGCCCACACCTGATCATGCGTCGTGATGATGAACTGCGTATCCGGAAAGTGGGTCTTCAGAAGCTTGCAGAACTGCTTGCGGTGTTGTGCGTCCACCGACATCACCACATCATCGAGGACCGCGAACGTGAAGTTCGTGCCCATGACGTGCTTCATGAGCGCCAGGTACAGGCAGACCCCCATGCCGTCCTGGTGGCCCTCACTATGGTAGGCGCCAGGCGGGAACATGCCCTTCTTGTGAAAGTCGACGCGGAGGTCGAGCTTGCCATCCGCAGGCTCCAGCTTGGCCTTGAACTCGCCCTCGTCGTCGTGATTGATCAGGCGGTAGAACGCCGCAAACTCCTCCTCGACCTGTTCGTAGAGAGAAGTCAGGGCCTTCTCCGAGATGTCGCAGTACGCCTTGTAAGCCGCTCTCCCGCGCGCCGCGTTGGCCTTCTTCTCCTCGAGTTCCCGCCGTGATCGCCGCAGGCTCTCCAGGCGCTCCTGAGCGATAACCAGAAAGCTCCGCGCCTGCTCAGTCGCACTCTTGTCGGGTCGCGCCTTCACTCTTGACTGCAGTTCCTTCAACTCAGCGCCCAGCGTTGTTCGGAGGCTTGGCCCAGCCCGCCTCGATTCGCTCCTTGCAGCCATGCGCCATCGAACGATCTGATGCCCTCGGCAAACGTCAGCAGCTCCCCGGCCCAGTGCTGAAGCCGACCCGCGAACTCTGCGCCGACTTCGGGCAGCTTTCCGATGAACGAGAACTGCTCGCGGACCCGCAGGGCCGCGGCCGCGATCGCGTCGCCGCCATCGACCACGCGGTCGCGCGTGGCCTGTGCCTGGGCGGAGTCCTGGAGCTTCTCGTGCAAGTGAGTCTTCAGCGCCTCAACGTCCCAACTCGTGTCGCAGAGAGGGCACTGCGGCCCGTCTACCAATTCCAAGCCGGCCTGAAGGAACGGCTGCCGCTTGATCTTGCTGAGCAGGTCTGGGTCGGCGTCGATCGCGGCGTAGTCCTTCAGGAGCGCGGAGACGATAGCCTGGGTAGGCGTCTCAAGACCGGCATCGGTGAGCTGAATTGACTGCGGCCAAATCGGCAAGCGCTGACTCTTTGTTCTGGCCGCCTACCGGCTTCAGCATCGCCCTGTCCGATGCCCTGCGAGACGTCCGTGTCCTTGGTCAATTCTGCAAGCAAGGGCAATCCAAGAACCTTGCGGCGCTTGTTGACCGCCGCGAGCACATCCTCCGCCTTCAAAGCGGCGAGATCGAGGTGTCGCTTGAGGCTGTCTTCAGCGGCTTCCGCCACGGTCTTTGCGGTCGTTTGCTCGACGCCGAGCTTGTTTTCAGTGGTCTTGAGAGTGGCGCGGGTCTCGTCGATCGCATCGAGCTTCAGTAGCGTCTGAACGTCTCGGGATCGCTTTGCGGCTTCGGTGAGGATGAACTTGATGATCTCCCGTCGCGAAAGCGTAACCTCACTATGCTCAGCCAGTTCCGCGAATACCGCCTTGACAGCTGCGTCGTTTGGCGTGATCTGCGGTGTCTTCGCCTTTTTGATCGTCCGGGTGATGGATGCTTTCTTCTTGAGGTGAGGAATGAAGACGTTGAGCGTGACAGAAGCGGCGCCCGGATCATCTCGCTTCTCGACGTGAGGACCGTGATCGACGAGCGTAATATCGGCTGTGCCTGCGCCCTTGAGGCGGCCCATCTCGCCCGTGAGGGCGAACTGAATCGCATCTACAACGCCGCTCTTGCCGGAACCGTTCGGACCGGAAATCACGAACGGTTCGTTGCGTAGTGTGAGCGACAAGTCGCGAATACCACGCAGCTCCGTGATCGTGATTGATTCGATCTTGATCACGGAAGCTGTTCCTTCGGCGGCTCCGACAGCACCTTGACGAAGTCTGTAGCTTTTAGCTTTTTCCCGGCCTTGAACAGCGCGCGAAGATTATCGACCCTCTCCTTGGAGAAGCCTTCCGTCTTCTCCAATTCCTGAAAGAACTGCGCGAGAATCTCGTCCTCAATCTTCGGCATCGCTGTGTGCCCCAGAGTATCGGCCAGTTGGAGCGGATTCGCACGTTTTCGATGAGCCGATCAGCAAGTCAGGCTACCTGTCCCACGGTGGCCCAAAGGACCGGACGACGGAGCAGCAACGGCGGGTGGACGGCCGTCCAGCAGAAGCTGGACAAGCTCGACGAGGCGTTCCTACTCGCAGGTGCTTTCAGTCCCGGCACGATACGTGTTGACTATCAACATGTGCGCGTGTATATGTTGATAGTCAACGCATGGATTCCGACCAACCCGCTGACGAGGTTCCCTACGGCACCCTCGATCTGATGGTCCTCAAGACGCTCCAGGTCATGGGCGCGCTGCACGGGTACGCGATTGCCAGGCGCATCGAGCAGGTCGCGCGAGGCTCGCTCGCGCTCAACCAGGGCACGATCTATCCCGCGCTGCTGCGGCTCGAGCAGAAGGGCTGGATCGCGAGCAAATGGGGCGTCAGCGAGACGAAGCGGCGCGTGCGCGTGTTCACCATCACCCGCGCCGGCCTCAGGCAGCTCGCCACGGAGCAGCGCCTGTGGGCGCGGACCGTCGCGACGCTGACCCGCCTGCTGGAGGACTCATGACGATGCTCCGCGTGCTCCTCGCACGGCTCAGGGGACTCGTGAGTCGCGGCCGGGCAGACGCGGCGCTCGACGACGATATCCAGGCACACCTGGAGCTGCTGACGCGCGATTACATCCAGCGCGGGCTTTCACCCCGCGATGCGCAGGCCGCCGCACGACGTGCGTTCGGCGGCGTCGATCAGATGAAGGAAACCTACCGCGATCAACGTGAGCCTTCCCGCGATCGAAACGTTCCTGCAGGACCTCAGATATGCGGCACGGATGCTCCGCCGCGATCCAGCGTTCGCGACGGTGGCGATCGTCTCGCTGGCGATCGGGATCGGCGCGTCGACCGCCGCGTTCAGCGTTTTCAACGCCGTGATGCTGCGCCCGCTGGCCGTATCCGACCCCGGTCGGCTCGTCCTGCTCCAGCCACAGCGTCGCGGCGAGCGAATTCATCCTGTTCAATCCGATCTATGAGGAGCTGCGCGCGCGCCAGACGACGCTGTCGGGCGTGTTCGCCGCCAACGACAACGCCGTACCTGAAAGTCACCTTCGACGACGAACCGGCGCCGGCTTACCTGCGCGCCAGCCTCGTCTCCGGCAGCTACTTCGCCGTGCTCGGCCTCACGCCGCACATGGGACGGCTTCTCACCGAGCAGGACGACCAGCTTCCGGCAGCTTCGTCGGACGACCGCTGTGCCGCGGTCATCAGCTATCGATTGTGGGTCCGCCGCTTCGGACAGAGCCCTGCCGCCATCGGCCGGACGTTGCGAGTGGGGGACAGGACGTGCGCGATCGTCGGGATCGCTCCAGCCACGTTCGAGACTCATCAGACCGGCTTCGCGCCGGACATCTGGCTTCCTTTACGACCGCTCACGGATCGGAAGCTGCTCGCGAGCCGCGGGATGGCATTTTTCTCCGGCGTGATGGGCCGCCTGGCGCCGGGCGTGGAGATCGCGCAGGCCGAGGCGGAGCTCACGGCACTCTACCAGCAGGCGCAGGCCGCTGAACCGCAACCGCCCGCCGCCGCGCGTCAGCCGCAGACGACGCCGGCTGATTTCACGATCCGCCTGGCGCCCGGCGCGCAAGGCTTCGATGCGGTCCGCCGTCCGTTCGCGCACTCCGCTCGTCATCATCCTGGCCGTCGTCGGCGTCGTGCTGCTCATCGCGTCGATGAACGTGGCGAACCTGCTGCTGGCGCGAGGCGCCGCGCGGCTGCCGGAGCTCGCCACGCGCGCCGCGCTCGGCGCAGGGCGCTGGCGTCTCGTGCGGCAGCTCGCGACCGAAGGCCTGATGCTCGCCGTGCTCGGCGGGCTCCTCGGCGTCGGCCTCGCGTGGATGACGATCCCGATCCTGGCGTCGCAGATTTCCCTCGGCTACACGACCATTCTGATCGACGCGCATCCCGATGCCCGCGTGCTCGGCCTCGCCCTCGCCCTGACCGTGACCGCGGCGCTGGTGGCCGGTGTCCTGCCGGCGCTCCGTCTGAGCCGGACGACGCTTCAGTCCGGGTTGGCGTCCGGCAGCCGCACGACGATCGCGTCAGGCCACCGGTTGCAGCGGGCGCTCGTGACGGCGCAGCTCGCGATGTCACTGCTGCTCGCCAGCGCGGCCGGCCTGCTCCTGCGCACGATCGTCCACCTGGCTGGCGTCGATCCAGGCTTCACGCCCGCGCACGTCGTCATGCTCAACGTCCGCGACGAAGCCCCACGGCCTTCCTTCGGCGGCGTTGACGACGCGGCCCGGAAGGCGCAGCGGGCCGAGCGGTACCGCGTCCTCGACGAGCGTCTCAACGCGGTGCCGGGCGTGCGTGCGGCGAGCGTCTCGTGGCTCGGCCTGTTCAGCATGCAGGACCTCTGGCTGCCACTCATCGATCCCGATCGGCCCGACGACCGGCCGATGGCACGCATCGACTACGTGTCGCGCGCGCTACTTCGACACGATGGGCATGCAGGTCCTGCGAGGCCGTGACTTCGCAGACGGTGATCGCGAGGGGACACCGCGCGTCGCGGTCATCAACGAGACGCTCGCACGTGCGAGGTTCGGCGCGGGCGATCCACTCGGCCGCCGCCTCGCGCTCGACTTTCAGGGCGAACAGCAGCGTCCCTTCACCGTGGTCGGCGTCGTGCGTGATTCCAAGTACAACGATCTCAAGGACAGCCGCCTCAATCCGATGATCTGGGTTCCGATCGCGCAGGCGCCATCTCCGATCTCCTCGATTTCACTGCGCACCGTGCCCGGCGCGGAGGCGTCCGTGGCGCGCCGCGCCGAGGAGGTGCTGCGGGCGACGGATCCCGACATCATGGTGCGGAGCACGACGACGCTCTCCGCGCAGGTCGCGGGGAAGACGTCGCGCGAGCGCCTGCTGCTCGGGCTGTCCTCCGGATTCGCGGCCCTGGCGATCCTGCTGGCAGCCGTCGGCCTCTACGGCACGCTCGCGTACATGGTCAACCGCCGCACGCGTGAGATCGGCGTGCGGCTCGCGTTCGGCGCCCGGCGCGACACCATACTGCGCATGGTCGTCGGCGATGCGCTTCGGCTGGCGGCCGTCGCGCTCGTCGTCGGCGTACCGCTGTCGCTCGCCGTCGGATACTCGCTCCGCGCGTTTCTTTTTGGCGTCACGCCCACCGATCCCGCGGCGCTGGCCGGCGCCTGCCTCGTGCTGACGATCGCCACGCTGCTCGCCGCGTACCTGCCGGCGCGGCGCGCCGCAGCGGTCGATCCGATCGTCGCGCTGCGCTGCGAGTGACGGCTCCGCCCGATTGCGGCCGACGGGTCGGCTGATCGCAATGGAATTCTGATATCACGCGCTCCCGATCAGGATGCCCGACGCGAAGACCAGCGCACCGCCCACGACCACCTGCAGCGCCGCGCGCAGGAACGGCGTGTCCATGTAGCGGTTCTGCACCCAGGCGATCGCCCACAGCTCGACGAACACGACCGCCATCGCGATGATCGTGGCGGTCCGGAACTGAGGAATCAGGTAGGGAAGCGCGTGGCCCAGACCGCCGACCGCGGTCATCACCCCTGAGGCGATGCCCCTCTTCAACGGAGAGCCCCGGCCCGAGATCGTCCCGTCGTCCGATGCGGCCTCGGTGAAGCCCATCGAGATGCCGGCGCCGACCGACGCCGCCAGGCCGACCAGGAAGGTCTTCCAGGTGTCGCCGGTCGCGAACGCCGCGGCAAAAATCGGCGCGAGCGTCGACACCGAGCCGTCCATCAGGCCGGCAAGGCCGGGCTGCACCCAGGTCAGCACGAACTGCCGATGGGCCTCGGCATTCTCGGCCGCGCGGGCTTTCGGCGGGAGGTGTTCGAGAAGCAGCCGCTCCCAGGTCGACTCGTGACCTGACTCCGCGGCGACCAGGCGATTCAGCAGCTGGCGTGTGCCCACGTCGCTGGTCCGCTGCGCGGCGCGGTGATAGAAGTCGCGCGCTTCCGCCTCCATCCGGGCCGCCTCCGTGCGGATGCGCTCCGGGCCGAGGTTCTCGATCAGCCACACCGGCCGGCGCTGGTAGAAGCCGGCCACGTGTTCCCGTCGTATCAGCGGGATGGTCTCGCCGAACCGCCGGCGATGTTCTTCGGTCAGCGACTCGCGGTGCCCGTCTTCCTCGCCGGCCATCTCCTCGAACACCCGCGCCGACTGCGGGTAGCTGGCGGCCAGGCGCTGCGCGTACCAGCGATAGATGCGTGCATCGTCTTCCTCGGACGAGATCGCGAGCGCGAGGACCTCCTGCTCGGAGAGGTTCTTGAACTGCCGTCTGTGCGCGACGCCTGGAATCATGAGGTGCCTTTCTCCGTGGAGGTTCAGGGCCCTTATTCTAGGCGCTCATTCGACTCGCGATAGAGTTCGTCGATGCCGAGCACCCGCCGCCTGCCGCTATTCAGCTTCTTCGTTCTCGCTGCCCTGGCGATAACGGCGGGACGGCAGCCCGGGCTGGGAGAGCAGGCCGGGAGTCCTTTCGATCTCGAAGAGGCGACGATCGCGTCGCTCATCAGCGATCAGCAATCGGGACGCCGTACGGCGCGGCGCGATCGCCGAGCAGTACCTGGCGCGGATCGATGCCATCGACCGCAACGGTCCTGCGCTGCACAGCGTGATCGAGCTCAATCCCGATGCGCTCGCCATCGCCGATGCGCTCGACGCGGAGCGCAAGGCGAAGGGCCTGCGCGGGCCGCTGCACGGCATTCCGGTCCTGATCAAGGACAACATCGACACCGCCGACCGGATGTCCACGACCGCGGGATCGCTCGCGCTCGAGGGTTCGATCGCTTCGCGGGACGCGTTCATCGTCGCGCGGCTTCGGGCCGCGGGCGCGGTCATCCTCGGCAAGACCAACCTCAGCGAATGGGCGAACTTCCGCTCGACGCATTCGACCAGCGGCTGGAGCGGACGCGGCGGCCTGGTGCTGAACCCCTATGCACTCGATCGGAATCGCCTGCGGATCGAGCTCCGGCACGGCGTCAGCGATCGCGGCGAACCTGGCGGCCGTCGGCGTCGGCACCGAGACCGACGGGTCGATCGTCTGTCCTTCCGCGGCCACCGCGCTGGTCGGCGTGAAGCCGACGGTGGGACTGGTGAGCCGGTCGGGCATCATCCCGATCGCACACAGCCAGGACACCGCCGGTCCGATGACCCGGACGGTTGAGGATGCGGCGATTCTCCTGGACGCACTGGCGGCGGCCGATCCGCTCGGATTCGGCAACCACGACGCCGCGCGCGCCGCCGGCTCGACGTATCGCGCCGCTCTCGATCGCAACGCGCTGCGCGGCGCCAGGATTGGCGTCGCTCGCGCGTCGTTCTTCGGCTACAGCGACGTCACCGACAGGATCGCCGAGGCGGCGATCGCTGACATGAAGGCCCAGGGCGCGGTCATCGTCGACCCGGCGAACATCCCGAACGCCGGCAAGTACGATGCGAGCGAGCTCGAAGTGCTCCTCTACGAATTCAAGGCCGACCTCAACAAGTACCTGGGCGGGCTCGGGCCGTCGGCGCGCGTTCGTTCGCTCGCTGACGTGATCGCGTTCAACGAGGCCAATCGATCGCGCGAGCTGCCGTACTTCGGCCAGGAGCTGCTGGTGCGCGCGCAGAAGAAGGGACCGCTGACGGAAAAGGCCTACCGCGACGCGCTGGCCAAAAATCACCGCCTCTCACGAACCGAAGGCATCGACGCCGTGATGGACAAGTATCGGCTGGACGCGCTGGTTGCCCCGACCGGCAATCCCGGCGTGGACGACCGATCTGGTCAACGGCGATCACTTCACCGGATCGAGCAGCACGCCGGCAGCGGTGGCGGGGTATCCGAGCGTGACCGTCCCGGCCGGCAGCGCGTTCGGCCTGCCGGTCGGGATTTCGTTCATCGGGCGAGCGTGGAAGGACGAGCTGGTGTTGAAGCTGGCCTACGCCTACGAACAGGCCACAAAGCACCGGCGGCCGCCCACGTTCCCGGCGACCGCGCGGGTTGCAGGGCCGGGTCTTCCGCCGCCGCTAACGCTTCGGCGGACCACCGTAGCCTTTGGCGAAGGCGGTCAGACCCGGCCGAAAGGGCCCGACTAGAACAGGACCGTGACGTCGACGATCCTCTGTGATGCGGTGCGATAGATGACCGCGTGACCGTCGATCACGCCGCGGCCGCAGTCCGACGGCATTGGCGCGAGCCGCCGCTCGATTTCGAACGGGAACGGCTCGATCTTCTTCTGCCATCCCGGCGGCAGCTGTCCGCCGCGCGCCACCTTCTTCCGAAGCCCGGGTGGCAGCGCTCGGTATCGCGGTGCGTAGTACCTCGCGGATCACCTGCTGCTCGCCGATCGAGAAGTGCACGTAGGTCACGTCTGCGGGAGCTTCGCGGACGACGACGGATTCGCTCTTCGCAGCCTTCTTCGAATGCGGGCCGCGGGCTTTCTCGTTTGCGGACACCGTAACGGTGGCCGCGAGAGCCAGGGCCGTGACGAGGATGACGCGCTTCATGGGTATCTCCAGAGATCAGCCGATGGAAGTACGGCAGCTGTCGCAAGCCCGCTGCCACGGGCTGCCAGCGCGACTTCTCTGAAGAAGACCGCAGCAATTTTGCGGTCTGCGTGTCCGGAGGCGGGGCCTCAGCTTGCAGAATCGTGCCGCGGCGGCCCAGATTCGTAATCAGCACCCCGGTCGGCGACCACGCCGATCTGAGTCCGGGAAAGCGATATGCGTCAGCGCAGGCACCCCTGTTCGACGCGATCCGCGAGCTCCGGCCGCAGCAGCCGCAACCGCCGCAGCCGCTCGCCCATCGCGGGCTCGGAACAGCGCCATGGCTGCGGCCTGCCGAGCGTGATGCTCGAGAGAGGACCGAGATACAACACCGCGTCGAACTGATCCTCCAGCGGGGCGCGCCACTGTTCGGGAATGTCCGCCCCGGATGCGACGGTCTCGCGGCAGTGATGCGTTGACGCCACGAACCACCGCAAACAGTTCGGGCACGTCGAGCGAAGCGACGTGCTGGCGGGAGTTCCCGGACTCGACGAGGATGTCGTTGACCACGCTGGGGTATCGCGGATCGCGGATCAGGGCCAGCTGAAAGGCCTCGCCTTGCCGATTCCCGTGCGCGTCGCCGATTGCCACCACCTGGTACTGTCGAAACGCGTCGAAGATTGCCCTCTTCGCGTCGAGCGGAACCGCGGGCACGCGGCCGGTCTGGCTCCGCAGGCCGGCGGAAGTCGCCGTCATGAGGAGCACCAACATACGCGGTGCCCCGCACACAGTCGAGGCGTGGTCGCAATCGTCTGACGGTCCCGCCGAAATCTGGGGCATGAGCGGACTCTACTACTGCCCGACCGAGAATCGAGAACTCCACGATGCCAGCGCCAGGACGCATAGAATGGCGCGGACCTTCGAGGGCTCCCGACCACATGACGCCGTCACGCACCATCACCGCGACCGCCCCGATTCGCATCTGCGACAACGGGGGATGGACCGACACCTGGGTCGCGCGCCGCGGCAAGGTGTTCAACATCGCCGTCCGTCCGCTCGTCACCGTCCGGATCGATCGTATTTCCGCCGGGCACGCGCGAGGGACACGTCGTGCTGAATGCGCGGAACTATGGCGTCCGGTATGCGCCCCGGCTCGATTCGCCGGGCTGGGGTCCTCACCCGCTCTTGGAGGCCTCGTTTCGCGAGATCAGGCCTCCGGCCACCGCCGACATCGAGGTCACGATCCGGTCCGATGCGCCGGCCGGCGCCTCGACCGGCACGTCGGCGGCGGTGCTGGTGGCGCTCCTCGGCGCGCTCGATCGGCTCGTGAACGGCGGTCGCGGCCCGCAGGCAATTGCCGCCGCGGCGCATGCGGTCGAAACCGTCCACCTCGGCCAGCAGTCGGGCATTCAGGACCAGCTGTGCTCCGCGTTCGGCGGCGCGAATTTCATCGACATGATCGACTACCCGCGCGCGACGGTGTCGCCGCTCACGTTGCCAGACCAGTTCCGCCGCGAGCTGCAGCGGCGGCTCGCGCTCATTTATCTGGGGCGGCCGCACAGCTCGTCGGCGATCCACGAAAAGGTGGTACGTGACCTCGAACAGCGCGGGCCCGACTGCGCCCACCTCGAAGCCCTGCGCACGGCCGCAGAGCGCGCGCGCGACGCATTCGTCGCCGCGGACTTCGACGCACTGGGATCGGCGATGCGGGACAACACGGCGGCGCAGGCGGAGATGCAAGCCGATCTCGTTCACCGCGACGCCTGGCGCGTGATCGAGATCGCCGCGGCGCATGGCGCAGCCGGCTGGAAGGTGAACGGCGCGGGCGGCGACGGCGGCTCGATCACCCTGCTCTCGAGCGAGCGCCCGACCGCGAGACGAGCGATGGTCCGCGCGATTTTGGAGGACAATCCGTCGCTGGTACGGATCCCGATCGTGATAAGCCGTCGCGGGCTTCGCGTGTGGTCGGAGTGAGGCAACCGTGCGTCCACGGGTTCCTGGTGCCGGGTTCCTGGTGCCGGGTTCCTGGTGCCGGGTGCCGGGTGCCAGGTTCGGTTCTGAGGTTCCGGTTCGGTTCCAGGTTCGAGGTTCTGGGTTTGGCGCTACGGCGGACTGAACCGGTCGTGGTAGAACCTGGAACCTGGAACCCCGAACCGAACCTGGAACCCGCGAACAACCGAACCCGGAACCTGGAACCGAACCCCGAACCCGGCACCCCTGAACCTGGAACCGAGGAGCAATGCGTATGAGCAGCGGTCGAATTCGTGGATGGTTGATCGTCTCCACCACAATCCTCGCGATCGTCGGCGCGGACCTCGGCGGGCAGCCCGCGGCGCCCGCGGCGAAGTTTTACAACACCGTCAAGCAGAAGCTGGCCGAGGGCAAGCAGGTGGTCGGAGGAACGGTATTACTGCCCGATCCCGACTTGTATTGCGCAATGGCCAACTCGGGATTCGACTTCACCTGGATCGAGATGCAGCACAGCCCGCTCACCTACCAGGATGTCGCGCGGATGATCCTGGCGTGCAAGGGGGCGTCGGCGATTCCATTCATCCGCGTCCCCGACGCCACTGAAGGCGACATCCAGAAAGCCACCGACATCGGCGCGCTCGGCATCATCCTGCCGATGGTCGACACCGTCGAGAAGGCTGCCGCGGCGGTGAAATTCGCGCGGTATCCGCCAGCCGGCCGCCGGAGTCAGGGCAACGGCCAGTACGGCGCGCTGTGGGGCAGCGATTACCGCGCGACCGCCAACAGCAACATCATGATCGTGGCGATGATCGAGAACCCCGTCGGCGCGGACATCGTCGACAAGATCGCCGCGGTGCCGGGAGTCGACGTGGTGTTCGTCGCGAGCACCGACCTCTCCAGCTTCTCGGGATTCAAGCAAGGCGATCCCAAGTACGAGTCGCTCGTGACGAGAGTGCTGGAGACGACCACGAAGGCCGGCCTGAAGGTGGGCGGGCCGCTGGCGTGGAAGAACAGCCGCAAGGGCTACGCCTTCTTCCAGGGCCCGACCGAAGCGGCGCTGATCAGGTGCGCGACGCGGGTCACGCTCGGCCTGCAACCGTCGGGTTGCCCGAGCGGCGGCGTCGCGGCGACGGAGGGCAGCGAGAAGTAGCGCGTCAGTCTCTCTTCACCGCCCACTTGAATCCGCGGGTCAGCAGCTCCTGATAGACGGGGTCCGCCCACGTGGCATCGCCGTGACCGAGCGTGGTCCCGAACACGCGGGTGGTCCCGCCATACTCGCTGGCCCACACCAGCGGGTACTCCTTCTTGTCTTCCGGACTCACGGCCGTCGCGAGTGCGGTCGTGTGCGGCCAGATCTTTTCGATCACATACAGCTCGTCGACCGGCGTCACCCAGTCCTCCTTGAACCCCTTCATCACACCGTGGTCCTTCGCCGCAATCTTGACCGGGATGTTGAACGGCTTGGTGTGCTGCCGCGAGGTGACGCCGAGGAATTCACGCCAGTCGTCTATTGTCGCGGCCCGGTAGGAGTGCATGGCGCAGTGAATCACTATCGCGGGCGGACCATTGCGGTGAGCAGCGGTGATCTGCCGGATGTATGCCGGATCGTCGACGTCGGCCAGGCACTCGTTGTGAACGACGATGTCGAAGCGCTTTGCCCAGTCGGGACTGGCGTAGACGGGCATGCTGCCTCGGGTCCCGCGCCCGCCCTGCACGACGACGGTCCAGTCGACCGGCAGCGCTTTCCCGATTGCATCCATCATCACCTTGGCTTCGCCGGAATAGTCGTGGCAGCAGCCGCCGCTCACAATCAGCGCATTGATGCGCGGCTGCCCCTGGAACGGATCGCCTCCGCCTCTCGCTCCACGCCCCCCGGCGGGTGGCGCTTGCGTTGACGCGCCCGGCGGTGCCTGACCTGCCATCGGCAGCGCGAGCAGGAGCAGAAGGGCGGTGGTGATCGCTGGAGACCAACGAGTGTGCATGGATACTGCCTCTCGACCGTGGAAATGAACGTTCCTGGTGCCGCTACAGTATCCACCGAACGATCCAAGGATCCAACGATCCAACGATCCAGGGAGAGCCCGTCGAACAACGGGGTGAAGGGGGCCGCAACCAGCAGGTTCCAGCGTGTTCCAGCCAGTAGCCTCGGACGACTCTCCTTGGATCGTTGGATCGTTGGAGTTGGGAGTTGGGAGTTGGGAGTTGCTGGGTTACCCGAACACCAAGGACTAAAATATCCCGGTTACTTCGACGTCAACCGTATGAGCTGGGCCCTCACCGCCGGCGACGTGCTGGCGCATTATCGAGTCGTGTCGCCGCTTGGATCGGGCGGCATGGCGCAGGTGTACCTCGCTGAGGACACGCGCCTGGGCCGGCGGCTGGCGCTGAAGATCCTGTCGCCGCGTGGAGCGCGAGACGACGAGCGGCTGCAGCGGTTTCAGCGGGAGGCACGGGCCGTCTCCGCGCTGAACCATCCCAACATCCTGACGGTCTACGACGTCGGCCACGACCGCGGGATGCAGTTCCTCGCCACCGAATACGTCGACGGGCGTCACGCTGCGCGCCGTTCTAGAGTGCGGCTCGCTCGACTTCTCCCAGACCCTCACGATCGCCATCCAGATCGTGCGGGCGGTTGCCGCGGCACACGGCGCCGGCGTCATCCATCGCGATCTGAAGCCGGAAAACGTGATGATCCGGACCGACGGCTACGTGAAGGTCCTGGACTTCGGGCTCGCCAAGCTCGCCGGCCGGGAACCAGGCATGGGGGGACCCGACGACGAGACGCACTCTCGAAACCCGCGACGGCGTCGTCCTCGGCACGTTCAAGTACATGGCGCCGGAACAGGCGCGCGGGACGGATGTCGATCCGCGCGCCGATCTGTTTGCGATGGGCGTGCTGCTGTACGAGATGCTGACCGGCAAGCCACCCTTCACCGGTGGAACGGCGGCCGACATCATCGGGGCCGTGCTGCTTCGCGAGCCGGACGCGCTCGGCGCCGCCGTCCCGGCCGAGCTCGAGCGGATTGTGATGACCGCGTTGCGAAAGGAACGCGCCGAGCGCTACCAGAGCTGCGCGTTACTTCTTCAGGATCTCACCGCGTTCGAACGGGGAGCCTCCGCAGGCGGCGACGCCACCCGCTTGGCCAGCATCGCGACGCTGGTCATCCCGGCCGCCGGCGCCGCGAAGCGGACGGTCTCGAGCGACACCGTTGTCGCGCTGCCGGCGCCGGCGCGTCCCCCCCGGCGGCGCCGGCCGCGGGTCATCGAGGCGCTCGCCGTCCTGCCGCTTTCCAATCAGAACGACGATCCGGAGCTCGAGTACTTCAGCGACGGCCTGACGGAGATTCTCATCAACAACCTGTCGCAGATTCCGCGGCTGCGGGTGATGGCCCGGAGCACCGTGTTTCGCTACAAGCAGCAGCATGCCGATCCGCTGGCGGTCGGACGACGCCTCGACGTCCAGGCGGTGTTGACCGGGCAGGTCATGCAGCGGACTGGCGCTTTCGTCGTCGCCGCCGAGCTCGTCGACGTCGAGGATGGATCGCGGCTCTGGGGCACGGTCCTGACCCGTCCCGCCGCCGACGTCTTCGCGCTGCAGGCGGAGATATCAGAAGAACTGACCAGCGCGCTGAAGCTCCGTCTGAGCCGCGACGAACGGAAACGTCTGGGCAAGCGGCATACGGCGAATGCCGAGGCCTATCAGTTGTACCTCCGCGGCAGATATTTCCTGAACATCCGGACTGGTGATTCGCTCACGAGCGCGAGGGCGCTGTTCGAACGCGCGGTCGCCGAAGATCCGAAGTACGCGCTCGCCCAGGCCGGGCTCGCAGACTGCTGTGCGCTCATCGCCGTGAACCTGCGGGCCTCGTCAGGCAACAGCCTGGTCGCCCAGGCACGCGCCGCTGCGCTGAAGGCGCTGGACCTCGATGAAACGCTGGGTGAGGGGCACGTCTCGCTCGCGTTCATCAGATCCCGGTTCGACTGGGACTGGGCGGGCGCCGAAGCCGAATTCACCAGGGCCCTTGCTCTCAATCCCGGCCATGCGCCGGCACGGCAGTGGCACGCGATGTTCCTGGCCTCGCGCTCCCGTTTCGATGAAGCGCTTGCCGAGATGAAGCGGGCGCTCGAGCTCGATCCGCTGTCCTTGATTATCCAGAGCGGGATCGGCCGGATCCTTCACTTCGCTGGCCGCCCGGACGAAGCGGTCACCCAGCACGAGCACGTGCTCCAGACCAATCCCGGGTTCGCGCAGGCGCACATCGATCTGGCCCTGACGCGGATGGCCAGAAACGAGCTGCCGCTGGCACGCGCGGAGCTCGCGCGCGCGACTGAGCTGCTCGGCCAGCTGTCGACGATCCTGCTGCTCGAGGCCTGCTGCGCGGTGCGCGAAGGGCGGCTCGATGTCGGACGCAGTGCGTTCCGCGATCTCCAGGAGCGCTACCGGCGTGGCGCCGCCGGCGCGGACGATCTCGCGATGCTCGCAGCGGTGCTCGGCGACTGGGAGGAGGCGCTCCAGTGGCTGACCGAGGCCTGCGCGCAGCGGGCGCCGTTTCTCGGCTACGTCGACGTCGAACCGGCGATGGCGCCGCTGCTCCAGGATCCGGCCTGCCGCGCGCTCCTGCGCCAGCACGGGTTCCGGGCAGGCGGATAATTACCGCGCTTGCGAATGAAACCACCGGCGAGCCTGACCGAGCTCCTTCACCGCGCCCAGCAGGGCGATGCCGACGCCGCCGATTCGCTGTTCGCGGCCACTTACGCCGAGCTCAGGAAAATGGCCCGCGGGCGGCGGGTCCTGGCGTTCTAGTCGCTGCAGCCTTCCGCCTGAAGGCGGAAGCCACGAATCCCTCGAATACATCCTGAAGTGGACCCAGGTACCTCCTTATCTCCTGATCCTCCTGTGAATTCAGACTCTTGCGCCCCACGTGCGTATTGGCTATAGCATATGTGGCTATGACATCTATCGATCGCCGGATGCTCGATCGGGAACTGAAGAAGGGCTCCGCGGAGTTGATCATCCTCTCCATCGTCGAGACCCGCGCACGGCACGGCTACGAGATCAGCCAGCTGATCGAGAAACGCTCGGCCGGGCAGCTGAAGTTCCACATCGCGTCCCTGTACCCCTTGCTCTACCGCCTGGAAGAACGCGGCTGGCTGCAGGGACGCTGGGTCGAGAAAGCCGGCCAGCGGCGCCGCCGCTTTTACCGGCTCACCGCCGAGGGGCGCAGGGTCCTCGCCAGCCAGCGGAATACCTGGCGGACCTTCGTCACCGCGATGCGCCTGATCACCGGAGTCGACCATGCCTAGTCCCTCCGTTTGGTCCGATCATCTGCGCCCGCGGCTCGCCGCGCTGCGATTGTCCCCGGCTCGCGAACAGGAGATCGCCGAGGAGCTCTCACAACATCTGGACGATCGCTACGAGCAGCTGCGCGCCGAGGGCCACGACGACCTCGACGCCAGGCGTCTCGCGCTCGAGGAGCTCGACGATCACGACACGCTCGCCCGCGAAATGCACGCGCTTCGTCAAGCCCGGACGCCGGCGCCAATTCCGCCCGGCTCGCCAAGGCGCGGCGCGATCGGGGACGTTCTCCAGGATCTGCGCTACGCGGCACGCATGCTGCGGCGGCAGCCTGGCTTCACGATCGCCGCCGTGCTGACCCTCGCGCTGGGGATTGGCGCCAACACGGCGGTGTTCAGCCTCGTCAATGCCGCGTTGCTGCAGCGGCTTCCCGTCGCCGACCCCGAACGCCTCGTCTATGTGTACCGGGGCGCGGTCGGCAACGTGTTCTCGTATCCGCAGTACGCGGCGCTGCGCGACAACAGCCGGTCGTTCGAAGGATTGGCGGGATGGGGCGGCATCACGGCGAGCCTGCACGCCGGCGACTCAGCCGAGCTGGTCAGCGGCGTCATCGTCACCGGCAACTTCTTCGACGTGCTGGGTGTGCGCGCGGCGCGCGGACGTCTGCTCTCGCCGCGAGACGATGAGACGCCCGGCGCGCATCCGGTCGCGGTCATCAGCCATGAGTTCTGGCAGTCCCGATTCGGCGGCCGGGACGACGCCATCGGCCGCGAGGTGCGGCTCAACGGGCACGTCTTCACCATCGTTGGTGTCGCGCCGGCCGGCTTCCCCGGACCGCAACTCGGGAGTGTGCGCAGCTTGTATGTGCCAATGATGATGCAGGCAATCATGCGGCCGCCGCGGCAGCGCTATTCGGGAGAACAGAATCCCGACCTGCTCAAGAATCCGACCAACAGCTGGATCTTCGGCGTCGGCCGTCTCGAGCCGGGCGTCACCGGGGCGCAGGCGACCGCCGACCTCGACGCCGTGATGGCGGAGTACCTGCGGCAGCGGGCGCAGGGATCGTCGAAGCCCGTGCCGTCCCTCCACGTCACGACCCTGCCGATTGATGAAGCGAACGCCGCCGGGCGGCAGCAGATGCGGTACGTGGCGGTCCTCCTCGGCGGTGCGGTGGGCGCCGTGCTGCTGATTGCCTGCGCCAACATCGCGAACCTGCTGCTGTCCAGGGCCGCGGCGCGGCGGCGCGAGATCGCCGTTCGACTGGCGCTCGGCGCAAGCCGGGCGCGTCTCGTCCGGCAGCTGCTGACCGAAAGCGTGTTGCTGTCGCTCGTCGGCGGCGCCGCCGGCGTGCTGCTCGCCTGGGCGGTCATCGAGGCCTTCAAGGCTGCGCCGCCGCCTCCCGGCGGCCTGCCGCTCGCCGTCGAATTCGCGATCGATCAGCGGGTCCTGGTGTTCGCGCTGCTGCTGTCGGGCGTGACCGGCATCCTGTTCGGCGTCGCTCCCGCGCTCGACGCGTCGCGGCCGGGCCTCGTGCCCGCGCTCAAGAGCGGCGATGCCCCCCGGCCAGAGCGCCTCACCAGGCTCGACCTGAAGAAGGGGCTGGTGGTGGCGGAGGTGGCGCTCTCGCTGCTGCTGCTGATCACCGCCGGTCTCTTCGTCCGCAGCCTGCAGGCCGCGCGGGCGATAGATCCCGGCGTCGACGTCGCGCGGCTCGTGTCCGCGCCGCTCAACATCAACCTGCTCCGCTACACGCGCGTGCAGGGGCGCGAGTTCTACAAGCGGGTCGTCGAGCGGGTCGAAGCGCTGCCGGGCGTCGAATCGGCGACGGTGGCGCGGGTGGCACTCCTCGGCGGCAGCGGCCGCGTGCTCAGCATCCACGTGGAGGGCAGGCAGGCGACACACGATCAGGTATCGAGCGAGAGCAGCACCATCGTGTCCGGCGACACCAGGGTCCTCAACGCGAACGTCGTCGGACCGCGCTACTTCTCGACGCTCGGCGTGCCGCTGATCAACGGGCGCGACTTCGCCAGCACCGACGCCGAGAGCGCCCCGCTGGTGATCATTCTGAATGTCACCGCGGCCACGATGCATTTTCCAGGCGGCAATCCCATCGGCACGCGCATCAGCGTCGACGGCCCCACGGGCCCGTGGCGGGAAATCGTGGGGATCGTACGCGACACCAAGTACGGCACGCTGGCGGAAGGCGCCGTGCCGGTGGCCTATATGCCGCTCGCGCAGAATCACGAGACAGGGATGATGCTCTACGTTCGTTCATCCGTGGCTCCCTCGTCCATCATTGGCGCATTGCGGCGTGAGATTCAGGCGCTCGAGCCCAACCTGCCGGTGCCGGCGATCCAGACCATGTCGGAAACCGTGGGCGTATCCCTCTACGCTGCCCGGATGGGCGCATGGCTGCTGAGCGCCTTCGGCGGCCTGGCGCTGCTGCTCGCCGTGATCGGCATCTACGGTGTGCTGTCGTTCTCGATCTCGCGACGGACGCGCGAAATGGGCATACGACTGGCCCTGGGGGCCGATACGCGGCAGGTGTTCCTGCTGGTGGTGCGCGACGGCATGCTGCTGGTCGGCCTGGGAATCCTGATTGGCCTCGGAGGCGGACTGGCCGGCGCCCGGTCGCTCACGAGCTTTCTGCACGGCGTGTCGACGACCGACGTCCCGACATTTGCGGCGACGGTGACGATCCTCTCCGCCGTCGCGCTGATCGCGTGCTCGATTCCGGCGCGGCGAGCGATCCGCGTCAGTCCGGTCGTGGCGCTTCGTCAGGAGTGAGCCGGCCGTCGCGTTCGATCAGCCAGTACTCGCCCGTCGACGGCATTGTCGCGTAGCCTTCGGCGACGAGCGCGCGGTTGCCGCGCCCGGCCTCGGGCCGCGACAGACCGGTCACACGGGCAAGCTCTCCGCGCATCGTCATGCCCGCGCCGGCGAGAAAGCAGCGCGCAATCTCGCGCAGCGCCGCGTCGCGGCTGGTGCGCCGGAGCAGCGCGTCGGGGAATCGTCCGACCGCCAGCGTCCAGATATATGTGAACTTCGGTTGATACAAGACCTCGCTCGGCACCACGAGCAGCGCCGCCTGCAGTTCGTCCATCGCCCTGGTGAAGGCGTGCCGATCCTTCACACCTGATTCGTCCCGCAGATCGCCCGTGCTCATTTCCCATTCCCGTCGCAGCACGCGCAGGATGGCTCGCGCGCTCCGGCTCAGGCGCCGCGGCTCTTCCGACCGGCGGATGCCCCAGATCGCGTTGAAGCTGGAAATCATCCGCGGCGCGAGGAACATGGCCTTGCCACGCGCGAGCTTGGCGTAATAGACCTTGCCGCGCCGGACGATCTCGTCCTTCAGCCGCCAGGTGAGCGACGCCTCTTCGTCTTTCTGCACATTCCGCGGCATCACGGCATCGCGACGCCCGCACACGGCGACATAGAGCGATGGACCAGGCCGCCGGCAGTCGGTGAGGCAGGCGGCAAAGCCGACCTGCTCGATGAAGCGCTCCGCCTCGAAGGCCGTCTCGACCTGGCGCATCCCCTCCCGGCGCCATCGCACGTCACGGTACTCTTCGATCTCCGATGGAATTTCCGGCCGGCGTCTCATGCGTTCGTGTCGGGGCTCGGGGCTCAGATGTTCGGTAACCGGATCAGCCGGGACTCTCGAAACTGCGATCCGAGTCCCGAGCCCCCAAGCTCGGCTGAAACGAACCCGTGACCTCCGACTCGCGACAATCCGATGCGACCGGCGGCAATCGCTTCCGAGTCGTCGGCCGCCGATCATATTCCGTCTAAGGGACAATAACCGTCACCGTCGTATCTCCGGGAGCTGGCTCCGATCGTCCGAATGGAGGGTGCACGTGGCGCTACGTTCTTATGGCGTGCTCAAGGGGAAAGCGATCGAGGTCCGGCTCGGCGCGGGACAGAGTCCTCACTACCAGGTCCGGATCATCGACGATACGACCGACTACAGGATTGCGGTCAACGTAAAGTCCCAGCTGCCGCCCTCCGATGTCGAGTTCGTTCTCATCGAGCACTTCCAGCACCCGATCACCGACATCGTCGAGCCGCTTCCGAAAGGCTTCAAGGCGCTTGAACGGAAACCGGGATCGGGGGCGCTCGATCTCATCAGAGGCAATCTCTTCGACCGCGCCCAGATGCGGCCGCTTCCATTCAGCCTTCCGGGCTTCGACAACGACCTCAACGAGAAAGTCGATCGGGTGATGCAGCGCGCGGTGGCCGACGAGAATGCGCTGGTCTACGCCTTCGGTGAACGCTGGGGGCCTGAGGCCGGGGTCAAGGACAAGTACTTCGGGTTCCTGCCCGGCAACGGCATCCACGACATCCACATGAACCAGGGAAACTCCGGGCAGTTCGTCGGCGACGACGGCGTCTATCAGGACGGCGGCCTGCTCGTGCAGTTCCCCGACCAGCACGAGTGGACCGCGATCTTCCTGAAGTTCCAGTCGCAAGCCTGGCACACCGACGACAAGACGGGCCACTCGATCGCCGCACCGAAGCCTCCGGTGCCGTCACCGACGCCGCCCCAACCCGGGCCGACGCCACCGCCTCCGCCGCCGCCCCCGCCCACGGGAGACGACCCGGAAGGGCTGGTGCGTATCGTTGCGGCGCTGGTCAACGCAACGCAGTCGCCGGAGGTCGAGGTGGTCACGCTGATCAACACTGCACCTCACGACATCAATCTCGCGGGATGGGCGTTGCTGGATACCCAGAAAAAGCGCCTGCCCCTGACCGACCTGCTCCGTGCCGGCGCGACTCGCGCGATCGAGATCCGGCAGCCGCTGGCGCTGTCGAACAAGGGCGGCGTGATTACTCTGGTCGACGACAAGGGCCTCAAGGTGCACGGGGTGTCCTACACGAGAGAGCAGGCGCGCAATCCCGGCTGGACGATCGTGTTCTGAGGCGCCGGCTGGCGCACTACCGCGGACGCCGGGCTTTGTAGAAGTAGTAGTCCGTGCTGTACGGCACCAGCGCGAGGGCGCCGATGTTGCCAGGCTGGCTGCAGCCGGTCGCCGGTGCGACGCCGCCCGACGTATTGATCCGCTGGATGTAGGCCGTCTGCGCGAGGAACGAGCCACCGTCAGGCCCGGTCTCGTGGCCGGCAGCTTCGAGCAGGAGCCAGGGAATCGCGCCCGGTTCGACGTAGTTCGAATCGGTGACGATCTTGTACACCTTGCCCCACACCTTGCTGCTGTCGATCGAGTGCTGCCACGTCGGACGCGCCAGACCGTCCTCCTCCGGGTTCGAGCTCAGGAAGTGGGTCGCGAGCTGCGGATGAAGGCCCAGCACCGTCACGTACAACGTCGCCTGCGGCGCGAAGAACTTCCACGCAACACCCCCGCCTGCCGCCGGAAGACACATGTAGTTCTGGGTCCCGATTGCGTAACCCTTGGCAAACAGCACATGCCCGTCGGGCACCACCAGATCCGTCGGCACATCGGGTTCGCCGGCCGCGATGGTCTGCGCCAGGGCCGGTGACGAGCCCACGCCGGCAACGATCAGGCCGGCCAAGATCACTTGTCGAACACTGCTAAACATTGCGACTCCCTCGGCACATCCGAGCCTCATGACTCGGGGGCGGCATTGCCCTGTACTCGAGAAGATCGCGAATCGCCGGTGAAAGGCGACATCGAGATCGACGCCGCGCGGCCGGAGGTCGTAATCTACGGCTGGGGGGAGTCAGACCGGGGTCTGGCCCCAGAGCGGGTGTCAGGCGGTGAATCGTGAACGCGGGGAGACAACTCTGCCCCGCGTTCACGATTCACCGCCTGACACCCGGTTACCAAGCGACGATGCAGATCAGAGCAGAGCGGGCGGGCGATATCGGCGACATCCGCCAGGTGAACCTCAGCGCGTTCGGGACGGCGACCGAGGCGGACCTCGTCGACGCGCTCCGCGAACAGGCACGGCCGATCGTGTCGCTCGTCGCCGAGGACGACGGGGCTATCGTCGGCCATATCCTGTTTTCCCCGGTGACGCTGTCGTCCGATCCGGATCTGCGAATCATCGGGCTGGCCCCGATGGCGGTCGTGCCGGATCGGCAGCGGCGGGGAGTCGGTTCGGCGCTCGCGCGCGCCGGCGTCGCGGCCTGCCGGGAGGAGGGATATGACGCGGTGATAGTACTCGGCCACCCCGAGTACTACCCGAGATTCGGCTTCGTCGCCGCGTCTCGCTTCGGGCTTCGCTCCGAGTACGACGTTCCGGACGACGTCTTCATGGCGATGGAGCTGAAGCCGGGCGCGCTGCAGGGTCGTGGTCCTGGCACGATCCGCTATCACCGGGCATTCGGGAACGTCTGACTCGCCTCTTGGAACGTAACTCCCAACGGTCCAACGGTCCAACGATCCAACGACCGGCACGCTTGAAGCCAGGATCGCGGCGTTGATACGCAACGTCCAGCCCAACCAGAATTACCTGCAGGCGGATTATGTCGTGGCAGGGACGCTGAATTTCACTGCACGCGTGGCTGGCCGGGTAAACACGACGACGAACCTGGCGGTCCTTCGCGGTTTTGTCAGCGAGGGACCGGCCTGGCTCATTGGCGCAGGCGTTCATGACGAGTTCGAAAACTACGTGCGGGCCGACGGCACGCCTTGCTCGCGGGGAACCCTCTACATCACGCCGCGTTGGAAGCAGTCGCGCAACGACGAAAACGAGTGAGTCGTGTTGTCGCGGAGAGGGCCCGGGAGAACGGGCCCTCTCTTTCAATCGCATCAACCCGATCAGGTGCGGGTCTTCTGGTTGCCCTCCGCGGTTGCGACCGGTCTCGCGACCTTCCTGTGAGAGGATTTCCCCATGACGTTGACGTCTCGTACTGGGGCGATCGTCTCGCTCGTCTCCATCGCGATCGCGACGGCCAGTGCCTTCCAGGCCAGGCGGCCGGTATCTCTGTTGCTCGACCGCGCGCACATGAACGACGTGCGTGCGCGTGGTGAGAAAGGCGATGCGGCGATCGCGGCGGCGATCGCCAGGCTCGAGGAAGACGCGAAGACGGCCCTCGCCATCAAGCCGATGTCAGTGATGGACAAAACCATCACCCCTCCGAGCGGCGACAAGCACGACTATATGAGTCAGGCGCCGTATTGGTGGCCGGATCCATCCAAGCCTGACGGCAAGCCGTACATCCGCAAGGACGGCGAGCGCAATCCCGAGATCAGCAAGATCACCGATCGCGACAACCTCGGACGGCTCGGCGGCGCGGTCACCACACTCTCGCTGGCCTACGCGTACACGGGACGCGAGGAGTACGCGACGCACGCCGCGAGGCTCATGCGGGTGTGGTTTCTCGATTCCGCAACGCGGATGAACCCGCATCTCACCTTCGGCCAGTACATTCCGGGTATCAACCAGGGGCGCGGCATCGGCATCATCGAGACCCGCAGCCTTCCGGACATGCTCGACGGAATCCTCCTCATCTCCAGCTCGCCGGCGTGGACCAAGGCGAACGAAGACGGACTCCAGGCCTGGATGCGGCGGTATCTCTCGTGGCTCACCGAGAGCACGCACGGTCAGGAGGAGTCGAAGAACGGCAACAACCACGAGACGTGGTACGACGTGCAGGTCGCGGGACTGGCGCTCTACACCGGACAAGTCGAGAAGGCCCGACGGACGCTCGAAGGCTCACGCGCCCGCATCGGCCGCCAGATCGCACCAGACGGCCGTCAGCCACGCGAGCTCGACCGCACGCGCTCGTGGGACTACAGCGAATTCAACCTCGCCGCGTTCATGGATCTCGCAACGCTCGGCACGCACGTCGGCATCGATCTGTGGAACTACCGGACGCCAGACGGCCGCGGCATCCGCCAAGCGTTGGACTTCATGGTCCCCTACGCCGCCGGCGAGCGGAAGTGGACCTTCGATCAAATCACCACGTTCCGCGCGAGCACGATTCACCAGATCTTGCGGCGCGGCGCGGTTGCCTGGAAGGAGCCGAAATACAAGGCGCTGGCGGACACGATCGGCGGCGGCGGCCCAAGACTGATTTTGATGATGCCTTGAGTCGCGCAAACAAGGAGCCCCCTTCGTCACCAGATGCGCTCGATCAGCCAGAAAGTTCCCGCCGTCGCGATCATCATCGAACACGCCGGCTCAGCCTGGCCTGCCACGCCGGTCGCGATCTGATCATCCAGACGATCGGCAGCATGACTGCCGCGGCCGCGAGCTGTCCGGCTTCGACGCCGATGTTGAACGACAGCAGCGCCAGCGCGACGCCACGTCGCCGACGATCCGAACCCAGCTCGAGGAGCGCGCCGGCGAAGCCGAAGCCGTGGACCAGGCCGAAGCCGAAGACGACCCACCAGCGGCTGCCGCCGCGTCTCCGCGCAGCAGGTTCTCGACGCCGACCCACGCGATCGAGGCGGCGATGAGCGGTTCGACGATCGACGGCGGCGCATGAACGCCGCCGACCACCACCAGCGCCAGCGACAGCGAGTGCGCGGCGGTGAAGGCCGTGAGCGCCACCAGCGAGCTCGCGCACGGTGCACGCCGCCAGGATCAGGCCGGCCAGGAACACCAGATGGTCGTAGCCGGAAAGGATGTGGCGGATGCCGAGAGTCACAAACGACGTGCCTTGCCGCGCGGCCGACGCGGCGACGCGGCCGACGTCAACTGCCAGCGAGCTGACTCTCGGCGTCCAGCATGCCTTCGCTCACCGACACGGCCATCCACGCTGACGGCAACAGCTCGCGATGGCCGCGAGCCAGCCGCCGCGGCACGTCGGAGCTGACGGTCACCCTCGCCTGGTCGGCTGGCGCCGCGAGCGAACGACAACCGCATCGCTCGCGCCGCTGTCGATCGCAGCTCGACTTTCGTGCCGGTCGAGCTGCAGCGACTCGCCGTCCGACGGAGATCGCACGGCATCGCGGGCGAGCTCGCGCAGTGCCCGTTCAGCGGCCATCTCCGGACGCTGCCAGCGCCAGCACGCTCAGATCGGCCGCCGACATCGAAAGGATGCCGACGTCGCTGCGGCTGTGACGCTGACCTCCAGCGAGCTCAGGCCGGGATCGTGCGCCAGCACCGACCGGCTGACATGAGCAGCGAGCGCGATGAGGACCAGCGGACCCGGCCTGCGCCGGGCCCGCTGTGGACGATGCTGCATGGCTGCTCAGTGGGTGTGCGTGCGGCCGTTCAGCGGCGTCGCCGCGTACGGGAACACCTTGTTGTAGGCGATGTCGTTGCTGTTCACGTTGTCGCCGGCCGGGCCGACGATCATCGGCGGGCTGACGCGCAGATCGCTGATGAGCGCCGTCACCGCGATGTCGAGCACGTCGTCGCCGAACCGGCGGCCGTTCGGCCAGCCGCCCGGCACGGTGCCGTTGCCGAACCCGGCCTGCACCGAGCTCGTCAGCGTGTCGCCGCCGAAGATGCCGAGGCGCGAGAAGCCGGCGTCGTCCGGATTGGTCGGATGGCTCGGCGCCGCCGCCGGCGAGGCGCGCCGGGCCGGTCGAGAGGTCCACCTTGATCAGATCGGGGATGAAGATGCCGGCGATGTCGGTGCGGTTCGTCGTCGGCGCGACGTTCGCGCCGAAGACGAGCGCGTTGATCAGCGCCGCCAGCTCCGGCGTCACCGCGTACTTGCGGAACAGCGTCGCGTCGACCTCGGGCGACGTGCGGCTGTAGAGGTCCTTGTCCTTGATCGCGACCAGGCCTTCGTTGAAGAGCGGGTTGCCCTGGCGCGCGACCTGGACGAAGTCGCCGAGCGTTGGCGTCGCCGGCCGGTGCCGAGGATCTTGACGCGCCGGCGGCTGGTCGTGGCGTAGACGCCGACGATCTGCTGGTCGCCGCCGAGCTCGTCGATCGGGATGTTGAGCGCGATCGTGTGGACGTTGAAGCCGCCCTGCGAGTCGACGGCCTGCGCCGCGGGCCGCAGCTTCAGCAGATCGAAGATCGCCTGGACGTCGGCGTAGAAGCCGTCGTCGCGCTGGCCGGCGAACGCGAGGTAGCCGTCCTCGAGCTCGGCGATCGACTGCGACGTGTAGCGATCGAGGTCGCCCTCGTCGCCGACGCCGTCCTTGGCCGGCTGCTCGCCGTCGTCGTTGCGGTTGTATCTCGGCGTGGCGTTCCCCTGGTTGTTCGGCGGCACGATCCCGCGGCCGAGACGCGTCGACGCGCCCGGTGCGCCAGTCGACCTTGTCCACCGTGTAGCGCTGGATCAGGTTCTGCGAGGCGTCGCCGACGTTGGCGATCACGCCGAGGTACGACTGCAGGATCGTGTTGCGGTTCCTGATAGGTCGTGTCGAACTTGAACTGATAGGCGTGCGTCGTGCGGCCCTTCGCCACGTCGTTGCCGGTGGCGACGCGGATCTCGTAGAGCACGTCGTCGTCGAAGTTGTACTTGTTCGGGCCGATGCCCGGCTCCTCGTGCGGGTAGACGGCGAGCGCCGTCGTCAGGTACTTCCGTCCGAAGCGCTGCGAGACGAACGCGTACACGTCGGTCGTGTTCGCCGCGTCGTCCAGCGTGATGAGCGGCGCATCCATGTGGCTGGACGCCCGCGCCGGCGCCGGCCACAGCAGGAGTCCCGCTGCAGCGGTCAGCTGCAGCACGCGTAGCAGTTTCTTCATTGCTCATAACCTCATGCTTCGGGGTGATGTCACGATTCCCGTGCGGAGCACCCCCAGCTCCGAGGGAAGCAGCGTGAAGCGGAGCGCGCTGGGCCTTGCGCGCCCAGCGCGCTGGCGTCGGCGGCACGGCCGTCGGCGGCGGCGATGACCGCGGCGTGGAGGAAGAGCCGGCGCGTCCTGCGGTGCCCTCGGCGAGCGCGCGCGCCATGAGCGCCGATGCTTCGTCGATTTCGCCGGCCGAGGCCAGCGCCCACGCCAGCGCGTCGAGCGTGAAGACGTCGGCGCGCTTCTCCAGCTCCTGGCGCGCCAGCGCGACGGCCTTGCGCCGTCCTCGCGGCGCGTCGACAGATAGAGCGCGAGCGTGCGCGGATCGTCGGAGCCCTGCGCCGACGAGTTGCTGCTCGACGCTCGCGCGCTTCGTCGGTCCGGTTCGAGCGAGCGCAGCGCGTCGGCGAGCGCCCACTGGTATTCGGGGAGCGGATTGAGGCGCGCCGCCTTCTCCAGCGTGGCGGCCGCGTCCGCGTAGCGCTTCTGCGGCGAGCTGGATGCGCCCTCGCGACGAGCAGCGCCGCGGCATAGTCGGGGACGTGCTCGCAACGACGCGTCGGTCATCCGCGCCGCTTCGGCCAGCCGGCCGCGCTGCAGCTCGTAGACCGCCAGCCGCGAGTAGGCCCACGCGACCGATTCCGGATCGCGCGGGCTGGCCGCCCTGATCGCGGCGCTGCATCATCTCGATCGCGCCGTCGAGATCGCCCTTGAGCCATCGCAGGTGGGCGGCGCGCGTGTAGGACTGGTAGAACGGCTTGAGGTCGATCATCTTCTGATAGGCGGCCGCCGCCTCGTCGAGCCGGCCCTGCTCCATCAGCACGTCGCCGAGCAGCCCGAAGTCGAGGACGAACTCGCGCAGCGTCACGAGCCGCCGGGCGATCGCTTCGGCCTCGCCGAAGCGATGCAGCTGATGCAGCACGTGGCCGCGCAGCAGGAGCGCGGCCGGATCGCCCGGCTCGATCGACTCGAGGCACGCGCCGCCTGCTCGGCCACCGTGTAGAAGCCGGCGTCGTTCGAGAGGCGCGCCCGCGCGATGAAGCGATAGCCAAGGTGTTCCGCGGCGCGGGACGGCGCGCGCCCTTCGCGCAAGTCCTGCTGCAGTGGGGCGATCTCGTGGATCGCCGGCGGCACCGGCCGCCGCAGCCACGCGACACGCCCGGTCGAGGGCCTTCAGGTCTTTGGCGTCAGCGGCCTGACTGGTTCGACTGCACGCCTGCACGAACGGCAGCGTCAGGGCCACGGCGAACGAGCAGAACACCTTCATCGAGCACCTCCGGCGACACTTCCCTTACGCGCGGAGGGTGCGAGTGGATTTCGGCCTTGCTGATTACCGGCTGGCTGCGAGCAGGCGGGGGTGAGCGGGTACGCCCTTCGGTCCGAGCGGCGGGCTGGCCATCGACGAGCGCCTCGGCCGAGCTGCGTCGACAGCGGACGCGAGAAGAGGAAGCCCTGCGCGTGCGTGCAGCCCGAGCCGCTCGAGCTCGCGCGCCTGCACGTCGCTCTCGATCCCTTCGGCGACCACGCTGGTGTTGAGCGTGCGCGCCAGCGCCAGGATGCTCTCGACGATCGCCGGACGATCGGGCAGCAGCAGGCTGCTGACGAACGAGCGATCGATCTTGAGCGCGTCGACCGGCAGCTTGTGCAGGTGGCTCAGCGACGAGTAGCCGGTGCCGAAGTCGTCGAGATAGACCTTCACGCCGAAGTCGCGCAGCTCGCGCAGCACGTCGGCGGCCTCGCCGGGACTGTCCATCAGCGCGGTCTCGGTGATCTCGACGCGAAGGTCGGCCGGCTTCAACCCCGCTGTCCGCACCGCCTGCTGGACGACGCGCACGAAGTTCTGCTGCACCAGCTGCCGGCTCGAGACGTTGACGGTGATGCAGTCGAGGCCGGCCGCCGGGAATCGCCGCTGCCATCCGGCGAACGTGCGACACGCCTGCTGCATGACCCACGTGCCGAGCGGCTCGATCAGCCCCAGCTCCTCGGCGATCGGGATGAACGTCGCCGGCGAGACCGGCTCGCCGTTGCGCGTCCATCGCACCAGCGACTCGAAGCCGACGCACATGCCCGAAGCCAGCGAGACGATCGGCTGGTAGTGCACCTCGAAGTCGTTGGTGGCGACGGCCCGGCGCAGGTCGTTCTCGAGGCTGAGGCGATCGCGCACGCGCGCGTGCATGTCGGCGTCGAACACCTCGTGCCGCGCCTTGCCGCGCGCCTTGGCGTGATACATCGCCGTGTCGGCGTCGCGCATGACCTCGTCCGGGTTGGTGTAGTGCGCCGGACCGAAGGCGATGCCGATGCTCGCGGAGGTGAACACCTCGCGGCCGCCAATCGAGAACGGCGCGCTCAGCGCATCCTGGATCCGGAACGCGATGGCGTTGGCCTGCCCGTCGTCGCCCAGCCCGTTCAGGAGGATCGCGAACTCGTCGCCGCCGAGCCGCGCCAGCGCATCGCCGTGACGCAGGCACGTTTCCAGCCGGCGCGACGCGGCGATCAGCAGCTCGTCGCCGACCAGGTGGCCCAGACTGTCGTTGACGATCTTGAACCGATCGAGGTCGAGATACAGGACCGCGAACGAGCTGCCGACGCGACCGAGCTTGAACTCCTCGAGGCGGCGGCCCAGCCCCTCGACGAACACCGCGCGGTTGAACAGACCGGTCAGCGGATCGAGGAACCCGACGCTGCGAAGCCGCTCCTGCGCGATCGCCTGCTCGGTCGTGTCGGTCAGCGAGCCGGCGATGCGATCGCGGCCGGCCCGCTGCCCGCGCAGCGCCAGGCCGCGGCAGAGAAACCGGCGATAGGTGCCGTCCTCGTGGCGGATCCGGTGCTCGTGCTGGAAGACGTCGGTGCGGCCGGCGAGATAGATCTTGAGCGTCTCCCGCAGACCGCGGATGTCGTCGGGGTGGACGCGATCGAGCCAGTCTTCGGGACGGCCGATGGTGGCGTTCGGTGAAAGCCCGATCATCGCGCGCCAGCGGCCGGAGACGTAGAACTCCTGCGTCCGCAGGTTCCACTGCCAGAGCCCGTCGTTGGCCCCTTCGGCTGCGAGCGCAAGCCGCTCGCCCTGCTGCTTCACCTCTTCATCGGCGTGAATCCGCTCGGTGACGTCGTGCCAGAGCAGGGTCACGCCATCGGCGACCGGCAGCACCTTCACCTGCAGTGTTCTCAGGCCGACGCCGGCCGGAATGCCGATGTCGGTAATCAGGCGGCGCTTCCCGTCGGCCAGGGTTTCCTTGATCGCCTTTGGCAGCTCCGTGCGGCCGAGTGCCGGAACGGCCAGATCCAGGGTCTGTCCAAGCGCACGATCGCGGGAGCACCCCAGCATCCGATCGAGCCCTCCGTTCCAGACGATCACACGGCCATCACGGTCCAGGACCGACATGCCGTCTTCGAGAAACGCGATCACCTCATGACGATGGTGATCTTCTTCGAGGCGATTCACATAGTCGGCGTAGGTCTGATAGGCGAAGAAGAGCGCGCCGCCGGCGACCGGGACGAGCTCCCACATCCGTCGATCCATCAGTTCGACGAGGACCGCTGCGACCGTCGCGCCGACCAGGTGTATCGAGCAGCCGCGGAACGGATTCTGCGACCACGCACGGTTGGGTGGATGGTGGGTCAGGACAGGGGCGACGAAGTCGGCGAGCGCACCGTGAAGGATGACGTAGACGATCACGGCGGCGCCAATCAGCAGGCCGTGCCAGGGCCACACTGCCGCGACGTCGTTGAACACAATCCCCAGCGACTGATAGGCCTGCCCTGCGCCCTGGGCCGCAAGCACCGCGACGGCGGCGGCGCTCAACGACTGGAACGACGGGTATCCATCGTCGGAAGACAGGAACGCTGCGCTCAGCGCGCTGATGGCGGCGACGAACATCGCCACGTGCGGACCGAACATCAGCAGCGAGACGAAGGTCAGGACGAAGGACGGCGCCATGATGGTCCGGTCCTTCGCGGCGGAAGCTTCGACCCTGAGGAATGCGGTCAGGGCCGCCAACAGGGTCAGCGCGGCGAGCTCGACTGTGCGATCCGCGTGCGGCCAGCCCGCGAGTCGAGGCAGAACGACGGTCCCCGCGGAGATCGCAGCGAGCGCCACCAGACCGAGGGGAGAAGGGAGCATCCGCATTCACGGAGTCCGAGTTGCCACACGTCGACCCACGAGGGCGGAGGAGCAAACATGCCACCAACTGGTCATTTCGAGCTAATTGACTGATTCATTGGCACTTGGACATATTCCCTCAATCGCCCAAAATCGTCGGGGATGTTCCGTCCTGGAACACGCCGTGCGCAAATCGGCTGCTGTGCTGGAGCCCCGGCCGGCTCTGCCGATATAGTTCGCGTCATCATCCTCAGCCCCGAACCCCAGGAGGACGACCCATGGATTCCAACCCTGACGCGCCCCCCCGTCTGCAGTTCGAAACCGCGGTCGAATCAAAGCCAATGCCCGCCGAAGGCGCCGAGCGGCAACAGGTCACGTGCGCCACGTGCCAGCGCGCCATCACGGACGCGTACTTCGACGTCAACGGCACCACGGTCTGCGAGTCGTGTCACGGCGAGATCGCCAGGCAGGCGGAGACGCCGCGTGGCATCGGAGTCTTCGTGAAGGCAACCATCTTCGGCGTCGTCGCGGCGATTCTCGGGGCGGTCCTCTATTACGCGGTCATCGCGATCACCAACTTCGAGATCGGACTCGTGGCGATCGCCATCGGCTACATGGTCGGATTCGCGGTGCGGAAAGGAGCCGGCGGGGGTGGGCGGAGATTCCAGGTGATCGCGGTGCTTCTCACCTACTGGGCGGTGGGCCTGGCCTATGTACCGCTCGTCCTCCGGGATGCGGCCGCGTCCCGGCGCGAACAGCAGCAGGCGGAACAGGCGGGCGCGGTGCAGACGGCTGAACGCACCGAGGACGAGGACAGGGAAGGCGCCCGGAGAGTGAGCGCCCCGCTGGCGCTCGGGCTTCTCGGTGGATTCTCGCTGGCGCTGCCGGTGATGGCGGTGATCGCGTCGCTGCCGAGCGGTCTGATCAGCGCCGCGATCATCGCGTTCGGCATGCAGCAGGCGTGGCGCATGACTCGAGCTCCACAACTGGTGATGACCGGGCCTTATCGGATCGCGCCGGATCCGACGGTCGCGTCCTGATTCGGGCAATGTTCGACACTGCCACCGAATCCCGACGGACGTGCGCGCGCTGCTCGACCGAGCTGTCGCCGCTCGCGCTCGCGTGTCCGGCGTGTTCCGCGCTCGTTCATCGCGGGAAGCTCGAAGACCTGGCGCGGCTGGCGGAGGCCGCCGCGGTCGAAGGGGATCCTGCGGCCGCGCGTGCGCATTGGCTCGAAGCGCGTGAGCTGGTGCCGCCTCGGTCCGAACAGCACGAGCTGATCGGCGCGCGCATCGCCGACCTCACCAGCCGGATGGAGGCGGCACCGGCGCAGCCGTCGAACCGCGCACAGGGATCGTGGACGGGCCGCACCGTCGGCGTCGCTGCGGCGATCGGCCTGCTGCTGGCCGGCAAGCTCAAATTCCTGCTGCTCGGCCTGAGCAAGCTCAGTACGGTCGCATCGATGTTCGGCTTCATCCTCGTGTATTGGTCGATCCACGGCTGGCCGCTCGCCGTCGGCCTGGCCGGTTCGATCTACGTGCACGAGATGGGACACGTCGCGATGCTGCGCCGGCTCGGCATCAACGCCAGCGCGCCACTCTTCATTCCGGGCGTCGGCGCACTGGTGATGCTGCGGCAGCACGTCACCGATCCGATCACCGATGCACGCATCGGGCTGGCGGGACCGGTCTGGGGATTGGGCGCGGCGGTCGTCGCATGGGCCATCTATCAGATCACCGGCGCGCCGATCTGGCTCGCGATCGCCGAGCTGACCGGCTTTTTGAATCTCTTCAACCTGATTCCGATCTGGCAGCTCGACGGCGCGCGCGGGTTTCACGCGCTCTCGCGATCGGAGCGCTGGATCGTGGTGGCGGCCATCGCCGTGGCGCTGGCGCTGACCGGGGTCGGGCTGCTGTGGATTCTCGGCGCCGTCTGCCTCTACCGAACGGTCCGCGGCGAGCAGGGACCCGGTCATCAGCCGACGGTAGTGACCTTCGCCGTGCTCGTCCTTGCGCTCTCCTGGTTCGCTCGCGCCGTTCACCAGTAGTCCTTCCGGCCCTTCGACGGGCTCAGGGCCGCCCCGAGTTCAGTCGAGGGGCGGCTAAAGCCGGAAGCCACAAGTCACAAGACTCTGCTGCTCTCGAGCCGCAACACCGTGTCGCGTGGCTTCCGCCTTCAGGCGGAAGGCGCCTGCGGCGACGTTTTTGTCGCGAGCAGCATCGTACCGACAGATCTGGGTACATCGGAGCTGTTTACCGGCTCGGACGGCGTCGCACTCTTCCGGCATCAGTAGTCACAACCCCAGACATTCGCAGGCCACCCGTGCTCGATCGGCACAAGCCGGAAAGATCCGGCGGGCCAGCATCGCTGACGTCACCATCTCAGCGATCAGCCCGGGACGTTTTCTCATAACGAAACGAATCACGCGCCAGGCCGCCGACAGGATTCTTCTCTGCGCAACGGCCAACACGAATGTCGCGAAACGCTCGCGTGGCAACAGATCCGCGACGCCTCGCCTCGGTGAATCCGCGGAAAACATGGAGCGATTGCCGAGAGTGACCGCCGGCCGGCCGCGGCACTCCGATTGCTGAACCTGTCGTCGGCATCAGGATCGCGGCGGTCGCATCCCGGGGGCCATCGAACTCAGGGTAGCCGACGAGATGCCCGAACCTACGCATTGCCCGTTCTGTGCGCTCCAGTGTGGAATGCATGTGACGGGGCGCCGCGACGCGGTCGAAATCGCAGGCAACAGCCAGTTCCCCGTGAACAAGGGCGGCCTCTGCGTCAAGGGATGGTCCGCGGCCGGGACGCTCGCCCATCGCGATCGCCTGACGGCGCCGCTCATCAGGGATGCGAACGGCACCCTGAAGCCGGCGACGTGGGAAGCCGCGCTCGACACGATTGCGACGGGCGTTCGTGCCATTCAGGCGGCGCGCGGCGCCGATGCCGTGGGCGTATTCGGCAGCGGCGCGCTCACCAACGAGAAAGCCTACCTCCTGGGCAAGTTCGCGCGGGTCGCGCTCGCGACCTCGAACATCGACTACAACGGCCGGTTCTGCATGTCGTCGGGCGCAGCGGCCTCGGTCCGCGCATTCGGCCTGGATCGGGGCCTGCCGTTTCCGCTCGAGGACATTTCGCGCGCCGGGGCGGTACTGCTGGCCGGTGGGAACCCCGGCGAGACGATGCCGCCGCTGATGCAGTACTTCGCGGCGCAACGCGCCGGCGGCGGACACCTGATCGTCGCCGATCCGCGCTCGTCCACGACCGCACAGTGGGCGACGGTGCACCTGCAGCTCCGTCCCGGTACTGACGCAGCCCTGGCCAACGGGCTGCTGCACGCGCTCGTCGTCGAGGGCCTGATCGACGAGGACTACATCGCGGCGCGCACCGAGGGATTTCTCGACGTGCGCGATCTGGTCCAGGCATATGACCCGCAACGGGTCGAACAGATCACGGGAGTGCCCGCGGCCGATCTCCTCCGTGCCGCGCGGATCCTCGGAACCGCGGCGTCTTCGATGGTGCTGACCGGCCGCGGACCCGAGCAGCAGTCGCAGGGCGTGCGCAATGCGCTCGCCTACATCAACCTCGCGCTGGCGCTCGGGCAGGTCGGCCGTCCGTGCGGCGGTTACGGCTGCGTCACCGGACAGGGCAACGGCCAGGGCGGACGTGAGCACGGGCAGAAAGCCGATCAGCTGCCGGGCTACCGGCGAATCGACGACCCCGACGCCCGACGCCAGATCGCCGCGCTCTGGCAGATTCGGGAGGAGGACCTTCCCGGGGCCGGAAAATCCGCGTTCGAGATGCTGTCGTCGATCGGCGACGAGGGCGGCGTGCGCGGGCTGTTCGTCTTCGGATCCAATGTCGCGGTGTCGGCGCCCGATGCCCGGCGGATTCAGCAGCGGCTGCGGGCGCTCGATCTGCTCGTCGTCTCGGACTGCACTCGCGGCGACTGACGAAAGCGCGCGCACTCTCGTTCAGCTGAGCTGAGACGCAGTGATTCGGCCTCGCAGCACCAGGAGATCAACGAAGTGCCTCTCAGACCTGTCTGACCGAATCGCCTTGGCGCCCGTGTCAGGGCTCGATCAGCTTCAGCTTCGGGAAGTAGGTCTTGTAACGGCGGCGGTCGCGTGTAAGGAGGGCGTAACCGGCCACGCGCGGCGTGGGCGCCAATGAAGAAGTCGGGCAACGGAGCCGGCCGGCTGCCGCCGCGACGGCGATACGACAGGAACGCGCGACCGGCCAGGAACGCGGCGGCCCAGGGCAGGGGCTCTCGGGTGAAGTATTGAGGAGGCAGCGCCTCATCCAGATCCTCGATCCGTTCGAAGCCGCATGCCACTTCGGCAAAGATGAGGGGGTTGATCACGAGCCGTCCCTGCTGCGCCGCGCTCGCAAGCATCGAGGCCGACCAGTCGCCCCACTCCGCATCGTCGGTGACGACATCCAGGATCACGTTGCTGTCCACCAGGGTCGTCATTGTCCGGCGGGCCTGGCGGGACTAACGGCGCGTCAGCGCCATGATCTGGTCGGTGGTCAGCCGGCCCGCGGCTGTGCCGCGCATCCGCGCGATCAGCGCGTCGCCGCGGGCC
This sequence comes from uncultured Acidobacteriota bacterium, assembly GCA_963836735.1. GTDB lineage: Bacteria > Acidobacteriota > Vicinamibacteria > Vicinamibacterales > 2-12-FULL-66-21 > JACCXG01. The sequence goes on along the minus strand of CAWIKP010000022.1, from coordinate 287,946 downwards.
GTGCTGCGGCGCGCCGGGCGGATCCGCACGGCGTCGCCGTCGATCTCGAACTCGACTTCGGTATGGGGCAACAGCCCTAGCCGCTCGCGAATCTCCTCCGGGATGGTGACTTGCCCCTTGCTCGTCAGACGCATGGTAATACTCCTAAAAGTAAGAGTAATACAAATGCGCTTAGGGCGGCAAACGCATTCCTGGTCGTTCCGGCTGCCCAGCTGAAGTACAGCCGCGCTGCTCGCTCCCCCTTTGCCCGATGGTGTGCGTGGTGCTTCCGGTCCTACGCTGGACGGACTGGAGGAGCGAATGCCGGCATATCGACGTCTCGTGATCGCATCCAACCGACTGCCTTTCACCGTCGAAAGCGGCCGTGGCCGACTGCAATTGCGTCCGACGACCGGTGGGCTGGCATCGGCGCTGGCGGCCGTTCATCAAAACGGGAACAACCTCTGGGTTGGATGGCCGGGCGACTGTTCGGCGCTCGACGATCGCGCCAGCGCGGAGCTCGATGCGACGCTGCAGCAGCGTCACTTCGCCCCGATCCCGCTGAGCGGGCGCGAGCTGATCGACTACTACGACGGAGTCTGCAACGCCGCACTGTGGCCGGTGCTGCACTACCAGCTCGAGCGCCTGCCGCTGAATCTTCCTCCGTTCGAGGCGTATCGCGCCGTCAACGAGCGGTTCGCGGAAGCACTCCTGGCGAACCATCGTCCTGGCGACATCCTCTGGATTCACGACTACCACCTCATGCTGGTGCCCGCGATGGTGCGCAGGCGGCTTCCGGAGGCGCAGATCGGTTTCTTCCTTCACACGCCGTTTCCGGCTGCCGACGTCTTTCGCGTGCTCCCCTGGCGCCGCGAGCTGCTGGAGGGCATTCTCGGATCGACGCTCGTCGGCTTTCAGACCCCTGGTGACACCGCGAACTTTGCGGCAACGCTCAAGGCGCTCATGGGCTATGCGGTGGATGACTCGGGGGTGGTCGCCGACGGCCGCCGCGTCGACTTCGGTACTTACCCCGTCGCGATCGACGCGCAGCGCCTTCGCGATCCCGGGCGGCCGACCCGCCGGTTCACGCGGGCCGACACCCGGCTGTTCGTCGGCGTCGACAGGCTCGACTACACCAAGGGCATTCCGCTGCGGCTCGCCGCATTCGAACGCCTGCTGACCTCGCACCCGGCGCTGCGCGGCTGCGTGCAGCTGCTGCAGGTGGCGGTGCCGTCGCGGGAGCACGTGCCGGCCTACGCCAGCCTGAAACGCGAGGTCGAGGCGCTGATCGCCCGGGTCAACGTACAGTTCGGCACGCCCGCCTGGACGCCAGTGCGCTACTTCCCGGAGTCGCTGCCGCCCGCCGACCTCGCCGCGCTCTACCGTGCCACGGATGTGATGCTGGTGACGGCCCTTCGCGACGGCATGAACCTGGTCGCCAAGGAATTCGTGTCCTCGCGAGAGGATGAAGACGGCGTCCTCGTGCTGAGCGAGCTGGCAGGCGCCGCCGGCGAGCTGCAGGAGGCGCTGACCGTGAACCCGTATTCCGTCGAGGATCTCGTCGACGCGATGGCGCAGGCCCTCGACATGGATCGCGAAGAACGGCGCAGCCGCATGGCGGCGCTCCGCGTTCGCACCAACGGGCACACCGTGCACAGCTGGGCCGATCGGTTTACCAGCCACATCTCGGCGGCGACGACCGGCTGCCTGAACCGGCCGGCGGCAGCGGCGAAGACCATCCGGGGCGTCATCGACCGCGGCGCCCACGTCGCGCTCGTGCTGCCCTTCGAAGGAGTGCTGGTGCCGGACGCGCGGGATGCCTCCCGCTCGGGCCCCGACCCCGAGCTGAGTCATCTGCTGCGCGACCTTTCGCTCAGGGCCGGCATGACCGTGCACCTCGTCAGCGGCTTCGACCACGAAACGATGGACGAGTGGTTCGATCGCGTTCCGGCAGTGATCTGGGCGGAGCACGGATTGTGGCGCCGTGAAGCCGACGGCCGCCGCTGGCGCCTGACCCAGTGGAGCGCGAGCGAGTGGGCCGACGACGTGCGGCAGCTGATGGAACAGTTCGTGACCAGCACACCCGGAGCCTTCGTCGAGGCACGGCCTGCCGAGTTGACCTGGCATTTCAGCCGTGCCGACGCGACGCTCGGCCAGAGCCAGGCGCAGACGCTCGCCGCGCTGCTTCGGGACGCCGCCGATTTCCTCGGTTACGAAGTGACGATCACTCGCAGCGTTGTCGAAGTGCGCGCCGCCGGGCTCTCGCGTCACCGAACCGTGCAGAAAGTCATCCAGATGAATCAGGCACACCGGGTGGTGTTCGTTGGCGCCGGCGACTCCGCCGTCCGCAACGCCCTTCGCGCAGCCGACATCCTGATCGACTTCAGCGTGGAAACGCCGAGCGACCCGCGGCGATCTCGAAACCTGATTCGCGAGCTGGCGGATTCGCTGGTCCCGGTGCCAGGCGACGCATTTCAGGTCCACGCCCGGCTGCGGGACACGTCGGGCTATGCCCCGGCCGGCTTGAGCGCGGTCGTGCCGTCGTCGCTGACCCCGTCGCCGGCCGCGGCCCCGGTTCAGGAGTGAACGATGATCCCTTTCCGCACCGCGTAGAGAACGATCTCCGCCGTGTTGTGAAGGTTCAGTTTCTGCATCAGGTTGGCGCGATGGGTCTCGACGGTCGAGAGGCCGACGTCGAGCAGCGCCGCGACTTCCTTGTTCGAGCGTCCTTCCGCGAGCAGCTGCAGGACTTCGCGTTCGCGATCGGTGAGGAGGTCGTAGGAGTCCGACAAGCCGCGCGCGCGGAGCTGCCGGACGTAGTCTTCCATCAGCACCGCGGCGACCGTGGGACTGAAGAAGGGCTTGCCCGCAGCCACCGCGCGCACCGCCGGAATCAGGTCCTCGTCGGTCGCGTCCTTCACCAGGTACCCGCGCGCACCCGCGCCTAGCGCCCGCATGATGTACGACTCGTCGACGTGCATGCTGAGAATGATGACGCCGGGCGCGGGCTCGAGCTTCTGCGCGCGCGAGGCCACCTCGATCCCGTTCATCAACGGCATCGAGATGTCGACGATCAGCAGGTCGGGCGACAACTCGCCGCACAGCCTCACGGCTTCCAACCCGTCGGCGGCTTCGCCGATGACTTCCAGGCCTGGCTGACTCTCGAGCAGGCTCTTCAACCCGCGCCGGACGATCCCGTGATCGTCAGCCAGCAAGATTCGCAATCGGCACCTCCACGGCGGCGGGGAGCGGAAGGACGACGCGGATCGTGGTGCCGCCGCGCGGTGCGGTCGTGACGGTCACCGAGCCCCTCAGATCGCGGACACGCTCTTCGATCCCGCGCAGCCCGAGACCGGTCGGCCGCGGCACCTGCTCGAAGCCGCTGCCATCATCCGAGACAGAGGCCTCGAGCGCGTCGCCGCGCCGATCCAGCTGCACCTGCACCCGCGTCGCCCGCGCGTGCCGGACGCAGTTGGTCAGCGCTTCCTGCACGATGCGATAGATGCAGGTGCGATGCGGCTCGGGCAACGTGTCGAGGTCGCCGTGGGTCGTCAGGTCGACGGTGAGCCCGTAGCGCCGGCTCACGTCCCGGATGTGCCATTCGAGCGCGGGCTGCAGGCCGAAGTCGTCCAGCATGCTTGGACGCAGCCCCAGCGAGAGGTCGCGGACCGTCCGGACGACGTTGTCGACGAGCTGCCGGCATTCGGCGACCGCCGCGGGGATCTCGGCGTCGACCGGACCGCGCACGCGATCGATCCTTCCGAGCTCCATCCGGAGCGCCGTGAGCATCTGGCCGACGTGATCGTGGAGCTCGCGCGAGAGTTTCTTGCGCTCTTCTTCCTGCGTCGCCACGAGCTGCTGCGACAGCTCCCGCAGCTGGCGCTCGGCTTCTTCGGCGAGCAGCCGCTGCTCCACGGTGCGCCGCTCGACGATACGCAGGCGGATCACGGCCGTGAGCGCGACGAGCACGCCGAGCGCCAGGCTCTGCCAGAGCAGCGCGTGGAGGCCGCGCTGGAAGCTGGCGAAGCGGCGGGTCACCTCGGCCCGCTGCGCCGACAGGTTGGCGTTGTTGAACTGCTCGATGTCCTCCGCGATCGCCAGGGCGGCGTCGCGCCGGGGCAGCACTTCGCGGCGCAGGAACCTGAAGCTCTGCGTCGATTTCTCGACCGCGGTCCAGTCGAACAGCGGCTCGAACACTTCCCAGTAGTCGTCCAGCTTCACCTGAAGATTGTCGATGCGGACCCGCTCTTCCGGGCCGGTCACCAGCGTACCCAGCTGCCGGAGGGTGGCGATGTTGTCGCGGCGAATCCGCGACAGGTGGTCACGGTAAATCGAGGCATTCTCGCGCTCGGCGTCGAGCAGGTAGTCGCGGATGTAGATGCCCGAAAGACCCACATCGCCGCGAAGCCGGCGCAGGCGGCTGTCGACCTCACGGTGATGCGCGTTGAGCGCCTCGAGCTGATTGTAGATCTCGTCGGCGCGCTGCGAAGCCGTGAGCACCGAAACGATGACCACCAGCAGCAGCGCCGCCAACCCCACCGCAGCGATGGGCCAGGTCCTGAACAACGCTCAAACCTCCTGCGCGCCCCCGGCGCGCTCCACTCAGCGTACTCGGACCGGCGCCCGCAAGACACTCCGGCAAAGACAGGAGGTGGGCGGGGGCCTTCGGATAGAGTAGCTTCGTGAGCGGCTTCGGTATGCCTGTGCTTAATCAACTCAACTCAGAAATTCACTCCCGGCCCCAATCCGATCCGGCTCGCCGGGCGTAGAGATGGGGATCGATGGAGAGCGTCGAGCTGGGAGCGGGACGGCCGCTGCGGTGCCTCCGCCATCCGGCCGCTCCAGCCGTGCGTAACACCGATGACATTGCGCGTGCCGCCTGCACTTGAGGACGATCGGGCAGCCGTCGACCGGATGGCGCGTGGCGACGCGTCGGCCGTGGCGGGCCTGTACGACCGCCACGCGCGGGCCGTCTACTCGCTGGCGCTGCGGATGCTGGCCGACGCGGCGGAAGCCGAGGATGTGGTGCAGGACGTCTTCACACAAGCCTGGCGGCAGGCGGGTCTGTACGATCCGGCGCGAGCGCCGGTGATCGGCTGGCTGCTCGTCATCGCGCGTGCGCGCGCGCTCGATCGCCTTCGGGCCCGCCGCTCGCGGATTGCGATGGCCGGGGTCGGACCCGATCCGGCCTCGGTCGTGGACCTCAGCCCCGGGCCCGACGTCCAGGTCATCGGCCTCGAACAGGGCTCACGCGTCCGGGCCGCGCTCGCCTCGCTCACCGCGGCGCAGCGGGAAGCGATCGAGCTCGCGTATTACAAGGGCCTGTCGCAGCGTGACATCGCGGAGCGGCTGAAGGAGCCGCTCGGCACGATCAAAACCCGCATGCGCAGCGGCCTCCTCAAGCTGCGCGAGCTCCTGCACGGCAGCCTCGGGGAGCAGACGCCATGACCCACGAAGAGCTGCGCGAGCTGTCGGGAGGATACGCGCTCGGCGTCCTCGACGAGCCGGAGCGCCGCGCGTTCGAGCGCCACCTCGCGACGTGCGCCAGCTGTGCGGCGGAGATCCGCGACTTCACGGCGGTCGCGTCGGCACTCGCGCTCGACGTGCCGCAGGTCGAGCCTCCGACCTCATTGCGCGAGCGCGTGCTGCGAGCGGCGACGCAACCGGGGCCGCAGCCTGCGGTGATAGAGCCGATCGCCGAGCACCGCGCGCTCCCAGGCGAGCCAGCAGGACGACCGCTGAAACAGCAGCCGCGACGGCCGCGACGTGAAAGCCTCCTTGCGCTGCTCTCGGCCGCAGCCGTGGTGATTGCAGTGGCGCTCGGAGCCTATGCGGTATCGCTGCAGCGGCGGATCGCCGCCCTGGAAGAGCAGGTGCGTTCAGCGGCGGATCGCGCCGCACAGAGCCAGCAGCAGCTCGTCCAGCTGCGGGCAGCGGCCGATCTTTCGACGCAAGTCCGGAGCATTCTCGCGGCGGCCGACCTGCGCCGGCTGGACCTGGCGGGAACACAGGCGGCTCCGGCCGCATCGGGACGGGCGTTCTGGAGTCAGCGCGAAGGATTGGTCGTGGCGTTTGCCAATCTGCCGGCGACCGACGCTGGACAGGTCTACCAGTTGTGGGTCATTCCGCCAGGCGGCGCCCCGGTCGACGCGGGCCTGCTCGAACTAGAACCCGATGGCCGCGCACTCACGCTGGCCAGGGCCGGCACCTCACAGCGCGTCGGGACCGTGGCAATCACCTTGGAGCCGGCGGGGGGATCGCCGGTCCCGACGCTGAGCAACATGATTGCGGCGGGGACTCTGACAAACTAGCTGTGAGCTGTCAGGGAGACCGGGGGAGACCGGGTGTCGCCCCCAGCTCCCGCACCGCCTCCGCCAGCATCCGCGCCTTCGGCTGGTCGGTTGCGCTCTTCGCGTCCGCGCTGAGCTCGGTCGCCAGCTTTCTGAGCGCCTGCTGCTTCGGCCGACCGGACAGCTTTTCGGCGCCGGCGAGATCCCGACGGACGGCGGCAATCCGCGCCGCGGGAAGGCCGCTGGATCGCTCGAGCTGATCGATGAAGGCCCGCGCCTTCGCGAAGCTGGGCGGCCACACCAGCTTCCGCTGCTCCTGCGCGTTCAGGTAGTCGAACTTCACGGTCTTCGCCGCGTCGAGCTCGTTCTGCGTAATCAGCCCGCTCGGCAGCAGCTCGAGAATGTCGAGCCCACGCGCGATCTCCGAGCTGACGATCAGTCCGTTGTACCAATAGACCGACCACGAACCGCCGGTGATCAGGCGCGTGCCGTCGATCGGTCCGCGGTCGAAGTAGGCGATCTCCTTCGGCTTCGAGACGTCGGTCCAGTCGAAGACCGAAAGCCCGCCTTGATACCAGCCCTGGACCATGACCTCGCGCCCCGGGATCGGAATGAGCGATCCGTTGTGCGCCACGCAGTTCTCGAAGGACGTCTGCGGCGCCGGCATCTTGTAATAGCTCTTGAAGACCAGCTTGTTCTTCTCGATGGCGAAGAGCGCATTGGCGCCCCACTCCAGCTTGTCGGTCTCGCGGCAGCGGGGCTGGGCGCCGCCGCCCCACTCGTCGCTGAAGAGCACCTTGGTGCCGTCGTTGCTGAACGTCGCCGAATGCCAGAACGACATGTTGATGTCGGCGGCCGCATCGATCCTGATCGGATGCGCGGTCTCGCGGATGTCGAGCAGCAGGCCGTAGCCGCCGCACGCGCCGCCGGCGAGGCCGATGTCCGGGTAGACCGTGATGTCGTGGCACTGATTCGGCCCCGAAGGCGGCCGCCGCAGCGCCGCGGCCGCCACCTCCGGTGCGACCGCCGCCCGCGGGCTCACCGGCCTCGGCAGTCGTCGCGGCTGCACCGCCGCGCCCCGGCTCCACCCGGCGGGGCGGTGGCGCAAGCCCGCTGAAGATCCGCGGCGAGCTGACGATGGCCGCCTTCTGCGGCGCCGCGAGCGGAACCTGAATCACTTCCAGACGGAAGCGCGCGGTGTTCGGATCGTCGATCGGGCCATCGGTGCAGCCGGGGAGCTCTTCGGCGGATCGCACCCGCGCGGAGCCGGACACATAGATATAGATGTTGTTCTTGTCGTGCGGATCGGTGACCACCGTGTGCGTGTGGGACCCGCGGCAGGTCTGCACGTTGGTCACGTACTTTGGATTGGCGATGTCGGAGATGTCGAAGATCCGGATCCCGCGCAGTCGATCCTTGCTCACCGGTTCGGGCACTCCCTGGATGCCGCAGTCCACGCGGCCGGTCTGTCCCTCACCCGAGACGAACAGCAGGTTCTTGTAGACCGAGACGTCGCTCTGCGACGCCGGACAGAGATAGGTGAGCACCGGCACGGGCTTGACCGGGTTGGAGATGTCGAAGACCTGGAACCCGTTGTAGTTGCCCTGGATCGTGTACTTGCCGGTGAACGCCAGATCGGAATTGGTGACGCCGAGGAATTTCTCGGATGGCGGCGTCGTGGACACGAGCTTGAGATTCCATGCGGCCTGCCCCGCATCCCAGCGGCCCGGTGACAGCCCGACTCGCGGATCAGGATTCGGGGCGCTCGCCGACACGATGGGTGCGACCGGTGCAGGCATCACGGCAGGCGGCGGCGTGGGCGGTGGCGGCGGATTCCCGCGTCCCCGTCCTCCGGCGCCACGCCCGGCCGCCGGATCGGCCGCGGCTGTTTCAGCGGCGGCTGGCGCGGCGGTGGCCGTGGCCGGCGCTGCTGCAGGTGCGGCTGGTTGCGGCGCGGTGGGCTGCGGAGCGGGCGACGCCGGCGCGGCCACGCCACCGGATGAGGGGGGTGGCGTCGCTGGCGCCTTCACCGACTTCGGCGCACAGGCAATCGCCAGCGCACCGGCGGCAACCGCCGCAAGCACAAACGATCTCATTCTTTAACTCCTTATGGGCGCTGTTGAGGGCCGCGCGGCGCCGCCCCTTCGAGCATCTTCTGCATCCGTTCGATCTCAATCGTCTGGTCGGCGTAGAGATCCGACACGAACTTGAACACGTCCTCGTCCTGCAGCGCGCCGTACGCGCCGAACAGGTCGTCGACCATCTTCAGCGCGCCCTGATGATGACGAATCATCGCCTCGAGAAAGAGGCGGTCCCACTCCGGTCCCCGCGCCTTGTCCAGGCGCGCGAGCTCTTCGGGCGTCAGCATCCCGGGCATCAGCATGTCGTGCTCGACGCCGTTCATCTTCATGCGATGGTGGGTCGCATTGGTGTCGGGAACTCTCTGGCCGCGATCGCGCAGCCAGGTCCTCATCGTCTCGATCTCGTCGCGCTGGCCCACGACGATGCGTTCGCAGAGCACACGGACGTCGGGACGGGCGCCGTGTGACGCAGCCCACCCGGCGATCAGCACGGCCTGTGCGTGATGCGGAATCATCCCGGCCATGAAGTCGACATCGGCGTCGCTGTAAGGGGCCCTGACGAGATCCGGACGAGGCACCGGATCGCCGCCCTGCTGGCCGGCAGCGATCGGGCTGACGGTGGCGAGCCCGAATGTCAACAGAAGCAGGATGGCTGGAGCACCAGGGCGCGTGGGGAACGTCATACGTCGGGAACGTGATCGTATGTCATTCGTCCCCGGGCTGAAAGCGGCAGAAATGTCGCTCACGACGCGGAGGCATCCCAAAGTGTAGGGACCAATTGACATCCCGGACTACTCCCGGCGCAGGACGGACCAAGGCCAGCGGCAGCAGGTTTTCGTTGAAACCCGGCGCTCCGGAGGTATCCTGAGATTGCCCCCCTGAAAGGCCCCGAACGGGGTTCCCCGATGAACATACGCAGCTGCACGGCCCCGATTGTTCTGTCGCTGGCATTCGCCGCGCCGATTCAGGCGCAGGCGCCGCTGCCCGCCGGATGGCCCAACCGCCTCGAGCTGGGAATGGGGGACGGTCCCGGCGGCGCGGCCGCAATGAAGGCCACGGCTCCCTTCGCCTTCCGGTATCAATACCTGGCTGGCGGCGCCAACACGAAAAACGGCTGGGCGACATGGAACGCCGACGGCGACTTCGCGCGCTTCTACATCCAGGACTCAATCGCCAACGGGCTCATCCCGGTGTTCACCTACTACATGCTGCTCCAGTCCCTGCCCGGCGGCGGGTCCGAGAGTGACGCCGTCTTCACCAACCTGAACACCACGTCGACGATGACCGCGTACTACAACGATGTGAAGCTGTTCTTCCAGAAGGCCGGGGCATTTCCCTCCCAGAAAGTAGTGCTTCACGTCGAACCTGATTTCTGGGGATACATGCAGCAGCGCGCGAGCGCCGACAACGCGGCGGGCGTGCCGGCAAAGGTGTCGGAAACCGGCCTCCCCGAGCTCGCCGGCCTGCCGGCCAAGGTCGCCGGATTCGCGCGAGCGATCGTCAAGCTGCGGGACACCTACGCTCCAAACGTGGTGCTCGGCTATCACATCAGCGTCTGGGGCACCGGCAACGACATCGCGCTGTCGAATCCGCCCGACCCGACGATCGACGCGCTCGCGACCCGCGCGTCGACGTTCTACAAATCGCTGGCCGCCGGTTTCGACATTGCGTTCGCCGAGTTCAGCGATCGCGACTCCGGCTTCTATCAGTATGTATACGGCGACGGCGGCGCACACTGGTGGGACGCTGAAGACTTCCGGCGCAACGCCCGGTTCCTGAGCGGGGTGTCCTCGGGGATCGGCAAGCGGATCGTGATGTGGCAGATTCCGCTGGGCAACACGAAGATGCGATCCCAGAACAACACCACCGGGCACTACCAGGACAACCGCACCGAGTGGCTGTTCGACGAGGCCGCCCGGACGCATCTGGCGCGCGTATCGCGACGCGGGAGTCGTCGCCTTCCTGTTCGGTGGCGGCGCAGGCGGCACGACCTGCGCCTGCAACGCGGAGAACGACGGCATCACCAACTTCGCGCCGATCAACGGCAACGTCATTGCCTCCGAGGCAGGGACCGGCTCGCCGGCGCTCGTCAACAACGGGGGAACGCAGACGCTCGTCACGCCCGTATGCCGCCGACGACGACGGCGGGTACTTCCGGTGGCGGGCGTGGCGGTATTACCAGGACGGTCCGATGCTCTTTGCGCCGGCCACCCCGCCGGCAGCGCCGACCAACCTCCGCATCGTTCGGTGAATAGGGTGTGCAGTTCCCAGTAGCCAGTGGGCAGTGACTGGCAACTGGAAACTACATCTCCCTGAGAACCACCTGCGGATCGATCGCCGCGGCGCGGCGCGCCGGAAGATAGCTGGCGAGAACGATCACCGCGCCGAGCAGGATGATCACGCTCACGAACGTGATCGGATCTGTCGGCGTGATCTCGAACAGGAACTGCGACAGCACCCGCGTCACCATCAACGCCGCCAGGACACCGGCGATCATGCCGATGGCCGACGGCTTCGCCCCTTGCCAGATCATCAGCCGCACGACGTCGCCCCGCGCGGCGCCGAGCGCGATCCGCAGGCCGATCTCGCGAGTTCGCTGCGCCACGTCGAAGGCCACCAGCGCGAACAGGCCGACGGCCGCGAGTCCCAGCGCGACGCCGCCGAACAGCCCGAACACCAGCATATTGAACCGCCACGGCCCCTGTGTCCGCCGGACGATGGCGTCCATTGTGGTGAGACTATCGGCCGACAATCCCTTGTCGAACGCCGAAATCTCGGCCGCGATGGCCGGAGCCACGCTGAGCGGGTTCGCACTGGTCCGCACCATGAAATACTGACCGTCGGTGTCGACCTGTTTCACCGAAACGTACAGATCGAACCGCGGGCTCTCGATCTCGCGATAGCGGGCCGTGCCGACCACGCCGACGACGGTGTGCCACTCTCCGTCTTTGCTCAAGGACAGGTGAAACCGCTTGCCGATCGGATCCTGGCCCGGCCACAGCCTGGTGGCGGTCGCGGCGCTGACGATCGCGACGAGCGGAGACGTCGAGCTGTCGGTGGCCTCGAAGATCCGTCCGCGCAGCAGCGGGATCTTCATGGCGTCGAAGTAGCCGCTGGTGATCCACTCCCAGTTGAGGACCGGATTCGCAACCGCCGTGGCCGGCGTGTCCGGCTGCCCCTCGAGCACTACGCCGGTGTCCATCCCGATCGGTCCATCTTCGAACGGACGGAGCAGGATCGCCGCGGCGCGGCTGACCTGTGGCAGCCGCTCGAACCGGGCGACCAGCTGTTCGATCGCCTGGTGGCGTGCCTCACGCGCGGGATAGCGGTCCTTGCCCAGTCCACCCACCGTGAAGGTGAGGACGTTACGCGGATTGAAACCAAGGTCCTGGCGGTTCAATCGCGTGAAACTCCGGAGGCACAGACCGGCTGCCGTCAGCAGCACCAGCGTGCATGCGACCTGCATCCCGATCAGCCATCGCCGTGTGCCGGTGGTGCCGGAGCGCGACACGACTCCGGTCGATCCGCCCTTGAGTTCCTCGACCACCGTCGGGCGGCTCAGGCGAAGCGCCGGGCCCAGCCCGACCGCGAGGGTCGTAATCACGGCGCAGGCAACGGCAAACACCAGCACGGTCGCATCAATTGACGATGAGTCGAGCCGCGGGATGTCTGCAGGACTGAGACCGACCAGCGTGTTGAGGGCGAGCATCGCGGCCAGCACGCCTGCGGCCGAACCGGCGGCCGCAATCAGCGCACTTTCGATCAGCATCTGCCCCGCGAGCGCCCCGCGGCTGCCGCCAAGGGCGGCCCGCACTGCCATCTCCCGCGCGCGCGACGGCGCCGCGCGCAAAGAGCAGCCCGGCAACGTTGCCGCAGGCAATCAGCAGCACCATCACCACCGCCGCCATCAGCAGGACGAGCGCGTCACGGGCCCGTCCGAACACGTGATCGAGGAGTGGCGTCAGCTGGATCCGGACGGTCGAGAGATCGACCTGATGCTTCTGGCCCTCGGCCTTTATGAACATCGCGGCCTCGTCACGCGCGGCCGCAAGGTCCGCGTCCGGCCTCAACCGGCCCACGCCGTAGAAGACGCCGACACCCTCCAGTAGTTTCTGGAGCGGGTCGCCGGAGGCGGCGGCGATCGCGGAGAGCTCCACGGCGGCCGGCGTCCAGTACCTGGGCGCCGCGCGGGAAAAAGAAGTCGGTCGGCATCACGCCGACGACCTCGACGAGCGCCGGCGTTCCTTCTCCGTTCATCGGCACCTTGCGGCCAATGACGGTGGGATCCCCGCCGAAGTACTGCGTCCACGTCGCATGGCTCAACACCATCACCGGCGCCGCCGACGGCTCGTCGTCTTTGGCGCTCAGAGTGCGACCGAGGAGTGCGGATGCACCGAGCACGTCGAAGAAAGTGCCCGACACGGCGCTGCTCGAGAGCGCCACCGGGGCGACGCCAGGCATCCTCAAGGTGCCGCCCCAGTTGACCGATCCCACGAGCGCGAGGTCCTCGAACGACCGCATCGCCCCGAGCATGTCCCGGCGCGCCGAATACGCGAGCTCTCCCACGGCCTGGTGGCGGGTGTCCACCGCCCACAGCATCACGAGCTGCTCCGGCGAGCGGACCGCGAACGGCCGCAGCAGGACCGCATGGACGATGCTGAACATCGCGGTGCAGGCACCGATGCCGACCGCGAGGATGAGCGTTGCCGCGATGGTGAACCCCCGATCGCGTCCCAGCCGCCGTGCGGCGTAACGGAGATCCTGCGCGAGCCTCTCGAGGATTGACCTGGTCATCTGCTTGCTCTCCGTCGCGACCATGAGTGGGTTCCTGGTGCCGGGTGCCAGGTGCCAGGTTCGGTTCTGGGGTGCCGGGTGCGGTTCCACGTTCGAGGTTCTGGGTCTCGCATCACAGCAGACTACAGCCGGTCGTGGCGGGAGCCTGGAACCCCGAACCTCGAACCTCGAACCGAACCATGAACCTGGAACCGAACCCCGAACCCGGAACCCGGAACCCTGGAACCCTGGAACCTGGACTCGATACGTATCCTCAGCAGATCGAGGTGGCCTCATGGACCGTCTGCTGCAGGACGCGAAGTTCGCCGCGCGCGTGTTGATCAAGGATCGCGGCTTCACCGCGACCGTCGTCATCACGCTCGCCCTCTGTATCGGGGCAAACGCCGGCATCTTCGCCATCGTCAATTCCGTCCTGCTGCAGCCGCTGCCGGTGCCGCACGCCGAGCAACTGGTCCATATGTACAACGCCTATCCGGGCGCGGGCGTCGAGGCGGGCGCCGGTTCGACCGGCGTCCCCGACTACGACGACCGACTCCGCGAGACCACCGTGTTCCAGGAACAGGCTCTCTACAACACGCGCGGGGTGACGATCGGGCAGGACGGGAGCCCGCAGCGTATCACCGCGATGGCGGGCACGCCATCGCTGCTCAGACTGCTGCAGGTCCGGCTGATTCGCGGGCGGATCTTCACGGAAGAGGACGGCGAAGTCGACAAGAACCGCAAGGTGATCCTCTCCTACGAGGCCTGGCACCAGCTCTTCGGCGCTCGCGAGAACGCCGTCGGAAGCGACCTGCGCATCAACGGAGAGCCGTATGCGGTCGTGGGTGTGCTGCCCGCCGGTTTCATCTTCCGGGATCCCGATGTGAAGCTGTGGTTGCCGGTGGCGTTCACGCCGGCGGACAAGGCAGACGACCGGCGACACAGCAACAACTGGTCGTACCTCGCGCGACTGCGGTCCGGCGCGACCGTCGAGCAGGCGCGTCAGCAGATCGACGCGCTGAACGCCCGCAACCTCGATCGGTTTCCACAATTCAAGGAAATCCTGATCAACGCACGCTTCCACACCGCGGTCGTGCCGCTGCACGACCATCTGGTGCGCGACGTCCGTCCGACGCTGTTCCTGCTCTGGGGCGGCGTGGCGTTCGTCCTGCTGATCGGCGCCGTCAACGTCACCAACCTGATGCTCGTGCGATCGTCGGGCCGGATGAAGGAGCTTGCAACCAGGCACGCGCTTGGCGCCGGGATGGGACGGATCGCGCGCCAGCTGCTCACCGAGACGCTGATTCTGGCGATTGTCGCGGGCGGGCTCGGGCTGCTCCTCGGGTGGGGCAGCCTTCGAACGCTGAGCACGTTCGGCTTCGAGCAGACGCCTCAAGGCACCGCGGTCACCTTGAGTGGCCGCGTCGTGACATTCACGCTCGCCCTCGGTGCCGCGGTCGGTTTCCTGATCGCGCTCGTGCCGGTGCTGGGGCTGCGGCATCTGAATCTGAGCCAGGCCTTCCGCGAGGAAGGACGAAGCGGCACGGCGTCCCGCGGTTCTCGTACGCTCCGCCGGGTACTGGTCGCCTCTCAGGTGGCGTTCGCCTTCATGCTCCTGGCCGGAGCTGGCCTGCTGCTCGCGAGCTTTCAGCGGGTGCTCGCAATCGAGCCCGGATTCGATCCGGATCATGTGCTGACCGGCGCCGTGACGCCGCCGGCGGCACGTTACAAGGACGACCCGCAACTGATCCTGTTCGCGAACCGGCTGCTCGAACGTGTTCGATCGCTCCCCGGGGTCGACGCGGCCGGGATCACCAGCAACATCCCGCTCGGCAACAACTTCAACGACAGCGTGATCCTGGCCGAAGGCTACGTGATGGCCCCGGGAGAGTCGTTGATTTCCCCGTACAACACCGACGTCACACCCGGATTCTTCGAGGCGATGCGTGTCCCGCTGGTGCGCGGCCGGCTGTTCAGGGACAGCGACGATGAGCGCGCGCCGAAGGTGGTAATCGTCGACGAGCGCCTCGCCGCGAGATTCTTCGGGACCCGAGATCCGATCGGCCGGCGGCTCTGGCGGCCGGGCAGTCCTGAGGAGCTCGGCCGCGGTCCCGGCAAGACGTCGACGTTCTTCACCATCGTCGGGGTCGTCGGAAACGTGCGGATGCGGGCGCTCACCGAGAAGGAGCCGGTCGGCGCGTACTACTTCCCGGTCGCGCAGGACGCCATTCGAACCATGACCGCTGGTCGCCCGGACCAGCGGCGAGCCGGACTCGCTGACCGAAGCCATCCGCCGGGAGGTGACGGCGATCGATCCCGAGCTGCCGTTCTACGGCGTGCGTCCGATGCAGGCCCGGCTCGATCAGTCACTGGTCAGCCGCCGGACACCGATGCTGCTCGGCGCGCTGTTCGCCGGTATCGCGGTGTTCCTGGCGTGCGTCGGGATCTATGGGGTCCTCGCCTACCAGGTGGCGCAGCGCAGGCGCGAGATCGGCATCCGGCTCGCGCTCGGCAGCGAGCCGCGCCGCATCTTCCAGCTGGTGCTGCGCGAAGGTCTCGTGCTGCTCGGCGCCGGCCTGACCGTCGGCTTCGCCGGCGCCATCGCGATCCGCCGCGCCCTCGAGACCCAGTTGTTCGGCATCCGCCCGCTCGATCCCCTGGTGCTGGCTGCGGTCACCGGCACGTTGATCGCGGTCGCGACGATTGCCTGCGGCGTGCCGGCGCGGCGGGCGGCGAAGATTGATCCGTTGATCGCGCTCACGGATCAATAAAGAGCGGGCGGGTCTGAAGACCCGCCCCTACCAGATCGTGCAGTCATCGATCTATTGCGCTTTCTTGAAAGTCGCGTTGACGGAGATCACAGTCGCGGCGTCGACGGCCAGCGATCCCGGATCGAACTCCCACTGCCGCACGGCATCGATGGTCGCCTGGGTGAGCAGCGGGAGCGATTCCACCACTTTCACCTCCGCGACCCGTCCCTGTCGATCGACGGCCGCTTCGAGAATCGACGGTCCCCTCGATCCCGCCCGAGATTGCCATCGGGGCATAGATCGGCCGCACGTCCTTGGTCTTGACCGGTCGCCGGCCGGTTACCGCGGCGTACTCGACGTTGCCATACACCCATTTCATCTCCGAGGCCGGCGGCGCGCCGGGCGGCGGGGGCGGTGGTGGAGGTGGCGGTGCGGATCCCACGCTGATCACGGTGCCGGCGGGAACCGCGGCCGTCGATCGGCTCTTCTGCAGTTGCAGCGCTTTGTTCCGGAGCGCATCCGCTTGACTTACGAGCGCCTGCTGACGGACTGGATCGGGCTCGCTCGCCGCCTGCACGCGGAGCAACATGTTCTTGTAGACGAGCGCTTCGATGTAACTCAGGATTGACCGACAGCGCGTCGTCTTCGGCGGCGATCCCGCGCTCGATGTAGGTCTGCTTCGTCTGCGGCGCTCAGGGTCTGATCCCTGGTCTTCTCGAAATAGTAGGTGCCGACGACATGGTGGGCTTCCGCGTCGGCGGGCCGTAGAGCGGCAACGCGTTCGAAGGACTGGACGGCCAGGTCGAATCGGCCGGTACGGTTGTAGAGCGCCCCCAGCGCTCGAAGCGTCTCGACATTCGCGGGATCGGCCGCGAGGGCCCGCTGCAGCCGCGCCTCTTCGTCGTCCTGATTCGCCGTCGCGGACGGTGCCGGTTTTCGATCTCTCGGCATCTGTTGCGAGCCGCTCTGCGCCCACACGTCGAAGGGGTCGAGGAGCAACGCTCCGGTGATGGACACGACGGACAGGGTCACGACCAGCGCGGTTGTTTTCTTCATCACATCCTCACCTTCCTTGCTATCTCGCGCACTTCCCGCCGGGATCCGGTGGGAACCCGGGTGGCGCACACGGTGGTGGCGGCGGCGGTGGTGGCGGCGGCGCGTCGATCAGCGGAGGAAAGCGCGGCGCCGCCGGGGGCTCCGGTATCCGCGGGCTCGCGGCGCTGATCAGCCACAAACCGAGGAGCGTGATCAGCCCCATCGTCGCCACCAACCTGAAGACGAGCGGCAGCACGCCGACCGTCTGCTCGGACCGCCAGCCCAGATCGTCGACGAGCCCGCCGATCAGCCGGCCCCAGAGGTGCCAGGCCAAGGCGCGATCCGAATGGCCATCCTGAACGCTCTCCCAGAGATCGGATTCGACCTCGTCGCGGCGACGGTCGCGGAGGTCGGGCGGGAGTCCGCAGGTGTACAGGCGCGTCCACCCACGCACCGCCGACACGGCCAAGCCGATGCCCAGGGTGATCATGCGGGCGCCACTCGCCGCCGCGCGCGCCGCACCCGCCTCGCGGGAGCGGCCGCCGCTTCACGCGCTGTTTTCTCTCCGAGCGCCGTGAGCGTGTAGAGCCGACGGCCGGGCCGATTCGCCTGGGCCGCGATCGCGGGGTCTTCCCGGCGGCTCTGCAGCATCCCCATCGCCTCGAGCCGGCCCAGCGCGCGGTAGAGCGTTCCGTAGGCTGTCAGGAGCTTCCGGTCTTCGGCCTCGGCCAGCTGCTTTGCGAGCTCGTAGCCGTGAAATTCCTCGATGCCATCGACGCGCAACGAAGCGGCGGCGTGGCAGATGGCCTCCTCGATCGGCACCAGCGCATTGGGCTTCCTTCGCATGCGACGAATTATTAGCAGATATATGCTATTTTTGTCAACAGGGAATCAACTCCCAACTTCCAACTCCCAACTCCCAAGGGAAGCCCTTCGGAGAACGGGGTGAAGACATCCAGCCAGCCCGGCTGACGGCCGTTCACCCCATTGTTCGACCGGCTTCCCTTGGGAGTTGGGAGTTGGAACTTGGGAGTTGACGAAGTGGCTTCTATTGAAGCTCGTCGAGCGAGACGATTCCCCGCTTGAGCGCCTGCACGATCGCCTGGGCGCGGTTGTCGACCTGCAGTTTCGCGAGGACGTGGGTGACGTGCGTCTTGACCGTCTCCTCCGACACCGAGAGCGCCGCCGCGATGTCGCGGTTCGACAGTCCGAGCGCCACCTGGCGCAGCACGTCCGTCTCCCTCGTCGTCAGCGTCTCTGCATCGGACGACGCCAGGCGTGCCGTGCGGTCGATTGAGGGATCGATGTAGGTCCGACCGCGGGAAACGGCGCGGACCGCGGCAAGGAGCGTCTCGGGTGCGGCGTCCTTGCGAACGTAGCCGAGCGCGCCGGCGCGCAGCACGCCGATCATCCGTGCTTCGTCCATCGACGCCGTCAGCGCGACCACGGCGATTTCCGGATGCCGCTGCAGCACCCGGCGCGTTGTCTCGATGCCGTCGATCCCGCCCGGCATCAGCAGGTCCTGGAGAATCACTTGCGGACGCCACTCGTCGATACGTGACAGCAACTCTTCGCCAGTCGACGCGATGCCGATGACTTTCAGATCGCTGAACGACTCGAGGTATGCCTTGAGGCTGTGCGTGACGACCTGATGGTCGTCGGCCAGCACGATCGTGATCGTGTTCATGCGCGGTTTCGTTTCACCCGGTACACGGCGACGGCGTAGCGCGCCACGGCGATCCCGGAGATGATCAGCAGTGGTATGCCGACCAGGCGCAGGCCGAGGCTCACGCTCGACACCATCGCCACGGCGGCCATGAACATCGCGCTCCAGGCGGCGGCCCGTCGGACGTAGAAGCGGGGCGCCGGGAGTCGGCCGCAAGGTACGCCAAACCGAATTGTCGTACCAGCGCCGGGCACGCTCGTGACGTCCACTGAGCCGCCGACCTCCGCCGCACGCGCAGCCAGGTTCTCCATGCCCATCCCGGCCTGATGCGGCGAACTTCCGGGCACAAAGCCGGCGCCGTCGTCCTTGACGGTCAGGACGAGAGCCCTGTCGCTGACGCCGAGCGACACGGTGACGTTGCGCGCCCGCGCGTGCCGGGCGACGTTCGACAGCGCCTCCTGCGCCACCCGTGCAATGGCCTGACGCGCGCCCGGATCGAGCGCGCGTTCGTCGGGGAGGGTGCCGGCAGTGAACGAGACCGCTGCGCCGGTGCGAAAGCCGATCGCCTCGGACTGCTTTCGCAGGAACGCGACCAGGCCGGCGTTGCTGATCGGCGCGCTCTGAAGCTGATCGAGCATGGCTTCCATCTCGGTCATGGCTTCTCGCGCGGCGGTCCGTATCTGCTCCACCGCGGCCCGCGCGCCGGCCGCGTCGGTGTCGAATCGGGCTTGCGCGGTGGCGCCCGCGGTCTGAATCACGAACAACTGCTGCTTGACCGCGTCGTGCAGGTCGCGCGCCAGCCGCGCGCGTTCCTCCTGTCTCGCGGCGTTGCGGATCTGCATCTCGTATTCGGAGCGCAGGCGGCTGAACGTGCGCTTGTTGCGGATGGCGAACCCACGCTCCCCAGCGACCGCGTGGTCGGACTGAAGCCGGGGCAGCGCCGGCAGGAGGTCGCTGCCCGGCCCGGTGATGCCGAGGTACATCAACACCACCCCGGTAATCGCAGCGACCGAGGCGACGAGCACCGAAGGGGCAACGACCGGAGAGTATTGAGCCCAGGCCTGGATCCCCAGCATCACGCCGAGCATCAGGTGGGCGTGCCCGAATCCCATGAGCCCACGCCGCCTGCCCAGCGGATCGTCAATAGCGGCGAAGGCCGCGGCGCAGCTGCCAAGCGCGGTGACCATGGCCGCAGTGATTCGCATCCTCACAACCGCCGGAGGCGCAGGGAGATGCGGCGGCGGCAACAGCGGCCACAGATAGGTGACGATCCCCAGGGGCAGCGCCACCGCGGCGTAGATGCGGAACACCAGGCGGCTGTCGATCGCTTCGGGGCGGGGGGCGGCGAACATGGGGAAAGTGTAGGCGGGCGGCCGGTCCGGCACATCACCCGAAAGCCGCAGGCGCACTCCCCCGAAAGGGGGAGGAAGGCCCAGGTAGCGCTTATACTTACGCTTTGCGAGAAGAGGATGGCCCGTGGTCGCAGTTGTCTGGCAATTCACGGTTCAAGACGGTACGAGCGAGGAGTTCGAACGGTTCTATGGCGCCGACGGCGAGTGGACGAAGCTGTCGAGACGCAGCCGCTCGTTCCTCGGCAGCTCCTTTCTGAAGGATCTGGCCGCGCCGAAGCGCTACCTGCTCGTCGAGTACCTGGAGCGAGATGCTCGTCTACGAGAAGCACGTGGCTGATTTCGAGGACCAGATCAAAGCGCTCGAGGAGCGGCGCCACGCGTTCGGGGCCAACGTCGAATCGCTCGGCGTCTTTTCCGCACTCGACGTCCCGACCCGTGTCGGGCCGACCTGGTCGAGGCGTTCCGGATAACAGATGGGCCTCTCACAGCGATCGCACGCGGTTCAGATTGTCGCGGCCTCCGCTGCGTTGACCGCTCTGCTCTCGGCGGCATCGCTCGGGGCCGCGCGGACAGTCCGCGCCGGCATCTCCCGCGGCGCTCAGTTTCAACCGCGACATCCGCCCGATCCTCTCCAACAACTGCTTCGCCTGCCACGGCCCGGACGAGAAGAAGCGCGAGACCGACTTCCACTTCGACACGAAGGACGGCATGTTCCTCGAGGAAGGGATCATCGTGCCGGGCAGCGCGGCGAAGAGCGTTCTCGTCAAGAAAATCACCGAGCCCGATCCCAAGGATCGGATGCCGCCGCCCGACTCGGGTCATGCACTCACCGATGCGCAGATCGCGCTGTTGAAGCGCTGGATCGACGAAGGCGCCCGCTGGGATACGCACTGGGCGTACACGGCGCCGTCACGGCCGGAGCTGCCAGCCGTCCGCCAGCCGCAGTGGGTCCGCAACCCGATCGATCAGTTCATCCTGGCGCGGCTCGAGCGCGAGGGGCTCGAGCCATCGCGAGAGGCCGACAAGCCGACGCTGCTTCGCCGCCTCAGCTACGACCTCACCGGGCTGCCGCCGACGCCGGCTGAAGTCGACGCGTTCCTCGCCGACAAATCCCCCGACGCCTACGAGAAGCGCGTGGATGCGCTGCTGGCGTCGGCGCATTACGGCGAACGGATGGCCATGCCCTGGCTCGACGCCGCGCGCTATGCCGACACCCACGGGTACCACATCGACAGCCTGCGCGGCATGTGGCACTGGCGCGACTGGGTGATCAGCGCCTTCAACCGCAACCTGCCGTTCGACCAGTTCGTGATCGAGCAGCTGGCCGGCGATCTCCTTCCGGACGCCACGCGGGAACAGAAGATCGCCTCGGGGTTCAACCGCAACCACATGATCAACTTCGAGGGCGGGGCGATCGCCGAGGAATACCAGGTCGAATACGTGATCGATCGAGTCGAAGCCACTTCCTCGGCTTTCATGGGGCTCACGATGGGCTGTGCGCGGTGCCACAGCCACAAGTTCGACCCGATCACGCACAAGGAGTTCTACCAGTTCTTCGCGTTCTTCAACTCGGTCCCCGAGGAGGGATTGGATGGGCGGAGGGGCAACGCCGTACCCGTCCTGCCGCTCCCGTCCCCCGCACAGCAGGCCCAGCTCGAAAACCTGGACGCCGCGATCCGCACGCGCGAGACGGCGACTGCCGACGACGTCGTGAAACCGCTGCAGGCCGAGTGGGAGCAGCGCATGTCGGAAACCGTGACGCCGATCGACGGCAACGCACCGGCGGCGCACTACGAGCTCGATGGCAGCTTCTCCGACATCTCCGGCCGGTACCAGCACGGGCGAACGATCGCGGGCGATCCGACGTTCGACATCGGGCAGATCGGCCGCGCGGCCACCTTCGACGGCGACGTCGAGGTCAGCTTCGGGAACGTCGGCGCGTTCGATCGCGGCGAGCCGTTCAGCCTGGCGGTGTGGCTGCGCGGGCGGGGCAACCTGCCAATGGCGGGATTTCAGAAGTTCGCCGGCCCCGACAAGCGCCACGGCTTCGAATGGACGTTCGACGACATCGTCCTGGTCGACATCCAGAAGTGGGCCGCGCGCCTCAACGTCGCAGTCGTGGGTGACGTGCCGACGAGCGCGATCCGCCTGCGCACACGTGAGCGGCTGACGCTCGGCGACTGGTATCACGTCACGATGTCGTACGACGGCAGCGGCAAGGCCGCCGGCCTGCGGCTCTATTTGAATGGCAAACTGCTGACGCCCGAGATCGTGAGCGACACCCTTGCGGGGTCGACACGATCGGATGCGCCGCTCCGCGTGGGCAGCGGGCCGCTCGGTCCGACGTTCCGGGGTCAGCTCGACGACCTCCGGCTTTACAAACGCATCCTGGCGCCGGGGGAAATCGAACAACTCGCGCTGCACTATCGCGCGCGGGCCGTGCTGTCGGGTGTGACCGGTAAGCGTTCGCGCGACGAAGCGGCGTACCTGCGGGACTATTTCCTCACCTACGCGGCCCCCGAGACTCTCCGGACTGCGAACGCCGAGCTGAAGGCGTTGCGGCTCGAACGTACGGAGTTGCAGAAGACCGTCCCCAGCGCGATGGTGATGGGCGAGATGAAGGTCCCGCGCGACACGTTCGTGCTGGCGCGAGGCGACTATCGAAACCAGACCGAAAAGGTCCAGCCCGGCGTCCCGTCGATGCTGCCGCCGCTGCCCGAGGGCGCGCCGCTGAGCCGCCTGACGCTCGCGCGCTGGCTCGTCGATCCAAAGCATCCGCTCACCGCGCGGGTGGCGGTCAACCGCTTCTGGCAGTCCTACTTCGGACTCGGGATCGTGAAGACCCAGGAAGACTTCGGCGTTCAGGGCGAGCCGCCGGTGCATCCGGAGCTGCTCGACTGGCTGGCGACGGAGTTCATCAGGACGGGCTGGGATATCCGCGCGATGCAGCGCCTCATCGTGACGTCGGCGACATATCGGCAATCGTCAGTGGTCACGCCCGCGCTGCACGATCGCGATCCGGACAACCGGCTGCTGGCGCGCGGCCCGCGCGGGCGCCTGCCCGCCGAGCTGGTGCGCGACACCGCGCTGGCGGCGAGCGGCCTGCTCAACACCGAGATCGGCGGGCCCAGCGTGCTTCCCTATCAGCCGAAGGGACTCTGGGAAGAGATGGCATTCGGAGAAGGGTTTTCCGCGCAGTCCTACGTGCAGAGTCACGGACCCGAGCTCTATCGGCGAGGGATGTACACGTTCTGGAAGCGAACCGTCCCGCCGGCATCACTCGCCACCTTCGATGCACCCGATCGTGAGAAGTGCACCGCCCGGCGGGCCCTCACGAACACCCCGCTCCAGGCACTGGTGTTGATGAACGATCCTACCTACGTCGAGGCCGCGCGGGCACTGGCGCAGCGGGTCATCATCGAAGGCGGCAAAGACGACTCGGCCAGGCTGACCTACGCATTCCGGCTGGCGACCGCGCGCAAGCCGACGGGCGGCGAATCGGGCGTGCTGCGGCGGCTGCTGCAGCAGCGGCTCGACGGATTCCGGAAGGATCCTCGGGCCGCGGCGAAGCTGATCGCGATTGGTGAGTCGCCGCGTGATACACGCCTCGACGCGGTGCAGCTGGCGGCATGGACGACCGTCACCTCCGCGATTCTGAATCTGGACGAAACCATCACCAAGCAGTAAGCCATGGGTATCAATCGCGACCTCGATCTTCATCTCACGCGACGCCAGCTGTTCGGACTGTCGGCCCGGGGCATCGGCATCGGCGCGCTGGCATCGCTGCTCGGTCCCGACGTGCTGACCGCCGCACAGGACGCGACGCCGCCCGCGCGCGACCCGAAGACCGGCGGGCTGGTGGGCCTTCCCCATCATGCCCCGCGTGCGAAGCGCGTCATCTTCCTTCATCAGTCAGGAGGACCGTCACAGCTCGAGACGTTCGACTACAAGCCGGGGCTCGAGAAGCTGCAGGGCACCCAGATTCCCGACTCGGTCCGCCAGGGCCAGCGCGTGGCCCAGACGATGGGGCAGTCGACGCTTCCGGTCGCCAAGTCGATCTACAAGTTCGCGCAGCACGGACAGGCCGGCACCTGGGTCAGCGAGTTGCTGCCGCACACCGCGAAGATCGTCGACGACATCACCGTCATCAAGACGATGCACACGGATGCGATCAATCACGACCCGGCGATCACCTTCATCCAGACCGGATTCCAGCAGCCGGGCCGGCCGAGCATGGGCGCCTGGCTCAGTTACGGCCTCGGGACCGAGAACCAGAACCTGCCGGCGTTCGTGGTGCTGCTGTCGCAGGCCCAGGCGCTCGTGGCCGATCAGCCGCTCTTCTCGCGGCTCTGGGCGAGCGGCTTTCTGCCGTCGAGCTACCAGGGCGTCCGCTTCGGCAGCGGCGCCACGCCCGTGCTCTATCTCGACGATCCGCCCGGCGTGACCCGGTCGACGCGCCGGGAGATGCTCGACGCGGTCTCGGCCCTCAACAAGATGAAGTCGCAGGCGTACGGCGATCCGGAGATCGAGACGCGGATCGCGCAGTACGAGATGGCCTACCGGATGCAGGCCTCGGTGCCCGAGCTGATGGATCTGTCGAAGGAGCCGGAGTCAGTGTTCGAGCTCTACGGACCGGATGCGCGGAAGCCCGGCACCTACGCGGCCAACTGCCTGCTCGCGCGGCGGCTGGCCGAGCGCAACGTGCGGTTCATCCAGCTCTATCACCGCGGCTGGGATCAGCACGGCAACCTGCCGCGCGACATCGCGCTGCAGTGCAAAGGCACCGATCAGCCGACCGCCGCGCTCATCACCGATCTGAAGCAGCGCGGCCTGCTCGACGACACGCTGGTCGTCTGGGGCGGCGAATTCGGCCGCACGGTCTTCAGCCAGGGGCGCCTGACCGACGCCAACTACGGCCGCGACCACCATCCGCGCAACTTCTGCATGTGGGTGGCGGGCGGCGGAACCAAACGCGGCTCGGTGATCGGCGAGACCGACGACTTCAGCTACAACATCGCGTCGGACCCGGTGTCGGTCTACGACCTGCAGGCGACGCTGCTGCACCTGCTGGGGATCGACCACAAGAAGCTGACCTATCGGTTCCAGGGACGGGACTTCAGGCTCACCGACGTGCATGGGGAGCTGGTGCAGAAGCTCTTGGCTTGAGCTCCGTCAACTTCCAACGCCCGGGGCCTAATAACTCCCTGTATTACTCACGAAAGCCACCATCTTCCCGTCCGGCGACCATGACGGCACGTTGATCGTGCCCTGGCCTCCATAGACGTACGCGATCACCCTGGGCGTGCCGCCGGCGATCGGCATCAGCCGCAGATACACGCGCTTGTAATAAGGATGGTCGGTCGGGTCGACGTCCTTCGGAAAGCTGATGAACGCGATCCACTGGCCGTCCGGCGAGATGTGCGGGAACCAGTTGTTCAGATCGTCGTTGGTGACCTGCTCGGGCTGTGACCCGTCCGCCTTCATCCGCCAGATCTGCATCGTCGCGCCGCCGCGCACCGAGTTGAAATAGATGTACTTGCCGTCGGGCGTGTACTCGGGGCCATCGTCGAGGCCCTTCGAGTTGGTCATGTTCTTCTCGGCGCCCGAGCCATCCGACGCGATCGTGTAGATGTCGAACTCGCCGTTCCGGCCGCCGGTGTAGACCAGCCACTTCCCGTCGGGTGACCACCCGTGGAGATACGACGGAGTCAGCGGCGTGATCCGTTTGGGCGTGCCGCCGCCCGCCTTCGCGCTGACGCGCTTCGGCGGGCAGGCCGGCAGCTGGCAGCGTGTAGATAGCCGATTGACCCGCGCTCTGGTCGCTGATGCCCAGCATCGTGCCGTCGAACGAGAGCACGTGATCGTTGTTGTTGCGATTCGATGTGCCGGTGTCGATCGCGGCCGGCTGACGGGTCGTGAGATCGAAGCGATAGAGCCTGCCGCGGTTCTCGCCGCGGCCGCTGCCGTTGAAGATGAGAGCGCTTCCGTCCGGCGTCCAGTTCGGCGCCTCGAACGGGAGCTCGGCCTTGTGAATCACCTGCCGCCGGCCGCTCTGCACGTCGAGCAGCTCGAGCACGCTGCCGATGTAATCGCGGTACGGCACGAACCCTTCCTTCGCCGGCCGGATGATGCGAACGTTGCTGAACACGGCACGTTCG
Organism: uncultured Acidobacteriota bacterium; assembly: GCA_963836735.1. Lineage (GTDB taxonomy): Bacteria > Acidobacteriota > Vicinamibacteria > Vicinamibacterales > 2-12-FULL-66-21 > JACCXG01. Next base: position 261,862 of record CAWIKP010000022.1, on the reverse strand, counting down.
ATCACGTCGGGGTTGTGCGAACACAGCGCGAGCCCGACCAGCACCTCGTCGCCGAGCGCGAGGTCCTGGATCTCCGTCGTCGACGAACGGATCGCCGAACTTCGCCGCCGAGAAGATGAACGTGTTCCCGCGCCGCTCGAGTTGAAGCACGTCGGCGCCCTTGATCTCCGGACGTCGCTCCTCGGTAATCGCCCCTTTCGTGCGACGGAACTGCAGCGACGTCAGCCCGTCACCATGGATCACGCCGTCGGCGTACGGCGCCTCGGCGTCCTGCCCGGCGCGAATCATCAACCCTGCCTTGCGGTGCGGCTCGACCCCCTTGCCGATCAGCTCGACGCGCGTCTGCAGGATGAAATCGCCGGTCATGCGCTTCCACACGAAGTGGAACTCGTCGCGCTGCGCCCACATGTTGGTGCCGCCGGCGGTGAGGACGTAGTCCTGCGAGACGGGGTTGTAGGCGGCAGTCCCCGTCAGCTTCGGCGAGCCGATGTCTCCGTGGCCGTCGAAGTCGCCGATATGCGCCGTCTGGGCGTCGATGCCGACGACAGCCCATCCAAGGGTCACGGCCGTCAGTGCGATGAGCGAGAGCGTACGGTGCGAGATCAAGTCGTCTTAACCCCTCTATTCGAGCCCCCGAACCCCGGACCCGCCTTCGCCAAGGCTACGGCGAGGCAAGGCCCCGAAAGATTACCTATTGAACGGATACTCCTGCACCCAATGGAAACCCCGGGTGACGAGCAAGAAGCTGTTGCGATCGAAAAGCCTCGCCTGCATCTGCATCTTGCGCCCGTCGAGCGATCCCGTCAGGACCAGGACGTCAGCGGATGGCTGTTCGTAAGAAAACGTGCCAGGGGAGCCAGCGTTCCCCCGCGTCAGCGTCACGGTCTTCGCCGAGGTATCGATCTTCGCGCCGTAGAGCACGAACGTGTCGTTCATGCGCTGGAACGCCGCCTGCGTCGGACGATCGAAGATCACACGCCGAAATCTGTCGAAATCGGTCACCAGCGGCGACCGGACTTGCCCGTCGATCGACATCTGCTCGATCTGCCAGATGCCGTACAGCGGCGACTTCGGCGCTCCCCCGCCGTACTGCGTCCAGGCCTCGAGCCCGCCGTTCAGGTTCATCCCAATCACATAGGCACCGAACAGGATCTGGGCGGCCACCGCCACCCGTCGGGCGCGGAGGGTTCGGCCAAGGGGGACGAGAGTCGAGGGCTGCGCCGCGCGGTTCAGCAGCAGTACGTTCAGGAGCCGCCTGGCGTCAGGGGCCAGAAGAAACAGCGACAACAGAATCAAATGGAACGAGAACAGCTTCACGGGAACGTCGTAGGTCATGTTCAGCGTGAAGATCTGGATTGAGTCGGCAAGGCAGATCAGCGCCCCGAGCACCGCGGTCTGCGGGATGAGCAACAGGATCCCGCCCGCGAGCTCGGCGCAGCCGGCAAAGATCTCGTAGGGCCGGGATGCCCCGATCGAATACCAGAGCACGCCCATCGGCGAGAAGTGACCGAAGGGCTCCAGCAGGCGGGTCAGACCCGGCGCGGGCATCTGCAGCGGAATGGCCTTGATTATTCCGTAGCTGACCATCGTCGATCCCAGCGCGAATCGGGCGAAGAGGCGGACCCATCGCTGCAGCCGCTCATAGTGCTCGCGCCGGCGATCGAGTGACGACCACACGACGGTGATCAGCACCGACAGCGCCAGCGTGGTGAAGGCGTGTACCCAGTCGTAAGTCTTGTCCCCGCTGCCGCTGCCCGTGATCACCAGCGGGTAGCCGACGCGAAAGACGTTAGTCGCTACCCATGACACGGCCGGCCGCACCGGCGGCAGCTCGCCGAGATTCGGAAACTCTCCCACCGGCAGCACGAGCATCCCCGGCAGCATCTGCGTCGTCAGGACGTACAGCGTGAAGTACGTCGCGAAGAAGCGAAATGCGACGCGGGTCGCGGGATGCCATGCAGTCGCGGCACGCCACACGGAAGCCGGGTCGAGAAGGAGCATGGGGGCGGAGTATAACTCTCGGGGCTCGCGGGTTCGCGGGTTCGCGGGGTCGCGGCCTAAGGGCGCGGCGAATCTCCGCTCGCGGAGCTCCAGCGCCTCTTCGATCCAACGCTCGATCTCGCCCCACACTCCAGGCCCGTAGAGTGACTGGTTGTGCGCGGCGCCGGGAACGAGCATCAGGCGGCGCGGGCCTGTCAAGGCCTCGAAGATACGCTGTGAGTGAGCCGGCGGCGTGTCCTTGTCCTCGGCGCCGTGAATCAGCAGCACCGGCGCCTTGATCGTTCGCGCTGCCTGTGCCGGACTCACCGCGTCCACGAGAAACCGGCCTCGCTGCTCGGCGATCATGAACGCCTTACGAATCACGGGCGACGGAAGCAACCAGGGAGCCCGCTCAGTCGCGACGGTCCTGAGATCCGAGAAAGACTCCGCCGCGACGACGGCCACCGGGCGAGGATCCGATCCGGCCTCCTGCAGTGCGACTGCTGCGCCCAGGGAAGTTCCAATGAGGATCACCGGACCCGCGGAGAGCCCGTCAATGATGCGGCGGAGGTCGCGCTTCTCGACGAAGCCATAGGTACACACCTCGCCGGGCGACTGGCCGTGTCTGCGGCTGTCGTATGCGACGACGTCGAAGCCCTGCGGCGTGAAGCGCTGAACCACTCCCACACTGCTGCCCCGATTGTCGGCGACGCCGTGGAGGTAGATGATCGTGCCTCGCCGCTTCCCGATGGCGGCACAGGACCAGCCCCGCAGCGTGACGTCATCTCCCTGGAAATCGCGATTCTCGCAGCCTGGCGGAATGCCAGCCTTCAGCGCAAGGCGCGCCGGGTACAGAAGTCCTCCGGCGGCGATTGCCGGCGCCATGATCAATGCAGCGGCAATGAGCAGTGCGCCGATCACGGTACCTACGAGGCGACCAGACATTTATCGATATCCGAGAAACAGCCGCGGCAGGATCAGTGTGACGACGGGAAATGCCGCGATCAAGGCCAGCCCGATGAGAAGCGCGACGAGGTACGGCATGTAGCTCCTGCTCACGTCATCGATGTCGACCCGAGCGATGCCGGCGGCGATTGAAAGGCCGACGCCGATCGGGGGCAGGAAGAACGCGATCCCCATCGCCGCGATGATCACGATGCCGTAGTGGACGGGATCGATGCCGATCGCGCGGCTGATGGGGAACAGGATCGGTCCGAAAATCAGGAGCGCTGGGAGTCCTTCGAGCAGTGCGCCGATGACCACGAACAGCACCACGGTCAGCGCAAGGAAGCCCCAGCGCCCCGCGCCGATGCCGCCCATCCACTCGCCCAGCGTCTGCGGCACCCACTCGCGGACCAGGATCCACGCCGAAGGCCGACGCGGCCGCCAGCACCCACAGCGTCGTCGCGGTGACGGTCCCGCTCTGCGCCAGCTGCGCGGGACAGTTCGTCGCGGCGAATGCCGCCCATCATCAGGCCCGCGACCAGCGCATACACCACGGCGAGCAGCGCTGCCTCGGTGACGGTCGTCGCGCCGCTGAAGATGCCGCCGAACAGCAGCACCGGCAGCCCGAGCGGCACCGCCGCCCGGCGGGCGGCGCGGGCAAGGTGGCCGCTCGCGGCAGGTCCGGTGACCGGCCATTTCTGGCGGCGCGCCCGCAGCGCGATCAAGACGAGGAGCACCGCCGCCAGGACGAACGCGGGCAGGAACCCTGCCAGGAAGAGCGTCACGATCGACAGGTTCACGAGCGACCCCAGCACCACCATCGTGAGGCACGGCGGAACCAGGATGCCCATCGCCGAGGCAGCGGCGACCACGCTCACCGATTCGGCGCCCGAGTACCCGGCGCGCCGCATCGACGGCACGAGCAGCGAGCTGATCGCCGACACGTCGGCGGCGGTCGAGCCCGAGATGCCGGAGAACAGCACTTCGGCGACCACCGCCACCATCGCGAGACCGCCACGCACTCTGCCGACGATCGCCATCGCGAGATCGACGATGCGCTCGGAGATGCCGCCGCTCTCCATCAGGGCACCCGCAAGGATGAACAGCGGAATGCTGAGCAGCACGAAGGAATCGACGCCGCCAAGGATCTTGATCGGCAGGATGATCAAGCCGATGCCGCCGATGCCGAGGAGATACGTGAGCGCGGTGAGCGCAAGCGTAAAGGCGAGCGGCATGCCGGCTGCCGCGGTGACCAGGAATCCGGTGATCAGCACGACCAGCGCCGGCGCCGCAGCGAGCAGCGGCACCAGCACCGAGGCGACCACCAGCGCCGCGCCGCCGATGGTCCAGGGCAGGAGCGATCGATCCCGCCACGGCGCAAGACCGTCGCGCCGCAGCTGATACACGACGACTGCGGACATCAGGATCAGCGCCACCGGCAGGACACCTGAGATCGCGGCTCCCGAGAGGCCACTCGCGGGAAGTCGCTCGGCGGCACTGGTGACGGTCAGCCGCCACGCCGGGCCAATCAGGCCGACGAAGAACATCAACAGGACGATGCGCAGGCCGTCGTCGACGGCCTGACGGCGATCGGGCCGCAGCAGACGGATAAGGGCGGTCACGCGCGGATGCTGGCCACGAAGGAGCGCGGCAATGCCGCCGGCGCACATCAGCCACACGAGCAGCAGCCGCGCGATCTCCTCGGTCCAGGGGATCGGATGCCGCAGCACGTGCCGGCCGACGACCTGGAGGCCAACGACCGCGGCCTGTGCGAGCACCAGGACAGCAATCGACCAATGCAGCAGCCGCTCGACGGGACCGTGCGCCGGTTCGGGATGGTGCGAAAGCCCCGCATGCGGTTCAGGAGCGGCCAGGGACCGGGTCACGCGCGGATCGCCTCGAGCCACCGCTCGACGCCCAGCACACGTGATTCCTGCTCCCAGAGTCGCTCGGCGGGTTTCCTGAATGCCGTGTTGTCGATTTCGCGAATGGTCATGCCGCGTTCCCGGAGCTCCGAGGTCGCGCGCAGGTCCTCACGGGCGCCCATCGCGCGCTGCGAGGCCGACGCCTCCCGTGCCGCGCGCTCGAGCACCGCCCGAACATCGGCTGGCAGCTGCTCCAGGGACACCGTCGATGCCCAGAGGCCGAGCACGCCGGCGATGTGACGGGTGTGCACCATGTAGTGCGCGACCTCGAAAAAGCGCTGCGCGAGCGTGGTGCTCGCATCGTGCTCGTAGCCGTCGATGACGCCGGTCTGCAGCGACGTGTAGACCTCGCCGAATGCCATCGGGGTCGGGCTCGCCCCCATCAGCTCCACCGCCTTGACGTAGATCGCCGACTGGATGGTGCGGATCTTCAACCCGGCCAGCTGCCGCGGCTCGACGATGTCGCGGCTGCGGGTGATGACGTGCCGGAAGCCGAAGGAGTCGCCCCAGGCCAGCGGCCGCATCCGTACGGTGGACGCCAGATAGTCCGCTGCCGACGCGCCCAGCGATGAGTCGATTACGTGGTGCACGTGATCCCAGTCGCGCCAGAGGAACGGGAAATCGAACACCTGCAGCCTGGGAGCCACGCTTCCCCAGATTGCCGTTCCGGAGACCATGAAGTCGACCAGGCCTTCCTGCAGCTGCTGGACGACCTCGCGTTCCTGACCGAGCGTGCCGCTCGGGAAGAGGCGGACTTTCACTGCGCCGCCGGTCATCGACTCGACGTTCTGGCGGAAGGCGTCAGCGAACACATCCAGCGCGGTCGGCCCCGCGGTCATCGAGTGCGACAGGCGGAGAATCAGGTCCCCACCGGTTCGGCGGCGGCAGGCCGCACCAACGCCGGCGGTTCCGAGGGCGGACAGAAACACTCGGCGGGTTGGTCCCCGGCGCATCAGCGGCAATTGTCGAGCCCGCTGTCGCTGAACGGCGCGGGGGGCACGGGCAGGAACTGCCAGCCGTAGGACTCGGGGTTCAGGGTCAGCTTCAGCACGCCAAACGCCGCGCCACGCACCTCGCTGTTGGCGCTGATTCGGACGGGACTCGTGAGCTCCGCGCCGCCGGTCCCGATCGTGAACTGGCGAAGCCCGCCAGTCGTGGCGCGGCCGGACTCGTCCTGCCGCCCAAACCGCTCGTAGATGTGGTCGTGGCCCGAAATCACGACGTCGGCCCCAGCCTCGCGGAGCACGCGCCAGACGTCCCGCATGATCGGCTGCGGGCCGTTCTGGCCGGACGAAAAGAGCGGATGGTGCCAGATGGCTGCAACGCACTTGGCGGTGGTCGCCGCCAGATCCTCACGCAGCCATTGCAGCTGGCCCGAGCCCTCCCCCGCCGGCACGTTGCTGTTCATCGACACGATGTGCCAGGCCCCGACGTTGAAGCTGTAGTAGCCGAGCCCGCGGGGACCGGCGCTCGGGCCGAAGTAATCGAAATATGCACTGGCGCCAGGGGTTTCGTATTCGTGATTCCCCGGCGCCGGCCGGGTACGGCCCTTGTGCCGGCCCCAGGTCGGGTCGTAGCACTGGTTGTACTGGGCCGCAGTTCCCTGGAAATAGGCGTTGTCCCCGGCCGTGAAGACGGTGCCGTCCACGAGATCGAGAAGGGCCGCGGTGGCTTCAGTTCCCCGGGATCCGCACATCGCGATATCGCCCGCACCGACGAGGACGCCGCTGAGAACCGGCGGAGGCGGCGGCGGACCCGTGGGTCCTGGCGGGTGTGAATCGCGGCACGCCGCGGTGGCCAGCAGCAGGAAACCGGCCGCGACGATACGCAATGTCACAGGAGCCATAGGGGGTCCGCGGAATCTGTGGAGATTCTATGATAAGCCAGCTCATCCGCTCGTGACCCCCTGAGCCGCATGTTATAGTCCTCCAACCCAGTTACATGACGGTTACTCAGGATGCGGTCGGCCGCCGCGTCGTGCTGTCCCCCCAGGAGGCGCTCGTCGCCGGCGGCGCCGCCGAAGAGTTCGAGCAGCGCGTGCAGGCCCTGTTTCGCGACGGCTCGAGAGATCTGCTCGTGGACCTCCGGCACGTGCCGACCATCGACAGCCGGGGGGTCCGCGCCCTGGTGCGCGCCCACACCTCCGCTCAGCGGCTCGGCGCGTCGTTCCGGATTGCCTGTCCGTGCCCGGCGGTCCGGCACCATCCTCGAAGTTTCGAAGCTCGATCATGTGTTCGCGGTTTATGACACGGTCGATGCCGCCAAGAAGCACGAACTGCGCTGGGACCTGATCTGGTTCGGGCTCGCGGGCGGTGCCTTGTGCGCGGCGCTGGTCTGGGGCGGCCTCCGCTTGCCCCTGATCGGGAATCCCGATGTCGAGTCGGTCCCCGGCGGGCCGGAAGTGAGCGGCACGACGCTCCTGACGCAACCGTTCCTCGCCCTGGTCAAGCTCGTCGCGGCCGCGTTGATCGGGCTCCTGGTCACGGCCGTCCACGCGCCGAGCGCCACCGATCGGCCGTCCGGCCGGGCCATGCAGCACGCGCAGATTCTCCTCTGTGTGGCGGGCGCGATGATGATGATCATCATCGGCAACTCACTCGCGCGGGCATTCGGCATCGCCGGCGCCGCCAGCATCGTCAGGTTCCGGACCCCGGTCGAAGACCCGAAGGACGTCACGATCATCTTCCTGTTGATGTCGCTGGGCATGGCGTCGGGCCTCGGGGCCTTCGCGATCGCCGGGCTCGGGACGGCCTTCCTGTGTGTGTTCCTGTTCCTGCTCGATCGCACCAGCGTCCGCCGGACCCGGGCGCTGGCGGTGGAAGTCGTGGCCGCGGGCCGCGACTTTCCGACCGATCACGTGCACAAGGTCTTCGCGCGCAACCGCATCGTGTTCGAGACCCGCGAGGTCTCGCAGGGCAAGGAAACCGCCGTGACCTATCACGCGCTGATCGATCCGGGCCTGTCGCTCGACGATTTGAGCGCACAGTTGATGGCCGGGGGTACTGCGGGAGTGCAGTCGGTGTCCTGGGAACAGCCGAAGAGGGGATTCTGAATGCGTCTGGCGGCGTTGTGTGCGTGTCTGGCAATGCTGGCTCCGCGGCTGGCGGTGGCACAGGAGGTCCGGTTTCCGCCGCCCTCGCTTCGGATCGGCGAGTTCCGCGCCGACCTTCACGTCCGACTGCATTTCGATTTCCGCGCGCTCGACTCCGACCCTGAAGTGGCGCCGGACGACGTCGACTTCCGGCGGTTTCGCATCTCGCTCGACGGGCGCATCTACGACGACCTCGAATACGAAGTCGACGTCAGCGCACTGGACAGCGAGAACCCGTGGCGCGACGTGTTCCTCAATTACCGGAAATTCAGGCCAGTCCAGGTCCAGGGGGGCAAGTTCAAGATCCCCTTCGGTCTCGATCAGCTGACGAGCGAGTTCAACCACAACTTCATCGAGCGCTCGCTCATCGGCACGCAGATCGCGCCAGGGCGCGACAAAGGGGTCATGGTCCACGGCCGGGTCGCCGGAGACCGGCTGCGGTATCAGGGCGGCTGGTTCCTGCACGACGGCGACAACTCGGTGTTTGTCGAGGATCTCGAACAGAACGAGTTTCTCGAGGAGCCGCCGGTCGATAACACCATTGGCGGACGCGTGGAGTTGACGCCGTGGGAGCCGACGCGCGGGCTGCTCCGGCGGCTGCAGTTTGGCGCCAACTTCACCCGCGGCGTGATCGACGACGGACTCTTCGGCATGCGGGGCCGGACCGTCCGCGAATTCACCTTTTTCGAGCCGATGTATGTCAGTGGCGAGCGGATCCGCCTGGGAGTGGATGCCCTGTGGACACCTGGCCCGTTCTCTGTATCTGCTGAATACAACCGACTTACGGACCAAAGGAACGGACAGGGGGTGGGCGACGTCGATCTCCCTGACGTGATCGCGCAGGGTTGGTACCTCGCAGGAACGTGGGCCCTGACCGGAGAACGGAAGGCGGGCGGCATCGAACCACGGCATCCCCTCTTTCAAGGAGGCGCGGGCGCTGTCGAAGTGGTGGCGAGGTTCGACGAGCTGCGGTTCAGCAGCGACGGAACGGCCGGCGAGCCGCCGTTTACGAATCCGCGCGCGGCCAACATCCTTCCGAACCGTGATCGCGTGATTACGCTCGGCAGCAACTGGTATCTCAATCGGTACGGCCGGGTCCTGTTCAATGCGGTCCGGGAGACCATTCAGGACCCGCTGCGGAGCCCCCTGTCCGACCGCACGCGGTACTGGACCGGGGTCCTGCGGCTGCAATTCGTGATGTAGGGCACGGTGTCGGCCGGGTCTAACCGCCTTCGCCAAGGCTACGGCGGTCCGCCAACGCTTCAGCGACGGCGGAAAGACACGGCCCCACAAGGGTGGGAAACGCCACTTGGGCAGATGTAGGGTCGGGTCTTTAGACCCGACCGAAGTTTAGGGCCGAGTCCTCAGACCCGGCCGGAGACAGCAGATGACAGGCCTCTCAGCGGCGAAACTCGGCGTCCGGGCGGTTCTCGTGCTCACCGCCCTCCTCTCCATGACGATCGCGCGTCCCGCGCACGCGCAGTCGATGGAGGAGTTCTTCGACGATTCGGTCGTCCACGACATCCGGCTGTCGCTCAATTCGAAGGACTGGGCGGCGCTGAAACAGAACTACAAGGAGAACATCTATTACCCGGCGACGCTGAAGTGGCGTGACGTCACCGTCTCCAACGTCGGCATCCGCTCCCGAGGTCTGGGAAGCCGCAGCCCGACAAAACCCGGCCTCCGCGTCGACATGGACCGGTACAACATCGATCAGACCTTCATCGGTCTGAAGTCCTTCGTGCTGGACAACCTCACCCAGGATCCGTCGATGCTGCGAGAGCGGCTGTCGATGGCGTTCTTCCGGCGCCTCGGTCTGCCGGCACCGCGCGAAGCGCACGCCCGTCTCTTCATCAACGATCAGTTCGCGGGCGTCTACGCGCTCGTCGAGACGATCGACAAGGGATTCCTCGGTCGTTCATTCGGCGCCGACAGCAAAGGCGGCACCGAGAACGACGGCTACCTGTTCGAGTACGACTACGTGAAGGAGTACCGCTTCCAGTACATGGGCTCGAACTACGACGAATACAAGATCTTCCAGCCCAAGACCCATGAGAAGGACGCGGACGCCAAGATCTATGGGCCGATCGAAGATATGGTCCAGGCGGTCAACGAGACACCCGACGCGATCTGGAATCGCGAGGTCTCCCCATACCTCGACCTCTCGAAGTTCGCGACGCACCTCGCGATCGAGAACTTTCTCGCCGAAGATGACGGCGTTCTCGGCTATGCCGGAATGAACAACTTCTACATGTACCGGTTCGAGGACACGAAACGATCGCAGTTCATTGCCTGGGACAAGGACAACACCTTCCACTCGGTGGACTTCGACATCATGAACCGCGTCGGCGAGAACGTGCTGGCACGGCGGACGCTGTCCGAGCCGCAGTACAAGAACGCCTACCTGAATACCCTGCTCGATGCGGCGGCATCGGCCATGGAGGTCGATCCAGAAGCCGCGAAGGATAAGGCCAACAAGGACGTGTCGCTGCCGGGCTGGCTCGAGCGCGAGGTGCGCCGTCAGTACCGAGCAGATCAGGAGCCTGGCGAGGACCGACACGTTCAAGCCCTACTCGAACAACGATTTCGAATCGTCGATCGAGGGCCTGCTGACCTTCGCCCGCGAGCGCGCCAACTTCGTCAAGGACCGGGTCGCCGAAGAACGCAAGCGATAATACAGCCGCCGGGTTGTTCGAGCCGATCGCCAGCATTTATGAGTTTGCGCGCCGGGGCCCACCCCCGCGCGCGCCGCGGGGCCCCACCCCCGCGGCCTGCCAGCGCTCGCTGCGCTCGCGCCGCTGTTTAGACCCATCAAGCCGCTTGGACGGGCATTCCCACTCTGCGCTATTCTCTGCCTACTCTGATTCACTCCCAAGACGGAGGCCGCATCGATGGCTGCTACTGACACCGCATCACGACGATCCGTGGTTACCTCGTTCTTCGCCACCCTCGCCGCAGCTGTTGGCGGCCTGTTCGGCACCAGCGCGCAGGCACAGACGGCGGACACCTCGCCGGTGAAGAAAACGTCCAGCGACAACCAGCCCGCGGGAGCGAAGCCGCCGCTGTTCTCTGGATGGGTCACCTACGGCAACCTCGTCTTCATCGCGGGAAAGGGACACCACGAGCCGGGTGACATCACCGTGCACACCAAGTCGGTGCTCGACCAGGTCGAGGCGGAATTGAAAAAGGCCGGGTCGTCGATGGACAAGGTCCTCAAGGTGAACGTCTACCTCAACGACCTGAAGGACTACGACGGGATGAACGCGGTGTTCAGGGGCAGGTTCGGTCCCAACCCGCCTGTCCGCACCACCATCGCCGCCGCCGGCGGGATACCAGGGAACTCGCTCGTGGAGATCGACTGCATCGCCGCACGCTAAGCTACCGCCTCAACGGCACGCCACAGGCGCGCCCGCCGGAGCGGAGCGGGGCCACGGGGCCCCCGCGAGCGACGGCGATGGGGGGCCCGGCGGGGCGAAGCCCCCCGGTCTGTTTAAGGAGGACCTCCATGTGGAGCCGCAGACGCTTTCTCGAGAACATCTCGGCGCTGCCGCTGGTCGGCGGCGTCATCGGCGCGGGTGGAGCCTCCGTCACCGCAGCCGCTGCCGGCGGCGGCGGCCGTGACTACTTCAAGGAGCTCGGCATCCGGCCATTCATCAACGCGGCGGGCACCTACACGGCGATGACCGCCTCGCTGATGCCATCCGAGGTCATGGACGCGATCAACTACGCCTCACGGCACTACGTGATGCTCGAAGAGCTCAGCGAAAAGGTCGGGGAGCGCATTGCGAAGCTGGTGAAGGCCGAGGCGGCGATGGTCACCTCTGGCGCGGCGTCGGCCCTGACCCTCGGCACGGCCGGCGTCCTCACCGGGATGGACAACCAGAAAATGGTGGACCTCCCGAACCTCACGAACATGAAGAGCGAGGCCATCATCCAGAAGTCCCATCGCTTCGGATACGACCACGCGGTGCGCAACTGCGGCGTGAAGCTGATCGAGGTCGAAACGCGCGAGGAGCTGGAGCGTGCGATCAATCCGCAGACCGCGATGATGCTCTTCTACAACAACAACAATCCGATCGGCCAGATCAAGGACCAGGAGTTCGTGCAGCTCGGCAAGAAGCACGGCGTCCCGACGATGAACGACGCGGCTGCCGACGTGCCGCCGGTCGAGAACCTCTGGAAGTACACGGCGATGGGCTTCGACCTCGTCGCGTTTTCCGGCGGCAAGGGCATCCGCGGACCGCAGAGCGCCGGCCTGCTCCTCGGACGGAAGGATCTGATCGCGGCCGCCCGCAGGAATGCGCCACCCAACGGCAACACCGTCGGCCGCGGCATGAAGGTCAACAAGGAAGAGATCGTCGGCATGCTGGCGGCGCTGGAGCTGTACGTCGGGAAGGATTTCGAGAAGGAAGGCAAGGAGTTCGACAAGCGCGCCGAGACGATTCGCAGCAGCGCCGCGTCAGTGTCTGGCGTCAAGGCCGAAGTCTTCGTGCCGGAAGTCGCCAACCACGTCCCGCACGTGCGCGTGACCTGGGAAGGCGGCACTCGGCAGGCGGCAGCTGCCGCCGTCAACGCGATGCGCGACGGCGAGCCGTCGATCGCCATCCGCAACGAGGAGGCGGCCTTGGTCATCGGCGTCTGGATGATGCGCAACGGCGAGGAAAAGGTCGTGGCCCGCCGTCTGAAGGAAGTCCTGGAACGGAAAAACACGGCCGCATAGTGGCGACCCATGGATCGGCGGACCTTCGTTTATAACGCGGCGCTCGGCACCCTGCACTTGGGCTGGGGGCCCTTGACAATGCTCGGCGCCCGAGCACGTCAGGGCGGACGTTCGCGCGCGCAGGAGCCTTCCGCGCTCGGCTCGCTCAAGATCGCCGTTCACGCACCCGACGCGACCCCGTCACCGCTGGCGATGCCCGGCCTCTTTCCCGGGCGCGTGATCGACGTCTTTCATCCGCAGGCGATCCGGGATCGGCGCATTGAGCAGCCGGCAGTGCGCGCCATGCTCACCCAGGGCATGACCGCGCTGACCGGGGACAAGAATCCCGCGGATGCCTGGGCGCGCTTCGTCGCGCCGGCCGACGTCGTCGCGATCAAGGTGAACCCCTCGAGCGCGCCGGCGACGGTCACCTCGATCGCCCTGCTGCGCGAGGTGATCGCGGCGCTGAATGCCGCCGGCGTGCCGAACAAGAACATCATCGTTTACGATCGCAACTCGAATCAGCTCGAGGTCAACGGCTACCACACGCAGGTGCCCGCCGGCGTCCGCGTCGTGGGGCTCGATCAACGCTGGTCGGTCAAGGGCTCGAGCGACGTCAACCGGAGCGGCTACGACCCCGACGTCTACTGCGAAATGGACTGTTTCGGCGAGCGCGAGACCCGGTCCTACCTCGCCAGCATCGTGACCCGCGAAGCCACCAAGATCATCAATCTTCCCTGCCTGAAGGAGCACAACGCGTCGGGCGTGACCGGCTGCCTGAAGAACCTGGCCTACGGTTCGTTCAACAACGTGGCGCGCACGCACGTGGATCCCAAGACGTATACGGATCCGGTGATTCCGGTGATGTGCAGCGTCGGGCCGCTGCGATCGAAGTCCGTGCTGCACATCATGGACGGCATCCGCGCCGTCTATCACGGCGGCCCGTTCGGCTGGAATCCCGAGTTCGTCTGGGAAGCGAAGACGCTCCTGATCGGGACCGACCCGGTCGCGATCGATCGCGTCGAGCTCGAGATCGTCGAGCAGAAGCGCCGCGAGGTCGGAGCGCCGTCGCTCTGGGATCGCAACCCGGCCAATCTTGGCCGCAGCTCCGACATCGAACGCACGGCGCAGAAGAATCCGTTCTATCGGGAGCCCAACCACATCCGGACCGCCTCGGAGCTGGGTCTCGGAGTGTGGGATCTCGCGAAGATCGATCGTCGAAGGATTACCGTCGCCTGATGCAACCCGACACCAACTGGGTCACGCTGCTGGCGACCAACGACCGCCGTGGCGGCGTTGCTGCCGTAGCCCGAAAGCCGCCGACCGAGCTGATCTGGAAAGTCACACTCGGTGACGCGATCCGGTCCAGCCCGGTGCTGCGCGACGGCGTGCTTTACGTGACCTGCCGCGACGGCCGCCTTTACGCCCTCGACGGCGGCAACGGCCGGGAACGCTGGCGCTACCAGGCCCAGGCTGCCCTCCACTCGACCCCCGCCATCTCCGGCAACCTCGTGCTCTTCGGCGCAGACGACGGCACGGTGAACGCGGTGGACCGGGCGTCGGGCGCGCGGCGCTGGCAGGTCGAGAGCGCCGGGGAGGTCTGGGCCTCCCCGGCCGTGTACGACGACACCGTCTATGTCGGCAGTACCGGTGGCGATCTCTCCGCGATCGATCGAGCAACCGGGCAGCTGCGATGGCGCCGGCAGCTGGACGCGCGCATCTGTTCGACCGCGTATGTCAGCGATCGGCGACTCTTCCTGGGCTGCGGCGACGGCCGCCTCATCGCCCTCGAGCGTGCCACCGGCAAAGACGCCTGGATTCATCGGGCTGCCGACGGCGTGGTGGCGTCGCCCGCGGTCGACGGCGGCCTGGTGCTGGTCGGATCGGAGGATTACTTCTTCTACGCCGTCGACATGGAGTCTGGAAAGGTGCGCTGGAAGGTCGAGACCGGCCTTGGCGTGACCTCGTCGGCGGCGGTGGCCGGCGGCAAAGTCTTCTTCGGCGGGCGGGACGGCTCCCTCTATGCCTTGTCGGCCGCCGATGGCCGGGAGCTCTGGAAGTCCCGGCCGATGCGGGCCATCACGGCGCCGCCGCTCGCCGCGGACGGTTTCGTGTGCGTTCAGAGCTTCTACGGGACCACCCAGGCGTTCGAGACCGAAACGGGAAAGGAGCTGTGGCGCGCCAACCTCGGCGGGTCGGTGAGCTCCACGCCGATCGTCTCGACCGAGGCGGTCTACCTGGCGACCTATCCGGGCGTTGTCTATGCGCTTCGTTGAAGGAGCGGCACTCGCGGTTCTGGCGTGCACCTGCCTTCGCGCCGACGGCCTGGTCTTCATTCATGCCCAGCGCTACGCGATGGGCACGATGTTCGACATCGTGGCGTACCACGCGTCGGGCGGGAAGGCGGAGCGCGCGATCGAGGTCGCGCTCGCCGAGATCGTCCGGCTGGATCACGTGATGAGCCACTTCGATCCCGAAAGCGATCTCGCGAAGCTGGTTCGCAGCGGCCGCACCGGCTTCGTCGGCGTCGACCCGGCGCTCTACGATGTGCTCAGCCAGTCGATGGAGATCTCGCGCCGTTCCGGCGGCAGCTTCGACGTGACCGTCGGACCGCTGGTGCGCCTGTGGCAGGCGGCCCAGGCGAGCGGCCATCCGCCGTCGCCAGAGGCCATCGAGAAAGCGAAGCGCTGTGTCGGGTACGAGAAAGTGCAACTGATGCCGCCCGACAAGGTGCATCTCAACTCCGATTGTGTCTCCATCGATCTCGGCGGGATCGGCAAAGGCTACGCCGTCGAGCGTGCCATGCAGATCCTCCAGGGGGCCGGCATCGAGCACGCGGTGGTGAATGCCGGTCAGAGCTCCGTCGCGGCCATCGGCCAACCGCCCGATCGAACCGGATGGATGGTGGACCTCGGCGTCGACGGCGCCGGCCTCGGCGAGATCGAACTGCGCGATTCCTCGATCTCCACCTCGCGCCAGGGGCGGGTCCCGATGGCGTCAGGGGATCGCGGCTACGGCGACATCATCGATCCGGCGCGCGGCAGGCCGGTCGAGTCCACCGTCACCGTGATTGTCCGCATCCTCAGCGCCACGCAGGCCGACGCGCTCTCGACGACGCTGCTGTTGCTGCCGATCGAGGAAGGCAAACGGGTACTCGAAGGCTTTCCGGGCGCCTCGGCGGTGTGGCTCTCGGCGACCGGGGACGTGATCGCCATGCACCGGGACATTCAGGGCGCCACGGTGGAAAGCGCTAGGCAATGCTCGCCATTGCCAACGACGTGCCAAAATTGCCAAGATTGCCAAAATTGCCAAAATTCGAATTGCCACGGTTGCAGCGCCTTCCGGAAGGCCAGCTTTCAATTTTGGCAATCTTGGCAACTTTGGCAGTTTTGGCAATTGCCACCGAGCGCGAAGCGCGCGCCGAGACTCTTGATTCGTTGGGATTTCGAACGAATCCCCCGGCCCACGCGCTTGGGATCGACACCGTGGTCGTGCCCGCCGTCCAGGCCGCGACGATTCGAACTGCCCTCGAGCAGGGCTATCGCGTGTACGTGGAGATCGAGGCGGCGAGCGCGGCGACCTTCAAACCGATCGCCGGTACCGCCGGGGTCATCGTGAAAGGCGGGCTGCCGGCGGCGCAGATCGAGCGGCTCGCGCAGCAGGGCACACCGGTACGCGTTGCCGAGGATCGGGGCAAGTGGCCGCATATCCGCACCAACTGGGTGACGCGGAACAAGGACGTTCTCCAGGTGACCAATCGATCCTCGCAACCGTGGCTGGAGAACAACGAGGCGCTCGTGCGGATCGCGATGGACCGGACACCGAACGCGCCAGCGCCGGTTCTGCTCACCTACTCCTGGCAGCCGATCACGGTCTCCGATCTCGATCGCGGTCCACGGCTCGAGAATTACCTGGTCGCGATTGCGGAAGCCGGCAGCTTCGGGGCGGATCTCGTGTTACCGCTGCATCAGCGATTCGAAGAAGCGCTCGTCACGGGAGATCCCGACGCGCGCGCGGATTGGGAGGAGATGAAGGGGTTCCTCGGCTTCTACGCCTGGAACGTTCCGTTCCAGCACCAGCCGCTCGCCAACGTCGCGGTCGTCACTGCCGATCCGATGCGGTCGTTCGAAGTGATGAATCTCCTGGCGCGCCACAACCTGCCGTTCGCCTCGCTGGCGCCTGCCGCGCTCGCGTCGAACGACCTGACTGGGATCGATCTGTTGATCGTGCTCGACGATCCCGACGAGCGCGTGCTGCAGCGCGTGCAGGCATTCGCGAGCGGCGGCGGCACGGTGCTGGTCGCGGGAACGGCAGCCGTCAAGTCCGGCGCGGCCACGTTCCCGTGGCATCAGGCCGCCGCAGTCAAAGGCGAGCGGCGCGCGACCTACACCGTCGGCAAGGGCCGGGTGATCGAGAGCCAGGACGCGCCGGTGGACCCGAACACGTTTGCCCTCGAGATGCGACAGCTGCTCGGATCCGGCCGGCGCATCGTCGACATCTGGAACGGCATCACCGTGCTGGTGGCGCCGTATGCGCGCCGTACCGGTGACGGCATGCTGCTCACCGCGTTGAACTACGCAGCCCAGCCGCTGCCAATCCAGGTGCGCGTGCGCGGGACGTTCTCCGAGGTGCGGTACGAAGCGCCGGGGCAACCAGCGGTCCTGCTGCCATTCGAGCACCGCGACGGCGGCACCGAATTCGTGCTGCCCGCGCTTCGCATCGGCGCCCGCATCTTTTTGACGCGTCTGCCTTGACTCCGCCGCCCGCGTAAGCCAATGTAGGCGCGGTTTACACCACCGATACAATCCGTCCGTTACGTCTTGCCGATCGGCAGCTACGTCATCGAGGCTGAGCTGGCCGGGTTCAAGACCGCGGCTGATAGCTGCCGCCGATAGCTACAACCGGAGAGCAGCGTGAGCAGACGGTTCTCCTTCGGTCGCCTTGGCCTCGTCATTGCACTGCTCTTCCTCGGACTCCCGAACACCCGCCCAGCCGCAGGGCGCGCCTCCCCCGACCTGCTGATCAAAGGCGGCCGGGTCATCGACCCGCGCAACAACATCGACGCGGTCATGGACGTCGCGGTCTCGGGCGGCAAGGTCGCGCAGGTCGCAGCCAGCATCTCGCCGGCGCCGGCGATGCGGGTCATCGATGCGACCGGGCTCTACGTCGTCCCCGGGCTGATCGACATCCACGCTCACGTGTTCTTCGGCACGGAGAAGGACGCGTACCTGAGCAACGCCGACAGCGCCGTGCAACCCGACGCGCACTCGTTCCGCAGCGGCCAGACCACGCTGGTGGACGCCGGCGGATCGGGATGGCGCAACTTCCCGCAGTTCAAGGAGCAGGTCATCGATCGTTCCCGCACCCGCGTGCTCGCCTTCATCAACATCGTCGGGTCGGGCATGAAGGGCGGGCCGGTCGAACAGAATCTCAACGACATGGACGCGCGGCTCACCGCCATGCGGATCAAGCAGAACGCGGCCTCGATCGTCGGGATCAAGGTCGCGCATTATTCGGGCGCTGAATGGGATCCGGTCAAGCGCGCGGTCGAGGCGGGAACCGCCATGAACGTGCCGGTGATGGTCGATTTCGGCAACAACACACCGCCGCTCCCGCTCGAGGACCTGCTGCTCAAGTATCTGCGGCCGGGCGACATCCTGACCCACATGTACGCCCACGTGAACGGACGGATCCCGATCGTCGACGAGCAGGGCAAAGTACGGCCCTTCGTCTGGGATGCCCGGAAGCGGGGGATCATCTTCGACGCCGGCCATGGCGGCGGCAGCTTTCTGTTCCGCCAGGCGGTGCCGGCAATGAAGCAGGGCTTCACGCCGGACGTGATCAGCACCGACCTTCACAGCGGAAGCATGAACGCCGGCATGAAGGACATCCTCAACACGATGTCGAAGTTCCTGAACCTCGGCATGCCGCTCGCGGACGTCATCAAGGCAAACACGGTGCGGGCGGCGGCGGTAATCAAGCGGCCGGAGCTCGGTCACCTCACGGCTGGCGCCGAGGCGGACATCGCGGTGCTCGCGCTGCGGCGCGGCGAGTTCGGCTTCATCGACAGCGGCGGCAACCGGATGCTCGGCGATCAGAAGCTCGAGTGCGAGCTCACGATCAGGGCCGGGCAGGTGGTGTGGGATCTCAATGGACGCTCGCGTCCGATGTGGACGGACAGCAAGTAGACATTTGTCAAATCCCAAGCTTCCAAATCCCAACTTCCAAGGAACAGCTTCCCTTGGGAGTTGGGATTTGGAAGTTGGGATTTGACTCTGTTCAGATCAACAGGAGGAGCAGAATGTTCCGTCGTGTCGCGTCGTTCCTCGTTCTCGGGCTGCTCCTCGCTCCAGCCGCTTACGCGCAGCTGGCGTCGCAAACGGCGCTGGTCGGCACGGTGACCGACAGCGGCGGGCTCGTGCTGCCCGGCGCATCGGTCGTGGCCGTCAACGTCGGCACCCAGGACACCTACGAAGCGACCACGAACGCCGAGGGCTACTACAACATCCAGTTCGTCAAGCCGGGCAACTACGAGATCACGGTCACGGTGACCGGCTTCCAGACGTTCAAGGCCACCGGCGTCGAGGTGGCCACCAACCAGGTGGTCCGCACCAACGCGGTGCATGCAGGTCGGCGGCGTCAACGAGTCGGTCACCGTCGAGGCGCGTGCGCAGGTGCTCGACACCGACGGCGCGACGGTCTCGGAGACGATCGGCGAGCGCGCGATCGTCGAGCTGCCGCTGAGCGGCCGCAACGTCTGGAGCCTGGCGAGCACCACGCCGGGCGTCCTCGGCGGCCTGAACAGCGACATCGGCCTGAGCTTCCGCGGCGCCGGACAGCGCGAGATCCAGAACAGCCTGTCGCTCGACGGCATCAACTCCTCGGCCAACCTGCTGGCGGCGACGAGCATGCGGCCGATCGCCGACGCGGTGACCGAGATCCAGGTCCAGACCGGCAGCACGTCGGCCGAGTACGGCTCCTATCTCGGCGTCCACATCAACGTGGTGACCAAGAGCGGCACCAACACGCCGCACGGCTCGCTGTTCTACTTCCTCCAGGACGACTCGCTCGACGCGCGCGGCTATTTCGAGAACCGCGCGATTCCGAAGAACCCGCGCAACCGCAAGCAGTTCGGCGCGCAGTTCGACGGCCCGGTGTTCATCCCGGAGCTCTACGACGGCCGCAACCAGACGTTCTTCATGGGCGCGTACGAAGGCGTGCGCGGCGAGGCGATCACCAGCCCGTTCGCCTCCGTGCCGACGGCGCTGATGCGGCAGGGCAACTTCTCCGAGATCGCGACGCCGATCCGCAACCCGTTCACCGGAGCAGCCGTTCCCGGGCAACATCATCCCGGCGTCGCAGCTGTCGCCGACGTCGCTGAAGCTCCTCCAGTACTACCCGGCGCCGAACCTGCCCGGCACCGCGAACAACTTGCAGGGGCCGAGCCCCGCTGACCGACAACGTCGACCAGTTCCTGACCCGCGTCGATCAGAACATCGGCAACAAGGTCCGGCTGAACGTCCGCTACAACTGGCACGACAGCTTCGGCAGCAACGTCTTCAACGCCGCGATCCCGGCGACCGCGGTGACGCAGCCGCGCGTCAACAAGAACTGGCTGGTCGGCTACACCCACACGCTGAAGCCGAACCTGCTCAACGATTTCCGGATCGGCTACCACCGCGTCAACTTCGACACGCTGAATCCACTTCGCGGTCGAGCGGGCCCGCGGACGCCGGCTCGTCGCTCGGGCATCCCCGGCTTCGACGGCGACGTGAAGTTCAGCAACCCCGGGCTCCCGAGCATCAACATCAGCAACTTCACCGGGCTCGGCGCGGGCGGCACGAACTGGTATCAGTTCGACACGACGTTCCAGATGTCGAACGTGCTCGCCTACTCGGCGGGCGCGCACAACCTCCGCGCCGGCTTCGACCTGCGGCGGCTCGCCACCGGGCCGCCGCGCGGCGAACGACCCGCGCGGGCGCTTCAACTTCACCGGGCGACATCACCGGCTACTCGGTGGCCGACTTCATGCTCGGCCTGCCGCGCACGGTGATCCCGCCGACCGACCAGATCCAGGGCCACGTCGGCGGCTGGCGCAACGGCTTCTTCGTCAACGACGTCTGGCAGGCGTCGCGCAACCTCACGCTGAGCCTCGGCCTGCGCTACGAGCTGAACACGCCGGTCCAGACCTACGAGGGGCTGGCGACGATGCTCGCCGAGGATCTCGAGACGATCATCCCGGCGACGCTGCCGTCGGTGGGCTTCGAGTTCCACGAGCCGAACTACAAGGACATCGCGCCGCGGCTCGGCGCCACCTATCGCCTCAGCGAGAAGACGGTGCTGCGCGCCGGCTTCGGGATCTACTACAACCCGAACCAGATGAACTCGTTCACGTTCCTGACCAACAACCCGCCGCTCGCGGCCGTGACCACCTACACCTCGGATCCGGCGAACCCGACCCTGTCGTTCGATCGCCCGACCGGCGTGGTCGGCCCGGCGGGACGGCCGGACATGATCTCGCCGACGCGCGAGCTGCCGAACGCGCGCAAGGATCAGTGGAGCTTCGACCTGCAGCGCGAGCTGTGGCGCAACACCGCGCTCGACCTGCAGTACGTCGGCTCGAACACCAGCCACCTCGATCGCAGCTTCTTCAACAACACGCCGCAGCCCGGTGCCGGCGCGGTCGATCCGCGCCGGCCGAGCCAGAAGTTCCGCAGCCGCCGCATCATCCAGAACGACCTGATCGCCGACTACGACGCGGTCAGCTTCATCCTGCGCAAGCGGATGAGCCACGGCCTCCAGGCCGACGCGCACTACACCTGGTCGCGCACGCGCGACATGGCCACGCACTCGAACGGCGGCGGCCAGACGATGGACAACTACGACATCTGGCGCGACTACGGCCCGGCGAACTGGGACATCCCGCACCGGTTCGTGGCCAGCTACATCTACGACGTGCCGTTCCTCAAGGACTCGTCGCAACGCGTTCCTGAAGTACGTCGTCGCCGGCTGGCAGGTCGCCGGCGTCACCACGTGCAGAGCGGCTCGCCGGTGAACGTCACGATCAGCGCCGATCGGGCCAACATCGGCATCACGGGGCTGCAGCGGCCGAACCTGGTCGGCGCCGTCCCGGAGCTCAACTGCGAGCCGGACCCGGCGCGCCCGCCGCAGCTGATGAACTGCTTCGATGCGTCGGCGTTCGCGCTGCCGGCGCAGTTCACGTTCGGCAACGCCCCGCGCAACCTGCTGCGCGGGCCGAAGTTCATGAACACCGATCTGTCGCTGATGAAGAACGTGCCGCTCGGCGGCGGCGCCACGTTCCAGTTCCGCGTCGAGATGTTCAACGTCTTCAACACCGTCAACTACGGCAACCCGAACGCGTCGTTCGGTTCACTCGGCGTTCGGCCGGATCACCTCGGCTGGTGCGATGCGGCAGGTGCAGCTGGGAGGGAAGCTCTTTCTGATCTTCGTCAACTCCCAACCTCCAACTCCCAACTACCAAGGGGACGGTGTCGGGAGAGCTGGGTTGAAGGCGTGGCAACCACGCCCGCTGTTGCGTCTTTCGCCCCGAACGTGCGAGCGGCTCTCCTTGGGAGTTGGAAGTTGGAGAGTTGGAATTTGGCAGTTGGAAGGTATGGACTGATACACATGACACCCATCTCGCGCCGTCAATTGCTGCGCGCTGTAACAGCGCTGGGCGCCGGCGCGGCGGCAGCCCCCGCCGGTCTGAGCGCACAGGCCCGCCGGGCCGCGCCAGCGGCGCCCGCAGCGCCAATCCCAAATGTCTACGAATCCCTCGGCGTCAAGCCGCTGATCAACGGGCGCGGGACCTTCACCATCATCGGCGGCTCGATGGAGCTGCCCGAAGTGCGTGCGGCCAAGAGTGCGGCCAACGTGCAGTACGCGCAGCTCGACGAGTTGATGGAGGCGGCCGGCAAGCGGCTCGGCGAGCTGACGGGTGCCGAGTGGGGCATGGTCAGCGCCGGGTGCGCGGCGGCGATGTCGCATGCCACCGCGGCGTGCGTCGCCGGCGGCAACCCGGATCTGCACGTGCGGATCCCCAATCTCGCGGGTTTCCCCAAAGACGAGGTGATCATCCCCACGCACTCGCGCAACGTCTACGACGCGGCGATCCGCGCCGTCGGCGTGAAAGTGATCGAGGTCGATTCGCCCGATGCGCTGCAACTCGCGATCGGGCCGAAGACGGCGATGATCTACATCTTCGCCGGGCCACGGACCGACAGCGGACCGATGTCGACCGAGTCGATCTGCACGATTGCCAAGCGGCACAACGTTCCGGTCTTCGTCGACGCGGCAGCGGAGATCCTGACCATCCCGAACGTTCACCTGCAGCGGGGCGCGACGCTGGTCGGCTACAGCGGCGGCAAGTACATCCGCGGACCGCAGAGCGCCGGGCTGCTGCTCGGACGGAAGGATCTCGTCCGCGCCGCGTGGGTCCACAGCGCGCCGCACCATGGGTACGCCCGGGCGATGAAGGTGGGCCGCGAAGAGATCGTCGGCATGGTGGTCGCGGTCGAGAGCTGGGTCAAACGCGACCACGCCGCCGAATGGAAGCAGTGGGTCGCCCGTTGCGACCACATCGCAGACCAGCTGTCGAAGGTCAACGGCGTACAAGCATTCGTGCAGCGGGAAGCGGAGGAGGAGCTCAGCAACCGCAGTCCGCGGGTCACCATCCGCTGGAACGCGCAGCAACTCGGGATCACGGGAGCCGAGGCGGCTGACATCCTGTTCCGGACCGAACCGCGCATCGCGCTGAACAACGCGGGGCGTCCGGGGACGGGCCAGGAATCAGCGGGCGATACCGGTCTGGCCGTGGTCACGGCGATGCTCGCCGACGGAGACGAGAAGGTCGTCGC
The DNA here is from genome assembly GCA_963836735.1 of uncultured Acidobacteriota bacterium. GTDB lineage: Bacteria > Acidobacteriota > Vicinamibacteria > Vicinamibacterales > 2-12-FULL-66-21 > JACCXG01. The sequence goes on along the minus strand of CAWIKP010000022.1, from coordinate 238,345 downwards.
GCAGCGAATCGCGCAGCTGCTGTCCGAGCCGCGGGCGTCGAAGCCCGCGGAAGCGGTCGACCTCACCCGCCGCCGACCTCACCGGGCGATGGGAGGTCGCGATCACCTACAGCGCCAGCAAGACGACTCACACGCTGCAGCTGCAGCAGCGCGGCAACCGGCTCGAGGGGCTGCACCAGGGAGATTTCATCAGCCGCGACATCGCCGGCACGATCAACGGCGACACCGTGTCGCTGGCCAGCACCGTGAGCGAGCGCCACGGCGATGCCCTCAACTACCGGTTCCGGGGAACCGTCAGCGGCGACACCATTGCGGGCTCGTTGGACATGGGAGAGTATCTTGCCGCGACGTGGAGCGCGCGGCGGCCGGGCGCACGTTCGTAGCCTTCCGCCTGAAGCGGAAGCCACCCATCTCCGGTTGGTGTGGCTTCCGGCTTTAGCCGTCCTTCGACGGGCTCAGGACGGCCCTGGGCTTGTCGAAGGGCCGGAAGGCTGCGCGCCGCCCTCCTGTAAGGGCTTTCTGGCTACTGGCAACTGTCACTGAAAACTCCTGAGGACTTTTCACAATGAATCTGTTTCTCCCCGCAATTGCCCTGGTCATCGTCGTCGCGCAGGCAGGTTCGCCGGGAACCGTCCGCGTCTGGAAATCCACCGACATCGACAGCAAGGGTGCCGCGCTCGCAAAGAAGCTCGACGCGCAGAAGGTCGCCAGCGAGGTGATCGCGGCGGATGGCAACCGCACGTTCATGGTGGCCCATCGGGAAGGATCCGGCCTGGCGGAGGTCCACGACACCCAGGCCGACATCATGGTGATCTCCAAAGGGCAGGTCACCATGGTCTACGGCGGCACGGTCGTGGACGGGAAAACCACGGCGCCGGGAGAAACGCGAGGGCCGGCGATCAAGGGAGGGACCGAGGTGAAGCTCGGTCCCGGCGACGTCCTGCACATCCCCGCGAAGGTGCCGCACCAGATGAAGCTGGAGCCCGGCACGCAGGTGACCTACTTCGTGACCAAGGTGGTCCAGTAGCGGGTCACCGGTCCTTGAACAGGCCGGCGGCGAAGGCGATGAGATGCGAGATGCCGATGCCGATCATCCCGTAGCCCACGTACTGGATCCCGGGCGGCACCTCGCGGGTGAAATCCGTCGGCGTCCTGAGCATCGTGCTGAACACCAGGTAGAACCCGATCCCGATCGAGATCCAGACCAGGCCGGCGAGCAGCAGCAGCCGCTGCACGTTCCAGGTGATCCGGCTGCGCCTCCTGCTCCACCGGTCGGCAGGTTCGACGCCCTTTCTCGATCGCGGCCAGCCGCTCGCGGTGAATCATCATCCGCCGCTGCTGGCGGAACCACATCGCGAATCCGATGAAGGCCAGGATGGCGGCCAGCGAGAGCGTCGGCGACAGAAAGCTCCATCAATGAACCCCTTTCGCGCCTTTATACCCGCGGCGCCCGCCGGCGGTTGCAGCGCCGCCGGGACCTGGCCGGCGCAACCTTCCCTGCCTGTCGCGAGTATCAGAGAGGGAATGGGAGGGGAAGTCGAGGAGCTGCTCCGCGCGCGCCGGTACGACGAGGCGCTCGAGCGGCTGCTCCAGGACTACCAGGGCAGAGTGTTCCGGATGGCGCTGACGATTCTGCGGGATTCGGGCCGGGCCGAGGAGGTCACGCAGGACGTGTTCCTCAAGCTGTGGCGCGCGCTGCCGGCGTACGACGGCCGTGCCGCAGTGACGACCTGGCTCTACACGATCGCGCGGAATACCTGCCTGACGGCGGTGCGCGCCGCCGGCTACCGGCGCACCTCGTCCCTGGATGACGTGACGGAGCCCGGCGCGGCGACGACGACGCCGCTCAAGGTCAGCGTCGATCAGTGCCTCGCGCGGCTGCCCGAGAGCCCAGCGCCAGGTGATTACGTTGTTCTATCTCCAGGAGCGCAACGTGTCGGAAGTCGCCGCGATGCTCGACCTGCCGGAAGGCACGGTGAAGAGCCACCTGCACCGGGCCCGCCGGGCGCTCGCCGAGATGATGACATCACAGCCACCGGCCGTGGTGCCGCAAGATGGCCCCAGGGACCGCTGACAGGCCGCCCGCGAGGAAAACGATGACTTGTTCAGAGGCCGAAGAACTGCTGCTCGAATCGCTTCGACGAAGCGCCGGCGCCGGTCGTGCGGCGTGCGCTGGATGCACATGTCGCGGGTTGCGAGCCGTGCGCTGCGTTCGCCACCAGATTGCAGGCAATCGACGCCCAGCTGGCCGCAGCCCTGATCCCGGCCGCCGTTCCGGCCTCGCTCGCGCAGGGGATTCGCACGCAGATCCGGCGCGAGCGAACCGCGACGATGGCCGAGAACCTGCCCGACATCATTCATCTTGCCGGCTGCGGTGCAGCCACGCTGGTGTCTGCGGCACTGCTCCCGATCGACCCGCCGATCACCATCGCCGCGGGTCTCGGCCTCACCTGCGTGACTTATGTGTTCATGGCCGTCGTGCGCTGGTCGATCGAATCGCTCGACCAGCCGTATTGGTAAAGGGCTCTCTTCGAAGACTTGGCTTCCGCCTTCAGGCGGACGCGGGAGGCAGCATGCAGACGCTCTGGCAGGACGTCCGTTTCAGTTTGCGCGTGCTCGCCCGGCACCGCGGCTTCACCCTCACCTCGATTGCCGTCCTCGCGCTCGGCATTGGCGTGAACGCCGGGTTTTTCACCCTGATCAACAGCCTGCTGCTGCGGCCGCGCGTATCCAGTGCCACCGCCGGCGAGCTCGTGGCCGTTCACAGCTTCGAGCGCGAGACCGGCGACTATCGCGCCTTCTCCTATCCGAACTATCTCGACATCCGCGAGGCCGCGGGCCCCTTCCAGCACCTCGCCGCGCACAACCTGGCGATGGCGGGCCTCACCGAGGGAGACACGACGCGCCGCGTGATGGTCGACATCGTCTCCGCCAGCTACTTCGACGTGCTCGGCGCGCCGCCCGCGCTCGGCCGGACCTTCACGCCGCAGGAGGAGCGGCCCGGCGCCGACGGGTTCGTCGCGATCGCCAGTCATTCGGCCTGGGGGCGGGCCGGCTTCGCCGCCGACTTCCTCGGCCGCACCGTCGTCCTGAACGGCCGCCCGTTCACGCTGATCGGCGTCGCGCCGAGCGGGTTCGGCGGCACCACGGTCGTGATCGAGCCGGACTATTACGTGCCGCTGGCCGCGCACGACGTGATGGAGTGGGAGCTCGTGGCCGGTACCCGCAAGACCCTCGACCGCCGCGACTACCATCGGCTGCTCGTGATTGGCCGGCTTCGGCCGGGCCTCACCACCGAGGCCGCTGACCGCGAGCTCGCGCCAATCGCGCGACGGCTGGAGGAGGCGTATCCGGCCGAGAACGCCCGGCGCGAGCTGCAGGCCCGCCCGCTCAGCCGCCTGAATATCAGCACATCGCCGAGCGACGACCATCAGCTGTATGGCCCGGTCGCGCTGCTCCAGGGTCTGGCCGGCGTCGTGCTCCTCATCTCGTGCCTCAACCTCGCGAACATGATGCTCGCGCACGGCGTGACCAGGAGTCGCGAGATCGCGATCCGCCAGGCGATCGGCGGTGGACGCGGCCGGATCGTCCGCCAGCTGCTGACCGAAGGATTCGTGCTCGCCCTCGCCGGCGCGATCGCCGGCCTCGGCGCCGCCTATTTCGGCTCGTCACTCCTCCTCGGCAGCATGATCCGCATCATGCCCATGACGATCGCGCTCCAGCCCACGCCGGACGTGCGAGTCGTTGTCGCGACGGTCGTCTTCGCGGCACTCGCCACGCTCGCCTTCGGCCTCTGGCCGGCGCTGCGGCTGTCCCGCACTGACACGGTCCGCGCGCTCAACGATCAGACCGGCGGGCTCGGGGGCGCACGGCGCTGGTTCACCACGGGCAACATGCTCGTGACCGCGCAGATGGCGCTCTCGCTCGCACTGCTCATCGTCTCGGCCCTCTTCGTACGCGCCGCGCAATTCGGCGCGCAGGCGAATCCGGGCTTTCCGCTCGACCGCACCGTCCATGCCGAGGTCGATCCGTCGCTCGGCGGCATGGACGAGACCAGGGGACGCGAAGTCCACCGCCAGCTGCTCGAGCGGATGCGGTCGCTCCCGGGTGTCGAAGCCGCGAGCTCGGCGTCGGTGATTCCCTTCGGCGACGTGTCGATCACCAGGCGCGTCCAGGCGGACGGCCCGCGTCTCCGCGGCAACGAGCCCGGGGCCGGCGAGAAGCTCGTCGGCGCCCAGTACTACGTTGTCGGGGCGGACTACTTCCGGACGCTCGGCATCGAGGTCGTCGCGGGCCGGGAGTTCAACGCCGCTGAAGAAACGTCGTCGGGCGGCGTCATCTCCGCCATCATCGACGAGCCGCTCGCCCGGCGTCTCTTTCCGAACGAGACTCCAGTGGGACGCCGGCTCCAGTTCGCCGCGGACGACGAGGACGTGGGTAGCGGGCGGGCGATTCAGGTCGTCGGCCTGGTGAAGGCGACGCGGCACGATCTGTTCGAGCGCGAGCCCGAGCCGCACCTCTATCTCCCCTTGGGCCAGGCCTACGTATCGACCATGCACCTCCACGTCCGCGCCGCGCCGGGCACCTCGCCGGGGAACCTCGTGGACGCGGTACGCCGCGAGGTCCGAACGATCGCACCGACGCTGCCGCTCTTCACCGTCTCCACGCTCGAGGCGCATCGCGAGAGCAGCATTGCGCTCTGGGTCCTGCGCACGGCCGCCCGGCTCTTCGTCGTCCTCGGCGCCGCGGCGGCATTTCTCGCGATTGTCGGGCTCTACGGGGTCAAGAGCTACATCGTGTCGCGGCGGACCCGCGAGTTCGGGATTCGCCAGGCGCTTGGCGCGACACCCGCCCGGATCGTCCATCAGGTGTTCCGCGAGGGCGTCGGGCTGACCCTCCTGGGGCTTGGGTTCGGCCTCGGCCTGGGCGCGCTGCTCGGCCGTGTGCTGTCGGTCGTCCTCTATCAGGTGAGCCCGTTCGATCCGATCAGCCTTGCCGCCGCCTCCGCGCTGCTGCTCACGGCCGCCATGTTCGCGGCGTGGATTCCGGCGCGCCGCGCGGCCAGAGTGGAGCCGATGGTGGCGATGAGGACCGAATAGCTCGGGGGTTCGGGGGCCTGCAATAATCTGCTCATGCGCACAATCCGGAATCCGATGCTCGCTCTCGCCTTCACGCTGTCTGCGGTTGCAGTCGCGGGCCAGGCGCCGCCGACTCCTTTCGTTCCCCAGCCGATCGTGCCTGGCGGTCAGATCGTCACCCTGTTTCCACCGACTTCGAAATATCTCAAGAAAGAGCGGATCGGCGAGGCTGAACAGAACAATCTCCAGAAGACGGTACCCGGACGCATCCAGAGCATCGTCAACATCCATAATCCCTCGATCGAGGTGCACGTCGTCGATCCGTCGAACAACACCGGCGCAGCAGTGATTGTCGTGCCGGGCGGCGGACACCGGACGCTGAACGTCGGCACCGAGGGAGCGGACCTCGTCCCGTTCTTCTACAACTACGGGGTTGCGACAATCATCCTGCGCAACCGGCTGCGGCAGGACGGCTATGTTGCGGAGACCGATGCGGTCTACGACGCACAGCAGGCGGTCAGGATCGTGCGAGCGCGGGCGAAGGAGTGGAATATCGACCCGCAGAAGATCGGGATGATGGGGTTCTCGGCGGGTGCCGAGCTGGTCGCGCCGGCGGCGCTCTTTTTCGACAAGTTCGACACCGACACCAGGGCCGAGGCTGACGGCGCCTCAGGAGCGAGCTCGCGGCCCGACTTCGTTGCTCTGATCTATCCGGGTCCGACCCCGTTCGCGCGCGAGCCGAAGCCGGACGTGCCCCGCAACACGCCGCCGGCGTTCATCGCGACCGCTGGCTCGGGCGATGCGGTTCACGCGGTCTGGGCCGATGAATTCTTCGCTGCGCTCCTGAAGTCACGCATCCCCAACCTCGAGATGCACGTCTACGGCAACGGCGGGCACGGCAACGGGCTGAAGGATCGCAACGGGACGCCGTTCGGCACCTGGCAGGATCGGTTTGTCGAGTGGTTCCGCGATGTGGGATTCCTGGGAAAGCCTGGAGTCGAGACGAAAGCAGCGAAGGATACGGCCGCCTTCCTCGCAACGCCGCTGGTCCGCTAGGCCGCTGGTCCGCTAAGCCGCTGGTCCGCCAGACCGCTGGTCCGCAAAACCGCGGACCGCGGACTGAACCAGATCGGACCAGCGGACCAGCGGACCAGCGGCTATCAGCGCGTCCGGTCCCCGATCCGGACGCTCACGTCGATCCGCTGCTGATCGCGCAGGAGCCCCATCGTCGCGAACGTGCCGATCCGGTCTTCGGTCAGCGTCCTGTGGAGATCGTCGAGGCTCGAGATCGGTGCCGTGTCGAAGGACACGATGATGTCCCCTTCGCGCACGCCTGCAACGCGGGCTGGCCCGTCCTGCTCCAGCGATATCACCAGCACGCCGGTCGCCTGTGAGAGCCGGTGGAACCGGGTCACCCGGCGCAGCAGCGGCACGTCCTGGCCAGCCACGCCGAGGTAGCCGCGGCGCACCCGCCCGTCGCGCAGCAGGGCCGGCAATACAGAGACGACCGTGCTGATCGGAACGGCGAAGCTGAGACCCTGGCCGCCGGCGATGATCGCCGTGTTCACGCCGACGACCTGCCCCGCGCCGGTGACCAGCGGTCCGCCGGAGTTGCCCGGATTCAGCGCGGCGTCGGTCTGGATGACCTGATCGATCAGCCGGCCGGACCGCGCCCGCAGCGTGCGTCCGAGCGCGCTCACCACGCCCGCCGAGACACTGTGCTGAAAGCCGTACGGATTCCCGATCGCAATCACCAGCTGGCCTGGCCGAAGGGACTGCGACTGGCCGAAAGACACGGCGCTCAGGTCGGAGGCGGTGATCTTGAGGACGGCCACATCGGTGTCGGGATCCTGTCCAACCAGGTCGGCGCGGTGCTCGCGGCCGTCCGGCAGCATCACGTCGATCTCGGTCGAGTCGTCGACGACGTGGCTGTTGGTCAGAATCAGGCCGTCTGCGGCGAAGACGAACCCGGAGCCGGTGCCGGCCTGTGCCGGGGACCGCCGACCTTGATTGACGCCGCGCTTGCGCACATCCACCGACACGACCGTCGGAGCCACCAGCTCGACCGCGTCGATGACGGCGCGGGAATAGGCATCGATCAAGAGGTCGTCGGAAGGCGAAGGCAGGGATTGGGCCATGGTCTGTCCCGTAGGACGCAGCCGGGGCGCGTCGGGATTCCCCGAGTCGCTTGACGGCGTTCCCAGTTTGACGGAGCCAAAGCTGTGGCGACGGCGGAAGACCCGGCCCTACAATAGGCCGACCAGGAACCGGACGGCTGACAAAGGAGAAGCGCGATGCGGCACGAGCTCACCCGGCGGACGTTCATTCAGCAGGCCGCATGCACGGGTGCGGTGCTGGCGTCGGTGAGGGCGGCTTCTGCCCAGTCCGGTATGTTCCTGTCGCTCAACGGGTCGCTCACGCGCCAGATGCCGTGGCCCGACTTCGTGCGCCTGGCCGGCAAGGTCGGGTATCCCGGTGTGGACGTGCAGCTTGGCGCGGCCCGCAAGGACGGCGTCGACGCGACGAAAGCCCTCTTCAAGGAGGCGCGGGTCAAGCCGGGGGTGACCAACCTGCCGGTCCAGTTCGCCGCCGCCGAAGAAGCCGCCTACCAGTCCGGGCTCGCGCAGCTCGAAGAGAACACGAAATTCGCGGCCGAAATCGGCTGCACGCGGATGATGGCCGTGCTCTCGCCGGCGAGCAACGAGCCGCGCGACGAGCGCCGAAAGTTCATCATCGCGAGGCTCACACCAATCGCCGGGATTCTGCAGAAGTCCGGCATCCGGCTCGGGCTCGAGTTCCTCGGACCACTGATGTTCCGGACGCGTGCCAAGGAGCCGTTCATCTGGACGCTGCCGGAAACCGTGGCGCTCGCCAAAGAGATCGGCCCGAACATCGGCGCGACGCTGGATGCCTGGCACTGGCACCACTCCGGCGGCACTGTCGCAGACATCCTCGCCACCGACAGGAGCCGGATCGTTCACATCCACGTGTCCGACGCGAAGCCGCAGCCCCCTGAGGAGGTCCGCGACAACCAGCGCCACATGCCGGGCGAGGGGGTCATCGACCTGGTCGGATTCTTCCAGGCGCTGAAGAAGATCGGCTATCAGGACGCGGTCAGCCCCGAGCCCCTCGGACGGGTGCCCGAGGGCATGACACCGGAGGATGGCGCCCGCCTCGGTCTCGACACGACGCTGGCTGTGATGAAAAGGGCGGGAGTCGCCTAGCCGCCTCGAAAGGCCGAGCCGGGTCGTCTACACTATGATCCGTCGTCTCAGAGGGCGCACTGACCACAATCGGCCGCTACAAGATCATCGACAAAATCGGGCAGGGAGGGATGGGTGTCGTGTATCGCGCCCACGACTCGCTGCTCGAACGCGAGGTCGCGCTCAAGATCATCAGCGCCACGATTGAAGGCAACACCGAGCTCCGCGAGCGCTTCTTCCGCGAGGCGCGCGCGGCGGGTCAGCTCTCGCACCGCAACCTCATCACGATTCACGACCTGGGCGAGCACGAGGGACAGCCGTATCTCGCGATGGAGTTCCTCAAGGGTGAGGATCTCCAGCACCGGCTGACCCGTCCCGATCCCATGTCGCTCACCCGGAAGCTCGAGATCGCCACGGAAATCTGCGATGGCCTCGCCTACGCCCATCGTCGCGGCCTGATTCACCGCGATATCAAGCCGGCGAACATCTTCATCACCGATGAAGGGGTGGTGAAAATCCTCGACTTCGGCCTCGCCCGCATGGTCACCTCGGAGCTCACCGCGAGCAACATGATGCTGGGCACGCTGAATTACATGGCGCCCGAGCAGATCCGCGGCGAACGTATCGATCACCGGGCCGATATCTTCTCGTTCGGGGTGGTGCTGTACGAGATTCTGAGCGGGCGGAAGGCGTTCCAGGGCGACTCGTTCGCAACGACGCTCTACAAGATCCTGCAGGACGTGCCGGAGCCGCTGCTCAACATCGACGCGACGCTGCCGTACGAAGTTGTCAGGCTGGTGGAGAAGGCGATCGCGAAGGGCCGCGACGATCGGTACCAGGACCTCAGCGAGCTCTCGCGCGATCTGGCGCTCCAGCGGCAGCACCTCGCGATGTCGGACGTCCCGACGACCGTCACGTCGGCGCATCGCGTGCCGTCCGATCCGCCGCGTCCGTCCACGCTGCGACGCCCCGACTCGGGCCGATCGAGACCGCCTTCCGGCGATGCGGCGGGGCAGATTCCGCCGGATGCCCCCACGGGAATGACACCGTTGCCGGCCCCGGCGCCGCGATCGAAGGCTCCTCTGATCGCCGCGGGTGTGGTGATAGCGGTTCTCGCCGGGCTGGCGCTCTGGCTGACCGGACGGGACGACAGGGCCCCTCAACAGGCCGCCGTAGAGACCTCTGTTCCGCCCGCCGCGGCTCCCTCTGCGCCGCCAACCACGGTGCCGTCGCCTTCGCCGTCCGCACCAGCGGAGCCGCTGCCCTCTGGCGGAACGCCCGCGGCCGGATCGGCAGGGGCGGCGGCCGAGCGCAGGGCGGCAGACGAGGCACGAACGCGCATGAACCGCGCGAAGGCGGCCGCGCGCAAGGCCGGCAATCGCGCACAGCGCTCGCCGTCGTTTGCCGCAGGCTTGTCGGCCGAACGCGAGGCCGTTCGCCTCTATCAGGCGGAACAGATGCCGGAGGCCACGACGGGGTTCTACGAGGCCGCCGGCCATTTCCGCAGCGCGGAACTCGCGGCAAGCGCCTCCGACACGCTCCTTGCGCAGGCTCCGCCCCGCAGTGAACCGGCCGCGACGCCTGTAACGCCGGCACCGCCGCCCTCTGGATCCTCCGCTCCCGCGCCAATCGTGCCCGCGCCGCCGGCGACGACGAGCGCGCCGCCGGCCGAACCCGCCGCGGCAGCGCCGCCTCCGCCGATTCCACCGGTCGTCAGGGCGCCGCCCTCGTCTTCGACCGTGCCGGCCGACAACTCGAAAGCTCTCGAGGACGGCGTCCGGGACCTTGATCAGGCGATACGAGCAGGCACTCGAATCGAGAAGCGTCGAGGCGTTGAAGCGCCTGTGGCCGTCGCTCGAGGGCGCGCAGGAGACTGCGATCCGGCAGGAGTTCGCAAATACGCGCCGCATCGAGGTGGAAATCTCGAACATCGACGTCGCGGTCTCTGGCCAGACCGCCACCGCAACCTTCGTGCGCCGTTATCAGCTCTTCACTGTGGATGGCCAAAGCCCCTTGAGACTTAGCCGGACGACGCTCAACGCGCGGCGGAACGGCGGCGACTGGCTGATCGAGCGCGTGCGGTTCGAGGCTGTTAAATGAGAGAGAACTCATCGTTTTTTGATCCCCGCGATCGCCCTCTTCGTCGTCTTCTTTTCGTCTCTGCCGCTCGCGGCCCAGAATCGCCCTTCGACGCTGTCGACGCTCTTCGAGGACATCTACGGGCCGAACGGCCTGGTGCTGAACAGCGACGACGTGCAGCTCGACGGGACCAACCACGCGGCGCATTTCAACAGTGCGTTCCAGTCGGAGTTCCGGCTGGTGAACGTCGCGCTCACCAGTCAGCTGGCGACGGTGCCCCTCCCCTCGCCGGCGTCAGGCTTCACCTACAACTTCGATCCGGCGACCGGCACGTTCATGCGGTCCACGCGCAGCTTCGGCCCGATCCTCGCCGAACGCGGCGAGACGATCGGACGGGGCAAGATCGCCTTCGGCTACAGCTACCAGTTCTTCTCCTACGATGCCCTCGACGGCGTCCGGCTCGCCAGTATTCCGGCGGTGTTCACCCACGACAACCCCCAGGCCGGCGGCGGCAGGGCCGACGTCGTGGCGACCGCCAATACCGTGGAAGCCACCGTCAACCGGTTCACCGGCGCGCTCACCTACGGCCTGTCCGACCGCGTGGACATCTCGCTTGCGCGTGCCGATCGTGGCCACACGGCTGTCCCTGCTCTCGAACGCGACCATTCACCGGATCGGCACCGGCAGCAATCTGGGCGTCCATTACTTCAGGGATCCGGATGCCATCGACGGACACGGATCGACGAGGCAGTATTTCGCCGAAGGATCGGCCGGGGGCGTCGGAGACCTGGTGGCCCGCGTCAAGACGACGATGATGCGGGAAGGCGCGCGGGCGCTCGCGGCGGGGCTCGACGTCCGCATGCCGACCGGTGACGAGCAGAACCTTCTCGGGTCCGGCGCCGTCGGCATCCGCCCGTTCGTGGCGTTCTCCTCGCAAATGGGAGCCTTCGCGCCGCACCTCAACGCGGCGTATCAATGGAACGGCGAGAGCCTCATCGGCGGCAACGTGCGCGAAGGGGTGAAGGGAGATCTTCCGGACCAGTTCACGTACGCCATCGGCGGCGACGTCCTCGTCGCGCCGCGCCTCAGCATCATCCTGGACGTCTTCGGCCAGCGCGTGGTCAGCTCGCCGCGGCTGGTCGCCGTCACCTCGACACGCACCGGCGTCGCGGGCAGCGTGACGCTCGACGACATCCGGTTCGTCAACGAATCCTATTGGACCTCGTCGGGCAGCTTCGGGCTCAAGAGCAACCTGGTGTCACGGATGCTGCGTGACCTTCAACCTGCAGTTTGCGATTGCCGATGGCGGGCTGACCGACCGGCTGTCACCGTTGGTCGGTGTGGAGTGGGCGTTCTAGGGAACTCACTTCAACTCCCAACTCCCAAGTTCCAATCCCAAGGGAAACCTTCGAACAACGGGGCGGAAGACGGAGCAACACGCTGGTTGGTCCGCTTTCACCCTGTTGTTCATCGGCTTCCCTTGGTAGTTGGGATTTGGAAGTTGGGAGTTGACGTCATCCTCCCAGGTAGCTCTTCAGCGCGGTAAAAGCCTCCAACATCTCCTCATAGCTGAAATTCGCATTCCTCCCGCTCGGATTCGGCAGCACGAACAGCCGTGCGCCGTGGATCGTTTCGGGTCTGAGGCCGAGGACGTGGTCGGGCGACAGGCGGGCCGCGCGGCGTTCGCCGGCGGGCACGTCGGGCAGCAGCGGGAGGATGGCACGGTAGAGCGTGACGCCGACCAGCGCGACGACCGCCGGCCGATAGCGCCGGATCTTCTTCGACAGGATCTTCCAGCCCTCGACGTACTCGGCGGGGCGGAGGTCGTTGATGCCAGGACTTGGCCGCGCGATCAGGTTGGTGATGCCCAGCTGCCATTCCACCAGCCGTCCGTCATCTTCGTAGGTGATCGGCTCGGGCACCAGCTTCGACTCGCGCAGCAGCTTCCAGAAGCGGTTCGAAAAGCCGGCGAAATGGTGGCCGGTCACCGCGGAACGCACGCCTGGATTGATCCCCACGAACAGCAGCCGGACGCCGGGCGCGATCCGATCGCGAAGACGCAGCTGAGACCAGTCCGACACGATAAGATTCTCCAGGGAGTACACCGTGAACTGGCTGATGAAAGAAGAGCCCACCCATTACAGCTTCGACGACCTGGTGCGCGACGGGAAGACGTCGTGGACGGGCGTGAGGAACGCGCTCGCGCAGAAGCACCTGCGCAGTATCCAGAAAGGCGACCGTATCTTCTTCTATCACACGGGTGACGAGAAGTCGGTCATCGGCATCGCGAAAGCGGCCGGCGCGCCGTATCCGGACCCCGCGGATTCGGAGGGCAAGCTCTACGCCGTCGACGTCGCCCCGGTGAAGAAGCTCGCGTCACCGGTGACGCTCGCCGCCATCAAAGCGGACAAGTCGTTCGCGTCGTTCCCGCTCGTGCGGATGGCCAGGCTCTCGGTCATGCCGGTCACAGACGACGAGTGGGCGCGGATCGAGGGCATGAGCCGGAGCTGAGCAACTCAAATCCCAAATCCCAAGTTCCAGAATCCCAAGCCGCCTCGCTTTGGGATTTGGAGCTTGGAGCTTGGGATTTGACCGCCTCGAACAGCAATGATCTCCCTATCCCATATCAGCAAACAGTACGGCCGCCAGCTTCTGTTCGTCGACACCTCGTTCCAGTTGAACCCGGGCGAAAAAGTCGGCCTCGTCGGGCCCAACGGCGCTGGCAAGACCACGCTCTTCCGGATGATCGTCGGCGAAGAGGCGCCCGATGAAGGGGACGTGTCGATTCCCCGCAAGCTGACCGTGGGCTACTTCCGGCAGGACGTCGAAGAGATGTCCGGGCGGAGCGTGCTGGACGAGGCCATCGCCGGCAGCGGGCGCGTCGGCGATCTGCACCACGAGCTCGAGGCGCTCAATCACGCGATGGCGGATCCGGATCGTGCCGGCGACATGGACCGCATCCTCGAGCGCTTCGGCGAGGTGCAGGAGGAATACGAACACCTGGGCGGCTACGCGCTCGAGAGCCAGGCGCGGGAAGTCCTCCACGGCCTCGGCTTCGACGGTGCGCGAATCGACGGTGACGTCGGGGCGCTCTCCGGCGGATGGAAGATGCGGGTTGCCATGGCCCGCGTGCTGCTCGGCCGTCCCGACGTCCTGCTGATGGACGAGCCGACCAATCACCTGGACATCGAGTCCATCATCTGGCTCGAAGAGTTCCTGAAGTCCCTGCCAGGCGCGTTGCTGATGACCTCGCACGACAAGGACTTCATGAACCGGCTGGTCACGAAGATCGCCGAGATCGATTCGGGCGAGATCACGGTCTACTCGGGAAACTACGACTTCTACGAGCGCGAGCGGGCCCTGCGCGAGGCCAATCGTGAAGCGGCCTACGCGCGCCAGCAGGCGATGTTCGCCAAGGAGCAGCGCTTCATCGAGCGCTTCGCGGCACATGCGGCCAAGGCCGCGCAGGTACAGAGCCGCGTCAAGGCCCTCGAGAAGATCGAGAAGGTCGAGCCCCCGCGCAAGCGCCGCGTCGTCGAGTTCGACTTCCGGCAGCCGGCGCGCTCGGGCGAGCAGGTCGCGGTGCTGGAGGACGTCACCAAGGCGTACGGCACGAGGCTGGTGCACGACCGGGTGAACCTCACCGTTCGCCGCGGCGAGCGCTGGTGCGTCATGGGCCGGAACGGCGCCGGCAAGACGACGCTGCTCCGCATGATCGCCGGCGTGCTGCCGCCCGACCGGGGCACGGTCACGATCGGCGCGAGCGTGAAGATGGGCTACTTCGCCCAGCAGGCGCTCGACCTGCTCGACCCGGACCTCACCGTCTGGGAACAGATCGAAAAGGACTTTCCTCACGAATCCACCGGCGCGCTCCGCAACCTGCTCGGAGCGTTTCAGTTCCCGGGCGACGACGTCGAGAAGAAGATCCGGGCGCTCTCGGGCGGCGAGAAGACGCGCCTGGTGCTCGCGCGCATGCTGCTCGATCCGCCGAACTTCCTGGTCCTCGACGAGCCGACCAACCACCTCGATCTCGCGACCAAGGAGATGCTGGTCACGTCACTCAGCGAGTTCGAGGGCACGATGATGTTCGTGTCGCACGACCGGATGTTCCTGCGCGGCCTCAGCAACCGTGTCCTCGAGCTTGGCGGCGAGAGCGGCACGGAAGCGCAGCCGCACGCGTATCCGGGGTCGTATGTCGAGTACGTGGAACGGACGGGTCATGAGGCGCCGGGGGTGCATGCTTGAAACTGTCAGGACCGCCTGTCAGCCTGCACCGCGTGATACCGTTACCGGCATGTCCGAGAAAAACGGCGACAAGTCCCGATACCAGATCAACCGCAAGCGCGCCGTGCTGCGCCGCGCGAAGCTCCGCGCCGCATCCCCGGCCGAACCCGGCGCCCCGAAGCGCTTCGCCAAGGCGAAAACGACCAGGCCGAAGTCCGCGTGAGCTCCCCGGCTGTTGACGCTGACAGCTATCGTGCGGGCTTGAGCAACAGGAACCCGAGCGGCGGCAGCGTCAGATACAGCGACTGCGCGTGCCCGTGCGACGCGATCGGTTCCGTGAACACGACTCCCCCATTGCCCTGATTGCTCCCGCCGTAGACCTCGGCATCGCTGTTCAGGAGCTCGGTGTAGGCGCCCGGCTCCGGCACGCCGATGCGGTAGCCGTCGCGCGGGACGGGCGTGAAGCTCAGGAGCGCAATCAGGAAGTCGTTCTGGTTGCGGGCGCGGCGGATGAACGAGATCACGCTGTTCTCGTTGTCGTTGCAGTCGATCCACTGAAAACCGGTGTACTCGAAGTCGATCTCGAACAGCGCGGGCTCGGCGGCGTAGGTCCGGTTGAGATCGCGGACGAACCGCTGGATCCCGGCGTGCATCGGATACTCGGCGAGGTGCCAGTCGAGGCTGTGGTCGTAGTTCCACTCGCGCCCCTGGGCGAACTCCCCGCCCATGAACATCAGCTTCTTGCCCGGATGTGCGTACATGAACCCGTAGAGCGTGCGCAGCGTGGCGGCGCGCTGCCAGTTGTCGCCGGGGATTTTCTCGAACATCGAGCCCTTGCCGTGCACGACCTCGTCGTGCGAGAACGGCAGGATGAAGTTCTCGGTGAACGCGTAGATCAGCGAGAACGTCAGCTTCCAGTGCTCGTAGCGGCGGTGGACGGGATCCTTCCTGATGTACTCCAGGGTGTCGTTCATCCACCCCATGTTCCACTTGTAGGTGAACCCGAGGCCGCCGGTGTAGGTCGGCTTGCTGACCGACGGCCACGCGGTTGACTCCTCGGCGACGGTGATCGAGCCGGGCTCGTCGCTGTGGGTCAGCGTGTTGAGCTGCCTCAGGAACTCGATCGCATCGATGTTTTCGCGGCCGCCGTAGCGGTTCGGCACCCACTCCCCTTCCTGGCGCGAGTAATCGAGGTAGAGCATGGACGCGACGGCGTCCACGCGCACGCCGTCGGCGTGGAACTCGCGCAGCCAGTAGAGCGCGTTGGCGAGCAGGAAGTTGCGGACCTCGTTGCGGCCGTAGTTGAAGATCAGGGTGCCCCAGTCGCGATGCTCTCCCTGGCGCGGATCGGCGTGTTCGTAGAGCGCGGTGCCGTCGAACCGGGCCAGGGCGTGCGCGTCCTTGGGAAAGTGGCCCGGCACCCAGTCGAGAATCACGCCGATGCCGGCGCCGTGACAGGCATCGACGAACGCACGGAAATCATCCGGCGACCCGAAGCGGCTGGTCGGCGCATAGAACCCGGTCACCTGATAGCCCCACGATCCCGAGAACGGGTGCTCCATCACCGGCAGCAGCTCGATGTGGGTGTAGCCCATCTCCTTGACGTACGGGATGAGCGTGGCGGCGAGCTCACGGTACGAGAGGTATCGCGCGCTGTCCTCGGGGATCCGCGCCCACGATCCCAGGTGCACTTCGTAGATGGCCATCGGCCTGGCCAGCCAGCTGCCGGCCTGCTCCCGCGTGCGCATCCACTCGGCGTCGTTCCACCGGTATTCGGAGCGGGTCACGACGGAGGCCGTCAGCGGCGGGACCTCGAATCGGCGTCCGTAGGGATCGATCTTGATCAGGATGTAGCCTTCGCGGGTGCGAAGCTCGAACTTGTAGTGGTGCCCCTCGCGCGCGGCCGGAATGAAGATCTCCCACACCCCGCTCGATCCGAGCGAGCGCATCGGATGGCAGCGGCCGTCCCAGTCGTTGAAGTCGCCGACGACGCTGACGCGCTGCGCGTTGGGCGCCCAGACCGCGAAGTGAACCCCGTCGGAAGAGCCGACCCGCGTGGGATGGGCACCGAGCTTCTCGTAGACCCTGGTGTGATTGCCCTCGCCGAAGAGATACAGATCGAAGTCGGTGAGGATCCGACCGAAGCGAAAGGGGTCGTCGATCTCGACCTCGCGGCCGTCCGGGTAGACGACTCGCAGGCGATAGTCCGGGATCTCCGGCACGCTCTCGAGCCGCGCTTCGAACACGCCGGCCGGATGACGACGCTCCATCGCGACGGGGGCGCCGCTCCGCCGTGTGACCACGTCCACCCGTTCCGCACCCGGGAGCATCGCGCGCACCACGATGCCGCCAGCGGACGGGTGGGGCCCGAGCACGGAGAACGGATCGGGATGCCGCGCGTCCGCCAGCAGGGCCAGCGGATCGACCGGGCGCGTCACGGGAGGGTTCATGACTCCGCGGCCTCTCCGACGGGCGGATCGCCCGCAACCCGGGCACGCGGGACGACCCATTCCGATCGTTCCGCCTCGTCTGGACGATCGCCAGGTCCGCCGAGCGACGTCACGCCGGCGGCGTGATAGGCGGGACACCAGCCGGAGATGCCGGTGAGGGCGGCGAACAGGCCGATCAGGCGAAGCGGCCAGCGCAAGGCCGAGGGCGAGGAGCCCGCCGCCGCCGCGATCGCCAGGCCGGCCGTCGTCCGTGCCACCCGTTCGACGTCGCCGATGTTCTGGATGCCCAGGCGCTCGTGCGCCTGGTCAGGCGTGAGCATCTCCCGCTCGACCAGAGCCGCGGCGAGCGTCTCGTTGTCTGGTTCCACCAGGGCCTGGCCGCCCAGGCCGAGATCGATCGTCGGCGTGCGGCGCTCGCCGTGGTTGAGGGCCTTGGCCTTGTCGAGGGCGTCGAGATCCTCGTCGATGTTGATGTAGTGATGGGGAACGTGAAGCCGCCTCAGCAGGCGCTGGGAGCGGCGCGTGTCCTCGCACCAGTCGGCGCCGTAAACAGTAATCATGAATGTCTGATCTGCAGGGTGGTCACAGTGCCGTCAGCAGCGAGACACCGGTCAATGCCAGAGCGCCGATGAGCAACCAGGGCGCGGCCGCCGCCGCCGGATGGACCGGGCTGGCGACGCCGGTCGAATCCGGGGAGGGCCGCGGCGCGGCGGTCCAGGCCGAGACCTGCTGCCACGCGGCGAATGCCGTCCCCAGCGCGCCGATGGCCAGGATCCAGCCGGTCCCCATCAGCACGCGCGGCGCGGTCGTTCGCATGCCCGGGAGCCAGACGCCGAGTGCGGCCGACACCATCAGGAGGCCGAATGCCATCATCGCCACCATGCGCAATTGTCCGAGCACCCGTTCCGCGGCCTGTCGGCGCAACTCGGCGCGGAGCGCCGCTTCCGCCCGCTCGCGCTCCGCTTCCATCTGGGTCCGCTCCAAATCCATCCGCGCGCGGTCGCGATCGAACGCCTCCTTCAGGGCCGCGACCACTACGCCCGCCAGACGCGCCTCGAGCGCTCCGGCCGGCCCCGCGGTGCCGGCTGGCGCCTGCAGATCCGCCTCGGGCGTCCGCCGGAACCGGGTGCCCATCTGAATCAGGCCGCCCACCGTATCCAGCACGCGCATCCATTGAGCCACACCCATAAATGAGGAGCTTATGAATATCGGCGCCGCACGCGCAAGCACGGCCGCCGGCTTAACAGATTAGCTTGAACCAAGGCCGGGCACCGCGCTAGGGTAACAATGTGTTGGCGTCCAGCGTGAGCGGACCGGCCATCCCTGCGGGGGCCTCCCGGCGCACATGCCCGTAACCGTCACCTGTCCTCAGCTGGGCGACCCGGCGCTGCGGACGCGGCTTCACGAAGCCATTCGCGATGTCATGAAGAAGGCGCGGCCCTCCTTCGAGGCTTGGCGCTTTTCCCTCTTCCAGTCGCAATCCGGCAAGGGATGGGATTTGGCGATCTCGGGGCCCCGCTTCCGGAAAGTGTTCACGCTCTACGGTCCGGCGGACGACCTGCCGGGCCTGGTCTCCGCCTACGTCGAAGCGATTGTTTCGAACAGGTAGAGTTCGCGGGGTCGCGGTTCGCGGGGTCGCGGGGTTGGTTGTTCAACCATGGAGGGCATCTTGGCCAGCGACAAAGAACCACGCCGAGGACCGTCCGACGCGACGGACTCCTCATCGACCAAGGCACCGCAGACGCAGGCGCAGGCCGAGGATCGGCATCCAGACGACCCGCGGCTGCATCCAGGCGGTGCGCATGGGTCACCGGCCGATCCAGGGATGTCATCGTTGCATGAGGAGGATCTGCCTTCGGATCCGCATCAGGCGCATTAAGACTCACGGGTTTTTCTGGCCGCGCTTCACCTAACCCTCATTCCGACCGCGACCCCGCGACCCCACCTATTGACATCCGATAGGAGAGCCTGAATACTGCCTTCTATCGAACGTCGATAGAAGGGAGCTGCCACGTGACCGATCGCCGGGCCAGCCTGCTGCAGGGCACACTCGATCTCCTCATTCTCAAGGCGCTGAGCACCGGCGAGCTGCACGGGCTCGGGGTGTCGCGGCGTGTCGAGCAGCTGACCGGCGGCACGTTCGTCGTGCAGCCCGGCTCGCTGTTTCCGGCGCTCCACCGGCTCGAGGAAGCCGGATGGCTCGACGCGGACTGGCAGCCGTCGGAGAACAATCGGCGCGCGAAGTACTACCGGCTCACGCGGGCGGGCAAGAAGCAGCTGGGGGAAGAGACCGCCCAGTGGAACCGCATCGCGCTCGCGATCGCCCGGGCGCTCGAAGCCTGAAGGCCCGCCGTGCTGTCCCGTCTGCGGAGCCTGTGGCGCAACCTGATCGATCGCGATCGCGTGGATCGCGATCTGGACGAAGAAGTGCGGGTCGCTTTCGAGCTCGCGGTGGAGGAGAAGATCCGCCGGGGGCTCGATCCCGAGCGGGCCCGGCGGCAGGTCACGATCGAGTTCGGGCAACCGGTCACCGTCGTGTCCCGGGTGCACGACGTGCGCGCCGGCGCCTCGCTCGACACCTGGCGGCAAGACGTGGCGTTCGGCCTGCGCCTGCTCCGGCGGGCGCCGCTGTTCGCCGCGGCTGCCGTCGCGTCGCTCGGCCTCGGCATCGGTGCGACAACGACGATCTTCACGCTCGTGAACGCCCTGATGCTGCGTGACCTTCGCGTCGGCCATCCGGAACAGCTGGTCGAAATCGGCCGGGTCACTCCTTACGGACGCGGGGGAAGTTTCTCGTATCCGATCTACCGGACGCTGCGCGACAACAACACCGTGTTCAGCGGCATGGTCGCGGTCTCCAGGAGCCTGGTACAGGCCGGCATCGACACGACCCCGACGCCGGTCGGCCGGATCGTTTCGGAGAACTTTTTCGAAGTCCTGCAGGTGCCGCCGCAACTCGGGCGCCTGATCACGCCGGAGGACGCCGGGGCGGAGGTGCCGATTGTGGTCCTGACCCACGCGTTCTGGCAGCGGCAGTTCGGTGCCGCACCTGCCGCGATCGGCCAGTCCCTCGTCGTCGACCGCACCCCTTTCACCATCGTCGGGATACTCCCGCCCTCATTCGACGACCCGGCCGTCGGCCGGTCCGCCGACTTCTACATCCCGATGGCCAGCGAGCCGCGCATTCGCCGTCAGAGCTGGCTGGAGCGGCCCGACTTCAACTGGCTGGCGATCGTCGGCCGGCTCGAGCCCGGGGGCTCGCTGCCGGCGGCGCAAGCCAATCTCGACCCGATCTTCCGGCGGTTCCTCGAGGACTACAGCCGCTCCATGCCGGATCCCGAGGCCCGGAAAAACTTCCAGTCGCACCGCCTCGTCCTTGAATCGGCGCGTGCCGGATTGTCGGATCTGCGACGGCAGTTCTCGCGGCCGGTCCTCCTGTTGATGACTGCGGTGACACTGGTCCTGCTGATTGCGTGCACGAACGTGGTCAACCTGCTCCTCGCCCGCGGTGTGGGCCGCCGGCGCGAGATCGCATTGCGGCTCGCCATTGGTGCGAGCGGCGGACGGCTGGTCAGGCAGATGCTGACCGAGTCGACCCTGCTGGGCCTCATCGGCGGTGCCGCCGGATTCTTCCTCTCGCTGGTGGGTGCGCCGCTGCTCGTGACGCTGGTGTCGAGTGGTCCGACGCCCGTCGACCTGCACGTGGACCCCGACGCGCGGATCCTCGCTGTTCACCGTTGCCGTCGCAGTCGGTGCGTCGATCCTCGCGGGCCTGCTGCCGGCGCTGCGGGCGGCTGCGAGTCGACATCACCTCCGACTTCGACGCCAGCCCGCGGACGCTGTCGACCGCGCGCGGTTCGACCCGATGGAGCCAGGCGCTGATTGCCTCGCAGGTGGCACTGTCACTGCTGCTGCTGATTGGCGCGTCGCTGATCCTCGCGAGCCTGCGCAACATCCGGACGTTCGACGCCGGCTTCGAGCGGGATCACGTCCTGCTGCTGGGCCTGTCGCCCGGAACGGGCCGGCTACTCACGGAGAACGTCTCACCCAGTACTTCCGTGAAGTGCTGGATCGGGTGCGGGCGCTGCCCGGGTGTCCGTGCGGCGGGTGTGTCGATGATTACCCCGATTTCAGGCGGCGGCGTCGACCTGTCGTTCGACGGTCGAGGATCGTCCAGGAGAGCCGCCGGTGGCGGTGTACGTGAACCGCATCTCCGATGGGTTCCTGGGCGCGATGGGCACGCAGTATCCGGAAGGGCCGCGATTTCAGCCCGCAGGACGGCCGCGGCGCGCCGGTCGCCATCGTCAATGAAGCGCTGGCGCAGCGGTTCTTCAAGAATGAAGACCCGATCGGCCGGCGCGTGAGGCTCGGCCACGGCCCGGCATCGAGATCATCGGCATCGCGGCCAATGCCAAGTACCTGACGCTGCGCGAGAAGGATCAACCGACGATCTACGATATGCCCTGGGTCAGGCGGAACAAATGGGGCTGCAGCTGACGGTGGGCACATCCGGCGATCCGGCGGCGCTGGTCGCTGCCGTTCGTCGAGAAGTGCAGACGGTCGACGGGGCGGTGCGGGTCCCCCAGCCGCGGACGTTCAGCGGCCACATCGATCAGTCGCTCGTGACAGAACGGCTGCTGGCGCGCCTGCTCGGTGCATTCGCCGTACTCGCGCTGCTGCTCGCGGCGGTCGGCCTGTACGGCGTGCTCGGCTACTCGGTGGCGCGGCGCACCGGGGAAATCGGACTTCGCCTGGCGCTCGGGGCCACCCGGCGAACGGTCGTGAGCGTCGTGCTGCGGGAGTCGGCGGTCCTGGTGGCAATCGGCGCCACCGCCGGCGTACCCGCATCGCTGCTGCTGTCGCGGGTGCTGGAGAGCCTGCTGTTCGACGTCACGCCGTCCGACCCGTGGATCCTGGCCGGCTGCGTCGTGTGCCTGTTCGCCGTCGCGATGCTCGCGGCCGCGGTGCCGGCATGGCGCGCATCGCGGGTCGATCCGCTCGAGGCGCTGAGAAGAGCGTGATCGGTTTGGACAACCGGGTATTGCGAGCGGAGCGTGGCTGACAGAACCGCCTGACAAGCCCCACTGCTGAAAAGCCCATGAGAAAACTAGCCCCTCTCCTTCGAAACCTGCTTCATCGCGACCGCGTAAATCGTGAGCTCACCGAAGAAGTCGGCACGGCCTTCGATCTGCTCGTCAAAGAAAAGGAGCGCGGCTGGGCTCGATCCCGCGAGCGCGCGCCGCGCCGCGAGGATCGAGTTCGGGCGCGTCGAACGGGTCGTCGAGGACATCCACGACGTGAAGGCCGGCGCGCTGCTCGGCGCGTGGGCGCAGGACTTCCGTCACGCGTTCAGGCTGCTTCGGCGCAGTCCGCTGTTCACGGCGTTCGCCGTCGCCTCGCTGGCGCTCGGGATCGGCGCCGCCGGCGCGATCTTCCAGCTGTTCGATGCGATCGTGCTGAGGAAGCTGCCGGTCCCGGAGCCCGGGCAGATGGTGGTCGCCTCCTTCGGCGGGGCCAATGGGCGGTTCAACTACTCGATGCCGTACCCGCACTTCGAGGAGATCCGGCGGCGCACGACGACCCTCTCCGGCATCTTCGCCACCAATCCGTTCGGCCGGGTCAACGTGACGTACCGCGGTGACGCGGACATCGCCGAAGGCACCTACGTGAGCGGCGACTACTACGCGACGCTTCGTCTCACGCCGGCGTTGGGCCGTCTTCTCGATGCCAACGACGATCGTCCGGGAGTCGAGGTCGCGGTGCTCAGCCACCGCTACTGGCAACGCCGCTTCGCCGGCCGCGGCGACGTCGTCGGCGCATCGATCGCACTGAACGGCATTCCCTTCACGATTGTCGGCGTCGAGCCGGAAGGGTTCGCCGGCACGGAAGTCGGACGGCCGTACGACCTCAGCATCCCGATGCGCGCGCGCGACCGGCTCGAGGAAGGCGGGCCTCTATGGAACGCGGCATTCGCGACGTGGATCTACATGATGGGCCGCATGAAGCCCGGCGTGACCCTGGCCGACGCCGAGATCGAGCTCAAGACCATCTTCGCGCAGGTCAGCACCGCGGCGGCCACCAGCCCCCAGCAACTCACGATGGCGCGCCAGAACCAGTTGCGGCTCGAGAGTGGCGCACGTGGCGCGGCAAGCGACCTCCGTGAGCAGTACGAACGCTGGTTGCGCCTGCTGCTGTCGATGCTCGGCGCCGTGCTGCTGCTGGCCAGCCTCAACGTGGCCACGCTGCTGCTGTCACGCTCCGACGCGCGCCAGCGCGAGTTGGCGACCCGCCTCGCGCTCGGCGCCGGACGGTGGCGCCTCGTCCGCCAGCTGCTCACCGAGACGGTCGTCCTTGCAGGAGCCGCAGGCCGTGCTCGGCTTTGCAGTAGCCACGTGGGGCGGACCGCAGCCTGCTCGCGGTGGTCAGACCGTCGGTCGGAGCAGCCTCCACTCGAGCTGACCTCCGATGTGCGGCTGGCACTCTTCACGTTGTCGGTCTCGTTCCTGGTCTGCCTGATTGCCGGGCTCGTCCCGGCGCTGCGCGCCACGAACGCGACGCGGCTCGCCGCGAGCCGTCAGGTCGGCGGCGGGCGTCAGCGGCGGCTGCTCGATCGCTGCCTGGTGGCGGCGCAGGTCGGCTTGTCGCTGGTGCTGCTCGTAGCGGCGGGACTGTTCGTCCGCACCCTCCAGAACCTGTGGTCGCAGGATCCGGGATACTCGCGCGAGAACGTCCTGATGTTCTCGGTGGATGCCCGGCTCGCAGGAAAGACCGGGCCTGCCCTGCCGGCCACCTACCGGGCCGTCCTCGACTCCCTGCAGACGCTCCCAGGCGCTCGGGCCGCCACGGTGTCCGCCGTCGGCCGGTCAGTGACAACTATTACTTCATCAACTCCTTCACCGAACTCGGCAACAAGGTACTGCCGCAGGAACAACGCGTTCGCGTCGCCTTCAACAATGTCGGGCCAGGCTACTTCTCGACGCTCGGCATCCCGCTGCTCGCGGGACGGGACTTCGACGACCGCGATCGACCCGATTCGATCCCGCGTGGCCATCATCAGCCAGCGAATGGCCCGTCACTTCGACGGATCGCCGCTCGGCCAGCGCCTCGGGAGCGGCCCAGGTGCGCGGGAGGTGATCGGTGTGGTCGGCGACGTGCGCTACGCCAACGTTCGTGACCTGCCGCGCGACGTCGTCTACTTTCCGATCTTCCAGCAGCAGGGCCAGGCACATGTTCTACTCGCCCACCTTCGAGATACGGTTCGCGGGACCGATGGCCGGAGATTCTCGCCTCGGTTCGCGACGCCGTCGCGCGGGTCGATCCGGCCTTGACGCTGTTCCGCATCCGCACCCTCGAACGCCAGACCGAAGACTCGTTCGCCCGCGAGCGTCTGCTCGCCGTGTTGACCTCGTACTTCGGCGGCTTCGCCGTCCTGCTCGCGTGCATCGGTCTCTATGGCCTGATGAGTTATTCGATCACGCTGCGGACGCCCGAAATCGGCCTGCGCATGGCGCTCGGCGCCAGCCCGGCGTCGGTCCGCCTGGCTGGCCGTCCGCGAGACCACGTGGACCGTGCTCGCCGGCGCGTCGGCCGGCGCCGCCGCCGCCTACGCCGTCGTCCGAATCATCGAGAGCCAGCTGTTCGGCGTCCAGCCCCACGATCCCGCCGTGTTCGCCGGCGCCACCGTGCTGCTCCTGATCATGGCCGTCGCCGCCGCCTTCTTCCCCGCCCGCCGGGCCTCGCGAATCGATCCGCTGGTGGCGCTGAGACACGAATAGGTGGTCCGCTGGTCCGCTGGTCCGTTGGCCGCTCGGCCGACTGGCCGCTGGTCCGGGGCTCTGGGCTCGCGAAGGTCCGGTGATCTCAGAGGCAACCAGCCGCGGGATTTGGCACCATTGCCTCTGAAACTCGCCGGACTTCCGAGCCCCAGGTCCGCCCGAAGATCCCGAGCCCCGACACCCAGTCTGTGAAATACCACCGGCCTTCCGAGCCGCCCAGCGGCCCGAGCGGCCCGAGTCCCGACCACCGTGTCTATGAAATACTGCGCCGCGGAGGCTTGTGCACACATGATTGCTTGCTCGCTTCGGCGTGCGGTTGCTTCAGTGGGGATGGCAGTTCTGGTCGTCGTGGCGGCGCCGCGCGCGGCGTCGGACAAGACCATCTTCGTGACGGCGCTGGATGACAACGGAAGCCCGGTGAAGGGCCTGACGCTCGAGGACTTCCGCCTGCGTGAGGACGGCGTGGACCGCGAAATCAGCGACGTCAAGCCGGCGACGGATCCCTTGCAGGTGGTGCTGCTGGCGGACACGACCAGCGGGGCGCAGGACATTCTTCAGGATCTGCGGAAATCGCTGACTGGCTTCGTCCATCAGGTGCTCGCCGTCAGCCCGGACGCGCCGATCAAGATCATGGAGTTCGGGCAGGCGGCAGTCACCGTCGCGCCGTACTCGACCTCGACGGCGGACCTGGAGAAAGCGATCAACAAGATCGTCGGGAAGCCGAATGCGCAGTCGGTGCTGCTCGAGGCCCTGATCGCCGCCAGCAATGCGACCTCGAGCAAACGTCCGAGCCGCGCGCCGGGCGATCGTCAGCGTGAACATCGAGCCGAACGACGAGCAGAGCCGCGAGGAGCCGAAGAAGATCCAGGAGTCGCTGCAGAAATCCGGCGCGCAGCTCTGGGCAGTGTCGTTTCAGAAAGGGCAACTGAAGAACCCGACCCGTGACCTGGTGCTGAACGCGTTGACCCGCAGCAACCGGCGGCCAGCGTGAGTTCATCGTCGGCATCTCGGCGATGGAAGCCATCCTCAAGCGCTACGCCGATGCGCTGACCTTTCAGTACGCCGTCACCTACAAGCGGCCCGAGAGACAAGGCGCAGGTCGTCCAGGTGGGCACCGTGCGGCAGGGCGTCAAGCTGTACGCCAGTGGGTTCGCGCCGCAATAGGCCAGGCCGGGTCTCCAGAGAGAGACCGTTGTCAACTCCCAAGTTCACTCCACTCCCAACGCGCCCTCAGGCGATCGGCCGGGAATCCTTTGGGAGTCGGAAGTTGAGCTGGGAGTTGTCGGGGATGTGTTTTTCAGCAACCGGCCAAAGACCCGGCCGTTCTTACCCGCCCTCTCCCTGCGCCCGCAGCCACAGCCACAGGCGATGTGCGGGCTCGACTGCGGCTCGATCGTCAACGCGGTCTCCGCGTGACGGCGGGCGTCGGCCACGACGTCGCCTCGCTTTACGAGCAACATCGCCATGATTGAAATGTGCGCGTGGCGAGATCCGGTTTCAGCCGCAGAGCCTCTTCGTATTGCGCCATCGCTTCGTCATCACGCCCTTCCCTTGCGAGCGCGGCGCCGAGACCATTGTGGGCCTGGGCCAGTGCCGGGTCGAGCTTCAGCGCTTCCTGGTACTGCACGATCGCCTCTTCCGCCTGCCCGACCGCAAGAGCGCGCTGCCGAGCCCGACGCGCGGCTTCGGTGAACTCCGGCTTCAGCCGGATCGCGGTCACGATAGTGTTCGCACTGCTTCGGCGGAGCGGCCCTCGGCGGCAGCGCGTTGCCCAGATTGCCGTGTGGCTCGGCGAATGCCGCGTTGGTCGGCGACCGCGGCCTCGAAAGTGCCGCCCGTCCTCCTGCCGGCCCTGCCGCGTCAGCACGATCCCGAGGCTGTTGTGGATGACCGCTACATAGCCAGGCGAGTTTGCCGGCGCGTGCGCGAGCGCGCGCCGTAACTTGCCGCGGACTCGTCGAGCCGTCCGCGCTCCCGGAGCGCCTGGCCGAGGTTCTCGTGGCGATGTAGCTGTCGGGCGTGACCCGCGCGGCGTGCTGCCATAACGTCGATGCTGTCTGCCAGTGCGCGGTCTGGGCGCGCGCCGCCACCGCGCAGGCCAGGACCGTCATGACGGATGCCACGGTGACGAGCGGCTGACGGCCATCCAGCGGACACGGCGCCTTGCCGAATGCCGCTGGCTCGACCAGCTCCGGCACCCCCCACGCCAGCAACGATCAGCAGGCCGATCATCGGCACGTACATGAACGATCCGCCATGCGCTGCTCCCCCGCCTGCAGTAACCCGATCACGGGCGAGAGCGTGCACGACGATAGCAGAACCATCCGACGAACAGGTAGGAGCTGACGGCGGCGCAGAGCAGGACCGCCGCGATGATCGCCGCAGCAGGCGCCGCTGCGAGCGCGCACGAGCCAGCCCGGGAAGTCACTGCACATTGGATAGAACGCCGCCAGGTTCGGCCGGCCAGAGCGTCTTCCAGATGTACGCGACGTAGCCCGATGATCGCGTTGGCGATCCGCACCGGCCAGGGGAGAGCGCGTCGAGGCCCGCCATCGCGCCGACGTCGCTGCTGGATGATCACTGTGGCGATGCTGGTGCCGATGGCAGACGGCAAGCAGCGGAAGCTTCTCGAGGACTGCCCGGGTCCACGCCTGTCGTTCCACGCCGTGAGCTGACGCGCCGCAGCGGCCAGATGTCGAGCAGCAGCAGTACCGCACGGACAGCGTCACCACCATCGGCTTCGACATGACGCCGAGCGCGAACAGCGCCGACCACGCCGCGATACTGCCGCCCGCCGGCTGCGCGGACGTAGCCGATGTAGGCCCAGACCGTCAGCGCCCAGAAGAAAGTGCTGAGCACGTCCTTGCGCTCGGTGACCCAGGCCACCGATTCCACGTGCAGCGGATGCACGGCGAACATCGCCGCGACGAACGCGCTCCGGCCACTCGTGCGCCGGTCATCGTGCCGCGAGCAGTCCGAAGATCAGCAGCGTGTTGAAGATGTGAAGGACTAGCATTGGTGACGTGGTGCCCGCCGGCGTCGAGGCCGAAGAGGCGGACGTCGAGCAGATGGGAGAGCCAGGTCACCGGATGCCAGTAAGGCGAATGCGCGGTGGTGATGGCCCACGGACCGTGCTCCAGCGACAGTCCTTTCATGCACCTGGGCGTTCTCGGTGATGTAGGTCGGGTCGTCCCAGTTGACGAACTCGAACCCGCCGACCGGCAGGTAGATGAACAGGTTCAGCGCGGTGAGTGCCAGGCAGACCCACAGCGGGCTCCACGATCCCGCGCGCGGTGCTTACGCCGTGCGCGGCAGGTGCCGCCGCTTCGTCGCCGCCTTCCGTCCCATGGGCGTGGCGCTCGCAGCTCGCCAGCTTCCGGTCCATGGACTGCGCTCGGACTGCCCTGACCCCGATCGGGTGCGGAGCCGGGTCGTCCGACCACGGCGGGCCGCCGGCCGACCTCTGACGATGACGGTCCGCGGTCCACGACAAAGAAACGTGCGTACATCTATCAACTTGACGCCGCATCGAAAGCCAAGCCGCACTGCGGCGTTCGGACCCCGCGCCGCGTGCCGCACCGAAGCGCCTACTGGCGGCTGTTCATCGGGCTGCTCCTGATTGCGGCGGTCGCGCAGTCTACTTCTGGCGGAATCAGTCGGGGGCTTTGCTGGTCACGGTCCCGACCAGAACGTCCTGCTCGTCACCATCGACACGCTGCGCGCCGACGCGCTGTCGTCGTACGGCGGCGCGGCCGCGACGCCGAACCTCGATCGCCTCGCCGCGCACGGCGCGCGCTTCACCTTCGCGCACGCGCACGCGGTCGTGACGCTGCCGTCGCACACGTCGATCCTCACCGGGCTGCTGCCGTACGAGCACGGCATGCGCGACAACAGCGGCTTCCGCGTGAAGGACGGCACGGCGACGCTGGCGACGCGGCTCGAAGGCGCCGGGCTTTGCGACCGGCGCGTTCGTCGGCGGCTTCCCGCTGACCAAGCGCTTCGGGCTCACGCCGGGCTTCGACGTCTACGACGACCAGATGCCCGAGATCGAGGGGCGCGATCGCGTTCTCGATGCCCGAGCGCCGCGCGGACGTCGTCGTGGCGCGCGCGGTGGACTGGATCGGCCGGCAGACGCGGCACGCTTCTTCGCGTGGGTCCACGTCTTCGATCCGCACTCGCCCTACAAGCCGCCGCCGGCGTCCTCGCGGCCGCTACGCGCGGTCAGCCGTACCACGGCGAGGTCGCCTGGGTCGACCGCGCGCTCGGGCCGCTGTTCGACCGGCTGGCCACGCTGTCGCGGCCGACGCTCGTCGATCGTGACGGCCGATCACGGCGAGAGCCTCGGCGAGCACGGCGAGCTGACGCACGGCATGTTCGCCTACGAGGCGACGCTGCGCGTGCCGCTGATCGTCGCGCGCATCAGGCCCGGCCGGCGCGCGACGCCGCGGCGGGTCGTATCGACACGCCGGTCCGCCACATCGATATCGCGCCGACGGTGCTCGAGGCGGTCGGAGCGCAGCCGGAGACTCGCTGCCGGGCAGCTCGCTGCGCGAGCTGATCTCGACGGCAATGGGCGGCGGACGATCGGCCGACCTACTTCGAAGTCGATGACCTACAACCTCGTGCGCGGCTGGGCGCCGCTGCGCGGTGTGATCGTCGGCCGGGAGAAGTACATCGATCTGCCGATCCGCGAGCTCTACGACCTCGCGGCCGATCCGCGCGAGGAGACGCAACCTGCGCCGCCAGTGCGGACGCGCGAGCGGGTGCTGCTTCAGACCTGCTGCGGACCTTCAACGTCGCGCCGCCCGATCGGCCCGGGCAGGAATCGGCGCGAGGCCGCGGCCGACGCTGCGCTCGCTCGGCTACGTGTCCGGGCAGCGCCGCGGCGCGAGACGTCTACACCGAAGCGGACGATCCGAAGCGGCTCGTCGACGTCGATCGCGACCTGCACGCGGCGACGAGCTCTAGCAGAACGGCAGACGTCGACGGAGGCGATCGCGCTGCTCGACAGCGTGATCGCGCGCCGCGCCCGACACGGCCGACGCCTACATCTCGCTCGCGCACGCGCTACTGGGAGAGCGGCCAGCCCGACCGCGGCGATCGACGCGCTCGAGAGCCGGCTTGCGCAACGGCGCGCCCGATCGCGACATCCGCATCCGGCTCGGGATCTATCTCGCCGAGAGCGACACCGACAGCGGCGCGGCATCACAGCTGCTCGAGGGCCTGCCGCGCAACGACGTCGAGGCGCTGAACGGCCTCGGCATCGCGCTACGGCGACGCCGGCCGCTACGACGACGCGATCGCGAGCGTTCAAGCGGGTGCTCGCGCTCGATCCGACCAACGGCCTCGCGTACCAGAATCTCGCGTCGATGACGCTGCGCCAGGCGCTCGCAGCGCCGGCGAGCCGCGCGCAGGCGCTGATCCGTGAAGCGGAGCGGTCTGCGCGCGCACAGGCGCTCGAGGCCGACCCCGCGCTGCCGGATGCCCACACGACCCTCGGCGTGATCCTCTCGCAGCCGGCCGGAAGCCGAGGCGATCGACAGCTGGAAGCGGGCGGTCGAGCTCGACCCCGGCGCAGTTCAACGCGCTCTACAACCTGTGGCTCGAGCTCGCCGACGCCGGGCGCCGCGACGAGGCCGTCCGCTACGGCCGGCAGTTCGTCGCGACCGCGCCGCCGGCGTTCTTCAGGACACGAGCATCGACGCAGATCGCGCGAGTTCCTGGCGATGGCGATCAGCTCGAATGAAGCCGCAGCCGGCTCAGACGGCCCGAGCCCGGCTGACGCTCGATCCGCCGCCGTCGCGTCCGCGCATCGGCCGTCGGCCTCGATCGCTGCGCCGGCGTGCCATGGTGCTCGTGCCGGCGTCTGGTGGTGGCATGCGCCAGCCCGCCGTTCGCGCTCGACGCGCAATCCGCGATCGCAACGTCCTGCTGGTCACGATCGACACGCTGCGCGCCGACGCGCTCGGGTCGTACGGCGGCCGCGCCGTGACGCCGAACCTCGATCGGCTCGCCGCCGCGCGGCGCGCGCTTCAGCTTCGCGCACGCGCACGCCGTCGTCACGCTGCCGTCGCACGCGAGCATCCTCAGCGGCCGATATCCGTACGAGCACGGCATCCGCGACAACACCGGCTATCGCTTCGACCCGAAGCGGCCGACGCTGGCGACGCTGCTCAAGGCCGCGGGGTTTCGCGACCGGCGCCTTCGTCGGCGGGTTCCCGCTCGATCGCGCTTCGGCCTGGGCGACGGCTTCGACGCCTACGACGATCGGCTCGACGCGCGGCGCCGGCGGCGAGCCGGGCGAGCGCGAGCGGCCGCGCCGACGCCGTCGTCGACGTCGGCGCTCGACTGGATCGACGCGCAGCCGGGCAAGTGGTTCGCGTGGGTCCACGTCTACGATCCGCACGCGCCCTACGAGCCGCCGGCCGAGTGGGCGGCGCGGTTCCCGTCGGATCCGTACCTCGGCGAAGTGTCGTGGACCGACGCGCGCTCGGCGCCGCTGTTCGATCGGCTCGCGGCCAGCCGCGCCCGACGCTCGTCGTCGTCACCGCCGATCACGGCGAGAGCCTCGGCGATCACGGCGAGCTGACGCACAGCCTCTTCGCGTACGAGGCGACGCTGCGCGTGCCGCTGATCGTCGCCGAGACTCGGCGCCGGCGGCGACGCGAGCGCCAAGCGGCCGGCGTCGTCGACACGCCGGCGCGGCACGTCGATCTGCTGCCGACGATCCTCGACGCCGCCGGCGTGTCGCGCCCGACACCGGTCCGGCGCGTCGCTGCCGGACGTCATCGCGCGGCCGCGGCGGTGACGACCGGCCGTCGTACTTCGAGGCGATGACGCCGGCGCGTCACGCGCGGCTGGGCGCCGCTGCGCGGCGTGCTCGTCGGCCGCGAGAAGTACATCGACCTGCCGATCGCCGAGCTCTACGACCTGGCGGCCGATCCGGGAAGCGCGCAACCTGGTCGCGGCGCGAGCCGGATCGCGCGCAGGTGCTGCTCAAGACTGCTCAAACAGTTCAACGTCGCGCCGCCGGCCGCGCGCGCGCAGAGACGCGCCGACACGCATCGAGCGGCTGCGATCGCTCGGCTACATCGGCGGCGGCTCCGCGGCCGTCCGCGAAAGTACACCGAAGCCGACGATCCGAAGCGGCTGATCGAGATCGAGCAGATGCTGCAGCGCGCCGCCGAGGCGCAGCCGCGCGGGACGCACCGACGAGGCGATCGAGATCTATCGCGACGTCATCGCGGCGGCCGGACACCGAGGACGCCTACCGCAAGCTGGCGCTCGTTCACTGGCGCACCGGCCGGCCGCGCGAGGCGATCGCGACGCTCGAGACGGCGCTCAAGAACGGCGTCACGCAGAGCGAAGTGCGGATCAAGCTCGGCCAGTACCTGGCGGAGGCCGGCCAGCCGGCGCCGGGCGATCGAGCTGCTGGAGACGACGCCGGCGACGATCCCGACGCGCTGATCGCGCTCGGCAATGCCTTCGTCGTCGCCGGCCGGCCGGCCGACGCGATCGCACGTTCAGGCTCCTGCGCGCTCGATCCGGCCAACGGCCTGGCGTACGAGAACATCGGCGCAATTCAGCTTCAGGCGAAGAACTTCGAGGCGGCGGAAACGTCGCTGCGCAAGGCGCTCGAGCTCGACGAACAGCTCGCCGGCGCGCATACCGCGCTCGGCGTCGTGCTCGCGAACACCGGACGGCGCGACGAGGCGATCGACGACTGGAAGCGCGCGGTGCAGCTCGATCGCGGCGAGCTCGATGCCCTGTTCAACCTGACCGTCAATCTGGTCCAGACGGCCGGCTGGACGAGGCGCGTCCCTACGGAGAGCGCTTCATCGCCGGGGCGCCTCCGGCGCTTCAGGCGGATGTCGCTGCCGTCCGGCGGATGCTGGGAGAAGATCGGTAGGAATCGGAGATGAGGAGCCTGCTCATCGTCTTTTTGTGCGGCGCATGCTTTACGGGCTTCGGGGTCCGCGCATCCTGGCGAGCCAGGAATCGAAGGGATCCGGCCAGGCCCCGATGTTCCGTTCCACCACGACCCTGGTCGACCGTCGACGCCATCATCACCGACCAGAGCGGCAACTTCGTGCCGGGCCTCGAGGCCGGCGATCTCCAGCTGTTCGAGGACGGAAAGCCGCAGCCGATCGAGCAGTTCTACATGGTCACCCACGACCTGGCGCTTCGTGCCGACCTGCCCGGTGAGCTGACCGGCAACACGCAGCGCGCGGATCACCGTCTGTTCATCATCATGTTCGACGAAGGGCACCTGGCCGTCGAATCGCTCTCGCGCGTCAAGCACGGCGCCGAACAGTTCGTGACCACCTTCATGGGCGCCGGGGATCTCGGCGGCGTGTTCCTCAACGGCGGGATGTTCAGGGGCCGGCTCACGACCGACCGGGGTGAGCTGCTCGAGGCGATCCGTGCGGTGAAGCCCGGAATCCGAGAACCGCCAGGAGCTCCTCGCCCCGTTCCGCGAGTGGCCGATGATCCCGAGCGAGCACGACGCTGCCCGGATTGCGGACGGCGCCCGCGAGCTGATCGATCAGCTCGGGGTCAAGGCCTGCACCGAGTCGCCCGCCGATGTGCCAGGCCACCGGCGGCCTGCAGCAGGTCGAGAACCAGATCCAGAAGAAATCGCGGCTCTACATCCGGCAGGCGCGGATGCTGGCCGCGCGGACGATGCAGAACCTCCAGACCGTGACGGGGGCCTGAGCCGCTTTCCCGGACGCAAGACCATCGTGTTCCTGTCCGAAGGGTTCTTCGTCGAGGACTCGCGCTCCACGGCTGGAGATGGTCGCGGCCCAGGCCGCCCGCGGCGGCACGACGATCTACACGATCGACGGCCGCGGGCTGACAACGGGACCAGCCCGAACCCCGACGTGGTCCGGGCGGGCCGCGCCCGCGCCACGACCTTCGACAGCGGCGACGACGGTCCGACCATTCTCACGGCCGGCACCGGCGGCTTCATGGTCCGCAACGTCGACGACATCAGCCGCGCGTTCGGCATGATCGTGCGCGACACGAGCACCTACTACGTGATCGGCTACCAGCCGGACAACGCGACCATGGACGGCAAGTTCAGGAAGATCGAGGTGAAGGCGAAGATCTCCGGGCTGAACGTGCGGGCGCGAAAGGGCTATGCCGCCTTGGTACTGCCGCCGCAGGAAGTGATGTGGAAGTAAAGCGCGGCGGGCGCCGCAAGCCGGGACCGCCGGCGCCCGCTCCGCCTCCCCGCCCGCCGATCGTGGCACCTGGCCCTGATTCTCCTCGCGGGCCTGATCGCCTACGCCGGCAGCCTCTCCGGGCCTTTCATCTTCGACGACGTCGCGACCGTGGTTCAGAACCCGAGCATTCGGGATCCCGGCGGCATGGGTGCGGTGTTCTCTCCGCCGGAACATACGCCGGTTGCAGGACGCCCCCTGGTCAACCTCTCGCTCGCGCTGAACCATGCCGCAGGTGGCCTGGACGTCACCGGGTATCACATCGTCAATCTGGCCCTCCACCTGACGTGCGCACTGCTCCTCTTCGGTGTCGTCCGGCAGACGTTGCAGGACGACGGGAGCATTGGTGCCGCGGTCGCGCTGATCTGGACCGTCCACCCGCTCAACAGCGAGGCCGTCGACTACGTCACGCAGCGCACCGAGTCGCTGATGGCGCTGTGCTATCTCCTCACGCTGTACGGCAGCATTCGCGCGATCCGTTCGAAGCGGCCGCAGCGATGGCAGCTGCTGGCCGTTGCCGCATGCGCCGCCGGAACGGCCTGCAAGGAAATTATCGCCACGGCGCCGCTGATGGTCGTGCTCTACGATCGGGTGTTCGTTTTTTCGTCCATCCGTGAAGCGTTCCAGAGGCGTGGCCGCTTCTACGGCGCGCTCGCTGCGAGCTGGTTGCTCCTCGCAGCCTTCTTCCTCACCGGCGGCCAGACGCTCGCATCAGGCTTCGGCACAGCGCGCATCTCACCCTGGACCTACCTGCTCAACCAGGCGCAGATGGTGACCCGATACCTGTGGCTCAGCGTGTGGCCTGGGCCGCTGGTGCTCTATTACGGATGGCCGAGGGCGGTGACCCTCGCCGACGTCTGGCCGTACGCCGTGTTCATCGTCTGGTACCGCTCGCGCTGACCGGGCTGGCATTGTGGCGGTGGCCGAAGATCGGATTCCTCGCCGCCTGGGTCTTCATCACCCTTGCGCCGTCGTCCAGCGTGCTGCCGATTGCGACCGAGGTGGGGGCAGAACGCCGCATGTATCTGGCACTTGCGGGAGCGATCGCTCTGGCAGTGGCGGGTATCGCCTGGTGTGCGCGGCGTTACACCGCCTGGCAGCCAGGGCGTGTGGCGCTCGTCGCTGCCGTGCTGCTGTCCCTGCCGCTGGCCGCGCGCACAATGGCGCGCCATGCTGAGTACCGGCTCGGCTCTCACGATGGCCGGGACCGTTCTCGACCGTTGGCCAACGCCGAATGCGCACAACCTGGTCGGCACCGAGCTGGCGGCAGCCGGAAGACACGACGAAGCGATCCCTCACCTGCGCGAGGCGGCGCGCGGGTATCCACCGGCGCGGTACTTCCTTGGCTCGGAGCTGCTCACGGCTGGAAGGGTCGACGAGGGGATCAGCGAGCTGCGCACGTTCGTGCGAGACGAGCCCGGGCTCCTGGCATCACGCGCGGCACACGGCCTGCTCGCCAATGCGTTGGCCGGTCAGCAGGATTTCGCGGCCGCCGTTCCCCACTATCGCGAGTACCTCGCCGCGCATGCCGAGGACGCGAATGGCTGGAACGGGCTCGGCATCGCCTTGTTGCAAAGCGGGAAGCGACCCGATGCCATCGAGGCCTTCCGCGGGGCCGTCAATGCGGCGCCTGGCAATCCCGGGTTTCAGATGAACCTGGCCCGCGCGCTCCTGGACGAGGGGCGGCTGGACGAAGCGGCGCAACTCGCTGAGCGATCCGCGGCCGCAGCTCCCAATCCGGCGGCCTACGACATCCTCGGGCGGGTGCGGGCAATGAAAGGGTGATGTCAGCGGCGCGCGCGCTGAATTCATGAAGGCGCTTCAGATTGATCCGTCCATACCGGCCCGCTGAGGACGGTCTCGCGGGCCTCAAGTAGGAAACGCGTCAACTACCAACGTTCCAACTTCCAACTCCCAAGGGAAGCCAGTCGAACAAAGGGGTGAAAGGCGAAGGACACTAGCCTGTTGGCACGCCTTTCACCCCATTGTTCGACCGGCTTCCCTTGGATCGTTGGATCGTTGGGACCGTTGGTAGTTGACAGTGAGGATGGAAAAGAGGGCCTGAACCCGAAGCCCAGGCCCTCTAGAAAGCTGTCTAGAATACGAACCGCGCTCCCACCCGGAACACGCGCGGCGGGATGATCACCGTCGGCTGCGTGTAGCCGGCCAGGCTGCGATTGCCGCTCGAGTAGTCGGTGATGGTGTTGATGTTGAACACGTTGAACGCGTCGAACATCAACTTCAGCGATCTGATACCGCCGTCGAACTTGAACGCCTTCTGCAGCCCGAGGTCGAGCAGCTTGACCGGCTCGAGCCGGGTAGGTGCCGCGCGGCTCGATCTCGAGCGGTGTGCCGGTTGATCGTGGTGGCGGCGCCAGTCGCGTTCACCCCGCCGTAGACCGCACCGGGGCCGTTGACGGTCACCGTGCGCGCCGCGCCTTCCGTGATGTTGAAGTTGGCGGACG
This sequence comes from uncultured Acidobacteriota bacterium, assembly GCA_963836735.1. Lineage (GTDB taxonomy): Bacteria > Acidobacteriota > Vicinamibacteria > Vicinamibacterales > 2-12-FULL-66-21 > JACCXG01. Next base: position 201,847 of record CAWIKP010000022.1, on the reverse strand, counting down.
CCTTGATGTCCCACGGGAACGAGTAGCTGCCGTTGGCCTTGAGACATACCGGGCGATCGTGCTCCGGCCGTCGCTGAACTCCCGGCCCTGCGGATCGATGAACGTACGCCGATACTCCGGGAAGTAGTTCGGGTTGGTCTGGATCGTCACGCCGACCTGCAGCTGCCACTTGTTGCTGAACCGCTTGTTCGCGGTCAGGTCGACGCCGTGATAGACCTGGTAGTCCGGGTTGGTCATCGTGATGTTGCCGAGCCCGACGGACGCGTGCAGCCCGTGGCACACGGCGTAGTAGGTGCCGGTCATACCCGTCACTCGGATCGGTGTAAGTGATCGGCCCGGTATAGAGTTCGCGCAGCGGTGTAGCCGGCCGCCCGGCTGGTAGCCGATGCGTGTAGGTCGTCGTGCCGCGATCGTACTTGCGGTAGATGTAGTCGACGCCGACCGCGAGGTTCGGCGATCAGCTCGTGCTGGATGCCGACGATGCCCTCGCGCGTCCGGCCGATCTGCGCTCTCGGATCGACCATGTTGCCGGCCGGCGCGAGCACACCGGTCGTCGAGTTGAACCGCGAGCTGCTCGAGTCGGCGTGCCGATCAGCTCGTTGGCCTGGACGATCATGTCGCGGTTGGCGTCGTTCCAGCACGGGGCGCCCGCCGTGGTGCTGCACGCGCCGCTCGACTGGTTTGGTGCCCCAGGTCAGCGACGGCTGGTGAAGAGGCCGCCGAGCGCGTTCGCCAGCGTGATCTTCGTGGCGTAGAAGTACGAGCAGCTGGCGTGCACGGCGGTCTTGCCGTTGCCGAGCAGGTCGTAGGTGACCGACGACGCGTGGCGACCAGTTGCTGAACGACTGGATCTTGCTGGCCGGTCGTCGCGTCGACCATCGGTCGCGTCCTCGCACTGCGCCGGCAGCAGGTCCGGCACGATGCGCGTTCGCCGGCACGCAGCCGCCGAGGTACTTCGACTGCTGCCAGTCGTAGCGCAGGCCGCCGTTGATGCGCCACCGGCCGCGGCTGTAGCAGTCCTGGATGTAGCCGTTGTAGGTCCACCAGTCGTTGTTGCGCAGCTGGTCGCGGTAGAGCATCGCCTGATACGGGACGATGCCGGTCGCCGAGCCGACCGGGACCGACGGTGCCGTCGCCGCAGTTCGCGCGCGTTGTTGCCGACGCACTGGACGTTGGCGCGCGCGCCGCCGCTGTAGTGCGAGAACGTCAGGATCGGGTTCCGCGCCAGCCGACGCCGAACTTCAGCCTGTGGTCGCCGCCGAGCTTGTTGGTCAGGAAGTAGGTGCCGTCGGTCTTGGCTTCCCACGTCTTGCCGCGACGGTCTGATAGGTGGCCGTGCAGCGACCGGCTGTTGAAGCTGGTGGTGCGGTTGGTCAGCGACTGGATGTTCCAGAGGCAGTCGGCGCTGGCGCGGCTCCCGGTCACATACGATTGAGATCGTCGCTGCCGTTGTAGCGGCTCTCGCCGCAGCGTCCTGCGGCGGCACGTCCTGGTAGTCGAGGAAGAACCCGCCGTGCACGTAGGTGAACTGGTTGTTGAACACCAGCCTGTCGGTCGCGATCAACGTGTGCGTCAGCGAGTGGGTCGGCAGCGGCGAAGCCGCCACGGCTTGTCGCTCGATCTGCGCGGTCGTCGCCTCATTCGGCGGTCGTCGAGCTGGCGCCGCGGCGTTGCGGAACTTGTTGTCGCTCGTGAACAGGTACTGGAACTTGTTGCGCCGAGTTCAGCTGGTAGTTGAACTTCCACTGGAGGTCCTTGATCAGTCGTCTTGTCGTTGTTCAGGCAGCCTCTGGACGTCCTCGAGCTTGTCGTAGGTGATGCGCCGACGCCAGCGTCGCCGCCGGTTCTGCGCCGCGACCAGGTCCTGGCAGAACGTCGCCTCTCGCGGCGTCGAAGAAGTTGGACGACGCCGACGTTGATGTCCTGGCGGTCGGCCGCGCCCCAGTACCACAGGCGGTTCTTGAGGATCGGCCCGCCGTCTCGACCGAGTAGTTGGCGATCTTCTTGCAGCGGGTTGCCCGAGAGGAAGCCGTTGGCGCCGGCGTTGAACAACTCCTCGTCACGTTGTTGCACTGCATCTTGTCGTTCTCGAACGTGCCGTTGCGCGGTGCCCTTGAACACGTTGCTGCCGCTCTTGGTCACCAGGTTGATCGCCAGGCCGCCCGACTGCACCGAGACGTCGCCGCCGCCGGTCGTCACCTGGATCTGATCGAACGAGTCGAAGTTGAAGTACGACGGCGACGAGTTCGACGACAGGTCGGTGATCGATCCGCCTTCGAGGTTCCACTGCACGTTGGCGCCGGAGCCGCGGAGCTGAGGCCGACCTGCTGCCCCGACGCCGAGCCGCCGACGTTGAGGCCGCGCCTGCACGCCCGGCGTCATGTTGATGATCTGCCACGGGTCGCGCGCGGTCGGGAATCTTCTCGAGGATGTCCGCGGTGAACATCGCCCCGGTCGTGGTCTTCTTGGTGTCCACGACCGGCGAGGCCGCCGAGACCGTGACCTCTTCCGTCATCTGGCCGATCTCGAGCTTCTGATCGATGCCGGCGTTGAAGCCGGTCGTGATGATGACGTTCTGGCCGCACGCGCCTTCTTGAAGCTGGCCAGCTCGAACGTCACGGTGTAGGTGCCGATCGGGACGCTGGGGAACTGGTAGGCGCCCGTTTCAGTGGTCACGGCGACCAGCGGCTGCTGGAGGCCGGTCCGGTAACCGTGACGGTCACGCCTGGCAGCACGCCGCCGGACGGATCGGTGACTTTCCCGAAGATCGAGCCGATCGCCTGGGCATGGGCAGGCACTGCCCACGCCGCGAGGATTCCTGCCATAAGCAGGACCGCCCGGAAGCCTCGCCTCATATCTCTCCTCCTCCTGACACTCGGCTGGCCGAACGACTTGCAAAAAGGGCCCGACGACTTGCAAAAAGGGACTAATGCACGAAAACCTGGGGCGAATCCTCCGCACACGAGGATGGCGAATCCTACTTCCGGTCGGAAATCGCGGTCAATCCACAAGAATGTTGGCAGGCTGGACGGGACCAGACATTAATGTCCAGACCGCATTCACAGCCCGGGCTTCGAGCCACCCTTCTGCGGCAGGGGTACATGGACGGGATAGGCCTTTTCGCCGGCCAGGATCTTCGGCCGCAGGCGGTTTTCGGAGATCGGGATCGGGCAGGTCGTGTAGGGATTGAACGCGCAAGGGGGATTGTAGGCCTCGTTGAAATCCAGCACCGTCGTGCCGTCGTCCAGCAGATCGGCATAGAGAAAGCGGGCGGCCTCGTAGGTCTCCTGTCCGCTCGACCCGTCGCGGAACACGATGTAGAAGCGCTTCGGCCGGGTCGTGAACGGACGCAGGCGGAGGACTTCTCCCATCAGCGTGAACTCGATCACCCCTTCACTCTTGTAGCTGTCGACGTCACCGTAGGTGTTCGACACCGGGATGGATTTCGGCTCGGCATCCTTGATGAAGCGGCCGACCACGCGATACCGGGCATCGATGGGAAACCACTGGAATCCGAGGAACCCCCTGGCGAGCGGGCCATTCGGGTCGCGGACGCGGAGCGATCGGGTCTGGCCGCTCTTGTGAATGACCAGGCGCACGTCGCCGAGACGCAGTTCGTCGGCGTCGGATGAATTGTCGTCCTCAAGGATCAGCGGGGCGTTCACCGGTTCATCCTCGAGGCGGGCGTCGACGCCGGGCGCAGGTTCGTAACGCACGTCCCCACCTGTCAGCACGAACTTCCCGATCGAAGCCGGCATGGACCCGGGAAGCCGAATGTCGTTCGTCGCGGCGCTGCCGGCGGTGTTGACGCCTTCCTTCAACGGAAAGAGGCCGGCGATGGTGGCCCAGTCACGCCGATAGTCCGCCTCGTGCTTGGCGCGCCATTGCTCGACCTGGGCGGTGTGATCAGCAGGAGTGGGGTGCGAGGCTTCTGGGGCCGGCGCCTTACGGCATCCAGAGAAGACCATGACGAGCGCGACGACGAAACCGAGGCGTTTCATGACGGATCGTATTCAGGTCGGTCAACCTCACTCCGTTCGGGAAGTTCGAACGAGCAGGGTGAAAGACGTCAGCCAGCTGGTTGAACGCATTTCACCCGGCTCCTCGAGCTCCCCTGGATTGGGACGTCGGACCTTGGGCGGTCACGTGCACGCAAAGCAATCACCTGAGTTCCCGTCGGCGACTGCAGCAGCCCGTCGCCGCCCGCCGCCACGACAACGTACTGCCGGCGATCGCGTCCCATGAAGGTCATCGGCGTGGCGTGGGCGCTGGCGGGGAGCGTGGTCTCCCAGAGCAGCTTGCCGCTCTCGGCGTCGAAGGCCCGGAAGCGGCGGTCGATCGTGGCGCCGATGAAGATCACGCCGCTGGCGGTCGCAATGGTGCCGCCGATGTTCGGCGTCCCTGTCGCACCGAACCCGCGCTCCTTCAGCGCGTCGAAGACGCCCAGCGGCACGCGCCACACCACCCGGGCCTCGTTTACGTCGAGGGCGACGAGTTCGCCAAACGGCGGCGCCGAGCAGGGCACCTTGGTCTCAGGGTTCCAGAAGCGTCCGTACGCCGATTTCCAGGGCGAGGTTCGCCGATACGCTCCGCGTCCATCCGCCGGGTCGCGCGGCTCCATCCGGGCGACCTGGGCGAGATTCATGATGTTCGTGAACACCAGCTTCCGGCCCGGGTCGTAGGACAACCCGCTCCAGTTGCCGCCGCCGAGCGTGCTCGGGAACATCACCATCGTGCCATCGAGCGGCGACGGGGTGAACATCGCCGCGGCGAACATACGGTTCTTGTCCCAGAGATCGCGGCAGTATGCGGCGTGCTCGGGGGTCAGCGAGTACATGTCCTTCGCCGGATCGAACGTGGTCCTGGCGAGAGGCGCCGGCTTCAGCGGAAAGGGCTGCGTCGGCCAGGCTGCTTCTCCCGGCACGCTGCTCGAGGGCACCGGCCGCTCCTCGATGCCGAACAGTGGTTCGCCGGTCATCCGATTGAAGATGAACAACAGGCTCATCTTCGTCATCTGCGCGACCGCCGGAATCGTCCGGCCGCCGCGCGAGACCTCAATCAGCGCCGGCGCGCGCCGGCAGATCCCAGTCCCAGAGATCGTGGTGAACGAGCTGTTGATGCCATCGGAGGCGGCCGGTCGAGGCGTCGAGCGCAATCACGGAGTTCGCGTAGAGGTTCTTGCCGCGGCGATCCGCGCCGTAGAAATCGGACGTTGCCGATCCGGTCGCGGCGAACACCAGCCCGCGATCCGGATCGAGCGTCAGGTAGGTCCAGGCATTCGCGCCCGACCGGTTCTTCCAGCTCTCGCCCTCCCAGGTCTCGACCCCGGCCTCTCCAGCGCGCGGCACCGTATGGAACGACCACAGCAGCCGGCCGTCCTGCGCGTCCCACCCGCGGATGTCGCCATACAGCCCCGTGCTCGGCTCTCCTTCCGTATTGCTGCCTCCGGTCACGAGGACGTTGCGGTAGACGACCGGTGGAGAGTCGAGCGTGAACGGGCCATCTGCGCCCCCGATGCTCGCTTTCAGATCGACCGATCCCGCGCTGCCGAATCCGGAGATCGGCTCACCGGTCCGCGCGTCGAGCGCCGCCAGCCGGCCGTCGTCCACGCCCACGTACACGCGCGGGGTCACCCGCGCGGTGCCGGGCCAGTAGGCAACGCCGCGGCGTCCGACGCGTTTCTGTGCATCGAAACGCCAGACCTGCTTGCCCGTCTCCGGCTCGAGGGCGAACACGCTGCGGCCGCCGGTGATGTACATCAGCCCGCCTGCCAGCGTCGGCGTGCCCTGGAGATTCGTCGCGCCGGTATCGAAGGACCAGGCCTGCTGCAGCGTCGAGACGTTCTCGCGGGTGATCTGCGTGAGCGTCGAGAACCGGCGCGCACCCGGGTCGCCGCCGGGAGTGGTCCATTCGGAGTCACGCTGCTCGGGCGGGGCGAGCAGCAGGATCAGCAGGATGATAAGGATTCGGGGCATCATCTGTACAGTCAAGATGTCAACGACATGACCGCAGATCTTGACATACGCGTTCTCACCGAAGAAGACGTCGAAGCCGCGCTGGCGCTCAGCGCGTCGTGTGGCTGGAACCAGCGCGCCGCCGAGTGGCACATGATGCTGCAGATTGCGCCGTCCGGCACGTTCGCCGCGGAAACGCCCGACGGCATCGTCGGGACGGCGATCGGGATCGACTACGGGACCTTCGGCTGGATCGCGATGATGCTGGTGAACCCGGCCTGGCGGAGCCGCGGGCTTGGTGCGCGTCTCCTCGAGGCCGCCATGGGCGCCATCCCGCCGGACCTGCCAATCCGGCTGGACGCGACTCCGCTTGGACGGCCGCTCTACGAGCGCTACGGCTTCGTGCTCGAGTCATCGCTGACCCGCCTCGTCCGATCGGCCGACGCGGGGCAGCCTCCCGTGCGGAGCGGTGCCGTCCGGCCTCTCGCCGAATCGGACCTGCCCGCGGTGATGCAGATGGACGATCGGATCACTGGCGCCCACCGCCACGGCCCGCTCCGCTGGGCGTTCGCTGATGCTCCCCGATATGCGTGGATCGACACCCCGGGCTATTGCCTCGGACGCGGCGGGCGGCTGTTCGATCACATCGGGCCGATTGTGGCCGATAGCTGCCGAGTCCGCGGCGGCGCTTGCCGCGGCGGCGATCGGAGCGAGCGGCGGGTGTTCGCTGGTCATCGACGCGCACGATGCGCATGAGGATTTCGTCGCGTGGCTGCGCAGCGCGCGGTTCGAACCGCAGCGTCCGCTCTATCGGATGTGCCGGCCCGGCGGTGCGCCCGGCGCCCAGCACGAGAGACAGCGCCGCTGACAGAGTTCGCAATCATGGGACCGGAGTTTTCGTGAGTATTCTTGCAGCTGAGCCAGCCCTCGACTGAGCTCGGGCCGGCCCTGAGCCCGCCGAGGGCCGGAAGCCACGAGAAGTAGCTGTGGCGCAAGCGACGAGGCATCTATGAGCGGGATAACCCAACGCGTGGCTTCCGCCTTCAGGCGGAAGGCGACGCCGGACGATCACGTGCCGCACTGTGCGGAATCGTCATCCTCACTGCCATCGCCACTCGTCAGCGCGCGCCAGCCGGCAAAGTCGCTGGTGCTCGATCACGTGCGCATCATCGACGGCGCCGGCGGCGCTCCAATCGACGACGGCCGGATCGTCATCAGCGGCGATCGGATCACTGCGGCAGGACCGGCCGCGGCAACGCCGGTGCCTTCCGGCAGCGAGATTGTCGATCTGACCGGCAAGACCGTGATTCCAGGGCTGATCGACCTGCACTTCCACATCGAGAACGATCCGCGGATGGCGCTGCGGCAGCTCGCCAACGGCATCACCGTCGTTCCGCGATCCGGGACAGTGGAACGAGAAGTTCGTGGAGCTTCGAAGGATGGTTGCCGCGGACGGATTGCCGGGACCGCGGATCTTCACGACCGGGCCGCACATCGACGGCGAGAATCCCGCCTATCCCGCCGACTCCGTGATCGCGCGCGATCCGGAAGAGGCGCGCCAGCACGCTGAGACCTCGGTGGCGCAGGGAGCGACGGCGCTGAAGATTTACTTTCGCCTCCCGCTGGCCAGCGCGAAGGCGGTGATCGACGTCTGCAACGCGCGGAAGATCCCGTGCACCGCACACCTCGAGATCCTGGATGCGCGCGAGCTGATTGCCGCTGGCCTGCACGGCATCGAGCACATCACGTCGTTCGGGATCAGCCTGGTGCCCCGCGTGAAGGCCGAAGCCTACCGGCAGGCCGTGCTGCGCAACAACGATGCCCGCCGCGACGGCCGTTATCGGCTGTTTGCGGACGCCGATCTCGACTCGGCCGAGGCCGCGGCGTTGTACGCGGTGCTGCGGCAGCGGCGTCCGTGGGTCGACGCCACGCTGGCCGTATTCGAACGGCGGGCGGACAAGCCGGGTGAGGGAGTGACGCCGGAGATGGCCCAGGTCATGGCTTCCGGCTTCTCGAAGATGAAGCAGCTGACCCGCCGCGTCTCGCGCGAAGGCGCACGTGTCGTGATGGGCGGGCATACGGAGGTGCCGTTCGCCGGCCGCGGCGAAGCGCCGTGGCGTGAGCTCGAGCTCCTCGTCGACAGCGGCTTCACCCCGCTCGAGGCCATCACGGCCGCGACCACCACGGCTGCCGGGTTCCTCTACCGCGATACAGACCTTGGCGCGCTGCGCGCGGGTTTTCAGGCAGACCTCGTCGTGCTTCGGGACAACCCGGCCGCTTCAATCTCTGCCGTCCGAAGCATCGAACGCGTGATGGTCGCGGGCCGCTGGGTCGACCGAAGCAAGTACTCAAGCTACTGACCCGAAACGCGACCGCTCGACAGGCTCAGCGTCGCCCCGAGCGAGAGTCGAGGCCGAGCCAGCTCATCCTGCAATTGCAATTGACTTCCGATTTTCACGCCGCATAAATAGGTCTCAGGACTTCTCCGCGCCTCGTCCCGCCCGCGTCCCTCTCACCAGGAGGCATGATGACCCTGAGCCACTCCGCGGCGCACCGCCGGCTTCTTACTGTCGTGACAACTCTCTCGAGCCTCTGGCTCTTCATCGCTCCCGCGGTCGCGCAGACCTCGCTCGGGACGATTCGCGGTACCGTGTTCGACCCGCAGCAGAGCATCGTCCCTGGCGCAACGGTGGTGATTACCGACGAGTCCACGGGCGTGACTCGCGAAGTCCAGAGTGATGCGGAGGGCCTCTACGAGAGCCCCGAACCTGCGCTCCGGCACCTACACCGTCACCGCGACGCTGAGCGGGTTCAAGAAAGTGCAGCGGACGGGCGTGGTCCTGAGGCCGGCGTCGGTGGTGCTGGCAGACATGCACCTCGAGGTCGGCGGCCTCGAAGACGTGGTCACCGTGACGGCCGAAGGCCAGAACAACATCACGCTCGAGAGCCAGGCGATCGCGCGCGGGCTCGACGAGCAGCAGCTGCGCGATCTTCCGCGCAACAGCCGCGACATCCAGGACTTCCTCACGCTCAACCCCAACGTCGTGGGCGGCTTCGACGGCATCCAGTTCCTGGGCGGCCGCACCTACGGCGCCTCGTACATCCAGGACGGGCAGCCGTCGAGCGCCGGCATCTTCGGCGAGCTCTCGAACGCCGCCCCCGGGCTCGACGCGATTCAGGAAGTGACGGTGCTGTCGAACTCCTACAGCGCGGAGTACGGAGGCCTCGCCGGGGTCATTGTCTCGACCAAGCGCGGCGCCAACCGCTTTCATGGCACGTCGTTCTACGACTACAACTCCAATGAGCTGAACGCGCGCACCTACGCGCAGACGCTGAACGGCGTCTCGCGCGACGACCCCAATGCCGATACCCACGACTATCGATACGGCTTCAGCCTCGGCGGGCCGATCGTGACCAACCGGACGTTCTTCTTCGGCAACTACGAAGGCAGCAAGCTGAAGGCGCTCGGCGGCGGCTCGCAGGCAGTGGTCCCGACCGCGGCGATGCGGGGAGGAGACTTCTCCGGCAATTCGTTCGCAGTTCGGGATCCGGTCACAGGCCTGCCCTTCCCCGGAAACCGCATCCCCGGCGAGCGCATCGATTCCTCGGCGCGGCGCATCCTGGACTTCTTCTATCCGCTTCCGAATCAGCCGAACACGGTGACCGGCGGCTATGGCGCGTATCGGCAGATCCTCGCGCTCGACCGCGGTCGGGATCGCGCCGACGTGCGCGTCGATCACGAGTTCACCGGCCGCGATTCGGTCTTCGCGCGGGTCAGCTGGCAGAATCGCGATCCCGACGCGTTCACCTTCGAGAGCACGGGCGGCAACGGTGGCGCCGGACTCACGAACCTCGGGCTGCTGGATCGGAAATCGAAAGCGTCAACGCTCGCCTTCGGCTGGACGCGGGTGTGGTCGGGAACGCTCGTCAACGAGGTCCGCGGCGGCTACAGCGCGGACACGCGCAATCGAAAGAGTCACTTCGTTGCCGGCGATCTCGGCAGCACGCTCGGGATCCAGGTGCCGCCGCTGGCGGCTGATGCGCCCGGCTTCCCGTCGTTCCTGTTCGCGGGCGCCAACCGTCCGGCAGACATCCGCGATCAGCGGCAGAACACCTTCCGCGATCTCGATCAGTCGTCGTTCTCGTTGAGCACCACGTCGACCTGGCTCAGGGGCGCGCACGGGGTCAAATTCGGGGGCATCTACACTCGCAACTTTGCGAAGGACGGGTACTCGACCGGTGCCAACGAGTCGAAAGGGGCCTACGCGTTCTCCGGCTTTGCGACCGGCAACGCCTTCGCCGATCTGCTGCTGGGTCTGCCCAACGTGGTCCGCGAGCAGCGCAACACGCGCGGCAATCTGCCGATGGACACGATCTCGAACGACTGGGCCGTCTTCGCGCAGGACGACTGGAAGCTGAATCCCCGTCTGACCCTGTTCCTCGGCCTTCGCTACGAGGTCATCGGGGTGTTCGTCGACAAGAACGACATCTACGCCAACTTCGTCCCGGTCGACGGCGGGCACCACGTGGTGCCGTCCGCGGCGATCGGCCAGCTGCTGCCCCCGGGCGCGCAGATGCTGAATCGCACCCTTCTCGCCGATGAGTTCGGTGTCGGCCGCGGCCTGATCAAGACCGACCGCAACAACATCAGCCCGAGGATCGGATTCGCGCACCGCCTCGACGCGAGCAACAAGACCGTCCTCCGCGGCGGGTTCGGCATCTTCCACCCGACCGGCGCCGCCCAGGGCGCGCGCGACATCATGTCGCGCAATCCCTTCCGCTACACCATTCAGAACAGCCGTCCAACCCTGCAACAGGGCTTCACTACGGGCACCCAAACCTCGTCACTCGGTTTCGGCAACCAGGGACTTGCGCTCGACCTCGAGCTTCCCGACATCTACCAGTACAACGTCACCCTCGAACGCGAGCTGCCCGGCGGTCTCGGGGCCCGGGTCAGCTACATCGGCTCGACGATGAGGAAGCTGCTGGTGCACCGGGACTACAACACGGTCCAGGCCAGTGCCGTGCCGCTCGGTGACGTGAACGACGATCCCGTAGCCCAGGCGCGGCTGCCGTTCCCGATCTACGGGACGTTCATGGACATCACCCAGAACACCGGCGAGGGTCAGTTCAACGCGCTGCAGCTCGAGTTGCAGCGCCGGTTCAAAGGCGGCCTGGCGATCAACGCGGCCTACACGCTGGCCGGCTCGGACAGTAACGCCCCCGACAGCGGCAACAGCACGATCGGCGTCGTGCAGTACGACCCGTACGACATCGAGAAGGATCGCGGACCCGATCCGAATGTCGTAAAGCATCGGGTCGTGATGAACAGCACCTGGGACCTTCCGGTCGGGCGTCAGCGGAAGTACGGTTCCAGCATGCCGGGCTGGGCCGACGCCATCGTCGGGGGCTGGACTGTCGCCACGATCTTCCAGGCGCGATCCGGACCGCACCTGACTCCGTTTTTCGTGTATGGCACCGATCCCATCTTTCCCGCGAACACCGGGCGCAGCCTCGACGGGGTCGGCCAGTTCGGCGAAGCCTGGAGACCCGACGTCGTGGGCAACCCGAACATCAACGGGACGCGAGAGCGGTTCTACGACCTCACCGCCTTCCGACTCCCCGAGCCGGGCTCGCTCGGGAACGCGAAGAAGGGCAGCGTGGACGGGCCGGGAACCTGGATCGTCAACCTTGCCTTCTACAAGGACATCGTGCGCACGAAGGGCGTCAACGTCGAGTTCACGGCGCTGCTCGACAACGCGTTCAACCATCCGCAATTCGGCGTCGGGCTGGGAACCGACGGCTTCATGGACATCACCGATTTTCTCCTGAGCGGCGAGACCGACAACGGCGTGACCGCCAACCTCGATGCGGATACCGTCGCGAGCCCCGAAGGCTTTTCGGTCGGGCGTGTGATCCGGCTGGGTTTGCGGCTCCGGTTCTGATAGCGTCCTGCGACAGGCCGACCATCGATCAGCGCCTATGACCTTGCCCGATCGGATCGCATCCGAGGCCGAGCTCGAAGACCTCCTCGCGCAGCCATCGGAAGCAGACATCGCGACCGTCGCCCGGCTCGACCCGGACATCATGATCCTCGGGGCCGGCGGAAAGATGGGGCCGTCGCTCGCGCGGCGCGTGCAACGCGCTGCCGCGCGCGCCGGCAACGGCAGCCGGGTCGTCGCGGTCTCGCGATTCTCGTCGCGCGAGGCGCGGGCCGAGCTCGAGGCCGACGGCGTGCCGACCCTCGCCTGTGATTTCCTCAGCGGTCCTGCCATCGCCGGGCTGCCGCGGTTCCCGAACGTGCTGTATCTGGCAGGCCGGAAGTTCGGGACCACGGATCGAACTGACATCACCTGGGCAACCAACACCGTCGTGCCCGCACGCGTGGCCGATCACTTCGTCGACTCGCGGATCGTGGTGTTCTCGACGGGGAACGTCTATCCGCTGGTGCCCGCGACCGGGCCGGCGCCAACTGAAACGGATCCTCCGGCTCCGGTCGGCGAGTACGCGCAGTCCTGCCTGGGCCGCGAGCGGGTGGTCGAATACGTGTCGCGCGAGGCCGGCCTGCGCGCGCTCATGTTCCGGCTGAACTACGCCGTCGACCTGCGCTACGGCACGCTGGTCGACATCGCCCGCAAGGTGTTCACCGAAGAGCCAATCGATCTCACGGTCGGCTGTTTCAACGCGATCTGGCAGGGCGATGCGAACAGCTATGCGCTGCGCAGCCTCGAGCTGTGTGCGTCCCCGCCCGCAGTCCTCAACGTGACCGGGGCCGAGCGCATCTCGACCCGCGAGTGCGCGGAGTGGTTCGGCCGGTTCTTCGACAAGGCGCCACAGTTCGTCAACGAGGAAGGCACGCTCGCGCTGCTCAGCGACTCGACCCTCTGCCGCCGGCTGCTGGGCGAAGCGGAGGTGCCGCTGCCGCTGCTGCGGGAATGGGTCGCCCACTGGGTCCGCGGCGGCGGCAGCACGCTGAACAAGCCAACCCACTTCGAGGTCAGCGATGGCCGATTCTGACGCCGGCGGCCTCATCGAGCTCAGGCGCGCCTTCCTCCGCGGCCTGGTCATCCCGGCGCACCCGCTGGCGTTGACCGCCGAGCGGCGGCTCGACGAGCGCCGCCAGGTCGCGCTCACGCGCTACTACTGCGACGCGGGCGCCGGCGGCCTCGCGGTTGCCGTCCACACCACGCAGTTCGAGATACGGCGGCCCGAAGTCGGCCTGCTCCGGCCGGTCCTCGAGCTGGCGTTTCGGACGATGCGCGGACTGGTGTCGCGCCGTGCAGCCGCCTCCGATCTCGGTCGCGGGCGTCGTCGGCCCGACGAAACAGGCGCTGGCTGAAGCGGAGCTCGCCGCGTCGATCGGCTACGACGCCGCGCTGCTCAGCCTTGCCGCGATGCGCGATGCCGACAACGCCGCACTGCTCGATCATTGCCGCCGCGTCGCCGACATCATCCCGGTCGTTGGCTTCTATCTCCAGCCGGCCGTCGGCGGCCGGCCCCTCGATCGCCGGTTCTGGCGCGGCTTCCTCGACATCGACCGCGTCGTGGCCATCAAGGCCGCGCCCTTCGATCGTTACCGCACCCTGGATGTCACCAGCGCGCTGGCCGAAAGCGGGCGCGACGACGTCACGCTCTACACGGGAAACGACGACGCGATCGTCCCGGATCTGCTGACGCCGTTTCCGTCCCCCGGCGATCGGCCGGCCGTCCACTTTCGCGGCGGCCTGCTCGGCCAATGGGCCGTCGGCACCCGCCGCGCCGTCGGCCTCCTGCATCGCTGCCACGCCGTCGTCCGCCGCGAGCTCGATCCTCATGACGAGGGGACCGAAACCCTGCGCCTGCTCGCGCTCGGCGCCGAGCTCACGGACCTGAACGCCGCCCTCTTCGATCCCGCCAACGGCTTCGCCGGCTGCATCGCCGGCATCCACGAAGTGCTGCGCCGCCAGGGCCTGCTCGCCGGCCGCTGGTGCCTCAATCCGGACGAGGACCTGAGCCCCGGCCAGATGGAGGCTATCGACAGGGCGCTCGCGCGCTACCCGCACCTGATGGACGACGACTTCATCAAGGAGCGGGTAGATGAGTGGATGCAGTAACAACTCCCAACTCCCAATTCCCAACTCCCAAGGGAAGCCCCTCGAACAATGGGGTGAAAAACCGCCAGCTGGCTGGTTGTGTGCCTTTCACCCTATTGTTCGACGGGCTTCCCTTGGGAGTTGGTAGTTGGGAGTTGGGAGTTGATAATGTCCCGCGAATTCTGAAGGCGGAAGAATGACTAACGTGCACACGACGACTTTGGATGGGCGCGCTGATGATGGCTGGGCTTGTCGCGCTGACGCAGCCCGGATGCAGAGGGGCAGCCCAGGAAGGCGCCGCCGACGACGACATCCTCACCCATTTCAAGTACGGCTCGGTGGGAACCGAGGCGCGGGTCGGCCTCCCTTACTGGATCTGGCGCGTCCTCCCCATCGTCTTTGCCGACAAGCTGCCCAATCGTCCGGGTCAGGGGTACGAGCGGATCGGCTTCATCTCCGACGGCGGGCCCAATGGACGCCCAATCGGGACGACGGAGAAGGTAGACCGGGTTTCCCTCGTCGGGTTGAACTGCGCCACCTGTCACAGCGGCACGGTGCGGGCCGAGCCCAGCGCACCGCGGCGGATTGTCCTCGGCATGCCCGGAAATCAGATGGACCTGCAGGCGTACGCGCGATTCCTGACCGCATGCGCCAACGATCCGCGATTCACCGCCCCCGTGCTGATCAATGCCATCAAGCGGGAGAACCCGAACTTCGGGTTCTTCGAAGGGTTCATCTACCGATTCTTCGCGGTCCGTCAGACCCGCGACGGCATCCTGCAGCGGGCGAAGGACAACTCGTGGTTCGATGTCCGGCCGCCGCAAGGTCCCGGACGCGTCGACACCTTCAATCCCTACAAGGTGCTCCTCGGACTGCCGATCGACAAAGACCAGACGGTGGGCACCGTGGATCTGCCGTCGCTCTGGAACCAGCGGATTCGGCAGGGGCTCTGGCTGCACTGGGACGGCAACAACAACTCGGTGGAAGAACGGAACAAGAGCGCCGCGATCGGCGCCGGCGCGACGCCGGATTCGCTGGATCTCGCGTCGATGAAGCGGATCGAAGACTGGATCCTCGATCTGAAGCCGCCCGCGTACCCGGTCGAACGCATCAACGCCGCGCTGGCTCAGACCGGCGCGCCCATTTACGAGCGCGAGTGCGCGCGCTGCCACGAGCTCGGCGCGCCGCAGACCGGGCAGGTCACGAACATCGCGGACATCGGGACCGACCGGGAGCGTCTCGATTCATTCAGCCCTGAGCTCGCCAAGCGGATGAACACCATCGGCGAAGGCAAACCCTGGAAGTTCTCGCACTTCCGCAAGACCGGCGGCTACGCGAACATGCCGCTCGACGGCCTCTGGCTGCGTGCGCCGTACCTTCACAACGGGTCGGTGCCGACGCTGCGTGCCCTGCTCAACCCGGCCGAGCGGCCAGCCGAGTTCTATCGTGCGTACGATGTCTACGACTGGGCCAACGTCGGCTTCGTGTCGAGCGGCGCGGATGCCGAGCGCGAGGGAGTCCGCTTCAACACCCGGGACCGCGGCAACAGCAACGCCGGCCACCTCTACGGCGCGTCGCTCGATCCGGCGTCCAAGGCAGCGCTGCTGGAGTATCTGAAGACCAAGTAGACGCGGCACGCTGCAAATCCCAAGCTCCAAATCCCAAGCTCCAACGCATTCCCAACGCCCAAGAGCCAAAGGAAGCGTCCACTCGTGAGCTCATTGGAAGTTGGGCACTGGGAGTGCCTTGGAGCTTGGGATTTGGAGCTTGGGATTTGACGAACTACTCGCTCCGCAGCATCGTGACCGGATCGACCCTTGAAGCCCGCCGGGCGGGCACATAGATCGCCGCCGCCGCCGTGGCCACCAGCAACACCGCGATCGCGGCGAAGACCAGCGGGTCGGTGGGACTCACGCCGAACAGCAGCGAGCGCAATACCCTGGTGATCCCCGCCGACGCGGCGAGCCCGGCCACCATTCCGGCAGCCACCATCGTCATGCCCTGCCGCATCACCACCGCGATCACGTCGCGGCGCGCGGCGCCGAGCGCAAGCCGGATTCCGATTTCACGGGCACGCTGCGCGACGTTGTAGGACATCACCCCGTAGATCCCGACGACCGCAATCAGAACCGCCATCGCCGCGAACAGTCCCAGCACGTTCATCTGCATGCGCCGCTGCGCCACCGACGCGTCGACCAGTGTCCTCATCGTCCGGATCGACGCCACCGGCTGATCGGGATCGATCTCCGCCACCTGCTGGCGGATCGCGCTGGCCAGGCTGAGCGGATCGCGGGCAGTCCGGACCACGAAGAACATGTTGGTCGTGCCTTCCGAACCTTGCGCGTAGGGCATGTAGACCACCGGCACCGCCGAGACGTCGAGGCCGCCGTAACGCACGTCGTCGGCCACGCCCACCACGGTGAGTCGATCGGGCTCGTAGTCGGGCGGGATCGCTCCCGACCGTATGGCCTCTTCGACGATCGATTTCGGAACCAGGGACATCGGCGGATTCACGGAAATGATCTTTCCGAGCGAGCTGACGCCGCTCCAGTGCCGGCGCGCGAACTCCTGGTTCACTATCGCCACTTTTGGCGCGCGCAGCGTGTCCGCGTCGTTGAACGGCCGGCCACTCAGGATCCGGATCCCGAGCGCCTTGAAGTAGTCGCCGGCCACTACGCGGTACTGGATCGACGGGAGGCCACGGACATCGGCGGGCAGCGGCCGATCGTACAGCGTGACCGACTTTCCCCAGACCTCGCCCATCAGCGGCAGCCCGTTGATGGCGCCGACCGCTTCTGCGCCGGGAACCGCACGGATGCGGTCGACGACGCTGGTGAAGAAAGCAGTGGCCCGGGTGTACGCGAGCGGGGAGGAACGCCGTTCCAGCTCGCGGTCGACGTACTTCTGCGCCGGCACGTTGAGCTGCGCGGTCAGGACTCCGTCGGCATCGAAACCGGCGGGGACGTGCAGCAGCTCGTACATGCTGCGGATCATCAGGCCTGCGCCGGCGAGCAGGACCAGCGTCAGCGCAACCTCGGCCGCGACGAGGACGCTGCGCAACCGGCTGCGGCCCAGGCTGTCGGACGACGAGCGGCTCGACGACTTGAGGTCGGCACCAACGCCCGCTCCTGCACTGTAGGCAGCAGGCGCGAGGCCAAGGAGCAGGCCGGTCGCCGTTGCGATCGCCAGTGAGAACATCAGGACCGAACCGTCCAGATGAATCGCCCCGGCTCTCGGCAGCACGCGCTGGCTGACGAGGTTCAAGGCGTCCGCAGACCAGTACGCGATTGCGAGTCCCAGGGTGGCGCCGACCAACGAGAAGAGCAGGCTTTCGACGAGGAACTGACCCACCAGCCGCCGGCGTGAAGCGCCCAGCGCCAGCCGGACGGCAATCTCGCGCTGCCGCGCCGCGGCGCGAGAGAGCAGCAGGTTCGCGAGGTTCGCGCAGGTGATGAGCAGGACGAATCCCACCGCCGCGAGCAGCACGATCAGCGCGCGCCTGACGTCCCGTCCCACGACCACGTCCCGCAGCGGGATGACGTCCATCACCAGTCCCTGGTTCACGCCTTCGTCGGCGACGATGGCCTTCAGGATGCCGTTCAGATCCGCGTTGGCCTGCTGCCGGGTCACGCCGGTCTTCAGACGGCCAATCATCCGCAGGAAGTGGTTGTTGTGGGTGTTGAGGTTGTCGCCGGCCTCGAACGCCATCGGCACGAAGATCTGGGCTTCGGCGCCGAGAAACGAGAACGATCGCGGGAGCACGCCGACGATCACGTACGGCTCGCCGTTCAGCGTGATCGCGGTGCCGACGACGGACGGATCGGCCCCGAAGCGCCGCTCCCACAATCCCGTCGTCAGTACCAGCACCCGATGCGATCCCCACTGCTCGTCCTGCCGCACGAAGCCGCGGCCGAGCGTCATCTGCGTTCCCAGGGCGTCGAACAGCCCCGGCGACACCACGAGCGTCTGCACGCGCTCCGGCTCGCCGGCCGCCGGTGATGTTCCAGCGCGCGTGAAGTAGGCCTCGACCTGATCGAAGAACCGGTTCCTGTCGCGATACTTGTAGAAATCCGGTGGCGCCGCGTATGACGAGCTCCACCTCACCGCTTCCATCGTCTCGACTGCGACCAGGCGATCCGGATTCGCGTAAGGCAGTGGACGCAGGAGCAGCGAATTGACGACGCTGAACATCACGCTGTTGGCACCGATGCCGATGCCGAGCGTCACGACGACGATCGCGGCGAAGCCAGGATTCCGGCGCATCAGGCGCAGCGCGTAGTGAAGATCCCTGATCACGATGTCGACGACCGGCACGCCTGCTCTGATCTCGCGTACGCCTCGGTCGCCTGCGTCAGACCGCCCAGCGCCACCAGGGCCTGGCGTCTCGCCTCCTCCGGCGTCATGCCGCGCCGCAGGTTGTCGTCGATGTGCAGCTGGAGGTGCGACGCCAGCTCTTCGTCGAGCTCGCGAGCACCGCGGGCGCGGCGGACCACGCCGGCCAGTCGACGCAGCCACCGGCGGAGGGCTCTCATGACCGCTCACCAGGGGCCAGGAACCGCCCGAGGATCGCCGAAGTCCGCTGCCACTCGCGGGTCTCGCGCTCGACGCGTTTCCGGCCGGACCTGGTCAGGCGGTAGTACTTCGCCTTGCGGTTGTTGTCCGAGACGCCCCACTCGGCCTCGATGTCGCCCTTCCTGCTCGAGCTTCAGCAGCGCGGGATAGAGCGTGCCGTAGTTGATGGCGAGCAGGTGTCCGCTGGTCTGCTCGATCCGCCGGGCGATGCCGTAGCCGTGCAGCGGCCCCATCGTTTCGAGCGTCTTCAGCACCATCAGGGCCAGCGTGCCCTGCTTGACATCCGATCGGTCGGCCATGGGGACATGCTGTCATTCTTCCTATTGGAATGCAATAGGTGTGCTCCGGTCAGCAACCGGATGGCAAGCAGCCGAGGATCAGCATTCTTGTTTGTTTCGCGGGGCCCCACCCCCGCGAAACCGGGTGGGGCCCCACCCCCACCCGCTGCCAGCGCCTCGCTTTGCTCGGCGCCGCTGGTTAGCAACCCTTAGCCGCTTGGATCAGCATTCTGTGGTGGCTTCTTCGAGCGCATTGCCAATCCAAGCAGCCAGATGCTGCTAAACATCGGCGCGAGCGAAGCGAGCGCTGGCTGGCCGCGGGGGTGGGGCCCCGCGGCGCGCGCCGGGGGTGGGGCCCCGGCGCGCAACCTAATAGATGCTGACGATTCGCCCTGATTACCCCAAAGCGATTACAAACTCGATGCGCCGGATACCCTGATTGAAATCCGGCGAGGCCGAACGCTCTCGCGACCGGCGGAATCTGCCGTGAATTCGACCCTTCCGTGGCACGCCTTTTGAGGCCCGGGATCGCATGCTTCTCTTCCTGCTGGTCCTGGCCGGGTTCGCCTTCTACATCATGTCGACCGACGAGCGGAAGCGCGTGATGAAGTGGCTGCTGGCGGCAAGCGTCGTGGCGCGTCGGATCCTGCTGATGGGGCTCGCCGGCCTGCGGATGTTCGTTCAGGCGATCCAGGCGAAGAACCGTCTCGCTCAGGGCACGGCCATCGCCCTGATGCTCGCGGCGACGATCGTCGCCATTCAGGCGCTCAGGCCGCCTCCGGCGGACATGCGCCCGGAGATCGACCGGCTGCTCGCCGTCGAGTCGGAGACCGCGGCGCTCTACGACGCGGCGGCGGCGCAATTCAAGCGCGGCACGCTCGACAGCGAGTCGCTCGCACGCTTCATCGAGCGGAAAATCAAGCCGCAGCTCCAGGGAGTGCGGGTCCGGGTAATGTCGCTCGAGAACGTCCGCGCCGATCACGAGCCATCGCTGGAAAAGGCCAGGGAGTATCTGCGCCTGCGCGATGAGAGCTGGCGGCTGCGCGCCGACGCGCTGCACCGTCGCGACATGAAGAGCCTGCAGCGGGTCGAGCTGACCGAGCGCGCCTCCCTCGCGGCGCTCACCGCCGCCGCCGAAGGAGTCAAGGAGCTCTGAAGAATCGGGGCTCGGGACGCGACCCTACTGATGCTCCCGATGGTCGCAGCCCTGGAACTGCGGCAGGAACAGCTGTCCACTATCGCCGAGCTCCTGGCGAAGCCCGATCTCGCTGGTGTAGTACCCGTTGATCGTCATCGACTTGATCGCCTGAAAGAACTCGCGGCCGATCGCCTCTTCCTGGTTCGAATTGCCCTCCGCCGACAGGCGTGTCAGCAGCGTCGTCTGCTGCTCGGGAGACGCGCCCAGGAAATCCCCGCCAGACAGGGCGCGACTGCGCGTATCGATCCAGGTCAGGCCTCGGACGAACGACTCGCGGACGGCCGGTTGCGCATCCGTCAGGACCTGATCGATGAACCGGTTGACGCTGGCCGCTTTCGCTCCTGGCGTGTCGGTCTGCGGAATGATCAGCTCGGTCAACGCCACGACCAGGTCGTTCTGGTGCGTGGTCAGCGTGCGCGGGGCCCAGTTCTGAGCGGCGATCACCGCGACGGCGGCATGGGTATGTGCCTGCTGGCGCGCCAGTGCGGTCAGCGACTCGACCCAGGAGGCCGACGCCACGGCCGCCACCGCGCCGCTCGCCAGCGCACGAATGGCCTGCCGGCGGCCGATATCGGCGGGTTCAGAGGTTGCCACGTTTGATCTCCTCGGCCAGATGATCGGTCGCGCGCCACGAGAGCGCGAGGATGGTCAGCGTCGGATTCTTCTCGGACGCATTCGGAAACGCCGAACCGTCCACGACGAACACGTTCCTGACCTCGTGCATCTGGTTGAACTTGTTCAGGGCCGACCGCTTGGGATCCGCGCCCATCCGGCAGGTGCCATGCTCGTGAATCGCCGACCCCATCGCGTCGAGCTGGCCCCGCTTGTAGTTGACCAGGACGCCTCCCGATGCCTTCACGATTTCCTCGACCGTGTCGGCCATGTGCTCGGTCATCTTCCGTTCGTTCTCGCCGATCCGATAGTCGATCCGCGGCAGCGGCACGCCGTAGCGGTCGACCCGCGACGCGTCCACCGTGATGCGGTTGTGCGCGTACGGCAGCACTTCGCCGAACGGGTGGATCTCGAACCACGCGGGATGGCGGCGCTTGATCGCCTGCTTCAAGCGACGCGCCGAAACCTGGTATCGCCTCCGAGCCATAGTGCGCACCGTAGATGCTGGCCCCGGTGTTCCAGAACTGCGCGCCGAATCCGCGGAGGTAGTCGCGCTTCTTTCCGGCCAGATGATTGAAGCGGGTCATGTAGATGTGCTCGCCGCCGATGCCGCGATCGTTTCGCGTCGGCGTGCCCTCGAGCTGCGGGAAGTAGCCGGTGTGGTTGAGCCTGATCTGCTCGCACAGGAAGCGGCCGATGACGTCCGACCCGTTGCCCAGTCCATTCGGATGGCGCGACGACTTCGAGTTCAGCAGGATGCGCGTCGAATCGACGCAGCTCGCTCCGACCACGACGACCTTGGCCAGCGCCTGACGCTCGGCGCCGGTCTGACGATCGAAGTACTGGACGCCGCGCGCCAGACCGTCGTCTCCGGTCAGGATCCGCGCCACGACCGCGTTGGACTGAATCGTGAGACGCCCGGTCTTCAGCGCGAACGGCAGGAGATGATCCGCGGAGCAGAAGAACGACGCCGTATCGCAGCCGGCGCCGCAGTTCCCGCAGTAGTGGCACGCCGGAAACCCACGGGTCGGGCGGGTCATGTTCGCGCGCCGCCCGGCCACGACTGGCAGCCCGAGCTTCGTCATGCCCTTCATCAGCAACCGCTCGCCACACCGCGGCGCCGGCGGCGGCTGCAGGAACTTGCTGCCCGGCAGCACCTCCGAGTCGTCTGTGCCGCCGCACACGCCGATCAGCTGCTCGACCTGATCGTAGTAAGGGGCAATCTCCGGGTAGTCGATCGGCCACGGGATCTCCCACCCGTCCCGCTCGGCCGCCTTGAGGTCCATCTGCGAATACCGCAGGCTGACACGGCCCCAGACATTCGTCTTGCCGCCATGCCCCCACACGCGCGTGAGCGCGAACGGGCGGCCCTCCGGCGTCGCGTAAGGCTGTTCCTTGGTATCGAGAAAGAACTCGGGCGGCTTCTCTCCCCGCGCTGCGCGTGCCTGGGCTTCCCAGGGCTGCACGTGGGTCCAGTACTTCGACCGATCGAATTTGTCGCCCGCATCGAGCAGCAGCACGTCGATGCCCTTCTGGGTGAGATTCCAGGCCGCCATCCCACCGGACGCGCCGCTGCCGATCACGATGACGGGGTGAACCTGAGCAGGACTGATGATTTGCACCACCGTGCTCCATACGTGGCAACCGGCCGGAGGCCGGTCTTGTGTCCGCGAGGCGGCCGAAGTATGCCACATCGGAACCAACCACATCCTCCACGCCAGCGTCTTGGAGTACAACAGGGACGCTCTCAGGAGGGCCGATGCGCAAAATGGAAGGCCGGATGCGGCAGGTCGAGTTCGTCGCGCTGGCGATCGGCGCACTGGTCCTGCTTGTGCTCTTTGCGATCTCACGGTTCCGCTGAGCTGCGTACATGCTGACCGGGACGACAAGCGACCTGCGAATTGCCGCATCTCTCCTGATCCTCGGTGGTCTCGCGGCGGCCATCCCGTCGCCGACGCGCAACAGAAGCCGGCAGCCGGCGCAACTTCCGGCTCGCCCGCCCGTCAAACCGGTCGAGTCGCGCATCTACTTCGCCGACTATCGCGAGGTCGACGGCCCGCAGCCGCCCTTCCGCCTGCGCCGCGCCGCGGGTGGCGAGACTGTCGAAGAAACCATCGTCGATCGGTATCGGATCAATCCGAAGATCGATGCGAGACGGTTTGAGGTCAGGAAATAGTCAGGGCTCGCGGGTTCGGCGTGGGGTATCCGCGGATCGCGCATCTGGTTGCCGCCCCACGGCTGGCGCCGATGTTTAGCAGCATCGCTGCTGGATTGCAATGCGTCGGAAGCAACCACAGAATGCTGATCAACGGCTAGAGCCGCTACAGCGGCGCCGAGGAACAGGTCGCAGGCCGCGGTGCCGCGCGCGCCGGGGTGGGGCCCCGGCGCGCAACGGATCGCGGACCCCACTGCCCGACCGATCGCAGTGTCATAATCCCCCGCATGTTCGCCGACATCACCCTGGGCGCGCGCATCGATCGGGCCGAGGGCCGGCTCGTCGCGCAGATGGCCGCCGAGGCGCGATCCAACGCGCGCGGCGGGGCTGTCATCCTGCCGATCAGCGGAGGAGTCTCGGTCTTCGCGGGCCCGCGATCACCGATGAACAAGGTGATCGGACTCGGTTTCGACAGGCCGCTCGATCTGAACGCTCTGCTCGAGATCGAGAATCGCTGGCGCGAGCGTGACGAGCCGGTGCGGATCGAGCTGTCCACGCTGACCGATCCCGCGATCGCCGGCGAGCTCTCCGATCGCGGCTACCGGCTCCGCGGCTT
Source organism: uncultured Acidobacteriota bacterium (assembly GCA_963836735.1). Classification (GTDB taxonomy): domain Bacteria; phylum Acidobacteriota; class Vicinamibacteria; order Vicinamibacterales; family 2-12-FULL-66-21; genus JACCXG01. The sequence continues at coordinate 178,390 of CAWIKP010000022.1, read as the reverse complement.
CGAGAACGTGCTGGCCCGGCAGCTCGACGAACTGCCGGATCCGGCGGCGTTCCACGATATTTCAGTCGACCTGGTCGGACAAGACGACGTGACCGCGTGGTTCGACGTGGCGGTCGATTCGTTCGCGAGCATGGACGGCACGGGCAGCGTCGCCGACGATGCGCTGTCGCGGGAGGAACTGGCCCGCTCGCTCGGGGATCTGCTGGGCGGGATGGCCTACAACCGGTATCTCGCGCGCATCGACGGCCTGCCGGTCGGAGAAGCGGCACTCCACCTCGACGATCGGCTGGCGCTGCTCGCCGGCTCGGGAACCCTGCCAGCCTATCGCGGCCGCGGCGTGCAGAAGGCGCTCGTGCAGCGCCGCCTGCACGATGCGCGCGATGCCGGCTGCGATTTCGCGGTCGTCGTCACCGCTCCCGGGAGCCGGTCGCAGGACAACGTGATGCGGCGGGGGTTCGAGCTGCTCTATTCCAGGGCGATCCTCATCAAGCCGATCTGAGGGCAGGGGTGGCCGGCCATGAATCGGCGTTCACGATTCACTGCCTGACACCGGCGCTCCGGGGCGGCAGGAACCTCACGCACACCGGGGAAGGAACCGCGACGGGCGAGCCCGATGGCTTCAGCTGCCCCGTGGCCTGATCGATGGTGAAGATCAGCATCGTGCCGGAGTCCTGGTTGGCGGCGAAGAGATACCTGCCCGCCGGATCGATTGCAAAGTTCCGGGGCGTCCGGCCGCCGGTCCCCTGCGCCTCCACGAACGTCAGCGTTCCCTGGGCCGGATCGATCCGGAACAGAGCGATGCTGTCGTGCCCGCGGTTGGAGCTGTAGACGAATTTCCCGGAGGGGTGCACCGAGATTTCCGCGCCGCTGTTGGACCCGCTGAACGACGGGGGCAATGTCGAGAGGGTCTGCCGCTCGGTCAGCGTGCCGGTTTTGGCGTCGTAGGCAAACGCGGTGACCGTCGACGTCATCTCGTTGAGCACGTAGGCGAACCGGCCATCGGGCCGGAAATCGATATGCCGCGGCCCGGAGCCTGGCTTGACCGACGCGAACGCCGGGGAATGGGCCGTGAGCGTGCCCTTCGCGGCATCCAGCTCGTAGGCCATCACCTTGTCGAGGCCGAGGTCGCAGGCGAAGAGCAGGCGGTACGCCGGATCGAATGTCGTGCAATGCGCGTGCGGACCGGCCTGGCGCTGCCGGTTCACACTGCTGCCGGTGTGCTGCACGACCGCGGACGGCGCGCCGAGCCGGCCGTCCGCTGCCACCGGCAACACCGTGACCGTTCCGCTGGTGTAGTTCGCGACGATCAGATTGCGCCGGCTCTTGTCGAGGGCGAGATGGCAGGGAGCCTTGCCCTCCGTCGGCTGACGGTTGATCAACGTGAGCTTGCCGGTCTTCCGATCGATCGAGAACGCGCTCGCAAACCCGGTCGGCTTCCCCTCGAATTCCTCGGTCTCGTTCACCGCGAAGAGCAGCCCGCGATCGGGATCGATCTCGATGTAGGAGGGACTCGTGGTTTCGGCAACCAGTCCAGCGGCACGAGCGCCGGCGATCCGCCCTGCATCTTGAATGCGTAGATGCCCTGGCTGTTGGTCTTGCCGCCGGTGTAGGTGCCAACGTAGACGATCGTGTCTTTCGGAGACACGGAGGAGTTCGCCTGCTCCCGGCCACGCACTCGGACGGCTGTCATCAACAACACCATGACCACGATCGTGAGACTCGCGGCGGACTTTGTCAGCGGCTGCATGGCGGGCACTGTAACACGCGCCCGACACTCGTGCATCGCGTGTCACCCGTCACTTCCGGAAGAATTTACTATTTGACTGCCGTCGCCCAACTGTCATAGTGTCATATGACAGTTGGCACAGATGCTCTTCCAGCTCAATTTCAAGTCCGCCAAGCCCGTCTACCTGCAGCTGGTCGATCAGGTCAAGACGGCCGTCGCCTCCGGCGCGATCCGGGCCGGTGATCCGTTGCCCTCGATCCGGCCGCTGGCCGAGGAGCTGCGCGTCAACCGGAACACCGTGGCGAAGGCCTACACCGAGCTCGAAAGCCAGGGCGTGGTCGAGACACTGGCCGGCAAGGGCTGCTTCGTCCGTTCCGGGGCCTCTCCCTATCGGAAGGAAGTCCGCCGGATCACTCCTGGCGGAGGCGCTGGACGACGCGGTGATCCAGGCTCACCACCTGCAGGTCGGCCGAGGCGACTTTCTCGAGCTGGCGAAGGAGCGTTTCGATGCGCTCCAGACGCAGCGCATTCGCGCCGGAGGCGCATGAACCCGATGGCCAACACCCCTGCGATCGAGATTCGTGATCTGGTGCGGCGGTATGGCCGCACCGACGCCGTCAACGGGCTCAGCCTGAACGTGACGCCGGGACGCTGCTACGGGTTCTTCGGCCGGAACGGCGCCGGCAAGACCACGACGATCAAGTGCCTCCTCAACCTGCTGCGGCCGTCGTCCGGCGAGGTCCGCGTGTTCGGCCTCGATCCGGCGCGTGCCGAAGTGGAGGTCAAGTCGCGCCTCGCCTACGTGCCGGATTTCGTCGCGTTCTATCCGTGGATGACCGTACGCCAGGCGCTCGACTATGCCGCGTCGTTCAGAACGCGCTGGAACAGCGAGACCGAGGGCGCACTCCTGAGCCAGTTCCGGCTCGACGTGCGCCAGAAAACGAGCCACCTCTCGAAAGGCCAGCGCACCCAGCTGGCGCTCGTCGCCGCCATCTGTCCCGAACCGGAGCTGCTCGTGCTCGACGAGCCGACATCAGGCCTCGACCCGATCGTGCGCCGGGAGTTCATCGAGACGGTGATCGGCGCCTATCAGGATGCCGACCCGGGACGGCGCACGGTGTTCGTCTCGACCCACTTGATCTCCGAGTTCGAGGGCCTGATCGATCAGTTCACGATCATCGAGGCCGGCCGGGAGCTGCTGTCGCTGGGAGCGGACGAAGCGCGCGGTCGGTACCAGAAGATCCAGGCGCGGTTCGCCGGCGACGCTCGCGATGTGCTGGTTGCGGGGCGTGCGCCAGATTCGCCGGCAGGGCCGCGAAATCGAGATCGTGACCGACGGCAACCCGGACCAGGTGATCGAAGCACTCCGGGCTCAGTCGCCGGAAGTGCTGCGAACCGAAGCGCTGACGCTCGAGGAGATCTTCGTCTCGACGGTGAAGGCGAGCGGGGCGGCGGCATGACCCAGGCCCGCCGGGTTTGGCTCGCAATCCAGAAAGAGGCGCGGGCGCTCCTGCCGACGTTCATCGGCACGGCCGCGGCGGTGAGCCTCGGTCCGCTGCTCGGCATGCGCGGCGCGGCGCTGGTCCTGGTCGCGTTCTGCTGGGGCGTCGTCGCCCTTGGCGCGCACTCGATTGGCCACGAGTACGCGCACCGGACATTGCCGTTGCTGCTCGGTCAGCCTCACCCCCGCGGCCGGATGCTGGCTGCCAAGGCCGTGGTGCTGATTCCGATGGTGCTGGCCCTGACGATTCTTACCGCGCTCAGTCTTCCAGGCGATGGATTGGAACCGCTCCAGAGGGCAGGAGTACCTCGAACGCTGCTGGTCCTCGCCGCGCTCTGCGCCGTGTCGATCGCTCCCCTGCTGTCGATGCTCGGCCGCGGCACGCTCCCTGGGATTGTGTTCACGATAGCGATTCCCGGCGTAGTGTTGGTGGCGGGTGAATTCGCGGGCACGCTGCGTTATGGATTCCGCTCACCCGTGAACGTCGAGCACGTGAAGCTCTCGGTCCTGTGGTCCACCCTGCCCGCCATCTGCGGGTTCGCGGCGTTGGCAGGCTGGTGGCAGTTCGGGCGGCTTCAAGCCATCGAGGGGCATCAGGAGCTGCGCATGCCGGCATGGCTGCTGCCGAAGCGATCATCGGCTTCGGCTGCTGGCCCCGTACGCGTTCAACACCCGTTCTGGGTGCTGTTCCGGAAAGAGCTCCACCTGCAACAGATCAGCTTCGTCGTCGTCGGCATGTATGTCGTCGCGTGGCTGGCGCTGTGGGCTCTCGAGCACCAGGCACCCGAAGTGCCGCGATTGCCTCTGCAGCCGCTGACGATGTTCTATATCGGCATTCTCTCCGTGTTGATTGGCTCGGTGGCCAGCAGCGAAGAGCGGCAGCTGGGCACACTGCCGGCGCAACAGCTCCTGCCGGTCGCAGCGTGGAAACAGTGGGCGATCAAGGCGGCGACGGCGGTCGGCCTCGCGCTGCTGCTGGGTATCGCGCTGCCCCTGGTTCTTTACGCGGCGATCCCGCCGCCCGATGATCGTCTGCCGGTGCGCCTGCGGACCGAGCCCGCCGCGGTGATCCTGCTGACCACCGTGAGTCTCTACGTATCATCCCTGTGCGGGAGCGCGGTACGGGCGATGGTCGCTTCCATCCCCGTCGTCGTCGGGTCGGCACTCTACGTGACGACCGTGGGCGGCATCCTGACCGACATCGCGTATCGAGCCATTCGCACCGCCACGGCTTCCGAACCCCACAGCGTACGGTTCGCCCAGCTGATGACCATGCAGACCAGGAGTCAATACGCCCTGATTCTCAGTGCGGTGGTGACGACGGCGCTGCTGCTGCGCTTCGGGTTCACGAACCACCGCAGCGGAGAGCACCCGCCCGCCATGGTCGCGATCCAGGCGACGGTGCTGCTCCTGGCGCTCACGTTCTGCCTCGCCGTGCCGGTCCTGGCCTGGCGCTAGGGGGCTTCGCTCGCCGATTGCCAAAATTGCCACAATTCAAATGCCCCGGGGTACTCGACGGTTTTGCATGATCCCGGCGTTTTCGAATGTTGGCAATCTTGGCAATTTTGGCAATGCCCGTCAGAGCTTCCGGTACAGCACGTTGCGGTACTGAATCTTGAACGGCGGACCGGTGTGCATCTGGAAGCCGATCACGCCCTCGGCCGGCGCGTTCTTCTGATCCTCGTCGATCGCCACCGCCATCAGCTGCTCGTTGATGAACTGCATCAGCACCGGCCCGCGCGCGATGATGTGATACCTGTTCCAGTTGTTCACGTTCAGCACGCCGCGCAGCAGCGTCGGATCGCCGATGGTGCCGATCACCTTGTATTTGGGCCCGTCGACGATGCGGGTGACCTGGCCGCGCCGTGACAGGACCGCATGGCCTTCACCCGGACCGCGGCCGCGTTCGTCGTGGACGTTGCCGGTGTAGAGCCCGCCGAAATCGATGTCGGCCTGGTATCCCTTCAACACCCACTTGCCGATCGACGGGAGCTCGGTGCTCCGGTACTGAATCCCGCTGTTGGTGCCGTTCAGCCGGAACTCGACCTTCAGCTCGAAGTCCCTGACCTTCTCGCCGCGCCAGATGAGGAAGCTGTTCTGCTTCATCACCTTCTCGGGCGTGGTCTCGCCGACGATCTCGCCGTTCTCGACGCGCCAGAAGGTGGTGTCACCGTCCCAGCCGTTCAGCGTCTTGCCGTCGAAGATCGGAACGAAGCCGGCGGTGTCGTCCGGCTCGGTCGCCGGAAACACGCCGCCAGCCTTGCCCGGCGGCGGGGGCTGCTGTGCGGTCATCAGCGCCGGCGTCATCACCGACGCTGCGAGCGCGATTGACAACAACCACGGGCTATGTGTGCCTTTCATCATTCCTCCTCGTCCCGCAAGCGATCTTCCGCCTGAAGGCGGAAGCCACCCGCCGTCGCGCGACGCGCTTCGGCGCGGCAGGCCTGTCCTTGATTCCGTGGCTTCCGGCTTCAGCCGGAAGTGATAATGGGCGCATGGTGCGACGAACCCTCATCATCGGCACGATCGCCGCGGCCATTGTAGTCTCGGCGTGCCGCGGGACCGCGAACCGGGCGGAAGCGCCCGGCCGTCCCAATATCCTGGTGATCCTGCTGGACGATCTGCGATGGGACGCGCTCGGATATGCGGGCCACCCGCACGTACGCACGCCGCAGATCGATCGGATCGCGAACGAGGGCGTGAACTTCCGCAATGCCTTCTCCACGACGTCGCTGTGCTCGCCGAGCCGGGCCTCGCTGCTGAGCGGCGTCTATGCCCATCGTCACGGCGTCACCAACAACTTCACCGAGCTGCCCGCCGCGCTGGAGACGTTTCCGAAGGTGCTGCAGCGCGCGGGATACGCCACGGCCTACGTCGGCAAGTGGCACATGGGAGAGAACAACGACGAGCCCCGTCCGGGGTTCGACTACTTCGTGACGCACAAGGGGCAGGGGCAGTATTTCGACACCGAGTTCAACTTCAATGGCCAGCGCCGCGAGAAGCGGCCCGGCTACTACACCTCCGTCGTCACCGACATCGCGCTCGACTGGCTGCGGACCGATCACCAGCAGAAACCGTGGATGCTGATCCTCGGCCACAAGGCGACGCACAGCTTCTACACGCCGGAGCCGAAATACGCACACGCCTTCGACGGCATCCCGGTGCCCTATCCGGCGTCGGCATTCACGCTCGACGACAAGCCGGACTGGATCAAGCAGCGGCGCGACACCTGGCACGGCATCTACGGCCCGCTCTTCGACTGGCGCAAGAAGTTTCCCGACGATCGTCCCGAGGCGCGTCAAAGACTTCGAGAACATGGTCCACGCGTACTGGGCGACGATCCTGAGCGTCGACGACAGCGTCGGCCGGCTGCGGCAGTGGCTCGACGAGACCGGTCAGCTCGAAAACACGATCGTGGTGTTCGTCGGCGACAACGGCCTGCTCGAAGGCGAGCACGGCATGGTCGACAAGCGGACGATGCACGAGCCAAGCATCAGGATCCCGATGGCGGTCCGATATCCGGGACTGACGAAGGGAGGCAAGGTCATCGACCAGCAGGTGCTGACGACGGACATGGCGCCGAGCCTGCTCGAGCTCGCCGGCGCGCCGGCGCTGCAGAATATCGACGGACGATCATGGGTGTCGCTGGTCAGAGGCGGCGACGATCAGTGGCGGAGCAGCTGGTTCTACTACTACAACTACGAGAAACAGTTCCCGTACACGCCGAACGTGCGCGGCGTCCGCACCACGCAGTGGAAGTACATCCACTATCCGCACGGTGACGGAGGCCCCGACCGCCATCTCGCCGAGCTCTACGATCTCCGGAACGATCCAGGAGAGCTGAAAAACCTGATCAACGAGCCCGCTTCAGCGCCGGTCGTCGAATCGTTGAAGAAAGAGCTGGCACGGCTGATGACCGCGACCGGCCTCACGCCGGAGACCGATCGCATGCCGATTGACGAGGGGATCAAGAAGGAGTTGCCGGATCAGAAGATACGGTGAGTGTCGCTCAATCCCAACTTCCAGATCCCAGGATCGGTCGCAGGGGTGAAGGCTACAACCAGCTTCGGCTGCCTTCGAGGCTGGCTGGGATCTGGAAGGATTGGGAGACCTATCTCACCGACATATCCCTCACGTAAATGTCCTTGAACTTCATGTTCCCCAACCCGCCCGAGTGCAGCTGCAGCGCGATGTAGCCGTCGAAGGACTTCGGCGCCGGGTCGGTGAAGTTCAGGATCTCGATGCCGTTGAGGATGGCGACGAAATGGTTGCCCTCGACCTTCAGCAGCATCTCGTTCCAGTCGGTCGGCCGGATCACCTGCTCGTACTCAGGCGCCGGCCAGGCGTACCAGCCGCGGCCTTCGCCGTAGAGACCGCCGGTGTGGTGGTTCAGCGTGCGATCGATCTCGAACTGCTTGCCCTGGCTGACGTCGACGGTGCCTTCCTTGAACTCGGTGTGGATGTAGACGCCGCTGTTGCCGTCGGCCTCGCACTTGAAGCGGAGCGACAGCCAGAAATCCTTGTACTTCTTCTCGGTCCGGAGATAGCCGTAGGCGTTGCTCACGCCCTGGCCGTGAATCACGCCGTCTTCGACGGTCCATTTCTCCTTGCCGACCTCGACCCAGCCGGTCAGATCCTTGCTGTTGAACAGCTGCACCCATTGCTCACCCGGGAGCAGCGGACCTTTTTTGGGCGACTGAGCGAGCACGGACGCCGGAACCAGGCCGGCGAGCAGGGCGATGCCGATCAGACGGATCGAGCGACGGGCAAATCGATGCATGGGACTCCTCGAGGCTAGAGAGGGCCGAATCATAGCCCGGCGACGCGATCAGTAGAAGACGACGAAGCTGCCGCCGGGCCGGGCCGCGACGACGGCGAGGCTCAGCGGCGGCACGCCGGGGCGGCTGCCCGGAGCGCCGATCGGCTGCCCCTCGGCGCCGAACACCTGCCAGGCGAGCGATCCGCCTGTCGTCGAGGTCGAGGACATGCCTTCGGTCCAGGCCATCAGCACCCTGCCCTCGGTGTCGATCGCAAGGCGTGGATGCTTGCGCCGCTCGGAGCCCGTTCCGGCGGGCGCGCGCGGGACAGCCGCCTTCGCGGCAAGGTCGGTGAGATAGACCTGGCCGTCGGTTTCCCACGCGCCCAGCACGCGCGATCCCTGTGACGCGATGGACATGCTGGTCATGGGGCAGGCATTGATGTCCCATTCGTGGAGCCGTGAGCCGGTGAAGGTGCGCCCGCGATCCGACGACACGAGCGAAAAGATGTCGCGGTTGATCTGCGCAGTTGCCGACCGGTAAAGAACCCGGAGCGTGTCGCCGGCCGCGAACAACCGCATGCCGCAGCAGCCGCACGCACCGGTCGGCTCGGACCAGGCGGCGGTCTCCGCGGCGAAGGTCGCGCCGCTGTCGATCGAGCGCGCCAGCCAGACCCGGCGCGCGGCTTCGCCGGCACCATCCTTCACATCGTTGCCGTGCCACACCACGTAGACGGCCCCGGCTTCACCGGCGGCGATGGAACCGCCGCCGTCGAGATCGAAGGTGTGAGTCATGAGGTTGCGCTGCGGCTCGAACCGCAGCGGCTGGCCGCTCGACCGCGAGTACAGCATCGGACTGCCGCGCCGGCCGGTCGCCGGATTCGCCACGCCGCGCGGCGCCGCGGTGTCCGAGCCGTTCCAGGCGACGTGCACGCGCCCGTCCGGCGCCACCGCGATCTGCGGTCCGCGAATCGTGCCGCGCGCGATCGCACTTCCCGGCTGACTGTTGACCCGCACCGGCGCGGAGAACGTGGCCCCGCCGTCCTTCGACCGCACGTAAAACACGTCCCCAGCCAACGACTCGCCGCCGAAGTAGACGAGATGGATGGCACCATCACGCCCAACCGCAAGGTCGGGCTGAAATCCGCCATTCGGGATGCGCCGCACCTCTACCGCTGGGGCATCCACGGGCCGGACACTCGCAACGACCGCCGCAACCGAGAGAGTGAGGACGAGGAGCCAGATGGCTTTTCGCATGTCTCTTGATCCTAGCTGATGTCCCTCCTACAAACCTGTCACAGTCGATTTTCGCGGCGACACGATTGTTCGATCGGTGTGAAGCCGTCAGGATTGCTGCCGCAAAACCGCCGGAAATGCTCGTATGCGCCACCGGCACCCTGCTTGCTCCAGAACGTCGTCTCCCGCCCGCGCTGGGCGGATCGACGGAGCGCGTCATGTCTCGTGAAAGAAAGCCTGCAGATGTCGGAGGCACACACGGTCGGCCCCATCGCATGATGGCGGTCTGGACGGCCGGCCATGACAACGGCTGGGTGACCTCGGTGGTGGAGAACCCGAACGGCAGCTTCGCCGCCTGGGCAGCGCCCGACGGTCAGGGCGGCGGCGTCTATTCGATCCTGGACGAAGCGGAAGAAGGAAAGAAGGCGGCCACCGCGTCACTGCGGCGCGACGCCGGGCATACCGACTGTACTGGTCGCTGCACCGGTTGGTCGCTGAGGACCTACGCCGTGTTCGACCGCCGGCCCGGCGTGGGTCGGCCCGCGAAGACAGCCGCCATCGACGACCGCAGGAAACAGGTACCCGCGCGCCGGATCGCGTGAGCTTTTTCAACAAGAGGATAGGAGTTCAGGAGAATGTTTCCGGAAACCAAAATCTCTTGATCTCCTGTTCTCTTGTTGAAGAACTGTCTCAGGCGGCCACCGATGTGCGCCGCTGGCTCGCCGGGAGCTTGAGATCCCAGGCCAGCCCCAGTGTCTGCAGCGTGCGAATGCCCAACCAGTTGAAGTCGATCTCGTACCACGCGAGCCCATGGCGCGCGCTGGTCGGATGTGCGTGGTGGTTGTTGTGCCAGCCTTCGCCAAACGTCAGCAGCGCCACCCACCAGTTGTTGGTCGAATCATCGCGGGTGTCGAACCGGCGTGAGCCCCACTTGTGGGTGGCGGAGTTGACCAGCCACGTCGCGTGCAGGCCCACCGTGGTGCGGAAGAAGATGCCCCAGAGCACGTAGGGAACGCCGCCGTACGCCAGCAGCGCCAGGCCGACCACCACATTCGAGGTCCAGTGCCAGTTCGAGAGCGCGACGTGCACGCGATCGCGAACCAGATCCGGCACGTAGCGGCCGAGCACGGTGGCGTCGTGATGCATCCCGTCGCCGAACAGGATCCATCCCATGTGGGCCCACCCGGTGCCTTCGCGCGGCGTATGCGGATCGCCTTCCTGATCGGAGTGCTGATGATGGATGCGATGCGTGGCGACCCAGAAGATCGGTCCCCCCTCCAGCGCGAGGGTGGCGCACCAGGTCAGCACGTACTCAATCCATTTGTGCGTTCTGTAACTGCGGTGGGTCAGCAGCCGGTGATAGGCCATCCCGATCCCCAGCATGCCGGCGACGACGTAGAGGACGAGAGCGACGAGGATCGCGCCGACGTCGACGTAGAAGAACGCCGCGACCGCCCCGACATGAAAGCCGGTCATCGCCGTTGCCGTAATCCAGTTCAATCCGGTCTGGTGCTTCCGCCCGTACTTCAATGCCGAGATGGCCATCCGCAGCGCTCCACTCTGTCGCGCGCTTTCCAGAACGCGCATGCGGACGACCATAGCAGCCGGGGGGAAAGAGGATCGTAATACTTCTGTCGGCGGGCTCGCGGGTTGCTCTTCGGGGCTGCGGCCGCCTTGCCCGGCCGCAGTTCCTGACCCCCAGGCACCGTCCCTCAGCGGAATAGCACGCTGCCGGCTTCCTGCGCGATGATCGCGTGGACCGCCTTGGTCGGGTGAATCCCGTCCCAGAACAGGAACTCGTCAGGGTTCCCGCAGGTGAACGGCGGCACGTATGGCGTCAGACACGCGTCCGTGACGTTGGTCAGGCCGAAGGCGTCCGGCCTGGCGACGAGATCGCTCAGCAGCCGGTAGGCGTCGAGCCGGTCGATCCTGATATCCGGCAGGTCTCTCACCGAGTCCGCGACCACCCCATCCAGGCCCTGATTGAACATCTGGCTCAGGAGGGTCGCGAGCTGTATCGCCCCGGGCTCCCCTGGTTCAGCTTGCGGATCGCCGGCGTCAGGCTTCACAGCGGGAGTGGCTGCACCTTACCACTTCCGACGCCCGAAGCATTCCCGTCTTCCGGAGACGATGACCTCGCCTGCGGATTGATCGCCCTGGCATCCCGCGTCGCAGGCGGCCCGTCGACGGGACGATCGTGCCTGTCAACCGCTCACTCTTACCTCATCAGCACAGCCATCAGCCGAAGTCGATTGACAGCCGCGTGTCGGGTGACGCGCCACTCCCGCGTATTCAGAAACAGGAGCACACGTTCGGATCGGATCAGCGGTGGCCTCGCGTCCTCATTGCGCCGCGACCTGCTGACACCTGCCGGTCGTTCACCACCGTCAAGAACAGGCACTCACTTGTCAAAAAGAGGCACTCACATGAAGAAGCACGTGTTACTCAGCGGGTTACTTGTGGTCGTCTTGTCTTCACTCGTCGCCGGGAGCGTCCAGCAGACCGCCGAGCCCCGGGGGACGGAGAAGGGGAAGGCCAAAGACCTGGATCCCGTCGTGTTCCAGGCCGCCGGTCCAAGCGCCGCATCGATTCAGAGCATGGTCGACGCCTTCCGCGCGGCGATCGGCGGCGCGAACAACGGCAACCTCGCCGGGCCGATTTCCGACGGCCGGCGCGAGATCAACTGGGATGGCGGCGGCTCGACCGCAACGTCCATTGTGCCAACGCCGTTCGACGGGTTCCTCGTCACTCGCGGGGGCCGCTTCACGACGCGAGGCGACGGCTTCGTCCAGGCGCCAGTCGAGGGACTGGCCGCCACCTTCAACAACCCCTCGTACGCAACGGAGTTCAAGGCGTTCAGCCCGGTGCGGCTGTTCAGCCCGCTCGAGTCGAACGTGACGACCGCGCACTTCTTCGTGCCGGGCGGGGGCGAGGTCGCAGCCACGACGAAGGCGTTTGGCGCGGTCTTCTCCGATGTCGATCAGCAGAACGGCACATGGGGTCACGGCGGCACGACCGTGCTGTTGTTCTACGGCGTGTACGGCAACCTCCTGTATCGCGCGGAAGTGCCGGCCTCACAGGGCGAGGCGAGCTTTTCCTTTGTTGGCGTGCTGTTCGACGAGGCACGCGTCGCGTTCGTCCGCATCCGCACCGGCAATGCCCTCCCGGGAGCCGACGACAACGGGAGGCGTGACGTCGTCATGATGGACGACTTCATTTATGGCGAGCCGCAGGCGGTCCTCGGACCTCAGTAAGCGGGTGGGACCGGCATTGAAACCGTCGCGCCGCGGTTCCCGGGCCGAAGGCCTGGGAACCCGGCGACTCGGGTTCGGCTACCGCTGTTCTCGCCCGGTGTCCATTCCGCGACAGGCGTCGGACCACACCCTACCCTTCGCGCAGCACCGTCACCGGATCGAGCCGGGCGGCACGATGGGCTGGAAGCCACGCGGCCAGGACGCCCACCGCGACGAGCACGGCAGCCGCGCCGCCGAACGTCACCGGATCGCGCGGTTCCAGCTGAAACAGCAGCGCCTCCACGAAACGCGCCGCCCAGAGACTTCCGGCCAGGCCCAGGGCGAGGCCGGCCGCGATCAACACGCCGACGCGCTCGAACACGAGACGCAAGATAGAGGAGGGAGCCGCGCCCAGCGCGATGCGCAGCCCAATCTCCCTTTGCCGCGCGCGCACGGCGTGCGCGACGACGCCGTAGAGGCCGACGGCCGCCAACAGCAGCGCGAGCCCGCCGAAGAATGCGGAGACGAGCGCGATGAGCCGCTCCTGCGTGACCGTCGCCTCGACCAACTGATCGAACGTCCCGAACGTGAACGCGATCGCCGGGTCGGCCCTCCTCAACGCCTCGGCGACCTCGCGCTCCACCATCGCGCGCGTGCCGGGCGCCGTGTTGACAGTCAGCAGGACGGTCGGCCAGAACTCAGATGGCTTGCGCTGCGCCATGGCCACATACATCGTGGCCAGCATGCCCTCGCGCGGCGTCGTGTAGACGGTATCGCCGACCACGCCGACGATCTCGTAGCGCGTGCCGGCATCGAATCCCAGGCGCACGCTCTGCCCGATCGGCTGTTCGCCCGGCAGAAACCGGCGCACGAACGTTTCGTTCACGATCGCAACCGGACGGCTGCCCACGCGGTCGCCGGCCTCGAAGTCCCGGCCGCTCCGCAGCGGGATGCCCATCGTCTCGAACCAGCCTGGTGTCGTGGCGTTCACCCAGAGCGTGGGCCGGATGCGGGACATTGCTCCATCGCCGATGGCGACCATGCCGGTGCTCGTACCGCCCCCGGTGAGCAGCCGTACGGAAGAGACAGCCGCCGATCGGACCCCTGACACGGCCGCCGTCGCATCGCGCAGACGCTCGACGCGCGCACCGCGCTCCTGGGGCGGCCCGCCACCCGGCTGGAGGTTCAATTCCGCCACGAGGAGTGGCTCTGGCACGAAGCCGAGAGGCAACTGGTTGAGCGACGCAAACGTATGAAGGAACAATCCGGCTGCGACGACCAGCGCGAATGACACGGCAATCTGAGCCACGACGAGCGTCCCGCGCACGGAAAAGCGACCGTCACCCGCGATCCCACGACCCGAGTCTCTTGAGCGCCTCGCCCGGGTCCACCCTCTTCAGCCCGAGCGCGGGCGCCACGCCAGCGATGAGCGCGGAGAGACACGCCAGCGCCGCGGTGAAGGCGAGCACGCGCCAGTCGAGCGCGAGGTCCAGCGACACCGTGCTCTGCCATGTGCTCAACTGCTGCACGAGGAGCGCACTGCTCCACGACGCGAACACCAACCCGACCGCCGCACCTGTGACGGCCACGATCAGACTCTCGATGAAAAGCAGCCGTGCGATGCGCCAGCGGGAGCTCCCGAGCGCCAGGCGCACGCTGAACTCGCGGCGGCGCGCCAGCGTCCGCGCGAGCATGAGACTGGCGATGTTGGCGCACGCGACGAGCAGCACGAGCCCCACGGCGACGACCATCGCGAGGAGCGGCGTTTCGAAGCGGCTGCGCAGCGACGAGTTGCCGGTCGCGGCCGCCACGAGGGTGAACGGCTGGAGTTGGCGTGATGCGCCCTCCGTGATCTGGGCCTGGAGGACCCGGAGCGCGGCGTTCGCTTGCTCGAGGCTCTGTCCGGGCTTCAGCCGCACCATGATCTGCAGCCACCACGAGCTCTTCGCGGCCAACCGGCTCTCCGGGCCTCGAATGAGCGGCTCGGCCGCGAAGGGCAACATCACGTCCGTCATCCGGCCGACGTCGGGACCGAAGAATCCCGGCGGCATCACGCCCACGATGGTGAACGGAATGCGCTGCACCGTGAGCTGGCGCCCGACGACGTCGTGGGCGCCGGCGAAACGCTGCCGCCAGAGACGATGGCTGATGACAGCGACCGGGCCGTCCGGCCGGGCGCCGCCGTCGTCGGCAGGCGTGAGCATCCGGCCGCGGATACCGGTGACGCCGAGCACGTCGAAGAGCCGGCCGCTGACGTACGCGCCATCTACCGGTTCCGTCTGACCGCCGGCCGACAAGTCGAACCTCTGGGCGGACCAGGCGAACGTGCCGTCGAACAACTCGGTCTCGCGTGTCGCGATCTCGTTCCAGATCGGATAAGACCATGAGCCGTCGGTGAGCAGCGCGAGACTGCCGGGATCGCGCACGGGCAGCGGGCGCAGGATCAGGCTGTTGAAGATCGAGAACAGGGCCGTGTTCGCGCCGATGCCGAGCGCGAGCGTCAGCACGGCGATGGCCGTGAAGCCGGGATTCCGAGCGATCTGGCGGAAGCCGTTCCGCAGATCCTCTGCGAGCTCGTCCACCAGGAGATTCCAGCGCATTCCTGCCTGTCCTTGTTCCGCGTTCAAGTCAGCGCGCGAGAGACTTGAGCAGATCGATCGGCAGCCGGGTGCCGGCGCGTTCGTTCGCGGCCCGGATCCGCTCCGCAGTCAGCCCGTGATCCCGCAGCATCACGAGATCCTCGACTGCCAGGCGGTCGTAGCCGAGCGCCTTCAGCGCTTTCGCGTAGTCCGGCGTCACGCCGTGGTCGCGAATGCGAATCAGGTTGTCGAGCGTCAGGTTCGTGTAGCCGAGCGCCGCCATGTCGCGCACGAACTCCGCGGTCACGCCGTGATCGCGCGCACGAACGAGCTCGTCGATCGGCACCGCGAAACCGAGCTGCCGCATGTCGCGCGCGTATTCCCCGCCGACGCCGTGGTCGCGGACGCGAATCAGCTGCTGCAGGGGCAGCTTGCGGTGGCCGGCCTCGCCGAGCTCACGGACGTACTCCGGCGTGACGCCGTGGTCCCTGGCGTTGACGAGCTCCTCCATCGTCAGCGACGCGTAGCCGCTGTCGCGCATCCCGCGTACGTACTCGGGCGTGATCCCGTGATCGCGCGCCTTTCGAAGGTCGTCAGCCGGGAGTTGCTTGTAGCCGAGATCGGCGAGCCCGCGGACGTAATCGGGGGTGACGCCGTGGTCTCGCAGCGTGATCAGGGGCTCGAGCGATGCGAGCCGATAGCCGAGCGCGCCCATCTCCCGCAGGTAGGTCACGTTGACGCCGTGCTGACCGGCGCGAACGAGCTCGGCGGTCGGCGGCTTGGCGTACCCCTGCTTGCTCAGCTCGTCGATGTAGGCAAACCCGATGTCGTGCCGCGCCATCTGATATTGCTCGCGCGCGGTCGGCTGGGCGAACCCGCGTTTGGCGAGCTCCGCCGGGAAGCTCGGATTGGGCGAAAACGAGAACGTGCCTGCCGCGACGCGATTTCTGAGCACGCCCTCGAAGGTGAACGTGCCGGCGTCGCGGCGGATCCTGAACTGAACCGGTCCGCCCGGGCCGGCCAGCTGCGCGGCCGTCAACCCTTCGAGCTGATCGACCGGGACGTTCGATCCGTTCGAGGAGTTCAGCTCCATGAGGCGGAGATGGACGACCCCTTCCTTCTCGGTCGGACGGAGCTCCCAGGTGCCGGGTAGATTCTCCTGCGCGGTCTGGATCGCGTCGGCGGCGGTCCGCAACACGCTTTGCGCCCCGTCGCGCAGATCCGTCAAGACGCGCGCCAGCGGACGGGCGGGCTGGCTGGCGGCTTCGGTGATGCCGGGGCGTTCGCCTTCCGGAGCGGACGCCGCCGCATCACCGAGGGTCGGCGTGGCGCCGGCGATGCCCAGGAGCAATGCCGCCGCGACGAGCGTCCCGGCGGCGCGCACGCGAGGCGCCGGAACGGTCCGGTTGCGGCCGTCGTCGAGCGCCGCCAGCATCCGGCTTTCGAGCTGTTGCGGACGCGCCATGCTGACGGCCATCGCCGACACGCGATGATCGCCGAAGGCGTAGGCAATCTCGAGCAGATGACCCGCGTATTCACGGGGCTGCGTGCCCGCCGCGATCACGCGGTCGTCGCACGCGAGCTCCCGTTCGATCCGCAACCGCCGCGTGACCCACCACACGGCCGGATGGAACC
This sequence comes from uncultured Acidobacteriota bacterium, assembly GCA_963836735.1. GTDB lineage: Bacteria > Acidobacteriota > Vicinamibacteria > Vicinamibacterales > 2-12-FULL-66-21 > JACCXG01. The sequence continues at coordinate 161,724 of CAWIKP010000022.1, read as the reverse complement.
AGTACAAGGCACAGGCCACGAATGCCAGCGTCTGGGTCAGGCAATCGCGACGGGCGATGTGCGCGAGCTCGTGCAGGATGACCGCGCGCCGGCGATCGCCGGTCCACGTCTCGGCAATCGCGGGGATCAGGATCGACGGCCGCCGGATGCCGAACGTCATCGGCATCGACTGCTCGCGGCTTCGAAGCAAGCGGACCTCGCTTCGAACGCCCATGCCGCGCGCGCACTCGGCGAGCAGGCGGCTCCACTCCGGGTCCCTGACGTCGCTCGCGCGGCGCGCGCACCGGCGCACGCTCGAGCGTTGCACGAACAACGCGATCAGGATGACCGCGACGCCTCCCGAGTACACCGCGCCGATCAGCGCCGGCCAGGAGAGGTTGAACCGGCGCGCGCCGGCCGGAGGAGCGTCCGCATCGACGGTGACAGACGCCGGCGTGCTCGGGCTGGCCACGGACTCGTTCCCCCGATCGATGACCGGGGCGGCATCGGCGGCCTTCGGCGCGGTGCCAATCGTGAAGGTCCAGCCCGGCAAGGCGATCGATGCCATCGGGAGCAGGAGCGTGCCCACGAGGGCGAGACTCCAGATCAGATGGCGCGTGGCCGCCGACGTGCGTCGGCGCAAGAGCGCAGCCACACAGCCGGCTGCGCCCAGCAGCAGCGAAACCTTGACCACCAGCAACGGCGCCGGGGACATGGCGGCATCGAGAAGGGTCGTGCTCATCGCTCGTCTCCCTGTTCGCGGACGCGCTTCAGCAGGCTGCTCAAACGGCGGTACTCCGCATCCGACAGCGGCGTCGACGTGATGTCGAGCAGCGCCGCCATCGCCGACCCGGTCGAATTGTCGAAGAAGGTCCGCACGAGTTGCCTCAGCGCCGACCGGCTCGCGTCCTCTGGTTTCACGGCCGGAAAGTAGACGTAGCGGGGCCCGTCGTACTCGCGGCCGAGCAGGCCGCGCTCGATCATGATCTCCAGCAGCTTGCGCACGCTGGACGGGCTGGGAGCGTCCGGCAGTTCCGAACGGATCTCCTCCACCGCGGCGCGCCGGCGCCGATAGAGGATCTCCATGATCTGGTTTTCCCGGCGTGTGAGATGGACCGCGGTCGGCGTGCGCATGAGGCTCGAGAATCTCCAAGGCGCGAATTTTTTCGCCCTGGGCGAATATATTCGCGCCTGCGCTCGCGTGTCAAATCAGGCGACGGCTCGGAGCGCGAACTTCGGCTCAATCTTGGCAATCTTGGCAATCTTGGCAATTTTGGCAATGCCAGAGGGGATACTGATCCCAGATGAGCCGCTCCCGCGACTGGTCCCCCTGGCGAACGCTTGCCGTTGGCGTGGCAGTCGGGGTGTGCACGATCGCCGGCATCGGGGCGTACACCTACAGCGAGGTGCGGCGCCTGCGCGACGAGCAGACCGCCATCAGCGAGCGCAACCGGAAGGACTCGCTGCAGCTGCTGCGGATCCAGAACGATCTCGCAGCGCTCGCCCTGCTGATGCGCGACATGCTGGATCGCACCGAGCCCTATCCGTTGCCCGGCTGGCAGCCGGCCTTCGATCGGGTGCGCGAGGACCTCGACGGAGGCGACGCGGCTCGAGCAGGACCTGGCGCCGGCGGTACGCGATCCGGCGCAGCAGGCGCGGCTCGCGCAAAGCGTCGAGGCCTACTGGCAGGACGTCACGGAGATGTTCGCGCTCAGCCGCACCGACGAACCCGCGGCGCGCCGCCTGGTCGAAGGCACGCTGATCCCGCAGCATCGTGCGCATCGACGGGCTGGTGTCGCAGTTCCTGATCGCCAACAACCAGGTCCAGGAGGAGGCGGCGCGCGCCAACCGCGGCGGTCTACGATCGCGTCGGCCGCGAGATCCTGGTGCTGGTCGGGGTGATCCTGATCGTCACCGCCGGGCTGGGCGCCTGGGTCGTGGCCTCGAATCGCCGCGCCTTCCTGGCGGTCGAAGCGCTCAACGCGCAGCTTCGGACACTCTCGCAGCGGATGCTGCGGGTCCAGGAGGACGTTCAGCGCTCGCTCGCCCGCGAGCTCCACGACGACTTCGGGCAGATCCTGACCGCGATCGGCACGCTGCTCGGGCGGCTGCGCCGTCACGCGCCCGCCGACACGCCACTCGGATCCGAGCTCGAGCAGGTCCGCGGCATCGCGCAGCAGGCGCTCGATCGCATTCGTCACCGATCGCAGTGGCTGCATCCGGGCGTGCTCGACGACTTCGGCCTGGCGCGCGCGCTCGAGGGATGCGTCGAGCAGTTCCAGCAGCAGACCGGCATCCAGACCCACTTCGTCGCCGCCGGTCCGCTCGATGCCGTGCGCGAGGACTGCGCGATCCACGTCTACCGCATCGTCCAGGAGGCGCTGAGCAATGCGGCCAGGCACTCCGGCTCGCCAGACGCCTGGGTGCGCATCACCTGCGGCGACGGCAACCTGGAGCTCGCCGTGGAAGACCGCGGCACCGGGATCTCGAAGCAGGCGTCGGCAGCCGATCCGGCCCGAGGCATGGGAATGGTCAGCATGCGCGAACGCGCGGAGCTGATCGGCGGTGAACTGGACGTGAGACGGCGGCGCGGGCGGCGGGACCATCGTGCACCTGCGCGTGCCGGGATGTCTCGCCACGGCGAGCCGTCCGGAGGTGGCATAGACGTGACGCGGATTCGAGTGGTTCTGGCCGACGACCATGCGCTCGTGCGGCAGGGGTTCCGGCGCATCCTCGAGGACGAAATGGACATCGAGGTGATCGGCGAGGCCGGCGGCGGCGCCGAAGCGATCGAGCTCGATCAACGTCTCGAACCCGACGTCGTCGTGCTCGACATGAACATGCCGGAGATCAACGGCCTGCACGCCGCGATCGAGATCCTGCGGCGCCGGCCCGACCGCCCCATCCTGATGCTCAGCATGTACGACGACGTGCAGTACGTGCGCAATGCGCTGAACGCCGGGATCAAGGGCTACATCCTGAAGAACGCGCTCGAGACCGACCTGATTCGGGCGGTGCGGGCGGTGGCGGCCGGCAAGCGCTTTCTCAGTCCGGAGCTCGCGTCCGCCGATCGACGGCCCGCCCGCGGCGGAGGCGGCCGCCGAAGACGAGCGCTTCGCGCAGCTCAGCGCGCGCGAGATTCAGGTGCTGCGGCTGATCGCGATGGGAAGGACGAACCGCGAGATCGGCAAGCTGCTCGGAGTGAGCGCCAACACGGTTGCCGTCCATCGGACCAACCTGATGGCGACGCTCGGCGTGCACAAGGCGGCCGAGCTCGTGCTGATCGCGGTGCGGAAAGGCCTGGTGACCCTGCAGTGAGCGCCGTTCGCGGGCCGCTTCGCATGGCCGTCTGCGCGATCGCCGCACTGGTGCCGGCCCTCGCGGCACAAACGCCGGGGCTTCAGCTGGTGGACGTCAGCAACGCGGCAGGCCTCCGGTTCCAGCACGCCACCGGCGCGACCGGGCGCAAGTATCTGCCCGAGACGCTCGGCTCGGGAGTGACGGTGTTCGATGCCGACGGCGATGGCCGTCAGGACGTGCTGTTCATGAGCGGCATCAGCCTCCAGCCGGGCGCGCCGGCGCAGCCTGGCGCGCTGCGCCTGTTCCGCAACGGCGGCAGCGGAACGTTCGAGGACGTCACGGCGAAAGCCGGCCTGAACGTGCAGATCTACGCGATGGGCGCGGCCGCCGGCGACTTCGACAACGACGGCCGCCAGGATCTCGCGGTCACCGGCGGTCGGCCAGAGCCGGCTGTTCCGCAACGCGGGCGACGGACGCTTCGTCGACGTCACCGACAAGGCCGGGCTCGGCAATCGCACCGGCTTCAGCACGTCGGCCCTGTGGATCGACTACGACCGCGACGGCCTGCTCGATCTGGTGATCTGCAACTACGTGCGCTGGACCCCGCAGACCGACATCTTCTGCAGCGCCGATGGCAAGACCAAGTCCTACTGCACGCCGGAAGCCTATCCGGGCGCGACGTCGTGGCTCTATCGCAACAAGGGCAACGGCACGTTCGAGGACGTGACGGCGAAGTCCGGACTGCTCGACACGACCTCGAAAGCACTCGGCGTGACGATGCTCGATTTCGACGTCGACGGCTGGCCCGATCTGTTCGTCGCCAACGACACCCAGCCGAACAAGCTGTATCGCAACCGCGGCAACGGGACGTTTCAGGAAGTCGGCGTCCAGGCCGGGCTGGCGTTCAGCGAGGACGGCCGCGCGCGCGCGGGCATGGGGACCGACGCCGCCGACTTCGACAACAGCGGCGCTGCCCTCCCTGGTCGTGACCAACTTCTCCGGCGAGATGCTCGGTCTCTACAGTCCGGTGCGCCCCGGCGTTTACGCCGACCGCGCGCCGGGATCGGAGCTCGGCAAGGCCAGCCGGCTGACGCTCGGCTTCGGCTGCTTCTTCTTCGACGCCGATCTCGACGGGCTGCTCGATCTGCTCGTCGTCAACGGGCACATCGACGATCGGGTCGCGCGCACCGGCGCGCGTGAACTATGCCGAATCGCCGCACCTGTTCCACAACCGCGGTAAAGGACAGTTCGTGGACGTCGCCCGCGAGGTGGGAGCCGACTTCGCCGCACCCAAGGTCGGCCGAGGCGCGGCGTTCGGCGACGTCGATCTGGACGGCGATCTCGACGTGCTGATCACGACCAACGGCGGGCCGGCAGCACTGTATCGGAACGACATCAGCCAGGGCCGCCACAGCGTCCGGCTGACGCTGCGCGGTGTGAAGTCGAACCGCGATGCGATTGGCGCCCACGTGCGCGTCAAGGTCGGGGCCTCGGTTCAGACGCGCATGGTCCGCACCGGATCGAGCTACCTCTCACAGTCGGAGCTTCCGCTCACCTTCGGTCTGGGCGCCGCGTCGATGGCTGACGAAGTCATCGTCGAGTGGCCGAGCGGGACGAAGCAGCGCCTCACCGGCCTCCGCGCCGGCCGATCCTACGTGGTGACCGAGGGTAGCGGAATCACCGCCGAGAGCACCCTCGCTGGCGGTTCGCGCTGAGTGGCTCGTCCTGGTACACCGACGAAGAATCACCGGCCATTACACATCGCGCATTCCGAGGCTCAGAATCGTCGCTGCTCCGGCGCCAAACCACCGGATTTGCAGCACCTTAGGACTGGCACAGCGGCTGCAATCCCAAGGGGAATGCCGTCACGTCCCCGCATTGTCGTTGCCACTCCGCACACTCTCGAGTGCGCGGCCGTTGCTGACTGGCTCCACGCCGAAGGCTTCGAACCGGTGCGTGCGACCACCGTGTCGCGCGGCCTCCAGGAATTGACCGAGCGCTCGTTCTCGCTGCTCGTCGCCGACGTCGATTTCGCGTTTCGCGGAGGCCTTCAGGCAGTGAGCCGCGAGCGGATGCGCAACGCCAAGGCACCCAGCATCGTCATCGGCCCGGCCGATCCGGCGGCGGAAGCGATTGCCGTGAAGCGCGATGCCATGTATCTGACCCGGCCGGTCGAGCAGGCCGCCCTCATCTGCATGGCGCACATGGCCCTGCTCGAGAGCCGTCCCGAACGGCGCTCGGTGCGCAAGCCGGTACGGTTCGACGCGATTGTCGGGGGTGTGCCGTCGCACCTCGTCGACATCAGCAACGAGGGCATGCGCCTCGAGATCCCGCGCACCAAGAACGCGGCCCCGCCACCGCCCGTGTTCACCGTTCGCGTGGCGCTGCTCGGCGTGAACATCAACGTGCGGCGGATGTGGGCCAGTCCCATGCCGAAGGGCGGCGACGCCGCGTGGTACGGCGGCGAGCTGGCCGCCAACAGCGGCCGCGTCGAGCTGGCCTGGCGCTCGTTCGTCGATGCCATGCCAAACAGCGGCACGGCGCTCGAGTACCGGTAGCTTTCTCGGGGCTCGGCTTGCCCACCGTAGCGCGAAGCGCGAAGGTGGGGGCTCGGCACCAATCTACTTGCCGCGCAGCTTCGCGGGCAGGCCGTCCACGCCGTTCGGCGGCTGCTCGCTCGCGAACTGATCCTCGTCGCGCGCCGCGTTCTTCAAACGCTGGAGCTCCGCCTTCATCGTCCGGGTCAGCTCCTCCTGGCCCGGCTGGCCGTACAGGTTGTGGAGCTCGTTGGGATCCCGCACCAGGTCGAACAGCTCCCACTGATCCTTCTTCCAGAAATAAATCAGCTTGTGCGTGGCCGTGCGCACGCCGTAGTGCGCGCGAGTGTTGTGGTCGCCCGGATCGTGGTAGTAGCGGTAGTACATCGACGTCCGCCAGTCGGCGGGGGCCTTGCCGCGGAGCATCGGCAGCAGGCTGCGGCCCTGCATCTCCGCGGGAACTTTGACGGCGGCGGCGTCGAGAAACGTCGGCGCGAAATCCACGTTCAGCGCCATCGCGTCGCTGCGTGACCCTGCCTTGATCGCCGCCGGCCATCGCACGAGGAACGGCATCCGCAGGGACTCTTCGTACATGAACCGCTTGTCGAACAGCCCGTGGTCGCCGAGGAAGAACCCCTGATCGCTCGTGTAAATGACCATGGTGTTCTTGGCGAGGCCGGCGGTGTCGAGGAATCCGAGCAGGCGCCCGATGTTGTCGTCGACGGACTGAATCGTCGCCAGGTAGTCCTGCATGTAGCGCTGGTACTTCCAGCGTGCGAGAGCCTCGCCCGTGAGGGTCACTTCCTTGCCGTCGCGGGTGATCGTGACGGTGTCGGGCTTCGTCGAGAGCCAGCTCGTGAGCTCCGGACCTTTCAAGTCCGCCGGCGGCGCGAGCTTCAGATCGCGCCGCGTCATGTCGCCTGCGACCCGCTGCAGGTTCTCGTGCAGGGCGTCGGTCCTGGTCGCATAGGAATCCCAGAACGTCTCGGGCTCGGGAGTCCACTTGTCGGCGAACCTGCGCGCGATGAGCGGCATCCGGCTCCCACGGACGATGCGGCGCCTTGTGGTGGAGCATCAGGAAGAACGGCCGATTGCGCGGCCGATCCTTGATGAACTCGATCGCGAGATCGGTGATCACGTCGGTGACGTAGCGGCCGGTGTAGGTCTTCTCGCCGGTCGCGGTGTAAAGCAGGGGATCCATGTAGGCACCCTGCCCCGGCAGGATCTCCCAGCGATCGAAGCCGGCGGGATCGCTTCCGAGGTGCCATTTGCCGATCATCCCGGTGTGGTAGCCCGCCGCCTGCAGCAGCTTGGCGACCGTGGACCGTGAGCTGTCGAAGCGGTTGAAAACGGGGACACCGTTGAGGTGTGAATACTGCCCGGTGAGAATCGCGGCCCGGCTCGGAGTGCAGATCGAGTTGGTCACGAAGACGTTGCGGAGCATCATCCCCTCGCGCGCGAGACGGTCGATGTTCGGCGTCTGATTGACCTTCGAGCCATACGCGCTGATCGCGTGCGCGGCATGGTCGTCCGACATGATGAAGACGATGTTCGGACGATCGGCGGCCGCGACGGCGACGACGCTGAGCACCCAGGCGACGGGAGGGAGCAGGAGTTTCAGCACGGGCGGATTCTAGTTCAGGCTTCGCGCCTAGACGATGTCAACTCCCAACTTCCAACTCCCAACCCCAAGGGAGATACGTCGAAGAATGGCGTGGAAGGCGTAAACGAGCCTGGCGGATCGCCTTTCACCCGATTGTCCGAACGGCTTTCGTTGGGAGTTGGAGGTTGGGAGTTGGTAGTTGACACTGATGCCAACCGAAAGTCCTCACCGTCCGTCCAACTCCGCGTCTAGCTATCCGGTGGGGAGACCGTCATGATCGAAGATGTTCGTTACGCCCTGCGGCAACTGCGAAAGGCGCCCGCATTCGCCGCAGCCGCCATCGTCACCCTCGCGCTGGGCATCGGCGCAGCGGCTGCGATGTTCGGCCTGATTCAAGGCGTCCTGCTGTCGCCCCCGCCCTATGCGGCGCCGGATCGACTGGTCCTGGTGTCGCCGAGAAAGATCGACGGCAGTCCCTACACCCAGGGGACGTGGTTCGCGCAGTGGATCCAGTGGAAGAGCGAGAGCCGGACCCTGGAACCGCCGGCGCTCTATCGCTGGACCTTCAATTTCCTCGTCCTGCCCGACGGCAGCCAGTCGCTCGGCGGCATGGTCGTCACCCGGAACTTCTTCTCCACGCTCGGCGTGAGGCCGCTCCACGGCCGTGAATTCACCGAAGCGGAGGCGTCGAGGCCAAAGGTCCCGGCAACCGGCATCATGCTCGGCTACGAGCTCTGGCAGCGGCAATTCAAGGGGGATCCCGCGGTAGTCGGGACCGCGATCCGGATCAGCCGCTATCCTGCGCCGCTCACGGTTGTCGGCGTGATGCCGCCAGGCATCCGCTTTCTCCCCGATCCCGCCAACGCCGCCGAGCCCAACTACGACGTCGATGCGCCGGTCGACTTCTGGGTGTCGTTCACGCCCGACGAGACCCAGCCGCGGGCGCGCGGCTGGAATACCGTTGCGCGCCTGCGCGACGGTGCAACGCTGGAGCAAGCCCGGACCGAGCTGGCCGCGCTGGCGAGCCGGCAGGGAACGACCGATCCGGATCTCGCGGCACTCACCCCGGCGGTCCGGCCGGTTGGCGAAGTACTGAACGAGGAGGCGCGGCGGCTGCTGCTGCCGTTGTTCGGGTCGGTCGCCCTGCTGTTCCTGGTGGCGTCGGTCAACGTCGCCGGCCTCTTCGTCGCGCGCGGCCTGCAGCGCCATCGCGAGTATGCGATGCGAGCGGCGCTCGGAGCCTCGCGCCTCCGGCTGTTTCGTCAAATGCTGACCGAATCGGGGGCGATCGCGATGATCAGTGCGGTCGCAGGTGCGGCGCTCGCCGTGGCCGGCATCAGGATGTTCACGGCGATCGGGGGCCGGGCCGTGCCGCGCGCCGAATCGGTGACGGTGGGCTGGCCGCTCTTCGCCTTCGGCATCTTTGCCGCGCTTGTCGCCGCGTTGATCGCGGGGCTGCTGCCCGCATTCCGGGCTGCGGCACCCGGCCAGGCCGCTGCGCTGAAAGGATCGCGCAGCAGCGCCGGACGCGGCGAACGCCGGCTGCTCGCCGCCATCGCCACCGTGCAGGTCATTTGCACGGTCGCGCTGCTCGCCGGCGCGGCTCTGTTGATTCGAACTGCCAGCCGGCTGGCCAGCGTGCGTCCCGGTTACGAAACCGAGCGCGTCCTCGCGGTCACCGTCACCAACGTCACGCCGGGAACCTCGACGCAATTTCACACCGCGGTGCTCGAGCGAGTGGCCGCTTTGCCCGGCGTCGTCCGAACGGCGTTCGTCTGGGGGCTGCCGCTGACCGGCAACAAGTGGCCCGGAACAATGGAACTGATCGGGCAGGCTGGGTCCGACAGCGTCAGCGGACAGTTGAACCTGCCGCTTCGCTCGATCACCCCCGATTATTTCGACCTGATGGGCATGGGCATGCTCGACGGCCGCGGGTTTCGCTCGACGGACAATGCCGACGCGCCCCGGGTTGCCGTCGTGAACCAGGCGTTCTCGCGGAAGTACTTTCCCGGCTCGAATACGCTCGGGCGGCAGATGCGCTTTCCCGGGGATGTGAAGCGCCCGATCGAGATCGTCGGGATCGTCTCGGATACCAGAACCGAAGCGCTCAGCGCGCAGGCCGAGCCCGAGGTGTATCTCTCGTTCTGGCAGAACGGCGCGTTCTCGAAGCACCTCGTGGTTCGCACCGCGTCGGATCCAGGCGCGATCGCCGGGCTGGTCCGGCGCGAGGTGCACGCGGTCGATCCCACGGCATCGGTCGAGCACTTCACGACGATGGCGCAGATCCGCCGCGACTCGGTCGCGCCGCGCACCTTCGCCATGCGCCTGCTCATTGGCTTCTCAATACTGGCGACCGCACTCGCGCTGGTCGGCATCTATGGCGTGCTGTCGCTCTCCGTGGGATCGCGAGTGAAGGAGATCGCGGTGCGCAAGGCCATCGGCGCACAGCGGCAGGACATCCTCCGCCTGATCCTCGGCGAAGGATCGCGCATGATCGCCGTCGGGATCGCCCTCGGCGTCGTCGTCTCGATCTTCGTCGGCCGGGCGCTCGCCGGCCAGCTGTTCGAGGTCCGCGCCACCGACCCCGTCGCTCTCGCCACCGCCGCCGCCGTCTTTGGCGCGGTCTCGCTCCTCATCTGCCTGCTGCCGGCGACACGGGCGGCGAAGACCGACTTGCTGGCGGCGCTGCACCAGGATTGAGGATCGTAGCGAGATGAGCGTCGTCAACTCCCAACGCCCAACGCCCAACTCCCAAGGGAAACCGTTCGAACAACGAGGTGTAAGCCGCCCAACAAGCTTGCTGGCCCGTCTTTTACCTCGTTGTTCGAACGCTTCCCTTGGGAGTTGGGCGTTGGGAGTTGGGAGTTGACCTACCCAATCCAGTCGAACGCCAGGTGGTCCGAGCCGGACGCCTCGTTCACGATCCCCTCCGCCAGCCGCATCCCCTGCGCGGCGTTGGTGAAGACGACGACCGCCGATCGCGAGGGCGGGTGTGCCAGCACGAAGTTCTTGATCGTGCCGTTATCGCCCCAATGCCAGATGTACTCCCGGCCGCTCATCGTCTCGATTCCCCATCCGAGCCCCCAGGCGAGGGCGTGATTCAGGCGGATCTGCGGAGACAGCATCTGTTCGCGCGTGACCGCGCTCAGTTCCCCTGGCCCACCAGCCGGCCCGACGATGCGTGAGAGGAACGCGCAGTAGTCGTGCATGGTCGTGACCAGGCTGCCGGCAACGTTGGTGGGGATGTAATTGGGCAGCGGCGGAGGCGACGGCTGAAGCGCCTGCATGGCGGCGACGAGGTCGTCGTGGGTGAAAGCGGACAGCGGCTTCTGCTGCCGGCCCGCGTACGCGAGCAGCCGCGCCGTGAAGTCGCGCTGGCCGCGCGCGACCACACCGCGAGTGTGGCCGCAGACGAGCCGCTCTTCCGTGTCCGGCCGCCACGCGTAGGTGGACGAGGCCATCCCGAAGCGCTGGAACAGCGCGTCTTCCATGAACGGCTGAATCGCACAGCCGGCGATCTTCTCGATCGCCCGCTGCAGGTAGTAGAACCCCTCGCCCGAATACTGGAAGCGCGAGCCCGGATCGAACTCCGGGACCAGCGGCTGGTCGAGCGCGTTGCGCCAGTTGCGCAGGCCCGACGAATGCGTGAGCACGTGGCGCGCGGTGATCTTCTCGGCGCGGGGGTCTGCCGGCGCGTGATCGGGGACGTACGACTTCAGCGGTCGATCGAGATCGAGCTTCCCCTGTTCAACCAGTCGCAACGCTGCATAGGCAAACACCGGCTTGCCGAGTGACGCCGCTGGGAAGAGGGTGTCGCCGCCGATCTGACGCTTCGTCCCCGCCTCCATCACGCCCTGGTATCTCTCCCACGCGGGTTTGCCGTCACGCACTACGCCCACGGCAAACCCGGGCACCGCGGTGACGTCGAGCAGCGCGTTCAGCCTGGTGCGGAGGAATCGATCGTCGGGCCGCTTGATCTCCTCGGCGGCACCGATCAGCTTGGTCGCGAACGCCACCGGGATCTGCGCGATGACTGCTGCCGCGAACTGACGACGGGACATCGGCATGGTGCGTTAGACGGCGAATCCCCGCCGAGTGTTTGCAACCCGTGACGACCCACGCCGACTGTGCGCTGGTGACGAAGGGCGGTGTCCGTTGCCGGCCAGATCGGACACTCGGACGCTATTTTTTCGCGCCGCCGGTCAGCTCCCTGATGCGGATGTTGCGGAATTCGACGCGTGCGCCATGCCCGAGGAAGCCGATGTGCCCCCTGGTATTGGCGATGCCACGCGAGCCCTCAGGCTTGCTGAGGTCGCGGTGCGTCTTCAGCATCTCCTCGTCCTTGATGTCGTCGAGGTTGGCGTCGACGATGGCCGTGCCGTTCAGCCTCACGGTGAGGTGGCGGCCGTCGGCGGTGATCTCCTCGGCATTCCATTCGCCAACCGGCTTCTGAGAACCGCGCTTGGGCGCGACCATCCCGTAGATGGAGCCGTGGTACTGAAACGGCTTCAGGCCGGTGTACTGCGAACCGCCGTCGTCGAGGACCTGAATCTCGATGCCGGCATACGCCGCATCACCCACCAGCGGCGCGCGGATGCCGATGCCGTTGTTGGCGTTCTCGGTCAGCTTGACGTCGAACCGCAGCACGAAGTCCGAGTACTCTTTCTCGGTATAAAGGTTGCCGCCGTCCTCTTTCGTCGAGAAGATCGCCCCGTTCTCGACCTGGTAGCCCTTTCCGGACTTGTTCTCCGCGCCGTTGGCGCGCTTTCCGTAGATCCAGCCGGTCAGGTCCTTGCCGTTGAACAGCGAGGTAAAACCCTGTTCGACCGGCGGCTGCCCGCCAAGGGCCAGCGCCGGCACGGCGGCAGCAAGCAACGTCAGATGAAGCGCAAAGTGTCGCAGGGTCATCGGGCCTCCTGGTTTGAGGAACCATACCGCAGTTCGCGGGTTCGCGGGTCCGCGGGTTCGCGAATTTCCGGCTAAAGCCGGAGCCACCTGCCTTGCGCTTCGCGCTACGGCCGGCAGGCTCGTGAGTCTGGTGGCTTCCGCCTTCAGGCGGAGGTCCACGTATGATGACGACCAGCAAATGCCATCGCGCGGAATTCTCTGGTGGGACTTCGACGGGACCCTCGTCAGCCGGCCGATGATGTGGTCGGAAGTCGCGATACGGCTGCTCGATCGCCATTCACCCGGTCACGCGGTGACGCGGGAGGTGATGGACGCGCAGGTGTCGCAGGGCATGCCGTGGCATCGGATCGACCACGCGCACCCGGAGCTGTCATCCCCGGCCCTGTGGTGGGAGGCGGTTTCTCGCCGGTATGTCGAGATCTTCGGGACACTCGGCCTTCCAGCGGTGGCGACAGCGACAGCGTTCGCTGAACTTCGCGACGACATCCTGAACGCCGGCCGCTATGTCGTGTTCGACGACGTGGTGCCGGCGCTGAGGCGGGCGGCGGCAAGCGGCTGGCGCAACCTGATCGTGTCCAATCATGTGCCAGAACTCGAGTCGCTCGTCAGCGATCTCGGGCTGACCCCGCTCTTCGAGTCGATGGTCTGCTCAGGAGTCGTCGGTTACGAAAAGCCGCATCCTCTTCTGTTCGAGGAGGCACTTCGCAGGACGGGAACGGATCGCCCGATCTGGATGATCGGCGACAACGCGAGCGCCGACTGCGCGCCGGTCTGCGCAATGGGCAACAACGCGGTGCTGGTGAGGAGCGCCGCCATCGGCACATTCGAGCGGCGCGCCGACGATCTTCCCGGCGCCCTGGATCTCATCGAGGAGTCTTCCGGCAGGCCGATGTAGGGTCGGGTCTTTAGACCCGACCGATTAGCGCTCGGACATATAATCCGGCGCGTTACGTCCATCTACGGTGGCATATGAAACGATCCGTCTTGGCAGCGCTGCTGCTCCTTTACGCTCGCGGCGACATTGCCGGCCAGTCCTCGACGGCCGCACGGCCGAACGATCCTCCCGATCGCGAGTACCGGCTCGAGTCGATCGATGCTCGGCTACCGCGGCATCGGCGGCGAGATCGACGGCATCCGCAACCCGACGCTGTGGGCCAAGACCGGCGAGACGGTGCGGATCACGATCGTGAACGGCGAGCTGATGGTGCACGACATCGCGCTCGAGAAAGGCGACGTCAGGAGCACCCAGATCCTCGACAAGGGCGCGACCGCGAACATCACGTTCAAGGCCACGGCGTCCGACACCTACTTCTGCTCGCTACCGGGCCACCGGGTGGCCGGCATGGAAGGACGGCTCGAGGTCTCCGACTCACGGCCGTCGTCGGAAGGGACGACGCCGGAGGCGAATGGCCGGCCGCTGAACCTCGACTTCGAGTCGGGGACGCTCGAGAACTGGACCGCGACCGGCGACGCGTTCGATCTCGTCAAGGGCGACGGCCTGCCCGAAGGCGGCGCCGACCGGAGCAGCGCCGTGCGCGGCCAGTCGGGCACCTACTGGATCAGCAGCGGCGTGAAAGGCAGCGCGCGCAAAGGCACGCTCGAGTCCGCGCCGTTCGAGGTGACGCAGCCGTTCGCGAGCTTCCTCGTGTCGGGCGGCGCCTTCAAGAGCACGCGGGTCGAGATCGTGCTGGCGGACGACAAGAAGGTCATCTACACGATCAGCGGGACCGACTCGGCGCGGCTGCGTCCGGCGGTCGTCGATCTGCGTCCCTACGCGGGCAAGAACGTCTTCATCCGGGTCGTCGACGAGGAGAGCGGCGCGTCGACGGCGACCTATCTGAAGGAAAACCCCTGGGCGCACATCAATTTCGATCGCTTCCGCTTTCACGAGGCCAAGCCGTACTTTCCCAACGAGATCACGGCGGCCGACATGACCCTGATGCCGCCGATGGATCCGATCGTCCACGCCGGCCTCTCGGGAGCCGAAGCGGCGAAGGCGATGACGCTGCCGAAGGGCTTCACCGTGAAGCTGGCGGCGGCCGAGCCCGACGTCGTGCGGCCGATCGCGTTCACCGATCGACGACCGCGGGCCGTCTCTGGGTCGCCGAGGCGCACACCTACCCGGTGCGCGCGCCGGAGGGCGAAGGCAAGGACCGCATCCTGATCTTCGAGGACACCGACGGCGACGGCACGCTCGACAGCCGCAAGGTCTTCATCGAAGGCCTGAACCTCGTGAGCGGCATCGAGGTCGGCTTCGGCGGCGTGTTCGTCGGCGCAGCGCCCAACCTGCTCTTCATCCCGATCAAGGACGGCACCGACGTGCCGGCCGGCCCGCCGCAGGTCCTGCTCGACGGCTGGGGCTACCAGGACACCCACGAGACGCTCAACACCTTCTCGTGGGGACCGGACGGCTGGCTCTATGGCACGCCACGGCGTGTTCACCCACTCGAACGTCGGCAAGCCGGGAGCGCCGGATTCAGAACGCCAGCGGCTCAACGCGGCGATCTGGCGGTATCACCCGACGAAGAAGACCTTCGAGGTCTTCGCCGAAGGCACGAGCAACCCGTGGGGCCTCGACTTCAACGACTACGGCCACGCGTTCACCACCGCCTGCGTGATCCCGCACCTCTACCACGTGATCCCCGGCGCGCGGTACAAGCGGCAGGCCGGCAGGCACTTCAATCCGTACATCCTCGACGACATCAAGACGATCGCGGACCACGTGCACTGGGTCGGCAACAAGGGGCCGCACGCCGGCAACAGCCGGTCGGACGCGGCGGGCGGCGGGCACGCGCACGCCGGCGCGATGATCTATCTCGGCGGCGACACCTGGCCGGCCGAGTACCGCAGCGCGATCTTCATGAACAACATCCACGGGCATCGCGCCAACGTGGACGTCCTCGAGCGGAAGGGATCGGGCTACGCGGCCACCCATGGCAGGGACTTCCTGAACGCCAACGACACCTGGAGCCAGATGCTGAACTTCCGGTATGGGCCGGATGGCTCAGTGCACGTGATCGACTGGTACGACAAGAACCAGTGCCACAGCAGCAATCCCGACGTCCACGACAAGACGCTCGGCCGGATCTTCAAGATCAGCCACGTGAACGATCGGTTCGTGAAGGTCGATCTCCGCAAGGAGTCGTCTTTACGGCTGGTCGAGCTCCAGTTGCATCGCAACGACTGGTACGTTCGGCACGCACGGCGCATCCTGCAGGAACGCGGACCCGATCCGCAGGTGCACGCCAGGCTCAAGACCATCCTCCAGACCAATCCGGATGTCACCCGCAAGCTCCGCGCGCTGTGGGCGCTCCACGTCACCGGCGGTTTGACGCGAAGCGGATCTCATCGGCCTGCTCTCCCACGACTGCGAGTACGTGCGGAGCTGGGCGGCGCAGCTGCTGGCTGAAGACCGGAATCCCGTCGGATGCCGCGATCGGCAGGTTCGCGTCGATGGCCAGATCGGACAGCTCGGCCCTCGTGCGCCTGTACATCGCCAGCGCCCTCCAGCGTGTGCCAGCAGAGAAGCGCTGGGACGCCGTGGCAGGCCTGCTCTCACGAGCCGAGGATCGCAGCGATCAGAACGAGCCGCTGATGGCGTGGTGGGCCGCCGAGCCGCTCGGAGAGCTGGATCCCCAGCGCGCCCTCGCGCTCGCGTCCGAATCGAAGCTGCCGCGCACGTTCTCCTTCATGGTGCAGCGGGTTGCAGGACTGAAGACGCAGGGGGCTCTCAAAGTCCTGGCAGAACGGCTGGCGAAGACGACGAATCCGGAGGAGCAGAAAGACCTGGCGGCGGGGATCTCGGTTATTGTGAAGTGACAAACTCAAATCCCAAGCTCCAAGCTCCAAATCCCAAGGGGAGTCTTGGAGTTGGGCGTGGTTGGGATTTGGAGTGGTTGGGATTTGGAGCTTGGAACTTGGGATTTGACTGGTCACTCCTCCCTGAGCGCGACCACCGGATCCACCCTGGTCGCGCGCAATGCGGGGATGTACGTGGCGAGCAACGCGATCCCACCGAGGACCAAGGGCACCGTCAGAAACGTCATCAGGTCGTGCGCGCCGATGCCGAAGAGCAGCGTGGCCATCACCCGGGTCAGGGCAGCGGCGCAGATCAGCCCGATAACCACCCCGGCCGCCGTGAGCTCCGCGCCCTGTCGCAGGATCATTCCGACGATGCGGCTGCGCTGGGCGCCGAGCGCCATGCGGACGCCGATGTCGTGCGTGCCCTGGCTGACCAGGTGCGACATCACGCCGTAGACGCCGACGACCGCGAGGATCAGCGCGAACACGGCGAACGCGCCCAGCATGATCGTCGAGAACCGCTGGCGCGCCAGCGAGTCGCCCATGCGGTCCGACATCGTCTGATGTCGTAGACCGGTATCGTCGGATCGATCTCGTGGATGGCCCGGACGATGGCGCCCGACAGCGCAGCCGGGTCGCCGGACGTGCGCGCCACCTGATAGCCGAGCAGCCCGTGCTCGGACGATAGACGACGATCCGGCCGTCGACGTCGAGGCCGTACTGCTTGACCGTGCCGACGACGCCGACGATCGTCATCGGCTGCTTCGGATCGTTCCAGAGGTGCTTGCCGATGGCCGACTGCCCAGGCCAGAAGCGCTGCGCGAACTTCTCGTCGATGATGCAGACGCGCTCGGCGTTCGGCAGACCGTCGAAGCTCGTGAACATCCGCCCCTGGCGCAGCGGGATCTCCATCGTCCGGAAGTAGTCCGGCGTCGCCCCGCGCTGATCGACCTGCAGCTCCTGCCCCGGCTGCGGCGTCCAGCCTTCGACGTTGATGGAGCCCCAGCCGACCGATGACGTGAACGGCAGCGCCGACACCGCACCGCGCACCTTGACCCCCGGCACGGCCGCGATGCGATCGCCGAACTGACGGAAGTATTCCAGCCTGGACTCCGGGTTCGGGAACTGCCGGCCGCTCGCGCCGAGCCGCAGGGAGATCACGTTCTCCGGGTTGAAGCCGGGCGTGACCTGCTGGATTCGCACGAAGCTGCGGACCAGCAGCCCCGCGCCGACCAGCAGCATCAGCGACAGCGCCAGTTCCGCGACGACCAGCAGGCTGCGCAGCCGCCAGCGCGCGCTGCCGAAACCGCCCTCTCCCTGCGTGTTCCTGCCGCCCGCCTTCAGCGCCGTATTGAGGTCGGGCCGCGCCGCGCGCCAGGCCGGCGCCAGCCCGAAGATGATGCCGGTCAGGATCGACACCGCGAACGTGAACAGCAGCACCGGACCGTCGAGGGTAATCACCTCGAGCCGCGGGATGTTGCCCGGATTCACCGTGTGGACGACGAACAACGCCGCCCTGGCGATGAGCAGCCCGGCGGCGCCGCCGAGGATCGCGAGGAGCACGCTTTCGGTCAGCAGCTGGCGCACCAGCCGCTGCCAGCCCGCGCCGAGCGCGGTGCGGATGGCGACCTCTTTCTGACGCGCGGTCGCGCGCGTCAGCAGCAGGTTGGCGACGTTCGCGCAGGCGATCAGCAGCACCAGCGTCACCGATCCGAGCAGCACCAGCACCGCACGCCGGACGTTGCCGACGACCTGATCGAGCAGCGGAACGACGTCGATCGTGAAGGTGCGATCCCGCTTGTCCTTCTCGCGGATGCGTGCGGCGATGGCGGCGACGTCCGCATCCGCCTGCTCCATCGTGACCCCGTCCTTCAGGCGCGCCCATCAGGTTGTAGTTCTCGTCACCGCGCCGGGTCACTGCATCGGCGCCGAGCGGCAGCGGCAGGAACATGTCCATCTGCCGGAATGCTCGCGACCGTCGGCATGATCTCGGCGTTCAGCAGGAAGTCCGGCCCGAGGACGCCGGCGACGGTGAACTGGTTCTTGTCGGGTCCGTTGCCCACCGCGACGCCATTCACCGTGATGCTGGTCCCGACCACGCCGGGATCGCCGCCGAACACCCGCTGCCAGAAACCATGGCTCAGGATCACCACCTGGGCCTTGCCCGGCACGTCGTCTTCGGGCAGGAGCAATCGTCCGTGCAGCGGCTTCGCGCCGAGCAGGTGGAAGAGGCTGGACGAGGTGCGCAGCGCCTCGACGCGCTCCGGCTGATCCCGCCCGAGCAGCGTGCCGGTGCGGCCCTGCGAGATCGACATCTCCTGGAACGATCGGTTCTCGTTCTGAATGTCGATGTACTGCCCCGGCGACGGCCAGTCCTCGGGAATGTTGATCCCCGGCGACCGCAGCCACAGCACCGCGAGTCGATCGGGATCCGGATACGGCAGCGGCTTCAGGAGCAGTGCATTGACGACGCTGAAGATCGCGGTGTTGGCGCCGATGCCGATCGCGAGCGAAGCGACGATCACGAAGGTCGACGCAGGAGTTCGGCGCATCATTCGGATGGCGTACCGGAGATCCTGCAGGAAAGACATGGGGTGAGATGTTACTCCCTGTCAACTCCCAACGCCCAACTCCCAACTCCCAACGGAATCGAGTGGAACAACGAGGTGAAAAGCGGGGCAACCAGCCACATTGGCTGCCCTTCACCCTATTGTTCGACCGACGCTCCTTGGGAGTTGGAAGTTGGCGTTGGGAGTTGGGAGTTGGAGGTTGGGAGTTGTCAGTGTCTCTGCCCCGGATAGGCGGCCGTCGGCCTGGGCGCCGCCAGAGGGCGGACCGAATCGTTGCCCAGGTACTGCCCGTCGTGGGCGCGGCGGAGGCGGCCTTGCGCCACCAGGTCGTCGAGCAGAATCCGGCAGGTCTCGGCGCGGACGCCGAACAGCCGCGCCGCCTGATTCAAGTGAAGGGACAGTCCCGGCATCTCGCGGAACGTGCCAATGACCATGGTGACGAGCTGCGGCCGGCTGGGCTCGGTGACTCCGCCACGGGCCTGCTTCCGCCGCTCGGTCGATTTGTTTCGTTGAGGTGAGGTCATACGCGCCCCGTCCAGAGAATGGTCCTTCTACTTGCGGGACCACCGAAGCGAGACCGGCCCGGCAACACACGGCTTCAACCGGAGGGCCGCGCACCCGAGTTCCGCCGCCATTCGGCGGGTCCGCGGATCCACGCATTCGATCAGCTCGTCGGTTGCCACGTACGGACCGAAGCCCTCGAGGCTCAGGCCAACGTTATACATCTCGGCCGTATCGGCGTCGAGCTCAATCAGCAGACTCGGGGCGTGAATCGCGGTCGGCAGTTCGACGTGGCGGAACATATTGTCGAGCCCCCGCCCCCGAAGATGCCACTAGCTCACCTGTGCCGCTATCCGGAACGTGAGCGCCCTCCGTAAGGGAGGTTCCGTAGGAAGGAAGGACCTTGCGGCGAATCCTGGCCAGAACCGCGTCGGCCCGGCGGATCTGCTTCCGGGCACGGTGAATCGTTTGATCCGCCGACGCGACTACGCCCAGCGACAACTCGATGGACGCGCGGATGCGCTCGGTCCGCATCCAACCCTGTCGCTCGGAGGATTCGTCGGGCACGGCCGACCGTGACGGTCGTGAGTCCATCTAGAGCGACAATTGCATGAAGGCCCGCGGCCAGCCATTCGGAAAAACCCGTAGCAAGTCACGGCTTCGCCACTAGAGCGGCACATTCCATCAGCCGGCGGATCAATCGCGGGGCGAAGCGGTTTTTCCCTCGATCCCGCCCGCAGACGCGCCCGAAGACGACGGCCTGTTTCGTTCGCATTGTGCGCACCACTGTAGTACCGTTCCCGCGGGACGACGATGGCGGCAAACAGGAAGGGCGCGTCAGCGGCCGACAACGAGAGTCGGCCGTATGTCGTCGGGATTGGCGCCTCAGCTGGCGGCATCGAGGCGCTCAGCGATTTCTTCCGCGCGGTGGCGCCCGACAGCGGCGCTGCCTATGTGGTCATCCTGCATCTGTCGCCCGATCACGACAGCATGCTCGCCGAGATTCTTCAGCACGCGGCGCTGATTCCGGTGACGCAGGTCACCGAACAGGTCCGGCTGGAGGCCGACCATGCATACGTCGTGCCACCCAACAAGATCCTGCGGATCGAGGGGGATTCGATCGTCGTCGAGGAGATGGCAGGTCAGGAGGAGCGCCGCGCTCCGGTCGACATGTTCTTCCGCTCGCTCGCCGACTCGCACGGCGCGCGCGCGGCGTGCGTGGTCCTGTCGGGTACGGGACCCAATGGGTCCGCGGGGCTGAAGCGGGTGAAGGAATACGGCGGCCTGATCGTGGTGCAGGACCCCGAGACCGCGAAATACGGCGACATGCCCCGCAACTCGATCGCGACGGGGCTCGTCGATCTCGTGCTGCCCGTCGCCGAGATCCCCGGGCGCATTCGCGAATACCGCGAGCGGCAGCTCGCGGAGGCGGATCTCCCGGAGGGAGCCGCCAATCCTGACGCCTTGCGCGAGGTCCTGACGGTGCTGCGCATCCGGACAGGCCACGACTTCTCGAACTACAAGGCGGGCACCCTCCAGCGGCGGGTCGAGCGGCGGGTCCACCTCCTCGGCCTTCTCGACATCCACGAGTACGCGAAGGTCCTGCGTGAGAATCCGCAGGAAGCGTTGGCGCTGATGAAAGAGCTTCTGATCAGTGTCACCAACTTCTTCCGCGATCCTGCGGCATTCGACGCCCTGAACGTGCGGATTCTGCCGCGCATCCTGTCGAACACGGACCGACAGGATCAGATCCGCGTGTGGGTGCCCGGATGCGCCACCGGCGAGGAGGCCTATTCGATCGCCATGCTCCTTGCCGAGCACGCCGGCGCGGCGCCCGATCAGCCGCCGGTGCAGGTGTTCGCGACCGACCTGGACGAGCAGGCCATCGCGGCCGCGCGCGAGGGGTTCTACACCAACGCCGACGTCGCCGACGTGCCGGAGGGGCGGCTGCTCAGATTCTTCGTTCGCGAGCCCGGGGGATACCGGGTTCGCCGTGACTTGCGCGAGACGGTGCTGTTCGCCGTGCACAACGTCATCCGCGATCCCCCGTTCTCGCACCTCGACCTCATCTCCTGCCGGAACCTGCTCATCTATCTCAACCGGCCGGTGCAGGAGCGAGTCATCGAGACCTTCCACTTTGCGCTGCGGCCGGGCGGGTTCCTGTTCCTCGGACCATCCGAGTCGTCGGAGACACCGCAGGCTCTCTTCGTCACGGTTGACAAGTCCGCTCACATCTATGAGAGCCGCAGCGTAGCCTCCCGCCTGGTGCTGCCGGCGGTCGATCAGATCACGCTGCCGCCGCGGCTCTCGGCGCGGGCGCCCGACGCGCGGCCGGTCGACCGCATCTCACCCGGCGACCTCCACCAGCGGCTGCTCGAACGCTACGCTCCGCCGTCGCTGGTGGCCACGGAAGACCACCTGGTCGTGCACCTTTCCGAACGGGTCGGACGGTTCCTGCAGGTGCTCGGCGGCGAGCCGACCCGTGACCTGTTGAGGATGGTCCGGCCGGACTTACGGGGAGACCTGCGCACCGCGGTGCACCAGGCTACCCTCGAGCGGCGGAACGTGGAGATCCGCGGCGTGCTGACCGCGCTCGAGGACGGCGAGTACCGGGTCGATATCTGCGTTTACCCGGTCCTGCGCGAGGAGGAGCCGGCGCGCGGCTATCTCCTCGTGACCTTCGATGTCCGGCCGGCGGAGCCGGCCGCCATCACCGAGGAAGGCCGGCGGCTCGTCCCGCACCGCGAGCCGCTGGCGCAGCAGCTCGAGGAGGAGATCTCGCGGCTGAAACAGCAGCTCCGCGCCACCATCGAGCAGTTCGAGACCCAGGCCGAGGAGGCCAAGGCCTCGAACGAAGAATCGCAGGCGATGAACGAAGAGCTGCGCTCGTCGGCCGAGGAGCTCGAAACCAGCAAGGAGGAGCTGCAGTCGGTCAACGAGGAGCTGACCACGGTCAACCAGGAGCTCAAGATCAAAATCGAGGAGCTCGGGCTGGCCAACAACGACTTCCAGAACCTGATCAACTCCAGCGATATCGGCACGATCTTCCTCGACCGGCGGCTGCGGGTGAAGCTGTTCACTCCGGCGGCCTCGCTGGTCTTCAACCTGCTGCGCTCCGACATCGGCCGGCCGCTGTCGGACATCACGACCTCTCTCTCCACCGACCGGCTGTTCGACGACGTGCAGAGCGTCATGGACGAGCTGCGGACCGTCGACATGGAGTACCAGACGCGGGATGGCCGCTGGATCCTGACGCGGCTCCGCCCGTACCGGACGACCGACGATCGCATCGACGGCGTCGTCATCACGCTGCAGGACGTGAGCGACCGGCGCAGCGCCGAGAACCAGGTCCGGCGCGGTGAAGAACGGCTCCGCCTGCTGATCGACGGCGCGATCGATTACGCGATCTTCACCATGAACGGCGACGGCATGATCGACTCCTGGAATCCCGGCGCCGAGCGGATGTTCGGCTACCGGGCGGAGGAGATCGTCGGCCGCCACGTGGAGATGCTGTTCTCGGCAGAGGATCGGGCCGCCGACGTCCCTCGCCGCGAGCTCGAGCAGGCCCGGGAGAACGGCCGCGCCACCGAAGAGCGCTTTTACGTCCGGAAGAACGGGACCCGCTTCTCCTGCAGCGCCATCACGATCAAGCTGGGCGAGGCGTTCGGCTTCGCCAAGATCGCCCGCGATCTGTCCACGCCCCACGAGGCGGCCGAGGCGCTGCGGCTTGTCCGGGCGGACTTCGACTTGCGCGTGCGCGAGCGCACCGACGAGCTCGAGGCCGAGGTCAGCGCGCGCGCCGCGGCGCACCACCACGTCACGGTGCTCCTGCAGCGCATCGTCACCGCACAGGAGGACGAACGGGCCCGCATCGCCCGGGATCTTCACGATCACCTCGGCCAGCAGCTCACCGCGCTGCGGCTGACGCTCCAGGGGCACCGCGATCAGCTCGGTTCGGGTCATCCCCAGACCGAGCAGGTCGTCAGCGCGCTGTCACTGGCGCAGCGGATCGACGACGACCTCGATTTCCTGGCCTGGGAGCTCCGGCCTGCCGCCCTCGACGACCATGGGCTCGCGGCGGCGCTGCCCGTCTTCGTGCGGGAGTGGTCCGAGCACTACAAGATTCCGGTTGAATATCGCGCGCAGCAGCTCCCCCCGGGACAGCTCGCCCGCGATGCCGAGGTCGTCTTCTACCGGGTGGCGCAGGAGTCGCTCAACAACGTCCTCAAACACGCCCATGCCACCCGGGTGGACGTGTTGGTGGAAAGGCGCGACGGGGCGGTCAGGATGGTGATCGAGGACAACGGGGTCGGCTTCGACTTGACCGAGAAGGACGACAGCCGCGACAAGGGTATCGGCATCATCGGCATGCACGAACGGGCCGCCCTGATCGGCGGCACGCTGCAGATCGAGTCACAACCCGGCCAGGGCACGTCGGTTTATCTGGAAGCACCGGTCGCGAAGCATGCCAGCGCTGAAGACTGACACCAGGAAGATTCGAATCGTTCTCGCCGAGGATCACGAGACCGTCCGCCAGGGCCTGGTCGCGCTGCTCGGCGCGAAGGAGGACATCGAAGTGGTGGCGGACGCGCCAAACGGGCGCGTCGCGGTGGAACGGATTCGCCAGTTGAAGCCCGACATCGCGGTGCTCGATCTGTCCATGCCCGACATGAACGGACTCTCCGCCACCCGGGCGATCAAGGAAACCATGCCGCAGGTGGAAGTGATCGCCCTCACCCGCCATGCCGACGACGCCTACGTGCAGGAGCTGCTGAGCGCCGGGGTCTCCGGGTACGTGCTGAAACAGAGCCCGTTCGAGGAGTTGCTGAAGGCGATACGGGCCGTGGCAAAGGGCGAGCGCTACCTCGACGACTCGCTGGTGAACCGGAATACCAAGGCTTACCTCTCCCGCTACTCCACCGAACACTCGCGTCCGCCGATCACCGATCGCGAAGCCAGCGTGCTGCGACTGATGGCGATCGGCCACAGCAACAAGGAGATCGCGTCGGCGCTGGAGATCGCGGTGAAGACGGTGGAAGTCCACAAAGCCAACGCGATGCGCAAGCTCGACCTGCGCGGGCGCATCGACGTCGTGCGGTACGCGGTGCTCAATGGGTGGCTGCAGGATCCGTAGTTCGCGGGTTCGCGGGTTCGGGGGTTCGGGCACGTCGACGCCTACAACCTGACCAACGCGAACACCGTCACCGCGGTCCGGACCAACACCGGCACCGCCTCGATCCGAGTGGACGGCAATCCGGCCAACCCGCCGGTGAACATCAACGCGTTCCTGTCGCCGACCGGCGTCCTGGCGCCAAGGGTGTTTCGTTTCAATATCTCGTATGAGTTCGGGGGGAGGTAGTTAGCCGCTGGTCCGCTGGACGTGGTCGCTGGATCGCCAGCCGCTGGTCCGTTCGGCCGGGCTGAATGACCCGGCCGCTACACAATGCAACGTGAAGTCGGACCAGCGGTCCAGCGGTCCAGCGGACCAGCGAGCCAGCGGACCAGCGAGCCAGCGAGACCCGCGGTCCAGTGGACGCAGCGGTTTTAGAACTGAAACCTAATTCTGCATTTGCATCGACGCGTATCGCCTGGGCGCCGTTGGCGGCGCCGAAGCCGGCGTTCTGCGGCGTCAGGCGCGTCGCGGACGCAGTGTTGGCCAGCCATGCGTCGTAACGGAATTGTGTGGAAGCGATTCAATCGCTAATCCGGGCCCCTAACCCCGAGTCCCGAGCCCCGACGGCTAAGATCAGGAAGATGAGCGATTCGCTTTCGGCCCTCTTCAAGAACAACCGCGCCTGGGCCCGGCGCATTCTCGACCGCGATCCGGGGTTCTTTCAGTCACTGGCCGCGCAGCAGTCGCCGCGCTACCTGTGGATTGGCTGTGCGGACAGCCGCGTGCCGGCCAACGAGATCGTCGGGCTGATGCCGGGGGAGCTGTTCGTGCACCGCAACGTGGCCAACGTGGTCGTGCACACCGATCTCAACTGCCTGTCGGTCCTGCAGTACGCGGTTGACGTGCTGATGGTCCAGCACGTCATCGTCTGCGGGCACTATGGGTGCGGCGGGGTACGCGCGGCGTATTTCCGCTCGTCGCTCGGGCTGATCGACAACTGGCTGCGACACGTCCAGGACGTTCGCGATCGGCACGAAGCGCTGATCGAGCCGGCGGCGGACGACAATTCCCGAATCGACCGGCTGTGCGAGCTCAACGTAGTCGACCAGGTGCGGCACGTGTGCCACACGACGATCGTGCAGGATGCGTGGCGGCGCGGTCAGCAGATTACCGTCCACGGCTGGATCTACGACGTCGCCGACGGGCTGCTGCGGGATCTGCGGTGCACGGCCAGCACCAGCGACGAGTTGACGCGCGTCTACGACCGGGCGCTGGAACACACGGCGAAGCTGGTCGCTGCGGAAGCGCGGGAGGAATAGCAGAGGACTTTCGTCAACTCCCAACTGCCCAACGCCCAACTCCCAAGGCGAGCCGTTCGAGCGACTCTCCTTGGGAATTGGGAGTTGGAAGTTGGGAGTTGATCTGCTCTTACCAGCCTATCGCTCCCGTCAGGAGCGCGGCGAGCGCCATCAACAGCGTGATCCCGAACGCGTACGGAATCGTGCGGCGCTGGTGATCGGCGAGATCGACGTTGGCCAGTCCGACCAGGAGGAACGTCGCCGGGGTCAGCGGGCTGACCGGGAACCCCGTCGTCATCTGTCCGAGCACCGCCGCGCGCGCCACCTCGATTCCCGATCCGCCCGCCACGTCGGTGGCGTGCGACAGCACCGGCAGCAGACCGAAATAGAACGAGTCGGGATCGAACACCAGGCTGAGCGGCATCGACAGCACGGCCATGATGACCGGCAGATGCCGCAGGGCGACCGGCGGAAGGACGGCGACGAGATCTCTCGCCATCGACGCCAGCATGCCCGACTTCGTCAGGATGCCCGTGAAGACGCCCGCCGCGAAGATCGTGGTCACCATCAGCATCGCGGCCTCGCCGTGGCTGGTCAGTCGCTCGCGCTGCTGGTGTGCGCTCGGATAGTTCACGACCAGCGCGATCGCCGAGGCAATCATGAATACGAGCGCCAGCGGCACGAGCTCGGTGAAGAGCACTGCCAGCGTCAGGGTGGTCAGCACCGCGTTGAAGTACCACACTCCCCCAGTCCTCGTGGCTTCCGCCTTCAGGCGGAAGGATTGACCAGAATCGTGGACCGCGGCCGCGGGCTCGGCCGAATCAGCGACCGCCTCGGCGTCGAGCCGGATTGGGCCGCGTGCGAGCCGGCGCCGCTCGTCTTGACCGATGCGCAGGGCACACACGAACACGCCCACCATGCCCGCGAGCATCGCCGGGATGACCGGGACGAACAGCTGGCCGGCGCTCACCTGGAGGGCGGTGGCCGCGCGCGTCGTGGGTCCGCCCCACGGCAGCATGTTCATCGTCCCGGCGGCGAGCGCGGTGATACAGGTCAGCGACAGCGCACTCATGCGGGCGCGGTTGTAGAGCGGGAGCATGGCCGGCACGGTCACCATGAAGGTGCTGGCGCCGGCGCCGTCGAGATGCGCCACCGATGCGACGGCTGCCGTGCCGAGCGCGATGCGAACAGGATCGGTCCCCACGACGCCGACCAGTGCCCGGATGATCGGATCGAACAGGCCGGCATCGTTCATGACCCCGAAGTAGATCACCGCGAACGCGAGCAGCGCCGCGACCGGGGTAACGCCCCGAATCCCTTCCATGGCCCAGCTGCCGAAGCTCCCGGCAAAGCCGCCGATCAGCGCGGCGGCGAGCGGCACCAGCACCAGCGCGACCAGCACCGACGTGACCCTGAACAGGATCAACGACAGCAGCGCGGCAATGGTGCCGATCCCGAGCAGCGTGAGCATGCATGGCGCTACGCAGTCGGTCGGCCGGCCGGCAGAGCGTGGCCTGCCGCACTTCGGCGGTGTGCTGGCCGAGCGCCGGCGGGCTGTTCCGACGCCAGCGCAGGAAGACCTGAGAGCTTGATTGGATTGCCGGGGACCTTGACGGCTCCGGCGGCCGTGGGAATGTCGACCAGCATCTGCCGGGCCGCGAGCTGAGGATCCGAGAGCACCTGCCCGATCGTGCGAACCCGCCCGCAGGGCACACCCGCGGCGGAAAGCTTCTCGATCAGCGCGTCGACGGTCTGGTCCTTGAAGACGCCGCGAATGTAGCTGTTCAGCGCCTCACGATGGGCGAGGCGGTCGGTGTTGCTGGCGAATCGCGGATCGTGCTCCAGGGACTCCGCACCGATCGCCGCGCAGAAGCGTGACCAGAGCCGCGGGTTCGCCACCGCGACGACCACGTGCCCGTCGGCCGCGGGATAGGGCTCGTACGGCGCCAGCGAGGGATGCGCGTTCCCGAGCCTGCCGGGGCTCTGCCCGGTCGCGGCGACGATCCCGGCGGGCAGGCCGAGCACCGACACGGCCGAGTCGAGCAGCGCAATGTCGAGGAACTGACCCTTGCCCGTCTCCAGCCGCTGAATGTGCGCGAGCAGGATGCCTTGCACGGCATAGAGCGCGGCCAGGCAGTCGGTGATCGCCACGCCGACCTTGGTGGGTCCGGTCTCGGGAAACCCGGTCACGTCCATCAGCCCGGACTCTCCCTGGATGACCATGTCGTAGCCGGGCTCCGACATCCGCGGACCCGTGGCGCCGTAGCCCGAGATCGAACAGTAAATCAGCCGCTCGTTCAGCGCCCGCGCCTGGTCGGGCCCGAATCCCAGCCGCTCGAGCGTGCCCGGACGGAAGTTCTCGACGAGCACGTCGGCATCGCGAATCAGGTCCTCCAGCAGCGCCCGGCCGTCCGCCGACTTCAGGTCGATGGCGACGCTCTTCTTGTTCCGGTTGACGCTCAAGAAGTAGGTGCTCCACCCGCCCACGAAGGGGGCCCACGCCCGGGTGTCGTCGCCGTGCCGCGGGTCTTCAATCTTGATGACCTCGGCGCCCATGTCGCCGAGCAGCATCGTGCACAGCGGTCCCGCCAGCACGCGGGAGAAATCGATCACCTTCAACCCGCCGAGCGGCAGGGATGCAGTCCCAGAAGTCATGCGGAAAATGTATCAACAGCCGGGCGGTGCGTGCCGACGGACTGCTGCACGGCTGAGATAAGGGCGGACCGTTGTGCATATAGAATGCGCCTCGACCTGAGCCAGGAGATGTTTCATTTGCTTCACAGGGTAGAGGGGCGAGTGCCGCTTTCAAGGCGCGCATCGATGGTCGCGTGCAGCGTCGCGCTGCTGGCGCTGGGGGGTGCCCCACGTGCACTCCAGCAGCCGGCCGCGCCGTATGCGCCGAAGCAGAGCGATCGTCCCGCTCCGGCGGACGGTGACGAGCCTGGTTTTCAGGCGATCTTCGACGGCAAGACGCTGACCGGATGGGAAGGAAACCCGGCCTACTGGCGCGTTGACAACGGCACGCTGGTCGGTGAGATCACGCCGGAGACCGTCATCAAGAGCAACACCTTCATCATCTGGCGCGGCGGCCGCCCGAAAGATTTCGACCTGAAGCTCGACTACCGGATCACCGCCGGCGGCAACAGCGGCATCAACTATCGCAGCGCCCAGGTTCCCGATCCCGTCACCCCCGCGAACAAATTCGCGATGAAGGGCTATCAGTTCGACATCGACGGGCGGAAGCAGTATTCCGGCAACAACTACGAAGAAAAGGGCCGCCTCTTCCTCGCGCTCCGCGGCCAGCTCACACGCGTCGTCGGCGGCCGCGTCCCCGAGCTGGTGTCGACGTTCGCCGACGGCGCTGAACTGGCCAAGCAGATCACCGACGACTGGAACGCCGTCCACATCCTCGTCCGCGGCAACACCCTCACCCACATCCTGAACGGCCACCTCATGTGCGTCGTCGTCGACGACGACGCCCCGAATCGCCCGGCAGACGGCCTGATCGGCATGCAGGTGCATGTCGGGCCGCCGATGAAGATCGAGTATCGGAATATTCGGATCAAGAACTGGTAGTCGCGGGTTCGCAGGTTCGCAGGTTCGGGACAATCGGATGGTTAGGGGACGATTGTCAGCATTATTGGTTTGTTTCGCGGGGCCCCGGCGCGCAAACCAATAAATGCTGATTGAGTCGTGCGAGCCACCCCCACTGCGGGAACAAACGTCGCCCGCTCACGTCTGTTCGCTAAATGACTTCCATCGTCCTGACCGACCTGCGCTTCGCCGGCCGGATGCTCCGCAAGAGCCCGATCTTCAGCGTGGCGATCGTCTTCGTCATCGCGCTCGGCAGCGGTGCCGTCACCACGATCTTCAGCGCCATGAACGCGGTCGTCCTTCGTCCGGTGCCAGGCGTCGCTCGACCGGATCGGCTGGTCACGATCCGACCGGCGCGGCCTGACGCGACCGAGGTCGAGCAGGGCTCCTACAGCTTCTACAGCTACCTTCGCGATCGGACGCGGACAGTTGACGGCGCGGCGGCCTGGGGCCGGGTCTCGCTGACCATCTCCGCGGCGGGCCAGAATGCGACCGTCTACGGCAACCTGGTGAGCGGCAACTACTTCGACCTGCTCGGCGTGCGGCCCGCCGCCGGCAGGTTCTTCGCCGCCGAGGAGGACCGCACGCCCGGAGCGCATCCCGTGATCGTCGTTTCGCATGCGTTCTGGTCGGCCCGGCTGAACGCGGCGCCGGACGCGATCGGCAGCGGCGTCCTCGTCAACGGAACTCCGTTCACGATCGTCGGCGTCGCCCCACCCGCGTTTCGCGGCGTCTACACCGGGATTCAGGTGGACGCATGGGCGCCGCTCGCAATGCAACCCGTGCTGCGACCGCGCTCGAACCTGACCAGCGCGTCGTGGCTGTGGCTGTTCGGCCGCCTGCGCCCCGGCGTCGACAGCAGCGCCGTGCGTGCGGAGTTGTCGGGGCTCGCCGATGCGCGATTCGTGGAGTCGGGGGAGGCCGATACGCCGCGAGCGATCCGTGCGGTGAGCGTCACGCCGCTGACCGGATTCCCCGGCGGGGAGAAAGGACCGCTGCTCGGCTTCTTCAGCGTTCTGCTCGGCGCCGCCGCCCTCGTGCTGTTGATTGCCGGTGTCAACGTCGCGGCCATGCTGTCCGCCAGGTACACCGCCCGACGACGTGAAATGGCGGTGCGCGCCGCGCTCGGCGCCGGGCGCGCCCGGCTCCTGCGACAGCTGCTGACCGAGATCCTGACGCTCTTCGCCATCGGTGCCGGTGGCGGGTTCCTCGTCTCAACCGGCGCTACCGCGGCCCTCGAGCAGATCCCGCTGCCCGCCAATCTTCCGATTTCGCTGGAGCTGTCGCCGGACTGGCGGGTGTTCGCGTTCGCGCTCGGCGTGTCGCTGCTCGACCGGCCTCGCGTTCGGGCTCGCGCCGGCGCTCAGCGTCGCGCGGCGCGACATGACCGCGCGGCTTCGCACCGACTCGCTCGGGACCGGTGTGCGCCAGTCGCGCCTCGGCCGCGGCATGATCGTCGCGCAGGTCTCGCTGTCGCTGGTGCTGCTCGTCGCGGCAGGCCTGTTCGTCCGCGCACTGGGACAGGGACGCCGGATCGATCCCGGGTTCGAGACGACCAACGTCGTCACCGCAACCCTCGACTCCGAGTCGTGGGGCTACGACGAGGCCCGTGCCCGGGCGTTCTTCCGCACGCTCCGCGAGCGGGTGCAGGCACTGGACACGGTCGCAGCCGTGTCCTACGCAGGCCGGCTGCCGTTGATGGGCGGCAGTTCAATCGACAACGTGACGATCGACGGCCGCGATCTCGCGATCCACTACACGCCAGTAGACGGACGCTACTTCGCGACGGTGGGGATCCCGGTGGTCGAGGGCCGTCCGTTCGACGAGTCGACCGGTACTGCTACGCCACGCGTCGCGATCGTGAACGAGACGCTCGCCCGCCGCCTCGCGCCCGGCAGTAGCGCCGTCGGCCGAACCTTCAGATTCCGCGGACGCGATCACGACCGTCATCGGCGTCGCGCGCGACGCAAAATACGCGACGCTCCTCGAATCGACACCACCGTTCGCATATTTTCCGCTCGCGCAGATCTGGCATCCGGCGCCGACGCTCATCGTCAAGACGACCCTTCAACTTCCCTCAGGGTCGCCCCGAGCAACGTCCAGGGGCCCCGGGTTTCCGATCGGTTCGCCGGCGATCTCCGTCAAGCGGTTCTCTCGATCGATCGCAATCTCCCGCCGCCCCGTATCGTCACCTTGCAGCAGGCCACGTCGATCGTCTTGCTGCCGCAGCAGGCCGGCGCGATCGTGACCGCCGCGCTCGGCGGGATCGGCCTGCTCCTCGCGGCCGCCGGGCTCTACGGCATCATGGCCTTTTCAGCCGGCCGCCGCACTCGCGAGATCGGCATCCGCATCGCGCTCGGCGCTGCCCGCGGCGACGTGCTGCGCCTGATGATCGGAGAAGGCGTGAGGCTCGGCGCGATCGGGATCGGTGTGGGGCTGGCGCTGGCCGCGGCAACGACCCGGCTGATGCAGAACTGGCTGTTCGGCGTCAGCCCGCTCGACGTGCCGACGTTTGCCGGCATGGCGGCCGTGTTCGCCGCGGTCGCGCTGGCGGCGAGCTATCTGCCTGCCCGCCGCGCCGCGGACGCGGACCCGGTCGTCGCGTTGCGCACGGAGTGACAGAAGAGGCCACTCTCGTCGCTCGAGAAACTTTGCGTCACGGCCCGCGTAGTAGATCCCATGCTCATGAGCACCACCACCGCTCTCGATGGGAAACCCGTCAGCCGCTACCTCGGCATCGTCACGGGCGAAGCCATCATCGGCGCCAACGTCTTTCGCGACATGTTCGCGGCCGTTCGCGACGTCGTCGGCGGCCGCTCGGGGACCTATGAAAAGGCGCTCGCCGAGGCGCGCGAGGCGGCCCTGTCGGAAATGCAGAAGCGCGCCGAACAGATGGGCGCGAACGCGATCATCGGCATCGACCTCGACTACGAAGTGCTCGGTCAGGCGAATGGGATGCTGATGGTGAGCTGCAGCGGCACGGCCGTCATCTGCTGAGCCCCCACCTTCGCGCTTCGCGCTACGGCGGGCAAGCCGAGTCCCGGGTTTGTAGGGTCGGGTCTTTAGACGTGTTCCCCCCGACGGCTGAGTAATCGGCTGTCACCCTGGAGCCGATACACCCGTGGAAGGGTGTAATCGTGCAGAATCACCAGAATCCGCTTCTTCGCGCCCGGCTCAGGCGCGGCCTCTCACTCAGCGATATTCGCGATCGCACGCGGCTGAGCCCGTGCATGCTGCGCATCCTCGACGAAGGACGGTTCTCCGAACTTCCCGGCGGCCTGTACGCCAGGGGGTATGTGCGGGCGTATGCCTCGGCTGTTGACCTCGACCCCGATCAAACCGTGGACGAGCTGTCCCCGCAGTTGCCGATTGCGCTGGACCCGATTCCCGTCCTGCGAGCGATCGCCCGGACGGACGATCCCGATTGGCTGATCACGCTCGAGGATGCCCGCGCATCGGCCGGGGCGTGGATCGACGCCAGGATCGCCAGGGTCCAGGCGCACATGCCCACGCGCGACGCGCTGAAGGCGGCCGGGATGGATGCTTCGCTCCTTGTCGTTCTACAGGCCGCGCTCACCCTGCTGACGGCGTGGATGTGCGGCGTGGGTGTGCAGTCGCTGCTGACGACGTCCGGCGTGGCCCTGGCTGCCGTGTGGGGTCTCCAGGTGGGGGTCTATCTGTCACTGGCAGCCTGCGTCCGCCACTGGGGGCCCGGCGTCGTCCTCAGGATCCCGCAAATCCGTCTGCCCGACGCGGTGTCATTCGGCGTGCACCAGTCTAGGCATGCCTAACGAAAACAACTCCCAACTTCCAACTCCCAACTCCCAAGGGGAGCGGGTCGTACCATCTGGGTGAAAACTGCCACAACAAGCTCGTTGTGGCGACTTCCGCCCAGAAGGTACGACCGACTCCCCTTGGGAGTTGGGAGTTGGAAGTTGGGAGTTGCCAGTTGCTCTCTTAGAACGTGAACTTGCCTCCCAGCTGGATGATCCGGCGTCCGAAGTTGTTCGTGTTCAGGCCAAAGCTCGTGCTCGACATGCTGCTCACCGGCGCGCCGTAGTTGTCCTGGTTGAGCAGGTTGAAGGCATCGACACGAACGGTGAACACGACGGTCCCGGGCAAATCGAACCGTTTCATCAACGACATGTCGGTGTTCCAGAAGGCGGCGCCGCGCTCGCTGTTCCGGGGGGCATTGCCGTTACCGAGGCTGTTCTGC
Source organism: uncultured Acidobacteriota bacterium (assembly GCA_963836735.1). GTDB lineage: Bacteria > Acidobacteriota > Vicinamibacteria > Vicinamibacterales > 2-12-FULL-66-21 > JACCXG01. Next base: position 128,304 of record CAWIKP010000022.1, on the reverse strand, counting down.
AGCGGCAGGTTGTTCGAACCCAGCGGCACGGTGTAGTAGCCGTTGTTCGTGAACGACTTGTGGTCGCTGTCCCACACGAACGAACCCGAGGTGTTGATGTTCGGCCGATCGGACAAGCCGGCGTCGGTCGAGTCCCCGTTCGAGTCGACGCCCGTGGTGATCGTGAACGGCTGGCCGGACTGCCCCGACGTAATACCCGACAACTGCCACCCGCCGATGATCTGGCCGAGAAGGCCGGTGCGCGGCCCGGGGATCTCCCAGATGTAGCTGACCGCCAGCCGGTGTGGACGGTCGAACTGCGACCGGCTCCACTCGGCTTCGTAGTCGAACATGCTCTGCGGGCGCTGGCTGGACTGGCCGGTCCCGCCCTCGCCGAGCGACGCGTCGTTGTTGCTCATCCACTTGCTGTAGGTGTACGACGAGTTCACCATCAGCCCGCGGCTGAGTCGCCGGTTGGCGGTGACGAACAGCGCGTTGTATTCCGACTTCGCCTCGACGTCGTTCCCCGACGGGCCGACGTACGCGGGAATCAGGGTGCGGACCCCGAGCTCGGGGTGCACGCGACGGGCCTGCACCGATGGAATGGTTCCACCGGCGCGGACCGTGGCCGCCTGCTCGGGCGTCAGGACCGCCGGGTTCACGATGATCTGGTTGATGCCTTTGGCGCCGCGGCTTCCCGAGTACCCGACCTCGAAGAGGTACTTGCCGAGCTCACGCTGCATGGTGAGGCTGTAGAAGCGGCTCTCCGGGTTCTGCAGGTTCTCGGGCATGTTCGTCCAGGCGTTCAGCGGGTTGAACACCGGCGTGGCGCTGCCCGTCAGCTTGTTCGGATACAGATCGAGAATGTTGTTCTGGATCAGAGTGTTGACGTTCGGGTTGGTGGCCACGGTGAGCAGGTTGTAGAAGATCACGTCGTAGCCGATCCCCCAGCCGCCGCGGAAGACGGTCTTGCCATCGCCGAGGAACCCGTTGCTGGTGTTCGGGCTGTAAGCAAAGCCCACTCGCGGCGCCCAGTTGTTCGTGTCCGCCTGCGCCGGACCGGGGACCATGGCCGCCGCCACCTGCGGATCGGTCGTTCCGAACATCCCGAGGGGAACGTCGGACCACTCGTAGCGAAGGCCGAGGTTCAGCGTCAGCTCGGACGAGAGGCGGAAATCATCCTGCGCGAAGAAGAACGACTGCCACTGCTGGACCTGGAAGCTGGCGGTCTGTAGCGCCTGCGCGACCCGCGAGGCGTTGTTGTTCATGTAGCCCTGCAGGTTGTCGAACGTGAACGTGCCCTTCGAGTCGAAGGCGGCGTTGTTGGTGACGTCGTTGAGACGGACGTCGGCGCCGAACTTCACGCTGTGCTTCGCTGCGCTCCACGTCACGGTGTCGGAGAACTGGTAGGCATCGGTGATGCGGCCCTGCGGGAAGTTGCTGGCCCCGCCGATACCGAAGAGGCCCGTGATGGTGACGCTCGGGCTCACCGGATCGTTCTCGGGGAAATCCAGGTTGCGCCGGACCAGCGAGAACCGGAACTCGTTCAACTTGTTCGACGAGAACGTGTGCGCGTTGCTGAGCGCGAGGTTCGTGTCGACCAGATCCTGGTAGCCCGCGTAACGGTCGCCGAAGCCCAGGTAGCTGATCGCGTTGTCGTCGAGCCGGTCGTTCAGCGAGTAGCGCACGGTGAAGTTGTCGCTCGAGATCGGCCGATAGTCGCCACGCCCGAGCCACGTGTGATACATGCTCGGGTCGAGGATGGAGACGTTGGTCTGACCGGTCTCGATCGGCACGCCGTTCACCAGCTGATTGTTCACGTTGCGGAACACGGGACTGGCCGCGTAGACGTCCTGGAGGAACGAGATCTCCCGCAGCACGCCCTGCCGGCTCGACGCCGACTGTCCGTCACGCAGCGGAACATTCTGCAGGGCGGCATAGCCGGCCTGTGTCGGGATCCGGATCGTCGTCGGGCTCGGGCGGTTGGCCGGGCGCTGCGAGTCCCGCTGATACAGGCCGAAGAAGAACAGCTTGTCGCGGAACACCGGGCCGCCGAGATCGCCGCCGAGCTGATGACGAATGAGCTTGGGCGGATCAACGAGATTGTTGGCCTTCTCGATGTTCGTCCGCGAGTTCATGCCGCTCGACTGGTAGTAATCGAAGAAGTCGCCCCGGAAGCGGTTGCTCCCCGACTTCGTGATCACGTTGATCTGGCCGCCGCTGTTGCGCCCGAACTCCACGCTGTACGGGTTCTGCATGACCTGGAATTCCGCCACCGACTCCGGGACGATCTGCGACGTCGCGATCGTCACCGAGATGTCGTTGTTGTCGGATCCATCGACCATGTAGTTGTTGTTGCGGGGACGGTTGCCGTTGATCGCGTAGGTCCCCTGACCGGTCGTGCTCATCGCGTTGGGAACCGTCAGGACCAGGTTGTTGATGTTGCGCCCGCCAGGCAGCGGCAGTTCCTCGATGGCCCGCGCGTTGATGCTGGTCGCGATCGTCGGGTTGGTCTTGTTCAGTCCCGCCGTGCCGGCGTCGGCCGTCACCTGGATCGTCTCGCCCACACCCGCCGGCTCCAGCCGCACGTCGAGCGGGGTCTCGAGCGCAGGGCGCACGTCGACGTCGCGCTGCTCCACCTTCCGGAAGCTGGTGAGCTCGGTCGTGACCGTGTATCGACCCGGCTCGAGCGCCGGGACGCGATAGAAGCCCTGGTCATCGGTGACCACGACCTGCATCGCGTTGGTCGCGACGCTGATGACCGTCACCGTCGCGCCGGGCACGACCGCCCCGGAGGCGTCACGCGCCGTACCGGCGATGCTGCCGCGCGTCATCTGCGCGATCCCGGTGGCCGGCAGCAACAGGAGCGCGGCCAAGCCGGCGACGGCTGTACGCGCCGCCATAGTCTTCAAGCGGATCATCCCTATCCTCCTCCATCGATTTGGGACGAATTGTTCGAGAGGCCAGTGACGGCCGGCAGGTGCAAAATGCACGTTCCGCGCCGTGAAACACCTCCGTGGCGTGACGGGCCTAACTCTTTGACAGGGCGTAGGTTGGGACGAGTTGCAGACTGGGAGGGGTCGTCCCATCTTCGAAAGATTGAATTTTTCGATTCGAAACGGTCGATTTTAGTCGCCTTCGATCAGGGACTGGGGGCTGAGGCTCGGGGCTCGGGCCGTCACTTCTTGATGTACTCGAGGGGCACTCGCGTCCCATACGGGGTGGTCCGGGCAACCTGGGTGAAGTACTTGTAGACCGCTGACGAGATTTCGCGCATCGGCGCGTCCAGGTCGTCGGGGCCGTAGTTGATCATGATCGCGATCGCATACGGCGCCCCGGGTACGTTGACCAGGCCCCACGCCGTCTGCGCCCCTTCGATGCCGCCTGGCTTCCATGCGACACGGACCGAGGCCGGGATCGCCTCGCGGAACGCGCCCGACTTCGGGATCTCGAGGATCGACGTGAGGCCGGCGCAGGAGGATGCCGAGACCGGCAGCTCGCAGCGCGCGATCCGGACCATCAGGTCGGCGGCTTCCGTCGGCGTCGAGAGGTTCTCGTTGCCTTTGGCGCTCTCCTCCGGCCGGATCATCTTCCGTTGCAGCTTCGTCTCCCGCGCCCCGAGCTCCGCCATCGTCCCGGAGACGCGAGCCATGCCGAGCCGATCGATGAGGACGTTCGTCGCCGTGTTGTCGGACAGCACGATCATCGCGACCGCCAGATCGTGCAGGGACAATTCGGATCCACCAGCGGAGAAGTACTGAAGCAGCCCGCTGCCGCCGACCTGGTTGTCACGTGAAACCGGCAGCCGATCGGTCAGCTTCAGCTCGCCGACGTCGACACGTCGATAGAGCTCGATCAGGATGGGAATCTTGATCGCGCTGCCCTGCGGGAAGACCAACCCCTCGTTGACGGCAAATCGCTGCCCGGACGAGAGGTCGACTACGGAGATCCCGACCACACCTGGCGCGCCGGTCGCGAGCCGCTGCAAATCGGCCCGGAGCTTGGCCGCCAGCTGCTCGCGCTGCGCGGGCTGCGACTGCGCAGGCATTGCCAACATTGCCAAGATTGCCAACAGTGCCAACATTTCTTGAGAACTCGCTCGCTGCGCCCGAACACGCTAGTAGTGAGCCGCAAGTCAGCATTCATTAGTTTGTTTCGCGGGGCCCCACCCCCGCGAATGCGGTGGGGCCCCACCCCCACCGCCTGCCAGCGCTCGCTTCGCTCGCGCCGATGTTTAGCAACATCCGGCTGCTTGGATCGGCAATCAGTTCAAACAAGCCACAACAGAATGCTGATCCAAGCGGCTAAGGGCTGCTCACCACCGGCGCGAGCGAAGCGAGCGCTGGCAGCGCGTGGGGGTGGGGCCCCACGCGAGCGGGCGGGGGTGGGGCCCCGCCCGCAAACAAATAATGCAGACCGAGCGCCCGTAGCTACCCCAGCGACCGCGCGACCCCGCGACTATTTCCTGTGATGCATCGAGAACGCCGCGCCCTGCGGATCCATGCAGTTCACAATCCAGTCGCCGCCGGGCACTTCCATCGGGCCGTTGGTGACCTGGCCGCCGTTGACCTTCGCGCGATCGGCGGCGCCGTGCACGTCGGGGACCCGGAAATACATGCTCCAGGCGGGCGGGACCTGCGCCATCTGCGGGGGCTTCTTCATCATGCCGCCGATCGGAAAGCCGCGCCCGAACATGTGGTACTTGCCCATCTCGCCCATGTCCATCGCGTCGAACGTCTTCCAGCCGAACAGCGTGGTGTAGAACTGCATCGCCGCCTCGGCGTCGGTCGTGTAGAGCTCGTGCCATGAGACGTCGCCGATTTTCGGTTCAGCTTCAGGTTCCTGCGGCGGGTTGAGCGGCTCGTAGATCGAGAACATCGCTCCCTGCGGATCCTTCATCGTGCGCATCCGGCCCACCGTCGGGACGTCGATCACCGGCGACATCCAGCTGCCGCCCAGCCGCTCCACCGCGGCGACGCCTTCCTCGAGCTTCGGCACGCCGACATACATGCCCCAATGCGGCGGCACGTTCATGCCCTGGGGCAGCTTCATCACGCCGCCCATGGGCTGGCCGTCCGGCCGGACCCACATGTCGTAGGGCTCCGGGCTTCCTTCGAACGGCGTGACCGTCCAGTCCACGACGGGCTTGTAGAACTGTTCGGCGCCCTTCATGTCCGTGGTGAGCAGCTCGTACCAGAGGAACCGGCCGAGGATCGAAGAATCTGCCATCGATGTCTCTCCTTACCTTGTCCAGGATTGCAAAGACGCTCAGTGTGGCATAAGCAGAGAGCGCCGGCGCGACGACGGTGCAAACTGCGATGGGACAGATGGGGTGACGAATGCCATGTCTCTACGGCAGTTCGCGATCCAGGGGCAGGGTGAAGGGCGTCGATCCAATGCCGTTCAGGGAGATGGATTCGGCTCTGAGCGGCAGGACGGCGACGTCGCTCAGTTTCTTCGGCTCGCCGGCGCCGGCGGAGCGGCCGCCGGGGCGAACGCCGCGTTGTTGGCCGCCACGGTTTCTGCGACCAGCTCGGTACAGCTGTCGCACGCGGCAAGGTGCCGGTGCAGGACGTCGCGCTCCGATTCGCTCAGCTTTCCGTCGACATAGGCCGCGATCACGCCTGGATCCGGACAGACGCCCTGCGGTTTCACACTCGGGTCAGGCACTTCGCCTCCCGGGCCGGATCCCTTCCGTTCAGACATGATTCATCACAGGGACGGACGGTCCGGCCCCTTTTCCGGGTCGGGCCACTCCATGGTTTCGCCGATATCGACACCCGGGCTTCCAACCACGGCCATCACCTGTTCCCGGGTGAGCCCGTGGGCCTTCACCTTCAGAATCGCTTCGAGCCGCCGGTACAAAGGCTTCTGCTCGAGGCCGGTCAGGCGCGAGATCTGCGAAACCTGGCGGCCGTACACGAAACGGTATTTGAACAATTCTGATCGGTTGGTCACGAACTCTTAATTCTTTAATTGACACCTGCCGGACACCCTGCTACAGTCCGCGGGTCATCTCTTAAATATTTAAGAGTAACGATTCATGGCCAGAAAACCTTCTCCCGCCCTGACCGACGCCGAAGCCCGCGTGATGGCGGTGCTGTGGCGGCTCGAGACGGCCACCGTAGGCGACGTGGTTGCAGCGCTCGCCCCGGAACGGACCGTCAGCTACAGCACGGTGCAGACGATGCTCCGGATTCTCGAGGACAAGCAGTACGTGGTGCACGACAAGGTCGTGCGCGCGTTCATTTACCGTCCCGTGGTCGACGTGCGCCAGGCGCGACGCCGCGCCCTCCGGCATCTCGCCACGCGCCTGTTCAACGGCTCGCCGAGCCTGCTCGTGATGAACGTACTGCACGACGAGGAGATGGATCCCGACGAGCTTCAGCGCCTCAAGAAGCTCGTCGAGGAGGCCTAGGACCCGCCCCATGGATCACGCGATCAACTGGGTCTGGCAGGGCTGCCTGATCGCCGCAATGACGATGGTCGTTCTCCGGGTGATGGAGCGCACGCGCGCCCAGGCCCGCTATGCGGTGTGCTGGCTCGCGATGGCGGCCATCACGCTGCTTCCCGTGCTGCCATCCGGCTTCGGCGAGACGGCGTCCTCTCCGCTGCAGTCGTCGGGCGCCGCGGCTGTGGCGCCTGGTACTCGCGGTACCGGTCGCGTGGTGGACATCGACCCAGGTGGTCGCGCTCGCGGCCGCGCTCTGGCTCGGCGTGGCGGCGTGGCGGATCGCCCGCAGCGTGCGTGCGGCGCGGCACGCGCGCGCAGGCTGCGCACCGTTCGAGGTCGACCTGGAATCGCTGCTGCGCTGCTGGAACGGCGTGAAGGCGCAGGGCCGCCCGACGAGGCTGATGGTGTCGCCGGACGTCCGCGCGGCATCGGTCCTCGGCGGCGGCCGGCCGATCATCGCCGTCGCACCAGTCTTGATCGAGCAACTCGGCCCCGACGAGCTCGATCGCATCGTGATCCACGAATGGGCGCACGTGCAGCGCCGCGACGATCTCATGAGCATCGCGCACGCGATCGTGCGCGCCATCGCCGGCTGGCATCCCGCCGTGTGGTGGCTCGAGCGGCGCATGCTCATCGAGCGGGAGATCGCCTGCGATGAGACCGCTGTGCGATTGACCGGTTGTCCGAAGCGCTACGCGGCATGCCTCACGGCGGTTGCGACCCTTCCGGCAGCGTCGCTCGAGCCGATCGAGGCGGTGGGTGTCCTCTCCACACCCGCCCTCACCCGGCGCGTCGTCCGGATCCTTTCGCGGCGGAGACTTGCCTCACCCGCGCTGTCTGCGGGCGCAGCCGCGGTTGCAGTCCTCGTGCTGAGCGCGTTCTCGGTTACTGCCGCGGGCCATCGCCTCGTGCGAGTGATTGGATCGGAGCCGCTGGTTGCAGCTTCGTCGATGCCGGGCTCCGGCAATCCGGTGGCAGCCGGTGAGGTGGCCGAGGACGCGCGAGAAGTGGGGGCGCGACAGCGAAGTGTCGCCAGCGGCACGACCGAGAGCCCGCAGACCGATCACGGCTCGACGCCGGAGTCGCACGCGGGTCAGGAGATCGCCGCACGCGGCACGAAGGCAACAGGCACGCCCCCGACCGCGGCGACTGAGACGTCGGCGGCGGCTCCTGCACCGATCGGGACGGCGGGCGAGCTGACACCGCCACGTCTCGTTCCGCTAGCAGCTCCGGCGCCATCGCTGCCGGTCATCGACAAGCGGCCCCTCGCGGCGCCCCTGCTGGCGCCAGGGTCTCCGAGCACGTCTCCCTGGGGCGCCGTGGCGGACGCGAGTGTCTCGGTCGGTAACGGATCACGGCAGGCCGGCGTTGCCACTGGTCGTTTCTTCAGCCGGCTGGGTAAGAAGATCGCCGGCTCTTTCTGATGCGAGGCCGCGTGCGCGTTCATCTCGTCAATCCGAGCGACGTTTCTTTCGGCACCGCGGTCATCACGCCGCGCTGGCTGTACGTGCTCGCCGCGGCCACACCGCCGGAGTTCGGCACACCGTCGATCGTCGACGAGACGCTGGAGCCGTTCGATCCCGACACCGTGGAGGCCGGTGACATCGTCGGCATCGGCGTCCACACGGCAAACGCGCTGCGCGGGTACGAGATCGGCGGAATCGCCCGCGCGCGCGGCGCATACGTGGTCTTCGGTGGCATCCACTCGACGCTCTATCCGGACGAAGTGCGCGAACGCGGCGGCGCACACGCGGTCGTGCGGGGTGACGGCGATCTGGTATGGCCGGACGTTCTGGCCGACTTCGCGGCCGGCACTCCTCGAGCCTTGTACGAGGGCGGCCGTATCGACGGCGAGTCCTTCCTGCCGGCGCGATGGGATCTCCTGCCGGAAGGCAAATACATGTGGGGCTCGGTGCAAACCGTGCGCGGCTGCCCGAAGCACTGTTCGTTCTGCTCGGTGTGGCGGACCGACGGCCAGAAACCGAGACAGCGCCACGTGGCCTCGGTGATCCGCGAGATCGTCGAGCTGCGGCGCCGCGGGTTCCGCTTCGTCCTGCTCGCCGACGACAACTTCTACCCGGTCACGCTCGGAGATCTCGCTGCGGCCGAACGTCAGGCGCTCGGCAAGGCGGAGTCGGCCTCCTCATCCCGCCTCGCCGGCCTGCGTGCGCTTCGCGAGGAACGGTTCGAGCTGATGGCCCGGCTCGCCGAGCTGCCCGGCGACATGATCTTCTACACGCAAATCACGATGGAAGCCGCCGAGGATCCGGAATTCCTCGAGGCGATGCGGCGGGCGCGGATTCGCGGCGCGCTGGTCGGAGTCGAGTCGGTCACGCCCGAAGGCCTCAAGGCGGTGTTCAAGAACTTCAACGATGCCGGTGAAGCGCTGGTCACGCGGCTCCAGGCCTTCCGCGCCCACGGTGTCCACGTGCTCGGCTCGTTCATCTTCGGCCTGCCTACAGACAAGCCTTCGACGTTCGACGCGACGGTGGAGCTCGCGCAACGCGCGGGCGTGTCGTTCGCCCAGTTCGTCATGTTGACGCCGTTCCCCGGCACCGTCGATTTCGAGCGATGGGAAACGAGCGAGTCCGCCAATGTGACCCGCAGGGGGGTGCCGATGAGCCGCTACTGGCTCATCCCGTCGGCGCAGCGCCCGAAGGTCTATGCCCCGCATCCGCTCATGTCGGCAGAGCAGATTCGCGAGCAGACGCAGCAGGTCTGGGATCGCTTCTACCGGTTGTCGGCGATCTGGCAGCGCTCGGAGTGCGTCAAGTCGATGCGCTCACGACTGACGTTCGTTCTGATCTCGAAGCTGTATCGCCAGATGTATGCGAACACCGGGATCGCCACCGACAGCGCCCGCCACACCCGCTCGGCGCGCCGCGCGCGTTGGCTCGCGAAGGCGGCGCGACGGCTCTTCGTCGCCACGCCGATGCCCGAGCTCCAGGTGCCCGCCGGTCTTCTCGAACACGCCGAACCCAAGCGCCTGGCGGTCAGGGTGGTCACATGAGGCTCACGCTCCACGGATGCGTCGCCACGTCCGCCTTGCTCGTTGTCCTCGCGGCGACGGGGTCGGCGTCGAATCGAGACGAGGGGCGGGCATTTCTCGCGGCCACCTTCGGTCTCACGGCCAGTGACTTCACGAAGATCGACGCCGGCGAGGTCCTGGCGAAAGGGACCGCGGCCGGCGACGCACGCGACATCGCCACGTTCGGGATCGTCCGCGTGCGGATCACGCCGGCTTTCTACGTCGAGCGCCTGGCCGACATCGCCAGCTTCAAGAAAGACGATGCGGTGGTGCAGATCGGCGTGTTCGGCCGCCCGCCGGCGCTGCGCGACGTCGAATCGCTCAACCTCGACGAGGCCGACATACGCAGCCTGCGCGAGTGCCGAATCGGGCACTGCGGCCTGCAGCTGCCCGCCGAGACCATCACCCGGGTCCGCGCGGAAGTGGACTGGACTCGCGCCGATGCCCGGGAGCGCGCCAACGGCCTGATTCACCAGATGCTGGTGGAATACGTCAAGACGTACCAGCAGTCGAGCGCCGGTGCGGCGATGCAGTACGCAGACCGGGACGATGTGATCAACGTGAAGAACGAGTTCCTGTCGCTGGCGTCGTCAGATGCCGGCGGCCTGGGACAATTCGGCATCATCCGGCGGCATTTCGTCGACTACCCATCGGCCTCGACGCCCGACGCACGCGATCTCGTCTACTGGTCGAAGGAAGTCGTGGGACGGCGGACGGTGGCAAGCGTGACGCACCTGGCGATCGTCCCCTGCGCAGGCAGCTCGCCGGCGGCGTTCGCCGTCGGCTCGAAACAGATCTACGGCACCCACTATTTCGACGCGTCGCTCGGCCTCACCGTCCTGGTCGCCGATCCGTCGCCGGCATCGCCCGCAACCTACGTGGCCTACCTGAACCGATCGCGCGTCGATGTGATCGGCGGAATGTTTGGCGGTGTCGCGAAGAAGATTATCGCGGCGAAGGCGCGAAGCACCGTCGGGGATCAGTTGGGGAGGCTGCGAACGCGCTTGGAGCGCGACTTCGAGGCGAAATAGCTTCCAGCTTCCAGCTCCAGCACTCCTCGGCATCTCCGCAGGGCTGGGTCTTTAGACCCGGCCGGACAAAGACGGTACACTGAGGCCTGGATCTGCCCCATGCCCGCCCGCACCATCCTTGCCGGCATCATCCTCGTTGCCACCGCGTCAGTCTCGTCTTCGTACGCGCAAACGCGGCCGCCCGAGGCGACGGTCAGCGCGTTCGTCGAGACCGACGCCGTGCGTCCCGGATCGCCGGTTCGCGTGGCCCTCACGGTCGGACTACCCGAAGGGCTGCACGTTCAATCCGACAAGCCGCGGGATCCCTCGCTGATTCCAACAGCGCTGACGATCGACGCACCGGCAGGCGTGAAGGTCACGCAGCTCGTCTTCCCGCACCCCACCGACTTCGCGCAGGAGGGCCAGCCGCAGCCGCTCGCCGTGTTCGAGCGCGAATTCGTCGTTGGTGCGGAGCTCGAGCTCGACAAGAGCCTCGCGCCCGGAGAGCTCGCGATCCCCGCGAAGCTTCGCTACCAGGCGTGCAATGACAAGGTCTGTTTCCGGCCGACCACGGCGACGACCGGGTGGACCCTCAGGATCGTTCCCGTCACCGCGAAATCCGGGACGCCCGCGCATCGCGACGTGTTCGCTCGACTGACAGCCGGGCGGCGGACCGGACCTCCGCTCGCGCGCTCCGCCGATCCGGTTCCGCCGAAACCCGCGGCGCCGGTCGATCCGCGCGACTTCTCGAAGCTCGATGGCTTCGCCGTCGCCGGAACCACGGGCGGTTACCTGAAGACGCAGGCCTTCCTCGAATTCATCCACGACGCGGAACAGGGAATCGCGCGCAAGGGGCTCTTCGAAGGACGCGGACCCATCGCGATTCTCGTGCTGATCCTCCTCGGCGGGCTGGCGCTCAACCTGACCCCGTGCGTGCTGCCGATGATCCCGATCAACCTCGCGATCATTGGTGCCGGCGCGCAGGCCGGTTCACGCCGCCGTGGATTCCTGCTGGGTTCCACTTACGGGGCCGCGATGGCCGTGGTCTACGGCATCCTCGGCCTGATCGTGATCCTGACGGCGGGCACGTTCGGGACGATCAACGCCTCGCCCTGGTTCAACGCGGGCATCGCGGCCCTCTTCATCGTGCTCGGCCTCGCGATGTTCGACGTGGTCGACATCGACTTCTCGCGGTTCTCGAGCGGCATGCGCGGGCCCGACCAGCGCGGCACGTTCGCCGTGGCCTTCACCATGGGTGCGGTGGCGGCGCTGCTCGCCGGAGCGTGCGTCGCGCCGGTTGTGATTCAGGTCGTGCTGTTCTCCAGCAGCCTCTACGCCGGCGGAACCTCGCTCGCGCTGGCGCTGCCGTTCGTGCTCGGGCTCGGGATGGCGATCCCCTGGCCGATCGCGGGCGCCGGCCTCGCGGCACTGCCGAAGCCGGGGATGTGGATGGTGCGGGTGAAGCAGGCCTTCGGCGTCCTGATCCTGGCCACGGCCGCGTATTACGGCTACATCGCCTACGGCCTGTTCCAGAATCTTCGGGTGGACGCCGCCGAGGTGCGGAGCAGCGTCCAGGAAAAACTTGGCGAGGGCTGGACCAGCTCGCTCGCCGCCGGGCTCGATCAGGCGGCGCGCGAGAACAAACCGGTGCTGATCGACTTCTGGGCGACCTGGTGCAAGAACTGCCTGACGATGGACAAGACGACGCTGGCGGACCCGACGGTGGCGACCGCGTTGTCGAATTACGTGAAGGTGAAGTTCCAGGCGGAAGATCCCGAAGCCGAGCCGGCGAAATCGTTGATGACGCGTTTCAAAGCGATCGGCCTGCCTACCTACGTGATCCTGCGCCCGGGATCCTCGGCAGCCCGCGCCGGCGTTCCATAAAACAATACTTACTTCTGCCTTGCTTTCAGCTCCGCGACCGTCCGCTCCCAGTAGGCCTTCGACCCGATGTAGCCCTTCGTATCCGGCATCGCGGCGAGGATGGTGCGGCGCACTTCGAGGATATCGATCTTCCCTTCTTTCCGGTAGAGCACCTGCCCGCCCGGCGCGATCACCATCGTCAGCGGCTGGGCCGGGTTCCACTTCTCGCCCCATGCCGCCTGCAGGCCGGCGCGATCCGCGGTGGCGAACTGCTTGTTCTGGCTCGACGCGTACTCCTTCTTCAGGAACGCGAGCACCTGCGGCGCGTCAGCGGGACCGTTGGTGTTGATCGTGATGAGATCGAAGGCCCGTTTGCGGTACATCCGGAATGTGGTCTCGAGGTCGAAGAACTGGCCGGCGCACGTGGCGCAGTTCGTCGACCAGAAGTTGACGAGCATTACCTTGTCGGTCGCGTTCGCGCGAATCTGCTTCAGGTCCTCGGCGGCGACCATCTCCACCTGCACCGGCTCGGCCTGGATGCGCGCCCACTCCTGCTCGACGCCCGATGCCTTCGACAGCCACTTGGTGGTGCAGCCGAACGCGGTGGTCTCGGCGACCGGCACCGGCTGGCCGGTGAGCAGCGCGTCGATCGCATTCCGCGCGTCGCGGGTCTTGACCAGATCCTCGCGCTGGTTGTCGTCGATCCGTCCCTGATAGCGCAGCTTGCGGTCCTGGTCGAAGATGAAGATGTGCGGCGTGGCCACTGCGCCGAACTTCACCGAGATTGCCTGGGTGTCGCCGTCATAGAGATACGGCCAGTCGATCCCGCGCAGCTGGGCGCGCAGCTTCATCTCCGGCAGCGAGTCGGTCACATCGGTGTAGCCGAGCTCGTCGAGCCGCACGGTCTTGGGGTTGTTCGGATTGATCGCGACGAGCGCCATGCCCTTCTTCCGGTAGTCCTCGTAGAGCTTCTCGATGCGGCTCTCATAGAGCTGCGACACCGGGCAGTGATTGCTCTCGAAGACGATGGCCAGGAGCTTCGTGCCGGCGTACTCGGCTGCCTTGTGCGTCTTCCCGTCGACGCCGGGAAGGCTGAAGTCCGGCAGGGGCGAACCAATCGGAAGCACGGGATGCTCGAGGTTCGACTGGATTCCGCGCCCGCCCTGGGCGGGCGCCTGCTGACGGGCAGTCACGGGCGCCGTCCCGATCGGCAGCGCGACGAGCGCGACGGCAGCTGCAAGCATCCCGAAGAATCGGCTCATGTTCTCCTCGCTTCTCGGTCAGTGGTTGGACCAGTAGGCGTTGTGCCCTGGAAATTCTGGATTATCAGGGAGATTCGCCAGGATCGCACGGCGCAGCTTCTGCACGCTGAGCTCGCCGAGCTCCTGATAGACGACGTCGCCGTTCGGCGCGAGCAGGATGGTGAAGGGCACCGGCGCCGGCATCTTGGGATCGAACGCGGCCTGGAGGCCGTACACGTCCGCCGTGGCAAACAAGAGGTTGCGATGCGTGGCACGGTGCGTCTTCAGGAACTCGAGCACGCCCGGCTTCTCTTCGGGGTCGTTGACCGACACCGCGACGAACTCCAGGCCACGGGGCTTGTACATCCGCCAGGTCGCTTCGAGGTCCGGGAACTCGCTGGCGCAGGGCGCGCACCACGTCGCCCAGAAGTTGATCAAGAGGAGCTTTCCGGTGCCGTTCTGCCGCAGCCGTTTGAGCTCGTCAGCCCCGGCCATCTCGACCGTCACCGCTTCATTGGCGGCCGCCGACGCGGCGCGATTCGCGGCCGGGGCTGCCAGCGCCTTGACCGGGCAGCCCTCGACACGCGTGCGGGCGGTTGCGACGGACTTGCCCGCGAGCAGCGCGTCGATCGCATCCCGCGCCTCCGCGCTGCCGCCCTGCCTGCCGTCATCGATCCGCCCTTCGTAACGCAGCGTGCGCGCCTGGTCGAAGACGAAGACGTGTGGCGCGGAAACGACACCGAACTTCTTCGAGACCGCCTGATCCTGACCGTCTGAAAGATACGGGTACTGGAGCTGCCGATCGGCCGCGCGCGCCTTCATGTCGTCCAGCGACTCGCCGACGTCGGAGTAGCCGAGATCGGCGAGCTCAATCGCGGCCGGCGCATTCGGATTGATGGCGACCACCGAGACGCCCTTGCCGCGGTAATCCTCGTGGAGCTTGCCGATACGCGCTTCGTACTGCTGAGAGACCGGACAGCTGTTGCCGGTGAACACGACCGCGAGCACCCGGCTGCCGGCGTAGTCAGCGAGGCTGTGGCGCTTGCCGTCAATCCCGGGGAGTGAGAACTCGGGGGCCGCCGCGCCGATCGCGAGATGGGGAGGCTCTGCCCCTCTGCAACCGACGAGTGCCAGGGCAAGCACGACCGGGAGGCCACGGAGCATCGGCGAAGATTACATCAAGTGGGGCACAGCCGGCCGGCGCCGACACTGGACCATCGCCCGTCCCCGTGCCTCCGCGCCTCCGTGTTGATCTCTTCTCCGTGCGCTCCGTTTCCTCCGTTGCCAGCTGGCACCAAGCACGCCCCTTGCAAACGTAGCCATGGGAGGTGCTCATGGCCAAATACGGCAAAGCTGCGAGCAAGCGGGTCGAGTCGGCGATGCGGCGGAAGAAGAAGGGGACGTTGAAGAGCGGATCCGGCCGCAAAGTGACGAGCCGGAAGCAGGCGATCGCCATCGGGCTGAGCGAGGCGCGCGAGAAGGGCGCCAAGGTGCCGGCGCGGAAATCGTCCGAAGACCGCCAAGAAGAGGTAGCGCGTGCCCCGACTCGGGAAGGGCGCGGTCCGCTACGCGGTGGTTGGACTCGGCCATATCGCGCAGGTGGCGATGCTGCCGGCCTTCGCGCACGCCCGGCGCAACTCGCGGCTGACCGCGCTCGTCAGCGACGACCGCGCCAAACTGAAGCAGCTGGCCGAGCGGTACAACGTGGAGCACACCTTCACGTACGACGAATACGACGCATGCCTCGAGCAGGTGGACGCCGTCTACATCGCGCTGCCGAACTCGATGCACGCGGAGTACACGATCCGCGCGGCGCGCGCGGGCGTGCACGTGCTCTGCGAGAAGCCGATGGCGGTGACCGTCGAGGAGTGCCGGCGGATGATCGCGGCCTGCCGGCGCCATCGCGTGCGCCTGATGATCGCGTATCGCCTGCACTTCGAGGAGATCAACCTGCGCGTCGTCGACCTCGTGCGCCGCGGCCGGATCGGGGAGCCGAAGTTCTTCAACTCGTCCTTCTCGATGACGGTCAGGCCGGGAGACATCCGCACGAAGAAGGACATGGGTGGCGGTTCGCTCTACGACATCGGCGTGTACTGCATCAACGCGGCGCGGTATCTCTTCCGCGCCGAGCCGCGGCAGGTAACCGCGATCTCGGTGAACAGCGGCGCCGCGAAGCTGGCGGAAATCGACGAGTCCACCGGCGCCCTGCTGCGCTTCGAAGGGAACCGCGTGGCGGCGTTCGTCACCAGCTTCAACGCGGCCGACGTCGCGGAATACCGGATCGTCGGCTCGAAAGGTGAGATCCACGTGGACCCGGCGTATGAGTACGCCGAAGGCCTCGCTTACGAGCTGACGATCGAAGGGAAGACCACCACGCAAGCGCATCGGCAAGCGCGACCAGTTCGCGCCGCAGCTGCTCTACTTCTCCGACTGCATCCTGAAGAACCGCGAGCCGGAGCCATCGGGTGAAGAAGGACTCCAGGACGTCCGCATCGTCCAGGCGCTCTACAAGTCGGCCAGGACCGGGAAGGCCGTGGCGATTCCGCCGTTCACGAAGACGAAGCGGCCCACCGGCCGCCAGCGCATCACCAGGCCGGGCGTCAGGAAACCGGCACTCGTCAAAGTGCAGAGCGCCAGCGAATAGAGGGCGCCGCCGCTCGCCAGGCCGTACGCGGTGCCGAGCACCGCCTGGGGCGTCCGGCGACAGGACCCGGTCGCGGAGTGGAGGCGAGTCAGAACGCACGCACTTGTTCGCCGACGCTCTCTCCGAGATGCGGACGGCCGCGCAGGCCGCGCGCTTACATCGGCTCGTCGGCGCTCGGTCCGTAGATCTGCGGGACCTTCGCACCCATCGGCCGCAAGTAGGTGGAGAGCTGGCCGCGGTGATGGATCATGTCGAGGAGGAATCCCCACGCGGTCTCCGCGCCCGACTCGTTCATCACCTGCTGTCCCTGAAACGTGAACGGCACGTTCCCGGACCAGCGCGAGGAATCACTGGCCTCGAGCTTCCGGGTCGCCGCGTCGTGCGAACGATCGTAGGTGTCGAGCACTTCCTTCATCGTCTTGGGCGCAGGGAGCTCGACCCATTCGAGCACGCCCTTCTCGAGACCGTCCGCCAGCAGGATCTCCTCGCGCACGATCAGCCACGCGACTTCCCGCGCGGTCCGCGACTTGGGATCGGGCCGGTAGTCCGAGCCTTCAGGGATCCGCGACAGCACGGCGCGGGTGGCCGCCGCCTCCTTGTTCCAGAACTTCAGAAAGTGAGATTTCTCGTCCATCCGCGAATCATATCCGCATGAGCGGCTGCTCTACAGACGGGGTGGCAGGCTGTGCAGGAGGGATGTACCCTTGATCTTTCCAAATGAAGGGTCGATTACCCCATCGCCGCACAGTTCTGCAGATCCTCGCCTTCGGCGCGCTGCCGATGAGCGCTCTGACCAGGCCACAGACCGCGGACCGCGGACGGCCCGCGACGGGTAGCGGCCACGAGGTCCACCCCGGCGGGAATATCCAGGATGCGCTCGAGGCGGCAGCGAAGGATCCGTCGAACAAGCGGGTCATCGTGCATGCCGGCATCTATCGGCCCAAGGCGAAGGGCCAGGCGCTGATCTGGTTCAACGCCCGGCACGACGGGATCACGCTGGAGGCCGAGGGCGACGTGACCCTGACCGCGGCCAATCCCGACATCGCCGATCGGCAGGCGCGCAGTTATCCGGCAATCGTCAACCACGTCGTCTATTTCGGCGACGGGATCTCGCGCAAAACGGTCCTGCGCGGGTTCAGGATCACCGGCGCCAACAACTTCACGACCGGCTCGGGCGATCGCTCACCGATTGAGTCGGACGACGTGCGGAAGACGCCGTTCTTCTTCGCGGACGGCGGCGGAATCAAGATTTACGCGCGGTCCTATCCGACGATCGAGCAGGTCGAGGTCGTCGACAACTACACCAGCCCCTGCGGCGGCGGTGTCTCCGTCGAGCACCTCGATCAGGTGCAGGACTCGGTGCTGTTTCGCGACTGCATCTTCAGGAACAACCGCACCCAGATCACCGGATCCGCGGTGGACGTGCTCCACGGCAGCCGCGCGACCATCGAGAACTGCCTGTTCACGGGCAACGTCGGCAACCTTGGCGTCGACTACGTCGGCATGCTGAGCGGCGGCGAGTATCACGCGCAGAACGGCTCCGCCGCGCTCACGGTCTTCGCCCGCTCGCGCGTGTCGGTCACCCGCTGCACGTTCACCGGCAACTGGAACGGCGTCGACGATGACGGGACCGGCAGCACGTATGTGGACTCGATCTTCTGGAAGAACACGCTGGCCGGCGGCATCTCCGAGGGTGCCCGCTACGAGATCGACATCGTCGATTCCGCCGGCGTTCGCGGATCGTTCATTCACGGTGACGTCAACGACCTGAGGCAGACGATCGACGCCAAGGCCAACAGGTTCGATCCGCCGGATCCGCGGTTCGATGCCGCCTTCGTGCCTCAGGCGGCCGAATACGCCAAGGTGGGTTACAGGCCAAAACAGGTCAACTCCCAACTCCCAACTCCCAACTCCCAACGAGAGCCCCTCGAACGATAGGGTGAAAGTCCTCCAACAAGCCCGTCGATGCGCCTTTCACCCTGTTGTTCGAATGATTCTCCTTGGGAGCTGGGAGTTGGAAGTTGGGAGTTGATCCCTACTGCTCCCGCACATCGATCGTGGAATTCATCCTGAAAGGCCCCGTCACCGTCTGTCTCTTCCCCGTGGGCCACTGCACCTCGATCCCATCCACCGTCTGCGCCGCGCCGAGACCGAAGTACAGCGGGTAGAGGCTGTGCGACAGGTAGCCGGAGTTTCCGTCGAACACCTTGGTGGAGGTGACGCCGCTCGCCGTGACCTTCACCACCGCCCCCAGGCCATTCCGGTTCGAGGACGACCCGGTCAGCTTCACCGCGACGTAACGCACCTGCGGTTCTGTCGGTGAGGTTGCTGACGAGCACCATCGGCGCGGCGTTGAAGTCGTTGGTGACGATGTCGAGATCGCCATCGCCGTCGACGTCGAAGATCGCGGCGGCGCGCGTGCCGCGGGCGCCCCAAATCGCGATGCGGCCGGACTCGCCCTGCGCGTCCTTGTGGTTGCGGTCCTTGCCGGAGGCGTCCAGTTCGAAGAACGGCGTCGAAACGCCGCCTGATCTCGGCTCGATCCCGAGGACGAACTCGGCGTCGACGAAACGGCGGCCGCCGTCGTTCAGCTTCACCGAGTTGATCATGTAGCGCTCCGGATAGTTCATCCCCGAGGCGATGAACGCGTCGTCGAAGCCGTCGGCGTTCAGGTCGCCCACGCTCGGGCCCCACGGGCAGTAGTTCTCGGCGCCGATGTCGTCGGACACCTCGCGGAACGTGTTCGGCCCTTCCTTGAGGAAGAAGCTGTTGCCCCAGATGCTGGTCTTGCCGGTGCCTCGGAACGAGACCGGCCACTTCATCGTGGACTTCAGCTTCTCCTGCTCGGGCGGGATCGTCTGGCTCATGTCCGAGTGCATGTCGGTGACGAAGATGTCGAGGCGCCCGTCGTTGTTGAAGTCGAACACCTTGATCCCCATCGAGCCCCATGACGTGCGCGGGAAGACCTGACGGCTCTTCCTGACGAAGCCCTTGCCGCCGGCGTTCTCGTAGTACTGGTCGTCCCCTTCCATGTTCGTCAGGTAGAGATCCAGCCAGCCATCGTCGTTGCCGTCGAGGGCGGTGGCATCGCCGGTAAACGACAGGTCGACGATGCCGGCCCGCTTCGAGACGTCGGCGAAGCGGTTGCCGCCTTCGTTGTGATACAGGATGCTTCGCTCCGCGCGCTCCGGTTTCAGGTGCCCGGAGAACGCGTCCTCGAACGCGACGTAGTACTTGTACCCTTCGCCGGCCACCGTATTCGTGGTGTACCGGCCAACGTTGACGAGGAAGAGATCGAGACGGCCGTCGCGGTCGTAGTCGAAGAACACCGCACCGGACGAGTGGCCGACGTAGGTCAGCCCCGCGGCGGCGGTGATGTCGCGGAACCGGCCTTTGCCATCGTTTTCGAAGAGCAGGTTGCCGCCCCGAACGGTCGTGACGTAGAGGTCGGCATCGCCGTCGTTGTCGATGTCGGCAAACGACGCGGTCACGCTCACTCGATCCGGCACCGCGACACCCGCGGACGCCGTGATGTCCTGGAACCTGCCCCCGCCCGTATTCCTCCAGAGCTGATTGCCGCCGACCTGGTTGGCGAAGTAGATGTCCGTGAGACCGTCGCCATCCACGTCGGCGATGGCCAGCCCGTTGCCGTGATCGTAGTGGGCCGCTTTGTAGGTCCTGGCCGCATCGGCCACGACGTGGTGCTGAAACGTGATGCCGCTCTCGCCCCGCCGGTCGGTGAAGGTGAAGTCATGGAACGCCTTGACTCCTTCCACCGCCTTCGCCTGTGCGGCGCCGAGCTTCTTCAACCACGATGTATCCTGCAAGTCGTCGGGAACGTAGCGAACCGCGGCGTCACGAGAGGGAGCCTGACCAACCGATGCTCCGGATCGAGCTCCGGCGCCGAGCATGAGAGGCGTCGCGAGCGCGACGCCAGCGATGAAAAGCGCCGGAACGTGTGGCAGAGGTGATCGGGGCATTTCTGACTGAATGTATCAAAGAGACGCAGTTAGGGACCCGCGGGCCCGTTGGGTCGCGGGGCCGGACCCAGCGGACCAGCGAACCAGCGAACCAACGGACTCCCCTTTGACCACCATCAAGAATTGCAGCTATCGTTCACCCGCTCATGACCGCTTCCCTCCTCATACGCCGCACTCACATGTACCTCGCGTTGTTCGTGTTCCCGTGGCTGTTGATGTACGCGCTCAGCACGGCGGTGATGAATCACCGGGCGTTGTTCGTCGATGAGTCGGGCGCCGGCGCGCCGCAGTTCGACGCGCGAGAAGGAGCTGGTGTACGACGGGGTCTTCCCGAACGATGCCGAGCTCAGGACGATCTCGCGCCAGATCCTGACCTCGCTCGATCTCGACGGGGCGCACGGCGTGACCCGTCGCAAGGATGGCGCGATCGTGATCACGAGGAACGATCTGTTGACGCCGCGGCGGATCACCTACACGCCGGCCACGCGCGCGGTGCTGATCGAGCGGCTGCCGCACCGGGCCAATGCCCTGCTCGAACGCTTCCACCGGCGGAGAGGCTACGCGACCGGCTACACGATCGATACGGTCTGGGCCGTGACGGTCGATCTCGCCATCGCCGCGATGATTTTCTGGGTGCTGTCGGGGCTCTGGATGTGGTGGGAAATGAAGGTCACGCGGCGGCTCGGCGCGCTCGCGCTGGCGGGCGGCGCGGGCCTGTTCGCGCTGTTCCTGGCAACTATTTAGCTCCGGCCATGACATTCGCTCACTTCAACCGGCGCCTGCATCTGTATCTCGGCCTCGCGCTGCTGCCGTGGCTGTTCATGTACGGCATCTCGTCAATCCCGTTCGCGCACACCCAGTACTTCGAACGCCGCGACGCCGCCAAGGGCCTTCCCCTCTGGACCCTCCGCTCGACCCACACGGTCGACGCCGCCATCCCCGAGGATCCGCGCCAGCTCCGTGCGTTCGGCGCATCGCTGCTGCAGCAGGCCGGCGTGACCGCCGGCACCTTCGGCGCGTATCGCCAGAGCCCGACGCAGGTCAACGTGTACGTGTATTCGTTCTGGAACTCGACGCAGCTGAAGTACTACGCCGACCAGAAGCGCCTCACCGTCGAGGACCGCCGCTTCCGCTGGGACCAGTTCCTCACCGGCATGCACGGGCGCGGCGGTTTCGATCAGGAAAGCCTCTTCGTTCGCTCCTGGAGCGTCGTCGTCGATCTGGTCTGCCTGGCGATCGTCCTGTGGATCGCATCAGGACTGTATATGTGGTGGGGACTGCCAGGCTCGCGACGCTGGGGCTGGCTGGCGATTGCGGCGGGCCTGATTTCGTTCGTCGTTTTTACGGCCAGTCTGTAAGCCTGGTGTTCGCGAAAGAATATGTTCATCATCGAACTCGCCTACAAAGCCCCACTCGATCAGATCGACGCGCAGATGAAGCCGCACATGGCCTTCCTCAACAAGCACTATGCGTCGGGCCATTTCCTGGTATCGGGCCGCAAGATTCCGAGGGACGGCGGGATCATCCTGGCGGTCGGGAAGAGCCGCGAGGAGATCGAAGCCATTGCAGCGCAGGATCCGTTCTGCAAGCACGGGCTGGCCGACTTCCGGGTCATCGAGTTCCGGGTCAGCCAGCGCGCCGAGGATATTGAAAAGCGAATTGAACGAGGGTCTTCCGCCTGAAGGCGGAAGCCACGAGACGTACAAAAGACCATAAGCCGGCGAAGAGATTCCTCTGGTAGCTTCCGCCTTTAGGCGGAAGATCAATCAATTCGCCCGCAGCACCGCCAGCGGGTCGACGCGCGCCGCGCGGTAGGCGGGGATCAGGCTGGCGAGGCGACCGGGAGAATTCCGTAAACGAACAGCGATCACGGATACAACAGAAACGCCTTGCGGGTCTCCGAGAACGCCGCCGCTTCGCGGTCCCATTCCTCGAGCACCGCCGGCAGCCGCCCGGCGTCGATTGCCAGCCGCGCCTTGTCCGACCCGGTCAGGCGGTCGATCGTCTTGCCCCACGCGAACTCGCCGGGATGCTGCCGGCGGATCGTGTCGATCAGCAGGAGCGCGGTCCGTACCGGCCGGTACGATTGCCGGTCGGTGATGTCGAAGCGGATGCCCGGGATCGTCTGGCCGGGGAACTTCGCGGCGGTCGGCGCTACCGTCATCGGTGATCGCCTCGAAAGTGATCCCCGGCAGCCGCATCCCGTTCATCGTATTCACGACCGCTGGCGCGTTGAGCCATGACGCGCCAATCTGCTCGAACGGGCGCTCGGTGCCTCTGCCCTCGGTGAGATTCGTGCCTTCGAAATAGACCGACCCCGGATAGCTGGTCAGCGCGGCGAGCGAGCGCAGGTTGGGCGATGGATTCACCCAGGGCAATCCGGTCTGGTCCTGCCACTGGGATCGCCGCCAGTTCAGAGTCTGGATCACGATCAGCTCCGCGCCGAGAGCGTATTTCGTGTTGAAGAGCACCGCCAGCTCTCCGACGGTCATCCCGTGCCGCGCCGGAATCGGAT
The DNA here is from genome assembly GCA_963836735.1 of uncultured Acidobacteriota bacterium. GTDB lineage: Bacteria > Acidobacteriota > Vicinamibacteria > Vicinamibacterales > 2-12-FULL-66-21 > JACCXG01. The sequence goes on along the minus strand of CAWIKP010000022.1, from coordinate 105,590 downwards.
ACATCCCGACGAACGACTTGAACTGCGGATCGAGCAGCGCACCTTCGACGATCTCCCCGCCGATCGGATTGGGCCGATCGAGCACGACGAACGGAATTCCCTTTCTTCGCCGCCGCCTCCATCGCCAGTGCCATCGTCGAGACGTAGGTCCAGGTGCGGCCGCCCACTTCCTGCAGGTCGTAGATCAGGACGTCGACATCGCGAAGCATCTCCGGCGTGGGACCATGGTCCTCCGACTTGTACAGCGAGAAGATCGGGATGCCGGTCTTTGGATCCTTCTCGTCGTCCACTTTTCGCACCCGCCGGCGCATCGCCGCGGATACCGTGCTCGGGCGCGAGCAGCGCCACCAGCTTCAGATGCTTGTGGTGCGCGATCAGGTCGATGTCCGATGTTCGCGCGCGATCCACCGCGCTCTGATTGGTGATCAGCGCGACGCGCTTGCCGCGAAGCGCCGCCGGGACGTTGGCGAGGAAGACCTCGATGCCCGGCCTCACAGGGGTGGGGGACTGGACCCGCGGGGACGGTACCACGGACATACAGCTGAGAATCATCCCCACTAATGCCATTCGCATAGGTTTCTATTCCTGACTCGAGTCAACTCCCAATTTCCAACCCCCAACTCCCAAGGAGAGCCGTCGAACAATGGGGCGAAAAGCCATCAACCAAGCTGGTTGGAGGACTCTCACCCCGTTGTTCGACCGATTCCGTTTGGGAGTTGGGACGTTGGGAGTTGGGAGTTGATCCTGTCGATGCCGAGAGAGCCTGAGCTCGAGGTGTTTCCGCACATCCGGCCACTCGGTCACCAGAATGCTGTAGAGCACCGAGTCCCGCACGCTGCCGTCGCGCCGCATCGCGTGGTGCCGCAGGACGCCATCCTTCTTCGCTCCGAGCCCTTCGATCGCGCGCTGCGACCGGAAGTTGAAGTTGTCGGTGCGTAACCCGACCACCTTGCACCCGAGCGTATCGAAGGCATGCGCGAGCAGGAGCAGCTTGCAGGTGGTGTTGACCGCGGTCCGCTGGCGGCTCTTCGAATACCAGGTGTAGCCGATCTCGACCCGGTCGATCGCCGGGACGATGTCGTGGTAGCGGGTCGATCCGATGATGGTGCCGCGCTCCAGATCCCGGACCGCCCAGGGCAGCATGTGACCGTCCCGCTGGCCGGCCAGCGCCGTCGCGATGTATGCCGCCATGCCCTCCGGAAACGGAACCGTGGTGAACCACAGCTCCCACAACCGGCCGTCGGAGGCGGCCGAGACGAGGGCGGACTCGTGATCGGAATTCAGCGGCTCGAGCCGGATGCCGTCACGCTCGAGGGTGATCGGCTGCGCAGCGATCATGCCGTGCAGCCTACCCCGCAGACGGGGTGATTACAGATCCTCGAGGCGCGCGGTGGCATCGCCGAAGCGATCGAGCTTGACGCCCATCCGATCCATCAGCGACAGGTGCAGGCTGCACGCCTTCCGCTGATCGTCCGGTTTCACGGCGTAATCGAGGATCCGGCCGGTCTTGAGGGTTCCCTGGCCTTTGCCGGTGAGGAGGATCGGCAGCTGGTTCGCCCCGTGCGCATCGCCGTCGAACAGGCTCGACGTGCACATCAGGATCGAGTTGTCGAGCATCGTGCCGTCGCCCTCCTTGATGTCCTTCAACCGCTGGGTCAGGTAGGCGAACTGGGCGATGTGGTACTGGTTGGTCTTCAGGTACATCGCTTCCTTGTCCGCGGCGCGACCGTTGTGCGTCAAATCGAGGTGCAGCGCTCCCTGCACGCCCTCCAGGAACTTGAAGTTCATCTGCGACAGGTCGTTGTTCAGCATCACCGTCGCGATGCGGGTCTTGTCCATCTGGAACGCCAGCACGATCAGGTCGAGCATCAGCTTCATGTGATCGGGCACGTTCTGCGGCAGCTCGTTGGCCGGACGCGGCATGTCGGGCCTGGTCAGCGTCGGGCGCCAGCCCTCGATCCGCTCTTCCTTCGACGCCCGCTCGATTCGCTTCTCGATGTCGCGGATCGACTCGAAGTACTCCGTCAGCTTGAGGTTGTCGTCCGTGCTGATCCGCGGGCGGAGGCTCTGCGACTCCTGCCGGACCGCATCCAGGATGCTGCGATCGAGCCGGCGGGCCGTCCCGTCACCCACCAGCCGATCGAACGTTCGCGAGGGATAGATCTCCTTGGTCGCCGGCTTGGTCGGCGAGATCCATGACAGGCTCGAGCCGTAGATCATCGACAGGCCGTCCTCGAGCCGGAGCTCGTTCGGCTCGATGCCGAGGACGAGGCTCGGGATGGCGGTCCGGGTGCCGAGCTGCGAGGCCAGCACCTGGTCCATCGACGTCCCGACCCGGATCTCTTTCGGATCCAGGCTGACCGTCGCGCCGGAGAGCACGTTCATGCGGCCAAGGTGCGGACTGGTCGAGACGTGGGCCGCCTGGTTGAACAGCCCCTGGACGAAGACCATGTCCTCGCGGTGCGGCATCATCGGCAGCAGCCCGGGACCGATTTCCATGGTCGCCCCGGCGCCCTTCGCCCACCAGTGAACCGGCTCGACGCCGTTCGAGAAGAACACGACGCCGAGCCGCAGGGGCGGCGTGTTCTGCTGTACCGCCGCGGCCGCCTGGCCGAACACCGGCAGCGACTCCATCCAGGGCAGTGCCAGCGCGACCCCCATGCCCCGCAGGAAGTGCCGCCGCGAATGGTTCCGGCTTGCCCGCCGTAGCGCGAAGCGCGAAGGTGGGAACTGTGCGTCGATGCTCATCGGGTACCTGCTTCTCGAAGGGCATTGCTCTGAGCCTGTCGAAGGGGCCTGGTCCGGGGCGCCTGCGCCGCACCATCATCCCCCGCGCGGTGCCGGAACTGGCGGCTGGTGACGATCTTAATCGCGAGCTCCGGGAAAGTCGCATCGTGCCCGGCGGCGGTCATTTCCGCGAGCAGCGGGCGATCGGAGGCCAGAATCGTACGCCCGAGCGCGTAGCCCAGCAGCTTCCGCGACAGCGTCGTCATGACCTGCTTGTCCTTGCCCTCGAGATACTGGAGCAACCCGTCGGCGCCGGTGATGGTCTTCTTGTCGGCGAGCTCGCCCGTGTCGTCCACCGCCTGGCCGTCGGCGTACTTCGTGCGCGGCCGGCCGACCGCGTCGAAGCCCTCGAGCGGGAATCCCAGCGGGTCGATCCGGAGGTGACAGGCGGCGCAGGTCGCGTCGCGCTTGTGCTCGGCCAGACGCTGCCGCAGCGTCAGGCCATTGAACGACTTGTCGTCCCCGGGAAGGGTTCCGGCGTCACCCGGCGGCGGCGGCGTCGGCGAGCCGAGCACGCGCCTCAATACCCAGTCGCCGCGCTTCACCGGGCTGGTCCTGAGCGGCGCCGACGTCGTGGTCAGCACCGACCCGAGGCGCAGGGCTCCCCCGCGATTGAAGGCGTTCGCGCCATCGACTTTCACGACCTTGTCGTCTGACTTCACGTCCTGCTGAACCCCGTAGAACTTCGCCAGCGGCTGGTTCAGGAAGGTGTAATCCGCGTGAAGGATTTCCTTCACCGGCCGCTCCTGCCGGACGATGTATTCGAACGTGGAGATGGCTTCGTCGTACATGGACGACTTCACCTGGTCGGTGAATTCCGGGAAGCGGCCCGTGTCGACGCCGCGGTATTGATCGAAGTGATAGAAGCCGAGCCACTGCCCGAAGAACTCGGTCGCGACCCGGCGGGCTTTCGGATCGGCGGTCATCCGCTTCGCCTGTCTGGCGAGCATGGCCGGATTGCTCAATTCGCCCGCCGCGGCGGCCCGCCGCAGCTCGTCGTCGGGAATGGACGACCACAGGAAGAAGCTGAGACGGCTCGCCATCTCCCAGCCGTCGAGCGCCTTCTCACCGCGCGCCGCCTGTCTGGTGGCTTCCGCCTTCAGGCGGAAGTTGGTGGCCGTGACAGTCTCGACTCGATACAGGAACGCTGGTGAGACCAGCACCCGCGCGATCACCGCGCGGATCGCGTCGTCGTGATCGAGACCGGTCACGGTGCGGGACTTCTGGTAGAAAGCGCGCAAGCTCGCCTTCTCGGCGGCGGTGAGCGGACGGCGCCAGGCGCGGCTCGCAAACGCCAGCGCATCGGCCACCTGACCGGGCTGCGCGAGCGTCAGGGCCTTCGTCACCTCGGCGTAGTGCGCGCGAAGCGACGTGAGATAGGGGCGCGCCGCGGCCGGCTGTGCGGCGATCTGCGCGGCATCGAGATCCTCGATCTTGTGGCTCTTCAGCTTCAGGCCGTAGTGCTCGACCAGCATGCCGAGATAGGCGTCGTGGTAGGGCCACGATCCGAACAGGTCGTTCCACGCCTGATCGAGGCGCGCGCGATCCGCACCGTCGACCATGTTCTCGGTGAAGAACCTGTCGCTGCGCTGATACTTGACCTTCAGCACGAAGGCGTCGTGCTCGGGGCTGTTGTAAGTGTTGTCGAACGGCGCCGGGACCGGATCCTTGTCGGCGGGATTGGCCTCGCCGTGTGAATTCGGCGGGAGCAGCGCGACGTACTCCGTCATGCTGGCGCGGAACCTCTCGTAGCCGGTGCTGTGCGGATCGCCGAAGACCACCCGCTGCAGCGCGTCGCGCGACGTGCCTTCGGGACGTTCGGACAGCATCACGCGGATGACGGCGTTGCGATCCTTGCCGAGCTCGGCATCGGCATGGAACTCGAGGACGTTCCCGTCCTGCGGCACGTCGACGGTAAAGGCCACCGTTCCCGTGGTCGCGAAGTCATCCTCGCCGAGGGGGGACCCGTCTGGACTCGCCCCGAACTTCAGCGCCGTGGCATCCTCGGACGACAGCATCGATCGGAGGGATTTCGTCGACAGCACCGGGGCCGCGACGCCGCGGCCCTGACCCGGCGATGCCACCGCGGCCGCCGCGGTGGCGGCTGCGGCCGGTGCCGCGCCCGGCGCGCCTCGACCCGCCGGCACCGCGCGGCTCACGATCCGCGCATTGCGCCAGATCACCACCGGCGTCGTGCTTGCCCCCGGGGCCACGTCATTGAAAAGCAGATAGACCTTCTGCGGGCCCGGCGTAGAGGGCCCGCCGCGGCCGCGCCCGCCACGCAGGGCGATCGGATAGGTGAACTTGCGGGTCGGATCGACCTCGAGCGTCTCGTCGGTGAACGCGAGCGGGCTCTCGTCGCCGGCGCCGCCGGCCGCGAGATCGCCGCGCGCGAAAAACCAGCTGGGCCACGTGGTGAGGAACTTCTGGATCTCGTCGCAGCCGGCGCGCCCTTTTTCGAGCGAGGCCGGGACGTCCGATGTCGGCGCCGGCAGCCTGGCCCAGCGGTCCACCGTCTCCCGTGTGGGATAGGCGGTGCCGGGTCTGTTCACGACCGCCCAGATGTGTTCGGCGAACCGGCCGGTGATGCCCTCCTTCGCGGCAAGCTGGCGAATGGTGACAGCGGGATCGCCGAGCGCCGCGCGGTGCTTGTAGTACCACGAGACATAGAAGGCCTTGCTGTACCGCTCGAGTCCGAACGGCCGCCCGCCTTCACCCGACACGACGCGGAATCCCCTGGTCGAGTAGAGCTCGTTGATCCGGCTCAGGGCCGAGAGCTCGAGGCCGGTCTCGCCGGGATCGGAATAGAACTCCAGCGGCCCCGCGCCAATCACCGCATGGTCCGCGACCAGCTTCGCGGCCTCGAGATAGCGCTCGATGCTCTCGTCCTGGACGAACTGGACGTCGCCGAAATTCGCGAACCCTTCGCCGCCGACCGAATCGTTCGACGTGTCGATGCCGGCATTCACCTCGATCCCGGTCAGATCCTGAATCGCGTAGGCGTACTCCGCGCTGGTCAGCCTGCGGACCGTGACGTGCCCGGGCTCGCCGGCGTGATCGGTTTCATAGGCCTTCAGCGACTCACGGATCCACGAGGCCGTCGCCGCCCGCTCCTCATCGGTCGGATGCTCGTCGGCCTCGATCGGTGGCATCATCCCGGTCTCGAGCATTTCGGCTACCTTCTCCCACTGCTGCCAGTGGGCGCCGATCGAGAATCCCGCGACCAGCTTTTCGATGCTGAGGCCGGCTTCGGGCTTCTTCGTGCCGTGGCATTCGAAGCAGGTACTTCTGGAAGGTCCCTGGAGGAACGGCCGAAGGTCGTGACGCGGCGGCCGGACGCGCGGCGTGCGCGGGACGCAGGCCGGGGATCGCCGCGGCGCGGCGCGGCGCGGACGCGGGTGCCTGGGCCGACAGGATTGACGCGAGCGCCACCACACCGGCGACGCACAAGCCCGAACGTGTCATGCGACTCCTGGGCCAGGATGAAAAACCAGGTCAACTATTGTAGTTTCTTGCAGTTGCGCGTGTCCAGGAGCCGGAGTTGTCGATGAGCACAGCCGTTATCACGGGAGCTGGCAGTGGCGTCGGGCGGGCGATCGCGCTCAGGTTCGCCGGCCGGGGATGGAACGTCGCGCTGGTCGGCCGCCGCGTCGAACCCCTCGCCGAAACCATTACGCTGGCTGGAGTTGAGAGTCGCAACCGGATGGCCGGGTTCCGATGCGACGTCAGCAACTGGGACGACGTGGCGGCGATGGGAACAGCCGTGCTCGCGCGTTTTGCCGAGGTGGATGTGCTGGTCAACGCCGCAGGCACCAACATCCCGCGCCGGGGCTTCGACGTGCTGTCGGTCGACGACTGGCACGAGGTGATCGCCACCAACCTGCACGGCGCTTACTACTGCGTCCGGGCCTTCCTTCCGGGGATGCGCGAGCGCCAGACCGGCACAATCGTCAACGTCAACTCGGATGTCGGCAGGATCGCACGCGACCTCGCCGGTGCCGCCTACGTGTGCTCGAAGTTCGGCCTCACCGGCCTCACGCAGCAAATCAACGCCGAGGAACGCGGCCACGGCGTCCGTGCGTGCTCGATCTTCCCGAGGGACGTCAACACGCCGCTCCTCGACAAACGCCCGCAGCCGCCGTCCCCCGAAGCGCGCGCGCAGATGATCCAGCCCGAAGACCTCGCCGAGTGCGTGTGGCTGGCGGCGACGCTGCCGTCACGGGTCGTGCTCGATGAGATCTCGCTTTCGAGTCGCTAACGGAACTCAACTCCCAACTGCCAACTCCCAACTCCCAAGGGGAGTCGTTCGAAGCAATCTGGGTGAAAGACGTGACGAACAAGCTTGCTCGGACGCCTTTCACCCAATTGTTCGAACGACTCTCCTCTTGGGAGTTGGGAGTTGGTAGTTGATGTTGATGTTGACCTGTCACAGTCGCAGTCCATCCGGCAGCTCCCTCCGAAAAACTCGTCTGAGGACCGTCCTTGCCGCCCAGTAGCCGCACATGCCGTGGACGCCGCCGCCCGGCGGCGTTGAGCTCGAACACAGGAACAGCCGCGGGTTCGGCGTGGTGTACGGGTTCCAGCGGGGCACGGGGCGCAGCAGCACCTGTCCCAGCGTGTTCGCGCCGCCGCCGATATCGCCGCCGATCAGGTTGGGGTTGTGCGCCTCGAGCGCGGCCGGCGGCGTCACGTGGCGGGCAAGGATCGTGTCGCGAAAGCCGGGCGCGAAGCGCTCGATCTGCCGTTCGATCCGCTCGGTCATGTCCACGGTCGATCCGTGAGGCACGTGGCAGTAGGCCCACCCTGTATGGCGGCCGGCAGGCGCGCGGGCATCGTCGACAAGACTCTGCTGCGCGACGAGGTACGAACGGGAACTCGGAGATGCGGCCCGCGTTGGCGTCCGCTTCGGATCGGGCAATCTCCTCGTAGCCTCCACCCACGTGGACCGTCGCCGCGTCCGCACAGCGGCTCGAGCGCCAGGGGATCTTCGCCGACAACGCGTAGTCGATCTTGAAGGCCGCCGGACCGTACCTGAAAAGTTGGAGCTGGCGGCGATAGGGTGCGTTCAGGACGTCGGCCGCGATCGCATGAAGCTGACGCGGCGTGACGTCCAGCAGCACGGCCCGCGCATCGGGGATGTCACGCACCGATCGAACCTGCACATCGGTGTGGATCTCGCACCCGCTGGACCGGGCGCGAGCGGCCAGCGCGTTGGCAATCGCCTGCGAGCCGCCGCGTGCGCACGGCCAGCCGACCGTGTGTCCCGCGACGGCCAGGACGAGCCCGATGGCCGCGGACCCCGGTGCGTCGAGCGCAAGACATGAATGGGCGGCATTGCCCGCGAGCAGCGCGCGCGCAGCGTCACCCTCGAACCGGCGCGCCACGCGATCGGACGACAGGAGTCCGAACCGTCCGAACCGCGCCATCAACCAGGGATGCCGCGGCACACGGACCGGCCGGAGGATTCCTGAAAAGAAATCCTCGTGGCGCTCCACGAACGGCTCGAGCAGGCTGAGCCACGCGCGGCCGTCGGCGCCCAGGCTCTCGGATGTCTCCGCGGCCCGCCGCGACACCACCGCCACGCGGCCATCGTCCAGGGGATGCGCGAGCGCGAGCGGTGCAGAGACCCATTCGAGACCGCTGCCGGTCAGGCCGAGCCGGCGGAAGATCGGCGATGCCGCTCCCATCGGGTGAATCGCACTGCAGATGTCGTGCGCGAAGCCAGGCAGCGTCAGGGGCAGGGTCCGGCAGCTTCCGCCGGACGTGGGATTCCGGTCGAGCAGCACCACCGACAACCCGGCGAGGCCGAGCACGGCGGCCGCGGTGAGGCCGTTGGGGCCGGCCCCCACGATCGCGACGTCATACCCGGGCCCGTTCATGCGTCTGCGCGCCGTGGATCGCTCATGCGTCTGCGGAGAGTAGCGCGAATCATCACCGCGCGGCCTCAGCCGCGCGGCGGCCGGCGATGCGTCCCCCGAAGAGGCATCCGCCGAGGAACGTGCCTTCGAGCGCGCGATACCCGTGCACGCCGCCGCCGCCGAACCCGGCCACCTCGCCGGCGGCATACAGGCCCGGGATCGGCTGACCGTCGGGCCGGAGCACGCGAGCCTGCAAATCTGTCTCGAGACCGCCGAGCGATTTGCGCGTGAGGATGTTCAGCCTGACGGCAATGAGCGGGCCGTCCGCGGGATCCAGAATCGGCGCCGGGCGGGCGACTCGAACCAGCCGCTCGCTGAGGATCCTCCGCGCGTTGCGGACGACGATCAGCTGGGGATCCTGCGGTGCCCGGATCAGCACCTGTGCGTCGCGATTGAGGATCTCCCGCTGCACGGTCGTGTAGTCGACACGATCGTCGCCGGTCACCGCGTTCATGCCCGCGACCAGATCGGGCAGGTTGGTACGCACGACGAAGTCCGCTCCGTGGTCCATGAACGCCTGCACCGGCGGCTGCACGGATCTGCCGATGCGCTTGAGTGTGAGCCGCAGGCTCTTTCCAGTCAGGTCTGGATTCTGTTCGCTGCCGGACAGCGCGAACTCTCGCTTGATAATCGCGCGGTTCAGCACGAACCAGGTGTGCGAGAACTGGTGCGCCGTGATGAACTGCAGCGCGCTCAGCGTGTCGACGCCGGGAACGTGCGGAAACGGCAGGCGCTTGCCGGTGGGATCGAGCCACACGCTGCTCGGGCCCGGCAGGATGCGGATGGCGTGCGCGGGCCAGATCGGATTCCAGTTGCGGAGCCCCTCGGTGTAGTGCCACATCCGATCGGCGTTGATCAGGCTGGCACCGGCCCGATGCACGGCCTGCTGCAGCAGACCGTCGACGTGCTCCGGAACTCCGGAAAACATGGACGAAGGGGCTGGCCCGAGCCGCTCGTCGGGCCAGTAACGGCGCACCAGTGCATGATTGCCGCCCATCCCGCCCGACGTGATGACCAGGGCCCGCGCGGCGAAGGAGAAGTCGCCCGTCACGCGGCGCGCGGTGCTCTTTCCCCGCGCGGCGTCCGACGCCTCGAGGATCTGACCATGGACGCCGCGCACCACGCCGTCCGTGAGGTCGAGAGCCGTGACTCGATGGCGAAACCCGAAATGCAACCGGCCGGCGGCATGATGCGCCCGCACCCGGCGGAGGAAAGGCTCGAGCACCGCGGGCCCGGTGCCCCACGTCACGTGAAACCGCGGCACGCTGTTGCCTCCGATGGCGCCATCTGCCGCGCGTTCGGCCCAGCCGACGGCAGGAAACCATCGGAGACCCTGCTCGTGCAGCCACGCACGCATGTCGCCCGCCGCGAAGTCGACGTACGCCTCGGCCCACTGCCGCGGCCAGCGATCGTCCTGGCGATCGAAGCCGGCGGTCGCCATCCAGTCACGCATCGCGAGATCCCGTGAATCGCGGATGCCGAGCCGCCGCTGTTCAGGTGTGCCCACCATGAACAGCCCGCCAAGCGACCAGAACGCCTGGCCTCCGAGGCTCTGCTCGCCTTCCTGATCCAGAAGGAGCACGCGGCTTCCGGCGTCAGCCGCTTCGGCGGCGGCCACCAGTCCGGCCAGGCCGGCGCCGACAACGATCACGTCAGCGCTCACGCTCATTGCCAACATTGCCAACATTGCCAACATTGAAAACCCAAGGCTTGGCTCATCGGCGTTGGGCGTACCACCACTGCCTGCAAGAGAAACAGTCCGCCTTTAGAATTTTGGCAATTTCGGCAATTTTGGCAATGTACCTGTCCTTATTTTCCCCAGTGAAGCACGTCACGGACGACCGACCATCTCGGTGTCCGTTTCTCGACGTTCTTCCCGAGGATCCAGTGATCGTAGAGTGCGTCGAGTGTGCCCTCCCTCCGCTTCATGTCGATCCAGGTGTTCACGAATGACGACCACTGCGGATCCGTTCCGCCCATCGGCAAGGCGAGCGGGATCTTGATCAGCCCCGGTGACGGCACCACGACGGTCCACTTGGGGTTCAGCAGTGTCAGCACCGATCCGCGTTCGGCCGGCATCGCCACCGCATCGAAGCCGGCACTGGCGGCGAGCGGGTCCTGGTTGACCGGGAACGTGCGCATCGACAGGCCGGGGAGCCGCGCCCGGAGCAAGCGCTCGTAGTACGGCATTTGTGGGATCCCGATCGAGAGATCGGTGGCTTCCTGAATCGAGGACCAGGTCTCGAAACGGCCCCGCAGATGATCCCTGACGACGAATGCCGCGGTCTCGTCGAGGTAAGGCACGGAGAAGGTCACCTGGGTCACCAGCGTCGAGGCCAGCGCATAGCCTCCGATCCCGATGTCCGATCGACCGTCCGCGATCGCCTTCAGCAGCTCGCCAGGCTGCCACTCGACGAACTCAGGCTGCACACCGAGCTCGCGCGCGAGCAGTCTGGCGAGCTCGACGTCGAAGCCGACGAGCTCCTCCCGCGCGTTGCGGAAGACGAACGGCATTCTCGGCTGCACGAACCCGACGCGGACCGTGCCGCGCGCCTGGATGCCGGCGAGTGTTACGGCAAGTCCCTCGGCCGCTGCCGGAGGCGCACCGACCCGCGCCGGTTCGTCGCCAAGCAGGTTGGTCATGCCGTACACCTGCTCGGTGCCCTTGAACTCGTGATGAAGCCAGGTGCGGAACGTGACGCGAAGGCCGCCCACGATTACCACGGTCAGCACGGCGGTTGTCACCAGGTACCGGATGATCCGGCGTGAATCGAACCTCATCGTGCCGGCGATGGCGGCGCTGCCCAGAAGGGCGACGGCAATCGTGTGCACGGCGGCAACCAGCGCCCCGAACCGCGAGTTGATCACCCCGGTCGCGATGAAGAGCTGAAACGTATCGGCGGGAATCCGGAAGACATCCAGCAGAAAGGGGACAGCGGCGTTGAGACTGCCGAAGAAGGCCAGCAGTCCGGTCAGCGCCAGCTGCGGATACTGCATCAGGGGCACGGCCGCGTCGGCGAACCAGCCGGCGAAGAGAATGAAGCTGAGCGACAGCAGCTTGCCGGTGTGCGGAAAGTTGAACGACGCCGGCACGATCACGTCGGGCAGATTGGCGGCGGTACTGGCCGGCGCTGCCGTCATGGCGAGCGAGCTGGTCCTTGCACGTTTCGATCAGGACCGGAAGGACGATGAACAGATCGCCGGCGCTGAAGGCGGTGATCAGCGCGTTGCGCGCGGGGAACAGCACATCACGGAACGGAATCGTGGTCAGCGCCGCGACCAGCCCGGGCAGCACCCACAGCGCGACCAGCAACGCGATGGCGACGTAGGTGATCAGATACACCTGAAGCCGCTCGAGCTGATCGAGCCGGAGCGTTCCCGCCGCGGTCGCCGCCAGCGCGAAGACGCCCACCGGCGTCAACCGCGCGATGAACCGGGTCGCGCGAGCGATGGTGTCGGAAACGATCTTCAGCACATCGAGCAGCGCGGCCTTCTGCGGAATGCCGATCAGCGCCAGACCGACGATGATCGAGAACAGCACCACCGCGGGCACGATGTTGTTCGCCAGCGAATGAAAGGGATTCGAAGGGATGTAGAGATCGACGAAGTCGAACGCCGCCGGCCTCTCGATCAGCGCCGTGCTGAAGAACGACGCCGTTTCGGCCGGCGGGAAGACCAGGGGAAAGAGGAACGCGAAGATCAGCGCGACACCCCACAGGCCGGCGATCGCGAGCCCGGCCCGCAGGCCGAGCCGCTTCGCCTGCCCGACGTCGAGGCTCCCGACACTGAAGACGATCGAGACCGTGACATACGGCAGCACGGTCATCTGCAGCAGCCGGACGAAGCCCTCGGCGACGAGCGCCAGCGGCGCGACGTACTCGCCGAGGAAGACGCCGGTGGCGATCCCCGCCAGCAGCCCGGTGAGGATCTTTTTCGAGAACGACATCGGCGCCGGTGTGCGGCCGCGCTACGGCTTGTCCTTCACGGCGGCCTTGGCGCCTTTGCGCGCCTGCTCGCGCTCCATCACCAGGCGGTAGGCGACGTAGTACTTGTAGATGTTGCTGACGTATTGAACGGTCTCACGCCCGATCCTCTCCGACACGACCCGTTCGACGTTGCCGAACCAGACATTCGGATTGAGCCCGCGCTGCGCCGCCTCCGCCCGGAGCTGACGGATCGCGCGCCGGGGCCGGCGTTGTAGGAGGCCAGCGTCATCAGCCCCTTGTTCACGCGGTCCATCGGCTCGTCCTTGTAGAACGTGTCCATCATGAACCGGAAGTACTTGACCCCGGCGTGGATGTTCGGTTCGGTCTTGGTGATGTCGCCGACGCGCGAGCTCCTTGCCGGTCGCCGGCATCACCTGCATCACGCCGATCGCGCCGACGCGGCTCTTCACCGACTGATCGAGGCGCGACTCCTGATAGCCCTGTGCCGCCATCAGCAGGTAGTCGACGTCGTACTTGTCGCCGTAGGTCTCGAAGAACTTCACCAGCTCTCGCAGCTTGGCCCGCTCTTTCTCGGCGGCCGCGTCTCTTCACGTAGCCGGCGTTCTCCAGGTACCGGCGCTCCATCATGTTGCCGAAGGCGGTGCGGGGCCCGTATTTCTTGATCCACAGGTTCACGGCCCGCAGCATCTGCGGATTGTTCTTGCGCACGCCGACCGCGATGTCGCCGCCGGTGCGGACGGCGACGTCTGGCAGCGGCTTGACGCCGGTGAAGACCTTGCGCCAGAACTCGACCATGAAGTCGTCCACGACGGTGAGCTCGACCAGCCCGGCGTTGACCATCTCGAGGATGTCGTCGTCCTCGAGAGCCTCGGGGGCTTCCTTGATCACCACCGCTCGTTTGCCGCGGCTCACGAGGGACCCGTTCAGGCGCATCAGGCTCTCGTAGTAGCTGCTGCTTCGCCGGACGAACACCTCGCGGCCGGACAGATCGTCCGCGGTCGCGAGCGGCGCCACGTTCGGAGCGGTGACGACAATCTCTGAAACGTTGGTGCGGGTCGGCATGCTGAACTCGGCGTACTTGCGACGGTCGGGCGTGATGGTGAGCGCCGCCGCGACGAGATCGACCTTGCCATCCTGCAGCGCGCTGAACAGCTGGTCGCGCGCCAGCGGCACGATCGCGACGTAGACCTTGAGCAGCCCTGTCTTCAGCCGCTTGTTGATCTCCTCCTCCAGCAGGTGGAGGGCCTCGTAGCTGACGCCGCGCTGCTGGCCCCGGTCGATGAAGTACTGGGTGCGGTTGAAGACGACGCCGGCACGAATCAGCCGGCGCTTGACCATCTCGTCGAAGTCCCCTGTGAACGGCTGTGTCGATGAGCGTGCGCGCTTCATCGGGAAGTGCCTCGTACGGTGAGGGGACGTCGGGCAGCGGCTGGTCATCACCGGGCCTGGTCGGGAGTGCAGGGGCCGTCGCCGCGCCGTCGTTCGCGGCCGGTGGAGAGGACGCGCCGCTCGATGCAGACGACTGAGGCGGTGCCGACGGCGACGAACACGCCGCCGACAGCAGGATCGACGCGGCGAGAACTCTTGAATAGAAGGAGGTTGCCACGATATCCCGTGCCTTGCGCCTTTGTTTCGCAGCAATCCCCGGGACAGGTGGCGCCGTCTCCCTGCCCGAACTGCGCCTGTTCTTCATCATATCGACGTCATCTCCGATTCGGAGGACATCGGACGCCGATTTCCCGAGCGAAATCGTTGCCATGCCTGAGTCGCATGGAAGCTGATAGCTGGAAGCTGGAAGCTGAGAGCTCAGTGAGCGTGGACGACGGCGGCGGACACGTGCCGCCGCTGGTGCCACTTCAGGTAGGGAAGGCCGGCGATCGCATTCACGATCAGGTAGAGCAGAACGATTGCGCCGAACTGCTGGTTCGGGAAATTCGTGGTCGCAATGGTCAGCGCCAGTCCAGGGTGGCGGCAGGCGGTCGAGAGCGCCAGCACCATGGAATGCTCGGGATCCGGTCTACCCAGAACGTGACCTGTCGCAAGTCCTGCCACGGTGAGGATGACCATCGCCAACACCGTGCCGTCGCCGATCGCCGCCCAGATCGCCTCGAACGCTCCGGCAAACAGCGCCAGTGCCGCGACCGGCAGGAGCACGGCGCCCACCAGCGAGATCGGCCGCTCGATGCGCGCGGCAACGGCCGGCCACAAGGCGCGCACCGCCATTCCGGCCAGGAGCGGCGCCAGCGTGCCTTTGGTCACCACGACAGCCACGGTGGCCGGTGACCCCGCGAGTTGACGCCCGAAGATCTGTTCGATCATCAGCAAACCGAGCGGTACTGCCGCGATCGCCAGCACGGAGAGGATCACCATCAAGCCGAGTCCGTACGGGCTGCGACCTCCAGCCTTGGCTTCTTTCCGCGGCAGGATCGGCGGCACCGGCGAGAGGGCGAGCGCGACCAGGACGGTCTCCACCGCCGGTCGGAAGTCGAACGCCTCGACGAGGATGACGGCGACGATCGGCATGATCACGAACACGGCGAGCAACGACCGTGCGAGGAGTCCAGGCCGCCGCACGATGTACAAGAGATCGTCCCGCGTCGCCTTCAGGCCGAACGCGAAAACCGTCGTCAGGATGCTCACCATGAGGGCGAGCATCAGCAGCGGCTTCAAATCCATGTTCTGGGACGATCTCTGATCGGGGCTCGGGGCTCGGGGCTCGGGCTCGGGTCCCGAGCCCCGACGCGTTCGTAAAGCTGCTACGAGCGGCCGCTCACGCCATCCGCCGGCGCGCGGTCATCAGGGCTCCGATGGCCAGTAGTGCCGCGCCGAGCAGGCCGAGCAGCGGCAGTGCGCTCGCCGTCTTCGGAAGACTGCGGGCTGGTGCTGCTGCTGGTGCTCCTGCTGGTGCTGGTGCTGCTGCCGGTGATCCCGACGTCGCGGCGCCTGCGGGTGCCGCGGCCCCGGAGGCTGGGGCCGCCGCAACCGGGCCTGCGGCCGCCTTCATGCTGGCGTCGACCTGCCGCTGGGTCATGACCTTCGGCGGATGGGACGTAACGATGGTCGCCGTGAGCTTGTCACCTTCGCGAAGACTGGTGAACTGAACCGGCTGGCCGTCCCGCATGATCCTGACGCCCCGCTTCGCCACGTCACCTTCCGAGAACATCTGAATTCCCTTATCGCCCTTCACGATGATGGAATTGCCGCTCACTTTCATCACTTCGCCGTTGCGAACCTCGGTCACCGTCACCGGCGTCACCGTTGTGGTCGTGGTGATCGTCGCGGTGCCCTTCATCCCGGGCTTCAATTCAGCGACCGACACGGGCTTGCCGTTGACGGTGAGCCGGAAGTCGGGAGGCACCGTGATCTCCTGAGCGCCCTTCTCTCCCCTGACAACCACCTTGTTGCCGTCGACCGATACGATTTCGAAGTTCCGGACCTCAGTGCTCGTCGTCTGCTGGGCCGCCGCCGTGCCGCCGAAGAGACCGACGGTGGCCAGCGCGAGCACCACGACCAGTGCGCATGTTCCGCGACGCATAAGACCTCCTCACTGACGCAATTCAGGCTCGTTCCGCCTGACTGTTGTTGCCGTTCGCACGGCTCGCACGATGAACCGCTGCGGGGCGGGGCCGACGAAGTAGAAGGGGTAGCAGGTCACCAGCGTGATCGACGGTACGGCGGTGGGATCGAGCACCGACACATCCGCCGGGTCGACGATCCACGTGCGCTCCACCCGGTAGCGCTCGATGCCGGCGACGGTCTCGAGCTCGATCCCGTCGCCGGCGCGAATGTCCTTGAGTCCCCTGAAGAAGCCGTCTCGATGGCCCGCGATACCGGAGTTGCCGACAGCGCCCGGCTTGGCCGTGTCCTCGATATGGCCAACCGCGCGGTTCAGCGTCCAGTCGTCGGCGCCTTCGAGCACCGCCACCTCGAGCCCGATCTCCGGGATCCGCAGCAGCGCCAGCGGAGCCGGTCCGATCCGGGCCCGGGTCTCGCGCCAGGCTTTCACACGTTCCGTCGACCACAGGGTCTGATCGGGAGCAGCGGCATCGGTCACCGCGGCGGCTTGAAGCGCGACAAATCGCTCGACGTCCCGGTGCGCTCCCAGCATGCCGGCCACCCTGGCGGCCGTCCACAGACAGATCGCGGCGATGCCGAGGGTCCACGCCAGCCGCTCGATCAACAGCGAGAGCCGACGGGGCTTCCGTTCTTCCTGCGAACGATCGACCGGTAGTGTGCTCGTCATCGAACTCGCGCGGCGAGGCCAGAGGTTATTGTGTCAGAGGGGAACCACACATTGGACCAAGGTCCTACCGGTCCTGGTACTGCCGGGCTTGGAGCCCGACGGGCCGGCCACCCCATCAACGAACGGCCGCAGCTACGCACGATTCACCGGGGCGGATATTTCTTCAGCAGATCCCGCACCGCTTCGCGGAGCACCGACTGGCGCTTCTTCGGCTCGGTTCCGATCTTGAGCTTCGCCTGTGCGACACCGCGCCAGACGATGGACCTGCTGGGCGGTCAGGTCGATGACGAACGAGCCGAGGTTCATCGCCTCGAGCGCCTGGGTCGCCGGCGGGAACGGCGGGAGGCCCCATTGCGCCACCGATGGCAGGAACTGCCCCATCTCCTGCTGCGAGAAGCCGGTCGTGAGCAGCAGGTAGTAGGTCACCTTCAGGTCCGGCACTCCCCTCGCCTCGGTCAACCCGCGCTGCTTCATTTCGGCGGCGACCGACTCCAGGATGATCGGCTCGGCCTCCTTCCTGATCGCGGCCGGGTCGTCGTATTGGCTGCGCGCCATCCTGATTTCGCCCGGGTTGTCGGGATTCCAGGCCCACGTCTTGATCGGCTTGAAGTCGAACTTCTTGTCGTACTCGACCTTCACGTCGACCCGTGCGACCAGCACGACAGGGACGGCCAGGACGATCGCGCCAAGACACACCATCAGTTTCGGATGCAGGTTACGCATGACCCCTCGCACTCCGGAGCGGCGGAAGCGCCCACGACATTCCGTGACGCAATGGTCCCGGCGGCGCGGTTACCTCAAGGAATCCTTGAATCGCCCAGAAGGGCACCGATGCTGAGGCACAGGGCGTGCCGAGTCGGCGGGAGCAGGAGTGCGGACGGGCGGGTCTAAAAGACCGGGGCCTTTACAGTCGGGCGGGTCTTCAGACCCGCCCGCCCGATTACTTGTCTCGCGGCTGTCTCGGGTTGCACTGGTTGGCGCCCGAGTCTTTCGGGTCCCAGACGCACCGGTCGCCTTCGGTCTTCCAGCGTCCAGACGGCGGCGTGCACTGATCGGGTCCCTTGTCCTTGGCGTCCCAGACGCAGTTGTCCCCCGACTTCTTGAATCGCCCGGCGACGCGCGGCGTGCACTGATTGGCGCCGCTGTCGTTGGCGTCCCACACACAGCTCTGGCCGTCCTGCTTGTAGCGCCCTTTCTGTTGAGCGACCGCGGCGGCCGTGGCCGTCAGTAGCAGCGCGATCAGAACACCCTGTGCCGTCAGCCGTCGTGTCATGGTAGTTCTCCTCGAATGCGCCCGCACGCGTCGGGGGTCAGCGCCGAGAGGATACGGCAAGTTCGAAGCCGCGCCGAGGTGGAAGTTTGCGGAGACAAGGCGAGCGGCCTGCCGAGGGCCGCGAAATGTCGTGAGGGTTAGACGAACAGTCGGCGGGGTCCCTAGACCCGGCCGTTCCCCGTTCCAGGTGCCGGGTGCCGGGTGCCGAGGTGCCGGGTTCGGTTCAGGGTTCAGGGTTCGGTTCGAGGTTCATGGTTCGAGGTTCGACCCGCCTGCGGCTGACCGCGCGGTGAACCCTGAACCATGAACCTCGAACCGAACCCTGAACCCCGGAACCGGCACCTGGAACCTCAGAAAAGGAACTTGACCGTCACCTGCGTGCGGCGCGCGTAGTTCTGCTGCGTCGACGCGACGATCGCGCCGAACTGCACGTTGGTGGGCGTAAGGCCGTTGGCGGTCAGTGTCGGGAAGAGCGGGTGATTGAGCGCATTCAGCGATTCGAAGCGGAACTGCAGCGTCCGCCCCTTGCCGAGCGTGGCGTTCTTGATCACCGACAGGTCGACGTTGTTGACGTTGTCGGTCCGCACGGAGTCGAAGCGCATCGGGAACGTCCGCACGTTCGAGGCGAGCTGCTGCGCGGTGACCTTGTTGAACCCCGCGTCGGTGTTGAACCAGCGGGCGATCGTCTGCTCGTCGGAGGACAGCGCGATGTCGGCGTAATTGCCGGTGAAGAGCAGGTTGCCGAAGTTCCCGACCGGGAATCCGGACTGGTAGGTATAGATCCCCTGGAACTGCCATCCGCCGGCGATGAGGTCGACGGCCGGGTTCATGTCCGAGCCGTAGCGCCGCCCGCGGCCGATCGGAATCTCGTAGATGCCGCTGACCGACAGGCGGTGCGGCACGTCCTGGCTCGAGATCATCTTCGTCGGCGCCGCATCAGCGCCGTTCAGGAACTCGGTGGCCTCCTCGAAGCTGCGAGAACGTGTAATTGAGGCCGATCGTGTAGCCGGCGATGAAGCGCTTCTGCAACCCCGTCTGCAGCGAGTTGTACCAGGACTTGCCCTCGTTGGTGGTGGTGTTGACCGCGTCGAACTGCGGATACGGACGGAGCAGGCGCTCGCGGGCGATCGTCGCCGATCGGAAGACGGTCCCTGCCGTGACCGGCATCAGGCCGAAGAACGGGTTCGGCACGTTCGCGCTCAGATAGTCGATCGTCGCCTGGTCGCGGGTCGGGCTCGTGCTCAGATACTGCAGCGGCGTCGAGTTGATGTTGCGCGTCGTCTGGATGTCCGAGCCGCGGTTGCCGACGTAGGACGCCTCGAACATCATCTGTCCGGGCAGCTCGCGCTGGATGCCGATCTGGAAGCGCTGCATCCGCGGCGACTCGGGCTCGGGATCGAAGAAGGTGATGCTCTGGCCGAGGAACGTCTGGATGCCCTGCGCCGAGCCCTGCGGCTGCTGAATGCCCCCCAGGAATGGATTCGACAGCGTCTCGATGAACGTCAGGCCGTTGTCGAGCGAGGGCACCATGGTGGTCGTCGAGCTGAACCCGGTCGTGATGACGTCGCCGCGGCGCTGGCCGAGGAACCCGTAGAACACGCCGTAACCGCCGCGCAGGATCGTCTTGTCATTGATCCTGTAGGTCGCGCCGAGCCGCGGCATGAAGTTGTTCTTCGGCGTCTCGTACAGTCCGCGCGGCTCGCCGTTCACCCCGGCGAACGTCAGCCCGCCCCGGACGTGGAACTGGTCGAGCGGGCACGCCCGTCGCCGCCGAATTGAGCGCCGCCCGCGCCGCCGCTTCCATCGGCTGCGCGGTCGCCGTCGTCGAACCCGCGCACGCTCCTGTTGTCCGCTTCGACGAGCGCGGTCTCGTACTCGTAGCGCAGCCCGAGGTTCAGCGTCAGCCGATCGCCGGCCTTCCAGTCGTCCTGAATGTAGAAGCCCCAGGTCGAAGACGCCTCGTCGTAGCTCGGCTGGCACCGCGACGCTGCCCGAAGCCGGCAGCCCGAGCAGGAAGGACGCGAACGACTGACCGAGCGAGTTCGGCGCCGTCGGTCGAATTGTCGAGCGGACCGCGCGTCCACGTCGAGTCGAAGTTGAACTGCCCGGTCTGGTTGTTGGCGAAGAACTCGGACGTCTCGGCGTACTGCCGGTATTCCATGCCGGTCCGGAGCGAGTGCGCCCCCTTCGACTTGTTCACCGTCGCGATGAACGAGTTCGTCTCGTTCGGACGATACTCGCCGCCGAAGCCGGTGCCCTGGTAGCCGGTGATGTCGAAGCGCGGGAACCGCCGGATGTCGTCGGGGATGGCGCTGTTGTACGACGCCGGGAAGCCGAGCGACGTCAGATCGAAGCCGTGGTTGCCGGGATTCGTGTCCGTTCCGCGCACGAAGTAGTTGTAGCCGTAGCGCAGGTTCAGCACCGTGGTCGAGTCGAGCACGTAGACGTGATCGAACGCGAACTGACGCGAGATGAACTTGAACCATTCGCCGGTCGACAGGTTGTCGAAGTAGTTGTTGTAGTTGCTGTTCCGGTCGTACCAGCTGAAGCGTCCGTAGATGCGCTGCTTCTGCGTCAGGTTGTGATCGATGCGGATGGTGTTGGTGGCGTACTTGATCGTCTCCGGCAGCGACGGGTTCTGGAAGTTGCCGGTGCCGTCGGCCGCGCCGGGCGTCTTCGGCATGCCGAAGTACTCGAGCGCGGCGCGCGCCACCGGATTGATCATGCCCGGCGGAATGATGTTGCCGGGGAACGGATCCGCCATGATCGCGGCCGCCCGGGGCCACCCGTGCGCGTGAACGGGTTGTAGATCTGGTACTGCGGACCGAGCGCGAGCAGCTCCGAGAAATCACCGTTGCGCATCTTCTCGGTCGGCACCGTCGGCGTGCCGTTGTTGCGCGGCCGCGCCTCGTGGATGCCCTTCGAAGCCGTACATGAAGAACGTCCGCCGCCGGCCGTCGTAGCCCGGGCAGCAGCATCGGGCCGCCGGCGCTGCCGCCGTAGCGGTTGTAGGTGAAGTCGGCGAGCGGAATGTTGTTGGCGTTGGCGAAGAAGTCGTTGGCGAACAGCCCCGTCGGCGTCTTCGCGAAATAGGCCGTGCCCGTGAACGCGTTGCTGCCCGCCTTGATGCTCAGGTTGGTCACGCCTCCCTCGGTGTTGCCCATCGCCGCGTCGAAGGTCGCGGTCTGCACCTTGAACTCCTGGACGATGTCGGGCGGCGGCACGTAGGACGCAATGACCTCGCCCGCGTTCGCGGTGGCGGTGCTCGGCACGCCGTCGATGGTCAGGTCGCTGCGGTTGCCGCGCGTGCCGTCCATCGAGTAGCCGACGATGTGCGTCGGCTCGAAGGGACGATCGAGGCGGGCCGAGCCGGTGTAGGAGACGCCGGCGGCCAGGCCGATCAGCGTGTACGGATCGCCGTGCGCCGTCGGCAGCTCCGCGATGCGCCGGGCATCGACGACGTTGCCGAGCGAGCCGTTGGCAGTTTCGAGCAGGGGCGTCTCGGCGCTGACGGTCACTTCCTCGACGGTGCCGCCGACTTCGAGCGCGACCTCGAGCTCGAGCCGATCGGCGACGCGGACGTCGACCGTCTCGCGGACCCATTTCTTGAACCCTGACAATTCCACGGTGACCTTGTAGGCGCCGGGAATCAGGTAGGGAATCTGGAAGAAACCATCCTGGTTGGTCACGGCGGACATCGAGGTGCCCATCGCGATGTTCGTTGCGGTAACCGACGCGCCGGGGACGAGACTCTTGCTGGCGTCAACCACCGTTCCTGAGATCGTTCCTCTCGCATCCTGCGCCGCTGCGGCGTACGGCGCGAGGACGAGAAGACCGACAGCGATCAACCGTACTAACCGGGCGGGGTTCATGTGCATGCGTCACCTGTGAAGTCGCTGCGAACGGCGGTTTCGCGCGCGCATACTCTCCGCCCGCCGGCGGCGGTTCGCAAGCCGGCGCCACGCTTTCGACACAGTTTTGACAAGCTAAACGCGACCGCTCGGCCCGAAGGCGGGCGGGCTGGTGGCCAGACGGCGGTTTCATCGCCCTGGACGGCCGTTCTGGCCCGATTCGGGGCCCTCCGCCGCCGGGAGCCGAACAGCTGACGGAGTTTTGGTATATAAAACTCCCGCATGCCGCGGCCACGCGCTCCCGAATCCCCCCGCCGGGCGGTCCACGAGCTGTATCTCGTGAAGTCGCTGGTCCACGGCTCGGAAGTGCTGTGGGCCTTCCGGCAGCCCGGCGAGACCCTGCGCCTGCGTGACGTGATGGACCGCACCGGGTTCGCCAAGGGCATGTGCTTCCGCCTGCTCTACACGCTCCGGCATTGCGGCTTCATCGAGAAGGTGGAGGGTAACCGCTACCGGCTCACCACGGAAATCCGCCGGCGCAAGAAATACCGGATCGGATATGCCGGCCAGGGCCAGGACAGCTCGTTCGCCGACGAGGTCCGCAACAGCCTCGCCCGCGCCGCCGAGCGCGCCCAGGTCGAGCTCGTTGTCGTCGACAACCGCTATCAGCCACGGATCGCGATCAAGAACGCGCAGCTCCTGATCCGCGAAGGCGTGGATCTCGTCGTCGAGTTCCAGACCGACGAATCGGTCGCGCCGGCGATCGCGTCCGCCTACCACCAGGCGCGGATCCCGATCATCGCGATCGACATTCCCCATCCAGGCGCCACGTACTTCGGCGCCAACAACTACGAAGCGGGACTGCTCGCCGGACGGCAGCTGGCGCGCTGGGCGAAGCAGCACTGGGGTGGCCACGCCGACGAACTGCTCCTTCTCGAGCTGGCGCGTGCCGGCTCGGTGCCGGCCGCGCGCATGCGCGGCGTCGCCGCCGGCGTCCGGGACGTGCTCCACGACGGCGCGACCTGGCCGATCATTTCGATTGACGGTGACGGCCAGTTCAAGACCGCGCTCGAACGCGTGCGCCGGCACCTGCGCGAGACCTCCGCGACGCGGATCCTGGTCGGCGCCGCCAACGATCCGAGCGCGCTCGGCGCGGCCCGCGCCTTCCAGGAAGCCGGCCGCAGCGACAGCTGCGCGATCGTCGGCCAGAACGCGGAGCCCGACGCCCGCGCCGAGCTCCGCGCCGAGCACAGTCCGCTGATTGCGTCGGTGGGCTACTTCCCCGAGCGATACGGCGAGGGTGTGATCCGCCTCGCCCTCGACCTCCTCGGCCGCCGCGCGTCCCCGCCGGCCATCTTCGTGAAACACCAGCTGGTCACGCGCGACAACGTGGATCACCTCTATCCCAACGACGCGCTCATGGGCGTGGAGAGATACGCGCGCTTCTGACGCTTGTGCGCGCGCAAATCCCAAGCTCCAAGATCCAAGTTCCAAGGAGAGTTCCAAGCACCAACGTCCAACTGGGATTTGGTTGTTGGCACTTGCCTGGGATTTGGTTGTTGGCACTTGCTTGGGATTTGGAGCTTGGAGCTTGGGATTTGACTGGCCTCTAGCGATCGGGCCACTTCCACGCCGGCCTGTCACCGCCGCCTGCGACCGTCGTTTCGCCCAGTGCTTTCTCCAGCATGATCGAATGACACTCCGGCAGCGCCTGCAGCGCGTCGATGAGCGGCGGCGCGTGCGAGACGACGATCACCTGCGATCGCTGTGCTGCCGTTCGGCCCGGTCACGAGGTTGAGCGCGTCGAGCGTGACGACGAAGTCGCGAAGGGAGCGATAGCCCGCGACGGCCAGGGTCTTGAGCATCGGAGGGGCGTTGGTCAAAGGATATCCGAGGCTCCGGCCTCACCTCCCAAAGATCCAACGATCCAATGCCTTCCGCGCGGAGTAACCAGCGTCACGCGATTCGCTGGCTGATCGCGAGGATATTGCCCTCGGTGTCCTTGAACCACGCGGTCTTTGCGCCGCCGCCGGTCACGATGCTGTTCTGCATCGGCAGGCCGGGCATGTCGTATTCCTCGAACGTCACGCCCCGCGCTTTCAGATCCGCGACCTCCTTTTCGACGTCGGGGACCGTCCAGAAAGCCTGACTGGCCTTCGACGTGCCGGCATTCGGCGTCGGGTAGAGAAACGCGGTGGCGCCGCCACATTCATAGACGACGCCGCCTGCGTATTCCTCTTTCGCCGGGATGCCGAGCAGCTCTTCATAGAATTTCCGGGCACGCGCGACATTGGACGCCGGGAGATAGACGTGAATGGTCGCGTTCTTCAGCATCAACTACTCCTTCGATCGCCGAAACCAGCGGGCGAGTCTGAAGACCCGCCCCTACATTCCGCGAGGGCGCTTGTGGTCTGAGGGCCGGGCTTTAGACCCGGCCGAAGTCGACGACCAGTTTTCATCACCCTGCTAGCGATTCAAATGTCCGTCATACCCTGCGAGCCGTTGCAAACTCCGGTAACTCAGCCCTGCCGGCGTCGACCGGATCGCCAGATCGCGCAACCGGCAGAATGCTCGCGACTCGACTTGAAACAGGGCTCCCACGCGTCGTGATGCGGTCACGACCGATCTCGTCCGCGGTATCCGTTCGGACTCGTAGCGGCGCAAGGACGGTGCACCGTCGGGTCCCGTGGAAAGGTAATGCGCGAGCACGAGCGCGTCCTCGATGGCCTGACAGGCGCCCTGGCCGAGGTTCGGGGTCATCGGGTGGGCCGCGTCGCCGAGCAGCGTGATCCGGCCCGAACCCCACCGATCGGCAGGATTCCGATCGTAGATGTCGTTGCGCAGGATCGCCGCCGGATCCGTAGACTGAATGAGGTCCGCGATTGGCCGATGCCAGGCGGCGAAGAGCTCCATCAGCCGGGCTTTGGCGTCTGCCGGACTCTCACGCTGGCCCTCCGGCACGTTGTCGGCCGCATACCAATACACACGGTTGCCGTGGATCGGCGCCAGCCCGAAGCGCTGACCGCAACCGAGTGTTTCACCTGCCATCAACCCCGCCGTCTCGAACGGTGCGATGCCGCGCCACGCGGTATAGCCGGAGTAGCGGAGCGCTCCCGGCACGCCCAACCGTTCGCGCACGACGGAGCGCACGCCGTCCGCGCCGATCAGGACGTCACCGGTCGCACTCGTGCCCATTGGCAAAGCGAACAATCACGCCATTGGCTTCCTGCGTGACGTCCTGACACTCATGACCCCAGATGGATCGGGATGCCGCGGGCGGCGGCGACGAGAACCTCGAGCAACTCGGCGCGATGGAAGACCATGACCGGCAGGCCCAGCCGCAGGATGAACTGTTCGGATGTCGTCCGGGACAGAACGGTGCCGTCCGCGCTGCGAACAGCCCCCTCCACGCTGACGAAGCTCATCGCATCGAGTGCCGGACGCAGTCCGAGCTGATAGAGCGCCTTGAGCGCATTGGGCCAGAGCGAGATGCCCGCGCCGACATCGGTCAGCACCGCGCTGCGCTCGTAGACGTCGACCTCGACGCCTTTCTGCTTCAGCGCAAGTGCCGCGGTCAGGCCGCCGATGCCGGCGCCGATGATGACTACGCGCATGTGATGAATGCGATCACACGAGGGGTCAGATCAGGAGACACGAAGATTCGTTTTACAGAAGGACAGGAGATCGAGGAGACATCTTCGGAAAGACCTCCGGCCTCTTGATTCTCCTGATCTCCTATCCTCCTGCAAAAATTGATCTTCTCCTGTCTGTGTGGATGCTAGGTCGAATACCTCACCCGCACGCCCGGACCGAACACCTTGGTACCCGCGAGCGTGACACCTGGGAGGCCCTCGAGCGCCACCTCGCGCAGGCGCGGCAGCGCGGCAAGGAACGGAAGACCCGCATCGGTGACATGGTTGCACTCGTAGAACTCGATCTGTTCGAGCGACGGCATCCGGCCGAGGATCTCCAGGCTGCGATCGGTAATGAGTGTCAGGCCGGCGTAGTAGTACCGGATCTTCAAGCCGGCGACATGCGCCGTCGCCTCGTCCGTCGTCTCACGACAGTACATGCACGTGAGCCGTTCAAGGCGATCGCAGCGCCCGATGTGGCTGAAGCCGGCGTCCCGCACGCCGATTGGCGTCAGCTCACGGAGGGCCGGAAAATCGGGAAACGCCGCAAGCACGTCGTCATCGACATTCGCACACCCCACGCCCATCCGCTGCAACGCCGGCATCCTCGAGAACGCACGGAATCCACGGTTGCCGAAGTTCGGACAGACGCGACCCCAGAAACCCTCGAGCGTGGATGAGCGGCTCAGCGCTTCGAAACCCTCGTCGGTCGCGACCGACTCCTGCGCACGAAGCTGGCGGAGGCGGGGAATGGCGGCAATGTGCCGCATCGCTTCGTCATCGCTCAAGCGTCCATCGGCGGCGAAGGAGAGGAGGTTGGGCAAGCCGCGGAGCGCCGCGAAGCCCTGGGAGGTGAGTCCGCTCACGTGCCAGAAGAGATCGAGGTCCGCCACCCCTTCGAGCCCTGCGAGCCCCGCAAAGCCGCGATCGGTGAAGGGGCCGTCGATCAGAAGGTGTCCGACTTCGTCTGCATTGGCCGGACCGATGGCGGCCGGCGACGGCCCGTGCCAGGCCTTCAAGCGCGGGAACTCGTGCAAGACCGGCAGGCCGGCATCGGTGACGAGCCGTCCCGTGCTGAACCGGCGCAGGTTCGGTTTGCCGGCGAGCGCCTGGATGGCGCCATCGCCGGTCGGCGACCCCATCAGGTTGACCTGCTCGAGCCGTTCGCAGAACCGGAGGTTTGCCACACCCTTGTCGCTCACCCCGCTCTGCCAGGTCATCTCGAAGTGCCGCAGGTTCGGCAGGTACCGGAGTACCTCGAGGCCGCGGTCCGTCAGCCGTCCGCCTGGATACTCGCTGAGATTGAGCTGCTCCAGCTGCGGCATGCGAGCCAGGTGCAGCAGGCCGTCATCGGTGAGCTGCCGCGATCCACCGAGCGACAGCGAGGTGACCTGATCCAACTCCGCAATTCTCGCGAGGACGTCGTCGGTCACCTGGCCGCCGCCGTCGAGCGCAGTGACGCGGCGTTCCTTCATCACCGCGATCAGCCGGTCCCATTCCCGATCGCTCAGCTGCCGCTGGGGCGAGATGCGATGCTCGTGTGCGTCGATCGCGAAGGCGGGGACAGCGGGCGCACCGGTGTGCGTCGCGTCCAGCAGCGCCGCCCAGCTGCTGAAGCCTGCGTCCTGGGCCAGCACCGACCGCGCCTCGTCCAGCTCGAGGTTCTGTTGCGGCGACCGGAACGCCCGCTGCCGGAACGAGTAGACCCGGCGCCAGATTTCGGCCCAGAGGTCGTCGAACGTGAACGAACGCTGGTAGTAGCGGTTCAGCCGATCGAGTGCGGCCTCGTCGCGTGAATTGAACGCGAGCACATGGTCCTGCGCCAGGGTCTCGTAATCCCCGGCTGAGAGCAGCGGGCGGTCCTGGGGCGGCTCCACGCGATCGCTTATTGCCGCGACGGCCTCTATCAGCGCCTTCCAGCTCTCGTGCCCGTACTCACGCGCGAGCGCATGCTGCAGGTCGCGGAGCACCGGCTCACGCGCTGCGGCCGGGTACGCACGCTCGAGACGCGCGCGCGCGTCGGCGTCGCCGCTGCGGAGAGCTTTCAACCATCGCCTGGCTTGTTTTCGAAGAGTGTCGGGAGATGTGGACCGGGAGATCTGGCGCGGCATGGGGACCTTCCTTCCGTAACGCCCGGAGTCCGCTTGATCAGGGCCGGAAGAAGGTTCGTCTTCGGATGCGAACCCGTTGGGTGGGAGCAGGCTCCCTTGCCGCGGACAGGAGGCGCCCCACTGCGCGCTGAAAACAGTCTCCGCCGGCCATCGAGCGCTGTCAAGGACGGCGATCGATATGATCGGAATATGACATCCACCGCACCCCCCCGCTTCCCGGCTGAGGAGTGAGCAGGACGTGGAGCACTTCCGCACTCTCCCTGCGATCGTCGCACGCCCCTGTCCGCCGTAGCGCAGAGCGCGAAGGTGGAGGTCATCGTGGAGTACGTCCCTCCGGAAGTCGTCCAGCTGACGGCCCGGACACTACGGGTCTACAAGGCGCCGGAAGCTTCGCAGGGCGTCGCCGCCGACCTCCAGCACTTCTTCGCCGTCGACAACACCGTCCTCGCGAAGTACGTGATCAAGTCGGGGCGGCTGGTCGATCGCTGGATTGGTCCGCACAACGGCCTGATCCGGCACATGAACAGCTGCCTCGCCGATGACGGGCGACTGTGGTGCGCGAACTCGAACTATCCGGAAACGCCGATGGGGTCGTCGATCGAGGTGTTCGACGCGGCCACGATGAAGCACGTCGAGAGCCGCAGCCTCGGCATGCGCGACGAAGGATCGCTGACCTGGTTCGACCGTTACGGCACGGGGTGGATCGCCGGGTTCTCACACTACGACGAGAACGGCGGCGTCCCCTTCAAGAACCACACGTTCTCGAGCGTCGTCACCTTCGACTACCAGTGGCGCCGGACCGGCGGCTGGCTGCTGCCGGCCAGCACACTCGAGCGCATGGCGCCGTATGCCTCCTCGGGCGGCGCCATCGGCCCCGATGGCTGGCTCTATCTCCTCGGACACGACCAGCCCGAGATGTACGTGGTCGGCCGGCCCGCAATGGGGCCCGTGCTCAGCCACATCGCGACGGTCGCCCTCGAAGCGGAGGGCCAGGCGTTTTCCTGGGCGAGGACCGGACGGACGATCTTCGCGATCGACCGGCGTCAGCGGCTGGTGCGCACGATCGAGATTCCAGAAGTGAGGTCCAAGGATGCGGCTGCGCGGCGCTTTCGGTGACGCACGTACGCAATGTCAACTCCCAACGCCCAACCTCCAACTCCCAACACACCGTTCGAACAAAGGGGTGGAAAGCCACCGCACCTGCCAATCCGGCGCGTCTTTCACGCCATTGTGCGAGCGGCACGCCTTGGGAGATGGGAGTTGGAAGTTCGGAAGTTGGAAGTTGGGAGTTGATTCTTTACTGAGTCTTCGTCACTCTTATCGAGGATACGCAGTCATTGAAGCTTCCGTCGCAGGGCCCGGGCAGCGCCGTCAGGCTCGGTGTGTCAGCGGTCAGCGTCACGCTGCGGCCCTTGAAGTCGTCATCTCGATAAAGCGTCACGGACCAGCCGGGCTCGACACGCACCGACGACATGCAGTCGCTCCAGGTCGGCTCCTCACCTTCTCCGCCATGCGTGCACGGACCCTCGACCTTCTTCAGGTCGCTGACGTCGTGGTTGATCGCCTGCGACGGCCCGGCGTAGTCGGCGTGGAGATAGATCGTGATCCCCTCGCCCGCGGGGGTGGGGCCGAGAATCTCGAGCGGTTCCGAACAAGCTGGAATGAGAAGGGCCAGCCCCAGGAGCACGAGCATGCGTGCGGCGGCCATGGCGTTCCTCTCCTCCACCGCCGGGGCGCTGGCACGCAGGGCGGTGGCTGGAGGGATTATGCTGCCTTCAACTCCCAACTTCCAACTCGAGGTTGACACATGCCAACGTAGACGCCCCTCCTGCCGTCTAACCGAAGTCACCCCAGGAGACGTATGTATGTTCCGCTGGCTCGAACCCCTCATCCAGGATCTCGGCTACGCCCTGCGATCGTTCCGGCGCAGCCCGGCGTTCGTGCTGGTCGCGTTGCTGTCGCTGACGCTCGGCATCGGCGCAACATCCGCGATTTTCAGCGTGATTTATGGCGTCCTGATCGCACCTTATCCCTACGCGACACCGGACGAGATCTGGGCGCCTGAGGTCCGGGCCGTCGACGGTCGTGGCGGTCACGGATACACACTCGACGAGCTTCGAGCTCTCACGGACGTGCCGGCGTTTTCGTCGGTGATGGCGACCTCCATGCAGCCCGTCCTGCTGACCGGCGAGTTCTCCCCCGAGAGCTTCAATGGCGTGCTGATGACTGGCAACGCCTTCAACTTCCTTGGCGTGCCGCCGGTCATCGGCCGCACGATTCAACCCTCGGATATCCGGCCCGACGGCCAGGCCGACCCGGTCGTGGTGCTCAGCCACCGGCTGTGGCTGCGGCTGTTCGAGGGCAGCCCGTCGGCGATCGGCCGCACGATGCAATTGAACGGCCGCCCGCACACGATCGTCGGCGTGATGCCGCCGCGCTTCGGCTGGTATGGCAACGACGGGTTCTGGCTCCCGCTGTCGCCGACGCGAACCGACCTCCCGTTCATGAATCCGATCGTGCGGCTGAACGCGGGGGTCACGAAACCGGTGGCCGAAGAGCAGTTCAGCGCCGTGATCAAGCAGCTCGCATCCGAGAAGCCGGCCACGTTCCCGAAGCAGGGCTACACGACGAGGCTGCGGAACTACCTCGACGTCACGGTCGCGAGCGGAGAGATGCGAACCAGCCTGCGCCTGCTGCTCGGCGCGGTGGCGTTCCTGCTGCTCATCGCCTGCGCGAACGTCGCGAACCTGCAGCTGGCGCGCGGGACGACGCGGGCGCGGGAAATGGCGGTGCGGATGTCGATCGGCGCGGGACGCCGCCGGCTCGTGCGACAGCTGCTGACCGAGAACGTGCTCCTCTCGGTCGTCGGAGGCATCTCGGGCGTGCTGTTCGCCTTTGCCGCGATCCGCTCGATCGTGGCGCTGATGCCGGAGTTCTACGTCCCGAACGAGTCGAGAGTGGAGATCAACACACCCGTGCTGCTCTTCGCATTCGGCATCTCGGTGATCACCGGGATCGTGTTCGGGCTGGCGCCGGCGCTGCAGTCGTCGAAGGCGGACGTCACCGATACGCTCAAGGCCTCACGCAGCACCGGCGCGGGAGCCGAGGGCGGGCGGACGCGCAACCTGCTGGTGGTGATCGAGGTCGCGCTCGCGGTCGTGCTGCTCGTGAGCGCGAGCCTGACCGTGCGGACGTTCCTGGTCCTGCAGAACATGGATGCGGGGATCAATCCGGAGCGCGTGCTGGTCGTGGGCGTGCCGCTGCCGCCGGCGAAGTACGACACGGCGGACAAGCGGAATCGGTTCTTCCTCGAGCTGCTGGAACGGGTTGGTGGACTTCCGGGCGTCGACGCCGTGGCATCGGCCTGCCCCTCGGCGGCAATCAGTCGCCGTACACGATCGCCGGGCAGACATCAGACGACTCGAAGCGCATCAACGTCAATCTCTCGGCGGCCGATCATCTTCGCGCGTTCCAGATTCCGCTGCGCGGCGGCCGCATGTTCGACGCCTCGGAGGTGCGGCGCGCCGATCGCGTCGCGGTGATCAACGAAGCCGCCGCCAAACTCTGGCCCGCAGGCGAAAACCCGATTGGCTCTCGGCTGCGGCTCGGCCTTCTCGAACGCCCGCCGGCGCGAACCTTCATCGATACCTCACGCCCGCCCGAGGTGACCATCGTCGGGATCGTCGGGAACACCCGCAACGCCGGGCTGCGCGCCGAGCCTGCGCCTGCCGTGATGATCCCGTACACCGTCGTCGCCACCCTCGGCCGGACGCTCGCTATGCGCACCGGCGGCGATCCTAACCTGCTGCTGAACCCGGTGCGGGCCGAAGTGCGGGCCATGGACACGGAGCAGCCGCTCGGCCGTCCCATAACGCTCAGCGAAATCATGGGGCAAGAGGTCGTGCAGCCGCGGTTCACGATGGCGTTGTTCAGTGCCTTCGCGGCGCTTGGGCTCGCGCTCGCGGCCGCCGGCATCTACAGCGTCCTTTCGTTCCATGTCACGCGCCGCACCCACGAGCTCGGCGTGCGCATGGCGCTCGGCGCCCCGCGAGGCCACATCCTCGGCCTGATGCTGGCGATGGGTGGACGGCTCGTGCTGATCGGCCTCGTCATCGGCGTTGCCGCGAGCGTCGCCTCGACACGCCTGTTGCGCAGCCAGCTGTTTGGCGTCGAGGCGGGCGATCCGCTGGCCTACGCCGCCGTCATCTTGTTGCTGGCGATCGTGACGCTGCTCGCGTGTTACGTCCCCGCCCGCCGCGCGGCGGGCGTCGATCCGATGATTGCGCTGCGGCAGGAATAAGCCTCGCGATCCGCGGTCCGGATGCGCGGCCTACTGCGTGGTTCCGTATGGAGGCCGCACCACCCCATCGATCTTCCAGATCTCACCTGCAATCGTCACGACGTACGCCGTGGTGCCGATCACCTCGAGCGAGGTCGGCTGGTTCAGGTGGTCAACCACGACGTCGAACGTGCCATCCGCCAGCACCCGGAGGAGCGTGCCCGTATTTGGCACCGCGGGGGATCCTTCGGGCCCTCCAGTGTGCACGCCTTGCGAGAGTGCAAACAGGGTACGGCCGCGGCCGAACTCCACGTCAACGAGCAGCGGCGCGCCGGACGCGACCGTGAAGACCTCGGGCGACCTGTGAGTGAACGACACCACCTTGCCGTCCTGCGGCAGATGCGGCAGCGGGCCGGCCTGTGCCATATAAACCCTGTTCCCCCATACGGCCAGTCCAGTCGGCACAATGTTGTCGAAAGCCCTGAACACCGAGACATCGCCATCGAGTGTGACTCGATACACGCGATTGTGGTGCCCGTCGGTGACGAGAAAGCCGCCACGGTAGGGCTCGATCGCATACTGCAGTCCCCTCACTCCCCCGAACGGCGTGTCCGGCGGATGGTCGACCGCGAACGCGCCGATGTCAGCGATCACGGTGAAGCTCGCTGGTCCGTCCACACGATAGATCCCGACGATGTCCGAGCTTCCGAACTGGGGGCCGACGAGCGTCACGATCACGTAGGCCGTGTCGCCGACGAAGGCGATGTCGGTAGGCCCGCCGAATCCGATGATTGATTTAGGCAGGCCGCTGGCGAACGTGGTGACCAC
This sequence comes from uncultured Acidobacteriota bacterium, assembly GCA_963836735.1. Lineage (GTDB taxonomy): Bacteria > Acidobacteriota > Vicinamibacteria > Vicinamibacterales > 2-12-FULL-66-21 > JACCXG01. Next base: position 72,721 of record CAWIKP010000022.1, on the reverse strand, counting down.
TCCGGTCTCGGGGTCCACCCGAGAGATCACGGCCCACCGCGCCTTCGGTCACGTACAGCGCCCCGTCTGGACCGACAGTGCTGCCGGACGCACCCTCCAGCCCCGTGACGAGCCGCGTCGGAACGGACTGAGCCGCTGCCGGGGCGGGCCAGGCCGCGGTGACGAGGAGGAGCCCAAGCATCAATGCCATCTTCGAGTTCATCGGTGCCTCCCTTTGTGGCTGACAGACTGCACCGGAATACCGCGCGCAGGATTCACCGGGTAATGCGCACGCGGAGCTCGAAACGGGGCATCCGGACGTAAGATGACGCACATGCCCGCTCCTCTCGAGACGCCGACGGAGCTGCTGCGGGCGTGGGGTCGCGGCGAGGCGTCCGCCTTCGACCGGCTGGTACCTCTCGTCCATGACGAACTGCGCCTGCTGGCACAGCGGTACATGCGGCGCGAACGAGCAGATCACACCCTCCAGACGACGGCTTTGGTGAATGAGGCGTATCTGCGGATGATCGGCGCCAGCCAGGTGGACTGGCAGAGCCGCGCGCACTTCTTTGCCATCGCCGCGCGCGTGATGCGGCGGATTCTCGTGGACTCCGCGCGCCGTCGCCGGGCTCCACAACGAGGCGGCGCCGTGTCACACATGCCGCTCGATGAAGCCCTGATCCCAGCGACGGCCCGTCAACCGGATCTGGTCGCGCTGGACGACGCCCTGCAAAAACTCGAATCCGATGTACCCGAGGAAGAGCCGGGTCGTGGAACTGAGATATTTCGGGGGGATGAAGCTCGAGGAAGCCGCCGTGGTGCTCGGCGTGTCGCGCGACACGGTCAAACGCGACTGGCGGTTCGCGAAGATGTGGCTGCTGCGGGAGCTCGATGGCGAGCGCAGCTGACCTCAGTGTCCCGAACGGCGTCGGAACTCGGCAACGGCATTCACCCAGAGCGTGACGTGCCTCCGGGATTGTTCCTCGGACGTTCGGTCGGGAACGATTGCGACGACGCTCGTCCCGTCTCGAGACACCGCAAACACGGGTCCCACGCGTTGGGTCGCCAGCGGCTGCCGAGACCACACCTGGGGCTGCAAGGGACGAAAGAGACCGCCGCGGAGTGAGTCCGGCGCCACCATCAGTGCCTCCCCGGCCTGGAAGAACAACTCCGGTCGTTCGGGAGACCACCGAGGCATCATGCCCCCGCCATCGGAGATCTTCCAACGGCGTCCATCGTCTGGAAACGACCGAACAAAGGTCTCGTGGCGTCCGCCCTCTTCGCTCGATGAATACGCGACCCATCGGCCGTCCGCCGAAAAGTCGAGATGACGCTCGTCGTCTCTTGTCTGAAGGAAGGGCTCAGGCTTTCCTGCACGCATCCCCGTGCCGTCGGTGACGATCGGCACGGTCCATTGATCCCATTTGCCCCCGTCGCTGGGTCTGAGCTGATGGAAGGCGAGGCGGCCGGTGTGGCGATCACCTGTGATCGATGACGCCACCCGCACCAGCGGGGCTTCCGTTGGCAGCAGGAGGCGCGGTTCGGAGCCGCCATCGGCCCGGACATACCAGATGCCTTCCGGTGTACTGAAAACGATGAACTGGTCATCAACACTCCAGACCTTCGATCCAGAGGCAGCCAACCCTTTCGTCACTTGCGTGCGCATGTGGCGGTGGAGGTCGTAGACCCAGACATCCTGCTGGGCGGTGAACGCGACCCGGTCGCCGGCACGCGACGGCATGGGGCCGACATAGTCTCCAGCGTCTGCAAACAACGGCGTCGAGCCCGCGTTTTCAAGCCAGGCGACGTGGAACTTCATCTGCCGGCGTACGATGAGGGTCCCGGCTCTCGATGCGTCCATCTGAGCTGCCCCGACATCGTCGTAAGCCACCCCTTCGAACACGGCGAACGGCGGCCCCTGGAGCTCGAGACGGACCGGATCGAACGCCGCAGCAAACAGAGTCCCGCTGCGGACGAACGTCAGGTATCCGGTGCCCTCCGAATCGGCGACGAACCGCCCGAACGTCGCGCCGTCAACCAATTTCTTGCGCCGCCCGTCCGCCAGCGAGAGGACGTCAACGCGTGCCCGGCTGAACCAGCTCGGGGCACTGTGACTGGTAAAGAGCACTGCCTTTCCACCCGGCAGGAACTGCGGCCATCGATGCGTAATCTCGGGCGGGTCGAGTTGCGTAAGGGGTTCGAGCGGCCCGCGCGCGGCACGCACCCGCATCAGCCCTCCAAACATCCCGGCGAAGACGATGCTGTCGTCCTCGGCCCACGTACTCGCCACGCCCCTCCCGTGGGGCGTCGCAAATCGTCACGACTGGACCGCCGTCGAGGGCAATCCGTTTGAGCTTGCCATCGGCGATGAACGCCACCCGCCGGCTGTCCGGAGAAAAGAAGAAGGTCAACCCATCCGACGTAGACACTCCCTCGGTACCCGCGAGAGGCACGGACATGGCGTGATCGAGATGCCTGTGTCATCAGGCGGTTGTTGGACACGAAAATCAGGCGCCCGCCATCGGGCGAGATCGCGGCGGCAGGACCGAAACGTTTGTCGCCGAGCGAGACGTCCGAGCCGAGATCCAACGGGAGCTGCATCACCGGTTGCCCGCCGGGCGTCGGCCGCTGTGTCGACCACCACAACCACGGTGCGCCGAACGCGACGGCAATCAGCGCGGCGGCCGAGACCGAGAGAGCCACCGAGACGGACGCCTGGCTGCGGGCGCCCTGGTCGTGTGAACAACGCCATCCGTGCCGTGAGTCTCTTCGAGGTCCTCGACCGCATCACCGATGTCCCGCAGCCGCCGCTCGGGATCCTTCCTGAGGCATCGGCGCACGAGCCTCTCGACGGCCGCAGGCGTGGTACACGGCAACGCACTCCAATCCGGCTCGCGCTCCAGAACGTGTGCCACCGTATCGGCGACGGTGTCTCCTCCGAAGGGTCGTCGTCCGGCAAGCATCTCGAAGACGATGCAGCCGAACCCCCAGATGTCAGTGCGTTTGTCGACCTGAAGACCACGTGCCTGTTCGGGGCTCATATAGGCCGGCGTCCCGAGGGTCATCCCTTCCACCGTGCCGCCGTCCGGCCGCTGGACACGCTCGGACGAGTCAAGACGCCCGTCGAGCGGTACCAGCTTGGCCAGGCCGAAGTCGAGCAGCTTGACGACGCCGTCTGGCCGGATCATGACGTTGGCGGGTTTCAGGTCGCGATCGACGACGCCTTTCGCATGAGCGAAGTCGAGGGCGCTCGGCGATCTGCCGCGCGATCGACAGCACGCTCGCGAGGGGCAGACCCGCTCCCGCCGGCGAATGCCCCGCCGTCGACCGCAGTCGCTCGGCCAGCGTCTCCCCTTCGACCAGTTCGAGGACGAGCGCGTCGATCCCACTTGCGTGCTCGATCCCGTAAAGCGTGGCGATATTGGGATGGTTGAGTGAGGCGAGCAGCCGGGCTTCCCGCTCGAAGCGCCCGAGCCGCTGCGGATCGGTTGTGAAGAGGGATGAAGTTCCTTGATCGCGACGTCGCGATCGAGCGTCGCATCGCGGGCTCTGTACACTTCCCCCATGCCACCGGAACCGAGGCTCGAGACAATGGTGTAGGGGCCGATACGTTCGCCGGCCGACATCGTTGGCACGGTGGCAGCGAACGCGAGCGACGCCGCGCCTGAAAATGGCGGGGTTTCCAGGAACGAAACGGCCGGCTGATCCCGAGCGATCAGCGACTCGGCTTCGCGGCGAAGCTCCTCGTCACTGCCGCACGCCTCGAAGAGAAACGCGGCGCGCTCCGCTGCCGGGCGCTCGAGTGCCGACAGGCAGATCCGCTCGAGATCGCGTGCGCGTCGGGTCGTCATGCAGCCTCTCCGCGGTTACGGCGGTGACCACGTCGGTTATATCATCCCCGGGGCCATCAGCCAGGGGCGTGGACATGCTCGACATGACAATCCGATTGACGATCGTTTTCGTGCGCGCTGCTTGCGACCTCGCGGGATTCGCCCGTGTCGTCCGGTTCCGCGTTCGCGCGTTCCCGCGTTCCCGCGAGTCAGCCGACCATGACGTTTCCAGAAGCGACCATCTCGAATGGACTGATCACGGCGAAGATCTACCTGCCGGATCCACAACGCGGCTTCTATCGATCGACCCGGTTCGACTGGTCGGGCATGATCGCCAGCCTCGAATACAACGGCCATCAGTATTACGGCCCCTGGTTCACCGGATCCGACCCTGCCGTGCGTGACTTCGTCTACCGCGGACAGGAGATCGTCGTGAGCGCCGAGAGCGGTGCGATCGGACCGGCCGAGGAGTTCCAGCGGCCGCAAGGCTACAGCACGGCCAAACCCGGGGAGACATTCGTCAAGATCGGCGTCGGCGTGCTGCGCAAAAAAGACGATACGCCGTACAGCGCTTACAACACCTACGAAATCGTCGATGCCGGCAAGTGGTCGAGCCGGCCGCGCCCGGACTCGGTCGAGTTCTCGCAGGAGCTCGACGATCCGCGTTCCGGCTACGGCTATGTCTACCGAAAAACGGTGCGGCTGAGCGCCGGCCGGCCCGAGCTCGTCATCGAGCACAGCCTGCAGAACACCGGCCGTCTTCCGCTCGACGCCAACCAGTACAACCACAACTTTCTCGTGCTCGATCGCGCAGCCACCGGGCCGGAATTCACCATCACCTGCCCGTTTCCGATCCAGACCACTCGCCCGCCCGATCCCAAGCTCGCCGAGATCCGTGCGAACCAGATCCTGTATCTCAAAACGCTGGAAGGCGAGGAACGAGTCACCTTCCCCATCCAGGGATTTGGAAAAGAGCCAAAGGATTACGACGTACGGTGGAAAACCGCCGCACTGGCGCCGGGTTCAGGGTGACATCAGACCGGGCGCCGGCCAGCATCGGTTTCTGGTCGATCCGCAGCGTCATTTCCGTCGAACCGTTCGTCGACCTCAGCACCGACCCGGGCAAGACGACGACGTGGAAGTATGTCTACACGTATTACGTGAATTCCAAGTGAGGCTGATGCGTCAAGTCCGCAGGTCGCAGCTGATGTTGACAGCAGAGCCCGCAACCACGCTGGCCAGGCTCGGTACGGTCCGGCGAGGTCACCGCGTCTGAGATTGTTGCCGCGTATCTGAAGCGGATCGCCGTGATTGAAGCGGCCGTCGGCGCGTTCCAGATCGTCGGGCTGACGTCGGCCGTGATCTCACGAGCTCGCCTTTTGGACGCGGCAAGCGGTGGATGAGCACCGCACCGACGCTCGTCGACCTTGCGCTCGGCGGCTGGGAGATCTCGATGGTCGGCTACCTGCAGTCGGGTAAGCTTCCTCACGCCGACGATCTCGGTGCCCGATCCAACCGGCACCCGATTCACGACCGCGGCCACCCGACCGGTCATCTCGATCCGTCCCGACCAGCTGCGCGATCCAGCAGCTGGAGGATCCGACCATCGATCGCTGGTTCGACGTCAGCGCCTTCGGGGCCCCGCCGATCGGGCGCTTCGGCACGGCGAACGCGGTGCCATCGAGTCGCCCCGGCCTCAATCTCTGGCACTTCGGACTGCGCAAGCGATTCCGGTTCAGCGATCGTGCCGGGCACACCCATCTTCCGAATCGAGGCGACCGCGACCAATATCTTCAACCACCCCCAGTGGGCGGCCCCGAATACGAACGTCACCCCGACCAACGTCAGCGCCGGCCGCATCAGCGCAGTCGGCGGCTCCGCGGGTGCGATTCAGCAGGCAGGGATGCGATCGATCAGGCTGGGGCTCAGGATGGAGTGGTAAGCAACTGGCGACGTCAGACAGGGAGGCCAATGAGAGCACGGATTTCAACACGGAGCCACGGAGCTCACGGAGGCCACGGAGGGTGCACACGCTTGCAGGTCCAGTCAATAGACCGCTCGCGGATCGCTGGCACCCGGCCGCGTTCGCGGCCGGCTGCAGGGAGGGATCGATCCCGGGAACACAAGTGTTTGAGAAAACCATGTCCGCTTGTGTTCCCCGGGGATCGATCCCTGCGCGCGCAAAGCGCGCGCCCAGCGCTCAGAAGTCGAAGTCTGTCGGCGGATCAACCTCCGTGTACCTCCGTAGCTCCGTGTTGAATCCGTGGCCTCGATTGCCTCCCTTCCTCGAGACTCCGACCATCCGACTCATCACCACAACAGCTTCAGACCGAACTGCAGTTGCCTCGGTGCGTTCGCCTGGCCGGTGATGACACCGAACGACGTCGACGTGACGCTCGTGTTCGGAGCCGAGAACTGGATCCTGTTGAACGCATTCAGCGCCTCGAACCGGAACTGCGCCGTGATGCCCGTCCTGACGACGAAGTTCTTGAAGAACGAGAGGTCGAAGTTCTGCACGCCGTGCGCCCGGAGCACCGGCGAGAAGATCGGTTCGTTGCCAAACGTGAAGGCGGCGGGCTGACTGTACACGCTCGTGTCGAAAGCCCGGTTGAGCCGATCTTCGACCGGACCGCTGAGCTGTGGATCGTTGCCGTTGTTGTTCGGCTGGGTGCGGGCCCCGAAAATCCCGGCGGTATTGTTGGCCGAAATCGACAGCGGCGTGCCCGACTGCAGCGTGGTGATGCCGTTGAACTGCCAGCCGCCGATCAGGGCGTTGACCAGGGTCGAGGCCCCCGACGCGAAACGGCGGCCGTGTCCGAAGGGAAGCTCGTACAGGTAGCTGATGACGAAGCGATGGGCGATGTCGTACGAGGCGAGCGCCCAGCTGGCGTCGAGGTTGTAGCTGTCCTGATGGCTCATCCCGATCTCACTGGCCTTCGCGTAGGTGTAGGAGCCCTCGAACATGAGGCCCTGTGACAGCCGCTTGCGGCCGGTCATCTGGAGCGCGTCGTAGCGCGCTTTCGCGCCGGCGGCGTACAGGGGGATGACGTCGGTGAACTGCGGATACGGGCGCAGCAGCTGTCCGCGCGCCACCGTCGGCTGTGTCAGCACGCCGTTGTTGACGATGCCGTAGAACGGGTTAGGCACCTGCTGATTGAGCTGCGATCCCAGGGACATGTACTGCGGATCGAGCTGATTGAGGCTCAGGCCGCTCTCGCCGACGGTCGACAGGTCGTAGCCGCGCGTGCCCACGTACGCGACCTCCACGAACATCGACCATGGCAGCTCGCGCTGGATGTTCACGTTGAACTGTCTGCTCCATGGCGACGGTGTGTCCTGCAGGGGGGCCTGGAGGTTCGCGCCCGCCTGCGTCAGCAGCCCCTGCGACGAGCCGGGCGACGGCACGAATCCGTTCGGATACGGATTGCGCAGCAGGTTGAGCGGCGTGATGCCGTCGATCGAGGTGACCCACAGGTTCTCGGTACGGAAGCCGAACGGACCCGACCGTGCCCTGCGCGCCCTGATTCGAGGGGCCGTAGATATGGCTGTATCCCGCGCGGAGGACCGTCTTCGGATCGATCTGATACGAGCCGCCCAGCCGGGGTGCGATGTTGTTCGTATCCCAGTGATACTGATACCGGCTGTTGCCATCGACGCCGACGAACACCACGCCGCCCTTGAGGTCCGGAAACGCGGGCACGCGGTCCGCAAGCGGCGAGCGCGCCACCGGGTCGAAGTAGTTCATCCGGTCGTAGCGCTCGGTGCGCGGCACGTCGATGTCGTAGCGGAGCCCGAGGTTGAGGGTCAGCCGCGCGTTGACCCGCCAGTCGTCCTGGGCGTAGCCCGCCCAGTAGAAGCTGTTCGACGCGACGTTCTTCCAGTTCTGGATCAGCACGTCGTTGGGCTGACCGAACCCGAGCAGGAACGACGCCAGCCCGTACCCCGCGGTGCTGCTGGCGGTGGTGGGATTGGGCCCCTGCGTCTCGTTCGCCCGGAAGTTGAAGGTCCCGGCGCTTCGCGCCTCCCACACGTTCACGCGCAGCATCCGCCCCTCGAACCCCGCCTTCACGGCATGGTCGCCGCGCACTTTGGTCAGCGCCGCGGCCGCCGTGTAGCTCATGAACGCGTTGTAGCGATGATCGTTGCCGCCCAGCGTGACCATGCCCGCGACGCCGAACCGCGGGAACATCTCGCGATCGACGTTGGCGTCGATCGAAGCGGGCAGTCCCAGGCTGGACGGTTTGAAGCCGAGCCCCTGGTTGTCGAAGATGAACAACGTCCGCGCGAACCCGAACCGTGCGCTGAGCACGCTCGAATTCGACATCGTCCGGTTGTAGTCGATGACCGCGTTGTGGGCGCGGTTCTGTTCGTTGACACGCCCCTCCGCGATGGCAATGTCCTCGGGGAAGAAGATCGCGGGCCCGCTGAACGTCGTGCGGTACGAGTAGCGGAAGAACATCTTCTGCCGGTCGGAGAGCTGATGATCGATGCGGCCGTCGAAGTTGTCCACGTTCAGCTCGGCCGAGCCGGTGGCGAAGTAGTTCTGCGCACCGGTGACCGCGTTGCCGGGCTGGTTCGGCAGCGGAAAGTACTTCAGGACGTTGAGCGCCACCGGATCCATCCGGCCCGCCGGAATGAGGTTGCCGTCGAACTGATCGCGGATGAAGCCGCCCGACGGGTTCGCCCGGGTCGAGAACGGATCGAAGACGCGAATCAGCTGGCCGTTCTGGGCGAAGGTCTGCGAGAAGTCTCCCTGGCGCTGGGCCAGCGTCGGCACCGTGGTCGTGGTCTGCGACTGGCTCTGTTGACGAAGGCCTTCGAAGGAGGTCATGAAGAAGGTGCGGCCGCGTCGAATCGGGCCGCCCAGCACGCCTCCGAACTGGCTGCGCTGGTAGTCGCCGAGCGGCTGCCCGGCGAGCTTCGCGAAGTAGTTGTTCGAGTCGAGGGCGGAGTCGCGAAAGAATTCGTAGCCGCTGCCATGGAACTCGTTGGTCCCCGACTTGTAGACGACGTTCAGCACGCTGCCCAGGCTGCGGCCGTACTCCGCGGGGTAGTTGGCGCCGAGCACCTTGAATTCCTGGATCGCGTCGACCGAGGGGAACACCGAGATGCCGGTGAACCCGTTGACGGTCGGGAACGACGCCGTGACGCCATCGATGACGGTGTCCATCATCGTCGGCCGCGCGCCGTTGACGCTGTAGCTCATCGAGTTGTAGTTGTTGCCGATCGAGCCGGCCACACCCGGCGTCAGGAAGATCAGGGAGTAGACGTTCCGCGTGTTCAGCGGCAGCTCGAGGATCCGCCGGTTGTCGACGACCTTGCCGATCGTGCCGGTGCTCGTCTCGAGCAGGGTCGCATCGGCGCGGACTTCGACCTGATCGGTGAGGTCGCCGACCTCGAGGTTGAAGTCGATGACGACCGTTGCGTTGATCTGGACCGGGATATCGGTGCGCGCGGCGCGGCGGAAGCCCTGAAGACCGGCGTCCACGCGGTATTCGCCGGGAGGCAGCGGCAACGACGTATACCGGCCCTCGAGATCCGTCACCACGGATTCCTGGCGGCCGGTCTGTTGATTGGTAATCGTGACGGTGGCGCGGGGAACCAGGCCACCGCTGGTGTCTTTGATCGTCCCGGTGATGGTGCCGGTAAACGATTGCGCGGACAGGATCGACGGACACATGACGAGCACGGCGTAGAACGCAGTCCGAATCAGGCGCATGGCTGTCCTCCCGGTGGGGGGATTATAGGCGCTTCCGGCGGTCAGCAGTCGCAGCCATGTTCTAATTTGCCGCGTATGCCATCACCCTGGGGTTCCCGCACGGCAGCAGGCGCGGCGGGCGCCGCCCTGGTCCTGCTGATCCTCACAGGTGCAGTGCGGGTTGCGACCTCGGCGAGCCAGGCCTCGCCGGCCGCTCGAACTGTTGACGACCGCTGGTGGAAGCGCGAGCCGATCCGGTTCCTGCAGGCCAACCTGAGCGAGAACGATTCGACCGTCGATCCCAGAGGCCTCGTCGCCGCGGTCGCGGACTTCGGCGCGAACACGTTCCTGATGAACATGGGAGGAATCGTCGCGCAGTACCCGACGCGGGTGCCCTTCCACTATCCCAGCACGTTCCTTCCCGCCGGCCGCGACCTCTTTGGCGATGTCGTCCGTGAAGCGCACGCGCGAAAGATTCGAGTCATCGGCCGATTCGATCTCAGCAAGACGCAGCGGCCCGTGTTCGACGCCCATCCGGAGTGGTTCTTCAGGCGCGCGAACGGCGAGCCGGTCATCTACAACGGCCTCTACTCAACCTGCATCAACGGCAATTACTATCGCGAGCATGCGCTCGCGATCCTCACCGAGGCGCTCGAGCGCTACGAGGTCGACGGGCTGTTCTTCAACATGTTCGGCAATCCGTCGGCGGACTACAGTGGCGTTCCGACCGGGCCGTGCCAGTGCCAGGCCTGCCAGACGCGCTATCGCGCCCGATACGGACGGCCGGTGCCGGCCAGCGCGGACGCCGACTATCGGGCGTTCATGGCTGATTCTCGCGAGAGGTCGCGGCCACCATCGCCGAGCTGATTCATCGCAAGCGTCCCGCCGCCGCGTTTCTCACCTACATCCAGGATCACACCGACGGGATCATGTCCGAATCGAACACGGCGGTCGGCCGCGCGCTGCCGATGTGGCCCTACTCGGCGAGCGACAACGTGAGCCGATCGCTCGGATCCGAGCCCGAGAAGATCGCGATCAACCTCGCGATGAGCTTCGTCGATTTTCCGTGGCGCTATGCGCACGTGCCGCCGCCGGAGACCACGCTGCGCCTGTATCAGAACCTCGCGCACGGCGCGCCGCCGGCGGTCGTGGTGTCAGGGCCCATGCAGCAGCAGGATCGGAGCGGGCTGCTCGCGGCAAAGCCGATCTTCGACTGGCACGCCCGGCACGAGGACCTCTACGTGGGACAGAAGAACGCCGCGCGGGTGTTGCTGCTGACCACGGGCGATACCGCGTCGTACCGCGGATTCTTCCGGGTGCTGACCGAGGAGCACATTCCTTTCATGGTCTCCGAGAATCAGCGCTGGATGGCAGACGGCTCGCGATTCGACCTCGTGATCGCGCCCGAAGCGGCTCCGGCGGAGCTCGAGCGCTACGTTCGTGATGGTGGACGGCTGCTCGTGGCCGGCACCACGCCGCCGCCGGTTCCGGTTGGCCGCGTCGCGGGGCGGAAGTCGACCCAGGGATACTGGCGCATCCACGATCGCACCGGCCTGCCGTCGCTGAAGAACACCGACCTGCTCTTCCTCGACGGTGAGTATCTGGAGATCGCCGCCGCTCGCTCGCCCGATCCTCACGCTGATTCCGACCGCGATGTTCGGCCCTCCCGAGAAGGTGTGGAGCGACAAGGTCGAAACGACAGTCCCTGGCCTGGTGTTCGCGAACCATGGCAAGGGTCAGGCCGCCTACATCCCGTGGGATATCGGCAGCCTCTATTACCGGCACAGCTCCGAACCGCACCGTGGCCTGATTGCCGACGTTGTCGATCGGCTCCTGCCGGCAGGGCGTCAGCTGACGACCAACGCGCATCCGCTGGTCGAGATGACGGTGATGGATCAGCCGGACCGCGGCCGCACGCTGATCCATCTGGTGAATGGAACGGGACATCACGATACGGCGTACTTTCCGCCGCTCGAGATCCGCGATATCCGGATCGATCTCGCCCGCGACATCAAGGGCGCCAGGGCCGTCGCTCTCGATCGGACGCTGCCGGTCGCCGTGAACGGCCGGTTCCGATCGTTCACGGTGCCAAGGGTTCAGGGGTACGAAGTCATCGTGATCGAGTGACTCTCTGTCGGGGCTCGGGGCTGGCCGGGGCTGGGCTCGGCAGGGCCGGTGATAACCAGAGGCAACGAGCCGCTCGGATTTGCCCAGGCTGCCGCTGAATCCCACCAGCCTGCCGAGCCCCGAGTCTCGAGCCCCGAGCCCCGAGCTCGCGCCACCTTTGATGGAGACTGCCATGGAAGACATCGTCGCCCTGATCGCTGACACCGCCGGCCTTCTCATCGAGGGAGCGGCCGTCCTCATCGTCACCTTCGGCTCGATCGATGCGTTCGTGAGGATCCTCTGGGTGGTGTTCACGCCAGACGCCACACACGGCGCACGCAAGGCGATCTGGCGACGGTTCGGGATGTGGCTGCTGCTCGGTCTCGAGTTCGAGCTCGCCGCCGACATCGTCGGCAGCGTCCTGTCGCCCACCTGGCAGGAGGTGGGCAAGCTCGGTGCGATCGCGGTGATTCGGTACTTTCCTGAACTACTTCCTCGAGAAGGATCTCGAGAGCACGGACGCCGCGGCGGAACCACGGACGCTGTCTAACTCCCAACCTCCTTCGCCATCTGCAACAGCGTCGTGACCGTGCGCCAGTTCCGCGCCGTGCCGGACTCGTTTCCGAGAAACCTGCCGGCCCGCTCGGCGAGCTTCGATTGGCCGAAGCCGTCGGGCGTATAGAGATAGAAGACTCTTCCCTTCAGGGCAAACGCTTCGTTCCCTGTCCTGAGCGCCTCGAGCGAGCCGAAGTCAGGGTTCTTCGGTGGCGCGTCCAGAAAGACGAGGTGTAGGCTCGTCGGATTCTCAGCTGCCTGCGGGAAGGGATTCGCGGCGGCGGCCTTGTCGAACTCTGCGCACGTCAGCAGCAGCACGCGCGGCGCGAACCCATGCCGCTTGGCGATGGCTGCCGTGATCTGCTTCTCGAGAGCTGCGCGATCCCTGGTGGGACTGCTCAGGATCACGTTGCCGCTCTGGATGTAGGTGCGCACGTCCACGCACCCGTTCTGTTCGAGCAGCACCTTCAGGTCGCGCATCGGCAGCTTGTGCTTCCCGCCGACGTTGATGCCGCGAAGGAGAGCGATGTAGGTCACGAGTGACCGATGATAGACGCGGGCATCGGTGCGCGTCTACGGTTCCTGTGCACGCCGGGCGATGACCAGGATCGCGGCGCCGGCACCTATCGCGATCAGCGACACGATGTGCGCGACGCTGAGTCCGAACGCCACCCGCACGTTGACCCGCAGGAACTCGACCGCGAACCGCAGCGCACCCGCGGCGACCAGATATCGTCCCAACACGATCGCATCGGGCACGCGCCTTACGGCGCCATCGCAAGAGGCACCACCCGAGCACTCCCAGCCCGATCGCTTCGTAGATCTGGGTCGGATGCACCGGTCACTGTCGTTGGCGGCAGCCCTTCGGGAAACGCGACCGCCCAGGGAAGGCTCGACGGCGTGCCGTAGTCGTCTCCGACGAGAAAACATCCAATGCGTCCAATGAGGTGTCCGAACGCCAGCGCCGGCGTCGCAGCCGCAAGCGTGGCAACGACCGGCCAGCCCTTGAGAGCGATGTAGAGAAAGCCGGCGCCAACGCCGCCAATCAGGCCGCCGTACCAGCTCAGGCCGCCGCGCGAGAACAACAGGTCTGCGATCGGGGCCTCGGACGCGTGTTCGATGGTCCACAGCAGCTTCGCACCGGCAAGGCCGCCGAGCACGCCGACGATGCCGGCGTCGGCCGCATCGAGCGGCAGACCCGAACGCTGGAGCTCCCGGCGGAAGAGCCACAACCCGACCAGGGCGGCGATTGCCACCATCACGCCGAAGCTGGTGATCTCGAACGTGCCGATCCGGACTAGCACCGGGTACATGGGCCGCACCCCTGCGCGCTCTCGTGGACTGCCGTGCGCACGGTTCTACTGGGTGATCGTCCCGTTGGCGGCAACGGACAACGCGTAGCCGGGCTCGTCGCCATTACCCGGCGTCGTCGTGTTCTGGACCAGCCGGACGTCGTTGGCGAACACGTTGCGCGTGACGGCGCCAGTGGGGTTCTCATCGCACGAGTTCTGATCGTTGACTCTGAACGACACGCGGGTCGCAATCGGCACGTCGCTGAAGGTGATCTCGTACCTGTCCGGCGGGACCGCCTGCAGAGGAATGCTCGCGAAGTCTCGCCAGCTCGGATGGATGTGGGTGACTCCGACGCCCGACACGCAACCCTGCGCGGAGGCAGGCAGATTGGTTCGCCGTGTGGTCGATCCGGCAAAGACGATCCTGAGCGTATTGGCCGAGCCGCTCGGAGCCATCGGAGCGTCATCATCGCAGGCCAGGACTGTGAGCGTCGCGACGGCTGCGATCGTCCGGAGAAGCACCCGCACGAGCCCAGCATACCCGAGCTCAAATCATCAGGCGTGGCTCCCAGCTCGGGTACCCGCCGAAAGAGGAGCAACCTTGTCCCTCAAATCTCCGGCATTCCGGAATTTCCACGCCATTCCGGGGCCGGCACGCGGCCCCCAAGGTTTCAGTTCGTCAGCCCCTATCGTAACCCCTCGCCGCACAATTACATCGGCGCCCGACGCGAGCCGGCATTCGCCTGGCACGGCTGATGCTGCCTCGATCACGAGGGTACGCTTCACCGACAGACGAGGAAGCTCGTCCCCTCGCCGCCGAATCATCGTCGCCGCGCGCCCCCCAGAACATTCTCCTCGCGAGCGCCCTGTCCGTATTGTCCATACCGGTGCTGGCCGCGGCGGTGTTGCGCTGCTGGTCGTGGCGGCCAAGGGAGCATTGAGACGGTCACCGACGTCAGCAACATCTACAAGTACCACATCACCAACCGACTGCTTACGGATCAACAGCAGCGACGCGACGCGGCGAAGGCGGCGGTGGGGAGAGGAAGCGAAACGATGAGCCCTTTAGTCGATGTCACCGAGCAAAAGCGATTGAACGACGCGCGTGAGGCGCACATCCCCTGGAAGAAATGGGGACCGTACCTCAGCGAGCGGCAATGGGGGACCGTCCGCGAGGACTACAGCGATGACGGCAACGCCTGGGACTATTTCACCCATGACCAGGCTCGCTCGCGAGCGTATCGGTGGGGCGAGGACGGGCTCGGGGGACTCTGCGATGACAAGCAACGCCTCTGCTTTGCGGTGGCGTTGTGGAACGAGCGGGATCCGATCCTGAAGGAGCGCCTCTTCGGTCTCACCAACAGCGAGGCGAACCATGGCGAGGACGTCAAGGAGTACTACTTCTACGTCGACAGCACGCCGACTCACTCGTACATGAAATATCTCTACAAGTACCCGCAGCGGGAGTATCCCTATCGGGACCTGATCGACACGAACCGGAGGCGATCGCGGGAAGAGTTCGAGTACGAGCTGCTCGATACGGGCGCCTTCGGCGAGAACCGGTATTTTGACGTGTTCGTGGAATATGCGAAGGACGGCCCGGAAGACATCCTCGTCCGCATCACCGTGCACAATCGCGGGCCCGAAGCGGCCCGGCTTCGCGTCCTGCCGACGCTCTGGTTCCGCAATACCTGGTCCTGGGACGCGGATCAGCCGAAGCCGTCGCTACGCGAGGCGGGAGCCGGCGTCATTCAGGCGACCCATCGTGAGCTTGGCGAGTATTGGCTGCAGTGCGATGGCGCCCCGGAGTTGCTCTTCACCGAGAACGAAACCAATGCCGGCCGGCTCTGGGGCCAGCCCAACGCGTCTCCCTACGTCAAGGACGCGTTCCACGAGTACATCATCTCGGGCCGCGGCGAGGCGATCAACCCTGCCAAGGCCGGGACCAAGGCGGCGGCCCACTATGTCCTCGACGTGCCCGCCGGCGGAAGCCAGACCGTCCGCCTCCGTCTGGCTGCCGCCCGGACAGAGAAGGCATTCGGCGGCTTCGACAAGATCTTCAAAAACCGGATCGCCGACGCTGACGAGTTCTACGATCGGATTACGCCGGCGTCGTTGAACGACGACGAACGGCGCGTGCACCGCCAGGCGCTGGCCGGCATGTTGTGGAGCAAGCAGGTACTACTACTTCGATCTGGATCGATGGCTTCAGGAGCACAAGAGTCATCCGCTGCTCGAGTCCGCCCGGCTCGGCACGCGCAATACGGAATGGTTTCACATGCTGAACGCCGACATCATCTCGATGCCGGACAAGTGGGAGTACCCCTGGTATGCGGCCTGGGACCTGGCCTTCCACACGATCTCCTTGTCGCTGGTGGACTTTGATTTCGCCAAGGAGCAGCTCCTGCTGATGCTGCGCGGTCTCTATTCCCACCCCAATGGGCAGATTCCCGCCTACGAGTGGAACTTCGGCGATGTGAATCCCCCGGTGCACGCCTGGGCCACACTGTTCCTCTACAAGACGGAGCGGACGCTCGGCCGGGCGGACCTGCGTTTCCTGGAACGATCGTTTCAGGGGCTGATGCTGAACTTCAGCTGGTGGGTCAACCGCAAGGATCCCGACGGGCGCAACGTGTTCGCCGGGGGATTTCTCGGTCTCGACAACATCGGCGTCTTCGACCGGAGTGCCCAGCTCCCCACGGGTGGCTCGCTGGAACAGGCGGACGGCACGGCCTGGATGGCGTTCTACTGCCAGAACATGCTGGAGATCGCCCTCATTCTCACCGAATACGACCCGATGTACGAAGAGATCGCCTACAAGTTCGTCGAGCATTTCTACGTGGATCACCTACGCGATGGACCGCATCGGCGAGCATCACGACGAGATGTGGGATGAGCAGGACGGATTCTTTTACGATCTGCTGCGGCTGCCCAACGGCCAGGCGATGCGCCTGAAGGTGCGATCGCTGGTCGGGCTCCTGCCGCTCTGTGCGTCGACGGTGTTCGCCGGGGATGCCGCCACTCGCTATCCGAAGCTGATGGAGATGATCGCCCTGTTCCGGAAACGCCATCCCGAGGTCGTGTCCCATGTGGCCCCGACCGACGAGGGTTTCGTCGGCTATAAGGGCCGGCGTCTCTTGTCGATCCTCAACAAGCAGAAGCTGGAGCGCGTGCTCGCCTACATGCTCGACGAGAACGAGTTTCTCGGGCCGCACGGGATTCGCTCGCTCTCGACAGTATCACCTGCGATCATCCGTTCGTGTTTCATGTCGGTCACGAGGAATACAAGGTCCAGTACCTGCCCGGCGAATCGAATACCGGGATGTTCGGCGGCAACTCCAACTGGCGGGGTCCTGTCTGGATGCCCGTCAATATCCTGCTCATCCGCGCGCTCTTGAACCTCTACAGCTTCTACGGCAATGACTTCAAGGTTCAATGTCCGACGGGTTCGGGGAACGTACATGACGCTCTTCGAAGTCGCCCGGGAGCTCTCCCGCCGGCTGGCGACGACGTTCCTGCGCGATGACAGCGGACGGCGGCCGGTGTACGGAGGCACCGCCAAGTTCCAGGACGATCCGCACTGGCGCGATCTGATCCTCTTCTATGAATACTTCCACGGTGACAACGGAGCCGGGCTCGGGGCCAGCCACCAGACGGGGTGGACCGGCCTGGTCGCTCGCACGCTCGACCTGTTCGGGCGTCTCGACGCCGAAGACCTGGAGCTCGAGATCGCGCAAGTATCCGCGCGGCTCGTGAAGGAGCAGGTGAGCGGGGAACCGACGCTGGTGAAGTCCGCAAGTTGAGGACGATGACCGGGATCGAGCCGACGGTGGATGCCCGACGCCGAAGCAGGGACAAGAGGAGCACTGACATGGCAACACCGGCGTTATCCCTCGCTGTACCAAATCAACACCCGCGTCTGGCTGACCGACCTGTCGCGCAGCCTGGGCCGGAAAACCACACTGGATGACATTCCCGACGCAGAACTCGACCGCGTCGCCGGAATGGGGTTCGACTGGGTGTGGTTCCTGAGCGTCTGGCAGACGGGGCCTGTCGCGCAGCAGATCTCGCGCGCGAATCCGGAGTGGCGCCACGAATTCCAGGAGACGCTGCTTGATCTGCGAGACGACGATATCGCCGGCTCGGGGTTCGCGATCACCGGGTACGCGGTGCATGAAGCACTGGGTGGGGACGACGCGCTGGCACGACTCCGCGAACGGCTCAACCGCCGCGGGATGCGGCTGATGCTCGACTTTGTGCCGAACCACACCGCACCCGATCATCCCTGGGTGACCGATCACCCCGAGTACTACGTGGCCGGGACCGCGTCCGATCTGGCGCGCGAACCGCACAACTACACGCGTGTCCACGGCCCACGGGGTGACCAGGTGCTGGCCCTCGGACGTGATCCGTACTTCGCAGGCTGGCCGGACACCGTCCAGCTTGACTACAGCAATCCGGCCACACAAGAGGCCATGGTCGGGGAGCTCCTGAGAATCGCTGCGCAGTGTGACGGCCTGCGGTGCGACATGGCCATGCTGGTGCTGCCAGACGTCTTCGAACGAACCTGGGGCCGCCGTGCGCCGCTCTTCTGGCCGGACGCGACCCGACGCGTGCGCGAGAGGGTTCCGGGCTTCTGCTTCATGGCGGAGGTCTATTGGGACCGCGAATGGACCATGCAGCACCAGGGTTTCGACTACGCCTACGACAAGCGGCTCTACGATCGGCTCCGCGAGGGTCACGCCAGGCCGGTGCGGGAGCATCTCCACGCCGGGCTCGACTACCAGGGGAAGCTCGCGCGCTTCATGGAGAATCATGACGAGCCGCGGGCGGCCGCCACATTCGCGCGCCCCATGCACGAAGCCGCGGCCATCATCACCTACCTGTCGCCAGGTCTGCGCTTCTTTCACCAGGGTCAGTTCGAAGGCCGCCGGAAGCGCATTTCGCCGCACCTCGTCCGCGCGCCGCTCGAGGCAACCGACGGGGCGCTGCAGCGGTTCTACGAAGGTCTGCGGGCGGTGTTGCAGCATCCGGTGTTTCGGGACGGCGAATGGCGGCTGCTCGAGTGCGCGCCGGCATGGGAGCACAACTGGACGTGGGACTGTTTCGTGGCGTGGGTCTGGAAGGCCGCCGCCGGCGACCGCCGGCTCGTTGCCGTCAACTACGCCGCGAACCAGAGCCAATGTTACGTGCGCGTGCCGCTTCAGGATCTCGGTGAGCGGTCGGTGCGCTTCGAGGATCTAATGGGCAGTGTGGGGACTGTCGGTTTCGATCGTGAGAGAAGCGATCTCGACGCACACGGTCTGTACCTGGACATGCCCGCGTGGGGCTACCACGTGTTCGACGTCACCGCGCTCGACGAAGCGCCTATCGGTGGAGGCCTGCAGGCTGAGTTGTCGAGCGATCGCGTGCCAGCGGCACAGACTCCGTAAAGGGAATTGGGCGCGCGTCCGAATACCCTTTGCCCGCCCTGACGTCGCCCACGCCGGTGTCGCAACCAGACCACACCGCCCATTCGACGCCATTGAGATCCAGCGTTGAGATCCAGCGCGGCCACTTCTTCCGCTGTGAGCACGCCGTCTTCCTGGCCGGGCGCGGCCCACCGGGTTGACGGCCGAATAACTGTCTATATACTATCTGCCTATGGCAGATATTAACGAGCACGGCCGCGGCGGGAAGCCTCAATGGGCCCGCGAATTGCGGGCGCGTTTGTCGTCGCTGCAGCTGCCGCCAGCACGCGAGGCTGAGATCATCGAGGAGCTGTCGCAGCACCTCGACGATCGCCTGCAGGAATTGATTGCCGCCGGCGCCACTCCTGAGGCGGCAGCCAGGCTGACCCTCGACGAATTCGACGCCGAGCGGCTGGCGCGGTATCTCGCGCCACTGCGACAGTCCCGTTCGTCGGAGATCCGGATGCCAGCAGGTGGATGGTCAGTCTGGGGAGGGGCCGTGGCCGATCTGCGGTGCGCCCTGCGCGCGCTCCGCGCGGCACCGGGTTTGACCGTTGTCGCCGTCGTCGTGCTGGCGCTCGGCATCGGTGCGGCCACTGCCGTCTTCGCCGTCTTCGACGCGGCGCTGCTTCGCACGCTGCCCGTCGACGCGCCGGAACGTCTCGTCCTTCTGAACAAGATCGCCGCAGACGGGGATGCTGACGGAAGCTTCGCGTATCCCGTCTTTCGCGATCTTCGGGATCGCGGATCAGCCGTGCTCGACCCGGTCGCCTACTGGCTCACACGCGTCAGCGTGGATGCCGGCAACCAGGCGGAGCGACTTCCCATCGAGCTGGTGAGCGGCAACTACTTCCAGGCCCTGGGAATTCGGCCGGCGCGCGGCCGGATGCTGACGCCCGCTGACGACGATCACACCGGTGAAGATCCGGTCGCGGTTATTTCCAACGCGTACTGGCAACGCTCGCTCGGTGGGGCCGAGTCGGCGCTGGGATCGACGATCCGCATCAATGGTTTTCCGTTCACCATCGTCGGCATTGCCCCGCCGCGATTCCATGGCTTCACGGTCGGCTCGCCGGCGGTGGCACAGGTTCCGATCGCGATGCAGGGACAAGTGTCACCGGACTGGCAGGTGCTCGAGCGTCCGTACACCAGCTGGCACAGAATCCTGGGCCGTCTCGATCCCGCCGTCACTGTCGCGGGCGCTCAATCTGCCCTGAACGTCGTCTTCCAACAGATCGTGCGCGAGCGACTCGTCGGGCAAGGTGAGCTGCCGCCAGGAGTGAAAGACGAGATTCTCGCCGAGCGGCTCGACGTCGAACCCGCGGCGCGTGGACTGTCGGCAGTGCCCGCGAGATACGGGTCGCCGCTGCGCATTCTGATGAGTGTCGTCGGCCTGCTGCTCCTGATTGCGTGTGCGAACTTTGCCAACCTCCTGCTGACCCGCGGAATAGCGCGTGCGAAAGAGATCGCGCTGCGCGAGGCGCTCGGCGCGGGCCGGGCGCGGATCGTTCGTCAGCTCATGCTCGAAAGCGTCATCCTCGCGCTTGTCGGCGGTGCGGTGGCGCTGATACCCGCCATCGCGCTGGCTCGCGCGCTGCTGTCCCTGCTCCCCGCCGGGACGTCACCAACGGAGCTGGCGATCGACCTGGACGCACGTGTCGTGTTCTTTTCGACCGTCCTCTCGATTCTGACCGGAGCGATATTCGGCGCGGTCCCCGGGTGGGTGTCCTCACGAGTGGATTTCACCTCAGTCGTGAAGGGCTTCGGTGCGCAGACCGGCGAGCGCCGTGCGACTTCGCGCCTCAGGCGGGGCCTCGTGGTCGTCCAGCTCGCGCTGGCCATGGCGCTGCTGATCGGTACCGGGGTTCTCGCACGGACCTTGTACAACCTGAAGACGGTGGAATTGGGTTTTCGGCAGGAGAACCTGCTGCTGGTGGGGCTCAGCCCGAGTGAGATCGGCTACACGAAGAAGACAGCCCCCGCTCTCTACGACCAGCTGCTCACGACCGTGCAAGCCGTTCCGGGCGTGAGAGCCGCAACCGTCGCACTGGTGGACGTGCTGAACGCCGGAGGGCGGCGAGAGACCATCGCGGTTCCTGGCTATGCGGCGCGGACAGGCGAGAACATGAACGTCGATGTCAACATCGTCGGGCCCCGCTATCTCGAGACGCTCGGCATTTCACTGGCGCTCGGGCGGGATCTGGAGCGGACCGATACCGGCGCGTCGAGACGAGTGGCTGTCGTCAATGAGGCGTTCGTCCGCCGGTTTCTGCACACGGGCGACCCCCTTGGCCGCGAGATCCATTTCGGCGCGATCCAGCCCGGTTCGCCGGGCCTCGAGGTCGTCGGTGTGATCCGGGACACGAAGTATCACACCGTCCGGACGGCGTCGGTGCCTGTCGTCTACGTGCCGCTGTCGCAGGAGCCAGCCGATGACATGACGATGTACGTGTGGACGGCGGTGCCCCCGGCGAGCGTCCTGTCGTCCATCCGCCGCGGTGTGGCGGGCGTGGATGCGGCGCTTCCCGTTTTCAACGCGCGGACAGTCAGCGAGCAACTCGATCAAGCCCTGGTCCAGGAGCGGTCGCTCGCCGTGCTGTCGAGCGCCGCCGGCATCGTCGCGCTGATCCTCTCCGTGGTGGGGTTGTACGGAATGGTCTCCTACAACCTCGGCCGCCGCACCCGCGAGATTGGGCTACGGCTCGCGCTCGGCGCCGATCGCGCGACACTTCTGAAACAGCTCCTCACGGAGACCGGTGTGATGCTGTTGCTGGGCGCAGCGGCCGGTTGCAGCGCGGCGGCTCTGCTGCTGCGGCTGATCCGCGAACAGTTGTATGGTGTCTCGCCACTGGACCCGCTCACGGCCGTCGCGGCGCTGATCGTCGTCGGTGTGGTCGGCGCGACGGCGGGACTGATTCCGGCGCTGCGCGCCATCCGCTGCGATCCGGCCGCAGCGCTGCGCCTCGAGTAGCCGTCTCGCTGCGGTTGACTCTGCATAACTGCTTATATACTATCTGCCTATGACAGATATAGACACCCGCGGGCCCTGGACCGCGAGCTGAAGAAGGGCTCCGCGGAGCTGCTGATCCTCTCGCTGCTCGAGGCCCGCGCCAGGCACGGCTACGAGCTGAGCAAGCTGATTCACAGCCGCTCCGGCGGCCAGCTCACGTTTCACGTCGACTCGCTCTATCCGTTGTTGTATCGCCTGGAAGAGCGCGGCTGGATCAAGGGAAGCCTGGGTCGAAAAGGCGGGCGAACGGCGGCGACGGTTCTACCGGGTCACCACCGAAGGCCGCCGCGTGCTGGCGCGCCAGCGCAAGACCTGGGCGGCGTTCGTGGAGGCGGTCCGGCGCGTGACCGGCGGCGAGCATGTCTGAGCGGCTCGGCACATCCAACCGCGACTCGCGTCGCTGCGCCGGCGTCGGTGGATCCTTGCGGTAGAGGTGAGGCCGTAGTCGGGGCAACCGTCTTCGCGCCTCCGCCCCGTGGTATCGTAGCCGCCGAAGCCATGCCCGAATACGTCATCGAGCGCGATGTCCCCGGCGCGGGACAGTTCACCGAGGAACAGATCCGCGAGGTTTCCCTGCGGTCGCTGGCGGTCCTCAAAGGCATCGGACCGCAGATTCAGTGGCTGCACAGCTACGTCACCGACGACCGGATCTACTGCGTCTACCTCGCTCCCGACGAGGACACGGTGCGCGAACACGCGCGGCAGACCGGCATTCCGGCCAACCGGGTCTCTGCGGTGCGGCGGCTCGTCGATCCGAAGCGCTATTCCTGAATCGTCCGCGGTCCGCGAGTCCGCGGGTCCGCCAGTCCGGGGTCCGAAAACCCTGAGAGTGAACTCGACGGACTAGCGGACCAGCGGACCAGCGGACCCGCGGACTAGCGGACCCGCGGACCAGCCACCGTCTCGATCTCCAGGATGCGGTCGAGGGGTGCCGTGTGCCCCTCCCGCCACGCGTCCTCGTAGGCCTGTGCCGTGATGTGGCCGCGCGCCTGTTCGAGCGTCTTGTCGATGCGCTCGCGCTCGGCCCCTTTCGCCGGCGCCGCCATCCTCTGACGTATCCGCGCAGCGGCACTCACGAGCGTCACTGCGGCTTCTGCGCGCGACTGACAGATGGCGCACCACGACAAGGACTCCAGCTGCTTCGCGACGCCGCGCTGATGGCCGAGCTCGCGGAAGACCCGCAGCGCTTCCCGAAGCGAGCGGTCGGCCTGCGCGTATTCGCCAGCCTGCAGATCGACGCCGGCCAGGTCCGTCAGCACGCGGGCAATGCCCCAGCGATCGTCAATCTCACGCAGCCTGGCGAGGCTGTCGTGATGGTATCGGCGTGCCGCTGCGGGATCGTCCTGCGATGCCGCGACATCGCCGAGGCCGTTGAGCGCGAAGGCCAAACCGCGGAGGTCGCCGCGCGCTGTTCGCCGAGGCGACGACCTGCTCGAGCAGGCGGCGCGCGAGGTCGAAGTCGCCGCCGAGCTTGGCGGCGTGAGCCATGTTGCTGTTGGCGAGATCGACCGCCGTCGCGTCGCCGAGCTCGGTCCACCGCGAGACATTCTCGCCGAACAGCGAGACCGCCTCCGCGTAATGGCCCCTCCGCTGTGCCTGGAAGGCCAGGATGATGGTCGCGGCTGGCCACGCCCTGCGTGTCGCCGAGCTCGCGGTAGATCCGGTAGGCCTCGCGGCCGAGCGTCAGCGCAGTGTCGTGATCGCCCTGGATGTCGGCGAGCATGGAGGCGCAGTAGAGCGCGCGTGCGCGCAGACGGGTCGGTGCTGCGGCTCCGGGCAAGGCCAGCATCCTCGCGAGCATCTCGCGCCCCTCGGTGAGATGATCGCGCTGCTCCCAGAATCGGAACAGCGCCGCGCCCAGCCTGAGCGCCCACTCGGCATCGCTGCTGCCAACCAGCCAGTGGCTGGCGGCGCGGAAGTTGTCGTGCTCGACGTCGCAGCATCGGAGCCAGGTCTCGCGGTCCGCCGGGGTCATCTCGAGGTTTTCTTCCTCGGCGACGACGAGCATGTACGCCGCATGGGCCCGCGCCGTGGCATCCGCCTCGCCCGTGGCGATCAACTGCTCGCGGCCGTACTCGCGGAACGTTTCGAGCATCAGGAAGCGCAGCTCGCGTTCCTCCGAGGCCCGCTGCACGAGCAGGCTGTTGTCCACGAGCGACGTGACGCCGTCCAGCACGTCGACGCCAAGGTCTTCGAGGGTATTGCAGACAGCCTCCGCGGCTTCGAGCGTGCAGCCTCCGGCGAAGACCGACAAACGGCGGAAGAGCTTCTGCTCGGCCGGCGACAGCAGGTCGTAGCTCCACTTGATCGCCTGCCGAAGGGTCTGCTGGCGCTCCGGCAGGTCCCGCGCCCCGCCGGTCAGCAGCTCGAGGGGCCGTTCGATCCTGGCGAGCAGCTCGGCGGGCGGCAGGATCTTCACCCGCGCGGCCGCGAGCTCGATCGCGAGCGGCAGGCCATCGAGCCGGCAGCAGATCTCGACCACCGCGCCGGCGTTCTTCGGGGTCAACGTGAAGTCGGGCCTGCTGGCCGCCGCCCGCTGGACGAACAGCGCGACCGACGCGCAGTCCATCAGGGTCGATGGCGAGAACAGCGCGCTAGGCGCCGGGAGCGGGAGCGGCGGGACCGGAAACTCCTGCTCGCCGTAGATGTGCAGGCCCTGCCGGCTGGTCACGAGGACCGTCAACGCCGGGCAGCCGTCCAGCAGGTGCTGGATGAGCGTGGCCGCATCCGACACCTGCTCGAAGTTGTCCAGGAACAGCAGCGTCGCGCCGCGGCTGCGCAGGTGCTCGGCGATTGCGCTCTCGAGTGACAGATCGCCGCTCTCACGGACGTCCAAGGCCCGCGCCACGGCGGACGCCACCAGCGCGGCGTCGGCGAGCGGCGCGAGATTCACGAAGGCGAGGCCGCCCTCGAAACGCGGCGCGAGATTCTCTGCCGCCTGGATCGCGAGGCGTGTCTTGCCCGTCCCGCCTGGTCCCGTCAGCGTCAACAGCCGCACGCCGCCGTCGGCGATCAGCTCCTCGATCCTCGCGAGCTCTCCGGTTCTTCCCAGGAGCGCGGTGCGCTGAGGCGGAAGATTGTGGCTGCGGCGCCGCGTGCTCCCCGTGGTCGGAGCCGGCACGTCGCGGCTCGCGCTGCCCGGAGGCGAGCTGCGTCAGCTCGGCCTCCACTTCGGCGGCCGTCGGCCGCTCGCTCTCTGTTTTCGCGAGCATCGACATCAGGAGCCGCTCGAGGAGTGGCGGCGTCCCAGGCAGCAACTCGCGGGGACTCCGCACCGCCTCCGTGGTGATGGCGTGAAGGATGCCGAGCGTCGAGTCCGACTCGAATGGGTGCGTGCCGGTCGCCAGCTCGTAGAGGACCACCCCGAGCGAGAACACGTCGCTGGCGCTCGTCGCGATCCGCCCTCGCGCCTGCTCGGGCGACATGTATCGCGGCGTGCCGAGAATGAGGTCGGGATTGGTGCCGGTATCGCCCGCGCTGGTGACCGTTGGCCGCACCGCCAGCCGTGCCAGGCCGAAGTCGAGCACCTTCACATAGCCGTCGTTGCGAACGATGACGTTTTCCGGCTTGATGTCGCGATGGACGAGGCCCGCCGCATGCGTCACCGACAGCGCCCGCGCGAGCTGCGCGCCGATGCGTGCCAGCGTGGCGACGTCCGCGGGGCGGCCGGCCATGACCGCCAGCGATTGCCCTTCGACGAGCTCCATCGCGATGAAGCGCCGTTCGAGGATGTCGCCGATCTCGTAGATGGTGACGATGTTCGGATGATTCAGCGAGGAGACGGCGCGCGCTTCCTGTTCGAAGCGGCGGACCGCGTCGCGGTTGCTGGTCAGCCCGTGGCGGAGGAGCTTGACCGCCACCTTGCGGCCGAGCCGGGTGTCGTGCGCGAGATAGACCTCGCCCATGCCGCCGCGGCCGATGAGTGACAGGACCTCATAGGCGCCGATGCGGCCGGTGACGGCCGGCGCTTCCTCCTGCCGCGCGAGCCATCCGGCGGCGAGGTCCATCGCCGGCGTCGCCGCGAAGTCGCCCGCCTGCTCGTGGGCGGCGAGCAGTGATTCCACCTGTCGCCGAAGCTCCTCGTCCGCTGCACAGGCGGTGCGAAGGAAGCCCGAGCGCCCTTCTTTCGGCAACTCCAGCGCGGCGTGAAACAGCTGTCCGACCTTCTCGTACTCCTCGGCGTTCATGTGCCGCCGCTCAGTTCGCGGAAGAGCCAGGCCTGCGCGAGGCTCCAGTCACGCCTCACGGTTCCCACCGACACGTCGAGCACGTGCGCGGTCTCCTCCAGGCTCAAGCCCGGCGAAGAATCGCAGTTCGACGACGCGGCTCTGGCGCGGGCTCAGCGTTTCGAGCGTCTTCAGCGCGTCGTCCAGCGCCACGAGATCGATGTCCGGCCCGGCCGGCACGTCGGCCGCCTCGGACAGCGTCACATGGAGCTGGCCCTGGCCGCGCTTGGCGCGATCCCGCGGTCCGCGCCATGTCGACCAGCACACGCCGCATGATCTGCGCCGCCACGGCGAAGAAGTGGGCGCGGTTCTGCCAGCGCGCGTCCTTCCAGTCGACCAGCCGCAGGTAGGCTTCGTTGACCAGGGCCGTCGGCTGCAGGAGGTGGCCCGGCCGCTCTCCCGCCATGTAGCGCGCCGCGAGGCGGTGCAGCTCCTGCTGGATCACCGGCGTCAGCGCGTCGAGCGCGGCCTGGTCGCCTCTGCTCCAGGACACGAGCAGCTGGGTGACATTGGTGGGGGCGTCCATGGGCGATTTCGGGGCCCTAGCTTAGCAAACCGGCCGGTTCCCGCCCGTTAGCACTTTGCCCCTCGAATGGCGCCTTCATTGGTGAGGAGATTTCCATGCACAGAACACCACTGATCGGGGCCACGCTGGCCTTGGCATGTTGATACCCGGCAGCCCAGCGTACGCGCCCATGCACTCGACCGCTGACGTCGTTTTCGCATGGAACCAGATTTCTGCCAGGACACCGTCGACCGGGATGCAGATCCCGCTGATCGGACTCGCCACGACGGGGCAGGTCTCGGTTGCATGGCCGCACATCGCGCAACCCTTCGACGCCGTGGGGGCTCCGCCATCGTGCGCCCAATGGTCGTACAGTGCCGTCAATCGCGTCGCCGTGCTGCACGACCCTCGATCTCGCTATCGGTCGCCCGACGCGGCGACCCGCCCAGGCCGCCGACGAGCGTCGTACTGGATGGAGCGCCGTCACGCTGGAGGCGATTCGCCGCTCGATGCTGCCGCCTCCGGCGTGGCGCGCGCGCTCGCGATCGTGCACACGTGCATCTACGACGCGTGGGCTGCGTACGACCCTGTCGCGGCGGGCGTGCACTACCACACGAAAACAGTGGCATCGCCGAGTGAACCGCCGGCCTCCCGCGCAATCAGCTATGCCGCACATCGCGCACTCCTCGATCTGTTCCCCTCTCAGCACGCACTCTTCAGCGCGTTGATGAACGAGTTGGGTTACGACCCGCTCGACACGATTCAGCGAGACAGCGCGGTCGGCATCGCCGCGGCGCAAGCCGGATTGGACGCCAGAGCGCAGGACGGCGCAAACCAGGCGGACGGGTACGCGGACTACACCGGCTATGCATCCGTCAACACCCCCGACCTGCTCGTCGATCCCTTCGCGTGGCAGCCGCCAGAACAGCGACGGGCGTGCAGCGGTTTCGCTGCCGCACTGGGGCCATGTGCGGCCGTTCGCCTTGACTCGGCGGATCAGTTCCTGCCGCCGCCTCCGTTTTCCCGACGCTCTATGCAAACAGGCGCTCGATCTGCTGCACCGAGTGCGCCTGAACGAGCAGAAAGTGATCGCCGGTACGGGCCGATGGCCCGCGCACAGCGACGCCGCCCGGACACTGGTGTCAGTTCGCGGAGTTCGTGTCACATCGCGATCGCCACACCCCGAGCAGGACGTGAAGCGTTTTTTGCCCTCGCGACGCTCTCTGGACCGGCATCGCCGCCTGGGGGCCAAGGTCCACTACGACTACGTACGCCCGGTGTCGGCATCCGCTATCTCTTCCGACGACGTCCGGGCCGCGCGAGGCCGTTCCTGGGAACGCGCCTGATTGCCGGTCGAAACGTGGCAGTCCGACATTCCGACGCCGCCGTTCGCCGTGTACGTCTCCGGCATGCACGTTCGGGCCGCCAGACCGCGCAGATTCTGCGCTCGTTCACCGGGAGTGACCGTCTCGATGCGCAGGTCACCATCGTTGCGGGCATCCGGCCTTCGAACCCGGACTTGCGACAACCGACGTGACGCTCGCCTGGCGAACGTTCTCGGAGGCCGCGGACGACGCCGGCATTTCCCGGCGCTATGGCGGCATCCATTTCGAGGACGGCGATCGTGCCGGGCGCGCCCTGGGCCGACAGCTTGCGATCCTCGTCTGGCAGAAAGCAACGGCGCTTTTCGATGGCGTCCCGCAGGCGCCTGTCGCCGCCGTGGATTCGATGCCCCCACACCAGCTCCCGCGTGCTGTCGAACAACGTTGATAACAGGAGGTCAAATGATGACTCGTATGCTGAGTGTTAGCGGCGCTCTGATGGGAGCGCTCATCTGTGCTGGTTGTTCCGACCAAGGGCTGGTTGGCCCGTCGGCCCCCGCATCACCAGCGAGCCGCGTGGCGGCGGTACAAGACGGAGGCCCCGAATACGCCAACGTGTCCAACCAGGGAGGCGCGGGCCTCTACGCCGTCAACGGTGCGTCCATCGTCCGGCAGCCCGACGGGCTGCAAGCCCGGCTGTCGATGCCCACACCGGAACCAGGCACATACAGCTATCCCGCTGGAACTGCACCAGGCCATCCGGAGGTGTTCACGCTCTGGATATTCGTGTTCAACAACCCCGAGCTGTGCACGATGCCGTGTGGTCCGGACGACCTGGGCGTCGACAAGCCCGCCCGCGGTGGCGCCTACAATGGTGGCGGCCATGTCGTCAGCGGAAACACGCTCTCGATTGCCGGCCGGATCGGTGTAGGTGAAACACCGTTTGACCATCCGACGATCACGATGGCACCACTCGAGTCCCCAGCCACGGCGACGGTGCACCTGGCCATCGCAGCCGCATGGGAACCAGGATCCATCCAAGCTGCCGGACGAATTCCGGCTTCCCACCGGCACTCCGGCGTTCTGGTGGGTCGCAATGTTCCACTGAATCGAGGCGCAGAGGTCGTTACGCGAGCCGTGGGAGGGCTCGGCGAGTTCAGCCGCCGCTCGCGGGCCCTTCCATCCCCGCTCTCGACCGCGTCGTCCCGTCGTGGAGCGCGGAGCGCTCGACGTGCGCACGGAGCCGCATGGCGGCAGCCACTACCGGTTCGATCACGTGGCGGGCCAGCAGATCGGACGTCGGCGGCGGAGTTCGTGTTCGCGAACTACATGACGCGGCCACCGCTGGGACGACTGACGATGCGGCAGTAGAATCTGTGCCCCCCGGAAACTTCCCGATCGAGGAGACGCACATGACCATGTCGCAGAACGTCGACAGCCAGGCCGTCGTCAAGGATCTGAAGGGGCAGGTCCGGGGGCCGCTCATCCGGCCCGGCGATCCGGGCTTCGACGAGGCGCGCTCGGTGTGGAACGCGATGATCGACCGGCGTCCGGCGCTCATCGCGCGCTGCCTGGGCACTGCCGACGTCATCGCCGCCGTCAACGCCGCGCGCGAACACGGCCTGCCGCTGTCGATCAAGGGCGGCGGGCACAACATCGCGGGGCTGGCGGTCTGCGAGGGCGGCCTGATGCTCGACATGTCGCTGATGCGAGGGGTCTGGGTCGATGCGCCGGCGCGCACCGCGCGGGCGCAGGCCGGATGCCTGCTCGGCGACGTGGACGCCGAGACCCAGGTCCACGGCCTGGCGGCGGTGCTCGGGTTCGTCTCCGCGACCGGCTGCGCCGGGCTGACCCTCGGCGGCGGATTCGGCTATCTCTCCCGCCGGTTCGGATGGACCACCGACAACCTGAACTCGATCGATCTCGTGACCGCGGCAGGACAGCCGGTCCGCGCCTCCGCGCACGAGAACAGCGACCTGTTCTGGGGCCTGTGCGGCGGCGGCGGCAACTTCGGGGTGGCCACCAGCTTCGAATACCGGCTCCATCCCGTCGGACCGCAGGTCGTCGCCGGCGCGATCGCGTGGCGCGGCGAAGAGGCGGCGGGCGTGCTCGAGATGTATCGAGCCGTCGTGGCGAACGCGCCCCGCGAGCTGACCTGCGTCGCCGGCCTGCGCCTGGCGCCGCCGGCGCCCTGGATCGCCAAGGACGTGCACGGCAAGCCGATCGTCGCGCTCTTCGTCTGCTACTCGGGATCGCCCGCCGACGCGGAACGGGTGCTGGCGCCGATCAAGGCGTTCGGCAGCCCGGTCGGCGACATCGTGCAGCCGCGGTCGTACGTGTCGCAGCAGACGCTGCTCGACGCGACCCAGCCCAAGGGACGGCGCTACTACTGGAAGTCCGAGTATCTGCGGACGATCGACGAAGCGGTCACCGCCCAGGCGATCGAGCACGCGGCGCGGATCGTCTCACCGCATTCCGCGATCCTGATCTTCCCGCTCGGCGGCGCCGTCAACGAGCTGCCCGAGGATCACTCGGCGGTCGGCAACCGGGACGCCGCCGCCGTCCTCAATATCTCGGCCGCCTGGGACCACGCCGCCAACGACGCCGAGAACGTCGAGTGGGCACGCGAGAGCCTGGCGCGACATGCGCCGGTTCTCGACCGGCGGCACCTACGTCAACTTCCTCACCGAAGAGGAAGGCGACGACCGAACGCGCGCGGCATACCGGTCCAATTATCCGCGGCTCGCTCGCCTGAAGGCGGAGTGGGATCCCGGCAACCTGTTTCATACGAACAAGAACATCAGCAGAGCCTGAGTCGCGGTTCGCGGGTTCGCGGTCGCTCCGCGGTCCGATGGTCCGGCCGGTCTCGACGCGACCCGCGAGCCCGCGAACCGCGACCGTGACAGAATCACGGGATGGCGAACGAACGCTGGCCGGCGCTGCCCTACGAGGAATGGCTCGACACCTACGCGACCCTCCACATGTGGACGCAGGTGGTCGGCAAGGTCGCGCTTGCGCGCGCGGCGCCGCTCAACCACAGCTGGGCTATCGCGCTGCAGGTCACGGCCCGGGGCCTCAGCACGGTCATGCTGCCGCACGGCGCCCGATCGTTCACGATTGCCTTCGATTTCATCGACCAGCAGCTGGTGATCGAGACGGCGGACGGCGAGCGCCGCGCGCTGCCGCTCAGGCCGCAATCCGTCGCCGACTTCTATGCCGAGGTGATCGCGACGCTGAACGACATGCGCCTGCCGGTCAGGATCTGGTCGACGCCGGTGGAGATCCCGTCGCCGGTCCCGTTCGAGCGCGACAGCGTTCATCACGCCTACGATCCCGAGCTCGCCAACCGCTTCTGGCGCATCGTCGTCCAGGTACACCGCGTGTTCACGGAGTGCCGCAGCGGATTCATCGGCAAGACCAGCCCGGTGCATTTCTTCTGGGGCGCCTTCGATCTCGCCGTGACACGGTTTTCCGGAAGGCCCGCTCCACCGCGCGAGGGCCCTGCCTTCATGCGCGAGGCCTATTCACATGAAGTGATCAGCCACGGATTCTGGCCGGGAAGCGGCCCCGTGCTTTATCCGGCGTTCTACGCCTACGCCGTCCCTGAACCCGAGGGCCTCAAGACCGCACGGGTGCAGCCCGACGCGGCCTACTACCACCAGGAGCTCGGCGAGTTCATCCTGCCCTATGAAGCCGTACGCACGGCAGCGTCGCCCGACGACGCGCTCGCGGCGTTCGTGCAGAGCACCTACGAACGCGCGGCCGCGCTGGGCGGGTGGGATCGACCGGCGCTCGAACGCGCGCAGTCGCAGTCTTCCGGCTGAAGCCGGAAGCCACACCTGTCCATTCCACGTCGAGGAACACCTGTCCACTTCTGTGGCTTCCGGCTTTAGCCGGAAGGCAAGCCTGGCGGGATATAGTCATCGGCAAATAGCGAGGAACTCATATTGCGAACGTCGCTCACAGATCTGCTGCGCCTCGATTCACCTCCCGTGGCCATCTCATTCGTCGAAGAAGCGCCGCCGGGCGTCCCGCACGTGTCGTCCATGGAACAGGCCGGCTGCGGCTACTGGCGCCGTGCGGCCGCGGGCGAGGTGTTCTTTACCGTCGCTGACGATCACAAGCGCTGCCCGGTTGGGGCGCACACGCACAACGTGCCCCTCTCGGACTCGGAGCAGCAGGAGCTGATGGGGGTGGTGGAGACGATGGTCGGGCTGTCGTACCTGAAGATGCAAGAGGTGCCGCAGATTCCGAGGCGGAAGACGCCGCTGCGTGTGGCCGTCTACGCGCCGCTGGCGGCCGCACCGGTGCCGCCCGACGTGGTGCTGGTGCGCGGCAACGCCCGGCAGCTGATGCTGCTCGCCGAAGCCGCGCAGGCCGTCGGCGCAGCGGGCACCGGCGCGACGATGGGGCGGCCGACGTGTGCCGTGCTCCCGGAAGCGATCAACTCGGCGCGAACCGCCGCCAGTTTCGGCTGCGTCGGAAACCGCGTCTACACAGGCGCCGGCGAGAACGACGCCTACTTCGCGATCCCCGCCTCGCAGCTCGCGCCCGTCGAGGCGAGCCTGGCGGTGATCGTGCGCGCGAACGAGGAGCTGGAGAAGTTCCACCGGGCGCGCGCCGGTCTTGCAAATGAAGGGAAAAGGGACAAGGCATAAGGAGCCGAAGCGGCTTCAAGTCTTTAGAAGAATCGGACAGGATCGAACGGAACAATGACACTGGCAGTTTCGCGGGTCGAACGGTAACCCTGGAGTACGGAACGACCGGACTCCCGGTCACGATTCCCTCCGGGAACGTGACGGTGCTGGCGCCGCGCTTCGTTCCAGGCGTGCCGGACGAACAGGCGGCCTTCGTCGCCGCGGCGCGCGACCCTCGGGAGTCGGCGCCGCTCCGGGCGTCGGTCGAGCCGCAGCATCGCGTCGCGATCGTGATCCCTGACATCACCAGGCCGTTGCCAAGCGACCGCCTGCTGCCGTGGGTCCTCGCCGAGCTGTCGCACGTGCCCGCGGAACGCATCACGATCGTCATCGGGACCGGGTCACACCGGGCGACGACCGAACCGGAGATCCGCGCGCTGGTCGGCGAATCGATCGCGGCGACGTATGCCGTCGTGAATCACGACGCCTTCGATCCGGCGAAGCTGGCGCGCGCCGGCGTCGGCAAGGACGGCCACGAGGTCTTCCTCAACCGCGCCTATGTCGAGGCCGATCGCCGGATCGTGCTCGGGTTCGTCGAGCCGCACTTCATGGCCGGCTTTTCCGGCGGCTACAAGGGCATCTTTCCTGGTGTCGCCGACATCGCGTCGATCATGCGCTACCACGATGCGCGGATGATTGGCGACCCGCGCTCGACCTGGGGACTTGTCGACGGCAATCCGACCCAGGAGCGCATCCGTCACGATGGCGCGTTGATCCCGGTGGACTTCTGCGTGAACGTGACGCTGAATCGCCGCCGCGAGATCACCGCCGTGTTCTGCGGCGACGTCAGCGCCGTGCATCAGGCGGGCTGCGCCTTTTCCCGCGAGACGGCGATGGTCGCCTGCGATCGGCCGCTGCCGATCGTCGTGACGACAAACAGCGGCTACCCGCTCGATCAGAACCTGTATCAGGCCGTGAAGGGCATGTCGGCCGCTGCCCAGGTCGTCGCCGACGGCGGCTACATCGTCACCGCCGCGCGCTGCAACGACGGGTTCCCGCAACACGGCAACTTCCGCCAGCTGCTGTTCGAACACGCATCGCCGCAGTCGCTCCTCGACACGATCATGACCCCCGGCTTTTCGTTGTTCGACCAGTGGCAGGCGCAGCTGCTCGCGCGCATCCTCATCAAGGCGCGTGTCGGCCTGCACAGCGAGCTGCCGGCGGAAGACGTGCGCCGCGCGCATCTCGAGCCGGTGGAGGATGTCGAGCGCGCGCTCGAGGCCGAGCTCACGCGCATCGGCCGCGACGCGCCGGTGGCGGTCCTGCCCGAAGGGCCGATGACGATTCCCTACGTCGCGTGAGTCTGGCCTGCCGTGAAGGGGAGGCTGTCGGCGCTTGCCGCGGCGAGAAGCCGGGAGTCACGATCTGCTTCTGCCGGATCTTCAGCGCGCTCGCGCGCCTCAGCCGAAGTTCTCCTGTTGCGTTGAGACAAGCGGCTGTCATCGAATAGCAAGACCTTCAGCTCCACGCCGCCCAACCGGTCACGATCGCCTGCAACTGCTCCACCCCCTCGGTCAGCGCCGCCGGCCCCGGCTGGAGGATGTACGCGGACTTGATCTCGTGGATCTGCCCGTGCCTCACGGCAGGGAGCTGGTCCCATCCAGCGCGGGCCGCGATCTTCTCGCGCCGGACCGGCTTGCCGCACCACGACCCGACGATGATGTCAGGCGCTGCGGCAATCACCTGGTCGCTGCTGACGATGCGCTCCTTCGCCAGCCGCCCGTTTCTCAGTTCGGGGAACACCGGGTCGCCGCCGGCCATCTCCACCAGCTCGTCGACCCAGCGGATCCCGGAGATGAGCGGGTCGTCCCACTCCTCGAAGTAGACGCGAGGCCGGCGCGGGAGGCGGGCGGCCTCTTCGCGGATTCGCCGGAGGCCCTCGCTCAACTCGTCAGCGAGCGCGCGGCCCTTGTCACTACACCCGACAATCGCGCCCAGCACGCGGACGGTCTGCAGGATCTCGTCAACGCTGCGCTGGTTGAAGGTGAACACCGGATATCCGCGCTTGATCAGCTCGCCGGTGATCTCGGCCTGCAGGTCGGAGAACGCCAGCACGAGATCCGGCTGCAGCGCTTCGATCTTCTCGAAGCGGGCGTGCAGGAACGAGGAGACGCGCGGCTTGTTCCTGGCCTCGGGCGGCCGGACAGTGTAGCCGGAGACGCCGACGACGCGGTCGCCCTCACCGAGGAGGTACAGGGTCTCGGTGGTCTCTTCGGTCAGGCAGACGATGCGGTGGGGGAATGTCATCGTTGTCAGTTTCCAGTTTTCAGTTGCCAGTCTTCACTTCAGCCTCTTACTGGCAACTGGTCACTGGGAACTGGTAACTGCAACCGGCACCACGTCGGCGAATACGAACCCGTCGCGTGTCACGCGCTCGCCGACCTCGACTGCCACAGGGTGGGAGAACATCGGACCGTCCCACACGAACGAGTGGAACTCGCCGTTCTCGCCGCACGGGTCGACGCTTTCGGGCAGGTCGGAGAGCAGGGCGCGGTCGAACTGGCGGCCGGCGAATTCCGGAGCCAGGACCCGTGGATCGACACACGTCAGGCAGGCGCGAAGACCTCCGTCGAGCATCTCGTCCGCCAGATCCCAGGTCGATTTCGTCTTCCACAACGGAAAGAGCGGCTTCAGGCTGGTGCCGGCGAGGCGCTCCTCACGATACCGGCGGACGTCCTCGAGGAAGAGATCCCCGAAGGCGATGTGAGTGAAGCCGTCCGCTTCGAGACGGCGCACCGCATCGGCCATTCGCGATTCGTAGACCTCGTTCGAGCAGGGCCACGGCAGGTCGATGCCGTAGAGCGGCAGACCGGCAGCCTCGGCCTGCGCCGTGACCAGCGCGCGCCGGACGGCGTGCATGGCGACGCGATCGAAGGCTTCGTTGATGGTCGTGAGCAGCGCGGCCGTGCACCCCGGGTACTGGGCGCGCAGCATGTGCAGCGTCCACGCCGAATCCTTGCCGCTCGACCAGCTGACGACGATCTTCATCACGTCGAGATCTTAGTGCCAGTTCAGGCGCCGGCCTGCCCGTGTTGTTCAGCGCCGCCTGATCTCTTCGGGCGACAGCCGCTCGCAAAGAGCTTTTACAGGAGGGCCAGGAGATCAGGAGGTCAAGAGTGTTCATGTAAAAGAAAATCTCCTGATCTCCTGTCCCTCCTGTTGATGCTCTTGAGACAAGCGGCCGCCGCCCGTATTGATCACCGCTCCAGGGATCACCCGGAGAGCAACGATCGCAGAGACAATTAACGCCCGATGATCAGGTGCGAATCGCCGAACTCGTGCCACAGATACCCCGACTGCTGCGCCTCGCGGTAGGCGCGTTCGAGGTGCGAGGCCGGCCGCGCGGCACCCGCCGCGGCCATCACCCGTTCCACCATCGCCAGGTGGGTCGCGCGCGGTTCGTGAAAGCCGGTGATCATCCCGGTGACCGAGCGCAGCGGCCGGTCCGGCGTGACGACCAGGCTCGTCCAGCCTTCGCCGGGCGACGCCTGGCCCCGCTCGTCAGACACGGTCTCCAGCGCACGCACGACCGTCGTCCCGACGGCCACGACCCGGCGGCCGGCGCGACGCGCGGCGTTGACACGCTCGGCCGTGTCCGCCGTCACGCGGAAGTACTCCTCGTACGGCGGCTCGTGATCCTCCAGGCTCGCGACGCCGGTGTGCAGCAGCAGCGGCGCGATCTGGACGCCGTGCGAGACGAGACGCGTGACGAGATCGGCGGTGAAGGGGCGGGCGGCCGACGGCATCTCGGCACTGCCAGGCTCGGTGGCGAAGACGGTCTGATACATCGACGACGCCCACTGCCGCTTGACGTAGCCGTATTGAATGGGCCGGCCAAAACGTTTGAGATATGGCACGACGGCGTCGGCGAGCTCCAGCGCCGCAATCCACAGGCGCGACCGCCCGTTCACTGCGCCGAGGAACGGGTATGGGGAGAGCAGTGTGACGCGACCGCCGTCTTCGAGCTCGAACTTCGCACCGGCGCGTGCATCGCGATACGGAATGGAGGCGACCGGTGCGGGGCGCCGGACCTCGACCACCCAGAAATTCCCGGGCATCCGCGTCGACAGATGGATCGCGAACGTCTCGCCGTTCTCCGCTCTCCCCGTCAATGCGGCGTTGAGGGTGCCACTGGTATTGACGACGAGCAGGTCGCCCGCGGCGAGCCATCGCGGCAGCTCGCTGAAGGTCGAGTGCGCGAGCGTGTCGGCGTCGGCATGCGAGACGAGCAGGCGCACGCCGTCGCGCCTGACGCCTCGGGCCTCCGGCGGCTCGGCCGCTTCGAGATGGGCCGGCAGCGTGAATGAGTGCTCGATTACACCTGCTGCAGCCACCGCGCATCCTCCTGCTGGGCGGCGAACCGTTCGCCGCGAACGGCCTGTGGATCCTGATCGAAGAGCCAGTTCCAGAACGGGATCGTGACCTCGGGCAGCGGGCGATCCGAGATGTCCTCGCCGGGAAAGGCTTCCTGATGCATGCGCGTGCGCATGTCTCCGGGGTCCACGAGCACGGCCGACACGCCCCTGTCCCGCAGTTCAGCGGCGAGCGTGCGTGTCAGCACCTCGAGCGCCGCCTTGGTTGCGCCGTACGGTCCCCAGCCCGGGTACGCGGCCGTTGCCGCATCGCTGGTGATGTTCACGATCAGCCCGCGCCGCTCGACCAGCAGCGGCAGGGCCAGCTGCGTCAGCACCATCGGCGCGCCCACGTTGACCGGAAAGAGCCGGCCGAAGCGCGGCACGTCGAAGACCTGGAGCGGTCCGATCCCTCCGAGCTCCGACGCGTTGTTGACGAGCACGTCGAGCCCGCCCAGCGCCATCGCCGCTTCGATCAGCGCGGCGCGCACGGCGGGATCGGTGACGTCGCCGGCAACCGGCCGCACGACTGAGGCGTGCCGGGACAGGTCCGCGGCCGCCGTCTCGAGCGCGCCGCGATCGCGGCCGCCGATCACCAGGCTGTAGCCGCGGTTTCCGAGCACCCGGGCGA
The DNA here is from genome assembly GCA_963836735.1 of uncultured Acidobacteriota bacterium. Taxonomy (GTDB): domain Bacteria; phylum Acidobacteriota; class Vicinamibacteria; order Vicinamibacterales; family 2-12-FULL-66-21; genus JACCXG01. The sequence continues at coordinate 35,068 of CAWIKP010000022.1, read as the reverse complement.
TCACCAGCCCGAGCCCCCTGCTGGCACCCGTGACGATCGCAATTCGATTCGAATGAGTCATCTGATCCTCTCCTCGGTTCGCGCTCGCGTGTCGATGGCGATCGACGCCCCGACCTGCGTTCAGCGAGGATGCGACTTCAAGTGCACTTGAAGTCAAGCGGAAAGTGGCGCAGACTGCCGTGATGGGCGACGCGATGACAATTGGCGAGGTAGCGGCGCGCAGCGGCGTGGCGACGTCGGCCCTGCGCTTCTACGAGGATCAAGGCCTGATTACGGCTGAACGCACCGATTCAGGACACCGCCGCTACCCGCGCAGCGTCCTAAGACGTGTAGCGTTCATCGTCTTTGCGCAAAAGGTGGGCTTGTCGCTGGACGAGATCGGCGGCGAGCTCGGCAAGCTGCCGCGCAACCGTGCGCCCGACCGCGCCGACTGGGCAAAGCTGTCGAGCGGGTGGAGGACACGCATCGACGAGCGCATCGCCGAGCTCGAGCGCATGAAGGCCGGCCTGAGCGAATGCATTGGCTGTGGCTGCCTGTCGCTCGATCGGTGCCGCTTCGCGAATCCCGGCGACCGCGCCTCGCGCCGCGGCGCGGGCCCGCGCTACTGGATCCAGCCCTAGAGCGTGGCTTCCGGCTTTAGCCGGAAGGCTGCGGCTGCCGTAAGTCTATGGACGGCCTCACGCCGCCTTCCGCCTGAAGGCGGAAGCCACACAGAGCGATGCATGATCGGTTCTACGAGCGACGCAGCCGGTTGGTTCGCATCACGCGAGTGCATCGACGAACACGCGAACCCGCGCACGTCCGCGAACCTGCGAGCACCGCGAGCACGTAGCAACTGTCTCCCGCCGCGGACGACGTATGTACTCCATGTGAGGCGATCGACCGGCGCGCTGCTCGGCAGCTGCACTGGTTCCCCTGTCTGACCGGAGGTTGGGCCTCATGGCAATCGGCACACGACTTGTAGCCGATCACGGGTGGAGGGAATTCATGCCGCGAATGTTCGGACGCATGACATCGATGGTCATTGCAGCACTGGTTCTTCTATTGGCGCCGCTGGCGGCCTCCCCGCAGATCGACGACTCGCCCGCGCGATTCACCGCCGCCGCGGTGGACCTGAATCGCGGTGCAGCCGGCACGGTGGAGTTTGTCGTCAACCGCTGGTCGAGCGACGCCGACCGCGACCGGTTGATGACGGTGATGTTCGACAAGGGCCCCGAGAAGCTGCTCGATGCGCTGCAGGAGATGCCGCGCATGGGCTACATCCGGAGCGCCGGGCAGCATCGGCTGGGACATCCGCTTCGCGCGCCACATGCCGGCGCCGGAGGGCGGCGAGCGCATCGTGCTCGTCACCGATCGCCGCATGGGCTTTCGCGAGGTCGCCAACCGTCACCGCTCCGTCGACTATCCGTTCACGGTGATCGAGCTGCGCCTGCAGAAGAACGGTGAAGGAGAAGGAAAGGTGTCGGTGGCGACGCGGATCATCGCCGACAAGGCCAACAAGGTGGTGACGCTGGAGAACTACGACATCCAGCCGGTGATGCTGACGAAGGTCACGCGCGAGCGCGTGTCGCACTGGCAGGCCCCGCGTAACGGCCGGCTAGAGGGAGAAGGGCCTTATCCCTTCTCCCTTGCAGCCTCGCGCCCGTTCCGGAAAGATCGTCTCGCCGCGCGCCAGCATCGCCACGAGCGACGCGATCTTGCGCGCCCGGCCGGCCGGCGTCTTCATGTTGTTCGTGCGAAAGGCGAGCGAGAAGAGGTTCTGGCGGCCAAGCGTAGCGAACGTCTTCAGCGCACGCGGATTGGCCGCGATCGCCGTGCGGAGATCGTCGGGGATGGTTGCCGCGGAGGCGCTGCGCATCGGCGCATACGCGGCATCCCATCGCCCGTCGGCCCTGGCGGCATCGACCTGCCGCTGCCCGGCGGGCTGCATGCGCCCGGCGCCGGTCAGCCGGCCCACGTGCTCGCGATTGACCTGGCTCCAGATGCTCCGCGCCCGCCGCGGCGTATAGCGCTGCAGAAACGACTCCTCGTCCAGTGCCTTGCGGATCCCGTCGATCCAGCCCCAGCAGAGAGCCACGTCCAGCGCCTGCGCATGGGTGACGCTCGGTCTGCCGGAGCCCTTCTTGTAGATGCGCAACCAGATTTCGGTCTCGCGCGAGTGGTTTCGGCGCATCCAGGCGTCGAACGCGGCTTCGCTTTTGAACGCCTTGATCGTCCTGGGATCGGGAACGACTGGAGCCATGCGCCGCCAGTCTCGCACATCCCGCCTCGCGTGGCTTCGCGGCTTTAGCCGGAAGGGCTGTGGCTGTCGCCAATCTATCGCGATCGAACCTTACGCGAGCCTGCCGAACCTGCGAGCCCGCGACTGCAGCGCCAGAGCATACTCGATCGAACGGTAGCTCGAGAATGGCTGACGCAGTGAAATTCCGGATCGTGCTCGAGGCGCCGCCCGCCGGGATCGACTACGGCCTGCAGAAGGGACGCGGCTCCATCTACGAAACCGTCCAGACGCAGCGATCCCACGGCGGCGATCTGCAGTTCGAGTTCGACGCCGAGGTCAAGGCCGCCGGCACGCCAGCCGACTTCCGGGGTCCGTTCGTCCAGGGGCCCGCCGGCGGCCGATTCGTCTACATCGATATCGGCGCCTGTGCGGGTCAGGCGGGAACGCCGTGGAGCCGCCGGCTGAAGGTTCCGCTCGGCGGCATCACCGCAGAGATGATCCGTCGCGCCGCTGAGGGTGCGGTGCTGGAAGCATCAGTTGCGGGAACCGGGCGTGACGGGACGCCGGCGTGCGCGTCGGTCAAGGATTTCGGCGGATGGAGAGTGAAGCCGGAGAGCCCCGTGCGCCGACCCGCCGACTAGTTAGCCGGCGCTCAGGGTGTGCAGCTCCATCTCCCTGATCGCCGCGGCCCAGTCGGATGCCTGCTGGACGATGAATCCAGCGAGTGAGAGGGCAATGGCGAGGAACCTTACTTCACCTTCACCGACTCCCACAGGGCGTGCGCGACTTCCGGCTTCGCGATGTCGCTGTGCGCGCCCGATGCGCCGGTGCCGTCCTTGATGACGTTGGTGCACTCGAGGTTGTAAACGTGCCCGCGCTCGAAACCGTACGACTGCGCCGCGTCGCCGATCGGCAGGTCGTGCAGCGTAAGTCCAGGACCCTGCAGGCCGAACGAGCCAATGCCGCCGTACTTCGGCAGCTTGTCGCCCGGCGCGAAGTTGACCTGCCGTGCGACGCCCGCCGCAATCGGATAGAACCGGCCGACCGCAGAGTCGCGCTTTGACTGCGTGGTCAGGATCGCGCCCGCCACCTTCTTCTGATCGACGAGCCCGCGGAAATACCCCGGGTTGCTCGTCAGCGGCGGATTGGCTGTGCAATAGCCCCACAGCGACGTCGCGCCCTGCACCAGCGTCAGCGAATGCACCGGGGCGGGCAGCATGCCCTTGCCGTCGGGCCCGTTCAGGAACGCGGACATGACGATGCAGCCGAAGCTGTGCCCCATCAGGTGGAAGCGAACGTCGCGGCCCTGAGGCACCGCTTTCTGCGCGCTCGAGAGCAGCGAGAATCCGGCGGACTCGCCGACCGTGCGCGCGCGATCCTTCATCTTCCAGAACGACAATCCCCGCAGCGGCGAGAGCAGGCTCGAGAGGCCACCGCCGCCGAACGACGGCGCCTGGCCGGGAACGGGTTTCGAGTTGGCGTACGCGGCATCCGGGTTGAAGGGCTCCCGGTCGTCGCCCGGGGCCGCGCCCGGGCCGCCATCGCCCATGCCGGATTCCCGATCGAGCGTCCGGTAGGCGTCGGCGACGTCCGGCGGCAGCCGGTTGCCGGGCGGTGTGCCCCTCGCCGCGGCGCTGAAGATGGTCGTCAGCGCCGCGCGGGCGGCCGGCGTATCGGCGATGCGATCGGCATAGAGCTCGACGTAATGCGCGATGGCGTCCTCGAGCGAGCCGCCACCCGGGCCGCCCGGCGCCGCGAAGCTGGTGCCCGCGCCGACGCCGATCTCTTCATCGCCCCACGGCTCGCTCGGCCAGTGAAAGCCGACGAGCAGCGGCGTGAAGTCCTTGCGCAGCTCGCGAATCTGCCTGCGATCGGCCTCGCAGCCGGCCATCGCGTGGATCCAGCGGTTGTATTGTTCCCTGGCCGCCGGGATGTCTCCTCTCCACCCGTGGCTCATGATGAACACATCGGTGATCGGATCGTTCTGAATCGCCGCGCGGACGCGGTCGCTCAGCAGGCCGCCATTGTCGGTCTGCTCCTTGCCGTCCTTGTCGTAGCACACCAGGTAGTACGTCAGGTCGGTGTTGTCGACTTTCTCGATGGGCATTGACGCCTCCTCAACATATTGCAGCGACACTCCGCAGCCTTCCGGCTAAAGCCGGAAGCCACAGCCTGTCAGGTGGTGGCTTCCGCCTTCAGGCGGAAGGCTGCGTGAAGCGATCCATAGGTTTACTCCACATTAACGCAGCCGTTCGATCAGCCGCTGCAGCTCGGCAGCCGGGATCGCAGCCATCTTCAGTTTCAGAGCCGGGTCGGGCAGCATTTCCGCCAGGAACACGATGTGATCGCGCGCCGACGCCCGCTCGCGGGCGGACGGCCCGGTCGCCAGCGCGTTGACATACGCGTCGTCTATTCCGTCGATCACCTTCGACTGATTCAGCGTGCCCTCGAACAGCGCGACGTGCAGCAGCGCGTCGGGCACGGCCGACGCGGTCCCAGAAGGATCGATCGCCGGGGCTGTCGTTCTTCTGCCGCGCCAGCGTCAATTCGTTCTGCGCCAGTGCGATCAATTCGGGACGCGGCTGTTTCTTGAGCAGAAAGCCGAGCGCCAGCCAGTTCAGGAGCTGATACGACTGCTTGCCGCGGGCCTGAACGCGGGCATCGCCGTAAGCCTGCCAGGCGTCGCGCAGGTGGCCGCGGCGCTCCTTGTCACGCGTCAGCATGGCCCAGCGCTTGTGCACCGAGCCGCGCAGCGCGAGGCGTTCGGCCGTCGGCGGCTGCAGCTTCTCGTCGAGCCAGTTCAACCAGCCGATGGCCTCACCGAACAGGTCGATGGCCTTCGCGGCGGCGGCGGTGTCTTTCGTGACGGCGAGCCGCGGCGCCTCCCGGCCGAGCATGTTCGCAAGCTGTTCGACGGCCTGCAGCGGCGCAAGCCCCCTGGCGAGGCTCAGTGCCCGGCGATACAAGTCGATCGCATCCTGGAACTGTTCGAGCTGCGCCGCGAAGCCGGCGAGTGCGGCCAGGGTCTCGCCGTCCTGCCAGCGGTCGCTGGCGAGAATCAGCCCCTTCTGTGTGTCGAACTCCCTGGCCAGGCCCGTCAGTTCCGCCCCGCGGGCGCCGCCCGCCCGTTCCGCGAGGCTGCGCAGCCTCGCGATCAGCTCGCCTCGCGACACCGGCGGTTTCGAGAATCGCGGACGCTCCGATGACACCGTGCTCCGCAGCCGGTATTCGGGGCTGCCGTAGCACTGGAACGCGCCCCACGTGCTCGTGCCGGGATACTGCGCGAGCGTCTCCCGCCGCGCCACGCGGACGGCCTCGCCGAACAGCTCGCCGCCGAGGAACCCTTCGTAGAACGTTCGCGCGAACTTCAACCCGGCGGCATCGTCCACCGTCCAGCCTGCCGCGATGACCGCGCGCACCCCCGCGCTCATGAAGCCTTCGGCGAGGCTCGCCGCCAGCGCCGGGAAGGCGGTTGCCGGTCTCGTGTCCGGCCCGAGCTTTCCGAGATGGCAGCAGTTCAGGAACACGAACTCCGGCACGCGCCGCATCGCCGCCACGTTGGCGGTCGTGAAGTACTCGTTGTCGCCGATGACCACGCCGCTCTCGAAGGGATTGTCGGAGTACTGGCCGTGCGCGGCGATGTGCAGGACGCGGGCGTCCGACGCGAACACTTCCGTCTGCACGGCGCGGCTGGTGGCGTTGACCAGGAGCGTCGGCCTGTAGCCACGGTCCCGGCAGAGATCGGCAATCCGGTGCGCTTCTTCCCGCGCGCCAGGCAGCGTCGGCCACGCGGGCGCAACCGGGGGGCCGATCACCAGGATGTCGCGGCCCGTCGTGATGTCGATCTTCCTCGGCTGCTCCCGCAGCTCGAGCTGGCGCAGGATGCCGCACTTCTTGATCAGTGGCACGGGCTCGGCCATGCTCTCCCGATCCGCCATCAGCTCGAACGGGTAGCGCGCCGCGGCCGAATTGAGCAGCAGCAGGACGTCGCCACCGTTGCGGATCGACTGCTTCAGGCTGGCCGGTATCAGCAGCTCGAACAGCGCGTTCGACAGCTTCAAATCGACCGTCGACTGGAGCATCGATGCTTCGACGAGGCTCGCGACCTGCGGGAGGGACTGGACGGCGGTGCTCTGTGACAGCTTCGCGCGATCCGTGAGCGGCGTGTAGACGAGCTCGATGGTGTCGACGCCGCCGGCGGGTTGCTGCGCCGACGTCCTGCCGGAGACCTGTACGCGCCGCCACCAGCCCTGCGCGCGATGGTCCTCGGGCGGGCGCGAGTATTCGCCCCCGGGCATGACGCCGAGCTGCGGTGTCGCCTTGACGCCTTCCGCGCGGGTGAGCTCCTGCGCGAGCATGTCGGGCAGCGCGTTGACGATGTGCGCGGCCTGCTCGGCGACGTCCTCGAACAGCTCGACGAACTGCAGGCGGTCGATGCGCACGCGCTCCCAGAGTTTCGTCGCGCGCAGCCTGCGGTTGGCCTCGAGCACGCCGCGGACGATGGAGCGGATGGAGTCGGCAATCGTGATCGAGCCGCTGTCGGTGCCGATGAACAACGTGCTCATCGCGGCAGAGGCCCAGCCGGCGGCGCTCGACGTGTCGGCAACGCGGACCGCGTGACGAACCGCGGCGTTGGCGACGAGTCGCGCCAGCCTTTCCGGCGTCAGATCGCCGACCTCGCCGAGGCCGATGACGATTGCGCCGGGCGGGTGCGCTCCCGGCACGGTGAGAATCTCCACCGCTCCGGGCGCGCCCGCGTAGACGTCGAGATCCAGCCGGCGGCTGAGGCGTCCGCCAAGAGCGACGTCGAGTGCCGCTTCCGCGCTGACGATCGTGTCGTCGCGGTAGTGGCCGATGGCGACGGGATAGTCCGCCTGGCGCAGGTGGCTGTGCAGCACGGAGACCGTCAGCGGATAGACGAGCGTCACCGGGCTGATCGCGCCGGTGGCGGCTTCGATCAGCTCAACCGACGTGATGACTTCCGGGAGGGCGTCTTCGCGGCCCTCCAGCTGCTCGTCCGGCGGCCGCATGACGGCGGGAGATCCCGCCGGCTCGCCGGCGAGGAGGTCCAGGCAGACCTTGATCGCGTCTGCCGACGAGACGAGCTGCGCGTGAGAACCTTCGATCAGCACGTTCCGCGTGCCGCCGATCAGTGCGCTCGCGGCCGCAACCATGCCGTCGCCATCCGCGTGAAACAGATATCGCCGCGGCGCCGCCGGGTCGGGCGTGGCCTCCGCCATCACGCAGGTCGGCACACCAGTGCCCGCCACCGTCTGAGGAGCGGCAGCACCTCGGCCGGCACGGACGCGTGACTCCCGTTCGGCAGGCATTCCTTCAGGCCCGGCCATCCCGCGAGCACCGGGCCCACGGTGTCGGTCTTCGCCGGTCTTGTGAGGACGGCGGCCAGCATCTTCGCGAGCGGATGCGCGCCGTCGAGCATCCGTTGCACTTCCCAGCTGCCGGTAAAGGGTGCGCCGAGAGTGACCACCCGGCACTCGCGCTGCAGCAGCGTCTTCAGGAGATCGGGATGGCTCGCCGCTGCCACCGCCACGACCCCGCCCCACCCGTGCCCGACGAGATGCACGCGGCGGCCCTCGTCTTTCAACCCGTCGCTGACGGCGGCGCGGACCTGTGCTTCGACCGCCGCCAGCGGCTGCCGCCAGTCGTAGTCGAAGGCTTGACCTCGTAGAGCGGGTCGAGCGCATCGACCAGCGTCCGGTAGATGGCCGCGATGACGCCGTCGGTCTTCACCTTCGCCGCCGGGAACGCGAGGCGGCGCAGGCCACCGGCCGCAAGCGCCTCGTCGTCGACCCACACGCGTCCGGCAGCATCCCGCAGGTGCGAGCCGAACACGTCGGGCACGAGGACGACGAGCGGTTTCATCGGCGCGGGGTTCACGGCTTGAGGAGCTCGAGTCGCAGGTGGACAGCCGGATCGCCGAGCGTCACATAGCCTTCGGCATCGTTCCGCTCGGTCCACGTCGTGGTGAGCTGGATGTCGTCAACGGGACGTCCGGCATAGGCCTTCTCGAGGAGATTGGCCAGCGACACGGATGCCACGGCGCACTTGTCGTTGAACTCCTGCACCGCCAGGCCGACCGGCTGTCCGAGCATCAGGCGGCCCAGCGCCCGGCGGAACGGTCCAATCTGCGGCTCCATGGTCTGACCGGAGATGGAATACCCCCATGCCCGTTCGACGTGCGCGATGCAGGCGAGCGCTCCTCCCGCGGGATGGGTCAACAACCGGCCGGGCAGCGCCGCCGGAAAAGGCCTGGGTGCGATTTCCGGCGGCGCCGCGCCGGGCTCGTGAGCGAAGCGATCCTCGAGCGGCGTGCCGCCGCCGTAGCACGCGAAGAGAAACGCGATCACGCCGGACACGCTGGCCGCGTCGGGAACGTCGGCCGCGGCCAGGTAATGCTCTGTCGCGATGTCTCCGAAGCCGCCCCAGTCCTGGCAGAGCAGTGCGCCCTGCGCCGGAAGCTGCCGCTCGTGCCCGTTCGGCCAGACCATTCCGTGCGTCGCGGTGAAGAGCAGCGCCGGTGGCCTCTTGTCGGCCGGGGTCAGCACATCGAGGAGGGCCTGGCGGCGGGCGTCGTCGCCGGCGAACTTGCGCTGGGCGAAGGACCATTCGTTCGCGACCGGACGCACCGCGTCCGACGGCGGCCGCGCCGGCAACCCTTCCGCCAGCGGCGCAACCAGCCAGTCCGCACTCAGCGTCGTCGCATCGTCGAAGGGATGACGCGTGCCGAAGTAGACGATCTCTTTCTTGTTCTCGATGGCGCCGGCTTTCTCGTAGTCGACGACGCTCTGCGCGTATCGCTGGTAGGCGCCGGCATCCGGAAGGTCGAGCAGGCCCACGCAGTACTCCGCGTCGAGCGTCTGGACGAACTGGTAGGGGATCCGGCTGGGCGCGCCGACGATCAGCAGGTAGTACGGCACTTTCTCCGGCGCGATATTTCCCCAGCCGACGCCGAGGTTGCCGAGCCAGCCCTCGACGGAATCGTCCGGATAGTAGGTCAGCGGCGCGACGCGTTTCTCGATGCGTTCCTGACGGTAGGTAATCAGCGGCTCGAGCGCCGCCCGCACCGCGATGTCCTCGTCGCGGTGGAACACGACGGTCCATCCCGACCGGTCCACGTCCTCGGGCCGGACGCCAAGCGGCAGCGCCGGGAAGGCCCGGGTCTTCAAGCGGCGGCCGCGGTCAGTGCGGAGAGGACTGATGCTGGCGGAGTCGCGCGACCGGCGCAGCCGGGCGGCCAGGTCGGCAGTCGACATCTTCGGGACGGCGTACTGGCCGTCCACGCCGCTGATGCCGTTGACCGTGAGGGTAGAAGTCCTCTCCAGCGGCATTGACCGCTCCTTTGCCGGGTGATGGGGGTGCGCCCCCTTTTGAGACGAACGGGAGGATACCGCAACAGATTCTATGCGCGGGCGGCACGGGACACGCTCACCGTCGATCGTGAGCGGACGCTCACCAAATATGGTGAGGGACGGCCAGGCGAGGGGAAAATCACCCGGCGGCGGCGCTCGCCTCGCGCATCCAGCGCGGAATGCAGGGAATTCCGGTACCAGTCGGCGAGGGCCGGCCTGGGCACAGCCATTGCCTCGCCACCTGAAGCATCGGGTGCGTTGCGCGCCCGGGTGATCAGAGGTGGCCTCATGAACAGTCTCGCCAGCGCACTCGTCTTCTGTCTGCTTCTGACCCCGCAAAAGGTCGGCGAAGTGGAAACTCACGCCGACAAGGCCGCCGATTTCAGCGCCCTTCACACGTATGCGTGGAGCAAGGGCCACGACGCCTTCGACCCGCGGGCGCACAAAGCGATCATCGCGGAGGTCGAGACCCAGATGACCGCGCTCGGCTTCACGCAGGCGCCGGCCGCATCGGCCGACGTCCTGCTGACGTATCACACCGTCCGGGCCTCGGAGATCGACCTCAAGAAGCTCGACGAACTACTGAAAAAGGAGGATCAGGCTACGGCGACGGCCGGCGCCACTCGAATCCTCGGCAAACTGGCGCTGGTGATGTCGCGCCCCTCCACGCGCGCGACTATATGGAGTGCCGTCACGCGCCGCACGCTCAGCGACGATCCGGCCAAGTGGAACGCCGAGCTGCACGAGGCCGTCGATGGCGTTGTTTGCGACCTATCCCGGCAAGAAAGGCAAGTAGGTCGGCGGGTCCGGCGGCCGGCAGGTCGGCGGTCAGCGGTCGGCGGTCAGCTCGCTTCGCAGGGGCGCGCGGACCGCGTCGGCCGCGAGCGCGAGGCCGCCCAGCGCGCCGGCACGGTGACCGAGCGCAGGCGGGACGATGAAGCTGTCGATCTGCTGAAGGAGCTCGGGCGCGCGCACGTAGTTGTTCAGGAGCTCGAGCACCTGGCGGCGGATCAGCGGAAACAGCAGCGGCTTCGACATGACGCCGCCGCCCATGATGATCCGCTGCGGCGACAGCGTGCAGACGAACGTGACCAGGGCCAGCGCGAGGTAGCGGGCTTCGAGCGCCCATGCGGGATGGTCGTCGGGCAGGTCTTCGGCCGGCTGCCGCCAGCGCGCCTGCATCGCCGGGCCGCTGGCGAGACCTTCCAGGCAGTCGCCGTGAAACGGGCAGATGCCGGGGAATGGATCGGCCCCGAGATCGTGGGGCACGCGGATGTGCCCCATCTCGGGGTGCACGAGACCATGCGTCAGCTTTCCGTCGAGCAGCCCGCCGCCGCCGATTCCCGTTCCAATCGTCAGATAGATGAAGGAGTGCAGCCCGCGGCCGGCGCCCCAGCGCTGCTCGGCCAGCGCCGCGGCGTTGACGTCCGTATCGAAGCCGACCGGCACGCCAAGCGCGGCGCCCGCGGCGCCGGCGATCGCGACGTTCGCCCACCCGGGCTTCGGCGTCGAGGTGATCTGTCCGTAGGTCGGCGAATCACGGCGTAAATCCACCGGCCCGAAGGAGGCGATACCGACCGCGGCGAGCGGCCCCTGCCGATCCTGTTCCGCCGACAGGAAATCCAGCGCCTGCTGGAGCGTCCGCTCCGGCGAGGTCGTCGGGAATCGCGTCTCGGCACGGATGTCGTCTGGCCCCGTGCCGACAAGGCAGACGAACTTCGTGCCGCCCGCTTCGATTGCACCAAAGGGCTGCGTCACCACGGCAGCGCAGCGTACTTCAGACGAGACAGTGCGGTAAACGGATCTCTCGGCCGGCGAACAACATGACGCAACGATCCTCTTTCCACACCATGAGGCGCTGGCCTCATCGCGCAGGAATCACCCCGTGGCTGCGACAGCCGGCTGGGCGGCACGACGGCCATAAGTGCCGAGCCGCCAGACGTATTCGAGTGGACCGTACTCGAAATGCCGCAGCCAGAACGCCGACAGCGGCACCTGAATCAGGAAGTAGATGGCCAGCGCGATCAGCAGCTGCAACGCCGGGCCGACCTTTCCCCAGAGGGCCAAACCCCCAGCCGTAAAACAATGCCGTGGCGATCAGGGTCTGCATCAGATAGTTGGTGAGTGGCATGCGCCCGGCCGTGGCGATCGGCGCGAAGCGTCGCTGCCAGTCGGGCAGCTGCGCCAGGCGTACGATCGTCAGGACGTAGAAACACATCATCCCCAGGCGCGAGAGCACGTAGGCGACGCTGACCAGGATTTTCAGCAATGAGGGGCCGGGGACGCGCGTGTATTGGCCGACGATCCCGAAGACCAGCGAGCAGCCAAGTCCCAGGGCCAGCGCCCGCCACTGCAGCCGCTTGACGCTCGGCATCAGCTCGGGAATGCGGCGCACCCAGCCACTCCGTCCGATCAGGAAGCCCATCAGCATCGTCGTCGCCATCTGCACGTAGAAGCCGAGCATTTCGCGCGTGGACCAGCGGACCAGCGGACCGGCGGACCAGCAGACGAGCGGACCTCACCCCACCAGCGGCGCAATCGGCCGGCCCGATCCTTCCGGCGGGGGAGACCGAGCCACCGCGCCATCGTGGCGCAGACGTCGGCAAGGGAAGCGGCGGCCGGCGGCGAACCGGCCGGACCTGGCGTGTCCGAGCGGATCGCGAGCAGCTCGTCCTGGCTTTCGGCGAGGAACAGGTACAGCGTCTTGCCTCGATAGGCTGCGCTCTTCTCCGCCTGCAGCCACACGTAGTAGGACAACTGCTCGACGTCGATGAAGGACCCGACCGGGTCCTCTATGAGTGGTATCTGATCCGATGTCCTCGGCTGCGAGAAGAGGAGCAGGCTGCTGAACGGCTTCAGCTTGTCGCGCACGCCGTAGCGCGTGACGAGCAGGCGCGGCTGGGCGCGGCGCAGCGCCTGCACCGCCGCCCACTCGACGAACGTGTTGTTGACGAACAGGGTGCCGTTCCCGGTCAGCAGGACGTCGCGCACGAAGGCCTGGACGATGGCATCCGGGTTGGGCAGGGCACCGGGCTCGGGCGCGAGCGTCAGGCTGCGTGCGTACGCCGCAAAGGCCTGGGGGCTCTCGACGCCTGTCTGCACCTTGCTGAACAGCGCCCGCATCAGCACGTCGCGGTAGGGCAGCAGGCGCTCGTAGCTCAAGCCAGTCAGGACACGGTCGGGGCTCGGGGCTCGAGGCTCCCGCCTTCGCGCTGCGCGCTACGGCGGGCAAGCGGGCTTGGGGTTCGGTGGGCGTCTGCAGCACCAGATCGTGCAGCGCTCGGTGGGACTCGACGATCCAGCTGTCGGTGGCCGCGAAGGCCGCGTCATCCTGCAGCCGCCCGAACAGCGATCCTTTGCGATCCTCGGATCCTGCGCCGAAGAGCGCGCGCAGAAAGCCATCGCGGTTCTTCACGCCGTCGAGCGTGAGAGGGATCCGCGTGCCCCGCGCCCTGAACCGGGACCACAGCTTTTCGGGCTGCACCGCGATGTCGCCGCTGTACAACTGGACGACGAGACGGCGCGGCGAATCGGGCGGATACAACCGCGACTCCAGCAGCGGATCGATCTGCTGGAAGAACAGGTCGACTTCCCGCCGCCACGCGGGCACGAGGCTCTGCTTGCGCAGGGCCGCCTGGGCGAGATCCTGAAAACGTGCCGGATCGCGCTCGGCGATCCTGCTCAGGGCCGCCTCTCCTTCGACCTTGGCAATCCCGGCAGAAAGCTGCACCAGGTCGGCGGCGGGGACGCCCGACAGATGCTCGACCAGCGCGCGCTGGTAGCGCCGCTCGGCCGGGAACAGCGTCGGCCACTTCTGCATCTCGACGAGGATGAAGGCGTGAACCGTCGCCGGCAGCCGGCGCATCATCTCGGCGTGATCGCGCGCCAGGGCCGCTGCCTCTCCGCCGAGCCTGGCGTCGAACTGCATGTGTGCGGCTCAGAAGGCGAGCTCGGCGAGCGGCCGTCCCTCGCACTCGGGCATCTTGAAGCCGAGGATTCGCGCGACGGTGGGGGCGACGTCGAAGGTGTGGATCGGGCGTTCGGTGCCCGCACCCTTCGGCACGCCGGCGCCGAGGGCGACCAGCCAGACGCGCCGGCACGAGTCGTCGCCGCTGCGATGGTTGGCGAAGCCGTTGCCGGCAACGTCGCTGTCCCTGCCCAGCTCCGGCACGACCAGGAGGGTCGTCCGATCGCGGTAGGCGGGCAGCGACTGGACGTGCTGCCACAGCTCGTGGACGAGGCGATCGGTGCGGCGGATCGCTTCCAGGTAGAGTGAATAGGCGCCGTAGTGCGCGATGTCGATGTCCCAGAAATTGACGACCAGCAGCGAGGGCGCGAGGCGGTTCATGATCTCCTTGGTCATGAAGAAGGTCAGCTCGTCGCCGCTCGTCGGCACCGTGGGATCGTTGAAGTAGTCCAGCAGCGACTTGGCCAGCGTCGCCTTGAGGTCCTTGCCGAGCGCGCGGCCCGACTCGAAGACGCGCCACCCGAAGCCCTCGTAGCCTTCGTCCAGCGCCATCATCATCTGCTCGGCCAGCGCCTGCCGGTCTTCGACGCCCGGGCCCGGCATCGGTGCTCACCGCCGACTTGATGGTCTCGATCAACAGCTGCTTGGGCAGGATGACGTTGGCCGAGAACGGGTCGCCGAAGTCGCGGAGCTTGCTGCCGCCCATCAGTCCGAAGCTCTTGTTCGTCGCGATGACCCAGGCTTCTTCGGGCGGAAGCCCATGTTCCTTGCGGAGCAGCTCGAAGATTGTCGGCGTCACCGGCGCCTCGCTGCCGTAGGCATCGACGTTCTGGCGGCATCCGGTGACGAGCGCGCCGGTGGAGTTGAAGTGCCCGGTGAGCCCCTCGTAGCGCGCCATGGGATAGACGAGGCCCTGCGGAACCAGCTCGGTGGCCAGGTGCGGAATGTTGATCCAGCCTTCAGGGGCGAGCGTGTCCTCGTAGCGGACGCCGCCCCCGAAGGTCACGACGATCACCCGCCGCTCCGGCCGTGCCGGCGTCCGGCGGCGCTGCGCCATGGCGCGTCTCGGCAGCCACCAGTCGGCCATGCAGGCCGCCAGCAGCGAGCGCAGCACGTTGCGCCGCGATCACGTATCCGTCGACAATCTCTGCCACCTGCGATCTTCCGCGTCTCGTCGGGGAACTCGAACGGATGATCGACGCCGGCCAGGATGTCGCCGCTGGCCGAGTAGTACGGCCAGCCATCGGCCACCAGCCCCATGCCGCCCTTGTCGACGAACGTCAGCTTCGTGATCAGCTTCGACGACTTGTAGCCGTACTTGGCGGGCATGACCAGCCGCAGCGGCGCGCCGTGTTCCGGGCTGAGCGCTTCGCCGTTCATGCCGACCGCGAAGAGCGTGCGCGGGTGCAGCAGGTCTTCCAGCTTCACGAAGTCGTAGTACTTGTCGGCGCAATCGACCCGGACCCAGAGCAGGTCGGTCTTGGCGCCGACGAGCCGCAGCAGCTCCTGCGGCGCGAAAGCCTTCCCAGTTGACGCGGCCCGACCAGCACTGCACGCACTTGAGGCGGCTGCTCTGGGCAATGCGCGGCAGCTTGTCGAGGTCGGCGAGCTTCACGCGGATGCCCGGATCTCCCGCGCCTTCGATGGTCAGGTCCCACTTGCCTCGAGATCGGGAGCGGGGATGGGATTGAACGCCATCACCTTCAGGTTGAACCGATCCGGCTTGTTGGTCGGGATGATCCAGCCGTTGCTGCGCCGCTCACGTTGGGTCTGAGCGGCGACGCCGCCGGCAAGGCCGGCACCGATGCCGGTGAGGACGGACTGGACGAAGATGCGCCGATTGACGACCGTCCCGGCCGCAGGCAGACGTCCGGTGCTCACTTGTCTTCTCCCTTGCCCTTCAACTCGCGAAAGACCGCCAGCTCCTTCTCGGCGAGATCGCTGGCGGCCGACGCGCTGATAGAGCTGCCCGAGTCGATAGTGCGCCTGCGCCAGCGACGGCTGCAGCTCGATCGCCCGGCGCAGATATTCGATCGCTTCGGCATTCCGCTGCTGCTCGGCGAGCAGCACACCCAGCTGGAATACCCCCATGGTCATGCGTGGGTCGAGCACCACCGCCCGCTTGAGCAGCCGTTCGATCTCACCGCACGTCCTCGCTCGCCGGCGCCTGGCCGCCGCCTTTCCACAGGCTCATGGCGTAGTGGAAGTGCGCGAGCGCGTTTTTCGGATACGCCGCCACGAACTTGCGCAGCCGCGCCGAGATCTCTCCGCCCAGCTCGGGCGCGACACCGTACACCTCGCCCAGGAACTGATAGGGCCGCGGATCGGATGGCGCCAGATCGACAGCGTCACAAAACGACTGCACCGCATCCTTGTACTCGCCCCGCGAATAGAGCGAAATCCCCAGCCCCACGTGCAGCCTGGCCGAGCGCGGGTGCCGCTTGATCGCGGCAGCGAACACCTCGCCGGCCGGCGCCGAGGCGCGCAGCTGCAGCAGGCTGTTGCCCCAGTCGAACAGGTTCTCTTCGCTGGGGTCCATGTGCGAGGCGCGCTGGTAGGCTTCGGCGGCGGCCACGAGGTTGCCGGCGCGCTCCTCGAGGTCGCCGAGCAGGTTGTGCACCTCTCCCACGTCCTTCAATTTCAGCAGCCGGCGGACCTGCACGCGCGCGTCGTCCAGGCGATTGATTTCGATGAGCGCGACCGCCAGGTCGTAGCCCACCGCGTATTGTGACGGGTCGATCTGCTGCGCCCGCTGCAGGTGCGGGATGGCAGCCGGCACCTTGCCCTGCTGCAGATAGAAGCCGGCGAGGCGGTGGCGGGCTGCGAAGCTGTCGGGTGCCCGCTGCACGGCCTCGAGGAGTTGACGTTCGACGGCCGCCGGATCGAGGCGCTGAGGCCGATTGCGGCGGGCGAGGGGTCCGGGCGGAAGACTGCGCGGCCGCCCCGTATCCGGCGGGGGCGGCCGTCAGTCCAACCAGGATCAGCGCGACGCGGACATCCAATCGAGGCATTACCAATACACCTTGGCACCCAGCTGGAACTGCCGCGGCGCGTTGCGCATCGAGGTGATGCTGGCGAAGTTCCGGGCGTCGAGGAAATTGAGCGAGCCCGGGAGGTTGAACGACGGCGTATTCGTCAGGTTGAAGGCCTCGGCGCGGATCTCGAATTGCCGCTCGCCGGCGATCCTGAACTGCTTGGCGACGCCGAAGTCGATCTGCCGCAGCGGCGGACCGGTGACCTGGCTGCGGCCGCCACCGAGCGGGCTGAAGTCCTGCTGACCGATCGTCGCGACCGGAGCGGGATTGGCAAACGCCGCCGGATTGTAGAACTGGTTCACGTCGTGGCTGCCCTCATACGGGTCGCCGACGACGAGCGCATAACAGCCAGTCCCGGCGCCGGTTGTAATGGAGCAGTTGATCGTCTGCGCCTGGCCGCTGTAGATCGACGCGACCCAGTTGGCGCGCCAGCCGCCGAGGATCGCTCCACTTCCCGGCAGATCGTAGGTGCCGCTGAACACCAGCGCGTGCTTGGTGTAGAAGCCGGACTTCCCGATGTCGTTCTCGAGACTCCAGCCGACCACGTCCGGCGCCCGCAGGCCGCCGACGCCGCCGCCGGAGAGCGAGTCGCCCGCATTGGTCGTTGAATCGCTCAACGTGTAGCTGACGAGGAATCCCAGACCGCCATGATAGCGGCGCTGGAACTTCATCTGCAGCGAGTCATAATCGCTGACGCCAACGGTGCGCACCAGGAGCGATCCGCGCGCGAGATTCGGAAACGCGACGTGCTGCTGCGGATTGGTGCCCGGCGGCAGCAGCCGGGTGACATTGTTCATCCCGGTGAAGGTCTCGAGATGGCGGCCACGCGTGCCGACGTAGCCGACCTCGATCGAGTGGCTCGGGATGATTTCGGTCTGCAGCGTGACGTTGTAGTTGTGGTAGCGCGGCGTCTTGTAGTCGAATTCCACGCCCCGGACCTGCAATCCGTTCGCGTTCACGTTCACCGGATCCAGCACGATGCGGTCCCGGGAACTCAGGTCGACGAGCGATCCATCGCCCAGCCTGTTCGGCAACGCATCGTTCGGAGACTGGTACTGCAGGGTGAACTGGAACGGGTAGTTGTAGCCGAGGCTGGGATTGCCACCGCGGTTCTCGAACGCCCCGTAGAACAGTCCGTATCCGGCTCGCGCCACGAACTTCGACGCGATCTGGTAGGCGGCGTCCAGCCGCGGCGCGAAGTTGTTGTTCGGCATCTTGCCCAGGCCGCTGCCGAACTCGTCGGTGTAGACCAGCTCGATGCCGTCCGTCCTCAGGTTGTTGATGAAGCTCTGCGAGAGCGGCTTGTCCCTCCACTCGGCTGGAATCAGGTATTGCGCCGGCGGACCCGGCACCATGTTCGACTGTTCCGCTTCCTTCTCCTGTTCGCGGCTGAAGTAGTCCCAGCGCACGCCGTAGTTGAAGGTGAGGCGCGAGTTCACTCGCCAGCTGTCCTGTGCGTAGGCGCCGTGATAGGTCTTGAACGCATCGACGTCGCCGAACGGGGAGACGCGGATGACGTTCATTCCGCCGGCGAAGTCCACTCCGCCGGGGACCATCGACGGTATCTGCTTCAGCACGATCGCCGCTCGTGCGGTCGTGTTGTCGGCCTGGTTGATGACCGACGTGTAGCGTCCATCCCAACTGTAGTCGCCCCTCGCGTAGGGCGGCTGCGTCGAGCCGAAGAAGATGTCCTGGTAGGTGTAGCCGCCCTTGAACGTGTGCGACTTGTAGACCTTGGTCAGGTTGTCGCTGAACTGGAGCGTGTTGCTGAAGCGCTCGCTGACGACCCAGCCGGCGTGGCCGAAGTTGGAGAGGCTCGAGACCGCGATGTTCGGCAGGCCGCCGTTTCCTTCCACCTGCGGAATGCCGGTGATCCCGTACTTCGCCGGGATGTTCCCGGTATCGGCGCCAAACGGCGGCATCCGGTTGGTGTGCTCGCGGCTGATGCCGAACCGCACCTCGTTGATCAGCGTCGGCGAGAACATGTGCGTCTGGCTCGCGGCAAATCCATGGACGCGCACTTTCTCGTCGCCTTCGCTGAATTCCCCGCCATCACCGTCGCCGTCGAACGGCGACGGGCGCACCTTGTGATTGTCGGAGAAGCTGTAGCGGGCAAAGAACCGGTCGTTGCCGCTGAAGTTGTGATCGACCCGGACGTCGAACGAATGCGTGTCGTCGGTGTTCGTCCGGTTCACCACGTAGTTGTTGTTCAACCCGGCGACATTCGGCTCCGGGTAGAGCTGCATCAGCCTTACGGCATTGGCGTCGAGACGGCCTCCTGGAATCCGGTTGCCGGCGAACGGATCCCGCACGAAGCTGCTCTGGGTGGCGACCATACCCGTCACCGGATCGACCTGACCCGCCTGCACCTGTCGCGTCGTGGCCGGATCGAACACCGTCCCGCGCGGATAAACCCGGCCCAGGGCATCGGCAGCGATGTTTCCGCTCTGCAGCGAGACGAGATCCGAGAAATCGGTGAACCCGCTGGATCGCTGCAGCGCCGTGGGCACCGTTCTCACCCAGGTCCGCGCCTGATTGATCAGGCTGCCCTCGTAGTCGGCGAACCAGAACGTCTTGGTGCCGATCGCCGGCCCGCCAGCCGTGAAGCCGAACTGATTCGAGAGGTAGTCGCCTTTCTTGAGGCCCGCGCGGTTGGAGAAGAAGTCGCTGGCATTCAACGCGTCGTTGCGATGGAACTCCCAGACGCTGCCGCGCAGCTGACCGGTGCCCGACTTCAGCGTGGTGTTCATGACCGCCCCGCCGGCGCGGCCGTATTCGGCGCTGAACGAGCTGGTGAGAATCTTGATCTCGTCGACCGCGTCGACCGGCGGCTTGACGATGTAGGCGACGCCGCTGAGGAAGTCGACGTTGCTGGTGTTGTTGTCGATGCCGTCGAGCAGATAGTTGTTCTGCGCCGGCCGCACGCCGTTGGCCGAGAACATCAGCGGCGCGCGCGCGCCGGGCTGCGGCGGCACGACGCCGGCGACCAACCGGGCGAGCGCCGTGTAGTCGCGCCCGTTGATCGGCATGTCTTCGAGCGCGTCGGATTTCAGCGTCTCGCCGACCGTGCCGCTGCCGGTCTGCAGCAGCGGCGTCTCCGCCGTCACGACGACCTCATCGGTCAGGCCGCCCGGCTGCAGCGTGAAATCGACCAGGGCCTGCTGCTGGATGCTGACCGTGATGCCGCGGCGCACCGCCTTCCTGAATCCCTGGAACTCGACTTCGATCGGTGTAGGCGCCGGTGCGGATGGGAGTGAAAACGTAGGTGCCGTCCTCACGCGTCACGCCAGTGAGCGTGAAGGACTGACCTTCATGTGTGATGGTGACCGTCGCGCCGGGAAGAACACCTCCACCGGCGTCTTTCACCGTCCCGACGATCGACCCCGTGTCGACCTGCGCACTCGCGCTGGTGGCGAGCAGCAGCGACATGCCGAAGACCAGCCAGAGGTCCCTGCCCAGGATTCGCTGGACGCGCATCTGTCCTCCCTTCGAGGGATCGTGCGCAGCTGCGCGCGATCCGGTGATGAAGGGCGGCGCCCGAGACTTGGCGCAGTATCCGGCGCCGCGATTCAGCGTCCGGAGCGTAACGCCGAGGGATGGAAAGGTCAACCAAATCCCAACGAGAGCTTGGGATTGACGAGGTTCACGCTTTCCGGAAACCGCGCCGGCCGTCTGGTCGTATGTTGTCGATAACTTAGGTATCATTGTCGACGACTTAGGCATGGGAGGCACTGCAACCCGATGAGCAAGCCGTCCGACTTGATACAGGGCACGCTCGATCTGCTGATCCTGAAGACCGTCGCGCTCGAGCCCAGGCACGGGTGGGCGATTGCCAAACGGATCCAGCAGGTCAGCGGCGACGTGCTGCTGATTACCCAGGGGTCGCTCTATCCCGCGCTGCACCGGCTGGAGCAGCAGGGGTGGCTGAAGGCGCAGGCGGGCAGGACCGAGACCGGGCGCGACGGCAAGTTCTACGCCCTGACCGCGGCCGGCCGCCGGCAGCTGGCTCGCGAGCTCGAGAGCTGGGATCGGCTCTCGACGGCAATCGGCCTGGTGGTGCGCGAAGCCGACTAGCGGATCGGCGCGCCGTGTCTTCCATTCGGAGCATCGCATGTCACGACCGATCGACAAGGTTCGCCTGCGCCTGGCGTCGTTGTTTCGCGCCGGGAACGCCGAGCAGTCGTTGAAGCAGGAGATCGCGCTCCACCTCCAGGAGCAGATCGACGAGTACGTCGCCGCAGGCATGACCCCGGCCGAGGCGCGCGCGGCCGCGCTCCGCGCCTTCGGTTCGCCGGGCCTCGTCGAGGAGCAATGCCGGGATACCCGCCGCGTCGCCTTCGTCGAGCAGCTCTTCTACGATCTGCGCTACACGCTGCGCTCGCTGATTCGTCAGCCGCTGCTGCTGACGGCCGCGGCGCTGACCATCGGCGTCGCGATTGCCGCCAACACGACGATCTTCAGCCTCGCCAGCCAGTTGCTGTTCGCGAAGCCGTCCGCCGTTCGTCCCGACCGTCTCGTGCACATCGCGATCAGCGGCGGCAGCCACGTCTCGCATCGTCAATGGCGCGCGCTCGACGAGCGGCAGGCCCTCGGCGGCCTGACCGGCTTCAATATCGAGACCGCCGCCAACTGGCGCGGACCTGAGCGGACGGTCAACCTGATCTCCATGGCGGTGGCGGGGAATTTCTTCGACGTGGTCGGCGTGCCGATGGAGCTCGGGCGCGGCTTCACGGCGCGGGAGGCCCAAGCCGAGCTCGACCCCGCTGTCGTCGTGATCAGCCATCGTTTCTGGGAGCAGCGCCTCGCGAAGGATCCCGCCGTCATCGGCAGCTCGCTCGTCTTCAACGGACGGCCATACACGGTGACTGGCGTGATCGCCGAGGGGGCGCGCTCGATCGCGGGATTCGGGCTGGCGCCGGAAGTCTACCTGCCCGTCGGCCGGACCTTGATGCCGGATTTCGACAGCACGGGCCCTGTCGCGACGATTCAGCTCGTCGGGCGGCTGCGCGACGACCAGACGCTGGCATCGGCGAGGTCGGCGCTCGCGGCGGCGGGTGAGGCCGTCTCCGTTCCGGGTCAGCGGCGTCTCGGGGAGATTGCGCTCTTCGCGCCCGTCGGGTCCACCGAACAGTTCGGCGGCATGGCGACCGTCGGGGCCTTCTTCGGAATGCTCCTCGTGGCGGTCGGACTGATCCTGGCGATCGCCTGCGCGAATGTCGCCGGCCTGCTGCTCGCGCGAGCCGCGGCCCGGGGTCGCGAGATCGCCGTTCGCGTGGCGCTCGGCGCGAGCCGCCGCCGGCTCGCACAGCAGCTGCTGGTCGAGGGCTTCTGGATCGCCGCGTTCGGCACGGTCACCGGATTGATGCTGATGAATCTCGTCATCGGCCTGCTGGGCCGGGTGCCATTGCCGCTGCCGCTGCCGCTCGAGCTGCACGCGGACCTCGACGTGCGCGTGCTCGCCTATTCCACGCTTCTCACCCTGGTCACGACCGTGCTGTGCGCGCTCGCGCCGGCCGTGCAGGCGACCCGGCGTTCGCAGCTGCCGGCGCTGAAGAACCAGGATCCGCTCGCGATCCGGCGGGTCGGCCGGCTGTGGTCGCTGCGGAACCTGCTCGTCGTGGGACAGGTTGCGGTGGCGCTCGTGCTGCTCGTCACCGCCCTGTTGTTCGTCCGCAACCTGGCACGCGCCGAGGATCTCGATCCTGGCTTCGACGTCGAGCAGGTGCTCGTCGCGGAGATCGGCATCGTGCAGGGCCGCTTCACGCCGGCGGCGGGAACGGCATGGCTCGACGGCGCCGTCGAGCGGCTGCGCGGCATGTCCGGCGTCGAGAATGCCAGCTACGCGTTCGGGGCTCCGCTGACCCTCCGCAGCGGCATGACCACCGGGGCCCGCCTCGTGGTCAACGGCCAGCAGCCGGGATTTCAAGCGATGTATCAGGACAGCTGGGTCGGTCCGGACTACTTCAAGGTCATGGGCATCGGGATCGTCAAGGGGCGCGAGTTCCGGCAGGACGATCGGCGCGGCGGTCCGGTGGTCGTCGCCGTGAACGAAGAGTTCGTGCGCCGGTATCTCTCGGGTGTGGAGCCGATCGGCGCCCGGCTGCTGTTGCCGGGACCGACCGAGGCGGGCTATCTCGCTGAAGTCGTCGCCGTGGTCCGCAACGGCAAGTATCGTTCGCTCGGGGAATCACAACAGGCGGCCATCTATGAGGTGTACGGTCAGCGGGTCAACCAGCACCGCTTTGCGCACATCTTCGTGCGTTCCCGCCCTGGCGCGGCACCGCCGTCGCGCGAGATCGCGCCGCTGCTGCAGGAGCTCGATCCCTCGGCGGCGATTGAGGTGCAGCCGATGCGCACGGCGCTCGCCTTTGCGTTCCTGCCCAGCCGGGTGGGTGCCGGCCTGCTCGGCGCCCTGGGCGCGCTCGGGCTGACGCTGGCCATGGTCGGGCTGTTCGCGATCGTCGCCTACTCGGTGAGCCGCCGCTCCCGCGAGATCGGCATCCGCGTCGCACTCGGCGCGACGCGCCGTGCGGTCATGACGCTGATGCTGAAGGACGCGATCGTCATCACGTCCCTGGGATGCGCGATCGGCCTGGGCACGGCGTGGCTCGTCACGAGCCCGCTGTCGATGTTCCTGGTTGGCGACTTGAGTCCCACGGATCCCATGACCTTCATCGGCACGACGGTGACCACCTTCGCGGTGAGCCTGCTGGCTGCCTGGATGCCGGCCCGCCGCGCCACGCGGATCGATCCGGTGGCTGCGTTGAGGGCGGACTAGCGGGTCAGCGTCAAGGGAAAAGGCAGAAGGGACAAGGGAGACCTTTCAGGAACCGGGCCCGCCGGCGTAGCGCTCGACGACGGCCAGCAGCGCGTCCAGGGCGAACGGCTTCGGGATGATTTCGACGTCGGACAGCGTGTGGACGCCGTCGCTCAGCGTATTGGCGGCGGTCAGGACCACGACCGGAATCTCGGTGAGTTTCGGGTTCTCGAGCTGTGCGGCGCGGAACTCCCAGCCTGACATGCCGGCCATCATCAGATCGAGCAGGATCAGGAACGGCGCGGTGCCGCCCTCGAGCGCGCCGAGCGCGCGGCGCGCGTCGGCGAACGCGGCGACCTCGTATCCGTGCGCCGACATGATCAAGGTCAGCGCCCTCCTCAGATCGTCGTCGTCGTCGATGATCATCAACGGCAGGCTCACCGCGGCAGCTCCACGGTAAACGTCGAGCCTTCGTCCAGCCGGCTCTCGACGGAAATGCGGCCGCCGCTGGCCTGGACGATTTGCTGCGCGATCCACAGGCCGAGTCCGAGGCCGGCGTGATACCGGGCGGTCGTGGCCCGCGAGAAGGGGCCGAAGACCTTGGCCTGTTCGTCCTCCGGGATGCCGACGCCATGATCGCGGACGCTGACGACGCCGTGTGAGGCGTCGCCGCGCACGGAAATCTCGATGGGACGCCCGGCCCCGTACTTGAGCGCATTCGACAGCAGGTTCGTCACCACTTGATCGACGCGGGTGGCATCCCAGGTTCCGACGACGGGATGCGGCGCATCCATTGTCACCGTCACCTGCCGTTGCCGGATTTCGAGATCGAAGCGATCGAGGGCGTCGCGCACGACCTCGCGGAGATCGAGCGGACGGGGAGCGAGCTCGAGGCCGCGGCTGGTGATCACCGAGACATCGAGCATCTGGACGACCAGGGCGGCGAGCCGCTCGACCTGCCGTTTCAGCAGCGTCAGCTGCTCCACGGAGGCCGCGTCAGCGGCACTGGCGGCGAGCGCCGACGTCAGATGATCGACGAGCAGCTTCAGCGTCGCGATCGGGGTTCGCAGCTCGTGCGCCGCGACCGCGAGGAACTGGTCGCGTGCCTCGATCGCCCGGTTGCGATCCTCGAGCAGGCGCTCGCGTTCCTCGGCGATGGCCCGCAGCCTCGCGTCGGCTTCGCTGTGCTGCTGGCTGGCGTAGGTCAGGTCTTCGTGGAGCACCAGCAGGCCGAGCAGCACCTGGCTCATGTCCGGATCGGGCTCGGCGACGATGGCGTCCTCGGTGATGGTGCAGCGGCCCGCGCCGATTTCCGCCAGATGCCTCAAGATGCGATCGGTCGGGTTGCTACCGCCCCATAGCACGCCCGACCTCCTCGATCGCCTCGGCGCGTGTCACGTGGATGCCGACGCTTCGCAGCCCCATGCCATACGCGAACAGCCGCGCCATCGCGCGCATGATCAGGTTGCCGCCGACGACGATCGCGACGTGAGCGACGCGCGGACTGATGCGGAGCACCCGTTCCTTGAGCACGGCTCGCGTTTCCGGACCCGGTCGGCCCGCCTCGGTCAGGTCGACGACGTAGGTGAACTGCTCCCAGTCTCCCGCCAGCGCTTCGAGGCGATCGAACATCAGGGTCACCGAGAACGGCGACTGGACCGGTATCTCCCGCATCAGGAGGGCCCGCTCGCCGATCAACGAGACCCTGTCGGCGATCGCCGCGCTCTCGTCGCGGGTCGACTCGGGGCCGTAGGCACGATGCGCCAATTCCACGTTTGCGACCAGTTCGCACGCATCATAACCGAACGGCCGTCGTGCCCGGGCCGTCGCTGACGTCACGACTCGCCAGGGCGCGACGCGATTGGGTGTCCCGCCACGGCATGTCGTGGCCGGTGGCGCGAAACTGGCGCGGACGGCTGAAAGACGGGCGATCTGCACGGCGAGTTGAACGCCAAATCATGAGCCGTGCCCGCTTGGCGGGGGGTCAGACACGGGTCAGACACGGGTCAGACACGGGTCAGACCCCCCCGGAGGCTAGTTCAAGACGAACAGGTAGAGCAGCCCGTTGGCGCCGGTGAAGAGCAGGTGCTGCTTGCCGTCGAGCATGAAGGTCTCGGCCGGACTCGACAGCCCGCCGATCTGCGAATACCAGAGGCCCTTGCCGGTGGCCGCATCCCACGCTTCGACGTTGGGACCGTTGCTCAGGAACAGCAGGCCGCCCGCCGTGGACAGCAGTCCGACGCTGCCGCCGTTCAGCTCCTTCCGCCAGGTGACCTTGCCGGTCTTGTAGTCGAGGGCGACGATGAAGGTGCCCCAGGAGAGATTGCCGCCCCCCGTGGTGCCGCCGAGGCCCATCGACCCGCGCGGATCCGGCTCCATCAGGTAGCTGATGCGCATCGAGTTCTGCTCGTGCACGTAGAACTGGCCGGTGTCGGGAGAGAAGGTCGGCGGCGGGTAGTTCAGCACGTCGCCGTTCACGAGCGACCCGGCAATCGTCGCGTCCTTGTTGGGATTGCGCTTCGGCTGTCCCTTGGCGTCGAGGCCGACCGCCCAGTTGTTCACGAGGCCCATCCTCGTCGTGAGCAGGTGCTGCCCGTTGGTGCGGTCGAGCACGAAGAAATAGCCGTTGCGCGTCGCGGTCATCACCAGCTTGCGCATCCGGCCGTTGAACGGCATGTCCACGAGAATCGGCGTCTGCGTCGAGTCCCAGTCGTGAGTGTCGTGCGGCGACGTCTGGTAGTACCACTTGATCTTGCCGGTATCGACGTCCACCGCGAGCAGCGAAGACGTGAACAGGTTGTCCCCCTCGCCGCGTCCCTGCGTGTAGGCGGGCGTGGGGTTGCCGGTGCCGTAGATGTACAGGTTGGTCTCGGGATCGTAGGAGCCGGGGATCCAGGTGGCGCCGTTGCCGTGGCGGGCGGCGTCGAGACTGGCCCAGGTGTCGAGCCCGGGTTCGCCGGGATTCTGCGGCGTCGAGTAGAGAATCCACTGCACCGCGCCGGTGCGCGGATCGAGTGACTTCAGGAACGCCGGCGCGTCGAGGTCGTTGCCGGTGCCGACGAGGACATGGTCCTTGATGACCATCGGCGCGTTCGACGAGAAGTACTGCTGATCGAACGGCGCAATCTCGTGCTTCCAGATCTCCTTGCCGGTCTTCGCGTCGAGGCACACCACCCAGTCGTCGTTCAGCTCGAAATAGATGTAGTTGCGCCACATCCCGAGACCGCGCGTCTGCAGGCTCGTGCCGCCCCTCGTCTTCCAGTAGTACTGCCACAGCACCGTGCCGTCGCGCGCGTCGATCGCGTAGACGTTGCTCGGCGAAGACGCGTAGATGACGCCGTCGACGGACAGGATGCCGCCGCCGAGGCGCGCCGGTCCGCAGTTGTTGGCGTCGCCGTTGCCCAGGCCGCCGACGTTGATCGGCGCGGCCGGGGCGCCGCCGCCACCGCGCCCGCCGCCAAATCCGCCGCCACCCGCCGCCACCGGCGGACGGCCCGTCGGACCGCATCCGGTCGTCAGGCCGCTGACCCACTTGAGGCTGAGATTCTTGACGGTATTCGTGTTGACCTGTTTGAGCTGGCTGAATCGCTTGCCGCTCATGTCACCGGAGTAGCTGGTCCACTGATCCGCCAGCGGCTTCCGGATGATGTCCATCGGATCGAGGCCGCCGACCTCGGCGTTGGCCGGCGGGGGCGAGGTCTGCAGCGTCTGGCCCTTCCAGTCCGGATGTCCGGGTGTGCCGGCGCGGCGATCCTGGCTGCCGCTCTGCGCGAGCACGAGCGCCGAGCCGGCGGCGAGCGCCAGGACGAGGAAGACATGCTGCTTCACGTTCTTCATGCTCTGCATGGGGGCCTGCGCCTCTACTTGATCGTCGACAGATACGCGGTGACGTCGTGCATCTTCTTGTTCTCGGGGTCGTCGAGCTCCAGGACCATGGTCTTGTGCGGGTCCTTCGGGTCCTTGACGTCGACCTTGGGCACGCCGTTGGTGCGCGCCATCGACTTGCGCGTGCCGTCGGGCAGCATCAGGATGACGAGCCAGTCGTCCTTGCGCACCAGCGTGCCCTGGATCGTGGACCCGTCGGCCATCGTCACGGTGGTCGGATTGCCCGCGCCGGCCGCGCCGCCGCGCCCGCCTCCGCCGCCGCCGCCGAACGCCGCGCTCGATCCCGACACCCACGCGTTCTGGAGCGCGCGCGGGTCGGAGAACTTGCCGCCAATGCCTTTGAGGTCGCCGGTCACCGAGTGGCATTTCGAACAGGCGGCGCCGAAGTACGCTTCGCCCGCCACGGCGTCGCCGACGAGCACGTTCAACTCGATCCCCGTCGGGTTGCGCCCGGGCGGGCTGCCCTGTCCGCTCATCGTGGCGTGAATGCTGTGGATGTATTCCGCGATGGCGACGGTGTCGGCCGACGCGAGGGTCAGGGCCGGTTCGTGCCGCGCCAGCACCGGGCCGATCTGCTCGCCGTGCTGATCCGCGAGGGCGATGCCCGACCGCAGCAGGTTCGCGCCCTTGTCGCCGCCGCGCAGGTCCGCCGCATGGCAGCTCGCGCAGTTCGCCTCGTACAGGCCCTTGCCGCGGACGATGACGTCCTGGGGCGCGAGCTCACGGGTGAACTGGGTGAATCCGCCGCGGCGCCCGCCGCCGCCCTGGCGTCCGCCAGCCGGTGCGCCGCCTCGCTGTCCCTGCTCCCCGCGGCCGGCGGCCGGAGGTGCCGGATTCTGACCGGCGGGTGGCTGGCCCTGCGGCGCGGGCGCAGGCGTGGGGCCCTGGGCCAGGGCCAATGCCGTCATGGCGGCGCCGGTCAGAAGGACGGCGGCGATCGTGCGCGTCGGAGCAGTCATGTCGTGTGCGAGCCTCCGCATGCTGGTTGAGCCGAGCACACGATATGCGTTCCGGGACCAGGCCGCAACACGGCGTCGTCCGGATGTTGTGATTTTTCTGTGACAGGGTTGTGCCGACCGCCGACCCGCCGACTCAGAACGCGACCGCGTCCTTGTGCTCTTCGAGCGTCTTGACGTCGATGTCCGGGACTTTCTTGACCGCGTCGAAGTCCTGGAAGTTGCCGTTGGCCTTCCGGAAGGCGATGACGGCGTCCGCGTCCTTGCTGGAGAGGCGCAGGGTGGTGGTGATCTCATCGCTCGTCGCCGAGTTGATGAAGACCTTGCCGTAATGACGGCGCAGGTAGCCGAAGACCGTCACGAAGTCCTCTTCGCTGCCGGTCGCCCCGCGCTCGATCATCTTGTTGATGACCTCTTCCCACTCGGTCTTCGTCCGCCGCAGCGCGGTGATTCGCGCCGCGTCGTGGCAGCGGTTGCAGGTCTGGATGAACAGCTCGTGGGCTGGATCGGACTCGGCGCTCGCCGCCGGCTGCTGGGCAGCCGATTGATGAACAGTCGACGCGGCCGGCAGGGCCGACAGGCACCAGGCAAAGGCCGCGACGGTCAGGAGAGAGGACAGGGCGCGCTTCATGACAGTCAGTCAATTATAAGGAGCCGGGGGTCAGTCACGGGTCAGACAGCGTGTCTGACCCGTGACTGACCCGTGACTGACCCCGATGTCAGCCTCAGCAGCTCGGCTTGAACTAGGATGTCGCGATGTCCGAACGCCTCTCCCGCCGCCGCGCGCTGAAACATCTCGCCGCCGCCGGGGCGGCCGCGGCCTTCAGCCCGGTCGTGATCCGCGGCCAGTCGGCGCCGATTCGCCTCGCCGGGATGCCGGTCGAGATCTCCGTCGCCTCGATCAGCCCGGTCACCGTGCGCATCACCGTTGCCGCCATCGTCGGCACCGCTGGCGTGCCGGACGACGGCGCGCTCGTCGCGGCGGCTGAAGGGAAGCCGCTGGCGCGGAGACGGACGCCCGATGCGTTCACTGCCGTGCGCGCGGGCGATCTCACGGTGCGTTACACCGCCGACCCGCCGGCGATTCACGTCGACACCATCAAGGGACAACCCGTCCAGCGCCTGACACTCAGCGCTGACGAGCCGGGCCTGTCGTTTCTCCTCCCCAAAGGACCGCTGCTCGGCTTCGGCGAGGGCGGGCCGCAGTTCGATCGCAAGGGCTCCGTCGATCGGATGCGCAACGGCCAGGGCGGGTATCAGCTCAGGACGCATGGCGGACGCGTGCCCATCCAGTGGCTGGTGGGAACCGACGGGTGGGGGATGTTCGTGCATCACCCGCTGGGCGCGTTCGACTTCAGCGGCGCCGAGGGCCGGCTGACTCCGGCCGCCGAGGCGCTGCCGCTCGACGTCTTCATCGTGTCTTCGCCGGATCCCAAGGTCATCCTCGGCGAATACGCGCGCATCACCGGACGCGCGGAGCTGCCGCCGCTGTGGTCGTTCGGCTACCTGCAATCGCATCGAACCCTGGCGGGCCCAGACGAGGTGATGTGGGTCGCGAAGACGTTCCGCGAGAAGCAGCTGCCGTGCGACGGGCTGATCTATCTCGGCACGGAGTTCACGCCGTCGGGATGGAACACACGCAACGGCGAGTTCGGGTGGAAGAAGGAAAACTTCCCGGATCCGAAGAAGGCCATCGACGATCTCCACGCGCTGCACTACAAGGTCGTGCTGCACTCCGTGATCGAAGGCCGGCGCATGAGTGGCACCGTTGCCGGATCCTGCACGCCCGACAAAGCTGTCCCGAGCGGACGCACGCCGGACGACCGCTGGCCCGAGGATCGCGCCGTCGAATGCTACTGGCCGTATCACAAGCCGGCGATGGACCTCGGCGTCGACGGCTGGTGGCCGGATCAAGGCGATGGCCTGGACGGCCGGTCGCGGCTCGCCCGCATCCGCATGTATTGGGAAGGACCGCAGCTCTATCGTCCGAACGAGCGGCCGTTCGCGCTGCACCGCAACGGCTACTCCGGCATGCAGCGCTACGGCGCGTTCCTGTGGTCGGGTGACGTCTACTCGACGTGGGAGACGTTGAAGACGCACGTGCCGGTCGCGGTCAACACCGGCCTCTCGGGCATTCCTTACTGGGGCACCGACATCGGCGGCTTCGTCCCGACTCCCGAATACACCGGCGAGCTGCACGTCCGCTGGTTCCAGTTCGGCACGTTCTGTCCGCTGTTCCGTTCTCACGGCCGGACCTGGCATCTGCGCCTGCCCTGGGGATGGAACACCGGCTCGCTCGGTCCTGACGAACTTCGCGGCTACACCGGCGGCGCGGGGCATCCGGATCCGAGCGAGCTTCGCAATGCGCAGGTGGAACCGATCCTGCGCAAATACCTCGAGCTGCGCTATCGGCTGCTGCCGTATACCTACACGCTGGCGCAGGAGTGTTGCGACAGCGGCCTGCCAATGATGCGCAGCCTCTGGCTTCACTACCCGGAAGATGCCAGCGCGGTCGCGCGGGGCGATCAGTTCCTGTGGGGCAGGGACGTGCTCGTGTCGCCGGTGGTCGAGAAGGGGGCGGCGGCGCGGCGCCTCTATCTGCCCAAGGGTGCGTGGCACGACTACTGGACGGAAGAACGAGTCGAGGGCGGCCGCGAAATCGAGCGCGCCGTCGATCTCGGGACCATGCCGCTCCACGTGCGCGCCGGCGCGATCATCCCCCACGCTCCCGTTCGCCAGTACGTCGATCAGCCAAGCGATGAGCCCCTCAGCGTCGTCGTCTATCCGGGCGCGGATGGCGCCTTCGTCCTCTACGAAGACGATGGCCGGACATTCGCGTATCGCAAGGGCGCGTTCATGCGGATCGCGATGGCGTGGGACGACCGGGCACGCCGGTTGTCGATGCGGCTGGCGCAGGGGTCGCGCATGCTGGCGCCAATGGCCCGTCCGATGCGCGTGCGCGTGGCGGGATCGAAGGAAGAAAAGAGCGTCACGTTCGACGGCCGGCCCCTGGCGGTGACGCTGTCCATGACCTGGGACGACCGTGCAGGCCGGCTGTCGATGCGCCTGGCGCCAGGCTCGCGCATGTTGCCGCCGATGACGAGGAGGATCGTCGTTCGCGTCGCCGGGTCGAAGCGCACAGCAGCCGCCGTCTTCGATGGCCGGCCGCTGGTGCTGTCGCCCAGGGTCTGAAGACCCTGGGCCCACATGGCACCCTGGGTCTGAAGGGCCTTGGGCCTACTAAGCGGTCACCACGGCACATCAAAAAATGGATGTGCGCCCGGGTCTTCAGACCCGGGCGATCGCCTGGGCTGACGCTGTCGCCGGGGGGTGAGTCCTCGACAGATCTCAGCCATTCTGAAACTGGAACACGAAGCCCGGATGCTGATATATACCCTCGGTCGCGATCAGGCTTCGCGAGCGCTGTCGACGGGTTCGCCAATCTTCACGTTGCACGTTGGAGGAGGGTCCGATGACATTGGCTCTGTGTCGGTACTGGAAAGCGGTTGCGGTATTAGGTCTGTCCGTGCGTCCTGGTCGCACCCCGCGCGGCCGCCCAGGAGCTCTACGGCAGCGTCGTCGGCACGGTCCAGGACGGGTCCGGCGCCCGCATTCCTGGCGCCACGATTGCGATCGTCAACCGCGAGACGAACCTGACCCTGACGGCCGTCGTCGAACGAGACCGGCGCGTACACGTTCACCAACGTCCTGCCCGGCACGTACGACGTCAAGGTCGACGCTGCAGGGGTTCAAGGAATTCGTGCAGCAACAGGTCCCGGTGACGACGCGGCTCCATCAGCCGCGTCGACGCCAAGCTGGAGGTCGGCCAGCTCACCGAAACGATCACCGTGCAGTCGGAGGCCGCGCTGCTGAAGACCGACAAGGCTGACACGGGCTCGGCCTTCACGTCGAAGGAAGTCGTCGACCTTCCGCTGCCGGAGTTCCGGAACTACCAGAGCCTGCTCGACCTGGTGCCGGGCTCCACGCCGTCGGAGTTTCCAGAACGCGCGAGATCGACACGCCCGCCACGCGCGCTGTCGACCAACGATCAACGGCACGAACCGCAACAACAACAGCACCCGCGTGGACGGCGCGACGAACCAGTTCACCTGGCTGCCGCATCACACGCTCTACGTCGCGCCGGCGGAGACGATTGCCGTCGGTCAACGTCACGACCGGCAGCTTCTCGGCGGATCAGGGGCTGGCCGGCGGCGCGGCGGTCACGGTCATCACCAAGTCGGGCACCAACCAGCTCCGGGGATCGGGGTTCGGCGTTCTACACCGACCAGAATCTCCGGGCCCAGACGTATTTCGCGAAGCGCAACAACACGCCCAAGCTGCCGACCAACCACCACATCGACGGCGGCACGCTCGGCGGGCCGATCGTCAGGAACAAGCTGTTCTACTTCGGCGCGTTCGAGGGACAGTATCGCAACACCGCGGGCGAATCGATCTACACGGTGCCCACGGAGAAGATGCGCGCGCGGCGATTTCAGCGAGGCGCTCAACAACAACGGTTCGCTGCAGCTGATCTACGACCCGCGCACCGGCGACATCGAGGGACGCGGACGCACGGCGTTTGCCGGCAACATCATTCCCGGCGGATCGCATCAATGCGATCGCCCGGCGGATCAACGAGTTCTACCCGCTGCCGAACGGGCCGGGGAACTCCGAGCAACTACTTCAAGGATTACGTCAGCACGTTCGATCGGAACCAGTACGACGTGAAGATCAACTGGAACCGCAGCCCCGGCCACCAGGTCTGGGGAAAGATCGGCGTGATGGACGCGACGGTGAGCAACCTGCAGAAGCTCTCGTTCGACGGCGGCGGCCTCGGCGAAGACCAAGACGTGGGTGGCGACGATCGGCCAGACCTTCACGCCGAGCCGATCGCTCGTCATCGACACGACCTTCGGCTATTCGCTCCTCGACCAGTGGGGGTACGGGCCCGGACTACGGAACCAACTACGGCCTCGAGCTCGGCGTGCCCGGCACGAACGGTCCGGACATCCGCCAGAGCGGCATGCCGGTCTGGGGCAACGGCATGAGCGCGCAGGGCTCGACCGACAGCTGGAATCCCTACACGCGGTTCGATCCGACCTATACGGCGGCCGCCAACATCACGAAGCTCGCCGGCGCGCACTCGTTCCGGTTCGGCGCCGCGATCGACCACCAGGCGATGAATCACTGGCAGCCGGAGTTCGGCGGCACCGGTCCGCGCGGGCGGCTCGATTTCAGCGGCAACCTGAGCGGGCTGCGCGGCGAGCCCCAGACGCCGAATTTCTACAACCAGTACGCGTCGTTCCTGCTCGGCCTGACGTCGCAGGCGCAGAAGGCCATCCAGTGGGAGGACATGACGACGCGCGAGTGGCGATACGGCTTCTACTTCGGGGACCGCTGGCAGGCCCATCAGCGACGTGACGCTCGATCTGGGCGTCCGCTACGAGTACTTCCCGCTGGTGACCCGCGACGACGGGCGCGGCGTCGAACGGCTCGACCTCGACACCATGGACGTGCTGCTCGGCGGCGTCGGCGACGTCCCGCGCAATGTCGGGCTGAAGACCCGCAAGACGGACTTCGCGCCCCGGCTGGGCGTCGCGTGGCGCGTCAACGAGCTGACCGTCGCTGCGCACCGGATACGGGCTGACCTACAACCCGCTGCCGTTTGCCCGGCCGCTGCGCGGCGCCTATCCGCTGACCATCCACAACACCTACGTCAGCCTCAACAGCTGGCAGCCGTACGGCACGCTCGCAGCAGGGCATTCCGGAATTCACCGGTCCGGGGCCGGACGAGGGCCGCGTCGCCGCTGCCCAACACCGCGACGATGCGGACGCCCGATCCGGACAACGTGCACCGCGGCTACATCCAGTCCTGGAACGCGCGCCTTCGAGCGGCGGCTGCCGTTCGACATGTCGGTCAACGCCGCCTATGTCGGCACGAAGACGACGCGCGGCTTCGCCAACATCGAGCTGAACGTGTCGCCTCCGGGCGGCGGCGAGCAGGGGCGCGTCTTCTTCGCGGAGTTCGGGCGCACGGCCTCGACGACGCTCTTTGGCGGCTGGAACAGGAGCCGAGTATCACTCGATGCAGTTGCAGCTGACCCGGCCGTTCAAGAACGGCCTGCTGCTCCGCGGCGCGTACACGCTCGGCAGGACGATCAACATGACCGACGATGACGGCACGGCGGGGTTCGATTACAACGCGCCCGAGGTCTTCGAGCGCAACTACGCGCTGGCCGGCTTCGATCGGCGGCACACGTTCACGCTGGCGTACACCTACCAGCTGCCGTTCGGGCAGCGGCAACGGCAACACGCGTGCTGAACGCGCTCATCAAGGACTGGCAGGTGAACGGCACGGTCGCCGCGTATTCGGGCACGCCGTTCACGGTGACGGCCAGCAACACGGCGCTCGATCAGCGCGGCAACCTGCAGACGGCCGATCTCGTCGGCGAGCGTGAAGCGCGTCGGCATCGGGCCGGACGAGCCGTACTACGACCCGGCGGCGTGGGCGAACGTGACCGAGCGCGCTACGGCAACACCGGCCGCAACCAGTTCTACGGCCCGGGCTTCTGGAACTACAACATGTCGCTGTTCCGGACGTTCCCGCTGCAGCGGCCGGACGCGGCTGCAGTTCCGCGTGGAGGGGTTCAGCCTCACGAACCATCCGCAGTGGTCGAACCCGAACGGCAGCGTCACCAGCGGCAGCTTCATGCGGATCACCAGCACGCGCGGTGATGGCGGCGGCGCGCGTTACGTGCGGTTTGGCGCCAGGCTCGAGTTCTAGGTCACCGAACCGGGGGGCGCGTGGAGCTACCGTGCCCCCTGCGATAGCCTGTTCCTGCGCCGCACGCCGCCAAGAGCGTTGAACAGGAGAACA
>CAWIKP010000021.1:0-97555 GCA_963836735.1 uncultured Acidobacteriota bacterium | reverse complement strand
TGCGCGCTGGGGTTCGGGATACCACCTCATAGGTGCCGAGCCGGGCTCCTGGAGCAAATGTCAGGTGGAGAGCGGGATTATAGCCGGGAGGGCGGATTCCAGCGGGGGTGGCGAGCCTGGTCTCGGCGCTTTGCGGATCGAAGCTGCATCACCACCACGGCCAGCACGACGACGACCGCGCCGAGCGCCGCGGGCGTTCGCCCCCATCCCCTGTTCGCATGCTGCGCCGGTGCTGGCGAGAGGCTCTTCTGCCAGCGATTCCAATCGTTGCGCAGTCGTATCAGAAGCGCTTCATATGCCGGGTAGCCTTTCAGCGGTGCGAGGCTCTGGTCCGTTGAGAACCGGGGAAATGAGGGATAGCCCTCGTCAGCAGCCGTTGTGAGCCACCGCACCGCGTCGGCCTTCCTGCCGAGCAGTCCAAGAATGGCGCCGATGTGAAACTGCGCATGATGTATGTGCGACAGCGCACCTGGATTCTCTGCTGCCGGGATAACCACCGTGAGGACGCGTTCGGCCTCTTGCGGCTGCTCGAGTCTGGCATGGACGACTCCCAGCAACGCCAGCGCGCCGATGTCGTATTCGGCGTCGCCGGGCACTATGGCCTTTGAACGCGAGAGGAACTGCAAAGCGTCCTGGAGTCGTCCCAGGGCAATCAGGGCATCACTGCGCGCATAGGGGGCCAGATTCCCCTGGCGATCGACCTCGAGTCGCACCTGCTCCAGGCGGCCCGCATCGATGAGAGCGCGGAAGGTTCGCGTGCTGGATAACGCCAGAGATGGATCGAGCCGTTGAACCTGCTCGCCGGCGGCGATGGCTTCGTTTGTCAGCCCGATGTGGTAGTAGACCTTCTCCAGCTCAAGATAGGCGTCGGCCAGGTTGGCGTTCAATGCCAGGGCCCGACGGAGGTCGATGATGGCGGCCTCATGGGGAAAGCGGTTTCGCGCCGTCCAGGTGAGCTGGGCGCGCGCCAGATAGGCTTCGGGAAGGTTCGGATCAGTCGCCAGCGCTCGCTGAATCTCCAGGAACGCCTTTTCGTCGAAGCCGCGGTCGGTGGAGTCGTAGAAAAAGAGTTGGGTGTAGGCGCTGGCCAATGCCGCCCGGGCCAGCGCGAACTCGGGATCGAGGGCCACCGCGCGCTCGAACTCCGCGACCGCAGATCGCCACGTTGCTGGCCCTGGCGTGAACGGGACCGGTCGAAGAACGTCCCTTGAAGTGCCAGAGACCATGCAAGTACGCGTCATACGCTTCTGGATTTCTCGTCGCCGGCGGTGACTTTGCCAGTGGTGCAACGCCGATTGTCTTTGACAGCGTGCGGGCAATGTTCCCGGAGATCTCGTTCTGAACCGTGAGTACGTCCGTTACCGGCCTGCTGAACTGCTCGCTCCAGAGTGTCGTGCCATCGCTCGTGTTCACCAGACTTGCATTGATCCTGACGCTCGCATCGTGCCGCTGCACCGAACCTGTGACGACGAGCCCGACGCCCAGCTCGCGCGCGACCTGACGCAGTGTGGGCCTGTCGCGGTACGAGAACGCCGCGTTCGACGCAATCACCCTCAAGCCTGCGATCGTTCCGAGCTCGGTCGTGAGTGCTTCCGTAAGGCCGTCGGCAAAATACTCGCCGCCTCCACCGATTGTGTGGAACGGCAGTACCGCCACTGATGCTACTGGAGCCGGACGCAACGGACGGCCGACCCATCGCCCACCATCCGCCACCCAGAATCGACAGCAACGCGCACGTGACGACGGCGATCGCGATGCGGTGTCTCTCGATCCGCCCGATGACAGGCGGCGGAGCGGACTGGAAGACGACGGCGCTTGGCTCGCCGTCCGTCCCATCTCGGCAGTTCGAGCGGCCCTGACGAGCTGCCGTCTCCGTCGACAGCACGAACGAGGCTTCCTTCGGGGCGACCAGTGCTTCGACCGGGGCAATAAAGCGGTAGCCGCGCCGGGGGAGCGTTTCGATATACCTCGGCGATTCCGCGTCGTCGCCGAGCGCCGCCCGCACCTGCTTGATCGTGTGATTGACGCCCTGCTCGAAATCAACGAAGACGCCGGCGTCCCACAGGAACCTGGCAATGTCCTCGCGGGTGATCACCTCACGAGGCCGGGAGATGAGCAGCTTCAGGAGTTTGAGCCCCTGCGGTCGCAGCCTGACAGGGCGCCCCGACTTGCGCAATTCAAGCGTCTCCGGGTCGAACTCGAAGACCCCGAAGCGAAACCGGGTGAGGGAGCCCATGGCGTGTCTCCAGTTGTCGAAGGCCGGGTAGTCTACACCCGAATCCTCCAGACGCGCTCATTCCATGTGATAAGTCGTATCCGGTCAGGTGTTTACATGGTCAGCTGCTTCGGACTGAGAAATCAGGCGCCGGCCATGGCTTCGAGGCGGACGTTCCCGTATGGTTCGCGCGCGCCCCGCGGAAACGGCGCAGCCATACCCAAGGAGCCACCTCATGATTGAAGTCCGTCCCACGTCAGCCGGGGGAGCGCTGGCGCTCGCCGTGGTCGTGTTTCTGGCGGCGCCTCGCACGACAGCCGTCTCACCGATGTCTGGCCACGAATTCGAGGTGCAGGCCGTTGCGAACGATCCGGTCGTCGAGTGGCACGAGATATTCAACGCTTCGACCCTGGCGACCGTTCCCGTCCCGAACTCGTTGACGACGAGCCGCTCGGCAGCGCTTGTTTCTGTGAGCGTGTTCGATGCGATCAATGGGGTAGACCGCTGGTACACGCCGTATCTGGTGACGGATCGCGCACCGGCGCGCACTTCGACGAACGCCGCGGCGATTCAGGCGGCCTACGCGACGCTCCTGAAGCTCTATCCAGCACAGGCGACGACGCTCACGACGCGCCGGGACGCGTCGATCGCAGCGGTGATGGGCGCCGAGCGTCCCGAATCTGTCGAGCGAGGCGTTTCCTGGGGCCAGTACGTAGCCGATACCATCTGGTCAGCCCGCCAGAGCGATGGATTGACCCCCGCCATGGCGCCGTTCATGGGCTCTGCAACCCTCGGCTTCTGGAGACCGACTCCTCCCGCGAACTCTTCCGGGAGCGGACCTCAGTTTGCGACGATGACTCCCTGGATACTCGCTCGGCCGTCCCAGTTCCGGCCCGTGCCACCGCCGGCCCTGAACAGCCGGGAGTATGCGACCGATTTCAACGAAACCAAGGTCTGGGGTGCGATCGACTCGCCACGCCGACCGGAAGACTCCGCAGTGGCGGTGTTCTGGAGCGGTAACGGGACGCTGTATTGGACGCGGGTGGCCGCGGATCTCGCACGGGCGCGTCACCTCACGTCTCATGAAAGTGCCCACCTGTTTGCCGTTCTGCACGTCGCCTTGGCGGACGCGTCGATTGCGACCTGGGACGCAAAGTATCGGTACGTTTTCTGGCGGCCGGTGACTGCGATCCGATCCCCGGACGATGACGGCAACGACGAGACCACTCCGAACCCGACATGGTCGCCGTTTCTCACGACGTCGGCACACCCCGAATACCCGTCAGGCCATTCGAACCTGGCCGGTGCCGCCGGCACAGTTCTGAGTGCAATCTTCGGCGCTGACGTCGCGTTCGACGCGACCTCTGAGACGATGCCAGGGGCAGTCCGATCCTTCGTCGGGTTCGACCTTGCCATTGAGGAGATGGCCGACGCCCGCGTTTTCGGGGGCATGCATTTTCGGACGGCGTGCGTCCGGGGCAGTGCACTCGGAAGCACCGTCGCGTCTTACGTCCTCAGTCGCGCGATGCTCGCAAAACGGCAGGACCTCGAGGGGACTCCAGATGGCCCCCGACCGTAGTGTCTCTGGTGGCGGTCCTCCGAGAGAA
Source organism: uncultured Acidobacteriota bacterium (assembly GCA_963836735.1). Taxonomy (GTDB): domain Bacteria; phylum Acidobacteriota; class Vicinamibacteria; order Vicinamibacterales; family 2-12-FULL-66-21; genus JACCXG01. The sequence goes on along the minus strand of CAWIKP010000021.1, from coordinate 93,733 downwards.
ACGTTCACTGCATCGACGGTTCTTCTCTCGGAGCATCGGCAGCGTGATGATCTTCGGGCCCAGCTGGTGGGAGCAGATACGATGGGCGGTGAATGGCGCCGTCGTCGATTGCGATCGTCCTGAACGCCGCGGCCGGCAGCCTGGCCGCGCGGGCGGGGGTGGAGACCGAGCTGCGCGATCTCTTTCGTGCGGTTGGGCGGGATGCCGGGATCGTCCCGGTGCGGCCGGGGGAGAATCCTTCAGCGGCCGCGCGTGAGGCGAGCTCAGGTGCCGCCATCGTCGTCGCCGCCGGGGGCGACGGTACCGTCAGCAGCGTGGCCGCCGGGATCATCGACTCGCCCGCGGCGCTCGGCGTTCTCCCGCTCGGCACTCTCAATCACTTCGCGAAAGACGTTCACGTCCCGCTCGACTTGCGTGAGGCTGTCGCCGTGATCGCCGCCGGGCACGTCGGGACGGTCGACGTCGGCACGGTGAACGATCGCATCTTCATCAACAATTCGTCGATTGGCGTCTATCCCGATATCGTACAGGAGCGTGAAGCGCTGCGGCAGCGCGGTCATCGCAAGTGGCCCGCGATGGCGATCGCCACGATGCGGGTCATCAGGCGCTACCCCGGCGTGACGGTGAGCATCCAAGTCGAAGCACAGGTCCGCAACTGGCGCACGCCGTTCGTGGTTGTCGGCAACAACGAGTACGCCATCGACGGGCTTCGCGTCGGGGCCAGGACGCGGCTCGACGCCGGGATGCTGTTCGTTTACGTGTCGCCGCGCGCCCGGGCGCGCGACCTTCCCATGTTGCTGGCCAAAGCCCTCGCCGGCCGTGCCAGCCGATCCGGGGCATTCGAGATCATCGCGACGACCGCGGCGACGATTGACACCCGGAGAGCCAGATACATTCCCGTCGCGACCGACGGCGAGGTCGTGACCCTGCCAACGCCGCTGCTGTATCGATCGCGTCCTGGAGCGCTGCGGGTCGTTCTCCCGCGGCCGTGATTCGATGGCGACCATCGCGCACCTCTCCGACATTCACTTCGGGCGCGTCGACTCGCGGATCATCGACCCGCTGGTGCACACCATCGAGGCGGTCGCTCCAACTCTCGTCGCCGTTTCGGGCGACCTCACCCAGCGCGCGAGGCGCGGCCAGTTCCGCGAGGCGCGCCAGTTCCTCGACAAGCTCCGCTTTCCGGTGCTCGTGGTCCCGGGCAATCACGACGTGCCGCTGTTCAACCTCGCGGCGCGGTTCATCGATCCCTACGGCGGGTATCGGCGGCATATCCAGGAGAATCTCGAGCCGGTCTACGAGGGCGACGAGCTGATTGTGGTCGGGTTGAACAGCGCGCGCGCGTTCCCGTTTCATGGCGGCGGCCGCCTGAACGAGCGACAGGTCGCGCGAGCGGCCGCACGGCTGAAGTCAGCCCCCGAGGGCGTGGTCAAGATCGTGGTCACGCATCATCCCTTCGACGTGCCCGAGTCGCACGGCGCCGAGGATCTGATCGGGCGCTCCGACATGGCGATGCGCCAGCTCGCCGATGCCGGGGCCGACCTGTTCCTCGCCGGCCATCTCCACGTCAGCCACGTCGGCCACACGGCTGAGCGTTACCGGATTGCCGGCCACTCCGCGCTGGTCGTGCAGGCCGGGACCATCTCGACGCGAGGACGGGGAGAGCTGAACACGATCAACGTATTGCAGCTGACCCGTACGCAAGTCGAGATCGAGCGCCATACCTGGGACGAGTCCGGGCACGTGTTCAAGAGCTCGTGGAGCAGGGTGTTTCACCGGACGCCGGATGGGTGGTTTTAGCGGCCCCTGGTGACGATTGAAGGGCACGTTATGTTTTGTGCCCAGCTGACGGTCGTCGAAGAAAGGCTACTCGGGAGGCCAGGTCATCGCGCCGCCAACGGAAGGACTCTCGAGACGAGCTGGTCGAGAAACTCGCTGGACTTCATGAATACCGCGAAGTGCCCGCCTCCCGCGATCGGGACGAATGCCTTCGCTGGTGCCCGGATGGAATCGACGAATGAGCGCGCAAGACTCGTCGGCGTGGTGAAGTCTTCAGCGCCCTGAATCACGAACACCGGAACAGCGAAGTCGCCGGCGAGCGTTCGCGCGTCGAGCGCGCTCGTTTGCGGAACCAGACGCTCGCCACTGACATTCTGACCATCGAACCAGTCGTTGACATCGCGCAGCGTGTACCCCGGCGCAGCGAGGGCGAAGCCGACCGTGGAGAAGATGAAAGCGTCCGCGCCCTCGAAAAAATTCGACCACTTGCGCTGCACGCGATACCCACGTCCGTCAGGATATGGGGGCGGCCCAACCTCGCGCAGCTCCCGAACGGCGCGCTCATCCTTGAGCATCTCCGCCTTCCTCAACAGTTCTCTATATGCCACGCTGGAGCTCGTCGCCGGGTCGGCCACCTGGCCCGTGCCAACGAAGGCGTAGAAGAGGTCGGGCCGCGCCTTCGCCATGTGGACTCCAAGGATCGACCCCCACGAGTGGCCGACGAGAATGATCTTGTCCTTCCGCAGTTGCTTGCGCAACACGTCGGCGAGCTCGACGCCGTCCTGGGTCATGCGCGCGACCGTGATGGCCTGCGGCGGCGCATCCGGGTTCTTTCCGAATGTTCTGCCGGCGCCTCGCTGATCCCATTGGACCACCGTGAAGTACTTCAACCACAACCTGAACCCGGCATAACCCCACGGGTTGGTCGCGTCGCCCGGTCCGCCGTGAAGAAAGAGCAGCACCGGGTTGTTCTTGTCTTCCCCGCGAATCGTGATCCACTGCTGGATGCCGCCAACCTCGACGTACCGCGCCTCGTCGATGCCGTTTGGAGTGGCGATGGCGTAATCGCGCGCATTCCGCGCGCGCAGGGATGCCCATGCTGCTTCGAGCTTCTGGCCGTCGGCGCTGGCCGGAGGATTTTGCCCGGCGGACGCGACGGCGACGGCAACAAGAAGCAAGAGTAGCCACGACCCGATGGTTGCAAGTCTCATGAGTCGCCACCCATACCCGTCATGACAGATCCGCGTGCGATCCTGCGCCACGAGGACGGTATCAACTCCCGTTGACAGGCGCGTTCTGCGCCTATCAACGCGACACCAGATCCCTGATCGCCTGCACGGCGAAGTAACCGGCCAGCGCGAAGAGGAGCCCCATGACCGCGTTCTCCCACCACCGATTCCTGTAATCCCGTCCAATCAGCCGTTCGCTGGCCGTGATCCACCACAGGCCGCCGGCAAGCATCGGGAGCAGGACCACCTGGCCGCTGTTGGCGGCCAGCGTCAGCGGGACGAACCCGGGCATCGCGGGCATGGTCCAGATCAACGGCGGAATCAGGCACGAGGCGGCGATCCATCGATAGCAGGGATGCCGCCGGAAGTCGGTCCCGGCGGGCGGCACGCCCGAACGCATTCGGAGCCACGCATGCGTGCCGAGCGAGCCGAGCCCAGCGGCGTGTCCGATGATCGACGTGTAGATTGCCGAGAAGATCCCCGCATAGAACAGCAGCCGTCCGGGCGGTCCCAGGACGTTGCTGACCAGGTTCGGCAGATCCTCGAGATGCTCGATGCGGCGATCCGGATAGAGTAGCTCGGCGCCGAGCACCCAGACCGCGAGGTTGAGCACCAGCATCGCGCTGACCCCGAGGAGGAAGTCGTAGAGCTGCACGCGCCGGTACTCCGGGCCGCGCCAGCCCTTGGCCTCGAGGAAGTACGGATAGACCAGGTTCATCAGCGAGCCGCCGACGGCGCCGATCATCGCGAGCGTCACGCGCCATGGGTCGTAGACCCCCTGCCTGCCGGGCATCTCGACGCGGATCAGGCCCCGGGCGACATCGCGAACATCGAAGCCGACCCAGATCGCACAGCCCAGAAAAGAGACCGACAGCACCGCGAGGAAGAACAGGAAGATGAGCTCCAGGGCACGGAAGCTCGGTCGAAAGACCAGATAAAGGGCGAGCAGGTTCCACGCCACGGCCCACTGCCAGATGGCGCCGAAGCCGAACATGTTTCGCGAGACCTCGCCGATTCCCCGCGTCATGTAGGACCCGTAAACGTGGCCCATCACGACCGCGGCCACGAACAGGATCGGCGCATACGCGCGGTGCAGGCGGACCAGGCCGTCGAGCACGCCTTCGTGGTGCTGGTTGCACAGCTGGTAGCGTGCGATCAGCGACACGAACAGGAACCGCATCACGACCGCGACCACGAACACCCACAGCAGCGAATAGCCGTAGTTTGCGCCGGCCGTCCCCATGTCGACGACGTCCCCGGCCCCGAGCCAGGTCAGCACGATGACAATGCCGGGCCCGAAAGAGCGGAGGTACTCGCCGAAGGTGCGAGGAATCGGCGCGGCGGGCGCCGCGGTGCTCGTCATCGTCGTCTCGTCCCCTCATCCACATAGTCGTGGCCGGCAACGCTCGACAGCCGGACCCAGGCCCGATACCCGCCCGACGCTGTCGTCACGTTCCGGTGGGCCGCTGTGACGCGCCGATCGGGCGATGCACGCAACGCCTCCTCGAGCACCCGCCCGCACCCGGCAGCGCAGCGATCGGTGTCGATTGCCAGGACCTTCAGAACCGTCGGCATCAGATCGGCAAGCGAAGCCGGAGCCTCCACGCGCGTGCGGGATTTGAAGTCGCTGCCCCACAGGACCAGCGTGTTGCGGACAACCCACGGGTTGAGCCCGCCGTGCCCGCTGGCGCCGCCTGTGATTGGGCCGGATGTGCTGCTGTGGACGGTCTGCGCGCCGGGAACGCCGTATGCATTTCGACTGGACGTCCACGTCAGCGTGGCCGCAACATCGGCCGCCCGCGCCGGGTGCGAGCCCTTCACGATGTCCAACGACAGCGTTCCCGCGATACCGCCCTGACCATCACTGCCGCCGCGGGTGAAGACGACGTCGATCCACGGTTGTCGCTGGAGAAACCGCACGAGCTCCGAGACGGCGCGGGCATCATGGGTCGGAACGTAGAACAACACCGATTGCGCCTGGCTCGCCACGATGACGTCTGTCGACTGCGTACTGGCTTTGAGGCCGGCGGCGATCAGTCCGTCGACGACGTTCACGCCCGTGGTGTGCTGGGCGAACCCATGGTCCGAGGTGATGACGACGTCGATGCGCCTGGCCGGCGTCAGCGCCTGCATGGCCGCAATTGTCCGGGCCAGACTGCGGTCGATCGCGGCCAGCGCGTGCTTCGCCTCCGGTGAGCTCACCCCGTGATCGTGCTGCGCGGCGTCCAAGGGACCCATCCAGTCGATGACCACATCGGGTCGAAGCTCGGGCAGCACGTAGTCCCGCAGAACCGTGTCGGTCCATTCCATTTGACCGATGTCGTCCGGATCCGGCGGTGGCGCACCGAACCGGCGGGTCACGACAGCGCCGATCTCCGAGGGGAATGCCGCGATTGTTCCGGGGTCGAACAGTCCGTGGATCGCTACGCCCGCTCCGTGCCGGGCCTGCGGATTGAGCAGAAAACCGTTGCCCGTGGTACCGGAGCTCACGGTGACGAGCGTGCGCCCGCTGCGCTGAAGGACCTCACCGAGCGTCGGGGTCGTGACGACGCGTCCCTCGGCCTCCTCGAGGCGGAGCAGTTGCCGATAGTCGCCGGTGTCGAACGGCGCACCCGGGTTCACCCCTGCCACGAACATGCTGTTGCCGACAATGCCGTGGCGCGACGGGTAGGCACCGGTTATCAGCGATGCGGCGTTGATGCGGGTCGACGTCGGGAAGACGGAGTGGCTGTTGATGTAATCGGCGCCCTCGCGCCGCAGCCGCTCGATCGTGGGTGTGTCGGTCTGGTTGATGCTGTCCGGCCGCAGCCCGTCGACCACGAAGATCGCGATCAGCCGGCGGGGTTCCGTCGGCGCCTGCGCGACCGGCAGCAGTGCGGCGAGTGCGAGACCGGTGAGCGTGAGGCGGTTCATCATCAGACCGAGGCGAGGAAGAGAAGGCGTGAGGTCGGTGCGTCGAGCGCTCACGGGTGTATATCACGGCCGGCACGTCCAACGGGCAGAACGTGGCCACTCTGTCAGAATGTCAGCCCGATGAGATACCCGTGGATGATGTGGTCAAGGCGGTCGTCTCCGGCGAACGTCGCATCGTGGTGGTCGACGTCGAGGCGACCTGCTGGAAGAAGGGCGTGTTCAGCCGGAAAAAAGAGACGATCGAAATCGGCGCCGTGCTGTTGCTTCCCGATCGCGCCCCATCGGCAGTGGCCCGAATTTCAGACGTTCGTCCGACCGCGGCGACTTCCTCGCCTCTCCAGCTTCTGTCGCGAGCTCACCGGCATCACCCAGGAGAACGTCGATGCCGCTCCCAGCTTCCCTGAAGCGCTGCGGCTGTTCTTGGAGTGGTCACAACCGTTGGAGCGGGTCGTCCTGGCCACCTGGAGCCACTACGATTTGTGGCAGCTCGATCTCGATCTGGAGGCCCACGGGCTGCCCAAGCTCGCCATCCCTTTTCTCGACGTGAAGAAGCTCGCGGCGCTCATTGTGGGCAGCAAGAGTTTCGAGGAGGCCGCGCGCGAGCTTGCCCCCGATGACGGCGCCATGCCGCGCCACCGCGCCATCGGCGATGCGCGTCGGACGGCACGGATCCTGGACCGCCTGCTTCGTTCCTTCGGCTGAAGACCCACGCCGCATCCTTCCGCTGTAGGGCGTGAATCATTGTGTTGCATGACCTGGCTTGCCGTCCGGTCAGGATTCGCGTCAGACTCCGCGCGGAGGTGTTCTGATGCGGCAGTCGGGGATTCTGGCAGCGCTCCTTTTCGTCCTGCTACCGTCCGTCCACGCGCAGCAGCCGACGGCCGGCCGCACCCAGCCGCCGGCGACCGGACGGCCGGCTCAACGTCATCGCCTTTGGCGCGCACCCCGACGACTGCGACCAGCGGCGCCGGCGGCATGGCGGCGAAGTACGCGGCGCTCGGCCACCGCTTCCGGTTCGTGTCGGTCACCAACGGCGACGCGGGACATCAGACGGAAGGCGGCGGCGCGCTGGCGGCGCGGCGGCGCGCCGAGGCCCATGGAAGCCGGCACGCCGGATCGGCATCGACTACGTCGTGCTGGACAACCACGACGGCGAGCTCGTGCCGACGCTCAAGCCGCGCGAGCGACATCATTCGCCAGATCCGCCAGTGGAATGCCGACCTGGTGCTGGCGCCGCGACCGAACGACTATCATCCCGACCACCGCTACACCGGCATCCTGTGCAGGACGCGGCCTACATGGTCGTCGTGCCCAACATCACGCCGGACACGCCGGCGCTCCGGAAGAATCCCGGTCTTCATGTACTTCGAGGACGGCTTCCAGCGGCCGCAGCCGTTCCGGCCGGACGTGGCGGTCGTCGATCGACGACGTCTTCGACAAGAAGATCGACATGCTCGACGCGCACGTGTCGCAGTTCTACGAGTGGCTGCCGTGGGTCGGCGGCAACCTCGACGCCGTGCCGAAGGACCCGGCCGCGCGCAAGGCCTGGCTGCGCAGACGCGCGACCCCAGCCGTCCGCCGCCGTGCGCGACGGCGCTGTGAAGTGGTACGGCGCCGACCAGGCGAAGACGATCCGCTACGCCGAGGCGTTCGAGATCTGCGAGTACGGCACGCGCCCGGACGATGCGATGCTTCGCAAGCTGTTTCCGTTCTTCCGGTAACGCCTCACCTCAGGAACCGGCTCGTCGCAGCAGCCGGCCACGCGCCCGCACCTTCCGGAAGAGGGACGCGAGCTGTCTGGGGAAGCACGCCACGAGGGCGAACAGCCAGAACCAGCGAGCTGCCGACGACGAGCCGATTCTGGTACTCGATTCGACCTTCGCGCTGAATCGGATCGCGGCGCTGGCTGACCACACGGATCGCCGGGTCGTCCGGCGCGAGCGCATTGATCAAATACGCCGCGCCGCCGGGATGGTGGTTGTTCTGGAATTGCAGGGAGTGACGACCGGCGCCGAGCCGATCGACGCTGCCGCTGGCACGAACCGCGATCGTGCCGAGGCCGGCTCGAAGGTCGGCGGCTGACGGAACCTCGACTCGATCCAGCCTCACGCCGACCGGGTGGCCATCGAGCGTGAGTCGGACGTCCGACATCACGGCCTGGCCGTATGCACGCGCTTCTTCCGAGGAGATGGCGGCATCGGCGTCGCGGTCGATGATCGCGATGATCCCCGACGCGACCGCCACACCGGGCGTGAGGTCGAGTTCCAGGGCGACGCCCTCGCGCACGAGCGACAGCCGCGCCGCCTGAAGGTATTCGTCCAGGCGGTGCGCCTGTCCGTCGATTGCCAGCAGCACCGCCACCGCGGCTGCCGCAGCGATCGCGCGCAGGGCAGTCACCGCTGGCTGGCCTTCGCGGCGTAGTCGTTCGCCGGGTCCCGATAGATCGTGTGAATGTGATCGGTGTTGTTGTCGCCCTGGCCCTGCGGCGCGTACTCGATGAAGACCGCCGGCCCCTGAATCCTGAAGTACGCGCCTTTGCCGTTGGTCGTGGCGCCTGCCCATGCGAAATAGGTGTCGCCGAGCCCGACCTTCGATCTCCTTCATTTTCGCGGCCGCCGCCTCGTTGCCGAGAATGCCGACCCACTCGCGCGCGAGGTCCAGCAACATCGTCCGCTGCGCGGCCCGTGAACGTCGACGCACGCACGCCTTCCGGCTGCGATCGTCTTGCCGTCCGTGCCAGGACCGAGCACCAGGTTTCGCACCTGCACGCCGAGGATTGCCTGCTTCTGCTGCTCGGCGTTCAGCGCGTTGACGAGCGCGAACGCCTTGTCGTTCTCGTCGCCGAGCGGCCTGATCGTCTTGCCGTCGATGCTGTAGCTCGCCGGCTGCGTGCCGGTATGGGTCGGCGCGAGGACCTGCTGACGACCCGCGAAGGTCACGTTGATCGCCAGATGATGACCGCCGAACTGCATCATCCACGTCTCCGTGGTCGAGGCCTTCCCGAGAATCGCCAGGTAATACTCGGCGCGGCCGAAACGGACGGCCTGCGTCGGCTGCCCGCTTCGGGGCGCTTTGATCTTCGAGCACCTGATCGGCGCCGACGACGGCGAGCGCCTTCTCGTAGCCCTCGGCACTGAGCGTGGCGGCGAGCAGGGCGAGCGCGGCCTTCTCCTGCGGCGGCGTCATGTCGCCGAGCTTCAGGCCATTGCGCTCGGTGGCGCCGACCTGCATCTTGCTGCCGGTCGGCAGATTCGACCAGACGATCCGCGTCCGCTCGTTGAGGTCGATGTTGGCTTTCGCGCGCTGCCGATCGTCGAGCGTGGAGAGGAACGCCTCAGCGGCCTTCACCGCGCGAGCCGTCGCATCCGGCCCGGGCGCCTGAACCAGACGTGCCGCGCCAATCGCTCCGCACGCGACGATCGGCAGGATCAAGGCCTTCCACGTCACCATGTCGTATCTCCTGTCAGCTATCCGCAGAGGGCTAATCATTGATCAGAAGGTGCCGCCGCGGTCCCAGGGGAGGCTAGTATCTGGGGCATGACACGCCCGGACGCGCCAATCCCGACCGCGCCAGCCGAGTTCTTCGATCCCCTGTCGAACGGCAACCTGCCGCCGATGCCCTACCGGGACATGCCCGAGCCGCTGCCGCTCGGCAAGGTGCTCGGGCCGAGCGTCATCCTCGCGGGACTCGGCGTCGGCTCGGGCGAGTACATCATCTGGCCCTACATGGCGTCGACCGTCGGCCTCGGGTTTCTGTGGGCCGCGGTGCTCAGCGTCACGATCCAGTATTTCCTGAACATGGAGATCGAGCGCTACACGCTGGCGACCGGCGAGACGGCGGTCGCCGGCTTCGTCCGGTTCTGGAAGCCGTGGGGCGTGCTGTTCTGCCTGTTCACCATCCTGCCGAACATGTGGCCTGGCTGGGCGCACGAGCGGCGTGACGATCCTGACGTTCCTGATGGGCGGCGGGAACGTGACGCTACATCACGATCGGCGATGCTCGTCGCCGCGGGCATCGCGCTCACCGCCTCGCCCGTCGTGTATCAGACGCTCGAACGGGCGCAGTTCTTCAAGGTCGGCCTGACGCTGGTGTTCCTCGCCGTGGCGATCGTCGCCGCGATCGGCCCGTCGGCCTGGGCCGAGCTGTCGTCGATGGTCACCGAGTTCGGCCGGCTCCCGGACACGGAACGTGGTGCCGATCTCGCTGATCCTGAGCGGGCTGGTCTTCGCCGGCGCCGGCGGCGTGAACAACCTCGTGCAGAGCAACTGGATCCGCGACAAGGGATTCGGCATGGGCATCTACATCCCGCGCATCGTGTCGCCCATCACCGGCGAAGAGGTCGCGGCGCCGGCGACCGGGTCGATGGTGCGGCAGGACGCGGAGAACCTCCGGCGGTTCCAGGGCTGGTGGAAGGTCGCGAACAAGGAGCAGCTCGTGTCGTTCTGGTTCATCTGCATCTTCTCGATCACGGTCTTCTCGACGCTGGCCTACTCGACGCGTCCCCGGGCAGCCGATCACCGGCGAGCGCCAACCTCGCGTTCGTCCGCGCCGAAGGCGAAGGCGCTCAAGCCGGTCGTCGCGCCGTGGTTCGGCACGTTCTACTGGGTCTTCGGCGCGCTGTCGCTCATCCTCGTGTCGCTCGGCGTCATCGACTACATCTCGCGCATCGTCGCCGACGTGATCAAGACGGTCTACCTGCCGGAGAGCCAGCGCTGGTCGAGAGCCGGATCTACTTCCTCGTGGCCTGGAGCACGATCGCCGCCGGCTCGATCATCCTGCTGTCGGGCGTGAATCAGCCGCTGCTGCTGCTGATGATCGCGGCGTGCCTCAACGGCATGGTGATGTTCGTGTACTCGATCCTGCTGATTCAGCTCAACCGCCGCGGCCTGCCGCCGGCGATCCGCGTCGCGGCCTGCGACTCGCGATGCTGGTGGTCGCGACGCTGTTCTACGGGTTCTTCTCGGGCTGGCTGGTGATCGTCCAGGTTCGGAACTACCTGGCGGGTTCGTGATTCGCGGACACGCAGCTCGAACGATAGTCCAGGTCTTCCGTCACCCCTGGCTTCAGGTCCGTGGCTTCCGCCCTTGAGGCGGATGAAGCATCCGTAGCTTTCGGTGTGTTCAACCTTGCCTTGGGTTTCCGCGTCAAACCTGTCGCCGTCATATGGCCCACAATCTGGTGCCTGGGCGCGCCGGTTCGCCACGACTTGTTCGTGCTTCAATGAGCACCAGGAGGTTCAACGATGCGGATGGGAAGCGTTGCGGAAATCGAGGAACCTCACCAAAACCGGCAGCGCAGGACGGTGCTGCACGACTTCTTCAGCGATCTTCGCTACGCGGGCACGCGCATTCCGGCGCAGTCCCGGATTCGCCGTGCTCGCCGTCGCCATCATGGCGCTCGGCATCGGCGCCAACACGGCGGTCTTCAGCGTCGTGAACGGCGTGCTCCTGAAGCCGCTGCCGTATCCCGGGCGCCGATCGGATCGTCGCGCTCCGCACGTCGTTTCTCACGACCGGCGAGCGACCCAGCCGCTGGTCTCCATCGCCAACTTTCGCGACTGGCGCGACCAGAGCTCGTCGTTCGAGGCCATGGCCACCTACCGCGGCGGGGAATCGCCGGTCAGCCCGGACGACCACGGCCGAGTACGGCCGCACGGCCACCGTCGATGCGCAGTTCTTTCGCGTGCTTCGGCGTCGAGCCCATCCTCGGCCGCACGTTCACGCCCGAAGAAACGGCCCCGGAGGACCGGCCGCGTCGTCATCATCAGCCACGCGTACTGGCAAAGCCGGTTCGGCGGGGATCCTCGCATCCTCGAGCGGACCATTCGCGTGGGCACCACGCCGCGGGCGATCGTCGGCGTGATGCCGCCGGGCTTCCAGTTTCCCGGGCGAGACGGATGTCTGGACGCCCGCAGACGACGAGCTCCACGAGCCGCACGGGACACAATTTCCTTGCGGTCGCGCGGCTCAAGCCGGATGTCTCGCTCGAGCAGGCGCAAGCCGAGCTGAACACGATTGCCGCCGCGCCTCGAGCAGCAGTACCCGGAGAGCAACAAGGGCCGCGGCGTCACCGCGGTCCGCGCTGCAGGACGAGCTGGTGGGCGATGTGCGCCTCACGCTGTACCTCCTGTGGGGCGTCGTCGGCGTGGTGCTGCTGATCGCCTGTGCCAACACCGCGACGCTGCTGCTTGGGAAAGGCCACGGCTCGCACGCGTGAAATGGCGGTTCGCGCGGCGCTCGGCGCCAGCCGCGGCCGGATCGTCCGGCAACTGATTACCGAAAGCCTGTTGCTGGCGCTCGTCGCAGGCGTCGTGCGGCATGCTGCTGGCGTCTTGGGGCGTGCGGGCGCTGGTGGCGCTCAGCCCGGCCGACGTCGTCCGGCTCGCCGACCCGACATCGATGGCGGCGTGCTCGCGTTCACGCTCGGCGTGTCGCTCGCGACCAGCGTGCTCTTCGGGCTCGTCCCGGCGCTCCATGCGTCGAAGGTCGATCTGATCGACGCCGTCAAGCAGGGCGGCGCGCGCTCCGTGATGGGCGGACGCATCGGTCCGCACGCGCGGCATGCTCGTCGTCGCCGAGATCGCGCTGGCCGTCGTGCTGCTGACCGGCGCGGGTCTGCTGATCAAGAGCCTCATGGCCCTGCACCGTGCGACCTGGGTTTCCAGCCTGAGAACGTGCTGGTCATGAAGGCGACCGGCGTTCGCTCGCGTGCGGACAACGACGCTGTTCTTCGAGGCAGCTCATGGCGCGGATCGCGACGCTGCCCGGCGTCGTCGCGGTCGGCGCGACGTCGATCCCGCCGGGAGACTTCTCCAACGCCGGCGACGGGCGCCATTTCATCGATCGAATCCCGGAGCAGCGCGACCGCGACCGCGAGCCGCCGACGGTGATGACGATCGTCGCGCCGGGCTCGTTTGCCGCGCTGGGCATTCCGCTGAAGAGGGGCCGCGATTTCAACGACGGCGATACGGCGGACCGGCCGCTGGTGGCCATCGTCAACGAGGCGCTCGTCCGGAAGTCGCTCGGCGGGGCAGGACCCGATCGGCAGGACCATCTTCTGTTCGTTCGATCGGAGCGATCCGATGACGATCGTCGGCGTCGTCGGCGACGTGCGCCAGCGCAATCCGGCGCTCCCGCCGCATGCCGGAATGCTACATGCCGTACCGGCAGCACTCGTACAACAACGCGCACGCTCAACATCGTCGTTCGGACGGCCGGCGATCCGACGGCGCTCGCCGGAACCGTGCGGCGCGTGGCGGCGGAGATTTCGCCCGATGTGCCGGTCTCGTTCACGACGATGGAAGCGCAGGTGTCGAAAGGCGTGGAGGATCCCAGGTTCCGCGCGCTGCTGTTTGGCAGTGTTTGCCGCGTTCGCGGTGTGTCTGGCGATGGCGGGTGTCTATGGCGTGATGGCCTATGCCGTGCAGCAGCGATCGAAGGAGATCGGCCTGCGCATCGCGCTGGGCGCCAGCACGGACGTCGGTGCTGCGGCTCATTCTCGGGCAAGGGCTGGTGCTCACCAGCCGTCGGCTTGGCCGTCGGGCCTGGCCGGCGCCGTCGCGGCGGCACGGCTGCTCGAGACCGTGCTCTTCGAGGTGCAGCCGGTCGACACGCAGGTCTATCTGGGGGTGGCCGTTCTGCTGGCCGTGGTGACGCTCGCGGCGGGCTATCTTCCGGCGCGGCGAGCCGCGGTGCTCGATCCGGCGCAGGTGCTCAAGACGGAGTGAGCGCCTGCGACAGTGAACTGATCCTGCCTTCGATGTCGATGGCGGGCTCGATCAGCGGGCGCGTGTCCGCCGGCCGCCACGGCGGGCCGGACACTCCCCGGCAGGGACTCACTCCACGCGAAGCGCCGCCATCGGATCGATCCGCGCCGCGCGCCGCGCCGGCAGCAGGGCGGCCGTCATGGCGACGAGGCACGAGCACGCCGATCGCCAGCGCGATCGCGATTGGATCGGTCGAGGTGACCTGGTAGAGCAGCGATGACAGCTGACGCGGGAGGCGAGCCGGCCTGTCACCCAGGCCACCGGGACGCCGATCGCCAGTCCCGCCAGGACGATCGTCGAGCGCCTGCCGCGTCGACCAGCCAGCGCACGTCGGATCGGCTCGCGCCGAGCGCCATGCGGATGCCGATTTCCGCCGTCCGGCGCGCGACCGTGAAGGCCATCAGGCCGTAGAGCCCGATGCAGATCAGCGCGAGCGCGACCACTCCGAAGATGCCCGAGAGCGTCGCCACCAGCCGCTCGCGCACGAGCGCGGCGTCCACTTCGTCGGCGAGCGTGTGCACCGTGGCCATCGGCACGTCCCTGTCGATCGCCTGCACCGCGGCGAGTGACCGGCCGCATGATCGTCGGCGCTGCTCGCGCGACGCGCGGACGTGCAGGACCATTTGGCCGAAGCCGGTGCTTGCCTGAAGGAACGTCTGGTACACCGTCGGCGGCGCGTGCGTCGCGCAGCGCCGGGAACCGCGAGTCCTTGACGACGCCGATGATGTTCAGCGGCGCGCGAGCTGCCCTGTCCGCCGCGGCCCGGCCGCTTGCGTCGTGACGCCGTGAGCGACGCCGAGCGGCTCGCGCCCGTTGAGGAACTTCGCGCACGAACGCCTCGTTGACGAGCACGACGGGCGCGGCGTCCGGCCGCAGGTCGTCGTCGTTGAAGTCGCGGCCCTTGACGATCGGAATGCCCATCGTCGCGAAGTAGCGCGGATAGACGATCGTGCCGTCCAGCATCGGCATCGACCGCCGGCAGCCGGCGGACGACGGCGAATCCAAGCGTGCTCGGCCCAAGCGGCGACGTGCGCGCCAGGCTGGCCGACTGCACGCCCGGCATGGCCTCGATGCGGGCGAGCAGGTCGCGATACAGTCCGATCGAGCGTCTCCGCGATCGCCGGGCGTTCCGCTGGCCGCTGCCGCGCGGCTCGACGCGCACGACGACCACGCGCTCGAGATCGATGCCGCGCTCGTGCGCGATGCAGATTCTGCAGGCTGCGCACGAACAAGCCGGCCCCGACGAGCAGCACCACCGACAGCGCCACCTGCGACGACGACGAGCGGCCTGCCGGGCCCGCGCCCGGCGCCGCCGTGCCGCGTGCGGCCGAGATCCCGCCGGCCGTCGGCGGCGATTGATCCGCGCGCGAGGCGCGGAGCGCCGGCACGCTCGCGAACAGCAATCCCGCCGCGATCGAGACGCCGGCCGTGAACGCCAGCACGCGAAGATCCGGCGACAGATCGAGCACGACCGCGCTCTGGCCGGCGGACGCGTAGGCGACGAGCGCCGGCGCGGCCCAGTACGCGAGCGCGACGCCGGCCGCCGCACCGAGCCCGGCGAGCACGAGCCCTTCGACCAGCACCTGGCGCATCAGCCGCGCGCGGCCCGCGCCGAGCGCGAGCCGCAGCGCGAACTCCGACCGGCGCGCCGCCGATCGCGCCAGCACGAGATGGCCGACGTTCGCGCAGGCGATGAGCAGCACGATGCCGGCGACGCCGAGCAGGATGAACAGCGGCTGCGAGAACTGCCGCCGCAGATCCGAGAGCCCGGTCGCCGCCGAGCGTCGACGACGAGCCGCACGTCCTCGAACTGCGCCGGTGAACTTGTTCCGCAGCCGCCATTCGGTCTCGGGCGCGCCGGCCAGCGCGTTGAGCCGGGCCGCCGCCTGCTCGAGCGGCACGCCCGGCTTCAGCCGGCCGAGCACGCGGAGCCAGGTCGACGCTGACGCTCGGGTCGATCGAGCAGGCTGCCGTTCATCGGCATCACGCCGGCTGCATCATCACCGGCAGGAAGAGGCTCGGCGACGTGCCGACCTCCGCGCCGAAGAACTCCGCCGGCGTGACGCCGACGATCGTGAACGGCATGCCGCTCAGCGAGATCGAGCGGCCGACGACCGCCGGATCGCCGCCGAAGCGGCGCTGCCAGTAGCCGTGGCTGAGCACGGCGACCGGATGCCCCATCGGCGACGCGGTCGTCGCTCTCGTCGAAGCAGCCGGCCCGAGCGCCGGACGCACGCCGAGCAGCGGGAAGTAGTCGCCCGTGACGAGCTGGCCGTCCGTCGTCGGCTCGACGCTGGCCGTCGATGCTGACATCCAGGCGCGACCGGCGAGTACGCGGCGAGGTCGAGCGCGCCGTCCGTGATCGCGGAACATCTCGTACTGCTGGTAGGTGAATCCGTTGGTGACGCCGGCCGGGTCCTGCTGCCCGATCATCGAGCAGGTGCTCCGGATCGCGCGACCGGCAGCATCTTCCACATGACGGTGTTGATCAGCGTGAACAGCGCCGTGTTGGCGCCGATGCCGATCGCGAGCGAGAGCACCGCCGCCGCGTGAAGCCCGGGCTCTTCGCGAAGCGTCCGGACCGCGTAGCGGAGGTCCTGACCGGTCTGCTCGAGCCGGGTCCATCCCCACTCGGCGCGCGCGTCCTCGGCGGCGAGCGTCAGGTTGCCGAGCTCGCGCGGGCTCGGCCATCGCGGCGATCGACCGCAGCTCTTCCTGCATGTCGCGCTCGGCGGCGCGGCGCCGCCAGGGCAGCAGATAGCCGAGTCGTTTCCAGAACATCATGAGTCGGCCTCCCCGGCGGCCGGCTTCAGCACGCCGGCGACGGCGCGGACGAAGTCGGCCCATTCCGACGTTTCCTGACGCAGCCGCTTGCGGCCGGCCGGCGTCAGCCGGTAGACCTTGGCGCGGCGGTTGTGCTCCGACGTCTCCCACTTCGCGCTGATCCAGCCCTTCAGCTCCAGCCGCTTCAGCGCCGGATAGAGCGACCCGAACTCGATGTTCAGCGTGTCGCCCGAGTTGTCGCGGATGGCGCCGGCGATCGCGTAGCCGTGGAGCGGGCCGAACAGCAGCGTGCGGAGGACGAGCAGGTCGAGGACGCCGTAGAGGGGTTCCATATATGAGAGACTCTATATCAAGACTGTCTCAATATATGAGTGAAAGGCTGCCGGCGCATCAAAGACCAGGATTACCGGGTTGAGACGCTGCACGGCGTGCTCGTCCCGGCGCTGCGGTCGTCGTGTTTGGTCACGCGCGGTCCGGAAGGCCGCGTCCCGGAAATCCAGCGAGTGATCCGTCAGATCGACGGGCGCCTCGCGCTGGCTGACGTGAAAACGATGGAGCAGATCGTCGGCGACTCGCTGCGACAGCAGCGCATGAGCGCTGTGATGATTGCCGGTTTCGCACTCGGCGCGTTGATTCTCGCCGCGATGGGGCTGTTCGGCATCGTCTCGGATTCGTCACCCGACGCCGTCACGAGCTCGGCCACCGATCTATAATCCCGGCCTCACACCATGCCGCTCAGCGCAGGCACCCGCCTCGGGCCATACGAGATCCTCAGTCTGCGCCGGCGCCGGAGGGATGGGCGAAGTCTATCGCGCGCGGGACACGCGCCTCGACCGGATCGTTGCTATCAAGGTCCTTCGCGGGGAGGTTGCCGCGAACACCGATCGGCGGCTGCGGTTCGAGCGGGAGGCCCGAACCGTTGCGTCGCTGAGCCACCCGCACATCTGCGCGCTGCACGACGTGGGCAGCCAGGATGGCGTCGAGGACCTGGTGATGGAGTTTCTCGAGGGAGAGACGCTGGCCGCGCGCCTCGCACGCCGCAGTCCCCGCTCATCCTCGGTGCCGCGAGTCCAGGACGTGACGCCATCGCCGGGGTCGCCGTCGACGGGGTCGACCGCCGTGGTAACGGGCCAGGCGTTGCCGGTTCCGGAGATCGTTCGGATCGCGCGCGAGCTCGCCGAAGCACTTGCGGCCGCCCATCGGGCCGGAATCGTCCATCGAGACCTCAAACCCGCGAACATCATGCTGACGCGGTCGGGCGTGAAGGTGCTCGACTTCGGACTCGCGCGGCTTGCCGGGCCCGAGACGACCGGGTCACTCCCCCTGTCGACGGCAACGGTTCCTCTGACGAGCGCCGGCGTGCTGCTTGGAACGATGCGTACATGGCGCCGAGCAGCTCGAAGGCCGTGAAGTAGACTCGTCCGCCGACCTCTTCGCGTACGGCGCGATCCTGTTCGAGATGGCGACCGGCCGGCGCGCCTTCAACGCCGACAGCCGGGCCGGCGTGATCGCTGCCATCCTCGATCAGGACCCGCCGCTGCTGTCCATGCTGGTCCCGGACGTGGCGCCGGCCCTTGAACGGCTGGTGCAGCGGTGTCTCGCCAAGAATCCCGACGAACGCTGGCACAGCGCCCACGATCTCGCGACCGAGCTGCGATGGATCGAGGAGGGCTCCGCAACCGCAGCACGGGGTCCCGCGATCGCGCGGCCAAACGGCGCGAGGGGCTGGATCAGAGGCGGCCGGTGTTGTCGGGCTGGTGCCGCGATCCTGGCGGCAGGCGTGTTCATCGGACGCGCGCGATCGGCCACCGTGCCCGCCGGCTCGCCGCCGACGATTCGCGCAACGCTGCGACTGCCCGACGGCGTGCAGCTCGCCGGACGGGGAGCACCCGTCCTCGCGCTCTCACCTGACGGGCGATCGCTCGCATTCATCGGCGTCAAGAACGAACGAGGCGCGGCTATACGTGCAGCGCCTCGTGGACGGGCGGGTGCAGCTCGTGCCTGGCAGCGAGGACGTGGAAGGCCCGTTCTTTTCGCCCGATAGCGAATGGGTGGCGTTCGCGGTTTATGCGTCAACGGGCATTGGCAAACAGCCAGAGCTCCGGAAGTACCTCCCTTTCGACCGGCCTGACCCAGACGATCTGCGACATCGTCGACTTCTTCGGCGGCACGTGGCGCGAGGACGGAATTATCTTCTTTGCCGGCGCGAACAATACCGGCATGCAGAAGGTCGCGGCATCGGGCGGAGCCGCTGAAACTGCCGTCGCGAAGTTCACCAGCGGCGGCAAGCCTGTTGGCGTCGATTGCCTATTTTCCCCAGGTCCTTCCCGGCAACGCGCTGCTGGTCGAGACTGAAGCGCCCAACGGCGACAACCAGCCCTCGGTCCTCGACCTTGCCACCGGCGACGTCATTCAGCTCGGACAGTACGGGTTGTACTCCAGGTATTTGCCGACCGGCCACATCGTCTACATGCGCAGCGACGGTACGTTGATGGCCATGCCGTTCGACGCCCGCCGGCGCGTCGTCACCGGCCCGGCGGTCGCGGTGCTGGAGAACATCAGCATCTCGGGTGTGTTCGAAGCGGTGATTGGCATCTCCGACACGGGAACGATGTCTACACGCAAGGTCCGCTGCAAGGAAGCAGCCGCGAACTGTCGCGCCTCGTATGCCTTCGCAAACGGGACGGTCACCCCTCTTTCGATCGAGGCTGACTACTTCGTCGGGAGCATGCGTGTGTCTCCCGACATGAAGCGGCTGGCCGTGATCACATGGGGCGGCGCGACGTGGATTTACGACCTGGTCCGCAACACCCGCATTCAGCTGCCAAGCGAGGGCGTGGACTACCGTACGGGTCCAGTGTGGACGCCGGATGGCAGCCGGGTCGCGTTCATGTCAGCGGCAAGGGGATTCAACATCTACTGGCAGCGGCCCGACGGCGTCTCGCCGCCGGAGCTGCTGCTGGGAGGCGCTGACGAAAAGAACACCGGCGTTTTCGTGCCGGGGGCCTCGGCGCTCCTTTTCACGCAGGTGACGACGGGGCAAGGCATCTGGCGCCTGCCGCTCGACGGCTCGGGCAAGCCGGCGAAGCTCATCACCGCCCGAGGCAGCCAGAACGGGCCCGCGATGTCGCCCGACGGGAAATGGCTGCTCTATGCCAGCAGCGAAACCAAGCGGTTCGAGATCTACCTGCAGCCGTATCCGGCGCTCGATCGCAAGGTCCAGGTATCGCCCGATGGCGGCACTACGCCCCAGTGGTCGCCGGACGGCCGCACGATCTACTACCGAAACGGTGCCAAGCTCTTGAGCATGAGCTTCGATCCGGTGAGCGGCTCGGCCGGTTCACCATCGCTCGTGCACGAGGCAACGGACCTTCGCAATTACCAGGCCGATGATCGACGGGACGTTTCTCGCCTATCAACGTTCCCTGACACCGGGATCCATCGCGAGCTGCAACTGATCGTGAACTGGTTCGAGGTAGCTCAAGCGCATCGCGCGGCGCGCGCAGTGACGCGTGTCAATGGCGGCTGCGCGAGGCCGACTGTTTGCCTCATGTTCGATGATGTTGACTCGTGGTAAGGACTCTTTTGAACAGCAGGCCATAGAATTGCCGCCGCATTCGCCGGCTCTCCACGCGCTTCATTCGGCACCCGCGGGGAAAATGCGGTCGACCCGGTTCGCTCGCTGCGTGGCGTGCATCTCGTGTAGATGAAGCCCTGCCGCGCTTGGCGCCGACCACCAACGCCTGCCTTCTCTGGTCTGCGTCCTGTTGGGAGGTCGCCGACGACCTGCTATGCTCGGCTGCTGTGGCGGTGGCCTTCTCGCCCTGGTCACGCTCGATCACTTGCTATGTCCCGGCCCGGCGGGTTCAGGATAGATGCCGCAACTGCTGCGACAGGAATAGGGGAAGGGGCCGCTCAGTTCTCTTCCGCCATCTCTTCTGACCACATCCATCGCATGGTCGGCGGTGCTCGACGATCCGTGCTCGGTGTCGACGTACCCGGTCCAGTTGAGACGCCGGAGCTCCTTGAAGATGAACGGATAGTTGATCTCACCGGTGCCCGGCTCGAGTCGTCCCGGATTGTCGCCAATCTGGACGATCTTGATCAGCTTGTCCTGCAGGCCGTTGCGAAGATTGACGACGAGGTTTCCCTCGGTCCGCTGCAAGTGGTACAGGTCGAAGCAGATCTTCACGTTCGGGTGGTTGACGTCCTTCATGACCGGAAAGGCTTCAACGCAGCGATCGAGCGCGCGGCGCGCCTGATTGGGATTCACACTCAGGGGCTCGAGGGCGATCGTCACGCCGCCCGCCGCGGCGATGTCGCCGGCACGCTTCAACCCGTCGACAATCTGGGCCCGCTGGGTTTCCCACGGCACATCCGGTTGGATGATGCCGACGAACGTAATCAGATCCGGCTGCGTGCCGAATTCCTTCGCAATCTCGACCCGCTCCTTGATTTCCGCCAGCAAGGCCTCCTGCGCGCCGGGTTTGGTGAAGCCGGTCGAGCCACCCGCGGCGCCTGTGCCCACCAGGCTCACGCACCTGAGCCCGGTCTCCTGCTGCGCCTTCATCATCGCCTTACGTTCCTCGGGCGGGGCATTCCAGTAGCTGTAGGCTTTGAAGCCCTTTGCCGCAACGGCGCGGATCCGGTCCGCCCGCGGCATCGGCGGATTCCCGCGCCCGGTGTTGAACATGATCTCGATATTGATGGATATCGTGTACGGCGGTGCGGCGAGCGCCGTCGTGGCGGCCTCTCTCCGGCGGGCGAACAGCCCGAGCGGTACCGCGGCGCCCGCCCGAAGCACTTCACGACGAGTGGTCATTGATCCTCCGGGTCGAGGAAGTGAGAAGGCGGCGAGTCTACCACCGCATCGCCGGGACGATGGTCCAGAGCCTCGACCGTGACGCCTGCGGGTGCACGCCGCCAATCCAGCCGACGTGATCGTAAGGCGCTGTCGGATAGACACGGTCGGTCAGCACTCGCTCGCCGCCGTTCACGAAGACTTCGATCACCGAACGGTCGAACAGGATGCGGAGGCTGACGCGGCCGTCGATGCCGCGCACCGGCGCGGCATGGCGGCCGGGGTATTCCTTGTGCCAGGCGCCCTTCCGCGCGTTGCGCCGATCGATGAAGACCTCCGGCGGCGAGGCCTGGAGCCCGACCAGCACCTCCTCGCCATTGCCGTTGGCGAACCGCAGCCCCGTGTCGGCCGCGACGGATGCCGGCAGGTCGATCTCAATGTCCGCGCCAGGAGGGAGCGCCATTCCCGCCGCCGGGATGGCCACCGCGGCACGTCCGCGCAGGTTGTTGAGCTCACGGATCGGCGCCTGGACGAGCCGGATACCGTCGGGAAGCCGGCGCAGCTGGAGCTCGCGCGGGACCGACTGTGCGCCCCGCCAGGCCGGCGTCGGCTCCTCGTTCGCGTACAGCCAGTTGCTGATCCATCCCATCCAGATGCGCCGGTTGTCAGACGCCGGAAGATCCGAGAAGGAAAGAGTGGCGTAGAAGTCCTTCCCGTAATCGACCCACATCGTCTGGTCCGGCGGGTTGTCGTTGACGAAGGTCCGGCCATCGAATCGGCCGACGAAGTACTGGCCGCCCGATCCCCCGCTGACCGCGCCGGGATTGATGTCGACATCGAGGACCCAGCGCACCTCCGACGGCTGAGCGTCGACGGGGAGAGGGAAGAGATCCGGGCACTCCCAGACGCCGCCGGTCGCGCCCGCCGGGCCGAAATCGCTCAGTGTTTCCCACGACTTGAGGTCCCGCGACCCGAAGAAACGGACCTTGTGCTGGTCCGCCAGTACGGTGACCATGACCCAGCGCTGACCTGGCTCGTGCCAGAACACCTTGGGATCGCGGAAATTCTCGAGACCCAGATCGATCACCGGGTTGCCCGGGTATTTGGTCCAGGTGCGTCCACGGTCGTTGCTGTAAGCGAGGTTCTGCGTCTGCCGGCGGCGACCATGGCCGGTGTAGATCCCGACGAGACAGGATGGATCGCCATCCGACGGCCGGCAGAATCCGCTCGTGTTCTTCCAGTCCACCACGACGCTGCCGGAAAAGATCATCACGCCGTCCGCCTCGCTGAGCGCGACAGGCAGATGCTGCCATCGCATCATGTCGCGGCTCACGGCGTGGCCCCAGCTCATGTGCCCCCACGTGTTGCCCAGCGGGTTGTGCTGATAGAAAAGGTGGTACTCGCCCTTGTAGAAGACGAGCCCGTTCGGGTCGTTCATGAAGTTGCGCGGCGGCGTGAAGTGAAACAGAGGCCGCAGTGGTTCGGGGCCCCCGGCGGGTTGGGCGCGGATGATGGTGAGGGCAAGCGCGCAAAGGGCGGCCGTGAGCGCGAGGCCACGCGCGCAGCGCATCGTGAGGACGGTCATCGTGCCTCCCTGCCGTCGGGACGCACGAATCATAGTCCCTGACGGTTGACTCGGTCCGGACCGAGCGCGAGTTTCCAGCCGAGCGACATTACCGCGATAGGATCCCGCCGTTCGATGAGCATGGACACGCCGCCGCTCACTCCGGCCACGCTGCTGCTGACGCTCGACATCCTGGGGACCTTCGTCTTTGCGATGAGCGGCGCCGCCGCCGGCGTCAAGAAGCAGCTCGACGTGTTCGGCGTCTGCGTGCTCGCGTTCGTCGCTGCCACGGCGGGAGGCCTGACGCGGGACCTGCTGATCGGCGCGGTCCCTCCGGCCGGGATCAGCGACTGGCGCTACATCGTGACCTCGCTCGCGGCTGGTGCCGTCACCTTCCTCTGGTACCCGCGCGTCCAGCGTCTCAACACGGTCATCCTCGTCTTCGATGCGGCCGGACTCGGCCTGTTCGCCGTGGCCGGGACGGAAAAGGCGCTGGCCTACGGCCTCAACCCGGCGGCCAGCGCGCTGCTGGGAATGCTCACCGGGATCGGTGGCGGCGTGGTGCGCGACGTGCTCGTCAACGAGGTGCCGGTCGTCCTGCGCTCGGACCTCTACGCGCTCGCGGCGCTCGCCGGCGCCGCGGTCGTCGTCCTGGGCGCCCTCGTGCACCTGCCTGGCGGCATCACGGCGCCTGTGGGCGCTGCGCTGTGCTTCGCGATGCGGCTCGCCGCGATCCGCCGGCACGTGAACCTGCCGGTCGCCAGCGAGGGCGGTGGTGTCAGGCAGTGAATCGTGAACGCCCGGGCGTTACTTGACGATCCCATCTCCCTGCGAGTGCCGCAGCTGGTGTTCTGAATCGGACAGGCTGACTCACGGTGCGCGGCGCCGTTCCACCAGCTGCCGGACTTGGCTCAATTGCGACACGACGGCGTCGGCCATCCATTTCTCTGGCGGATCGTGAAGCAGTTCGCTCTCGATCGCCCGCGCCCGTTCTTCGTCGCCGATTCCCACGAGCGCCTCGACAAGCGTCGCACGCACCCAGAAGGTCTCGTCGCGAATCGCGCTCTCGTCTTCTCCCTTGATGCCGGAGTCGAGGAGCTCCTGACAAATCACGATCACCATCCGTCGTGCCTCATCGGCCCGGTGATGATCTTCGGCCGCCTGCTCGGGCGTGGCCTTCTCCGCTCGCAGGTCCAACAGGAGTGCCAGATTGATCCCGCTGTAATGATCGCGCTTGATCTCGAAGGCGCGGCGGTAGCTCGTGATCGCCTCGTCCAGGTTCGATGGCTCCGACATCGACTCCCAGAGTCGCTTGTGGATGGCCGCCCACAATCCGATGGTTTCCGGATCACGGGTGCTGCGGGGATCCAGCGATTCGAGAATGCTTCTTGCCTCTCTCAGCGCCGTAACCGCGTCCGGCTGCTTGCTCTTGTACTTCGCCAGTGCGAGCTGTTGGACAGCATAAGCGTCAGATGGCCGCAGCTCGCGCAACTGCGTGGCGACCTCCTCAGCTGTGCGCCACTCGCCACTCTTGCGCGCTTCGGCGAGTGCTTCGAGCAACTCCGTTATCGCCGGCGAGGAGTCCGCCGCATCGCGGTCCGCAGCCATGTCGGTATCCGGGGTCGTGTTCTGGAGCTCGGCTGGCAGCGACCACTCAGGCAGGAACAGGTAGACGGGACTGTCGGTTTCCCGCTTGTCCAGGGTGCTGGTGATCGCCGTTCGCAACACAGATTTCAGCCTCTCGGCCTCCTTCACACCGATGTCTTTGCCGAGGTGCTCGTACTTCCAGATGATGAAGATGCCCGAGGTCGAACCGAAAGCGGAATTTATCCTCGGCGATGACGATTGTCGTGTAGGGTCGCAGTGCATGCCTGATACCGAGCTCGTAAATCGGGTTGGCGTTCGAAGTCGACAGGTCGGCAATCACCAAGTCGGCCGTGGCCAGGTGCTCGTAGATCGGCAGATCCATGACTCCGCTGCGGAGAATCTCGTCGGCCCGAACGCACTCGAGCCCCGCTTCCTCGACCGCAGCCCTGATGACCTCGTACGACTTATCGAGATCCAGTGTCCGGTCGGGCGTCGAATAGAAGTCGGTCTTCTCTCCGAAGCCCATGATGACAAAGGCCCGGCGTCGCCCATCGCGCGGAGGTTTCGCCGAGGGCGTCCGAAGCTGGTGTCCTGACAAGAATGTGTAGACAGGGCTGTCGACCTTCGGGGGCTGCAGGCGTTCGAGCATCCGCGTCGTCAGGAGCTGCTGCATGCGCAGAGCTTCCTCCACGTCGATGCCCGAACCGAGATGCTCGTACTGAACCACTTCCAGATGTGTGATATCGAATGCGAACCCGAACTGTTTCTCGGCGATGACGATGGTTGTGTGCGGCCGAAGAACATGACGCACCCCGAGGAGATAGATCGTGTTGGAGTCCGACGTGGACAGGTCGGCAACGACGACCTCCGCATTCAGCAGCTGTTCGAACACCGCCTTGTCGATGGTGCCCGAGTGAATGACCTCGTCGGCACGGAGGCACGTGAGGCCGGCGTCCTCGGCAGCCGCCTTGATGATCGATCGATAGCTCTTGTCGAGATCGAGCGTCCGGTTGGTCGCGTAATCCACGCGCTGACCGAAAGGGCTGATCACGAAGCAGACGGCTTTCGTAGTCTGTTCCGTGGTCGGTGGGGTATCGGACCGTTCGGCATCGAGCGGCGCCTGGGGGGCCTGATCGGCGGGCAGATCGCCTCGCGCGGCCGCCGGCTCCGGTATCGGCACCGCGGTGATGCGCCGTGCTTCCGGATGCACGATCCGCGCGTACGCGCCGCCGATCTGTTCCAGGACGGACGCGACATGGGCCGCCTCCGCACTTTCCCCGGGGACCAGGTGTTCACGTGCCGGCGTCGGATTGACGATCCAGCTGGCAAAAGTCGGCGCCGCGATTCCAGGGAGTGTGGTCTGCTCCGCAATTCGACTCAACACTTCGAGCACACGACCGACGGGAGCGTTCTCCAGCAGGGGGACGCGAACATCGGGCTCGAATTCGAGCGGCAGGTCCCCGTCGTGTACCTCCGCGCCCGCTGGCACCCTGACAAGACGGCTGAACAACACTTCGGCCTCGGCGCTGGGATCGGCGTCCGGCAGCAGCTCACGCCGCAACAGTCGCAGCATCGCCACGCTCGGTGCCGGCACGGCGGCTAACAGACACGCCAGTTGGCAGGCTGCCGCGGAGGAGACGTTCCAGAAGCGACGGAGTCGCTCTTCTGCCGACGCCGTCCCTGTCTCCGGAGGAAGCGCGATGCTGTTGACGTCGAACAGCACGGCCGGCATCGACTCGTCGTTGGTGCCCGCCACCATTCTCGCGAGAAGCCGCACCGAGGCGGGATCCGCAGTCGCGACCGGGAATAGCGCCAGGTCGGCGGGATCCACGCCGACGCCGCGTGTACGCCATCCGGCCTCGGGAAGTGGAAGTTCGGCAGCCCAGTGAAGGTGACGGTTGGTCACAGCCGTGGCGGCGGCGCGAATGGTGACACGCGTGGCCTCGCCCAGCCCGGTGCGCGGCCACATGCGTTCCGGTAGGACCTGGAGGAGCGCCACCGGCGAGTCCCGTGACCAGCGATGCAAGAGCGACACGACGCTCCCGGTGTACCAGCCCGCGGAGACGCAATCAGAAAGGACGAGGACGAGCCCGAGCCGGCTCCCACCAAACGGGGAGCCCGCCGGCGACCTGCGGTCAGCTGCTCCGGCCTTCATCGGCCGTACACTCGCGACCGGATCCTCGCTCGCCAGTGACAACGCGTGGACGCTTCGAAACGCACCAGCTCGCGTGAAGATGCGGCGGAGATCCGCGATAGTGTCCTGCCAGACGACCATGGATAGGCCGCTGTCAACGACCAGCGCAAGCTCGAGCCATCGCTCCGGGACCTGGCGGTAGATTGGGAGCCACAGATCGTCTTCGATCGCGCGCCGGACAGTTGACGTCTCGTCGATCGGCGCACGCGGGGATCGTCGCTTACGGCGCAGAGGACGAAGCGCCCCTGGAATCGTGCGGGCACCGACCAGCCCGGACGCACGGGGCAGACGAACGCGGCTGAACGGGACAACCGCGGTGGGGTCGCCTCGCGTCTCTGTTGCCGCGCGCGGTGCTGCGTTCCCGGCCGACGCCCCCGCCGCTGCAGCTGAATCTATCGGCATTGCTGGTGACAGAGTTTCGGCAGAAGCAGGGGGAGCCGCGCCAGCAGGCTGCAGGGTTGGCGATCCGACGGGGCGTTCGACATCCTGGATTGCTGGCGGCTCTCGCGCACTGAGGAGCGCGGCGAGCCAGACGGCATCGCGCGCCGTCTCGACGTCGAGCCCGAGCCCCGCGGCCTCCAACGCCCGAAAAAGGGCAGTCAGCGGTGTCAACGCGGGCCGAGCTCTCTCAACAACACCGTCTCGAGCGTCAAACGCTCGTCGGGAGTCATGGACGTGCCGCGGGTTGCCAGGAAGAAGGTGTTCAGCAGCTGATCGGTCGCGAGCAGCCTTCCCTGTTTTCGAAGGTCGACGAACTTCGTGAGCAGTGTTTCGAGGACGTCGGTCGGTCCAGGCCCGAGATGCCTCTGCACGATGGTGCGCAGCTCATCCTTTTCCGGTGGCTTGATGTCGATCCGAAGGCAGCGGCGCAGGAAGGCGGGCGGCAAATCCCGCTCACCGTTGCTGGTGATCGCGATGAACGGGAAGACGCTGCAGCGCACCTGCCCGCCTGTGACGCTCACGCGTTCGGCACTGCCAGTCACCGCGACCTTGACGCTTTTCTTCTGGTCTGCGTCCCGGGCGAGCTCGGTGATCTCGAACTCGCCGTTTTCGAGGACGTGCAGCAGATCGTTGGGCAGATCGATGTCGCTCTTGTCGATCTCGTCAATGAGCACGACGCGCGGCCGGCGCGTCGCCTTGAACGCGGTGCCAATCGCACCCAGCTTGATGAACCGGCCGATGTCCTCGGACTGACGTTTGCCCGTCTTCCGGCCCGTGGTCCGCTCGAGGTTCGCGATCCGGAGTCGCGCGATCGCGTCGTAATGATAGAGACCATCGAGGAGGGTCGAGCGCGAGTTGATGTTCCAGGTGAGCACGGACCCGAGCCCCAGCTCGTGAGCGACCGCATAGGCGAGCGACGATTTCCCGGTGCCAGGTTCTCCGGTAATCAGTAGCGGCCGTCTGAGGTACAACGCGGCGTTGACGACCTCGACCGCGCCAGGCGGAGCCTGAAACGTCTCCGCGCGTGCCTCTCCGAACCGATCGAATCGGCGCCAGGGCGGGGGATCCGGCAGCGTGTCGATCGCCGCCTGATCCACCTGACCACTGCCCTTGTAGACCTTCCAGCTTGCTTCGGACACGGCGCCTCCTTCTGATTGATTTCACCCGCGCGGGACGACTGCCTGATTCGCCGGGTCGTGATCAGGCGGCACACGATCGGCGTCCTCCCAGAGCAGCACGACACACTGGCCCGGATCTGCGGGATCGGTGCCGGCAAAGGCCCCCTGCCGCAGCTGCCAGACTCGATGCGGCAGCGCACCGGTCGCATCGCCGAGCAACGCCGTCAGCTGCTGGCGCGCGGCCGTCATGTCGCCGGCAGCCGGTTCCCGCAGCCAGACGACTGCGGGTATCGCCGCCTGGATTACGCAGTTGAACAGATCGGTCGCCGCATCGGCCGGCGGAAACGCTGGCGGCGTCGAAAGGACGACGCAGTTGACGCGGTGTTGCTGGAGGCTCAAGATGAGCGCAGGACCGGCGTCCGCCGGGCGAAGCCAGAGAGCAGCTCCGGGATCCTTCGGCGGGACGACGTCATCGAGCGTCCAGTTGCTCGCGCCTTTCTTGAGTGCCTGCCACGTCAGGCCCAGCTGGTGGAGCGTCCGTTTGCTTGCTCGTTGCCGCAGCGGACGAACAGTCACTGGAAGCTTGACGCCGATGGGCGGTTCACGAAATTCCTCGAGCGCCGGCGCAAGCTGGTCGATCGCCTCTATCAGCAGCGCGCGAGGCACCATGAACGCCACGGTGGTGCGCTCCGCCGCGAGCTCCAGCGCGGCGACACGGTCGAGGAGCTCGGAGACGAGCTTCGGCAGATCGCCACGCTGCCACTGCTGCTCGTCCTCGAAAATTTTCCAGGGTTCGTTGCCGCTGAAGAGCCAGGCCTGGCCTCGCCACGCTTCGGTCCCGGCCTCGTCCAGGCGCACCAGCACGTAGTGCTCCCCCGTGAACCCGCTGTCGGGTGGCGTGAAGCCGCCGGCCTGGATACGCGCGGCGTCAGCGGGATCGGTGCCGAGTGCGTTGGCGGCATCCGCGATCCATGAGATCAACGTCGCGGCCTGAGTGCCGGTTTGGCTGGCAATTTCACGGACGAATTCGATCAGCGGATAGTAGCCCTGGCTCTGGCGCATCGCGTCGGCGAGCCTGGCGGCAGCCGTCCGCGCGAGCGCAATGCCGTCGCCGCCCAGGGCGGCCGCCGGCCACTTACGCGGCCGCCAGCGATTGAAGGCCCGGCCCACGATCGCCGGGTCCGGGGCGAGGCCGTCAAGTTGCTCAACCAGGTCTCCGATGAGCCCGGCGAATGCTCCCGGCGCGCTGATGAATCCTGTTGTGGCGCCCCACGCCTCGTCGGCGATCTCGCTGATGGCTCTCACCATCGGCGACCCGAAGTGCTCGAATTCGATGAGTTGCACGTTGTGCCTGGCGAGCATGCCGGCCGGATCCTTCTCGCCTTGCTTGAGCACGACGAAGTTCACCGGATTCTGTTTCGAGGTCAGCTCGAAGATGTCGTCCAGTTGCGCCCGGACGAACGGATCATCCAGGCTGAAGCCGATGAACAGCAGCGTCCGATTGAGGACGACCGCGCGCAACTGCTGCAGGGCGTTCTCGTAGACAGCGCGCTGGCTGGTGCCGGCGCCGTACAGCCGCTCGTACTGGCGGTGCGTCAGGATGATGGTCTGGGTCGCGCCACCGATCCGTGCAGGTGCCACACGAGCGGTACGTTGTCGACCGGGGTGATGATGGCGCGGAGACGTCCGCTGTCCTCGTTGTCGATTTGCCGGGGCATCACGCGTGACGCCGACTCGAGCCGGTTGCTGCGCCGCTGAAACGGCCAGCGGAGCACGTCGTCGTAATTGGTGGTGATGACCGCACGCGGCTGCAGTCGCCAGAGTGCTTCCACGGCGGACAAGTTGGCCTCCGGCGGCATCGGTACGTCGAAGGTCTTCTCCATCACCGCGTTGAAACGATCCGGTCCGAGGCTCTCGTGGGCGAGCTCGGCGGCTTCGGTGAGCTCTTTCGCCGTCACCAGCGTCCGAACTCTCGTTGCGATGGGCGCCTGTGCTTCCTCGTCGAGCCGCACCGCCATGCGCTCGATCAGTCCCGCCCAGTTGGGGAACAGGGTCGGGCCGACGCTGACACTCAGGCCGGCGCCGACAAACGGCACCACAGTTCGAGCCTTGACCGCGGCGACGAGCGACTGGGGTGGGGGCACAGCGGGCCAATTGTAGGCCACGCCCCACGCAGCCGCGTCGAAGCCGTCGGCAGCAGCTATCGGATTTGCAGCCCGCCGCCATTGCGTTCCTTCGCGCCGCGCGCGGATAATCACCCAACTTTGAGGACCGGGGAGGTCGCATCGATGCGGTACTCAGCCGCGGCAGTCGCCGCATGTCTCGTCGTCTCGTTCTCGGGCCTCTCGTACGAGGCCGCCGAGCGCCCGCCGGTGATGGGGCGCAATGCCGCCGTCTCCACGGGCCATCCGCTCACGTCGGCGGCCGCGTTCGAGACGCTCCTGAAAGGCGGGAACGCGTTCGATGCCGGCGTCGCCGCCATGCTCGTCGGTGGCGTCGTCGAACAGGATTCTGTATAGCCTCGGCGGCGAGGGCCTGGTTCTCGTCTATCCGCGCAAGAGCCGCACGGTCGTGTCGGTGGTCGGTCAGGGCTGGGCGCCGAAGGCCGCCACGATCGACTGGTATCTCTCGCGAGGCAAGACGATGGCGGGGGTCGGCCTCGACCCCGCGGTGGTGCCAGGCGTGCTGCACGCCGCGCTGACCGTGCTCGAACGCTGGGGCACGATGACGTTCGCGCAGGTCGCGGCCCGGGCGATCGACTACGCGGAGCACGGCTTCCCGCTCCGGCCGCGGACGACGCAGGCGATCGAGGCGAATCGCAAGTTCATCGACTCATGGCCGGACAATCGCCGGATGTGGCTGAAGCCGGACGGCTCCGCCTACCAGGCCGGAGACACGATCGTGCTGCCGGACCTCGCGCGTACCCTCAAACGAATGGTCGATGCGGAGCGCGGTGCGGCCCGGCGGGGGAGGGCCGCCGGGATCGTGGCGGCTCGCGACCGGTTCTACAAGGGAGACATCGCGCGCGAGATGGTCGCGTTCCTCAAGCAGCATGACGCGCCCTGGGAGCTCGACGACTTCTCGGACTTCTTCGCGAAGGTCGAAGAGCCCGCGATGACGACCTACCGCGGCTACGAGGTCTACAAGCAATCGTTCGGCAGCCAGGGGCCGGTCCTGCTCGAATCGTTGAACATCCTGGAGCAGTTCGACCTCAAGGCGATGGGACGCAACAGCGCCGACTATGTCCACACGGTGGTCGAAGCGATGAAGCTCGCCTACGCCGATCGCGACAGCTACTATGCCGATCAGGCATTCGTCGAGAGCCCTGCCGAGGGTCTGTTGTCCAAGGCCTACTCGCGCCAGCGCGCCGCGCAGATCGACCCCCGCCGGGCGTCCCGCGGCTACACCGCCGGCGACCCGCTGCCGTTCGACTCCAAGGTGAAGACGTGGCCGTACTGGGTCGCGAACATCAGCGACGCGGTGGCGTCCCGGCCGGTGTCGGGCGATGACGATCCCACCCACGGGATCGTGAAGGACACGACGCATATGTCGGTCATCGACCGTGACGGCAACGTGTTCGACAGCACCCCGAGCGGCGCCTGGCTCCCGACGTCGGTCGTCCTCGGATCGACAGGGGTCATGATGAGCGTCCGCGGAGAGTCGTTCTGGCTCGACAAGACGCGCGCGGCCCAGTTACGTCCGCGCTCGCGCCCGCGCTACACGTTGACGCCGAGCATCGTGCTGAGGAACGGCGAGCCGTTCATGGCGATTGGCACACCCGGCGGCGACAACCAGGAACAGACCATCCTGCAGGGCCTGCTGAACGTGATCGAGTTCTGGCAGGAGTGGTACCCGAATCTGCACGAGGCGTTTCGCTGGCCGCGCGCGCAGACGCTGCATTTCTACGGCTCGTTCTGGCCGCATTCCGGGGGATTCAATCAGCTCAACCTCGAGTCGGACTTTCCCGATGCGGTCTTCGAAGAGCTGAAATCGCGCGGCCACGATGTCAGCAGGATCGCGCCGCGGAGCATCCCGAGTTGCGCGACGGCGGTGGTCGTCGATCCGGCAACGGGGACGCGGATCGCGGGGGCGGATCCGCGGCGTGACTGCTACGCGATGGCGTACTGACGTAGAGGCCGGGTCCTGGACCCGGCCGATTCGCCGGCCAGGAATGAAGGCGATCCATGACCTACGTTGCGCTGTTGCGCGGCATCAACGTCGGCGGCCGGAACATCACGAAGATGGCGGCGTTGAGGGCGTGCCTCGAAAACGCCGGGTTCGCGCGCGTGGAAACCTTCATTCAGAGCGGTAACGTCGTGTTCGAGAGCGCGCGGAAGAGTGCCGCGAAACTGGCCCCGGAGATCGACGCGGCGACCGAGTCCGCGCTGGGGATCAATCCGCGCGTCGTCGTGCTCTCGCGTGACCGGCTGAAGACCGTGCTGTCCGACGCGCCCCCTGCATGGCGATCCCGGACCGACCTGCGGATGAACATCGCGTTTCTCCGTCCACCGGTGACCGCGGCGGCTGCGCTGAAGGAAGTCGACGTGAGGCCGGGTGTCGATTCGGTCGAGGGCGGGACAGGCGTGCTGTACCTGTCGACGGCGCTCCGGGATCTTGGAAAGAGCCGGATGTCCCGGATCGTGACGAAGCCTGTGTATCAGGAGATGACGATTCGAAGCTACGGCACCTGTCACAGGATTCTGACGCTGATGGATCGCCGATGAGCGAGGCCTGCGCAGGCTGAGAGCACGAACGTTCCGGGTTTCGTGAACCCGATCGGCGCCATTGCCCGACACCCGGGGGGTCAGAGCCCCCGGGCGCCTGGTCCAAGTCCGAATCTGATCGGCGGGGCGGCGCCGTTGGCGATGTGCGCCGCGAAGCTGGCGTAGCCCAAGTCCCTGGAGAGCTCGGTGTCAGACGGTGAATCGTGAACGCGCCAACGTCTCGACGCGTTCACGATTCACGATTCACCGTCTGACACCGGGTCTCGGCGCGTTCACGATTCACCGTCTGACACCGGGTCTCGGCGCGTTCACGATTCACCGTCTGACACCGGGTCGTCTCGTTGTACGCTCCCGACGACATGGAACAGCATCGCACCCAGCTCGTTCGCGGCCTGACCCTGACCGATACCACCGCCCTGGTCGTGGGCACGGTCATCGGGACCGGGGTCTTCATCAAGTCGGCGATCATGGCGCAGGATGCCGGTTCGCCTCTGCTCGTGCTGGCGGCGTGGGTCGCGGCCGGGCTCCTGTCGCTCGCCGGCGCGCTGACTTACGCGGAGCTCGGCGCGATGTTGCCGCAAGCCGGCGGGGAATACGTCTACCTCCGCCGATCCTACGGCGAGCTGGCCGCGTTTCTCTTCGGATGGATGCGGTTCGTCGTGGCCGGATCCGGTTCGATCGCGATCCTCGGGGTTGGCTTCGCGACCTTCCTGTCTGCCATCGTCCCGCTCGGCGGCGCCTGGACCGCCGCCACCTACAGGGTTCTGGGCCGGACGATGCAGTGGCAATTCGGCCTGACCCAGATCGTGGCGATCGCCGCGATTGCGTTTTTCGCCATCGTCAACTGCCTGACCGTCGTCGTGGGCGGACGGGTGCAGTCGGTGTTGACCATCCTCAAGGTCGGAGGAATCGGCCTCGTCGTGTTCGGGATCGCCTTTCTGTCCACGACGGCCGACTGGTCGCACCTGGCGTCGCCCTCGAGCGGTCCGCGCGGCGGCGTGGCGGCGTTCGGCCTGGCGATGCTGGCGGCGCTCTGGGCCTACGACGGCTGGAACAACATGCCCATGGCCGCGGGCGAGGTCAAGGACCCCGGCCGCAACGTGCCGCGCGCGCTGATTGGCGGCATGGTCGCGGTCATGGTGATCTATTGCTCGGCAAACCTCTCGTATTTCTACGCGTTGCCCTGGTCGGAGATTCTGACCTCGAACTCCACGGCCCATCGCGATGCCCTGCCGGTGGCCACCAAGGCGGCGCAGACCGCGTTCGGCGAGAGCGGCGGCAAGCTGATGTCGATCGCCTTCGTGCTGTCGGCGCTCGGCGCGCTCAACGGCGCGACGCTCACGGGCGCCCGCGTGCCGTTTGCGATGGCGCGAGATGGTCTCTTCATCGCCCGGGCCGCTGTCCTGAGTTCGCGGACGCGCGTGCCGGTCGCGGCCGTCCTGATTCAGGCGGCCTGGGCCTGCGTGCTCGCCGCGTCGGGTACCTACGATCAATTGACGGACTACGTGATCTTCGCGTCGTGGATCTTCTACGGCCTGGTCACGTCAGCGGTGTTCGTGCTGAGAGTCCGGGCGCCGGAGCTGGCCAGGCCATACCGGACGCTCGGCTATCCTCTCGTGCCGCTCGCCTTCGTGCTGGTGGCCGTATGGCTCGTGATCAACACCTTGATCAACCGTCCGGTCGAATCCGTGGCGGGCCTGGTGCTGATCGCGCTCGGGCTGCCGGTCTACTGGTACTACCGCGGGTGGGGTCGCGTCTAAAGACCCGACCCCACAATCCGTGTAAGAGTCGCGGGTTCGCGGCTCGCGGGTTTGCGGTTCCAAGATCCCTGGATAGCGACTTCCGACCCCGCGACCCCGCGAACCCCCGACTCTGCAGGACCTTCCCCCCCTCGCAATATCCCGTGGCTGGCTCCTTGCCCTGCCGGAGGCGAAGCCTCGCTTTGCGCGTTTCCTCAGGGTCGTGACGGGTTGGCGATGGCGTGTGTTTTGCCTCTCTAGTGTCGGAGACGCGACACTAGGGCAAGACCTCCAGCCGGAGACGATCTCATGACAGCACGAACGCTGCTTTCTGGATGGGCCGTGACGGGCCTGGCCGCCTTCAGTCTGACGGCCTGCGGGCACCGGGAACCGTCGACCGATGCCGAACGGCTCGCGCGCGGCCGGGAACTGGTGCAGCAGATGAGCGCCCGGCTTGCCGCGGCCTCCGAGCTGAGCGCGACGACGACCGAGGTGCGCGACGTCGTGCGTGTCTCTGGCAAGAAAGAGTCGGCATCTCTGACCGGCGTCTACACCGTGCGACGCCCCGATCGTTTCCACAGCAAGCTGACGGGCGGCCGGGGCCTCGAGGCTTGGTACAACGGCAAGACGTTGACCATCGCCTCGCACAAGGACAAGGTCTTCGCCCAGGCGCCGATGCCCGAGAGCATCGACCGCACGCTGGACGTGCTTGCCGAGCGGTACGACATGGCCCTGCCGATGGGTGATCTGTTCTACGGCTCGGCGGAGAAGGCGCTGCTGACCGACAAGACCACCGGCGGCTACGTCGGCACCGAGAACGTGGGCGACACGTCCTGTGTGCATCTGGCGTTCAAGGACGTCGGCGTCGACTGGGAACTGTGGCTACCCGAGAAGGGCGATCCGCTGCCGAAACGCCTGAAGGTCGTGCAGAAGAAACGCAGGGGCCAGCCCGAGGTCGATTTGACCTTCACCGGCTGGAACCTCGCCCCGCAAGCCACCACCGCCATGTTCGTCCCGAAGCTGCCCGCGGACTACGAGGGCATCGCGATCGTGCAACGGGCTGCGGCGATCAGGAATGCCGCGGCCGCGAAACCCGCCGGACCCCCCACGAAATAATCCGCGGGCGGTTGAAGTCGGGCCGAAGCTTGATCTGGAAAGGGAGTCGGCGAGTCATGAGGCAACAACGCGCGGGAAAAAAAGTCATCTGCACTCTGGTCACGGCAGCCCTCGTCGCGATGGCGGGTCTGGCGCCGATCGCGGCGCAGGTGCGCGCCGGCCGGCGCGGCGCGGTGGCACATGGCGACGATGCCAGCGTGGCATCCGGGCCGCGGGGTACCGCCGTCAAGGGTGAAGAAGGCTACGCGGCGGCCGGGCGCAATGGTGCGGTCGTCAGCGGCGAAGAAGGATATGCCGCAGTCGGCCGCAACGGTAATGTCGTGACCGGCGAGGAAGTCGACGTCCAGGGCGGAGCAGTCGGCCGGCGCGGCGCGGTCGTCGTCGGGGAAGAAGGGGCCGCGGCCGTCGGCCGCTACGGCGGCGTGGTCGTGGGCGACCGCTACGAGAGCTACGAAGCCTGGAAAGCCGTCGCGGCGGTCGGCGCCGGCATCGCGATCGGCACGATGCTCGCGAAACCACCGGCCGCCGCGGCGCCGGTCCCGGTGAGCGGATCGACTTACTACTACCACGACAACACCTACTACACGCGGGTCATGACCAGCGGGGAGGTTGCGTACCAGGTCGTCGAGGCTCCTGCCGGTGCGGTCATCGCGACGCTTCCGGCCGGCTGCAAAGCCGTACAGATCACCGGCTCGACCTACTCGCAGTGTGGCTCCACCTATTACTCGCGTGTGTCGAACGGGTATCAGGTTGTCGTGCTGAACTGACGGCACCATCGCGCCCCGTACCATCGCTGCGTCGCTGGCAGTAGTCTCACTTCGAATCACGCGGGCACGATCCAGATCGTCGGTCCCGACGACCAAAGGGATGGATTCGGCGTCCGCGTCCCGCTCCCGTCGCTTCAGGCTGGAAGCGTGCGGCCCCGACCGCTCGAGTGCTGGCGCTGACGATCGTCACGGCCCACTGACCATCCGTACCTGAAACCCGGAAACTCTTCCCAGGCGGATTTCTTCCACGCAAATTGACCGATCCGTCCTCGTGGATCGGCGTCGGTCTTGCTCCGCGTCGCGCCTGACCTGCACGACCGGAGTCAATGAATCAGTACGTCCCGCCGTTGGGACGAAATGTGGGAGGGACGAGTTATGCGTGCTCGAATCGTGCTGGCTGCGATCGCCGCGATGATTGCCGCGGCTGACGCCGCCGCGCAGACGACGACCGGAACCATCTCCGGACGGGTGCTCGACGTGCAGGGGGCGGCTCTGCCCGGCGCCACCGCCACGGCGAAGTCACCGAACCTTCAGGGAACACGCGAGTCCGTGACGTCGGAGAACGGCGACTACATCCTGACCGGGCTGCCTTCCGGCCCCTACACGATCACGTTCTCCCTCCCCGGGTTCCAGACGCAGACCCGCAGCGTCGTGCTGGCGCCGACGCAGGTCCTCCCGCTCGAAGTGCAGCTCGGTCCGGCGCAGATCAGCGAGGAGGTCACCGTCACGGGATCGGCCGACACCCTCACCAAGACAGCCCAGATCGCCACCAACTTTTCACAGGACTTGATCGCGCAACTGCCGACCTCGCGCGACCTCAACGCGATCCTGATGATGGCGCCTGGCGTGCACCCGACCGGCCCGGCCGGCGCGTACTCCTTCGGGGGCTCGGTGAGCTTCGAGAACCTGTTCCTCCTCAACGGGGTCAGCATCAACGAGAACATCCGCGGCCAGGCGTTCGACACCGCGATCGAAGATGCGATCCAGGAAACGACCGTCGCCAACGGCGGCGTGTCCGCCGAGTTCGGCCGGTTCAGCGGCGGCGTGGTCAACATCATCACCAAGTCCGGCGGCAACCAGTTCTCGGGCAGCTTCCGCGAGTCGCTCAACAACGACAAGTGGCGGACGCTGGCGCCGTTCGAGACCGAGCGCCTGGCGACGACGCCCGAGCCGCGGATTGACAAGGTGGTTCCGACCTCGGAGTACACGATCGGCGGGCCGGTGATGCGCGACCGGCTCTGGTTCTTCACGTCGGGCCGCCTGCGCGACGAGTCGCAGGGCCGGACGCTGATTGCCACCAACGTTCCCTACGAGTTCACGGAAGAGCAGCGCCGCTACGAGATCAAGGGCACCTATTCGCTCACGCCCGCGCACCGGTTCCAGGTGAACTACAACCACCACGATCGCTCGCAGATCAACTACTCGTTCAATCAGAACCTGACCATGGATCTGCGCAGCCTCGGGACCCGGCGCCTGCCCGAGCGGCTGTATGCCGTGAACTACAGCGGCATGCTGACCAGCAAGCTGTTCGTCGAGGCGCTGGTGTCGAAGCGCACCCTGGACTTCATCGGCGCCGGCGCCAAGTCGACCGACCTGGTCGAGGGGACGCTCCTCATCGACAGCAGCCGCGGGCTCACTCGCTGGTGGTCCGACACGTTCTGCGGCGTCTGCACGCCCGAAGGACGCGACAGCAACGACGTCTTCGTCAAGGGGACCTATTTCCTGTCGACCCCCAGGTTCGGATCGCACAACCTGGTGTTCGGGTACGATCGGTTCAACGACATCCGCCGGGCCGACAATCATCAGTCGGGGAGCGACTACCGCATCATCAGTGCCGGAGCGATCATCTCTGGCAACGGCGCCGGCGAGAACGACCTGTTCCCGATCTTCCTCGGCGACGGCACCACCACCATCCAGTGGAACCCGATCGTCGAGGAGAGCGAAGGCTCGGACTTCCTCACGCATTCCGGGTTCATCAACGACAACTGGCGGCTGACCGACCGGGTGACGGCCAACGTCGGCATCCGCTTCGACAGGAATCACGGTGCCGATCAGTCGGGGAACGTGGTCGCCAAGGACAGCGCCTGGAGCCCGCGGCTCGGCATCATCTGGGATCCGAACGGCAAGGGGGCCTGGAGCGTCACCGCCAGCGTGGCGAAGTACGTCGCCGCGATCTCCAACCCGGTCGCGGATTCGTCGGCAGCCAGCGGCAACCCGCAGAACCGCACCTACCTCTATCGAGGAGCGAGCATCAATGGCCCCGGCACCGCGACGCTCGTGCCGACGGATCAGGCGATTCGCTCGGTGTTCGACTGGTTCTTCGCCAATGGCGGTCCGGGAGCCATCCCGCTGAGCAGCGCGCCGACGATTCCGGGTGTCACGCCCCAGATCGCCGGCGGGCTCGCGTCGCCGAGCGCGTGGGAATACGCCGGTGGCATCTCCCGCGTGTGGGGCGCGCGCGCGTCGCTGCGCGCGGACCTGCTGATCCGCCACTACGTCGATTTCTACATGCGTCAGGCCGATACGACGACCGGCCACGTGCAGGACCCGACCGGACGTTCGTTCGACCTCACCCTCATCACGAACGCGCCCGACGGCCTGCTGTCGCGTGACTACGCCGGCGGCACGTTCACCGCGACCTACCGCTTCGGACGGGTGCTCGACATCGGTGGCAACTACACGATCTCGAGAGCCCACGGGAACTTCGACGCCGAGAACGTGGCCAGCGGCCCGGTGCCGTTCGACTACCGTTACCCGGAGTACAAGCAGGAATCCTGGAATTTCCCCCAGGGCGATCTCGCCGTCGATCAGCGGCATCGCGCCCGGATCTGGGCCAACTACACTCCGAACTTCCTGAAGGGGCTGACCCTGAGCGTCCTTCAGGCGCTCGAAAGCGGCGTGCCCTATGCCGCCGGGAATACCAATGGCGTCGATCCCAGGCCGTATGTCACCAATCCGAACAACGCCTATCTGTCGCCTCCCTCGTCGACCACGACGACCTACTTCTTCGGCCCGCGGGACGAGTTCCACACCGAAGGCCAGGTCCGCACCGACTTCGCCGCCAATTACGTCTACCGCATGGCGGGAGCGAGCCGGATGCAGCTGTTCGGGCAGCTCCAGGTGCTGAACGTGTTCAACCAGTTCCAGCTGTGCGCGTGCGGCAGCACCATCTTCGGCACCGGCAGCGCCGCCAACGCCGGGGGCGTGAACCTGCAGCGCATCGACACCACGGTGCTGACGCCGGGCACGACCTCGTCGCGCTACGCCGCCTTCGATCCATTCACGACCACGCCGGTCCGCGGCGTGAACTGGGACTACGGCCCGGCGTTCGGCACGGCCCTCAACCGTTTCGGTTACACGACGCCGCTCACGGTCAGGATGTCGTTCGGCGTGAGATTCTGAAAGGCGTGTGCGGTAGGCCGGGTCTGCGGATCCGGCCCGCCGGTTCACCGGGGAGAACCCGGCCGGCACCGCCCCCCGACAGGATCCGATCTCAGAACAATCGTGAGACAGCGACGGTGACGGTGAGAGGACCACGCCATCGCCCCGCCCGTCAACGCGCGGCCCTGCGCTACGGCGATTGGCTGCGAAGGAGCCAGATGTTGCCAGTCGTCTGCGTCAGCGTCGCATAGAGATAGCCGCTGCGCACGTCGTTGGTGACAATCGCCCCGGTCACCGCCCGAAACCGCGGCTCGTGCAGGTGCTGAACCACACGTGGCTCGCCTGCGGGACGCATCGTCGCGGGATCCAGCGGCTGCAGCCACGCACAGAAGGCGCCGTCGCGGAGGGAGAAGTAGTAGACGCCGTGACCGTCGGGTGACCAGCTCGGCTGCGTGCCGAAGTCGGTGACGATCGGGATCCAGTCCCGCTGCGCGATTGCCGCCCCCGTTCCGGCTGGCACGGCGTAGATCTGGCGCAGCGTTGGAGAATTCGCCGTGTGAAAGGCGACCCAGCGGCCGTCCGGCGAAAAACGGGGCTGCATCAGGTTCCACTCGGCGTGCGACGCCAATGGGGTCTCGCGTCCAGTTCGAATATCGCGGATCGAGAGCCGTCTGCGATTGCCCCTGAGGATGATGATGCGCGATCCATCGGGCGCCCAGCCGCCCGGTTCGCAGTCATCGCACAACGAGCCGCCGGGACCGCCGCGCGCTGGCACGAGCGCCACGTCCTTTCGCGGTAGCGTGTGACCCAACGCCAGCACCGTGCCGTCAGGGCTGAGGCGCGAGGGCGCGGACGCGCGGCTGTCCACCTCGCGCTCGCGCCCGGAGTCGAGCTCCCGGAGCCAAATCGTGTCGTGACCCCTGCGTGATGATATGTACGCGAGGGTTCGCCCGTCATCGCTGACGTTGAGCACGCGATCGCGCCCGGCGTCGTCGGTCATCCGTTCCATGGTCCCTGCGGCTGCGCCGGTGACGGGATCGAGCCGTACCCGCCACACGTCGACGTTTTCGACCAGGCTGGTGAAGGCGACACCACCGTCGCTCGCGAGAACCGGGCTGCGTTCGATCGCCGTGCCGAAGGTCAATCGCTCAGGCGGCCCTGCGATCCGGCCGGTCGCCGTGGTGAGCTTGATTCTCCAGAGGTTCGATCCGCCGTCTCCCGTGCTCGCCAGGATGACCGACTCGTCCTTCGCATCCCAGTCGCCGGGGATGGGTGTGCCGGTGATCCCGCTTTTCTCGAGGACGGCGAGCGCGCCTGTGGCGATGCTGCCGTCACCGTCGCGTGTTGTCAGATACCAGTCGAGCGTGTTCGAACGGTCGTCTTTCGCTCCAAGAAACAGGACGTGGATGCTGTCCGGCGCCCAGATCCCGAAGCGCGCGCTAGCGAACTCGGCGGCGAGTGTGCGCGGCTCGCCGCCAGCGGCGGCAATGACCTTCAACGAGGCGCTGGCATTCCGGGCTCCCGGGGACAGCGGATTCCAGATAGACAGACCCGTCCAATAGATCACCCACTTGCCGTCCGGCGAAAATCGCGGCGTCCTCGCGCGCGCCACTTGCGCGAGGGGCCGTGGGCGGCCGCCGCGGGCGTCGACGACGTAAATGCCGCCAGTTTCGCGCCTCGCATAGACGATCGACGCCCCATCTGGTGAAAACGCCGGCTCCGCTTCGTCGCCGTCATCAGACGTGATTTGCGTTGCGTTTCCACCGGCCACTGGCTGTACCCAGATGTCCAGCCCCGTGCCGCCGTGCCGGTCCGAAGCGTACGCAACGAGGGAGCCATCGGGTGAGACTGCCGGATCGATGTTGAGGCCGGACGTCGACGTCAGCGGGGCCAGTGCGGGCCCCTCCGATGGGGGCCAAGCCATGCGCGGCGACCCGCCGCTGAGCGCCAGCGCAAGCGCCGCGCCCGCGGCAGTCAGCGTCAGAATGCAAAGCGGCAGTGATCGGTGTTTCGATCGGCGGTTCGCATGGCACCAGGGCTCATTGTCACCAGTCTTTCACCTCCTTTGCACCTGCCGGTCATTGAGGACCCTGCACCGCCGGGCCTATAACCGCGGCAATCCCGTCGTCCGCGCCGTCGGCCGGCGCAGAGGAGGTCACATGTCAAAGCGATCGATTGGAATCGGCGTCATTATCTCCGGACTGTGGCTGATTGCCACGGCTTGCTCGAATGGTGTGGCGCCCCACGCCCCGAGCCCGGTTTCGCACGATTTTGGCGCCGGCTCGCAGAGTGCCAGCAGCGGAACACATTCCGTGCATGCGGGCGACCAACCGGAGAGCAAGGGCTATCTCGATGGCTGGTTCGAGGGCGCCGACGTCCGCCTCTACTACACGAAGGCCTACTACTGCGCCGAACCACCGGCGAGCGGCGCCGTGTCCGACTGCGAGATTGGCGCGCCGGGGCAAGAGCCACCCCGGCCCGGACCGATTCCAACCATCTATGCGATCGCCGCGGTGGGATTCACGCCGCCAGCGGGCACGGCAGCATGCCGGGCCGGAACACCCTGCCTCAATCACCCCGCGATGATCGACTTGTCGCGCGTCGGCGGGCCGGCGTCTGCGGCGCCGGTGTCGCACAACCACATCCTGAGCGCTCACCGCGGCGGCTGGTTCAACACCGTCAACATCCGGGTGTTCTCGCCTGCCGCGTGGAACGAGATTGCCGCGGCGAAGACACTGACCAAGGTGCGCCAGTTGCAAGGCGACAGTCCGCAGGTCGGCACGCCGGGCGTGATCAGCGCCGACACGCCAACCAACATCTATTTCTTCATTGCGTCATCGCGGCCGAACTGAACGTGGGATGCCAATAACAGTTGTTGGCCGTTGCAGTTCTCACACCAGCCATCGAAGGGGGTATCCTGATGAAGCAGCGTTCGACAGCCGCGTATTCCAAGCGCCGACAGAACCCCGACCTGAGAATCTAAGAGAGATCGGGAGGATCAGGAGATCATTCTCGTGATCTCTTGACCCTCCTGTTGGGAGGCACTACGTCGCGCTCGTGCGCACGACGATTCGAGGCTCAGCGCGAGGCGCTGCGGACAAGGTACGGGCGCGGACCGGATGCCCGCGCGGCCCCGCGGCTCATATCAACAGCCTTCAAGCTCGACCATCGTTGCTTGACTACGTCCCGGCGTTCGAGTCTCTTAGCTCCATGAGCACGAACGAAGCAGCGAGCGACCAGATCGACCCGAACGACCGGTTTTCCAGTCCTGCACCGGCTCGCCATCACCCCGATCGAGCATTGACCAGGGCCGGCGGGCACGACGAGTTCTAAGGCGCCTTAAAAAGAGGCGTCGAATCGTCGCTTCGTCGTTCCACCCGCGAAGCGGCAGCGTGGTAAGCGTGACAGCGGAGGTTCCATGAATGTGATTGGCCTGTTCGGGTTGTTGACGGCGGTGCTGTCCGGTCAACCGCAGCCACCCGCCGCTCAACCGCCGAAGCTGACCCTGGCCATGACGCTGCGGGTCCAGGTCGGAGCGCCCATGGAACTCGGCGAGGTGCCGCGAGGAAGGCGGCGGATCATCCCGATCCTCGGAGGAACCTTCGAGGGACCGAACATCCGCGGGAAGGTGCTTCCCGGCGGCGCCGACTGGCAGATCGTCCGCGCCGACGGGCTCGCCGAGCTCGATACGCGCTACGCGCTGCAGACCGAACAGGGGAGTCTTGTCTACATCCAGAACGCCGGCATGCGCCACGCGCCGCCGGAGGTCACGAAGAAGCTGTTGGCCGGCGAAGCGGTCGATCCCGGGCAGGTTTACTTCAAGACCGTCCCGACGTTCGAGACGTCGGCCACTGATCTGCAGTGGCTGACGCGAGCGATCTTCGTCGGCACGGGCGAGCGCTATCCGACCGAGGTCGTGATTCGGGTGTGGAGAGTGGAATAAACCGGCCGCCTCAGAACGTCACCTTCACTGCCAGCTGGACCTGCCGCGGATCGCCGACGCCGGTCCGGAGGAACCCATCGAAGTTGAACAGCGCCGGCGTGGTGAGCGGGTTGACGTTATTGGCGTTGTTGAAGGTGTTGAACATCTCGATCACCGGCGTGACCTGCACGCCGCCGCCGAGCGAGAACGGACGCGCCACGCGCCAGTCGAACGAGAAGAACGCATTGTCCTTGCGCTCGCCGTTCCGGCCGCGATCCTGCCCGTTGAGGCTTCGCGGGCTGGCGGTGATCGGCTGGGCGGTGCGCCCCTGGATGCGCGTATTGAGCTGCACTCCGCCCGGAACGGTGAAGTAGCCGAACGCGTTCACCCGGTGACGGATATCCCGAT
This sequence comes from uncultured Acidobacteriota bacterium, assembly GCA_963836735.1. Classification (GTDB taxonomy): domain Bacteria; phylum Acidobacteriota; class Vicinamibacteria; order Vicinamibacterales; family 2-12-FULL-66-21; genus JACCXG01. The sequence continues at coordinate 49,500 of CAWIKP010000021.1, read as the reverse complement.
CCGACGGGCCCCAGTCGAGATCGAGATTGAAGAAATTGAAGCTGCGATCCGTGAACGGGTCGCGCTCGTTCGAATCGTTGTCCTCGTCTTTTGCGAGCACGTAGTTGGCTTCGAACTGGTAGCCGCGCGTGAACCGTTTCCGGATGCCGAGGGTGAGCCCGCGGTACTTCGATTCGCCCAGGCTGTTGGCCACCATCACCTCGCCGAGCTGCGGTCCCCACGGCGATCCGCTGTAGACATAGGTGTTGCCCGTCCCCGGACCGGCTCGCAGCACGACGGCCCGCTGCGGTTGTAGTTCAGGAATCGGGTGAGGTTGTGTCCCTGGTTCCAGGTGACGTCCACGTACCCGGCGAAGTCGGGCATCAGCTCGTGCTCGTAGGCGATGTTGTACGCGTAGACGCGCGGATTCTCGTAGTCCTTGTGGAAGACGCGCACGCCGCTGAAGAGCGGGAACTGTCCCGGCGGAACCGCCGGCACGTCCAGCAGGCCGGGCCACACCGGGGTCGTCGCACCGAACGCGTTCACCAGCTCCGTGCTCACGAACAGCGTCTGCTGCTGCACGCCGTTGGTCGTCACCGATCCGACCTGCGACAGCATGTTCTGGCGTGCCGAGTACACGCCGGCGCTGGCGCGCACGACGTATTTGCCGGTGCGCATGATGTCCCACGCGACGCCCGCGCGCGGCTGCACCATCGCCCACTGATCCGGGATGGTGCCGTCGGACGGGAATGCCGGGTCGCTCAGGAACGCACCGTACGCCGTCGATCGGGGATCGATGGTCTCGGGCATCAGCTGGGCATCCCAGCGCAGGCCGTAATTGATCGTCAGACCGTTCACCGGCTGCCATTGATCCTGCGCGAACAGCGCGAACTCCTCGTTGGCGATCTTCGATGCGCCGGTGGCGTCGGTCGCCGGGCCGGTGAGGCTGGCGCCCTGCAGATAAAGGAGGAGCGGACCGTTGGTCGGGGTCCCACCGTTCGGACAGGGAGTCGGCGCGGTGACGTAGACGCCACTCGGGCAGCCGACCGTTCGCGGCCCGAAGCCGCCGGCCGCCGCCGGCGACGCGTAGCGCAGGAAGCCGGTCACGCTGTCGAAGATGTAGCGGCCGGTGAAGAAGCCGCGAAACACCTGGTCGTTGAGCGAGTGCATCCATTCGCCGCCGGTCTTGAAGGTGTGCTTGCCGCGCACGATCGACACGGCATCCTTGATCTGGGTACGCCAGATCAGCTCGTCGACCCCCGGCTGGAGAAAGAACGGATTGCCGAACCGGAACGTCGGCGAAAACCCCATGCCGGTATCGGCGGGAAGATTCGAGCCTGCCGCGGTGCGCGGCCGGACCTCGCGCGAGTAGGTGAAATGCGCTTCGTTCAGCACCCGCTCCGACAGCGTCGTGAACCAGTTCAGGTTGCCGACGTTGATGCGGGCCGGGTCGCCTTCGATGCCGTTGGCCGACGGGCCGTAGGTCGCGACGTCGAAGGTCTCGTTCTCCTTCCTGGAGTGATTGAAGTTCCACGACGCGGAAATGTTGTTGCTCGGGGAAGCCGTGATGTCGAGCTTGCCAAGAACGGCAACGGTCTGGACCGGATGCGCGATTGGCAGCGACTCGTCCATGCCGAGCCGCGAATTGAAGAAGGACAGCAGCGCCAACCGCTGGCAGTCGCCATTGCCGTTGATGAGCGCTTCGTTCTGCGGCACCGTGGGATTGGTGACGGGACACGGCGTGTCCCCGAGCTGCCGGCCCAGGTTAGGACGCGTGAAGTCGCCGGTGATCCCCTCGAGGGCGCCGAAGAAGAAGGCCTTGTCGGTCTTGATGGGCCCACCGAAGGTGCCGCCGAACTGCTCGCGGTGGAATCCGTCCAGGGTGGTGCCGTCCGACAGCTCGCCGGTCAGCGACTCGAGCCGCTGAAAGTAGAACAACGAGCCGTGCGGCCGGTTCGTGCCCGATTTCGTGACCACGTTCACGACGCCGCCGGCGGTGCGGCCGAACTCGGCGGGCGCTCCGGTCGCGATCACCTGGAATTCCTTGATCGCGTCCAGCGTGATGTCGATTGCGGCCCGCTGCCCGCCCGCCTGCTCGCCGAAGAAGCCGTTGTTGTAGTCGCCGCCGTCGAGGCTGATGTTGTTGAAGATCCCGCGTTGTCCCGCGAACGTGATCTCATCGCCATCCGGTCCCTGGACGATGCTGACGCCCGGGGTCAGGGTGAGGAGATCCTCGAACTTGCGCCCGAGAATCGGCAGCGATTCCACGGTCAGCTCGTTGAGCGTGGTGGCCGACGCCGACCGCGTGGACTCGATCACGCGCGGCGACGTGCTGACCGTGACCGTCTCGGTGACGCCCGACACCTTCATCGCGACCGGCAGCGTGATCGACTGGCCGACCGTCAGCACGACGTTCTCCTGTACGAGACTGGCGAAGCCAGGGAGGCTGAAGGTCACCCGGTAAGTGCCGGGTGGCAGCTGCAGGAAGATGTATCGGCCGTCGCTGCCGCTGGCGACCGTTCTGGCCTGGTTGGTCTCCTGGTGCCGCGCCTCGACGGTCACGCCGGGAAGGCTGGCGCCGGTCGCGTCAGCGACGGTGCCTTGAATCGTGCCGGTGGTGATCTGTTGTGCGAAGCCGGGATGAACGAACAGAAGGCCAAAGAAGAAGACGAGCGAAAGCAATCGGATCGTACTCATATGAGTCCTGCAGACTGAACTGCTGAAGCTTACTGTTCGCAGGCGCCCGGTTCAAACGAATAACGTGCTGTCACGCGACACAGAAATGTCCGAATGATTCGATGAAGCCACAAATGCGGATCAGAGCATCCTGACTGCAATCGCAGCCTGAAGCCGCTCTGACGCGTAACGGTTCAGGACGGTCCCTGATTCATCGGCTTTGTGCCACTGCCCGTCGATCGTCAGCATCGCGAGGCCATGGACGACCGACCAGACGAACCGGGCCTGCAGGACGGGGTCATCTCGACGGACCAGGCCTTCGGACTGTTGCGCCACGAGCGCGTCGACCAGCGCCTGGAACGCCGCCTCGGCCTCCTGAATCAGCTCCGGGTCGCGCACCCCCGACTCGACGAAGCGCCCGAACATGACCCGGTAGTGTGACGGATGGGTCACGGCGAACCGCAGATAGGCTTCGCCCATGGCCTGAAAGCCGGCCTGGCCGCGTCCCGTCCGTTCCCACGCCTCGACCAGGGCGAGGCGGAGCGTGCGGAACCCTTCACGGGCGACGCCGGCGACCAGCGCCTGCTTGTCGGAGAAGTGCCGGTAGAGCGCCGTCCGCGAGACCCCGAGCGCTTCACCGACCGCCCGCAACGTCAGGCCTTCCACTCCCTCCTTGTCGATGGTGCGGAGGGCCTGATCGATGAGGGCGCGGCGCAGATCGCCGTGGTGATACTGTCCGGCCCGCTTGCGTTGCGGCCGCCTCGAGCGGGAACGCGTCATCCTGCGCCATCGTATCTTCCACATGTTGACAGAGTCAACATTCGCGCGTATGGTCAATGTTAACGACGATTACATTGGATCGAAGGAGGTGTGAAGTGTGGCAGCGGTTGTGGCGGACCAGTCCCGAGCTCATCGTGACCGCCGCGCTGATGGTCCCCGTTCTCGCCGGCGCCCTCGTCGGGCTGGCGCTGGACCCGCGACTCGTCACCGGCGCCCCGGCGTGGCTCAAGCCGGCCAAGTTCGCAGTGTCGATTGCCATCTATACGGTCACGCTGGCCTGGATTTTCACCCTGCTCCCTGAGTGGACCCGGATGCGGCGCGCGATCGGCTGGATCACGGCGGCCACGTTGGTGCTCGAGATGGCCATCATCGGCACGCAGGCGTGGCGCGGGACGACGAGCCACTTCAATGTCGGCACTCCGCTCGATGCGGTGTTGTTCCTGGTCATGGGAGCCGCGATCGTCGTCCAGACGTTCTCCACGGTTGCCGTGGCGATCGCGCTCTGGCGTCATCGATTCGACGACCTGTCGTGGGGCCGGGCGCTTCGATCCGGCATGGCCATCACGATTGCCGGTGCGCTGACGGGCGGACTGATGACCCGGCCGACCACGGCGCAGCTGGAGGCTGCGCGCGCCGGTGAGCGCATGACCGTCTCCGGTGCGCACACCGTTGGCGCAGCGGACGGAGGACCGGGTCTGGCCGGCACCGGTTGGAGCACGCAGCACGGGGATCTGCGGGTGCCGCATTTCATCGGACTCCATGCCCTCCAGGCGCTGCCGCTGCTCGTGCTGCTCCTGACCCGCGCGGGCGTCGACCGGGCGCAACGCGCGCGCTTGATGCTCGTTGCCGGTCCCAGCTACGCGGTCTTCTGTCTAATCCTCCTGATCCAGGCATTGCGCGGTGTTCCGCTCGTGGCGCCCGACGATGCGACCCTCGCACAGCTGGGCGCGTGGGCGGTCGGGACGGCGATTGCCGCCGGCCTGGCGATGCGAGCGGATAGTGAAGCGGCACGGCACGCCGCGATTTGAAGGAGTCGCGATGAGCGCTGATCAGATCTTCTCGATCGCCAACCTGGCGGCCGTGCTGTGCTGGATCCTGCTTGCCGCGTTCCCGGACCGCCGCTGGGTTACAAACGGTGTCGCGGGGACCGCGATGCCCGCGCTGTTCGCCGCGGTGTACATCGCGATCGTCATCACCGTGTTTCCACGGGCTGACGGCAGCTTCTCGACGCTCGCGGGCGTTGCACAGCTGTTCACGAATCCATGGCTGCTCGTCGCCGGCTGGCTCCACTATCTCGCCTTCGACTTGCTGATTGGCACGTGGGAAGCCCGCGACAGCGTCGAGCGCGGCGTGCCGCGCTGGGCGCTGGTTCCGTGTCTGTTCCTCACGCTGATGTTCGGCCCGGCAGGGTGGATGGCCTACAGGTTCGTGAGGCTCCGCAGGGGGGCTTCTTGATTCATTGCCAATATTGCCAACATTGCCAAAATTGAGTGTGCGGCGGCCAAAAGCCCTCCTCGCACGTCATCGCCGCGGTCCAGAGTGACTCTACGGCAGTCCGTACAGCGCCTTCAATCTCGTGACGTCCCCCGACGAGAGCCCCGACACCTTCGCGATGTCCGCGCGCGCGCGCAGCTCCGCCCGGTAACGGCCGAAGTACTTCGGGATGTCACCGCCGTAGCCGAAGTAGTACATGATGTCCCGGTAGTCGCGGGTGTGACGCAATCCCAGTGCGTGCCCGAGCTCGTGCACGCAGGTGAGGTAGACGATGCTCTCGCGGAGGAGCGGGTCGCGAGAGGCGCGCTCGGCAATGTCGGCGCCGAGCGACCTCATGTCGGGGCGGATGTAGAGAGCCGCGCCGAGCCGCCCGTCGACGACGATGGAGTCCATCTCGCCGTACTGACCCTCGGACGGTTCAGCCCAATAGAGACGCACGAGCGCCGATGATTCCGGCGCCGGATCGAACCGAATCGCCTGACCTGACGACCGCTGCCAGTCATCCAGCGCCCAGCGCGCGAGCCCCGTGTCGGTGGCACGGAAGCCGGTTTTCCCCCGGCCATCGGCAATGAAATACGGGATCGCACGGGAGATGTCGAACGGGGCCAGCATCGCCTGGGATGGCCCCGCGAGAACGCTCGTCCCGATTGCCATGCCGACCATGAGGATCCGGGCCATGCTGCGCATCGGCGTCGAAAGTATATGTGTGTCCGCATTTCCCGGCTGTCGGGGCTCGGGACTCGGGGCTCGGGAGATCGCGGCTATTCAGAGACAACCGGCCGCTTGGACTGCCAGGTTTTCCTGATTACCCGCGTATCCTCCCGAGCCCCGAACCCCGAGTCCCGAGCCCCGACAACTGCACGGAGAGGTCGCCGCACGTTACGATCTCCAGTTAACGCGGAGGTGGAATGGGAACATCGCTGGTTGTGACCGTCATCGGCAACGACAGGCCGGGCATTGTCGAGCGTCTGTCGGATGTCGTGCTCGCGTCAGGGGCCAACTGGGAAGAGAGCCGGATGGCGCGGCTGGCCGGCAAGTTCGCCGGAATTCTGCGCATCAGCGTCGCCGCCGCGAACGCCGATTCGATTGGCTTCGGGCCTCCGCGCCCTGAACAGTGACGGCCTGACCGTCGTCGTCGAGAGCAGCGGCGAGGCCCCGGCCGAAACGTTCCGCACCGTCCGGCTCGAGCTGGTCGGCAACGACCACCCGGGGATCGTCCGTGACATCTCGAAGGTGCTGGCGCAGAACCAGATCAACATCGAAGAGCTGGAGACGAGCGTCTCCGGCGCCCCGATGACCGGCGAGCAGCTGTTCCGCGCGCGTGCCGAGCTGCGGCTGCCGGCGGCGGTGACGACCGAGTGGCTGCGCGACCGGCTGGAAGCGCTCGCCGGTGAACTGATGGTGGACATCGCGCTCGATGAGCAAGCCGGGTAAGCACCTTCGACGTCCGATCCCCAGAGCGTTCATTGCCCAAGATCCTGGCGAGTCTGGTGCTTCTGGCGGGAATTGGCACTGCCAGCGTGTCGCAGTCCCCGGTCAGCTATCGGGCGGGGGACCCGGGTGTCACCTCGCCCGTTGCCGTTGACCAAGGGCCGTCGAGCTATACGGTCGACGCGATGCTGGCTGGTGTCGAGGGCAGCCTCAAACTCGAGTGCGTGGTGAATGTCGATGGTACCGTTGGAGACATTCGCGTCGTTCAGCCACTGTTTCCCTCCCTCGATGAAGCCGCAATCAAGAACCTGAAACGCTGGCGATTCCGGCCGGGGACGAAGGACGGGGAGCCCGTCTCCGTTCTCGTCGAGATCGAGCACGCCTTCACGATGGGTGGGAAGCGCCGCAGCCCTGGCCGGGTCTACGTGCCGGGGGAGCACGGTGTCACCGCACCACGAGTCCATCGCGAAGTCAGGGCGGTCCATCCCGCGTCATCCGGGACGTCACCGATGGCCGCGCCCGTGGCGGTCGAAGTCGTCGTCCGGCCGGATGGCACCGTGGCGAGCCAGAAGATAACGCAGAGGATTGCGCCGGACATTGGCGCCGCGGCCCTCGAGGCCGTTCGACAATGGCGCTTCTATCCCGCATGGAAGGACGGCAAGCCAGTGTCGAGCAGGGTGACGGTGGAAGTCCGGTTCGACGTCCCGAACTGAGGCGGGGATCACCTCGCAATCGACTCGATCACCGCCTCCAGGCCGTCGACGACCTGCGCGAGCCTGTCGCAGTCAATCTTGTCGGGCGTGTCGTCGGCGGTGTGGTACCAGGGGTAGCGGAACGGAGCGGTGTCGGTGACCATCAGGGCGGGGTAACCAGCCTGCCAGAACGCCCAGTGATCCGACCATCCAACACCCGGGATCGCTGCGGGCATCGCCGCTGACTGCAACGGAAATGAGGTGCGCCGCGTGAATGCGCGCCGTGCCCGCCACAGCAGCCGGGCCGACCCGATGTTGGCGACGAAGCCGATGAAGTTGCCGACATCCGGATAGAGTGCCGTCATCGGCTCCGGGTAACGCTGGCTGCCTTTCTCCTCCGAGTAGTACCCCATCGTCTCGAGCGACAGCATGCCCGTCACGCGGTCGCCACGTGACCTCGCCGCGTTCGCATAGACCGCGCTGCCCATGTGTGCGGTCTGGAAGAACGGCGGCTCCTCGTTCACGAACGCCACGAAGCGAATCGTCCGCGGCTGCGGCCGGCCCGAGAAGCGCTGCGCCAGCTCCAGCACGGCCGCGACACCGGTGGCGTTGTCGTTCGCGCCGGGACATCCCACCACGGTGTCGTAATGGGCGCCGACGACGACGATCTCTGCGGCACGCGTGGCGCCTTCGAGAACTGCCTCGACGTTGCTCAGCGGCAGCTTCGCCAGCTCGTAGGTCTGGCGCCGCGGCGTGTAGCCGCTCTCGGTCAGCTGCATCGACAAGTACTGGGCAGCGCGTTCGAGCGCTCCGTAAGCCCACAGATTCCGCTCGCCGATAGTCGTGGCGAGCATCTCGACATGTGCGCGCAGCCTGGTCGCGGCCGGGTGAGGCGAAGCCATAGCTTGCGTTTCTCTGGTTCGTATCATTAATGATCAGCGACTGATATGGCTGGACTTCTCGAAGCGCGCGATCTCGCCGGTGGCGACATGTTCGCTGCTCCCGGCTGCATGAGGCTGGCGCCAGACCCGGCGGCTGTCACCGACCTCTTGCACGACGAATCGCGGATGACCGCTGCCGGTGTGGCCTCGGTTGCCGAGCCGGCCACGCTCGACGAATTGCGAGTGGCACTGCGCTGGCACGCCGCACACGGGCACCGTGTCACCGTGAGCGGCGCGCGCACGGGCGTCGTCGGAGGCGCCGTCCCGGACGCCTCGACCCACCTGATTTCAGTGGCGCGTCTGCGTGGTGTCGTGGAGCTCGACTTGCGTTCCTCCCCACCAACCGTCCGCGCGCTCGCCGGCACGACGCTGCGCGAGTTGCAGGCGGAGCTCGCGGCGCGCGCACCGGGTCTCGCGCTGCCGCTCGACCCGACCGAAACCGGCGCCTCGGTTGGCGGCATGGTCGCCACCAACGCCGCCGGTTCGCGGGCCTTCCGCTTCGGCTCCACCCGGGACTGGGTCGCCGGGCTCACCGTGGAGCTCGCGTCCGGGCGCACGCTGACGCTGCGGCGCGGCATCGATCGAGCCGACGGCGATGCCCTGACCCTCGACGACGGGGCCGGGCCGCGGACGGTTCACCTGCCGCCCATCCCGAAGCCTCGCACCAAGAACTCGATTGGCTACGGCTTCGTGCCCGGCGGGGACGCCGTGGATCTCTTCATCGGGAGCGAGGGGACGCTCGGCATCGTCAGTGAGGTGATTTTCAGGCTGATGCCGATAGACGAGTCGCGCCTGGTCGTTCTTCAGTGCCTGGCCTCCGCCGATCAGGCGTTCGCGCTGGTCGAAGCGATCAGGACACGACACCGAGCTGCGCACGACCGCCCTCGAGTTTCTCGACCCACGTTCGCACGAGCTCGCCCGCGAGTCTGGCAAGCCCGGGGTGGAGCGGGTGCTGGCGCACGCGCCGGCCGGCAGCTGCTCGGTGTTCGCCGAGTTCGGCTATCACGATGAGGCCGGACTCGAGGCAACGATTGTGCATGTGGCCGGGCACGTCGCGGCGGCGGGCGGCGATGAAGCTGCAGGATTGGCAGGCATCGACGATCAGGTGCTGCTCGATATCCGGACGTTTCGTCACGCGGTGCCGGAGCGCATCAATGCCACCATCGCCCGACGACGTGAACAGCACCCTGCGCTGCACAAGGTTGCGACGGACATGGCCGTGGAAGACAAGGACCTGCGATGGGTCTACGCTCTCTACTCCTCGCGGCTCACCTCGAGCGGGCTCGACCATGCGATCTTCGGGCACGTGGGGAACAATCATTTTCACGTGAACATCCTGCCGAGGGACGAAGCCGAGCTGCAGCGGGCCAAGGCCATCTATGCGGAGTTTGCACAGGCGCTCGTCGCCCGCGGCGGATGTGTTCGGCCGAGCACGGCATCGGGCGAATCAAGAAATCATTCCTGGCGGTGCAGTACGGCACCGCCACGCTGGATGCCATGCGTACCGTGAAGCGCTGGCTCGATCCCGACTGGCGGCTGAATCCGGGAGTGCTGATCGATCCCTGACACCCGTCGCGGTTCGCGGGTTCGCGGGTTCGTAGGGCTAACTTAACTAGTGGACTGTCCTGGTGATTCGTGGAGTATCAAATCCCAACTTCCAAGCTCCAAGCTCCAACGCACTCCCAACACCCAAATTCCAAAACCGACGCTGCCATTGGAGCTTGGGCGTTGGGAGTGCCTTGGGATTTGGAGCTTGGAGCTTGGGAATTGACACTCTAGTAATGACCAGAACAGTCCACTAGGGCCAATCGGTCGCTTGGACCGGCAACTGCTATCCAAGTACCAGCCAAGACGTATTTCGACCGCGGGTGATGATCCGAAGCAGCCGGTCGCCTCGAGCCATGTGAACCCGCGAGCCCGCGAACCGCGAACCAGGAACTTCACCACGACGCCTGCATCTCCAGCGCGACCCAGCCGGACCGTGACGTCGCGCGCACGCGCCGCATGCCAAGATGGCGGTAGGCCCGCTCGACGTCCTGTTCGACTGACGACGGAATTCCTGACAGCACCAGCCGGCCTTGATGGCCGACACGGCGGACGAGGGCCGGCGCCATCTCGATGAGCGGCGCTGCCAGCACGTTGGCGAGCACCAGCGGCCACGTGCCGGTGATCGTTTCCGGTCCGCCGCGTGCCAGTTGCAATCGATCGCCGAGGCCGTTGATGCGCGCGTTCTCCGCGGCAACCTGCAGCGCGTCGTCGTCGATATCGATGGCGAGTGCGCGCGGCACACCGAGCGTCAGCGCGGCCAGAGCCAGGATGCCCGAGCCCGTTCCCACGTCGAGCATCGCCTCTGGTGCGACGAACTGCAGGGCAGCGTCGAGCGCTTCCAGGCAGAGCGCGGTCGTCGGGTGCAGTCCGGTACCGAACGCTGGCGCATCGATCAACCTGACGGCGCCGGGCTCGGTCTCCACGTGAGCCGGAACAATCCGAATCCGCCCGACGCGAATCGCGCGCGGCCTGAGAATCCAGACGGATCCCGCGTCACGCGCGACGGCAGGTGAGACCGGGATGTGGTCGACCCCGAGCGCGCGCGAGACCTGTATCGAGCGTGACGCGGTCGGGCATCAACGCGGCGATCCCACCCTGGTCTGAGTTCTCGACGTCGAGCGCGCCCAGCTCGACGAGTCGATCGAGCGAGTCGTCGCCGGCATTGTGGAGATCGATTCGATATGGCATTTGTCGCTCAGGATCGCTCGTCACACCAAACTTGCGACTTGCTCGACATGGTTGAAGAAACCGCCAACTTCACACGGAACAAGTCCGTCTAACATCATCATGCACGGCGACCGCAGCGGGCTCGCCGTCGCCACTGTCGCGATTGTGTCTGAGTGTCGCGAGCATCCCAGGGTTGGCGCAATCGAACGATGTGCGGTGGCGAACAGCGCCCTCGGAACTGACACTTGCTCTCTGGTCCAACGGTGTGGACGTCTACACCGAGCCGCACCAGGCATCGGACGCTGTGGAAGCGCCGCCAAACCTGAGTGTGCCGGCGGGGCACCGAGACGGCGCTCGTGCAGATGCTCGAGCGATCGCCGATGTTCAGGCGCCAGTGCCTGAGGCTCGCGGGCGCGCCGCAGCTGGCGGTCGTTGTCAGGATGCTGCATCCGCTCACCGGGGGTCCGCGCGCGCGCACTCAGATCACCCAGGTGGCGGGCAACCGGCTGCTCGCGACCGTGGAGATCAATCCGCTCGGCGATTTCATGGAGCTGCTGGCCCACGAGCTCGAGCACATCATCGAGCAACTCGACGGCGTCGATCTCGCCGCCAGGTCAACTGTCGCTCGCAGCGGTGTCTGGAGCTGCATGGACGGAACGTTTGAAACGAGCCGCGCCGTGCGGGTGGGCACGCTCGTCGCGAACGAGGTTCGCCGCGGGCGCTGACCATGCTGCGCGGACGCACCCTTGCAGCCGTTGCGATGGTCGGCGTCCTCTCCGACGGGTTACCCACCGAGATCGGCGTCACGTGGCTGACGGTGCCGCAGCGCGACGGCAGGCGCTCGCGGAGCGCTGCCGCCTCCGCGAGTGTCAGCGCCGATGGGCGCTATGTCGCCTTCAGCTCCTACGCCCGCCTGAACCTGGCCGACGTCGATTCGCTGGCTGATATCTACGTGCTCGATCGATCGACCGCCGACGGTCACGCTCGAAAGCGCGTCGGTCGAGGGGCGCCCGCTGAACAGCGACTGCGGCCAACCCGGCATCAGCGCCGACGGGCGCTACCTTGTCTTCGCCACGGTGGTGGCGGACGATTCAGACCGCAGCGTGACCGACATCGTCCTTCGCGATCGGGTCGAGAATACGGCGCGCCGCATCACGACGGCCCCTGGCGGCGGCCCCTCGAACGGCTGGAGCAGTCAGCCGGTGCTGAACGCGAACGCGAGCGTAATCGTGTTTTCGTCGGCGGCAACGAACCTCGTGCCCGAGCCCGACGCGAACGGCCAGGAGCCGGATATTTACCAGTTCGATCTCAACCGCCAGGCGATCGAACGGATCAGCGTGGACAGCCGCGGTGCGCAGCATCAGGGCGCCAGCCTGATGCCGAGCGTGAGCGGGGACGGCCGCTTCGTGGCATTCTCGTCGACCGCCCCGTTGGCCCAGCCGCGCGACCGCCCGGGGCAGCAGTCGAACGAGGGCCGGCACTCGCTGGTCTATCTGCGCGACACGCGAGCCGGCCGGACGACGGTCGTGGGGGGCGCGGGGGAGCTGCCGAACGGCGGGAGCACGATGCCGGTCATCAGCGCGGACGGGCGCATCGTGGCCTTCGCGTCACGTGCGACGAATCTCGCCGCGCGAGATCGAAACAAGTCGTCCGACATCTTCCTGTACGACGTCGGCACGGGCGCCCTCACTCTGGTCAGCCGCGGCACAGGCGGCGGCTCCGCGAACGGCGCGAGCGTCAACCCCGCAATTTCGGCTGACGGCCGATTCGTCGCGTTTCAGTCCGAGGCATCCGACATGGCCTGCGGGCGAAACTGCCGGCCCGGGATGGAGGACATCAACCTGCTTCCGGACGTCTTCATCTTCGATCGAGTGACGGGTGAGATCTCCTGCGTCAGCCTGGACCGCCAGGGAACCTGGCTGGAGGAGAGCGGCGCCCCCGCAATCGACGCGGACGGTGGAGTGGTGGCATTCACCTCGCGGCACCCGATTGCCGTGGGAGACGTGTTGAACGATTTCGATCTTTTCGTGCGGATCACGTCCGCGGCCGAACGCGAATCCCGTGGGCGGTGAGATAGGCGCCGAGTGCGTCCGCTGACTGCTCCGGGGCAGCCAGCGCCACGTAGCCGTCGGGCCGCACCAGGTAGAGCGCGTCCCGCGCCAGACCGGCGGGCTCCATCGAGCGCTGCCAGGTGAACTCGTGCAGCGCGAGCCGATGCCCGGCACACAGCGCTCGAGTCGCCGGGATCGCCTCGCCGTAGACGTGCACCTGCCACTCGAGTGACGTCAGTGGAGCGAAGTTGTCAGCGTCACGACGCGAAGATTCGACCTGAACCCACGGCAGGCGGTCGCCTCCGTGAACCGTGCCCGCGCGCCCTCGGCTCAACTGGCTGTGGCGATAGTTGATCGCCGTCTGCGAGACCGTTCGAAACGCGAGGCGCCGGAAAGCGTTGAGCCTGACCAGCAGCGGCAACACAAGCGGCACGGCGTTCAGTCGGAGCGCACGCGCGCTCGTGCTGGAACTGGTCACCGCGGTGAACGCCCGATCGGTGGTCTCGACGAGGCGACGGGCGAAGGCGATTCGCTCGGGCCCGTAGGTGTCGAGTATGCGGTCGTCCGCGCGTCGCTGGAGAGCCGCGGCAAGCTTCCACGCCAGGTTCACGGCGTCGCCGATACCCGTATTCATGCCCTGGCCGCCGACCGGGCTGTGAACGTGTGCGGCGTCACCGAGGAGGAATGCGCGTCCGCTGCGGAACCGATCCGCGACCCGATGGTGCACGCGATAGGTCGAGAACCAGTTCACGCGTTCGACGTCGATCCGCATCCACTCGAGCACACGCCTGCTGACGTCGTCCCAGGTCAGGTGCTCGGCGCGGTGCGCGGCCTCCACTTCGTCCCGCACCGTGCCGACGAGTCGAGCCCGCTCTCTGCCCTTCAGCGGAAACACCGCGAGGAAGTCGGTACGGTCGAGCGCGACGTGGATGTCGCCATTCGTCACCGGTCCGCGCGCCTCGACATCGGCGACATAAAAGAGGTGCTCGTAGGTTCCGCCGGCGAAGCCGATCGACAGCGTCTCGCGAACGCGCGAATGAGCGCCGTCGCAGCCGGCCAAGAACGTGGCCTCGCAGGTGTCCAGCTGTCCGTCTGCGCGCTTCAGTCGAGCGACGATATGATCTCCGCGCTCGTCGAACCCAACCAGCTCCGTCTCGCGCTCGACCGGGGCGCCTGCGGCGCGCAAGTGATCGATCAGCAACTGCTCGTGTTCGTCCTGGGGAAAAATGAACGCATAAGGGTAGGGACTGATGCCCGCGCCCATATCCCCGAACGCGGCGTGAGCGACCTTGCGGCCCGCGACCCAGAGATTCACGGCTGACACGTCGCGGCCGCGCGCGATGACGGCATCCGCCATGCCGAGCTGACGGTAGAACTCGAGCGTGCGCGCCTGGACGGCGAGCGCCCGCGATGTCGTGCCCGGCTCTGCCGTCTTGTCGACGATCCTCACCTCGACGCCGAGCCGCACCAGCCACAGCGCCAGGACCAGGCCGGTCGGGCCTGCGCCAACGATCAGCACTTCGGCCGGTTTCGCTGAAGGCATTCAGTGATGGCGGAGCTGAGGAGGCTTCGGAAGCGCCGTGCGCGGCAGCTTCTCGTCGCGCATGGCCGTCTGGTACACGAAGGTCGCGACGACGGCCGCGGCCTGCTGAAGATCGGCTTCCTGGACCGATTCCAGCACGTCCATGTTCGTGTGGTGGGTTCGGGTCTCGTAGTCGATCGGATCCTGGACGAATTGAAACGCCGGCAGCCCGACGTGATCGAAATCCAGGTGATCGGTGCCGCCGACGCGCTGGATCGCCAGCGCGGTGGCGCCGAGCGCGGCGAAGGGCTTCAGCCAGGCTTCGAAGATCGGGCGCACCGCTTCGTTGCCCTGCAGGAAGACGCCGCGGATCTTTCCGGTGCCGTTGTCGAGGTTGTAATAGCCCGCCAGCTTCGCGTGCTCCGGCTTGAGCGCCATCGTTCTCGGATCGCCGAAGTGATTCCGCACGTAAGTGGACGATCCGATGTGGCCGCCTTCCTCGGCATCCCACAACGCCAGCCGGATGGTCCGGCGCGGCCTGGCGCCGATGGCTTTCAGGATGCGCAGCGCCTCCATCATCACGACGCTGCCGGAGGCGTTGTCGGTGGCGCCGGTGCCGGTATGCCACGAGTCGAAGTGCCCGCCGAGCATCACGACCTCGTCGGCGAGCTTCGGATCGGTGCCCGGCATCTCCGCGATGATGTTGAGGCTCCGTACGTCCCGGATGATCTCCGCGTCGAGCTGCAGCTCGACCTTCACGGGGCGCTGACGCGCGACGAGCCTGGCGATGCGGCCGTAGTGCTCGCGTGCGAGCACGAACGAAGGCGGCGCCAGGTTCGGGATTCGGAATCTTCCAGTCTGGTCCCGAGAGATCGAAGCCGCTGGCGTCGGTGGCCGTGATGACGCCCGAGGACAGCGGGCTGGCCATGAGCACCGCGGCAACGCCTTCGTCCCTGAAGAACTTCGCGATCGCCGCGCGGGTTTCGAGCCCCTGGCGCCGCGCCCGCTCCGCCCCGGCATAGTCGGGGCCATCGTAGGTCTCGAGCACGTGCTCGGCCGGATCGATTGACGACGACGCCCGCCCGAGCTCGTTGTCTGTGAAGCGTGTGGCGGATGGCGTGAAGGCCGTCGCCGCCGCGGTGCGCGGCCGGCCGTTCATCACGATGGCGCCGCGGAGCTTCCCGCGATACTTCTCGAAGTCCGCCGGGGCGGAGACCTCGACGACCACCGGCGTTCCCGAGACGCGCCCGCTGGTGGATGGACTCCACGCCAGCGGCTGTGCGATCGCGTGGAGATAGGCTGGCTCGGTCATTTCGACGTTGAAGCGCCTGACCTGCCAGCCCGGGCCCGGAAATCCGCCCGGCTCGAACGTGACCTTCTCGAATCCCCACTCGATCAGCCGCTGTTTGACCCAGTCGGCGGCGGCCGCGTAGCCCGGCGATCCGCGCAGCCGGGCGCCGTAGACATCCGTCAGCTCGCTCAGCGTGTCCAGCACGCGCGAGTGCTGAAACGCTTCCGTCTTGATGCGGGCGACGATCGCCTCGTCGATCGGCTCGCCGGCGTCCGGGCTCACGGCCAGGGTGGAGAACGCGATCGCCGCGATGACAAGCGGTGGCTTCATGGCGTGTGTGTATATCACCGACACGCCGTCGGCACCGAGCCGGGCGGCGCAGGCCAGGACAGCGTGGATCCGTCCGCGCGTCCGGCGCCGGCCGGGCGCGTCCATGGGCCGCTGATCATCTTCATCGATCGCTGCCGTTGGTCAGCCACTCGAGCGTGAACCGCGCGAGTGTGACTCGTTCGGTACGGCGATCGCTCTCCTCGCTCGAACAGCACGCCGATCGTCCTGTCCGGCATTACCACGAGACTCGAGTAGGCCGCCGGCCCCTGGTGGACGACGCGCGAGATCGGCCAGCTTTCGCCTTCGTCGTAACTGAGGCGAACCGTCATCCGCTCACGCGCCGCGCTGGCCGGATTCGCGAAGAGCAGCCGGTTTCGATCCTGGGCCTGCGCGGTGGTGAATCTGAGCAGGCTGGCCTGTGCCGGCGGTTCTATGAGCGCGCGGTCCGCCGCCGCGGGCGACAGCGTTCGTCCCCCGTCGCTGCTTCGCGCGATCATCCGGAAGTTCTCGGGCCTGGGCGGGTGATTGCGCATGTTCAGCAGCAGCCGGCCGTCGGCCAGCTCCACGGCCTGGCTTTCGTTGGTGCCCGGATCCGAGCTTGCGCCGACCGTCCAGCTCTTTCCACCGTCATCGCTGAAGATCAGATGCGAGCGGTGCACACCAGTCTTTGCTTCGGCGTGGTTTCCCGGTACTGACGAGACGACCGCTTCTCAACTGGACGCCGACGCCGGGGCCGGTTGCGTACCAGGTCCACTCCGGCGCCTTCACGCTGGCGGTGATCTCAACCGGCGTCGACCACGTCGCGCCATCGTCCTGGGAGCGCATCGCCCAGACCGTCCGGCCGCCCTCGCTGGTGCCCGCGATGATGTCTTTCTCGCGATCCGTGCCCCGGTTCTGGGTGATGAGCAGCCAGATCGTGTTCGTGCGGGTGTCCACGACCGCGCAGGGGTTGCCGAAGGTGTTGGGCCCGTTGTCGCCGATGACCTGCATCGGGGTCCAGGAGCGCCCGCCGTCACGACTGCGCCGGAGCACCAGGTCGATGTCGCCGGCATCTCCCGCGCCGGCCCGGCGTCCTTCGGCGAAGGCGAGCAGGGCTCCCTTCGGCGTGACGATCGCAGATGGGATCCGGTAGGTGTGGTATCCGCCTTCGCCCGCGACGAACACGTCGATCATTACGGGCGTCACGGGAGCAGCGGTGTCCTGCCGGCCCGCCGGGGTCGAGCTGACGGCGGCGATGACGAGGACTGCCGCGAGACTCGTCCGGATCATCGACCCGGACGCCGAGCGCCCCATCGACCGAATCCCAGATCGTCGAGACGCGCGAGGAGCGCGTCCACCTGCGCAGTCGTGGGATTGCTCAACGGTGACCGGGCGGCGCCCACCGGCACACCGAGCCGGCACATCAACGCCTTCGCGGTCCCCATGAAGCCCGTGGCCGCGATCGCGTCGATCATTGCGATCGAAATCGATTGCAGGCGTCGCGCCTCGTCGAGATCGCCGCGCGTGAAGGCGTCGGAGAGCTCCACGTAGAGCCCCGGCGCCCAGTTGTAGGTCGAGCCCACCGCGCCCGCGCGCCCCGGTGGCGAGCGCCGCCAACAGCGCCTCGTCCGTGCCCCACGGCAGATCGAACCTGCCGCCGGCGACGTCGAGGCAGCGGCGATACGACACCAGATCCAGGTTCGTGAACTTCACGCCGGCAAGATTTGGAATTCGCGCGGGCGCTTCGACGAGAAATCGATCGACTGGCAGCGACACGCCGCTCATGGATGGAATGTCGTAGTAGTAGAACGGCAGGTCGGGTGCTTCCGCGGCAATGACCGCGCACCAGTCGATGAGGTCGGCCAGGCCCGCCGGCTTGAAGTACGACGGCGCCAGCGTGCTGATCGCCGCAAACTTCCGTTCGCGCGCCCGCCGCGCAAGCAGGCGCGCATCCTCGATCGAGTTCCCGCCGACGTGCCCGATCACCGCGAGCCCATGCGCCGGGCCGGCGCTGGCCCAGGCATCGTAGAGGGTCAGCCGCTCCTCGCAGGTCAGCGAATGACACTCGCCGGTCGTGCCGGTGATGAACGCCGTGCGGATGCCGTTGGCCGCGAGAAACGAGGCCTGGACGGCGACGGCATCGGGAGCGATCGCGCCGCGCGCGTCGAAGGGCGAGTGGACCGCGGCGACGAAGTGGTGAAGCGGACCGATCAAATCTCCCCCGAAGCGTACCGTGGCTTGATCAGCAGCACCAGCAGGATCGAGATGATGGCCGTGCTCGCGAACACCGAGAAGATGCCGAACAGGGGCACATGCCGGTCGCGGAGCAGGCCGAAGCCCCAGTCGGCGAATCCGCCGCAGCTGATGCTCACCAGGTTCATGATCCCGTAACCGGTGGCGCGCAGCTCCGGACGCGCGATCTGGCAGAGGATCGGCATGTTGTTCGAGTCGAAGAATCCCCAGCCGAGTCCGAACAACATGAGGAACGCGATGGCGACCCACAACAGTCCCGTCTGCGGTGCGTAGCCGACGCCGAACATCGCCGGCACGATGAGGGACATGCCAATCGCGCTCACGTAGATGCGTCCGCGCGCGGTCGTGCGCATCCAGCGATCGGCGAGCCAGCCGCCGGCCACGGCCCCAACCACCGCGGCGACCTGCCAGTACAACGTCGCGGAGACACCGGCGAGCCCCTGGCCGATGTTGAACTCTGCTTTCAGGATCGCCGGCATCCAGTCGCGCACGATCCAGCCGGCCAGCGCCGGAAGCGTGAAGTAGAGCACCAGGAGAATGAACGATCCGTTGCCGAGCAGCTCCCGCAGGGCCCCGGCCGGCGACGGCCGCGTGGCCGGATCGTCCTTGGGCCGCGGCGGGTTGCGCAGCGAGAGGAAGAGCGGCACGGCATAGGCGATCCCGATCAGCCCGCACAGGCTGAACGCCCAGCGCCAGCCAAGATCAGGATGGTCGGCGGCGTAACCGCCAAACCCGCCGATGATGACGCCGACGTAGATTCCCATCTGATGGAGACCGACCGCGCGAGAGCGCGTGGGCCCGGTGTGGAAGTCGGCAATCAAGGCAAGCGCCGCGGGAATGTAGAAGGCTTCGCTGATGCCCATCAGCGCGCGGGTCGCGAGCAGCTGCTCGTAGGTGGTGACGTGTCCGGTGGTCCACGTCACCAGCGACCACACGAACAGGCTGCCGGCGATGACGTGCCGGCGGCTGTAGCGGTCCGCGAGGTATCCGCCGATCGGGCTCAGGAACGCATAGACCCATTTGAAGAGCGCGAGAATCGTCCCCCAGTTGGCCTCGCGCCCGATGTCCGGGATGTCGCGCATCACCGAGAACTTCATCGAGGCCAGCATCTGGCGATCGAGGTAGTTGAGGAGCGCAACCGGCACGAGCAGCGCGACCACCACCCAGGCGTAGCTGGTGACCGGGCGCGACGGGACGGACGAGGCGACTGGGGCCATTCAGGGGCGCGCCTCGAACTCGGGCGCCGGAGCGAGCGATTCCGGGCGGGCCAACATCTGACGCTATTGTAGAGAAGTCCTCGCGGAGCCGGCGCGTCCCCTCTCAGTCTGTGCATGCTGGGGATCGGTTCCGGGTGCCGGGTGCCGGGTGCCGGGTTCGGTTCTGAGGTTCATGGTTCGGTTCGGGGTTCATGGTTCGAGGTTCGCGGTTCGGCGTCAGGCAGGCTCAGCGGTCGTGGACCGAACCTGGAACCCCGAACCCGAACCGAACCATGAACCCCGAACCGAACCCGGCACCCGGAACCCTGCACCTTGGAACCCTCTGTTCCTGTCTGTCGGGTTTCGGTCCCCGTTTCCGATTTCCTCATCAGCAGCCAATTTCAGACGGGGGGCGCGTGGGACGGACGGTGGCCATTCTCGGCGGCGGGATCGGCGGGCTGAGCACGGCGCACGAGCTCGCCGAGCGCGGTTTCGAGGTGCGCGTCTTCGAAAGCAAGCCGATCTTCGGCGGCAAGGCCCGGAGCATCCCGGTCCCGAACAGCGCTGTGGAAGGCCGCAAGCTGCTGCCGGGCGAGCACGGGTTCCGGTTCTTTCCCGGGTTCTACCGTCACGTCCACGACACCATGTCGCGCATTCCGTTCCGCGACAACCCGCGGGGCGTGCTCGACAACCTCGTCCCGACGACGAGGACCGCCCTGGCGCGGGCCGGCGCGCCCGACATGCTGGTCTGCTCCCGGCTTCCCGCGTGATCGGCACGACTGGAAGACAGCGATCCGCGGAGCGTTCGATTTCTTCCGGCTCATCCCCATCCGCGACCTGGTGCATTACGTGCGCCGCCTGCTGGTGTGGCTGACCAGCTGCGACGAGCGGCGGTTGCACGAGTACGAGCACGTGGCATGGTGGGACTTCACGCAGGCGAGCCAGCGTTCGCCGGGCTACCAGCAGTTCCTCGGCCAGGGCTTCACCCGGCTGATGGTCGCCATCCGCGCCGAGGAGGGGAGCACGCGCACGGTTGGCGCGATCGGACTGCAGCTCGGTCTCGGTCTGCTCACGCACGGCGTGGACGTCGACTCGGTCCTGTCGGGTCCGACCAACGAGATGTGGATCGACCCGTGGGTCGCGCATCTCGAGCAGCTCGGGGTGGTGTTTCAGCACGATGCGGCGGTCCGGCGGATTCACGTCGACGGCCAGCGCATCAGCCACGTCACCATCGAGCACGAGGGGCAGCTGGCCGACGTCACCGCCGACTACTACGTCGCGGCTCTCCCGGTCGAAGTCATGACGTCGCTGCTGACCGAAGACCTGAAACGGGCGGCGCCGTCGATGGCCAACATCGGCCGCCTCCGTACCGCCTGGATGAACGGCATCCAGTTCTACCTCGCACGGCGCGCGCCGATCGTTCACGGACACATCGTGTACGTGGACTCACCATGGGCGCTGACGTCGGTGTCACAGGATCAGTTCTGGCATTCGATCGATTTGTCGGAGTACGGCGATGGTGAAGTGAAAGGGATCCTGTCGGTGGACATCTCGGACTGGGAAACGCCGGGCATGCTCTACGGCAAGCCGGCGAGGGAGTGCGATCCGGTCGAAATCAAGAACGAGGTATGGCTGCAGATTCTCGCGCACCTCGACGCCGAGGGGCAGAAGCAGCTGACGACCGCGAAGATCATGCGGTGGTTCCTCGATCCCGCCATCGTGTATCCGAACCCCTCGCAGGCGGCCAACCTGGAGCCGCTCCTGATCAACACCGTCGGCTCGCTCGCCGATCGGCCGCATGCCTGGACCGAGATCCCGAACCTGTTCCTCGCGGCCGACTACGTGCGCACGGGCACCGATCTGGCCTGCATGGAAGCCGCCAACGAAGCGGGCCGCCGGGCCACCAACGCGCTGCTCGATCGGGCGGAATCTCCAGCGCCCCGCGTCGCCATCTGGCCGCTCACCGAGCCGGCGGTGTTTCGCCGTTTCAAGGAGTGGGATCGGCTGGTGTTCGAGCGAGGCGACGGGCATTCATGGCGGCATGCCGCATGGGCCGCGTTCAGAGAGTCGCTGCCGTTCGCGGCACGGCGGCAGACGCCGCGAAGCGCTCCAGCCGAGAGCTAGTACCTACATCCTCCGCTGTCACGCTGTCTTCGTGATCACGGCGGCCTTCGGCCGCAAGGCACGACGAGACGACGAGACGACGACACGACGAACACCAAGAACGCCGGGCAAGTTCCAGGTACCGGATTGGCCGAGCCGTGAGCCCGTGTGGCGGGGCGAGCTCCGCCGCCGGCAATCGGCCCGGCGACGGATCGTAGGGGTGGGTGTGCTATCGAACCGGCGAGACGGTAGTGGCGCCAGAGCTGGGCCGAGGAAGGTCGCGGGCCCACGAGCGAACCAGATACGCCGCGCTCTTGAGCAGGGATTCACCGAGCGTCGCGCCTCTCCCGGCGCCTTCGATCAGCGGACGCCAGACCAGCGGGCTTCCGAGGACCGCGATCCCGCGATCGACATCGCGATAGAACGGGCGCGCGAGCCAGTAGCTGATCGCCGTATCGCAGAGCACCGTGCGCCACAGGCGCCGGTAATACGCGTCGTGACGGCCTCGCCCGCCGGCCACGTCGGCGGCGACCTCTCCGGCCAGGCGCCCGCTCTCGAGCGCCGAGTAGATGCCTTCGCCGGTCAGCGCGTCGGCAAATCCGCCGGCGTCGCCGACCACGTACACGGGGCATGCGGGTCGTCGCAACCGGAACCCGCCCACGGGTATTCTGAAAGCCTCCATGCCATCGAGCCGGTCGGCGACCGGCAGGTTCTTCGAGCGCAGGTAAGCCGACAGCCTTTCACGGATGTTCGGCGTCCGCGGCGAGAGCGAATACAGGCCTACGGACCAATGGTCGTCTTTTGGAAAGACCCAGCCGTACCCGTGCGGGATCGCGCCGTAATCGAGGCAAGGCACCGTGTCCGCCGGCTTCGTCAAACCCGAGAAAGGAACATTGATCTCGACCGCGGTCGCGAGGGCGCGCGGCGCCCCAATCCGGAACGTGCGGTTGACGACGCTGTACGCGCCGTCTGCTCCGATCAATTGAGAACCGGTCACCGGTACCGGCATCGGTCCTCACGACGAAGCGGCGGTCGTACTCCACACTCGTCACCCGCCGCCCGTCCATGAACGTGAAGTTGCGCCGTGAAAGGTTTTCGCTGACCAGCCGGTTGTCGAATGCCGGCCGGTAGACGGTATGAAGCACCGGACCCGGATGCGTGAACCGGTTTCTGCGGCCGTTCGACAGATTGAACTCGATGGCGTCGAAGGAACGGCAGACCGAAGGATCGAGCGCGTAGCGCAGCGCCGCGGCTGCCTTCAGCGTGACTCCACCCGCGCACGGCTTCACCCGTGGAAAGCGGGCCGAATCAATCTGGACGACGCGGAGGCCCGCGTCGAGCGCCACCGATGCCGCGTTCGAGCCACCAGGTCCGGCACCCACGATGATCAGATCGAAGTCGCTCACACATTGAAGATCGTGAACGGCAGGCGGGATCCGACACGAACTGCCGATTTGTGATTCCGAACCTCGAGGGTTGGCGGCCGAGAGAGTCTGCGTCAGGATCCTGGACAGTTTTGGGCGGGCGCGCCGGAGCAGGGGCGAGCGTCCGGCCGCATGCCAGCACGTGTTAGGAAGACAACTTCAGGGCATCACGCGGAGGAGCGGATGGAGAGATCTGTTGAAGTCCTTGCCATCGTTCTGTTCGGAATCATTGGTCTCTCGCACATCCTGCAGCCCAAGGCCTGGGTGGAGTTCTTCATCCTCCTGATCGGCAAGGGGGAAGCTGGCGCCTTCGTGGACGGGTTTCTGAATCTGCCACTGGGAGCCGTCATTGTCGGGTTTCACAACAGATGGACGGGGATACCTCTCGTGCTGACACTGGTGGGCTGGGGCCTCCTCATCAAGAGCCTGATTCGCTTCTGTGCACCGAAATTGGGGTTGAGGATCATGGCGAGGGTTTCCGTGGAGCGGTCATGGGAGTTCCAGGTGGCCGGCGCCGGGCTCGTGGCCCTCGCCAGCGTTCTTGGCTATGGCGTCTACGCTGGCTAGCGTCATCCCCCGATTTTCATTCCCGGCCGCCGGCTGCATAATGCCTCGATGACATTACTTGCGACAGCCATCATTGCCTGGTTCGCCGTCTCGGCGGCTGAGGTGACGCCGACCGTCATTCAGGCGCCGAATTCGCCGGTGCGGCTCGACCACGCGAAGATCCTGAACATCGTCGATGGCGAACCCGCGGTCCTGCTCTACGCGGCGACCAACCTCACCGACAACGACCTGGAACAGTTCACGGTGATCGCGTTCATCTTCGACGGGGACGGCACCTTGCGCTCCAGGCAGGCGGCTCCCGGCCGCCGGACGCTGGAAAAGCGCAGCACGAAATACTCGACGATGGTGATCGACGTGCGGCCGCTGACCCCGGGTGACCGGGTCGTCATCGGCGTGGATCAGGCCCAGCAGGTGGACTCGGAGAAATGGTGGTCCGTGGAGCTGGTCGAAGCCGCCAAGGCCGCCGTGAAGAAATAGCCGCGGCCCTCATCTACGCTCGACGCACCGTTGTTTCGTCTCCGCAACACCAGGAGGCCTGCGATGTGTACTCAGCGCCACAGAAGCATCAGCATCCCGCAACACCCGTTCGCGCTCGCGGCTTTTGCGATCGCGGCCCTGGGGACGATCCTTCCGGTCTTCGCCCAGTCGTCCCGGACCGGGACCGGGGAAGTAATCGCGGTGCGTGAACTGCAGCTGAAGGCCGGTGTGGATGCGACCCAGTTCGAGGGCTTCGTCCGTACGTACCTACAACCCCGCTTGGGAAGGGGCGGTGCCGGGGCTGAAAGGCTACATCGCCCGGGCCGATCGCGGCGCCCAGAAGGGGAGCTACGCGCTGTTCCTGATCTTCGACGGGGAGAAGACCCGCGACGCCATTTTTCCGAAGGAAGGCGGCGGAGTCTCTCCGGCGTTCGCACCCGTGCTGCAACGTCCGCTTGCCCTCAACCAGGAGCTCGACAAGTATGTCGAGCCCGGGACCCTCAGCGTCTACACCGACTACGTTGTCATTCGCTGAAGTCGACGGGAGGCTCGAGCATGTCTGCGACTGGCCGGTGGAGGCTCATACAGCTCTCCTTCGGCGCCGTCATGGCGATCGCGATCGCCGCCGTTGGAGCGAACCTCATGCTCTCGGCGGGTGAGCCTGTGGCCACGGTCACGGCAGAACAGGCTGGCGCCAGGCGTGGCAGCGTGCTCACGATGAGCGCCGCCGAGTACGAGGACCGGATTCGCGCGTCCTGGTACGGACAGATCGCCGCCACGCTGATGGGTTTCGCGTTCGAGCACCGCGCGGCCGCCGCCGCTATCGTGGATACGATCCCGGATCGCTTCAAAGGGATGCCGATCGACGACGACTGGTATTACGAGATGGTCGCCGTGCGGGCGTTCGAACGGTTCGGGATCAACATGACCGCGGCGCAGCTCGGGGAGCAGTGGAAGCTGAACAGCGCCGGCGCGTGGGGGTCCAGTGAGCAGGCGCGCCTGTTGCTCGCGCAGCGGGCTCAACGCACCCGATACCGGGTCATCCCCGCTACAACCGGCTCTGGTTCACCATCGGCCCGCAGTTCAGCGCGGACGTGTACGGCCTGATCACGCCCGGCATGCCCAACACGGCGGCGAGGATTGCGCGCGAGTACGGGCACGTCAACGGCTACGCCGAGGGCGCCGACGGCGCCGTCTTCATGGCGGGCATGATCAGCCTGGCATTCGTCGAGAACGATTCGCGCCAGGTCGTGCGGAAGGCGGCGCGGCTCATTCATCCCAGGTCTCCGTACCGTCAGGCGCTCGACCTCGTCGTCACGATGGCTGACGCCGGCGCCAGTGCGGAGGACGTCGCCACCGCGGTCGAGGATCGCTGGCACATCGAGTATCCGGCGACGAACAACGCGGTCGGCGAACGGCGCGCTGATGGCGATGGCGGTGTGGTTCGGCGCCGGCGACTGGCTGCAGACCGTCAACCACGCGTTCCGCGCGGCGGACTTCACCGACGCGGACTGCAACGCGGCGAATGCCGGCGCGGTCGTCGGCGCAATGAAGGGAACCAGGGGCCTGCCGCCCTGGCTGATCGATCGGCTGGGCGATCGGATCGCGGGCGATCAGCTCGGCGGCGTGAAGCTGACCCCGCCAGTCGACGAGAGCCTTGCCGAACTGGCGAAGCGGACGGCCGCGATCGGACATCAGTTCATCGCCGCGAACAACGGGACCGCCACCGCCGACGCCGTCTCCGTTGCAAGCTGCAGGAAGCCGGAGACGCAGCCGGCGGAGTTGTTTCAGACCGGCGACTTCATGCAGGTACCTGGAACCCCGACTGGAAGCTGCTGCGCGCCGGCGTAGGCGGCGCCGGCGGCGGCATGCGCGGGATTCGCGGCAACACGCACCTCGACGGCGACGTCCTGGCGACCTATCCGCGCGACGAAGTGCGCGGCGTCGTCCTGATGCGGCGGGCCACGCTGAGTGCCGCGCCAAGGCTGCGCGTCGACGTCGGCGTTGACGGGGGCCGCGCCTGGGCCCTGGATCTTCACGTCGAGAACCGGCCAGCTGCTGACGCGCACTGTTCAGGCCAGGAGCGCCGATCGCGAGTGGCAGACCGTGGACGTCGACCTGAAGGCGTTCGCGGGGCAGACCGTCACGATCCGCCTGATCCAGCGCGTGCTGCTCGGTCCGGAGTCCGCACCGGGCAACGCCTACTGGCGCAACCTCAGGCTCGAATAGGGCTCGGAACCGGCGGGAGCCCCCGACAGGGCGGCGCTCACACGACTTTCCGCTTGGCGAGAGACTTTCGGAACCGTTCCGCGAGCGCGAACGGGATCTTGTACCCGGCGCCGTCTCCCCGCATCAGCAGCTTGATGTCGGTGCCGTCGTGCGGCATGTCGCCCACGAAGTGGCCGGCCTCGTGTGCGAGGGTGCTGGGCAGCCGCGAGTCGGCAATGAACCCGACTCCTGTCGGGCGGTTCATGGTGCCGTTCGCGGGCTCAGTCCCTCTTCCGGTCGCCAGGTTGCCGCCTGAAACGAGCTTGTGCACGACGAAGAAGGTCATGTGTGTGCCCGGGACCCTGTGCCTGGCGAACCATCCCGAGTTCTTGTCCGACCAGACCGTGGACTCCGCGGCGAACGTTGGCGGGTCTTTCATCCCGTAGGCGATCCTGAGCTCCTCCCGCGTTTTCGCGTCAGTGTGGTCGACGTCGAGGTCGGTCGAAGGAACGAGCTCGAAGACGATGTTCGTCTGCGGCCGCCAGATGGCATTCATCTGGGCCACCTCCTTCGCCGGCTCGCAGGGCCGTCTGGCGTGATATCGCATGGTGCCCTGGGCATCGCGCGCCCGCACGTTGCGAATCGCCACCTTGGCGACCAGACGATCGACAACCGCGACCTGCAGCGTGGCCGCCGGCGAGGCCCCTCCGCGCGGCATGACGTTCACCAGCATTCCCGGGAATCCGGTCGTGATCGTCCCCAGGACCCGGAAAAACCGCGGCCGGCGCCAATCGGTCGAGGGCATGAAGGCGTCCCGCTGCTGCGGGTCGACGCCGGGTTTTGACAATTCCTCCTGCACGCCCTGGAGCATCCGGGTGGTCAGGTCATAGCCTTCGAACTCCTGAAAGTTCAGCGGCGATCGCTGAAGCACCAGGTTCATGCCAGAGGTCTCCAGCACCACCTGGTTCTCACCCTTGAACGGCACGACTATCCCTGTATGGGGTGTCGCGCCCTGGTCGACTCCGTTGCACCTCAGAATTTCCAGGAAGCGGGCAGTGGCCATCGCGTCTTCTCCTTTATTAGGGAGATCGCAAAGGGCCCGCGGAAGATGACAACGGTTGGGGTAGCTCGCGTTCCACAGCACGACCGACGAAGAGGTGCCCTATGAGGACGCGCTCGTGTCGGTGGAACGGCTGCGGCGCCGCGGCGCCACAATCGCGGTGCGCACGCTCCGCGGCTTCGATCACGTCAACAGCTGGATCCAGGCGCTGCCGCGGGCGGTCGAGTGGTTCCGGGCAATCGACCGCCCTTGAACGGGACGCACTCGTGGCCTGCGATGGTCACTGGGTGCTGCCGCCGAACGAATCGCACGAGACGTTCTTGTGCCAGTTCGCGAACGTGCCGCCCGGGTTGTCCTTCCACGCCCACACGTGAAGCGTGTAGAACGCCGGCAGGCCGAAGCGGTTCGGGGCCTCGAAGAGGTGCAACAGCTGTCCCATCAGCTGCGGCGGCTCGGAATGGGACTGGTGCCACGCATCGGCGAGCACGAGGTAGTCCGCACCAACCAGCTGCAGCCGGCCGTTCGGCAGCGGCTCGTAGATCACGATTTCTGGTCGCGTTCTCCAGCTCCCGTCCAGCACCCGCGGGAAGTGCACGTAATGCAGGCCCATCGCTCCCCAGTCGGGCCCGGACACGCAGCCGAATTGAAGTTCGTAGCCGGCGGCTTCGGCGGCCGCGACGTCCTTGAAGCGCTCGGTCGCCTCCCTCACGACCGTTACCAGGCGGCTGGCGTCGGTGGCGTGGGAGTGTTGCTCCTCCGCCACGAGGCCAATCGGCGAGCTGCTGAGAACGACGAGCAGGCCTGCCGCCGTGGCCGCTCCCGCTTTCCCCTGGTCAGGCCGCTCCGGCGCAGGCCTCTGCCGGTGGGCAGCAACATCGGCACGGTCCGACGGTACTCCTGGTAGCTGGCGCCGTGCTCGTGCAGCAGATCCTTCTCCTCGAACTGGATGGCCAGGACGATGTATGCGGTCGTCGCGAGCGCGAACAGCAGGTGCGCCACGGTCATGGTCGGCGTCATCCAGAACGCGAGCAGGAACCCCAGATACAGCGGATGGCGCACGTAGCGGTACGGCATCGGCGTACGGAATTCGACCTTCGTGGTAGGGCCGGCCGGTCAACGGAAGCCACACCTGCCGCAGCCCGAACAAGTCGAAATGGTTGATGAGGAACGTCACGATCAGCACCGTCGCCCAGCCGGCGGCAAACAGCGTCCAGACCGCCACGCGGGCGACGGGTGCTCGATCGACCAGATCTCCACGCCGATAGGACGCCACTGCCAGAACAGCAGGAGCAGGGCGAGGCTGGCGAACAGCACGTAGGTCGAGCGCTCGATCGCCCACGGGACGATCTGAGTCCAGCGCTCCTTGAACCAGCGCCGCGCCATGACGCTGTGCTGAACGGCAAAGATCGTCAGCAGCAGGCTATCGATGGCGAGCGCCGCCGGCCATGACGTCTGCCGCGGACCGTCCAGGCGCCACGGCACGGCAAACCCGCCGACGAACGCGATGGCGTACAGAAAGGTGGCAAGAAAGACCAGGTAACACGCCACGCCATAGGTGAAGAACAGGAACCGCTTGAACATGCATCCCTCCTTGTCCAGAGCGAGGATGCCGCAGTGAGGGCGTCGCTGGTATCGGCGCTTTGTCCCGGTCTGGCTGACATCAGGGCATCGGGTGTGAGACAAATGTCCCGGTCCTGCCATGAGCGCGCCCACGAAGTTTCGTCAGCACATCCATTACGTCACCGGCGTCCGACGGCACGCGGCTGGCCTGGGCGTCATCGGGCGCCGGACCGGTCCTCGTCAAAGCGGCCAACTGGCTCACGCATCTCGAGTACAAATGGGAAAGCCCGGTCTGGAGGCACTGGATGCAGTTCTTCTCCGGGCATTTCCGGTTCGTGCGCCACGACGAGCGGGGATGCGGGATGAGCGAGTGGAACGAGCGCCAGCTGACCGTGCCGCAGTGGACCGACGATCTCGAAGCCGTGATCGATGCCGCGGGACCGGCCGAGCCCGTGACGCTGCTTGGCATCTCCCAGGGCGGTGTCGCCTGCATCACATATGCGATCCGCCACCCGGAACGCGTCGCCAGGATGATCCTGTATGGCGCCTATGCGCGCGGAGCGATGCGGCGCGGCACGCCGGTACGCGAACGCGCCTACCAGGCCATGGTCGACCTCGCGCGCGCTTACTGGGGAAACGACAACCCGACCTTCCGGCAGGTCTTCACGTCGCGCTTCATCCCCGGCGGCACCCCGCAGCAACTCCAGTGGTTCAACGAGCTCTGCCTCAAGACCACCTCCGCCGAGATAGCTGCGCGGCTGCTCGAGGCACGAGCCGTGATGGACATCTCCGCCTCACTGGCTGACGTGCGGACGCCGACGCTCGTCGTGCACGCGCGCGGCGACGAAGTCGTTCCCGTCGCGGAAGGCCGCCTGCTCGCGAGCGCGATTCAGGGTGCCCAGTTCGTCGAGCTCGACTCCCGTAATCACGTTCTGCTCGAACATGAGCCGGCGTGGCACCGCTTCACGGAGGAGGTGCTCGCATTCGTGCAGCCCGGCCAGGCGGCGCCCGACTTGGTGTTCGCCGCGCTGTCGGCACGCGAGCGTCAGGTGCTGACGCTGATGGCCGAAGGATTGGGCAACGCGGAGATCGCCGAGCGGCTGCAGATCAGCGAAAAGACCGTCCGGAACCACGCGTCGAATGTCTTTGACAAGCTGGGGGTGTGGTCCCGCGCGCAGGCGATCGTCTTCGCGCGCGACCACGGGTTCAGCGGCTGACCCCGAAGACCCGAGGCGAGGGCCGGATGCGAACCTGGCCTCGGGCCTAGTCGAGGTGAAATCTGATCGCAAGCCGATAAAATTTTCGACCTCGGCAGTATTGCGCGTCGCCGCTTCACCCAGCGTGGCGGAACGCGTCAACGGGGTTGATGCGGCACGCGCGCCATGCGGGCGCGGCGGCGGCGACGGCTGCAGTCAGCAGGATCACCAGGGGCACGCTCACGAACGTCAGCGGGTCGAGCGGATCGACGCCAAAGAGGAACGTCGCGACCAGCCGTCCCGAGAATCCCGCGAGCACGATGCCGATCAGGGCACCACTGGCGATCATCCAGCCGGCGTCACGGACCACGAGCCAGATGACGCGGGTCGCGGTGGCGCCGAGCGCCATCCGCACGCCAATCTCGCGTTGCCGTTGCTGAACGGTATAAGCGAGCACGCCGAAGACGCCGACCATTGCCAGCACGAGCGCCAGCGCCGCGAGCGTCCCGACCATTTCTGCTCTGAAGCGGTAGCCGGCCGTCGACTCAATCGACAGTGTCTCGAGCGTCCGGTCGCGCCGCACCGGCACCGCCGGATCGATCCGGGCCACGACGCGGCGGACGAGCGGCGTCAGCGCCTCCGCGGCGCCAACCGATGGCTGAACCACCATGTAAACGTCGCCGGTCGGATACTGCGCCAGCGGCACGTAGACCTGGAGCAGTTCCTCCGGCGCATCGGGCTGTCCGCTGGTTTGCCGCGCCACGCCGACAATCTCGCGGATCTGCGCGGATCCGTTCGGTGGCGGTGTCAGCACGAGGCGCGCGCCGATCGGGTTGCGGTCCTTGAAATGCCGCCGCACGAACGCCTCGTTGACCAGGCACACGGGCCCGCTGCGCAGCGTGTCGCGCTCGTCGAATCCGCGTCCGCGCACCACCGGAAGATCGAGCGTCCTGAAGTACCCGGGATCGGCGGTCGTGTACTCGGCGGTCGGTCGATCGCGTGCCCCGGCCTCGGGATCGCCGACGATCGCGAACGCCCACCGGCCGAGCTCGCTTGTGCCGTATGGCAGGCTCGACGCCCAGCCGACCCGGCGAACCTCCGGCAGGGCACCGACCTCGCGTCCGACTGCGTCGTAGAACTGCATGACGGCGTCCTCGGTCGGATAGCGTGAGTTCTTGCCGGTGCCCAGACTGAAGTCGAGCGTCAGGACCGACTCGCCGGTCGAGCGATAGCCGGCGTCGCCGGCGACCAGCTTCAGCAGCGTCTGCAGCAGCAGACCGGCGCCACAGAGGAGCAGAACCGCCGCGGCCACTTCGGCGGCGACGAGCACGTTCCGAAGCCGGCCGGTCGCCGTCGTCGATCGACTTTCCGACGACATCACGCTGGCGATGGAGGTTCCCGTCGCCTTCCACGCCGGGATTACCCCGAACACCACGCCGACGATGAGCGCCGCGGCGAGGGCGAAGAGCACAACCCGGGCGTCGAACGCGGGCGTCACCGCCGCCGGCAACAGCCCGGCGGGCGTCCACGACGGCGCGGCCTTCAGGATGGCGGCCCCGCAGCCTACGCCCAGCGTGCCGCCGACCACCGCGAGCACGAGGCTCTCGGTGAGCAGTTGCCGGACGATCCGCGCGCGCCCGGCGCCGAGGGCGGACCGCACGGCGATCTCACGGGCGCGCGCCGTCGCTCGCGCCAGCAGCAGATTGGCGACATTGGCGCAGCAGAGCAGCAACACACAGCCCACGACCCCCAGCAGGAACACCGAGGTCGTCTGCAGATCGCTCCCGACGATGCCGGACCGGACCGGCTCGACGATCACGCCGGTCCCGGTGTTCGCTTCGGGATACTCGCGCGCAAGGCGCCCGGCAACCATCCCCAGCTCGACCTGCGCCGCTTCCATGGTCACGCCCGGCTTCAGGCGTGCGACGACGTCGAAGGCACGCATGGAACGCAGCACGGGAGTGTCAGGGAACTGGGGCGACAGCGTCCAGATCTCGGCCGGACGCGAGAACTGCACGCTGGCGGCAACCACGCCGACGACGGTGTAGGGCTGGCCGTTCAAGCGCACGGCCCGCCCGGCGATTGACGGATCGGCATTGAACCGGCGGCGCCACACCGCTTCGCCGAGCAGCACCAGGCGCGGCGAAGGCCCGTCGTCTTCGGGCTTGAAGGTGCGGCCGACAAGGGGAGTCACGTTCAGCACGTCGAAGAAATTGGCGCTCGTGCTCTGGCGCTCCGCCGTTTCGATCGAGCCGTCCGGCGCAGTCAGAAGCGGGCCGCCCCCCATCCCGCGCTGGACGTAGGCAATACCATCGAACGACCGGCTTTGCAGGCTCCAGTCGCGCATGTTCAGCGGCGAGACGCCGGTCTTCGGTGACGCGGGTGTGCGCTCCCAGAGCATCACGAGCCGTTCGGCCTGCCCGAACGGCAGCGGCCGGATCAGCGCGGCGTCGGCGAGGGCGAAGATGGCGCTGTTGACGCCGATCCCGAGGGCGAGCGTCAGCGCGGCCACTGACGTGAACCCCGGAGCCGCGATCAGCTGACGGACTGCCAGCCGCACGTCACTGCTGACTTCCTCGAGCCGTTCGGTGAGTCGCATCGATATTTCTCCTGTCGCCAGCCGTATGCTGATGGCGCCGCTTCGGGCCTACGCAGACCTCCGGCCCGCGGTTGCCATTTTCCTGAGACGAGCCGATCCGGCAATCGGTTGGCCGCCTTCTCGAAAAGCTCGAGCGGACGGAGAAGAACAACGCGGAGAACTCACGGCCGGCCGGCTGCCGACCTTGGCGATCGCGCGGCCACGGTCGCCGTCAGCAGCGTCAGGTCGTCGGGCTGAAGCCGGCCGGCCAGCTCACCATGCACATCAGCGAGAATCGTGTCGAGCAGTGATCCGCCGCCTTCCGGCGCCCGGTCGATTGCCGACAAGAACCGCTGTTCCGCACGGCCGTCATCATCCGCGAGGATTTCCCAGACCCCGTCGGTGTAGAGCAGCAGATGGTCGCCCTCGTCAATCGGCACCACCGGCGCCTCCCACGTGACGCCGGTCAAGGCTGGCGAGACCAGCGGACCCGTGCTCCCGAGCCATCTCGGTTCGCGCGTGGCTCCCCAGGTCAGGATCGGCGGATGACCCGCATTCACATACCGCAGGTGGCCTTCACCTGGACATATCAGCGCCGCGATCAGTGTGACGAATCGATCGGCGCTGAAGGACGCCAGGCCCGCTGAGACGCGCTCGACGACGGCAGTCGGCTCGAATCCGTCGGCGTGCGATGCGTGAAAGGCGCTCTTCACGATGCCCGTCAGCATCGCCGCCGACACCCCGTGTCCGGAGACATCGGCGATCAGCAGTGCCGTGCGCCCCGCTGGCGCGTCGGCATAGTCATACAGGTCGCCACCGAGCGCCGAACACGGCGTGTATCGGCAGCAGACGGACACCCCATTCAGCACTCGTTGCGGACTGGGCAACAGGCTTTGCTGGAACGCCCGGGCCTCGGCGATCTCCGTTTCCAGCCGCTTCAGGTTCTGGCGATGGTCTTCGCGCCGCCAGCGCAGCTCGATGCAGCGTTCCACCAGCGTCCTGAGCACGTCGCGATCGAACGGTTTCTGGATGAAATAAAACGCCGGGCTGCGGATCGCCCGCACCAGTTTCTCGTCGAGATCGTCGATGCTCCCGGTCATCAAAATCACGTCGAGCGCCGGGAAACGACCTTTCAGACGCGCCATCAGCTCGAAGCCGTCGAGATCCGGCATCCGGATGTCGACAATCGCCAGCTCCGGGCGGAATTCGTCGGCGAGCGCCAGCGCATCGCGGGACAGCCGAGTCACGGCGACCTGATGCTCGCCGCTCAAGACCCGCTCGACCGCGCGAAGCATGCCCGGTTCGTCGTCGACGACGAGGATGCGGGCGGACCTCATGCCAATTGCGGGTGCGGTTGTGCGACAGCGGCCGGAACCTGGATGCGCACCTCGGTGCCGCTGCCGGGCTCGCTGTGAATGGTCAGCGTGCCCTCGACTTCCCACAGGACCGTGCGGCAGATCGAGAGGCCGAGGCCGTTGCCATGCTGCTTCGTCGTGAAGAACGGCTCGAGCACCCGCTGCAGGTTCTCCGCGGCGATTCCACATCCCGTATCGGCGATCGAGATTTCGACGCGCCGGGCGACGGACCGCGCCGTGACCATGATGCGTCCCCCGTGCGGCGTCGCCTCGCGCGCGTTGGTGAGCAGGTTCAGGAACACCTGCTCGAGATCGCTCTGGCTGCAGGCGACTTCCGGGACGTCGTCGGGCACCTTCATGTGAAGCTCGATCGCGCTTCGGCTCATGCCGTACTTCAGGATGGCGAGGGCGGTGTCGATCGCGCGCCGGACGTGTCCGAACCCGCTGCGACGCGCCGCGTTTCGCGAAAAGGTCAGCATCCCTCCAAAGATGCGGCGACACACCTGCAGCGACTTCTGAACGTGCTCCAGGTCTTCACCGAACACCGTCGGAGAAAGAGCGCCGCGCTGCAGGTCCGCCTGCATCTGCTGGATCAGCGGCAGCATCGAGCCGAGCGCGTTGTTGAGGTCGTGCGACACGCTTCGGGCCAGGTCGGCCATCGCGTGCTTGCGCTCGGCGGTCACCACCCGGGCGCGGAGCGATTCGGTGCGGTGCAGGTTCTGGATCGCAATCGCCGCTTGCGAGCGGAAGTGCTCCACCAGCTCGGCGTCGAACGGCTTGAGCTGTTCCGCGTGGCGGGCGGCGATCTTGAGCACGCCGACCAGGCTGTCCCGTGTGACCAGCGGCACACACAGCATGGACGCTTCCCGGACGTTCTCTCCTGCGGCAGCGTCACTGCTGTTGTAGTCGAGCATCGCCGCCAGCGCGCCAACCGGCTGATCGCTCCACTCGCGCCAGGTCTCGTTCTCCCGATCGAAGCCGTACACGCGTTCCGACTGCAGCAGCGCCGCGGCAGCCTCGCTCATGGGTATCCCGAGGCCGATCCGCTCGCTCTTGGCCTTGGTCCAGGCGATTTGTTCCGCGACGACGCGCAGCGCCGATTCGTCCTCCTCCCGGATGAGCAGCGCCGACGAGTGATCGTAGAGAGTGAGGGACCGGATGCCGTCGAGGATCTGGTAGAAGAGATCCTTCGGATGGATCTGCTCCATGATCTTCCTGTCGATCCGGTCGCGGACGCCCAGCAGCCGATCGCGGTCGATCCGGTGAACGGCGGCCGACAGGGCGGCTGCGATCCGGCCGATCAGGCGCCGGTCCTCGCGATCGAAGACGTGCCCGGGCGCGACCAGCGCAATCGCGCCCCATGCGCTGCCTCGCCGGCGGACGGATCCGATCAGCATGTCGCGCTGTATCGGTGGATGGGTGTGGCGGATGAACCGGGTCAGGATGTCGAGCTCCCAGTCGCCCCGCTTCGGCAACGTGAACAGGAGGTCGGCTTCCGGGCGGCCCGGTCGCAGCGTCGCGATGCACCCGTGCGCCGCCCGGAAGAACTCGCGTGTGTCACGGAGCGCGTGCCGAAGCGCCTTGTGCGGCTCACGCACGTCCTTCAAGTGGGCCGACAGGCCGTCGATGAATTTCAGCGCCGCCAGCTCACGGTGTACCGAGCCCATGGGGCTTCAGGATGGTTCCCGAACGGTGCGGGGGTCAAGTTAATGATCGCGCCGCTTGTGGACTGGCGCCGCCGCGTCACCCTCGGACCGCCTTCGCGAGACAATAGCCGCAGCGACGCACCGTGTCGGAATCCATCGAGCTCACCACCGTCACAACCGCAGACGAAGTCCGCCAGATCCTCGAGCTGCAGGCCGCGAATCTTCCTGCCGCGCTCACAGCTGGAACGATGGCCAGGGAAGGCTTCGTGACGGTGCGGCACGAGGCGTCCGTGCTTCAGCGGATGAGCGACACGGCTCCGGCAGTCGTCGCGAAGGCCGCCGGGCGGGTGGTGGGGTATGCGCTGGTGATGCCGCCCAGCTTCGCTCCCGACGTTCCCATCCTGCGGCCGCTGTTCGAGCTGCTGGACACGCTGTCCTGGAAGGATGTATCACTGCGCGGCAACCCGCGATGGTTCGTGATGGGCCAGATCTGCATCGCCGAGGGTTATCGCGGCGCCGGGATCTTCGATGGACTGTATCGAACGATGGCCGGCGTATACGGCGATCGTTTCGATTTCACGGTCACGGAGGTCGCCGCCCGGAACATCCGCTCGCTGAGGGCACACGCGCGTGTGGGCTTCGAGGTGTTGCACGTGTACGCCGACCCGACCACCCGTGAAGACTGGCACGTCCTCGCTCTCGACTTCGACTCCGTGCGGAAGGATCGGTGGATAGTCAGTGGAAGGGAGACGCCATGACCATCGAAGAATTGGTACCTCTCACGAACGGACTGACGGTGACCGCTTGCGGCCACACCCTCGTCTGCGATCGCGCCCGCATCACGCCGGTCAGGAGCGACGCGATCGACATGAAATTCCTGGTAACCGGGACGGACTTCGTCCCCCGGCTGCGGCTGCTGCGCGAGCGGGTGCTCAGCGCCACGCCCGACGAGGTGACGAAGATCGTGCGGCGCGTGGTGAAGAGCGCTATCGCCTGCCGTTGAGAGGGTGAGTCAGCGACGAAGGGTGACGTGGACCTTCGTTGGCGGCTCCGGGCAGTTTCCTTTGGAAAAGCTGTCGGTGAAGAAATCGACGGCGTTTTCCGACGCGGTTCCAGAGGTGACGGCGAAGGCGCTCTCGCTCCGGCACATCTCTCCGGAGGCAGTCACGTACGAGATCGTCAACGACCCCCAGAACATCGTCCCGCTGTTGCGGTCTCTGGTCTCGAGCGATCCGCTGACCGTTCCGGTTGCGCGCTGGCCGTCGATCCTGAGGTCCCCGGAGATCGGCGGCGAGTAGCGCTGATTTGTCAGGGTGGCTCGCACCGGCAGGACGCCCCAGCTCGATTCAAATGTACCGGTCCATTCTCCGGTGACGGCCGGCTGCACTTGCCCGGGGACGTTGGGCGAGACCCCGCACGCAGGCAGACAAGCCAGGGCGCCGGCCGCTAACAGGGATCGATACATGTGGCTGGCGCTGCCGAAGCAAGTCGGATACCGTCCGCCAGCGACGAAACCCCCGTCGAGAGGGGCGCTGCGGCGGCTGATGATTTACAGGTTCGACGTCAGGCTCACGAAAAACGTGAATGGACAACCGAGTTGACCCGTTTACTCGGTGGCCAGCGCCCGCACCGGATCGATCTTGGCCACGCGGCGGGCGGGCAGCAGGCTGGCCAGCAGGCTGACCGTGATCAGCATCAGCACGACGCCGGCGAACACCCAGGCGTCCCGCGGATCCACGCGATAGAGCAGCGGCCGCAGCGCCCCCGATGCGACCACGGCGAGCGCGAGCCCCAGCACCACGCCGACCAAGAGCTGCACCATGCTGCGGTGCATCACCAGCGCGATCAGCTGTCCTCCGCTGGCGCCGAGTGCGGAACGGACCCCCATCTCGCGGGTCCGCTGCGTCACCGCGAACGACATGACGCCATACAGGCCAGCCGCAGCCAGCAGCAGCGCACAGATGCCGAAGGTCATGAAAAACGTGCCGAACGTCCTGTAGAACCACGTCTGCCGCTCGATCACGCGGTGCATCGGGTTGATGTCGAAGATTGCCAGGTTCGGATCCAGGGCGCTGACTGCCGCCCGGAGCAGAGGGGTGACGGCGGCCGCGTCGCCGCGCGCGCGGACCGCGATGCGGACGCCGTTCGCCACGTCGCTCTGCGCGATCGGGATGTAGTAGCCGATCGGGCTCGCCCCGTTGTTGCCGATGCCTTCCATCAACAAGTCCGGCACTACACCGACGACGGTCAGCCACGGCTCGCTCTTCCCCGGGCGGGTGCGCTTGAACTGCCGGCCCAGGGGATCGACGCCGGGGAAGTGAGCGCGTGCGAACGACTCGTTGACGATCGCCACCGGCTGCCCCGTCGGCGTGTCGCTGGTGTGGAACTCCCTGCCGGCGAGAACCGGCGTCTGAAACGTGTCGAAATAGCCTGGCGTGACGATGCCCTCGCGGGCGAGCGGGTGATCGCTTTCCCGTGTATACGCCTTACCCGCGATCTGCACGGGGATGCTGCCGTTCCCTGCCGCCGGCAGCCCGTCGGACAGGGTCGCGGCTTCGACGCCGGTCACTTCGCGGAGCTTCGGCAGCAGCCGCTCGAAGAACCGGATGCTCGCGGCTGAATCCGGGTAGTCGGTCCGCGGCAGATCGACGCGCGCGGTCAGCACGTTGGCGATGGCGAATGGCATCGGCATCGTGCGGAGCTGCACGACGCTCTTGATCATCAGTCCGGCGGCAATCAGGAGACCGCATGACACGGCGAGCTCGGCGACCACGAGCGCGCTGCTGAACCGCCCGAAGCGCCCGCTCGTAGAGGACCGGCCCTCGTCCTTCAGCGCCGCACTTGCGCTGACGCGCGCGGCCTGGAGCGCCGGCAGCCCGCCGGCGAACAGGCTCGAGAGCACGACCAGCCCGAGCACGAACAGCATGATTCGGTGGTCGAGCTCGAAACTGATCCAGAAGGGCGGCGGCGTCTCCGAGAGCGCCGAGGTGAACCAGCGCATCCCGGCAACACTGAGCAGGATCCCGATCGCCGCGCCCGCCGTGGCGAGCACGACCACCTCCGTGAGATGTTGACGGATGATCCGTCCGCGGGCGGCGCCGAGCGCCATCCGCACCGCCACCTCACGGCGCCGTAACGACGCACGGGCGACGAGCAGGTTCGACACGTTGACACACGCGATCAGCAGCACGCCGATGCCGGCGCCGAGCATCGTCAGGAGCATGGCGAAGATTTCAGGGGTGAACATCGCCTCGATATAGGGGATGGCGCCGGCACCGATGCCGCCGTTCGTGTCGGGTACTCCCGTTCGAGCTCGGCGGCAATCGTCGTCAGCTGCGCGCTCGCCTGCTGCGACGAGACGCCGGGTTTCAGCAGGCCGACCACCGGATACCGAGGCCCCTGGGCTCTCGTCGTCGCCAGCGGATCCACGCGAAGCGGCACCCACAGCGATTCCCGGATCGGGAAGGCAAACTTCGGCGGCATCACCCCAATCACCGTCAGCTGCGTGCTGTTCGCGCGGATGGTCCGGCCGACGATGTCCGGGGCGCCGCCGTAACGCTCACGCCAGAGATCGTGGCCGAGCAGGACCACGCTGGACGCGCCCGGAAGGTCGTCGCCCGCCTGGAAGCCGCGGCCGAGGATCGGCTGCACGCCCAGCGCGCGGAAGGCCTCCAGCGTCAACTGCCCGCCAGGGAATCGTTCCGGTCGGCCCGCTTCCAGCGAGAGGTTGTACGGCCCGGACGTGTATGCACCGAGCGCCTCGAACGACGTCTGACGCGCCTGATAAACGGCGAGATCATGAACGGACATGGGAAGGCGCGGCTGCCCCTGCGAGGAGTTCGACGCATATACCGACACGATCCGATCGGCGTTGGGGAGTGGCAGCCCCTTGAGCATGCCGGCATTCACCACGCAGAACACGGTCGTGCTCAAGCCGATGCCGAGGCCGAGCGTCAGGATCGCGCCAAGCGACAGGGTGGGATACCGGACGAGCATTCGCACGC
The DNA here is from genome assembly GCA_963836735.1 of uncultured Acidobacteriota bacterium. Taxonomy (GTDB): domain Bacteria; phylum Acidobacteriota; class Vicinamibacteria; order Vicinamibacterales; family 2-12-FULL-66-21; genus JACCXG01. Next base: position 9,992 of record CAWIKP010000021.1, on the reverse strand, counting down.
CGTAGGCGATGTCGCCAAAGAGTCGTTCCATGCAGGTTCCTCGAAGGACTGCCAACGCTGATGTCTGATGCCGCCGCGCGCGACGCTAATCTACACTACGCCGCCGGCCGGCCGCGGAGTCACTGTTCAACCGGAGGCAGATCGGGCGGGGTTTCGCGGTTGCTTGCGAAGGAAGGTCAGTGATGAGCGAAGGCCTGCGCGATTTTCACCGCGATAGTGAATGTGTCCGCGTAGGAGATGTTCGACGTGACGGCGACGACGATCCCGTACTTGGGGAACGTCATGAACGACGCTGCCATCCCGCCCAGCAACTCTCCGTCGTGTCCGACCAGGCCGGTTTGTTCACCGGCCAGCGCGACGGTCTCCAGGTCCCAGCCAAGGCCGTAACCCGTCTCCTGCCCTGAGGCGCAGCCGCTGTGACGTCTGGAGTAATTGGACCGTGGCGGGCTGCAGCAGCTTGCCGCCGTTGATCGCCATCGCGAAGCGCACGAGGTCGGACGGGGTGGACAGGAAGGCGCTGGATCCCGCGTAGCAGGAGTAGTCGAGCGGGCGCATCAGGTGCAGGCCATAGCCGGGATCCGCGGCGAATCTCGGGAAGTAGGACGTCGCCCGAACCGCCGGTCGGCCCCGTCGCGAACTCGGCCTTCGTGTCGTTCATGCCCAGCGGCTCGAAGATCTCCTTCCGCATGAAGGCCATGAACGGCTCGTCCGCGGCGGCTTCGACGGCGGCGCTCATCAGGATCCAGCCGTAACTCGAATAGCGGTATTGGGTCCCCGGCTCGAACAGCAGCGAATCCTCCGCAAAGCCCTGCAGCCCTTCGACCGGGCGCTCGCAGTGCAGCGAAAACAGCGGCCCCTCGTCACCGCCGTCGTTTTTGACGCCGGCCACGTGCCCCATCAACTGGCGCAGAGTCACCGGCCACTGCTTCTTTGGGAACGCCGGCACGTGCGTCTGAATCTCGTCGTCGAGCTTCAGCCGCTGTTTTTCCAGCAGCAGGCCGACCGCGGCCGAGGTGAGCGGCACCGAGGCGGTGCCGATCCTGAACCGCGTGTCCGGCGCCACTTTCTTCTGGTTCTCGAGATCCGCCCACCCGAAGCCTTCGGCCCAGACGATCTCGCCACCCGCACCGACCGCCACCGAGATCCCCGGCAGGTTCTGCTCGGCCAGCGCCGCACGTACGATTTGCCGCCCCTGCTCCGCCGCATTGACCCACTTTGGCAGGGGCGCCGAACGCATCACGGACGGCACGTTCTGCGGGTCCGGGTGCAGGACTGGCGCAGTGGCGCTCGAATACAACCACAGTCCCAGGACGAACGCGGGAATCACGAGAACGGCCGCGACCAGGAGCCCAAGCCAAGTTTGGTATCGATTCATTCTCCTCCGAGGGGCTTCGCCTCTCGGACTCCCCTCCACGCGCCCTCGCTCGCCGCTGCGCCGGCTCGCTCCGGTCGCGTGGCTCGCTCGCTGCGCTCGCTCGCGCCGCAGAATCCGACATGCTTCATCGCTTCACCCTGTCGCCTTGATGCCGACCCTCGGTGTAGACATATGAGGATCGCCTGGGAACGTCGGCGGGTCTTCACGGGGAGATGAGCATTCGGTGAGATTGGCGTGAGGGAGGCGGAAATCTCCAATCGCTGATATGGAATGACAGGGTCATTCCATATCAGCGATTGACGTCTAGTCGTCCAGAATGAACGTCACCATCATGTTGACTTGGTACTCCACGATCTTCCCGCTGTCGCAGCGCACGTGCTGCTCCTTGACCCAGGCGCCCCGAACATTCCGCAGCGTCTTCGAGGCACGGGTGAGGCCCTGCTGGATCGCATCCTCGAAGCTCTTGGGTGACGTCGCGCTGATTTCGGAGACTTTCGCGACAGACATCGCATCCTCCTTCGTGTATTGAATCGGTGGCCGATCGAGACCGCAGCCTGGTTGTCCGGCCGTGACACCGGCGAAGGGCCAGTCTATTGGCTGGTCCCCCTGAGTGAAAGGTGAAGCGAAGAACCGTCAGGGCGCACGCAGGACTCGGAGCTGGAGCTGAGCCATGGGCAGGATTCCAAGTCACGATCCGGGTCCTGCTAGAATTCGTTGCAGTTCCGCTTCTTTCCGACGGCCCTTGCACTGGAGAACACCATGTCAAATCAAAGCGACCCTCCAAACCAGCCCCAACCGGAAGCGTCGGGCTCGAGCACGACCACCAGCGATGCTCCCGTCTCCGTCATCGAAAGCAAGCTCATGAACATCGCGGAGGAGCTCGGAACGTGGTTGGGAGCGGCCGAGCGAAAGACGACTGACTTCATTGCCCAGCAAGATCTCAAGGAGCATCTCGTCAAGATCAGGGACACGGCCGCGCGGCTGCTCGCCCAGGTCGAAAAGGGGCGCGAGCGTTCGAAATGACCAGCGCGCGCGGTGCGTCGACGAGTGACTAGCGACTGGCGATTGCGCCCGAAGGGCGCCGCATGAGCCCATAGGCGAGCCCGAGCCCGAAGGTCGCTCCTTCGCCGAATGCGAGGATCGATCTCGAGACCGGGCCGAAATCCGGCTCGCCGATCAGCCTCCCGAGTGGCGCCAGGGTCGCGCGCGACCCGTGTGACGCGCCGGCGATCGCGTGGATGGTGCCGCCGACGAGAGGACGCGCGCCGAGCGTGAGCCCGAGTCCGGCCAGCCCGCAGACGGCGGCGGTGATGAGCGCGGCACGCACGCGCTTGCGGCCGCGCGGCGCCGCCATTTCGCCCTCCGCGTGACGCGTCGCGATTGCGTAGCCTGCTCCCGCGCCAGCCCCGATCACGATCCCCTCGAGCCCCCCTCCGACGTCGACGTGGAGGCCCACGAGCGCGGCAAGACCCCATCGGGCAAGGCACTGCACTGCCACTCCCACGACGCCGCCACCGAGCGCGGCGGCGAGCATCAGGGCGAGGGCGCGTCGTGAGCGCGCGCTGGCCTCGGCAAACGAGAGACCGGCGCCGACGCCGGCACCGCCGAGCGCGCCGCAGGCCCCGCCGATGACGCCCAGCACCGGCGCGATGGCAATCGGGGCCGCACTCCCAGGCGCGGCAGCGAGGATCAATCCTCCTGCAGCGCCTGCCGCAACGCCCGCCAGACCGCCGCCCGCTGCCGCGCCCGCCCATCGGCTCGCGGCGATTCGCGCGGCGCGGCGCAGCCGGATCCGCAGCAGTTCGCGCGCGACCGCAAGCGCCGCGGGTGCGCCGAGCACTGGCACCTCTCCCGCGCCGGGCACATCCCAGCGCGCATCGCGCAGCAGCGCGCGCGCGGAGGCATGGCCGGGGCGCGTGCCGAGCCGGCTCAGCGCATCCGATGTTCCCAGCGCATGCAGCAGCTCGGCCGCCTCGCGGCGGTCGTCCTCGCCGGCGCCCGCACGGGTGAGACGATCGAGCAGCGGTTCGTAAGCATCACCAGGTGGGGCTTCTGTACCCAGAGGCGCTTCTATATCCGGGGGCGGCGCCTCGAGCGTCTGCTGCGACCGCCATCGGGGCCGGCAACAGGCCTTCGTCCTCCTCTTCGATCACATCCGCGAAGACGAACCGGTAGCCGTGGCGTGCGAGCGTGCGGATGAAGCGCGGCTCGCGCGAATCGTCGCCCAGGGTGTGGCGGAGCGTGCGGACGGCCTGGCTCAGCGCGCTGTCGGAGACGATGACGTCGATCCAGACGCGATCGAAGATGTCGCGGCGGTGCACCGCCTCGTGACGACGCTCGACCAGCAGGACGAGCAGGTCGAAATAGCGCGGGATGAGCGGCACCTCGGCCCCTTTGCGCAGAAGAAGCCGGCGCCGGGGCGAGAGCGTGAAATCACTGAAGCGGTATCGAATCACGAGGGTCGTAGCGCGACGACAGGGGCATCGGAACAGCGCCGGAGAGACCTCGGCGCCTCGCCATCGGCCACTCGCGCGCGAGCGCCGGAAGCAGCCGCAGCGACGTTCGGAGCAGCGTCGTCCAGCGCACGAACGCCCGCGCGTCGCGCGCGCGCCACTCGAACCCGTAAGCCCGGCGGATCGAAGGCGGAAGCAATCCGATCGTGAGCAGCTGCGTCGCCCGGAACGCCGGCCAGGCCAGGTACCATCGCGGCGGGTAGAGCACCGCTCGTGCGAGCGCCCGGCTGGTGTCGGTCACGACGAGGCTCCCGCCGCCGAGCATTTCGCGCATGTAGGTGTCGAGCCCGCGCGGAATCCCGCGGCAGCCAACCGGCCGGCATCCCGAGCAATGGCTCGACGATCGCCGCCTCGGAGCAGTATCGATCCCGCTCACGAAGGGTGAGGGGGCCGACGAGCAGCTCGTAGGTCAGCGGAATCGACTCGAGCAGCGTGGCGTGCACCCACCGCTGCAGATCAGGATCGTGAGCGGAGTAGGTCTCGCCGTCTCCCGCACAGCCCGCCCGCCTGCTTGTCCGCCGAAGCCTTGGCGAAGGAGGACGCTCGAGCGAAGGCGATACGCGGCCGTGGACCCGGTCGTGAATCGCGTTGATCGCGGCGGCGGCCCCAATCATCTGCTCGGCATCGCCGAAGGTCAGCGACAGCATCGCGCCGACAGTCGACTGCAGCCTGCGGAGGCTGGAACGAAGGCTGCCGCGGAAGGCGCTGTGGCCGTGCACGCCGGCGGCAACTGCAGGATGCGCCAGCTGGAGCAGGATGGCGCGGCCCCAGCCGGCGACCACGATCATCTCGCGGTTGACCTTCCAGGTGATGCTTTCGGGCCCGGCGCGCACGTGGTCCGATCGGAGCAGACGTTCCCGCACGGCCGCGCGATGGCGCTCGAGTGAATCTGTTGCCGAAGTCATTGCCCTCAGCTGCCGATCTTCACACATGCGACTTCACAGCGTCTGCGCAAAGGCGGACCTGCGCCTCGACGCGGTCGATGACGTCGTCGGGCGTCGAGGTCCCGGCCGTCAGTCCCACGACCGTCGCGGCATCGAACCATTCGGGGCGGATGTCTGCCTCCGTCTGCACGTGATGTACGCGAGCGCAGTAGCGGGCACACGTCTTGACCAGCTCGCGCGTGTTGTTGCTCCCCCGGCCGCCGACCACGATTACGACGTCGGCCTGGCGCGCCATCTCGACCGCCGCTGACTGCCGTTCCTTGGTCGGCTTGCAGACCGTGTCGAGAAAGCGCACGTCGGATTGCGGGAATCGCCGTCGGATCAGGGCGACCAGGTGCCGCACTTTCTCGATCGCCTGCGTGGTCTGGGCCGCCACGCCGATACGTGGATGCTCCTCGAGCGCGAGGACGTCATTGTCGTCGAGCACGACGTCGAAGCGATCGAGATCGCCCGTGAGGCCGCGCACCTCGACGTGGTCGCGTTGCCCGATGACGACGACATGGTAGCCGTCGCGCACGAAGGCGGCAACCGCGCGGTGCGCGACCCGCACGAGCGGGCACGTGGCTTCGACCACCGTCAGCCCCAGGGCGCGGCTGCGGGCGAGGCTCCGCTCGGACGCGCCGTGGGCCGTGACCATCACCGTCGGCGTCTTGACCGCTGCGACGTCCTGCGCGACCGCGATGCCCTTCGCCTCGAGGCTGTCCAGGACGCTGGGGTTGTGGACCAGGTCACCGAGGATCGTCAGCGGGCCGGCGTCGGCGTGTTCGAGCGCGAGCGCGATGGCATCGCGAACGCCGAAGCACATGCCGAGGTGGGCCGCTCGGAGGATACGCATGATTGCCCAAGGATCGCCTCGAATCCCCGCCGGGTCTTGACGGAGATGTGAGCATTGCGTGAGATTCGGGTGAGCAGGGCAGCCGCGGGGCGATAATCGCCCGGTCCCGCCCGAAATCCGCGTGAGGGACGCTCCACATGACGGCAGAATTGATGACCCTGCGAGTCACGAGTCGCCGGCAATGGCGGGCGTGGCTGGCCAGGCATCACACCTCGAGCCCGGGTGTCTGGTTCGTGTTCTTCAAGGCCCACACCGGGGAAAAGTCCATCCCCTACGAAGACATGGTCCGCGAGGCGCTCTGCTTCGGGTGGATTGACAGTCTCATCAAACGTCTCGACGACGACCGGTACGCGCTCAAGGTGACGCCCCGAAAGCCGACGAGCAAGTGGTCGGACCTCAATCGAAAACGATGGGCGGAGCTCGAGGCGGCGGGCCTCCTCACGCGGGCCGGTCTCACGGCCGCACCCACGAGCAACACCTACGCACCAAAACCGGTCATCCCTGAACTGCCGGCCTCTATCGCGAAAGCCCTGAAGACGAATTCCAAGGCGTGGTCATTCTTCCGGGAGCTGCCGCGAACCGAGCGGCGTAACTTCGTCGTGTGGATTCACATGGCCAAGCGGCCGGAAACGCGCGACAGGCGCATTCGTGAATCGATCGCCCTGTTGAAGGCTGGGAAGAAGCTTGGGTTGAAATAGGCTGCTAGCTCCCGCAGGCCCCGTGGAACCGGTTCGCGCCAGGCACCTCAACTGAGATACCCGTTTTCGCGTGACTTTGACGGTTGGGTGTCTATCATAGCGACCGCCTCCCTTTATTCATCGGCGGTGCGTCACGGGGGATCGAGGCGACATCAGTGGACGCATCGCGCTTCGATGGAGTCCCTCATGGCGCAGCCGACTCGACACCCGTCCACGCGATCCCGGGTCGTCATCGCGATCACGCTTGCGCTCGCCGTTACCGGCACGCTGGCCAGCGCTCAGACCATCCGCTCCACGCTCACCGGGGCGGTGACAGACCCGAACGGCGCGGTCGTCACCGGAGTCCTGGTCACGGCCACGAACGTCGCGACCAACATCGCCACGACGACGAAAACGAACAACGACGGGCTCTATGCCTTTACTGCCCTCACGCCAGGCGAATACGTCCTCGCCGTCGAGCAGAAGGGGTTCAAGCGCTTCGTTCAATCAGGCATCGTGCTGCAGATTGCGCAGGCGACCCGGCTCGACGTGCCGCTGGAAGTCGGCCAGATTACCGAAGAGGTCTCGGTCGTCGGCGAAGCGCAGCTCGTACGCAGCACGTCGAGCGAGCTCGGCCAGGTGATCGACTACAAGCAGATCCAGTCGCTGCCGCTCAACGGCCGCCTGTTCCAGCAGCTCGTGACGCTCACTCCCGGAGCCGTGGCGCGCGGTTTCGCGGACTTCGCGGAGAATCCTGCCGCCGCCGGTGCACGGAGCTTCGTGCACCACAGCGTCAACGGCATGCCGTGGTCAGGAAACAACTATCTGCTCGACGGCGTCGCCAACAACGAGCCGCTGAACGCCTTCATCAACGTCACGCCGCCGCTCGAGGCGATCCAGGAATTCAAGGTCCAGACCAATAACCCGTCCGCGGAGTTCGGGGTGTTCGGCGGCGCTGTCGTCAACCTCACGATCCGATCCGGAACCAACCGCCTGAGCGGCTCGGTGTTCGAGTACTACCGGGACGATTCGCTGAACGCGCGCAACTTCTTCGCAGCGACGAAGGCCCCCTTCAACTCACACCAGTTCGGCGGCACGGTTGGCGGCCCGATCCAGAAGAATCGCGCGTTCTTCTTCGGCGATTTTCAGGGACTGCGGCAGGATCAGGGACGGACGTTCCTGTTCACCGTGCCGACCGCCGAGATGCGGACGGGAAACCTGAGCGGCATCAGCAACGCGATCTTCGATCCGGCCACGGGCGAACGATTCGCCGGCAACATCATTCCCGCGGGGCGCATCAACCCGATTGCCAGACGGGTGGCCGACGTCTGGCCGCTCCCCAACAACGGCACCGGCCTGGTGAACAACTATCTCGAGAACAACGTACAAACGAACGACCTGAACGCCTTCGACGTTCGCGGCGACGCGACGCTCGGTCGAGCCGGAGCGCTGTTCGTGCGCTACTCGCGAGCGCACCGTGACTTCGTCGAGCCGCCTGCCGGGAACCAGTTCATGGAAGGCGGCAACGCATCCGAGTCGAGCAACTACAACGCGGTCGGAGGGCACACCTACACCTTCTCGGGCTCGATGCTGAACGAGCTGCGCGTCGGCATCAACAAGTTCGACCTGGCGCAGGTCGGGTCCGATTTCGGGATCCCGAAGAACAATGAACTGGGGATTCCGAACGGCAACATCGAAGGACATCCCTACACATTCGGCATCGCGGATTTCAATATTCCCGGCTACCGGCGCACCGGCTCGCCGGGCTTCACCAACTCCGTCCGGATCGGGACGACGGTGCAGCTCTCGGACACGCTGTCATGGCTGGTCGGCCGCCACTCCGTCAAGGTTGGCGGCGACTACCGGCACATCACGTCCACGCTGACCAATCCGCAGACGATGCCGCGCGGCCGGTTCACGTTCGGGTCGCAGTACACGAGCAACGCCGGCGCGTCTGGAACCGGTGACGCGTTCGCCAGTTTTCTCCTCGGCTTCCCCAACCAGATCGATCGGGACTTTGTCGATACCTATCCCAACGTCCTGATTCACTTCGTCGGATTCTTCGCGCAGGATGATTTCAGGGTGACCCGGAATCTCACCATGAATCTCGGTCTCCGGTGGGACCTGCTGACGAGTCCGGTGGAAAAGGCAAACCGGCAGACGAATTTCAGCCTGCAGGACGGCCTGATTCACCTCGCGTCCGAGGACGACCGCGGGCCGCTGACCAGCAACTTCTACGGCGGCTGGGCGCCGCGGCTCGGCGTCGCGTACTCGCCGGATGACGGGCGTACCGCCATCCGGGCCGCGTTCGGCATCAGCTACTACCGCGACAATTTCGGCGCGAACGGCGGGACGCTGGAGCGCAACCACCCGCTGTTCCAGCAGATCCTGTTGCAGTCGCCGACACAGTTCACGCCTTTCCGCAGCCTGAGCGATGGACTTCCGGGGTTCACGCCGGTGCCGTTGACCGCGACCATCCAACCACCTCCGGGGTTTGCCGTGTTCTTCTTCCCGGAAGGGGACAAGCCGAACCGGGCGCAGATGTTCAACGTCGGCATCCAGCGGCAGCTCCCATGGGATGCGGTCGTCGATGTGACGTATGTCGGCACGCGCGGCTCGAACATCTTTCGCAGCCGCAACATCAACGTGCCGCTCCCCGGCCCCGGCGCGCTCGACCCGCGACGGCCGTTCTTCAACGTGGCGCCGAACACGCCGTCGATCAACCAGCGATCCGGCGACGGCAAATCGTGGTACGACGCGCTGCAGGTCAAGTTGGACAAGCGCTTCTCTGGTGGATTGCAGGGGCTGGTGTCCTATACGTATTCGAAGAGCGAGGATACGACGTTCATCCTGCATCCCTCGTTCGACACGAGAGCGCCTTCGATCGGCAAGGCGATCGACATCCCCAACAATCTGGTCGTCAGCTGGACGTACGAGCTGCCGTTCGGGCCGGAGAAGCGGTTCGCCAACGGCGGTTCGGCGATTGTGCAGAAACTGCTCGAAGGATGGGCGGTGAACGGCATCACCATGTATCAGACCGGAGAGCCGCTCAACGTTACTGTCGCATCGTCGCTGCTCAATACCGGAAGCGGGAATTGGGCGAACGTCACCTGCACTGACATCGGCATCACCGGCCGGGTGGATCAGTGGTTCGACACGAGTTGCTTTGCCAATCCGCCGCAGTTCCAGTTCGGCAACTACGAAATCGGTCAGGTCCGGGGTCCGGCGCTGATCAACACCGATTTCTCCGTCTTCAAGCGCACACGTCTCGGCGGCGCGCGCTCCCTCGAGCTCCGTCTGGAGACGTTCAATCTCTTCAATCATGCGCACTTCAGCAATCCGAACACATCGTTCGGCAACTCGCAGTTCGGCCGGATCACCTCGACGCGCCTGCCGTCGCGGGAGATTCAGCTCGGGGCACGCGTGCTGTTCTGAGGTGTGTGCGGAGACGATCGCGTGGTTCAGCGGAGGAATGATCTGCCCGACGGCTCGGTCGGTCGTGCCTCGATGCTGGCCAGAGGCACTCCAATCCCGCCAATCAACCCGGTCGAAGTCGAGGAGATCGTCCTGTCGGCCGCTCAGAACAAGTAAACCTTCGAACCCCCGCCCTCATCTAAGCCGTGGGGGAGATTAGAACATGCGTCCGCT
>CAWIKP010000020.1:0-292449 GCA_963836735.1 uncultured Acidobacteriota bacterium | reverse complement strand
CGTGCAAGCTACTGCCAATTCCAGGGCTGGCGCCGACCTGGCTCCAGCAGACAGCGACATCGTCGCCATCCTCAACAGCGATGTCGACAACCGGCCTGCTCTGGGTGCCACCAGCTGGTGGTATGGCATCGGCGCCCCTGCTCCGCCTGGGACCTCGACTTCTATACTGTGGTGCTTCACGAATGGGCGGCGGGATTGGCTTCCTCTCCCTCGTAAGCCTGGGCACCGGCGCGAAGTTTGCCGGTTTTGACGACGCCTACGAGCGCTGGCTTTGGGACTGAACACAGGTGGGTGGCCCGCCATGAGCATGCCCAGCGACTGGCTTTAGCGTCAACACGGCCAGGCGATTTTGGGCCCACGGGCCACCGAGGCGGGCAGAGGGTTCCTGAGCGCCGGCCTCAACGGGAATTACCCTCGAGTCTTTGCCCCCAACCCGATAAAGGCGGCTCCTCGATCTCGCACTTCGATACCGTCCTGACCCCTAACGAGCTCATGGAACCCGCCATCACGGCACCTCCCGGCCCTTATGCGTACCTCACAAGCGGCGCACTGGAGGATATCGGGTGGAAACTCCTGGCTAATGGCGTCTTCGATTACGGCGGCATGGTACTTGGACCTGGAACCCCACAGATGGATGGTCGCAACCCACAACCGCGGATCCATCGACTCGAGCCTGGAACGGCAATTTCGTGGGGGCCTACCCCAGCGGGACGTGGCTGTGGAACGGGACGACGCAAGGCTGGACCCAGTTGAGCCCTGCTATTCCGAGGCCAGTTGAAGGCTTGTGGCAACAACCTTCTGTGGGAAAGCGGCGCCTACGGCACCTGGCGATGGAGCACTGCCACGGATGGGATCAGCTAATGAGTGCGAATCCTGACAGTCTGGACTGTTTTGGCGGCGACGCGGCCTGGGAAGGGGCCTCCGGAACGTGGCTACGACTTCAACACGGGCGGTGGACCTGGAACAGGAGGGTGGTCGCAGATCGCACTGCCAACCCCACGGGCATCTTGCCTGCGGATTGAGCTCGTCTGGTGGCGGGCTCCGGCCGCGGGCGCGGATACCTGGTTCTGGGATGCCGCGACTGGGTGGCACCTCCTGACTGGTGGGGCCCTGAAACCACTGAGTGTTATCTAGGACAACTCGCGTGGGAGGCGAACGGGCCAGGCACGTGGCTCTATAACTTCACCACGTCGGGATGGTCGCAGATCACGCCCAACAACCCCCAACACGCTGGCGTGGGGCCCCAATCTCGTTTGGGAAAACACCGCGCTCGCACGTGGATTTGGGATGGGGGGGGCTGGACACAAATCAGGTGCCGACGCTACTCACATGAAGTCCTGGGGGCCCACCTGCTCTGGGGCTACGCAATGGCACCTGGGTGTGGAGTGGAGCAGCCGGAGGGACCGGTTGGACGAAGATTACCGCGGCCGTTCCCTTGGAGATCGTCAGCACGGGCCAGGTGAAATAGCCGAACCCGGACTCAACGCGGAGGGGGACCCTGGTCCCCTCCGCGTAATTTGAGAGGGCATGATAGGAGGGAACATGCGTCGCAAGATTTGCCGGTCTCGTGGCGAGAAGAACGGTTTGGCGCTCCGGGGACGGCGACGCGAGGAACCCCAGGCTGGCGCGCCTGATGCTCGTGACTCTTACCGCGGTGATAGCGTGCTCCGCAACTGGCACTCCCCTTCCCAGTGCACGGGTCGAATCTGAAACAGCGAGTCCGGTTGCACCCACCTCAACGGGGCAGGACACGCAGGACCAGATGTGAAGAGATCTGTCAACAGCAAAAGGTTGACGTCTCTGTCAACAAGTGTGGCGATTTCTACTCGACGTATCCAACTGGGTTCGTCGTCGATGCTGCGACGGAGATTTTTGACAAGAACGGGCAGCACATTGACTCCTGCGGTGGAAACAGATTCTTTACTTCTGATCAAGCGAGAGAGGAAGCCGAGCGGCAGCGCTCAGCGTATCTCGTCAAGTGCACGCAAGCGGTCGAGTCCTGTCGCTCCCTTCCTTGAGGGCGTAGGCAGGCTGTCGCGTCAGTCGAGACCCTGACTCGCCGTGGATCGACATTGATACGGCTGAGCCCTCAGCCAGCCGCCCCCTTGCGCCCTATCTCTGTCCCGCCGTATCCTTCATCCCATCCGGCGGCCAGTGCCGTCGTTCCGAGCCGGCTGCTAAAGCCCGCGCCCGCGGTGCATCACGAACCTGACGACGAGCGATGCCAATTAACAACCGACTTTGGACGAGCTGTGCCGTCATTGGCCTGCTCAGCGCCGCTCCGGCGCCGACCGGTCAGCAGGCGCCAGTGGACGTGGTCGTGGTCAACGCGAAAGTGCTGACCGTCGACGCAAAGAACACGCAGGCCGAAGCGGTCGCGATACGCGGGAACACCTTCGCCGCCGTCGGCACTACCGCCGACATCCGCAAGATGGCCGGGCCGCAGACACGCGTCATCGATGCCGGCGGGCGGACCGTGGTCCCCGGCTTCATCGAGTCGCACGTGCACGCCACGGGCGCGGCACGCGGCGAAGTGTCGCAGGTGTTCGTCCAGCTGCATTCGATTCAGGAGATCAAGGACTGGGTTCGCGAACAAGCCAGGGAAGCGAGCCCTGGCGGCTGGGTGCGGTTGCCTCGCGTGACGTCCACGCGAGGCAGCCGGACCCAGCCGCCCGGACTCGCTTCCCTGGCCTGTTCGCGGGCCCCAGTCCTTGATCTCCTGAATCGAATGGAGCTGGACGAACACCTGCGACACTTCGCCGCGTGCCGCGCCCGTGCGCGTGCACGTGCGACTCGATGAAGCCGGGGATCACGGTCCGCCCGCCGGCATCGATCACGCGTGTCTGCGGCCCGGCCATCTTGCGGATGTCGGCGGTAGTGCCGACGGCGGCGAAGGTGTTCCCGCGTATCGCGACCGCTTCGGCCTGCGTGTTCTTTGCGTCGACGGTCAGCACTTTCGCGTTGACCACGACCACGTCCACCGGCGCCTGCTGACCGGTCGGCGCCGGAGCGGCGCTGAGCAGGCCAATGACGGCACAGCTCGTCCAAAGTCGGTTGTTCATTGGCATCGCTCGTCGTCAGGTTCGTGATGCACCGCGGGCGCGGGTCCTCAGCAGCCGGCTCGGAACGACGGCACTGGCCCGCCGGATGGGAGTGGAGGATATGGCGGGACAGAGATTGGGCGCAAGGGGGCGGGGGGCCTGAGGGCTCAGCCGTATCGATGTCGATCCACGGCGAGTCAGGGTCTCGACTGACGCGACAGCCTGCCTACGCCCTCAAGGAAGGGAGCGACAGGACTCGACCGCTTGCGTGCACTTGACGAGATACGCTGAGCACTTCCGCTCGGCTTCCTCTCTCGCTTGATCAGAAGTAAAGAATCTGTTTCCACCGCAGGAGTCAATGTGCTCCCCGTTCTTGTCAAAAATCTCCGTCGCAGCATCGACGACGAACCCAGTCGGATACGTCGAGTAGAAATCGCCACACTTGTTGACAGAGACGTCAACCTTTTGCTGTTGACAGATCTTCTTCACTATCTGGTCCTGCGTGTCCTGCCCCGTTGAGGTGGGTGCAACCGGACTCGCTGTTTCAGATTCGATCCGTGCACTGGGAAGGGGAGTGCCAGTTGCGGAGCACGCTATCACCGCGGTAAGAGTCACGAGCATCAAGCACGCCAGCCTGGGGCTGCGTCGCGTCGCCGTCCCCGGAGCGCCAAAGCGTTCTTCCTCGCCACGAGACCAGCAAATCTTGGACGCATGTTCCCTCCTATCATGCCCTCTCAATTGTACGCGGAGGGGACCAGGGTCCCCTCCGCGTTGACTCAGGGTTCGGCTACTTCACCTGGCCCGTGCTCACGATCTCTCGAGGGAACGGCAGCGGTGATGTTGGTCCAACCGGTCCCTCCGCCTGCTCCACTCCACACCCAGGTGCCACCTGCGTAGGACCAGAGCAGGTCGGCCCCCAGGACCTCGATGTGAGTAGGGTTGGCACCCGTGATCTGTGTCCACGCCGCCCCATCCCAAATCCACGTGCCGAGCGCGGCGTTTTCCCAAACGAGATTGGGACCCCACGCCAGCATTTGCTGGGGGTTGTTGGCCGTGATCTGCGACCATCCCGACGTGGTGAAGTTATAGAGCCACGTGCCTGGGCCCGTCGCGCCTTCCCACGCGAGTTGTCCTCGATAGCACTCAGTGGTTTCTGGGCCCACACCAGTCAGGAGGTGCCACCCAGTCGCGGCATCCCAGTACCAGGTATCCGCGCCCTCGGCCGAGCCCGCCACCAGACGAGCCTCGATCCGCAAGGCAGAATGCCCGTGGGGTTGGCACCCGTGATCTGCGACCACCCTCCTGTTCCGTCCACCGCCCGTGCTGAAGTTGTACAGCCACGTTCCGGCGGCCCCTTCCCAGACCGCGTCGCCGCCAAGACATTCCAGACTGTCAGGATTCGCAGTCGTTAGCTGATCCCATCCCGTGGAAGTGTTCCATCGCCAGGTGCCGTAGGCGCCGCTCGCCCACAGCAGGTTGTTGCCACAGGCCTTCAACATGGCTCGGAATAGCAGGGGTCAACTGGGACCAGCCTTGGGTCGTCCCGTTCCACAGCCACGTCCCGCTGGGCGTAGACGCCCACGAAATTGCCGTTCCAGGGCTCGAGGTTCGATGGATCCGCGGTTGTGGGTTGGAACCATCCATCCGTGGGGTTCCAGGTCCAGGTACCAGAGCCGCCGTAAGTCGAAGACGCCATTGGCCAGGAGTTTCCACCCGATATCCTCCAGTGCGCCGCTTGTCAGGTACGCATACGGGCCGGGAGGTGCCGTGATGGCGGGTTCCATGAGCTCGTTCGGGGTCAGGACGGTATCGAAGTGCGAGATCGAGGAGCCTCCCTGTACCGGGTTGGGGGCAAAGACTCGAGGGTAATTCCCGTTGAGGCCGGCGCTCAGGAACCCTCTGCCCGCCTCGGTGGCTCGTGGGCCCCAGAAGATCACCTGGCCGGTGTTGACCGCCGAGGCCAGGCGCTGGGCGTTGCTCATGGCGGGCCACCCACCTGTGTTCCAGTCCCAAAGCCACCGCTCGTAGGCGTCGTCAAAACCGGCAAACTTCGCGCCGGTGCCCAGGCTTACGAGGGAGAGGAAGCCAATCCCGTGGCCGATTTCGTGGAGCACCACGGTATAGAAGTCGATGGTCCCAGCCGGAGCAGGGGCGCCGATGCCATACCACCAGCTGGTGGCACCCAGGCAGGTCGGGTTGTCGACATCGCTGTTGAAGGTGGCGCCGATGTCGCTGTTTGCTGGATCCAGGTCGGCGCCAGCCCGGGAATTGGCAGTAGCTTGCACGTACCAGACGTTCGCCACCGGAGCCCCCGCGTAGTCGCGATGCACCGTGATCGGCCCGGCACTACCCAGCACTGCGGAAGTGGCTGTACAGAACTGAGGATCCATTTGCGCATCGACTCGGATGGTGATCGGTGACTTGAGGATCCCGCCCCAATACTCAGCAGCCGCTCGAAATGCGTTCAGTCGCTGCGCTCCCCTGGTAGTTCCAGGGTTGCCGAACACCGGCGCGACTGGCGTGGGGTCGTTGAAGCCCTCTCCAGCGGCATCGCCGTTCACGATGGCCACGGTGACTTCAGCCGTCGGGGGAAGCTCAAATCCTACGTGCGGGTTCTCGGCGGAGCCGGGGCCCTGGGCAGCCTGAAACCGGAGGGGCTGCTGCCTGTCTTTGGGCGTCGACGCGATCGCACCCTTGGCCCCGGCCTGACCGTGGCGCTCCTCGAGGGTGACCTTCCCGTCGGCCCCAATCGCCGCCGTGACAACCGGAAAGAGCGAAGCCGGGACGTCTGCCATCATGCCGCCGCCTCCTACGAGAGAGGGGCGCTCCACTACTTCGGCCTGTCCGACCGACACATTGGCTGCGATTCTGCTGATCCAGCTCCTGCAACTGAGCGTCGGTCGGCTGCGTGATCTCACCGGTCGCCGGATCGACGAACACCTGAAAGCCACCTTTCGTGACGGGCTCATTCGCCACCTGACCCTTGTCACTGCTGTGGCCGGCCTTCTTTGCCGGCTGCTGCGTGTCCGGCTTAGCAGGCGGGCTCGCTTTCTTCGCGGGCTGACTCGACGCGGGGTCGCCGGGTCCGAGAGGTTGGCTGGCCGGCGTCTGGTCGGCAGTCCCACCGGGCCCCAGGCGTTCGTTGGCCGCCGCCTTTTCAGCAGTCCCGCCGGGCCCGAGTCGTTCGATCGCCGGGTCCGTTACTTTGGCAGGCCCATCCGGTGAGGAGGGCGCGTTCTGGCCGATCACCTTGCCGCCCGGACCGACCTTCCCGGAAAACCGCACCGGGGTCGGCTGGCCGGCCGCGACGCCGGGCGCCGGCCCCGTCGCGTCGGGTTTGAGCATGACGCCGTCTGGATACGCCGTGCGGGCAGGAGCTGCAGCCGGGCTCATGGGCTTCCCTGTCACCGGATCGACGGGGGCTTTCTCGCTCGGTGGTGCACCGCCACTGGCGGTGGGTTGCGGAGGCGGTTGCTGCGTGGTTTGCCCGGCGGATTGCGCCGTCAGGCCTCCACCCAGCGCGATTAAGAGAGCGAAAACAGTGGCGCGACCGACGTCGCTACGATCGATGGACATAAAGTTCCTCCTCACTCCCAAAAACTGGACGTAAGCAAGACTGCACGTAACGACTTCCTCCTCTCAAAACTGGACGTAAGTTGTTGTCAAGATTGCTGAGGCCTAATCCGGGCTTCAGGCTGTGAAGCGCGAAGTGGCCAATGGCTTGGTGTAACGACGTCGCCAAGCGTTTCAATGCCAGGCCCGGCGCTGCGCGCGGAGTCTGAAATCAGATCGCGTCGTGCGATGGTCTGACGGACTTGCCACCTGTCCACTTGTCATGACTTCGGTGGAGAATCGAACAACCTTCGCCCCCCGTCTGTGGTCTTCGGTGGCATATCGCCGCCGGAACTGTTTGCGTATGACGCCGACAGCGGGTGTTGGATCGCACGCCAGCCGCTGCGCATTGACGGCGCGGCAAGATGCTTTCAGGCCGCAGATCTTGACGCCTGCTTTCTGTCGTTGCGCTGTTGGGCTTATAACGGTCGAGCCGGCTGAGGCTGAGGTTCGCGCGTCCATGCTCCCTGTTGAAAGCGAGCACCGCTACCGCATGCTCGCGAAAAATCGCGAGCTCTTGATTCCCCATACGCTCCACTACCGGCTTGGGGCTGCAAGCACTTGGATCGGCATCACACTCGCAAGCACGGGGAAATGATCCGACACGCCCTTGACCATGTAGACGTCCGAGTCGAGGAGCGCGAGATTCTTCACGAAGATCCAGTCGATCGGATGCGAGCGGCCGATTGAGGTGAGGCGCGGCGTTCCGCCGTGCGAGTCGACAAACTCTGCGGCCCCGATCGCACGAAACATCGACGATTGCGCCACGGGCGGATTGTTGAAATCGCCCGCAAGCACGACACGTTCATCGGGCCGCGCCTCGCGCTGCTGATCGCGAACCATCTCGTCCAGCTGCTTGCGGCGCAATGTGTCGTTGCCACCGCTTTCGAGGTGCGCGGTGTACACCAGCATCCCGCCGGTGCGCGCTCTGAGCGCCATCCGGCCGCCTCGCCGAGGCTGTACGGGATTCAGGCGCCAGCGGAAGCGGGCCTGGTCGGCAAAGACCAGGACGCCGGCGTCCGTGATCGGATATCGACTCAGAATCGCCTGGCCGTGCAGGGCCGCGCGGCCCTTCGTAGCTTCGCCAATTTCTTGAAACTCGCCCGCGGCGACCCAGTTCATCCCGAGTGCGGAGGCCAGGTCGGCGGCGACGTCGCGCCCGCCGCTCCGGGCACAGAAGCGATCCACCTCCTGCAGCAACAGCACGTCCGCATCGAGCTTCTGCAGCGTTTCGAGCACGCCTCCGAAGCGCACGCCTTGCTCGATATTCCACGAGACCACATTGAGCCGCTCGGGGATGATGGCGGGCGCCGCAACCGCCTGGTTTCCGACAATCTTGTGAATGTCGTCAGCCTCGAGACGCGGCTCGGTGAAGAAGCCCGCCAGGCGCCCGAGCGAGAATAGTGCGAGAGTCGCAATTAGTACAGTGTTGCCCATGGATTCGGTGCACGCGCCATTGGTGGTCGGGGTGGACGCCAAGTATGGGGGCTGAAGGATGATTCCGCAAGCGATCAATCCTGATTGTTGTTGAAAGAGGGAAGTTCAGAGCAGACTCGCGCAATCACCCAGTACCTGTGTACTTGCGCGAAGAGAATCGCGTCCTGAAGGCGCAGCGGCGAGTGGCCACCTGCTACACGCTATTTGTGATCGAGACGACGACGCTCTTCCCAGGGAACTCGTTCGACCCCACGGTGTCCCGCAGTCATCGTGCAAGTTTTCGGCACTGGGTTCCCGCATTAGCTCATCAGGAGCACCCGCCGTCCAAATTCGGCGCCACTCTCATGGCCGGCGTCCGCCTTCGATACGCGGGGGGAACGCTCGGGAACGGAAGGCTGGGCGGGGTCCGGGTAAACGCGACGAAGCCCGCGACACCCACAGGATTCTTCACTGTGGGTGCGCGGGCTCATTCTTTGTTGGTCGCGGGGCCCCACCCCCGCGACCTCGCGTGGGGCCCCACCCCCACGCGAAGACCGGCCTCCGGCCGGTTGCTGCTGACCACAACTTGTTAGGGCCCGGGGTCTTCGGACCCCGGCCTCTCAGCCAGTGGCCGGCTCACTTGATGGGATTCAACTGCTTCTCGGTGAGCTGTTTCTTCCAGGACTGCGGGAGCTTCTGCACCCAGCCGTTGTAGACCAGCGGTATCGCCAGGACTCCCTGGCCGCCCATCCCGGCGTTGGCTGTCACGTCGTCGTCGGTCTTCGCGTCCGAATCCTCGCCGACGGTGAGAAGGATGCGGCCCACGATGCTGGCGTCGGCAACATTGCCGTCGTCGTTTGGATCGGGATCGAGGACGATCAAGTCGTTCGAGAACTTGCTCGCGACGTACGCGTAGTAGCCGCCCCCCTTCTTCGCGCCGAAGTTCACGCCGTGGCATCCGGCACTGCAGGGCAGAACCTTGACCAGTTCGTCGGTCGCCGTATCGATGATGGTGATCGTCCCGGTCAGCGTGGCGGCGGTGATGACGAACTTTCCGTTGGGGCTCACCGGTGTCTGAATCGGCAGACCTCCAGAGGTCGAGAATCCCGCGCCGCTGACGGGATCGTAGTTGGCGAGCGACGCGCCGCCGAGGAGCAGGTTGATGGTCTTGGTGGGTACCAGCGCGTTTCCGCTCCTGCACGCCGGCGATCCGATGGAAATGCAGGTGATGGTGCTGTCCACGTAGTTGGAGACGTAGTACTTGCTCGCATCCGGCATCATGCTGCTCGCGATCGGCAGGAAACCGGTCGGCGTCTTGTCGGCGATGGCGCCGGACGGAATGTCGACGCGGGTCGAGTCGTTGCTGTTCGAATTGGGTGTGACCATGATGTGGCCATCGTGGCTCATCCAGTGCGCGTGAGGCTGCGACTGCGGTTCTCCGGGATGCTGGGTGGCAATGCGGCGATCGATCTCTGTCGCGCCGGGACTGAGCTCGACGACCTCGCCTCCACCGTTGATGCTGACGTGCACCTGATCGGTGTCGACACGGGTCATCACGTGGCCAGGCGATTCACCGACGTCGATGTTCCTGACCAGTTTGCCGGTGGTGCGGTCGAACACCGTGAGCTTCGTGTCGAACCACTGGGTCTGGTAGATCAGCTTCTGATCGGCATCGGTCCACATGTTGTGGGGATTGTTCATGTTGATTTCGGGCAGCGCGACCTTCCTGGTGACCTTCCAGGAACTGACGTCCACGGCGGTCGCGGTGCCGGGCTTGGTCTTGCCGGCCGTGTTCTCGTATTCGGTGTCGATCCAGACCTCGCCGATACCCTTCTGCGCCGGCTTGAAGGGCGCCGCCAGCGGGAGGTTGTTTCCGTAGCGCGCTTCCAGCGTGTCCTTCAGGTCCACGACCGCGCCGCCGGAGATCCGGACGGGGACGCCGGCTGGATAGTTGATCGTCCATTTCATCGACGGATTGGTGGCGGGATTGTGATCCTGATAGTTCAGCGGGTTGGTGATGAGCCAGAACGCCCGCAGCAGCCGTGTCGCCAGGTCGCTGCTCGTGGGCACGGTGATGCCGTTGACCAGGGAGACGTCCTCGCCCAGATCCAATCCCGCGGTCGCGGGATCGTCAACGATCGTCGCCGCGAGCATGAATGGATGGACCTTGCAGACGAAGACGTAGAGACCGGGATCGGTCAGGGTGACGCTCCTGCTGTCCGCCCGGAAGGCGGCCGGCTGATCGAACGGCATCTGCTGGGCGCCGGCCGGGTAGATCAGGCTTGAAAACGTATGCACCGTGCCGCTCTCCTTTGCCCACCGTGATCTGGACGTCGGTGCCAGGGTTGACCACGGCGAGCGATTGCGTCCCGGCCTGGACACAACCGGCGCCGACGCATTGGAACCACGGTCCCACGTCGTCGGTCGCGATGAAGTTGACCACGCTGGCGGCGTGGACGAGGCCGGCCGGCCAGGCGCGCCGCGCGCCAGCCCCGGCGAGAACGACGAGCACGGCCAGAACAAGGAGGCGCACATGCGCCGAGGAAGCCATCGAGCGTTTCATCTGGAACTCCTTCAGGCGGCCGTCAAGAGCGGCCGTACTCCCACGGGCGCAA
Organism: uncultured Acidobacteriota bacterium; assembly: GCA_963836735.1. Taxonomy (GTDB): domain Bacteria; phylum Acidobacteriota; class Vicinamibacteria; order Vicinamibacterales; family 2-12-FULL-66-21; genus JACCXG01. The sequence continues at coordinate 281,765 of CAWIKP010000020.1, read as the reverse complement.
AAGGAGCGGGGAAATCGATCACGGGGTTCGGGGCTCGGGACGCGGGGCGCGGCTGCGGAGAGAGCCGGAGCAGGTCAAGCGGCTCGTAGCCTCGAGGACACGGCTCCGAGCCCCGAGTGCCAGCCAGAGCGATCAGGGCTCCTCTGCGCCCTCTTTCATGGCCGCGCACACGTCGGCGAGGGCCAGCCTCCAGGCATCGCGGGTGGCCGAATCGAAGTCAGCGCCAAGGGCCTGACCGATCGCCCAGATCAAGGCCGCACTGACCGTGTCGTACTGCTCCAGCCGCACGCCGTACCCGACATGCTGGTGACCCAGGTCGGCAAGCCGCGGGCGAATGGAGTCGAACCGATCGAGCGATTCGATCACGGTGGCGAGCGTGTCGATGATCTTGCGCGCCTGCACCGCCAGATCGATGTGGAACAGCCGCCGGGCCGACGGGTCCAGCTCGAAGAGCTTGCCGTAGAAGAGCAAGGCCACCGGTCCCGACAGGTCACGCACGGCGTCGAAGCTGTGGCGCACGAGTTGGCGCTGGTGAGAGGTCATCGTCGGCCCCGGCGTGATGCGAGCGGCCGACGGCGATTGCGCGCGAGCCAGCGCCACTTCCACTTCCTGCATTTCGCGTCGGTGCGGTTCGCCGAACCCGGGCTCGGACTGGCTGGCGCGCCAGCGCGTCCAGGCTCTTGCCGAGCCACGACAGGGCATCCTTCCGGTCGCTCGCCGCGCGCAACGGGCTCCGCATGAGAGCCGCGTAGGTCAACCCCATCGCGGCAAGGCCTCGCGGCAGCGCTCGAAGTCGGCCCCGAGCCCGGCGGCGGGTTCTCTCCGGCGTGCAACGCCGTCCCGGCGAACTCCAGCGCCTCGGCCCGGCGCCCTCGGGCCACCGCATTCAACGCGAGCCGTTGATTGGCGTGAATGAACAGGATATGCAATGAGGCGTGTCCTGATTTCATCCCGGACGAGGCGATGTCTGCGGATCTCAGGTAGGCCTCGTGAGCGGTTCCGATGTCTGCCGCAGCGGTGTACGAATCACCGAGGTGCTGGTTGACCAGCGCCAGGTAAATCTTGAGTGCCACGTTGCCCGGATTGATCTTCGCGGCGTCTTCGAGGACGCGGATGGATTCCTGCTGGACGGCGAGCTTCGCGCCCGGATCGCGATCGTCCATCATCGTTTCGACCCGGCTCAGCACGATGCCGTAATCTGCCGCCGCGCGTTGGTCCGCACGATCGGTCTCATACAATGTCTTCCCGATCTCGGCAGCCTTGCGGTAGGCCTGCAGCGCGCCCGTTCGATCGCCGAGGTTCTGGAGACCGGGATTGCCGAGCACGTCGGCGACGTGGCCGTACGCCAGCATCAAATCGCGATTCCACGAGACGTTCCGCGGATCGGATGCCACGAGCGTCTCCATCTCCGCGGTTCCCTGCCGGAAGTGGGCGAGAGCCTGTTCCAGCTGATTCACTCCGCTTTCAGCCATTCCGACCGCGGCGTAGGCGTTCGCGAGCGAGTATCTGGCGGCCGGATCCGAGGGCCGTTCCGCGGCGACGCCCTCAGACAGATGGAGCGCTTCGGACGCGTCCCGCAGGGCCGCCGCGTAATCGTTCATGTTTCGTCGCGCGTCACTGCAGTCGAGGTACAACGCCGACAACGCGATTCGCACGTCGGCGTGGTTCGACCCGGCGAATGCCCGGCCGAAACGGATGCCTTCCTCCAGCGTCTGCACGGCATCACGAAGCTGTCCCGTGAAGGCGTGAAGCGTGCCGATGCGGTCGTATAGCACCAGGCGTTCGGCGACCGCGTCGACATCGCCTGGAGCGCGGCGGATGGCATCATCGAGCAGCGTGATGGCCTGGCGATATCGGGCCAGGGCGCTCGATGAGTCGCCGAGATTGGCGGCGCGGAGGTTTCCCTGAACATCGCCAAGCCTCCGGTACGCCTTGGCGAGCTCTTTCTCGGCCAGCCCGTCGCCCTGGACGGAGTTGACGGATGCATCGAGGTAATGGAGTGCGGTCTGCACGATGACCGCCCGGGCCTTGGTCGATCCCGGGAGATCGCGCACGGCGTCGTGAACGTCGAAGACGAGCTTGTCCGCCATCGTCCGGACCTGCTGCTGGCGGGAGCTGGCAATTCGCGCTTCGTGCACGGAGACGGCGAGGCCGGCCGACAGGGCGACGAAGACGGCGGCCGCCGCGACGACATGGCCGCGATGGCGCCGGACGAATTTGGACGCACGGTAGCGCACGGTTTGCGGCCGCGCGTGCACCGGTTCATGGTTCAGATACCGGCGCAGATCCTCCGCGAGCTGCGCGGCCCCCTCGTACCGCCGCTGCGGCTCGGTCTCGAGCGCGCGCATCAGGATGTTGTCCAGATCGCCTTTGAGCTGGCGCGCGACCGCCTGGTCTCCAGCGACGGTGCTCGGAAGGGCAATCCCGGCCCGCGACACCTGTTCGATCGCGACCGGCGTCAGCCTGGCGAACCGGCGCGGGCAGGTGCCGGTGAGGAGCTCGTACAGCACGGCGCCAAGCGAGTAGATGTCCGAAAGCGGCGTCACGGCGTCACCCCGCATCTGCTCCGGGCTGGCGTAGTCGGGCGTCATCGGGGCGACGGCCGCTATCCGTTGGCCGAGATCGCGTCGGCTCGAAGCAACTTGCAGATGCCGAAGTCGACCAGCTTGGGGACGCCATCCGGATCGACGAGGATGTTGCCGGGTTTCAGGTCGCGGTGAATGATGAAATTGCGATGCGCGTAATCGACCGCCGAACAGACGTCGAGAAACATCCGGAGCCGGTCGTCGACGGACATTCGGCGATCGGCGGCAAAGGCCGTCAGCCACGGACCATCGATGTACTCCATGACGAAATAGGGCAGGCCGTTCTCGGTGGTGCCGCCGTCGAGCAGACGGCTGATGTTCGGATGCTGCAGGCGCGCGAGCGTCTGGCGCTCGCGCCGGAAGCGCGCGAGGATGAACTCGATGTCCATGCCCGGTCGCACCAGCTTGACGGCGACCTGGGCGTGATATTCGTCGTCGTCCCGCTCGGCGAGGAAGACGGTGCCCATACCGCCACGACCGAGCTCCCGGATCAACCGGTACGGACCGACGCGAACCGGCTGTGTGCCGGCGACGCTGGTGTCATAGAACGACGCGAGCGCCTTCTCGATCCGATGTTGAAGAAAACCGCCGCCGGCGTTGTGGCTCGCCAGCAATGACACGACCTCGCGTCGCAGTTCCTCGATCAACCCCGCAGGCGTCGTCCAGGAGTGCGGTCCGCTCGCCGGACGGCAACGGCAATGCCTGCTCGAACAGCTCGCCGATCGCCTGCCAGCGTTCGGCGTTCATGGTGATTGCTGGGACAGCTCGCGATGCAGCCACGCCTCGGCCAGCCGCTGTTCACGTCCAATCGTGCCGACGGAGACGTTGAGCGCCCGCGCAGTTTCGTCGACGCTGAAGCCGGCGAAATAGCGCAGCTCGATGATGCGGCACTTGCGTTCGTCGACCGCGGCGAGGCTGGTGAGCGCGTCGTCCAGCGCCAGGACGTCATCGCTCTTGCCGGGCGCGAACGCGAACACTTCGTCGAGCGGCACGGGCGCCACCCCTCCGCCGCGCTTCTGGCTGCGATGCCGCCGCGCATGATCGACGAGAATCTGTCGCATCAGGTGCGCGGCGACGCCATAGAAATGCGCGCGGCATTCCCATTCCGGCGTGTCCTGTGCCACGAGCCGCATGTACGCCTCGTGGACCAGGCCTGGTCGGCTGCAGGGTGTCGGCCGCGCGCTCGTCGCGCAGGTAGTGGGCCGCCAGGCGACGCAGTTCGTCGTAGACGATCGGAATCAGCAGATCGAGAGCCTCCCCGTTGCCGTTCTTCGCATCCCGGAGCAGCAACGTGACCTGCGCCTTTGGATCCATGGTGGTTCTCTGCTGATTGGAACGAGAAGGCGGGTATTCTCTCGCGAACGCCGCTTCCATTCCAAACTTCAGCCCAGGACTTGGGCTCCAGCTGAGCAGTTACTGGAACTGCCAATCTGCAAGCCGATCGCGACCTCGCGGTCATCAACGCGCCGGCCTGGCTGCACTCCCATTCGCGACGCGGGCCGCCCGGGTGGGCTGGTTGGATCCCGGCGGCTGTTCGTTGACGCCTTGGGCTGATACCACGGCATCTGCCGATCATTCATTGATGTGCGAATTTGCACAGACAACCGATCGGGAATGCGCCAGGCTTTCTCGCGAGTCTCCTCCACTCCTTTGTTCGAGATGCCACTCGGAAGACGCTGAGGCACGCGGAAGGAAATATGACGAACTGCACCCTGATGAAGGCTCCCGAGCAGGCTCGGCGCATCGTCGATCTGTGGCAGGAGCGTCCGAGATGGCAGCGGACCGCCGAACACGTCCTCCCTTTCTACGGGTGGCTTTCGGAGCATGAGCCCGCGGTGATCCCCCGGGCCCGGGCTCGATCCTGAAGGTCAGGACCATCCTCGCGCCCCACCTGCTCTACCGGGCGAGTCCTGCATCGACTCCTGGGTTCGACAATCCTTCAGCAGCTGCGCCATCGTCTCCGCAAACGCCTCCGGTGTCCTGCCCGTCCCCCTCTGTCGCCGGGGAGTAGCTGCCACCGAGGGCCCTCCCTGATCGCGCGCCGGGCACGCGTGCTCAACGACTTTGAGACCAGAATCAGGCCACCAGGCTGGATGTCATCGACGCGGCTGACCCTCATTCGAGGGTTGGACAGGCCTGAGTTCCGTACGTCTTTCCTCGTCCTCGCGGTGAGCCTTGTCCTCAGCGGGCGGATGGCTTCCGCGCAGGACATGTCGACTCCTGATCTCTCCCGAGCCTCAAGCCTGACACGATGATGAGTGCTCAGTGTGTGCCGCATTGCACACGAGCAGGCTGGGACACAGATCCGTTGTTCGGTTGGAGACAGCGGTAGTGTGGCGCTGCGGCTACGATGGGAGTGGGTGATTGCATGAACGACCGCCGTGACGACCGGAATGTCGGGGGTGAGGATGCCGCCGTCAGCAGACGTGCGGAGGATCGCGCGTTAGCCGAGGATGTCAGAAACGGGGCGGAAGAGTTCAGACGACTGGCGGAGGAAGCGCGTGAGGTCCGCGACAATCAGCGCGAGGCGCTGGAGACACGACGACAGCAACGAGAGCGGCTGCGCGACACCGCTGAGACGCGACGCGTCGCGGCCGAAGCGGCGCGCACCGCCAGCGAGGACGCACGGGTTGCTTCTGAGGCTGCGCGACTCGGGCTAGTGGACGCGGTACGCGCCGCCGTCGAGGGGATGAGCGCTTCGCTCGAACAAATGAAAATCGTCGAGGAAATGCGGAGGACGCTTCGCGAGATCAGGGACCTGAACGAACCTGAGGCCAACTGAACACCGGCACTGTCCCGGGGACGCCGGCCACGTAACGGCGAGCCTTGCGAGCCAGAACGGAACGCTCCTCACAACCCGAGCCGCTGAAACTGCGCGCGAATGACCTCGTAGCACTCGCATGAGGCGCGTTCCAGCTTCTTCCTCTTCAGGACCCGAATTCGTCCGTACCTTGTCGTGATCAGCCCGCCGTCCTGCAATGTTCGCATGACGAGCGTGACCGTGGGACGGTGCACTCCCAGCATGATCGCGAGGAATTCCTGCTTCAAGAGAAACTCCCGAGAGCCCACACGATCCTGGGTCTGGAGTAACCACCGGCAACAGCGCTGCTTCACCGTGTGCAGCGCGTTGCATGCGGTGCATTGCATGATCTGCAGCAGGTTGGCCTGCGCGTAGAGCGCCACGACGTCGCGAAACGGCCCCGCCGTCGCGCTTTCCTTGATGAAGCGGCCGACGGACATCGACGGGAATGGACCATCCGGCACCTGCTGGAACGTTCGGCCCGCTCCCGAGCGATCCCCGAGGAACACGCCGATCCCCAGCATGCCCTCGCGCCCCACCGTCGCGACTTCGACGAGCGCACCATCACGCATCTTATTGGTCACCGAGAAAACGCCCCCGTTCGGGAAGTACACGTCGGTGAGGCGTGTGCCATGTTCCTGAAGCGTACTGCCGGTCACAGTCGTGTTCATGCGCAGGTGCTTCTGAAGGCGGGCATAGTCAGCAGCCGGAAGAGCTGCGAGAAGACGATTCTGCAGTGGGGTGCCGTCGGGAAGAAGGCGAATCGAACCTACGGTTGGGGTGGCCATGGTGTCTCCTCTGAGCGAGCCTGAACGATGTCAGGCGCTTCGATGAGACTGGAGGGGCGCAGCCGCCAGCTGCGAGCACAGCTCAGGAAAGCAGGTAGGTCTGCAAGCGTAGCACGAGGTGCGGCAGAGAACGATTGGAATGTACGATACACTACATTCTACCCGCCAGACTGGTGCCACGCCTTCGGGAGACGTCGCCTCAGCCTCCGAGTTTCCGGCAGCGAATCGCTACCGCGCAGGAGCGTGACGAATGTCTCTCCGGTCTCCCTCCGAGCAGCTTGCCGATCTTCGCGACGACGCGCGGCTGTTGATTGAACGAACGGGCGATCAACAGGTTCAGCTCGAGGCACTCGTTGCCTCGGCCGAGTGGGATGTGACGCAGGCGGAGGCGGCACTCTCAGAGGCGACGGACGTGGACGAGGTCCGACACCTGCTCTCCGCACAACTCCATCGAAGCGAGGCCGGTGCTGCGACTGCCAGGCGGCTCTGTGTGAGCGCGCGCCAGCAGCACGCCGCTGCGCGTCAATTGCTGGCGCATCTCGGAGACGTTCACGGGCCAGGCCCACAGCGGCCGAACGCGGTGCTCGTGGTCGATGACTATGGCGATGTCCGTGAAGTGTTGGCGGGCGTGCTCGAGGACGCCGGGTTCGTCGTCAGAACTGCAGCCAATGGCCTCGAGGCCCTGATTGCGGCGTATGAGATGCGGCCTGGCGTGATCGTCATGGACGTGTCCATGCCGGTGCTCGATGGGATCGAAGCGACGCGGCTGATCAAGGCCGGCGAAGCGACTCGCAATGCCAGGGTCATCGCGTACACGGGCAATCCTTCGTTCGATGAGAGTCCGACCCGCCGGTTGTTCGCCGCCGTGCTGCACAAGCCGGCAACTGCCGGATGCGGTGCTCGCAACGGTTCAACACGTTGCCGGTCTGTAGAGCGCTCGCAATTCGATCGGTGTTCGGCGGAACGCACGGCCGACGTTGAAAGCCCGCGACCGGCCCGCAGAAGCCCGCGATCAGGCGTATACTTAGTCGTCTGCTTTTCTGAGCCCTGGGCCTTCCTGGTCGAGCCCTCACCAAAGCCTTACCGTGAGGGTTCCATGTCAGCCAACGTATCACCCCTCTCGAGGCACACCACTCCGAGTCACGTCGAAGCGCTGCCTGAAGTCGTCAACTCGACGTTTGAAGAGCGCTGGGCGGCGTGGAACGCGCGAGGCGCATCACGCGATTTAGCGTTTCGTCGCCGGGTCAGAGTCGCTGCGCCGATCCTGGCCGTCGTTGCCGCCGTCGCCTACTTTCTCCTGGTTCGCTGACCGAGACGATGTGCTCCTCGTCCGAGCACTGAGTCTGGGGCGGATGTGTCGAGGATTCGGGAGGGTGGCAGCCGACCACCTTTCGGAGGCGCAACATGAGCAGCACACACTTTCCGACAAGGCCGATGGACGTCGCCGAGCTGACGGCGCCGGAATTCACCTACGACCTCGAGTGGAACAACTCGCCTTCCTTCGACGAAGTCTGCCGCCGGTTCGGGAACGATGTGAATCGGGCGGCCGCCTGGCTCATTCGCTTTCGTGCGCTCCAGGCGTGGTGGGCTCGCGATGGGATGGCGCAGTGGCTGACCGACGCGGCAGGCACGCCGCGTGACATCTGCGAAGTGGCTGCACGCCTGGAGCTGAACGATCTCCGGGAGTTTGACGCGGAGGCGTTCTGTTCGGCGGTGGATCTGGTCGTTGCTCAGCGGTCGCCACGCGTACACCGTTGAGGCCGCGGGCAGGGCGAATCGATACTCCGCGTCGGCTGCGACGCGAGTCTGGAGAACACGTATGATGGCGATCACTCAAGGCAGAATGACCGTGGCACTCGCGCTGGTGCTTCCCACGGTCGGCCTGGCCTACTCGACTGCCGGCGCGTCCCTCGCCTTCGACCGATCCGCTGCTGGGTGGTGATCGCCTTGGGCGTGCTCTTGGTCACCGCGGCCGTTGCGGCCAACACCATTCGCCGCCCTCACGCGCTCGTCGTCACTCGACGAATCCCGGAGAACCTCGGGCGCCCTGTGACGACCCAGTCATATGTCGTGGACGTCAGTCGGCCGAGCCCGCCCTGGAGTTGGAGGTCTGTGGTGCTGGCCCCTCTCGAGCTGCTGGTGGTGACCTGGAGCGTCCCGGTCGTCATCCTGCTGATTGCGGCACCGATTGGGCTCGCTATTGCGGCCTTCCTCTGGCTTGGTCGACTCATGGTGCGGCTGTAAGGTTCAAGAGAAGGAAGGTTGGAGTGGAGAGAACGATTCGCGCCGGCGATGGGATTGTGTGCCGTGTGAACGGTGACTTTCGAGCACTACGTCATTGGCACCGTTGTGTCTGGGAAGGCAGGCGCACTATTGTTGCGCGCTGTGTCGACGATGGTCGGACAGCACTCAGCCGTCCGGCATGCGTACCAGCAGCGGATACACGATAGCCGCGTGTGGCTCTTCGGTGGTGCTGCTGCTGGATACCTCGAGGCCGCCGCGCCAGCCGGTTCGAGAGTTCTGCGGCGATACCGTTATCGCAGGTGAGCGCCGACCACACCGGGCCCAGCCACGATCCAACGATTCCCGATGTGACCTGTAGCATCTGAGACGAAACCGAATCGTCACTCCAACCCGCAACCTCTGACGCTCTTGACACCGGGCCCCGCGCGGCGTGGGCGCTCTCAGCAGCGGATTTGAAGTGGTGTTCAAAATGTAACAGCTTTGATACTGACGAGGTGTCAGAGTGCCTCTTTCGACCGCGGCGGAGGCCCAATCGCCCATTGTCGAGCCGCCCACATCCATGACCGTCGCCGCGAACCGCTCCCCCTCCGGAGGTGCCGATTTGAGCCTGGGTTTAGACGCAGTGAACGGCCAGGAACAACCAGCCAGCGGAGCCAGTTCGTCCCGCCCCGCGCGCGGTGGCGAATTGCCGAAAACGCTCACGGGAATCCGCGGCCTGGACGAGATCACACGCGGCGGCCTGCCCACAGGCCGGCCGACGCTCGTCTGCGGCGGGCCTGGATCCGGCAAGACCTTGCTGGCGCTCACGTTTCTGGTGAACGGTGCCCTCCAGTTCGACGAGCCGGGCGTGCTCATGACCTTCGAGGAAAACGAAGAGGAGATTGCCAGCGACGTCGCGTCGCTCGGGTTCGACCTCCCGGAGCTGGTCAAGGCGCAGAAGCTCGCGGTCGACTACGTGCGCGTGGAGCGCAGCGAGATCGAGGAAACCGGCGAGTACGACCTGGAAGGGCTGTTCGTCCGGCTCGATTACGCCATTCGGACGGTGGGAGCCAGACGGGTCGTCCTCGACACCATCGAATCGCTGTTTGCGGGCCTGAAGAACGACACCATCCTGCGGTCCGAACTGCGCCGGTTGTTCCGATGGCTGAAGGAACAGGGCGTGACCGCTCTGATCACGGGCGAACGCGGCGACGGTGCCCTCACCCGGCAGGGACTCGAGGAGTACGTGTCGGATGCGGTCATCCTGCTCGACCACCGCGTCCACGATCAGGTGTCGACGCGCCGCCTGCGTGTCGTCAAGTACCGTGGCTCTCACCACGGCACGAACGAGTATCCGTTCCTCATCAATGCCGATGGCATCAGCGTCCTGCCGGTCTCGTCCCTGGCCCTTCAGCATGAGGCCCCGTTGGACCGTGTCTCGTCGGGTGTCGCGCATCTCGACGAGATGCTCAGCGGCGAGGGGTACTATCGCGGCAGCACGATCCTGGTCTCCGGCACCGCGGGGACCGGGAAGACGAGCCTGGCCGCGCACTTTCTCGACGCGGCGTGCCGCCGGGGCGAACGCTGCCTGTGCTTCCTCTTCGAAGAATCGCCCCAGCAGCTCCTTCGAAACATGCGCTCCATCGGCATCGACCTCGAGCCGTGGATGGCCGGTGGACTCCTGCAGTTTCATGCGGACCGGCCCTCGCGATACGGGCTGGAGACGCATCTCGTGACCATGCACCAGACCGTCGCGGACTTCCGACCGACCGTGACCGTCATCGATCCGGTGACCAACCTGATGACCGTCGGGACCTACAGCGACGTCCAGGCGATGCTCACCCGGCTGATCGATCACCTCAAGACCGCGAACATCACCGCCATGCTGACGAGCCTCATGCCCGGACAAGGCGACATCGAGCGGACCGAGACCGCGATCTCGTCCCTGATGGACACCTGGATCGTGCTGGCGAACGACCAGGTCGGCGACCGGCACCGGCGGGGGTTGGACGTGCTCAAGTCTCGCGGCATGGCGCACTCGAACGAACTGTGCGAGTTCGTGCTGACGAACCACGGATTGGATCTGCTCGCCGGCGCCGGCGCGACGCACCGGGTCGTGGTCGTTCGGCCGAAGGAGGGGCCAGCCATGCAGTTGTCTGAACACGTGACAGCCACGCAGTCGCCCGAAGGGCAGACCTACTCGCTCCGGCTCTACGTCGCGGGACAGACGCCGAAGTCGGTGCTGGCCTTCACCAACCTGAAGCAGATTTGCGAAAGCCACCTGCTGGGCCGCTATCAGATCGAGATCATCGATCTCGTGGAGAATCCACAACTCGCACGGGGCGACCAGATCCTGGCCGTGCCAACGCTCGTGCGACGGCTGCCGGAACCGATCAAGAAGATCATCGGCGACCTCTCGAACACGGAACGCGTGCTGGTCGGGCTGGATCTCCGTGTACGCCAGTGACCGGCTGATGCCACTGAACCAGCGCAACCTCCGGGCGTCGTTCGAGCAGGCCGGTGACTCGCCGCGGGGCGACCGCTACATCCTCCGACTCTACGTCACCGGCATGACGTCGCGATCGTCACGTGCCGTGAGCAACCTGAAAGCCATCTGCGAGGAGTATCTCGAGGGCCGCTACGATCTCGAGGTCATCGACATCTACCAGCAGCCGGTCCTCACGAAGGGTGAGCAGATCATCGCGGCGCCGACGCTCATCAAGAAGCTGCCGCTGCCGATGCGCCGGATCATCGGCGACATGTCGAATCGCGAGCGCGTGCTGCTCGGACTCGATCTCATTCGTGCGCCCGATCATGGGGAGTAACGCAATGGCTACGGGTTACGCCGACAATCGCGAACCGGCCGACCATCGTGAGCAGTACGAGGCGCTGCGCGTGCGCCTCGCCGAAGCCGAAGAGATGCTGCGCGCGATTCGGCAGGGCGAGATCGACGCCCTGGTCGTCGAGGGCGCCGGCGGCACTCAGATCTACACGCTGCACAGCGCCGAGGAGCCGTACCGCAACCTCGTGGAACAGATGCAGGAGGGCGCCGTGGTCCTGACGAGCCGCGGCGACATCCTGTACGCCAACGCACGCTTCGCGGCGCTGGTCGGTGAGCCGCTCCAGTCGGTGACCGGCAGCCACTTCGGCCGCTTCGTGCACGCGTCGGACAAGCACGACGTCGAGACGTTCCTGGGCGTCGATAACGGGAGGGGGCGCTGCCGGTTGCTCGGCCCGGATTCAGCCGCCTTCGAGGTGAGTCTGTCGCTCACCACGACGAGGTCGGCCCAGCGCGATCGCAGGAACCTGATCGTGACGGACATGACGGAGCTCCTCGAAGCCCACACCAAGCGCGACCGTGCCGAGCACGAGAGCCGCATCAAAGACGAGTTCCTGGCACTGGTGGGCCACGAGCTGCGCAATCCGCTGGGAGCGATCGGCGCTGCCGCCCAGGTGCTCAAGGTGACCCACGCCACGGGCAAGCCGGAAGCCCGCGCGCACGACGTGATCGCGCGGCAAGTCGACTACATCACACATCTGATCGATGATCTGCTCGACATCGAGCGCGTGAACTCCGGAAAGATCCGGTTGACTCGACAGCCATTCGACCTGGCCGAGGTCGTCCTCCGGGCAGCCGCGACGTTCATCGCCGATACCCGGCTGGATCGACACATCGACGTCACCACCGAACCGGTGTGGGTCGATGGGGACGTCGTGCGGATCCAGCAGGTGCTCACCAACATCCTCACCAACGCCGTCAAGTACACGCCACCCGGTGGCCGGATCCGCGTGGCCCTGCGCGCCGACGGCGCAGACGCGGTGCTGAGCGTCGAAGACTCGGGCTTCGGCATCTCGCCTTCGCTGCTGCCCTTCATCTTCGACATGTACGTGCAGGCCGACCAGACTCTTGACCGCTCCCGGGGCGGCCTCGGAATCGGCCTGGCCCTCGTCCGGCGCCTGGTCGAGCTGCATGGGGGGTCGGTGACCGCATCGAGCGACGGAGAAGGGCACGGCTCCACGTTCACGGTGCGGCTGGAGGCGATACCTTCCACGGGAACGTCCTCCGGACTGTCCCCGTGGGAACGCCGGGTGAAGCAAAGGCGTGTGCTGCTGATAGAGGACAATGCCGAGGCACGCGAAACCTTGCGGACGATGCTCGAGCTCTCCGGCCACGTCGTCTACGACGCGGGCAATGGCCCTCGCGGGGTCGAATTACTGAGTGCCGTGCATCCCCACGTGGGGATCATCGACGTCAGTCGTCCAGGCCTCGACGGCTACGAGGTCGCGAGGCGGATTCGCGAGCAGCCGCAGGGGCGCGGCATGCTGCTGCTCGCCCTGACTGCCGACGCCTCTCCTGGTGGCTCGATGCACACCTTGGAGCACGGGTTCGACTATCACCTTGTCCAGCCGGTCGACCAGGATCATCTTGCGCGCCTGATCACCGACGCGGTCGAAGGATCGTAGAGACTCAAAGGTCCCGGGGGTCGCGAGAACCCCGTGGCCAACGCGGCCGCCGCCGCACCCCCGATCGCCAGCCGTACCAGCACGTCGGGGGACATCGCGTAGCCGCGGCCTGACGCCGATGGATGGGAGCCGAGGGTCGGCCAGTCGTCTCGCGATGCTCAGTCGCGCAGGACGACGGTCAGGAGGGAGTTGTGAATCTTCAACCCGCCGTTGTACTCGATGAACCCGAGCTTCCGAAACTTGTTCATGAAGAAGTTGACGCGCGAACGGGTTGTGCCAACCATTTCGGCCAGGGTTTCCTGAGACACTCTGGGCAGCATGCGGTGAGACGCCTCAGGTTCCCCATAACGAGCGAGCAGCAGTAGCGTCCGGGCGAGTCGTTTCTCACTCGAGTTGAACAGCTGGTCGATGAGATCTTCTTCGATGCGGATGTTCCGCGTCAGCATGTGCCTGAGGAACCGATCCGCGAACCCGGGCTGCGCATGGAGTTGCCGCACCATGTCGTCCTTTTCGACGGAGATGATCGTGCAGGGCGCCATCGACGTCGCCGTCGCCATGCGCCGCGGCTGACTCGCGAGACACCCCTCACCGAAGAAGTGTCCGTTCTCGAGCACCGCGATCACGGCTTCCTTGCCCGCATGCGACAAGACCGAGAGCCGCACGGCGCCTTCCTCGACATACATGACGCTCGTGGCCGGATCGCCCTGAGCGAAGATCTTCGCGTCGGGCCCGTACTCGATGCGCTGAGTCCGCACGCCGGTCCATTCGATTGTCGGGGCGGGTGTAGTCGGTGCCGCGCGCTTCGAGGCTCTCATTGTTCGTCGCCCGTGTGCAGAAGCGGCCCGGCGGGCAGGCGTTGTGGCCTGAAGCCGTCGCCGCTGCTCCGCCCAGCCTGACACGAACCTCCCGTCGTCGCAAGTCACCTGGGCGCGGGCGACGGCATCCCCAGCCTCCGCATCAAGTTACGGCGGGTCCGCCGAAGGGGTTTGCGGGTACGACCGTCGTGTCGCGAAGGTCAGTCGCGCAACACGACGGACAGGAGGGAATTGTTGATCTTCAACCCGCCGTCGTACTCGATGAACCCGAGCTTCCGAAACTTGTTCATGAAGAAGTTGACGTGCGACCGCGTGGTGCCCACCATCTCCGCCAAGGTGTCCTGAGACAGCCTGGGAAGTGTGCGGTGAGACGCCCCGGGTTCCCCATAACGAGCGAGCAGCAAGAGCGTGCGTGCCAGCCGTTTCTCACTCGAGTCGAAGAGCTGGTCAATGAGATCTTCTTCGATACGGATATTCCTCGTCAGCACGTGTGTGAGGAAACGCTCGGCGAACGCCGGCTGCGCATGCAGTTGCCGCATCATCTCCTGCTTCTCGACGGCGATGATCGTGCAGGGAGCCATCGCCGTCGCCGTCGCGATTCTCCGCGGCTGACTCGCGAGACACCCTTCACCGAAGAAGTGGCGGTTCTCGAGCACAGCGATTACGGCTTCTCTTCCGGCACGGGACAGGACCGACAGCCGCACGGTCCCTTTCTCGACATACATGACACTCGTGGCCGCATCGCCCTGAGCAAAGATCCTCGCCTCCGGTTCGTAGTCGACGCGCTCGGTCCGAGCGCCTGTCGATGCGATTCCGGCGGCTGGTTTGATCGGTGCGGCCCGCTTCGAATTGCTCATTGGTCGTCGCCCCGTCACAGAATCGCCCGTGGGGCAGGAGTGCAGAGACTGAACACGTCGCGTCGCGGCGTGCAGCGCTGGCAACAGCACCCTGTCGTCTGGCTTCACCGCGCAGGCCCGTGCGCCGCGCATGACTTCAATCCATGCTCGCCGATAACACCGCGCGCGGCTGTGCCGTTCTGCACAGGGACATGCATCCGCGGTGATGAACCTGTTGCACAACGTCTTCAAGAACACGCCCGCCGGTGGCGGCGTAATGCTCACGGGCCTCAACGCGCGCGGCCACCGGCAGGGAGAAGCCCAGGAGGTCTTCGATTTGCCCGAACGTCAACAGCAGCCGGTCGGAGAATCGATCGCGCAAGTATTTGGCGTTCGCGTCCAACCTGTTTCTGGTCAATTTCGCTGCCTCGATCCAGTCACGAACCGAGGAATTCGGGAGGCTGCTGGAGCAGCACGAGCTGCGCCGCTTCGATTGAGGGATCGGCGTCGCCGCGTATCTCGCCTTACTCGTGCCTCAGGGCAATCATCGGCTGGACGCGAACGGCGCGTCTCGCGGGGATCAGGCACGCGAGCACCCCGATGCCCGTGATTAGCAGAATCACCACCGCGAACGTCACCGGATCGTTCGGCGACGTGTTCCAGAGCTGCGTGGTCAGCAGACGGTTCGTCGCGAAGCTGATGGCCAGCCCGACGAGAAGGCCGGCGGCGACCAGCTGCAGGCCGAATCGCACGATCATCCCGACGACGTGGCCCGACTCTCCCCCGAGCGCCATGCGGATCGCGATCTCGCGGGTCTGCTGGGACACGGTGTAGGCCAGCACACCGTAGATGCCGAGCGCCACCAGGACGGCACCGGTCGCGGCAAAAATCCCCAGCACCAGCAGGCTGAAGCCCGGACGCGCGTAGAAATTCATCTGAATCAGGCGTTCGAGCGGAAGCGGATTGGACAGCGCCACCTGCGGATCCACCACCTGGATCTCACGACGCAGAATGTTCACCGCGCGCATCGGGTCGTCGGTCGTGCGAACGATGAGCGCGAAGCTGCCGGGAAGCCGCAGCGTCAACGGCAGCCAGCACCTGCGGCGCGGGCATGTCGCGTGGCCCCATGTTCGCCACGTCGCGCATCACTCCGATGACCTGGAATGTCGGGTCGGTGATCGGCCGCGGCAGCGTGGTCAGCCGTGGAAGCCGGATCACGCGACCGAGCGCGTCCTCGGACCCGAAGTATCGCTCCACGAAGGTTTCGTTGACGATGACCACGTGCTGCGCCTGCTCCATGTCGCTCGTCGAGAATCCGCGCCCCTTCACGATCGGGATGCCGAGCGTATCCGGCAGGCGCTCACTGCAGAACAGCACGATGGCCTGTGACGTAGGCTGCACGGCGATGCCCGGGATCTCGAGCGCGCTCGACATCCCCCCGAAGGGAGGGAAGCCATTCGCAAGGGCAACGGACCGGACACCGGGCACGGCGGCCGAGCGTTCCATCATCTGCCGGTAGACAGCCCGCTGGCCGTCTGCGGACACGTCCTGCCGCGGGGGAAACGCCAGGCCGGCGACCAGCACCTGCTTCGGGTCGAACCCGAGGTCGACCCCGACGAGCTTCAGGAAGGTCCGCATCAAGAGGCCGGCGCCGAGGAGCAGCACGATCGAGAGCGCCACTTGCGCGATCACGAGGCCGCTGCGCATCCGGGTCTGCTTGCGGCCGGCTGTCGTCCTGCCCGCGACGTTCGTGCCCGCGCCGATGTCGCGCCGCACGCTCTGCAGCGCCGGGAACAGGCCGAACGCAAACGTCGACGCCGCCGCGACGATGACGGCGAACACGAGCACCGGCCGATCGAGCCTGATCTGCGTCTCCCACGGCACGCCCTGGCCCGGGGGCAACAGGCGGGCGAGCGCCTGGATGCCGCCGTAGGCCATCAACGAGCCCGCGATCAGCCCGCCGGCCGCAAGCAGCGCGCTTTCGACGAGCAGCTGCCGGACGATGCGGCCGCGGCTCGCGCCGATGGCAGCGCGGATCGCGATCTCGCGCTCGCGGATGGTTGCCCGCGCCAGCAGCATGTTGGCGACGTTGCAGCAGGCGATCACCAGCAGCAGGCTCACCGCGCCGAACAGCGTGTACAGCACCGCACGAAAGTCCCGGACCACCCAGTCGACGACCTTGATCACCTGGAAGCGGTAACGCGGCGGGTACTGGTCGGGGTACTCCTGCGCGCGGCGTGCGCCGATCACGTTCAGCTGCGCCTCCGCCTCGCGGGGCGACATCGCCCGGCCGCAGATGCGCCTGAAAGGCCCGGGTCCCGCGTGGCGTCCGCGGATCGTCACGCCGGGTTCAGGGCGGCGGGAAGCCAGAGATCGGCGATGTTCCACTCGAACCGCGGCGGCATGACGCCGATGACCGTCCACGCCGTGCCGTCGAGCACCAGCGTCCGCCCGAGCACGCCGGGGTCGGCACCGAACGAGCGCACCCACGCGCGGTGGCACATCACCGCGACCCGCGGCGCGTCCGGCGCCGTGTCCGAGGCGTCGAACGCGCGGCCGAGCATCGGTTTGACGCCCAGGAAGTCGAACCCGTTCGCCGTCATCCAGGCGACGTCGAAGCGCTCGGCGCCGTTGTCGCCCTGCCAGAGCATCGAGTCGCGGCTGGTGCCGACGACGTCCTCGAACGCGGTGGCCTGCTGCTGATAGAAGAGGAACTCCTCGGCGGGGAAGTAGGGGCCGCGGAGCTGCCGATCCGAGGCGTCGCGCAGGACGACATTCACCAGCCGATCCGAACGCGAGTACGGAAACGGATCGAGGACGACGTTCCGCAGGACGCTGTAGATGACGGTCACGGCGCTGATGCCGAGCGCGAGCGTGAGCGTCGCCGCAATGGTGAACCCGCGTGTCCTCGACAGCGTGCGGACGCCATAACCGACATCTCGCCGCAGATCCTCGAGCCAGTGGACCGACCCTCTCACCTCGTGGCCCTCGAGCGGCTCGACACGCACGCGATGTTCACTGGACACTGCCCTGAAGTAGAGTGCCACTTGTACCTGGGGTGTCAAGCCTCCCGTGACGGGTTCCACACATCCCTGACCGTGTAAGGAGGATTCCGTGCGTGTTCCCTCTCTGATGGTGATCGGTCTCGCAATACTGTTCGTGGCTCCAGCCGTCGCGCAGACTTCCGGGAACAGCAGCGCGCCGGAGACCTTCAGCGCCAACGTCCAGATCAAGACCGCTTCCGGCCCGATATCCGCCACGATCCAGGTTCACATCCGTCGCTACACGCCCGACTTCGATCGCACGGCGCTCGAGAGCGCCCTCCAGCACGGCGGGTACGCGTCGTTCGTGACAGCGTTGCGGAAGGCACCCGAGGTCGGATCGGTGGCGGCCGGTGACGGGCAGTTCACGATTCGATGGGCCCGCGAGCAGAAGACCGCCAAGGGGCGGACGATCGTGGTCGTCACCGACAAGCCCGTGTTCTTCGTCGGGGGCGCGCGCCCGAATGCCAAGCCGCGCGCCGGCTACGAAACCGCGCTGGTCCAGCTGCTGGTGGACGATGCCGGGGTTGGCAGCGGGATGATGGCGGCAGCCGTGCGCGTCAAGCCAGGCGGCGAAACAGGCGTGCGGATCGACGATTACGCCGACGAGCCCCTCGAGCTGACGAAGGTCACCCGGAAGACGCCCTGATCGGCAGCCACAGGCCGCGCCTTCGCGTCACCGCGTGCGCGCGGCCGTCAACGGCGCGGCGCCGGTCACCGCCCGCACCACGCCGTCGCTCTTGCTCAAGAGGTACAACTCGCCGCTACGATCGATCGCGAGCCGCAGATCGACGCGGCCCGAGCCCGAGACGGTGGCGGAGCCCGGCAGATCCGGATCCCGGCCGCCGCGTGCGCGGTAGGCCGCGGCGACGATCGGCGCCATCGTCGGATATACCTGCGGGCCGCGGTCCGGTGAGTCGGCGGGGTCGTCCCACCGGACCTGCAATTCGTGCAGTGGAGCCATGGTTTTCGCGATGCCGTCGTCGGCCGACTTCATGTCCTTGAAGTCGGTCCACCAGAGACGGCCGGTCGACATATCGCCGAGCACGAACTTCCCAGAAAGTTGCGGAACCCGTTTGCCGGAATAAGCGAAGCCGCCGGCGATGGCATCGCCTCCGTCGGCGCCGTGACCATAGCGGAGGACGGGGTAGAGCGGCGTCGCCGTTCCCGCGGTGATCGCGTCGCTGACGAGGACGGGAAGCGTGTCGGACTGAGGCAGCAGCGGAGTCGTTCGATCGCCCTCCACGACGTCGCCCCCCTCGCGCAGCGGGAATCCGTAGTTGCCGCCCTTGTGAACGAGCAGCACGGTCTCCCACGTCCGCCAGCCGATCATCGACGCGATCAGGTGGGACGTCCTCCCCTCGAGATGCCAGCTGAGGCGATGCGGATTTCGAAGGCCGTACGCCCAGATCTCCGGACGCGCGCCGGCCACCGACGCAAACGGGTTGTCACTGCGGTACCCGGTAGCGTCCGTTGGCGGCGACCGCGGTGTCGGCGGCACGCGTCTCGAGATCGGGCACGATGCGCAGGATCTTCCCGACCAGGGTGTCGAGCCGCTGGCCGTTGAGACGGAAGCCGGCGCGCGAGTCTCCAGCCCCGCCGTCGCCGCAGGCGACGTACATCACCCGCCAGTCCGGATCGCCGGGACGCGCCGCTGGATTGAAGGAGAGATCTCCGAGCGGATGGATCCGGCTGTTGAGGGGAATGCGCAGCAGTTCGCGCGCCCGGCCTTCGAACGTCAGGTTGGCGATGTTTCCATCCGTCCATTCAATCAGTACGCCTTCGTGATCGACGCCACCAGGTGTGGTGACCGGGGCGGTCGCCGTGTAGCCAGCCACGTCGAGTCCGAGAAACGCCTGATTGTCGGGCACGAGCGTGCCGGGGAGCGCGGTCTCCTCCAGGTGAATCGTGTAGAACCGCCCGTTGTGCGCGTAATCGGGATCGAACTCGAAGCTGATGAAGCCGCTGGCCAACCCGGCTTCGGTCGTGAGCTTGTCGAAGAGGCCCCTGCGGGTCCCGCGGCCGTTGAAGTCGAGGTAGAGCGATGTCGTCCTGGTGACCGGGTCCACGATGTAGAGCGGTCCCGTGAGATCGTTCACGAAGAACCGGCCGGCGCCACCCGGCTCCTGGCGCATCACGTTGATCCGTGCCAGCGCCCCCGCGTTGTTGCCCGTGCCATCGGGCAGGCCGGTCATCGGCATCGCCACAAAGTCTGTGATGTCGATCGCCAGCGGCGCGTCCGGTGCGGCGCGCCCAGCCTGCGGCCGCTGCACGGCTGCGCCGGCCAGCGCTCCGAACGCGACGGCGATGAGGGACACCGCGCACACCTGCCTGCTCGACGACGATGTCATGGTCGGGGATTCGGGCAATGTCCGGCGCAACTGCAATGCATGTCAGGGGGCATGGAGGCGACCGGCGATTTCCGGTGAGTGTAGCCTCTTCTCCCGGGCCCCAGAAACAGCATGGGGGCTACGTACGGCCCGAAGGCTGTGTCTCCCGGCTTCAGCCCGCGTGGCCTGCGGCCGAGAGTCGGCGGTCGAGATCGTAGGCAGCGCTGATCAACGCCAGATGCGTGAACGCCTGTGGGAAGTTGCCGAGGTGTTGGGCGCGCGGGCCCAGCTCTTCCCCGTACAGGCCCGCATGATTCGCGTACCCGAGCATCTTCTCGAAAAAGAACCGCGCCTTGTGAAGATCGCCCATGCGCGACAGGCACTCGACGTACCAGAACGAGCACATCGAGAACGTCCCCTCCTGCCCGGTCAGGCCGTCGGAGAAACGATCGTCGAGGCGGTAACGATAGAGCAGTGAATCACTGACCAGGTCCCGCTCGATACCGCGCAGAGTCTCAATCCATCGCGGGTCGGTCGGCGACACGAAGCGCACCAGCGGCATCAGCAGGGCCGCGGCGTCAAAGGTCGATGCGCCCGGGTACTGGACGAAGCCGCGGCGCTCGGGGTCCCAGAAGCGCTCGTAGATGTCGCGGTAGATCGTGTCCCGCACCTCGTACCAGCGCGAGTGCGGAGCGGGAAACGAGCGTCGATTCGCCAGGCGAATGGCCCGGTCGATTGCGACCCAGCACATGACGCGCGAGTAAAGAAACTCCTGACGCCCACCACGGACCTCCCAGATGCTTTCGTCCTTCTCCCGCCAGTGGCCGCATACCCAGTCGATCAGCCGGACGATGGTGACCCACTCGTCGTACCCGATCGGGGAGCCATACTTGTCGTACAGGTAGACCGAGTCCATCAACTCGCCATAGATGTCGAGCTGAAGGTGGGTCTGCGCCGCGTTGCCGACGCGGACTGGACGCGAGCCCATATAGCCCTCGAGATGGGGCAGCGTCTCTTCCTGGAGGGCGGGCCGGCCGTCGATCGCGTACATGATCTGCAGCGAGCCCTCCGGACCCAGCTCGTGGCAGCGGGCCATCATCCAGCGCATGAAGTCGGCCGCCTCGCTCGTGTAGCCAAGCCGCATGAGTCCGTACAACGTGAATGACGAGTCGCGGATCCAGGAGTACCGATAGTCCCAGTTGCGCACGCCGCCGATGTTCTCGGGCAGCCCGAAAGTGGGGGCCGCCACGATCGAGCCGTGCTGCCTGGAGGTGAGAAGCTTGAGCACGAGCGCCGAGCGGTTCACCATCTCGCGCCAGCGGTTCTTGTACGTGCTGCGGCCAATCCAGGCGCGCCAGAAGTTGACGGTTTCCTTGAAGGCCTCGGTTGGGTACTCGGGCCGCTCGCTCGGCGAAGGTTCTTCCGCCGTGACGACTTCCAGGACGAACCAGGCGGATTGGTCGGCGCCGAGCGTGAACTCGGCGACTGCGGCTCCATCCGCAAGCTGCAGGGGGATTGACGACCGAAGCCGCAGCGCCAGCTCGCGCGGGCCCGAGCGGCCGACGAAGAGAATCTCCTTCTCGCTGCGCCGCTCTGCGGTGTGCGTCGCGCGGGCGTAATCGAATCGCGGCTCGCAGCGCATCGCGAAACGCACCTCGCCGCGGACAGTCTTCGCGCGACGTACGAGATTGTGCGCGACGCCCGCGTCCTCCACCGGCATGAAGTCCGACACCTCGGCGACGCCGCTGTCGGACAGGAACCGGGTCAGCAGCACGTTGGTGTCAGGCAGGTACAGCTGCCTGTGCACGGCATCGTCGAGCTGTGGCGCGATCTGGAAACGGCCTCCGCGATCGGCGTCGAGAAGGGCGGCAAACACGGAGGGGGAGTCGAACGACGGAAGGCAGAGGAAGTCGATCGATCCGTCCTTGCCGACCAGCGCCACCGTATGGAGGTCGCCGATGATGCCGTAGTCTTCGATGGGCGCGTAGCGGCGGGTCATAGATCAAATCCCATGCGAACTGCGTCTGGAGACTTCGGAGACGCGACACTGGCCGGCTCATCTCTCAATCTTCAGCGCGGCAACCTCTCTCGCCGTCCAATCCACTCCACCGGCACCGCCCCCGCCGACAGCGCCACAATCCCGCCCACGATGGCGCACGTCGTGTCGCTGTCTCCGCCGCTGCGAACGGTCCACCACATCGCATCTTCGAAGTCGGGCAGGTGGTGCGCCGCGCTCCACAGGCAGAACGGGACGGTGTCCTGAGCGGTCCCGTTCTGTCCGGTGCCGAGCAGTTCGACCGCATCGTGCAGCCGGCCGCCCGGCAGGTCGACGCTCTGCGCGATGCGGTCCCGCGTGACGATCGCGGCGCCGTTTCCGTACGAGCCCTCCTTCGAAAAGTATGCCCGAGTCGCTTACCTGCGAGCAGCTGAGGTCCGGGCTCTGCCCGAACATTCGTCACGGGCCGGTCTCCACGACCTGAACCGTAATGCCTTCCACGCATGGCCACTGGTTGCACACCGAGCCGCCGCGCATCGCCGCTGACGATGGATGACGCGCTGGCCGAGCTGCTCGCCGACCTCACCGAGTGCGGCGCGCATGATTGAGATGCTCCGCAGACCACGAATCGCTCGTAAACGGGCTGACGGAGTCCGCAGTGACACACGACTTGAGCGAGCGTCAACGACCACCGTAGAAGCCGGCCCTGCGCCAGACTAACAAATCTGACCAGAACTGGGCGATGAGGCCGGGCAGCAATCAACGGCAAACCATGCCGGTGCCAAGTCTCCACCTGGCAACACGCGCCCCAAAGCTGGTGGGAAGGTAGAGTGGCGTGGACGCAATGATGCCGAGGCGCCGGATCCTTCGGGCTGTCCGGCCGGAGGCTGAGCGACGTTGCTCCCCGGAAGGTGACGCATGGACGATTGCGGCCCGAGGTTTCGTCTTCCGACGAAGCCTGCACAGCTTTTCCAACGCCACAGCTTGATTGTCCACTCCGGCAGTCTGTAGTATCCACTCTCCTACGTGGGGACCACGCGCTCCTCACGTCAAATCAAACTGAAGCTCCAATCCCCGGGGTCCCCATGGGTCGTACCCTCGCGCTCGCAGCCGTCCTGTGTCTCTCCGCACTGGCGCAACCGTCAAGCCAAACAGCTCCGGCCCGGAGCGCGCCGGTCGCCACGGGCGTCGATTCATCTCGTCAGGAGTCTCCCGCGGCTCATGCCGACTTTGTGGCGGGGAACGTTCCGACCGGTGAGGGCAACAGCGGTTACAGCGTGTACGTGTGGGATGAGCGGGAAGGATTTCGCATCGTAGTCGTCGATGCCATCGCCCGCGATGTCAACAACCACGGCGATGTCGTCGGGTCGCAATACGCGTGTGGTCCGGAGGCGACGGACGCCTCGTGCACGCCGCGCGGTTTCATCTGGAGCGAGTCGACCGGCGTAGTGGACCTCGGTGCGTTCCGGCCCGATTCAGTGGACGACAACGGCGACATGCGGGGGACCTGCACCGATAACACGGGCGGAGTCGACGTGCCGTGCGTGATGCGCGACGGCAACGTTACCGCACTTTGCGATGACACGGACCCTTCGTGCATCCTCGGCCAGATGGCACCACCGCAGCCGCCGGCAGGGATGTTGCGGCCCTCACGTGTCCTCCCGCGCGCCACGCCGCTTGCGGCAACGACCGCGCAGGCACCGGTCCTCGTTACGGGGACGCAACCTGCGAGCGCCGTCGGTGCCGCCGCTCTGAATCCCACCCAGATCGAGAACGCCAAGGCGGGCACGACGGAGTGGAAGCTGACGAACCGCGGCTATGCCACCGGTGCCATCGAGGGATACGCCTCGCAGAGCTCGGTGAACCGGGGCGGCCAGATCAAGCTGTACGTCAACACGGTGGCGCCGTCCTTCACGATGGACATCTTCCGGATGGGCTATTACGGCGGCGCCGGAGCCCGACGCATGCTCCCGACCATCACGAGGAGCGGCACGAAGCAGGTGATTCCAGCGCCCGATGCGCTCGGGCTCGTCGACTGCAACTGGGTCAATCCTTACGTGTTCACCATACCTGCAAGCGCGGATCCCACTGAGTGGATGAGCGGCATCTACCTGGTGAAGCTCACCGAGAGCGTCAACAAGAAACAGCAGTACATCGTCTTCGCAGTGCGCGATGACGGCAGGCCGTCCGACCTGCTGTTGGCGCAGGCGGTCAATACCTACCAAGCCTATAGCCCGTGGGGCGGCAAGTCGCTGTACGGAACCATCGCGAACCGATCCGACCACGCCAACGGCGCACGAAAGGTGTCTTTCAATCGTCCCTATTACGGTGAGCAGGGCGACGGCGTCGGCCAGTTCTTCTCCTGGGAACTCGCGTATCTGCAGTTCCTCGAGCGGGAAGGCTACGACGTCACCTACGCCACCAACGTCGACATCGACCGCTATCCCGACCTGCTGCTCTCGCACAAGGCGTTCCTCTCGGTCGGGCACGATGAGGTACTGGTCCTGGCGGATGCGCGACAACGTGGAAGCGGCGCGCGACCGCGGCGTTAACCTCGGTTTCTTTTCAGGCAACACTTCCTACTGGCAGGTCAGATACGAAAACAGCGTCGCGACGGGCCAGCCGTTCCGCACGATAGTGGGCTACAAGAGCTCGTGGCGCGACGACCCGATCACTCCCGACTACCTGAAGACGAACGAGTTCCGGCTGGCCCCGGTGAACCGGTCCGAAGACCGCATGATCGGTGTGATGTATGTCACCCAGGCGCGTCCGTTCTTCACGGTCGAGGACGCCTCGCACTGGATCTTCAGGGGAACAGGACTGAAGAACGGTGACACGCTCAAGAGTGCCGACGGCAAGGCGTTTCTTGGCTACGAGGTCGACTCGATGGGACCGGCCACGCCGGCCAACGCGCAACGGGTCGGGCACTCACCGGTCACCGCGAACGGCGCGAACTTTTCCGACATGACCGTGTACCGCGCCGCGAGCGGCGCGACCGTTTTCGCCACCGGCAGCATCAACTGGTCGGTCAGCCACCCGCAAGCACAGCAGATGACTCGCAACGTGCTCGAGCGTCTCATCAGCAACGCCTTCGCCGACACCATCCCTGTCAGACCGGCGCTGCCGGCGCCGTTCAGGGCGGTCGACATCGGCAACACAGGTCGGGCGGGTTTCGTCTCACTCTCGTCGGCAAACGGCTTCACGTTGAACGGCGCCGGCCAGAACACCCAGTCGTCGAACACCGATGCGCTGTACTACGCGCATCAGCCTCTGTCCGGCGACGGGGAAATCGTGGCGCAGGTCACCGGGCTGCAGCGTGCCTTCGGGTACCGGTCGGGCGTCATGATCCGCGAGTCGCTCGACCCGGGGTCGAAGTACGCGTCGGTCGTCGTCAGAGCAGCCGGATCCACCACGCCGCCGGAAGGGGCGGAGTTACGTGTCCGCGATGCGGTGGGTACGAAATCGCGCGTCATTACTTCGCGCGACTACAAGATGCCCAACTGGATCAAACTCGCGAGATCCGGAAACACGTTCAGGTCGTGGACCTCGACTCATGGTGTGGCCTGGACGGCACTGGGCTCGGTGACGATCCCGATGGCGGCCAACGTCCTGATCGGCACATCGGCCGCTTCGGCACGATACGGGGTTTGGATCACCGCGCGGTTCGAGAACGTGAGCGTACGGACGTCGGTGCAGCAGCCCTCCACCGTCGTGATTCGTGCCAGCGACGTCACCAAGCTGGTCGGCAACTGGACGAAGATCACCGACGCGACCGCGGCGGATGCGACAGCTCTCCACAATCCGAACGCGAACGCTCCCAAGATCACGACCGCGCTCGTCTCACCAGTGAACTACTTCGAGACAACCTTCGAAGCGCAGTCCGGTGTTCCGTATCACCTGTGGGTGCGATTGAAGGCGCAAAACAACTATTTCGCCAACGATTCGGTTTATGTACAGTTTTCCGACGCGCAAGACGCGAGCAAGGCGGCAATCTACCGGATCAACACCACGACCGCTGCGACCGTCGTCCTGCAGGAAGTGGACAACGGCCCGATCAGCGGGTGGGGCTGGGCGGACCAGGGGTGGAATGGCAACGGCATCAACATCTATTTTGCGGCGTCCGGCACCCACACGATCCGGGTCCAGCAGCGTGAGGACGGTGCGATGATCGATCAGATCATCCTGTCGCCAAACAGTACCTGCCTCGCCGCCGGGAGCACAGAACCGCGACACCACCATTGTGCCCAGGTGACCGCGCTGAATGCCGGCGGCGACTGCGGGACCGCCGCCGGTCTCTCCGGGTAGCTGAGGTGTCGGCGGTGACCGGCGCGCGTGTCCCGCAAGCAACTGTCTGCGTGACAGTCGCAGCCACGCCGCAACCGCCGGAATTCCTGAGGAATTCGTGGGGCCTTAAGTCCCGATTCGAGGGGCTTGGGTGACAGCCCCACCGCTGCACGACCGAGCGACTGACTCCGAGCTCACGGCGGCGTTGCGGACCGAGCGGTCGGCCAGGGACTCGAACGGATCGATCTCGCAAGCAGCAACGAGTTCGCAAGCTCTACGGCGGTAATCACCAACGCGACACCCTTCGTAGCCCCGGCATTCAGATTCACTGCGCACGCTGTCGGCAACGAAGTACCTCACGGTGCGGCCGGGAACGGCGAAGAACGACACGACCATCCTGGAGCCGACGGTGCCGTTTGGATGACGTCGGGATCACCGGGGCCCCCCGGGATCTCTCGTTCCTCGGTGATCACCTCGAAGAGTGAGAGGACGCGGATCATCGCCAGCGCGGCTCGCAGCCGATCGGAGGGGCCGAACAGGGCGACCGCCCCGGGCTGCTCGCCGAAGAGCCGCCGGACTTCCAGGAGCGCGCTCATGCCGCTGCTGTCCGTGGATTGCACGGCGGTCAAGTCGATGACCACGCGCCGGTGTCCCTCGCTGCGCAAGCGCGCAACGGTATCGTAGAGCGGCTGGAAATTCTGGCTATACAGGAGTTTGCCCTTCAGCCGCAGCACGGGCACACGCTCGAACGTCTCGACCGCCAGGCTCAGGGAATCAGACATAGACTACCGGTCATACCTGCCGAAGCTCGCCATTGTGAGCCGAGCAGCGTCATCCTGACAATCAGGGCGGCCTGCCGCAGCCGCGTTCGGAGCGTCATTGTCTATTCATCATGCAGCTGGCACCATGAAATCCTTCGAGAATCCGCTCGGATGGAGGAAGCTCAATGCGAATCCTGCTGGTCGAGGACGAGCCCAGCGGCGCGCGGTTCGTCGCCAAAGGCCTGCGCGAGGCGAAGCACGCGGTCGACATTGCCACTGACGGCATCGCGGCCTCGCGGCAGTGCCAGGAAAACGACTACGACGCGGTGATCCTCGACGTGATGCTCCCCGGCAAAGACGGCCTGACGGTCTGCCGGGATCTCCGCGCCGCCGGCTCCGACGTCCCGGTCCTCATGTTGACGGCCCGCGATGCGGTCGAAGCCCGGGTCCAGGGTCTCGATGCCGGCGCCGACGACTATCTCACCAAGCCGTTCGACTTCCGCGAGCTGCTGGCGCGCGTGCGAGCGCTCACCAGGCGGGATCGGCGTCCGCTCGCCCCTGAGCGGATCGAGGCCGGGTCCCTGGCGATCGACGTGGCAGGACAGCGGGTCTGGGCCCACGGCAGCGAGGTCGAATTGACCAGCCGGGAATACTCGCTGCTCGAGTACCTCGCCCGCCGCGCGGGCGAGGTGGTCGGGCGCGCGGACATCGCTGAACACGTGTGGGACGAGCACTACGACCCGTTCTCCAACGTCGTCGATGTCTATATCCAGCGGCTTCGCCGCAAGCTCGATCGCGGCGATGGACCGTCGCTGATCCGCACCCGCCGGGGACGGGGGTACCAGCTCAGTCGCACGTGATGCAGGTGTCGCTGCGGGCGCGGCTCACGGCGTGGTATTCGCTGCTGGTCGTGCTCACGATCGCCGTCTTCGCCACGGCCGTGCTCTGGCTGCACTGGCGGCTGCTCCTGAAACAGTTCGACCAGGGCCTGCAGTCGACTGCGGCGACCGCGGACAACGTGTTCGCCGAAGAGCTCGAGGAACTGAAGGACCGCTCGCGCGCGGCCGCGGAGATGACCGAGCTCGTGGGCACGGACGGCGGCGCTGTGCAGGTCCTGGACTCCAGCGGAGCACCGGTGGGTCCGGACACCCGGGTCATGCCGCTGCCGCGGGACACCGGCTCGGCCGGCGCGGTTCCTCTCACCGAAACACTGACTGGCCCCGGGGGCCAGCAGTGGCGCGTGCTCGTCAGGAGAAGAACCATCGGCGGCCAGGATTACTATTTCGCCGCCGGCATGCCCCTCGCGCACGCGCTCGAGCAGTGGCAGACGCTCCTGAGGGTATCGCTCATCGGCCTCCCGCTGGCCTTGCTCTTCGCGGCCGTTGGCGGCTGGTGGCTCGGATGGTATGGGTTGCGGCCGATGCAACAGATCGTGACCGAGGCGCAGGCGATCACCGCAAGGACTCCCGAGAGCCGGCTGACCATCCGCCCCTCGATCACCGAGCTCGCTCAGCTCGCCGGGTCGTTCAACCATGTGCTCGATCGGCTGAGCAGCGCGCTGACCACGCAGCGCCGCTTCATGGCCGATGCGTCGCATGAGCTGCGGACGCCGGTGTCGATTGCACGCACGGCGGCGCAGGTCACGTTGGGCCAGCAGCGGCGCGGCGAGGGCGAATATCGGGAGGCGCTCGGCGTGATTGCCAAGCAGACGTCACGGCTGACGCGTCTCGTTGACGACATGCTCGTCCTGGCTCGCGCCGACGGCGGCGGCTACCCGATGGTGGCGGCACAGGTTCGCCTGGACCAGCTCGTGGCCGAGTGCGTCCGCGAATTCGGGGCGCCGGCAGAGGACAGGAACATCGCGCTGCACGCGACCGTAAAGCCGCTGACACTGACCGGCGATGAGAGCCTGCTGCGCCGGATGCTCTCGAATCTGATCGGCAACGCCGTCACCTACACACCGCACGGCGGATCCGTCGACATCTCGTTGTCAGCCACCGATTCCAGGCTGCTGGTCCGCGTGTCGGATACCGGGCCGGGGATCCCGACCGAGGATCGGGAGCGTGTGTTCGAGCGGTTCGTCCGGCTGGACCCCGCGCGAGCCGCCGGCGGGTCAGGCCTCGGACTCGCAATCGCGCGCTGGATCGCGGAAGCGCACGGCGGAACGCTGCGCGTGGAATCGAGCAACTCGTCGGGAACCGTGTTTGCTGCCAGCCTTCCGGCCGAACGGGCCGGCGGGATCGGCCGGGTCTGAAGACCCGCCCCTACATTGCGCGAGGGGCCATCACCACTTGTCTGCAGGGCCGGGTCTTCAGACCCGGCCGGGGCTGGGAGCTCGCAGAGAGTGGAGTCCCGTGTACATCGCGGGAATGAGGTAAAGCGTGATCGCGGTGGAAAGCGCGAGGCCCCCGATGACCGCCAGCGCCAGCGGTCGCTGCAGTTCGGCTCCGGCCCCGATCCCGAGCGCCAGTGGAACCAGCCCGAACAGCGTACAGAGCGTCGTCATCAGGATTGGCCGCAGCCTGACCCGGGCGGCATCGTAGACGGCTTCGGCCGGCGCGATGCCGCGTTCGCGCTCGCGTTCGGCATAGTCCAGCAGCACGATCCCGTTCTTCACGACGAGTCCGATCAGGAGCACGAGGCCCATCGCCGAAGAGACATTCAGTTCGGTGCCGGTGACGGCGAGCGCCAGCAGCGCACCGGCCAGCGACAGCGGCGCCGCTGCGAGGATCAGAACGGCGGGACGGAACGCGCGAAAGTGAATGACCAGAACGACGAACACCAGCGCCGAGGCGATCCCCAGCACCTCGAGGAGCTCCTGGAACGCCTGACGCTGGGACAGGTACTGCCCGCCGACTTCCCAGGTATAGCCAACCGGCAGCTTCATCCCCTGCAACTCTGCGGTGATCTCGGCGACCGCGCCGCCGAGATCGCGGTCTTCGAGATAGGCGCTCACCGGCACCATCTGCCGTAGATTCTCCCGCGACAGCAGCGTCTGTCCGGTCGCCGGCGCCAGGGTCGCCAGCGCGGACAGGGGAGCGGTCCGTCCCTCTGTGCCCCTCACCATCGTCTGACCGAGGCGCCCGCCGTCCAGTCTGATCGCGTCGGGATACCGGACGCGAACCGGGATGCTTCGATCGAGTGCCAGGTAGTCGGTTGCGATCTCGCCAAGCCACGCCGAGGAGAGCTGTTGTGAAACGTCGGCAACCGTCAGCCCGAGCCGGCCGGCGGCAACGGGATCGATCTGCCAGGTCATCTCCGGATTGCCGTTCTGCACGCCGACGATGTCCACGACTCCCTCGACCTTGCCGAGCATTTCCTCCATCTGCCCGCCGATCTCTGCCAGCACGTTCGCGTCGTCTCCGAACACCTTGACTTCGATCGGCGTGGGATTGCCCTCGAGGTCGCCGAGCATGTCCTGGAGCAGCTGCACGAACTCGATGTCGAGGCCCGGAGCGGCTTCGTGCAGCTTGTCCCGAAGATCCGAGATCAGCTCGTCGGAGGACCGGCTGCGCTGGCCGCGATTCTTGAGGCGGACGAGAACGTCCCCGGAGTTCGACTGCGTCGCGAAGAGACCCAGCTCCGATCCGGTGCGCCGCTGAATCGCCGCGACCTCCGGCGTCTTCAACAGCACCTGCTCGACCTTCCGGAACAGCCGATCGGTTTCCTCCAGCGCGGTGCCGGCGGGGGTCTGATAGTCGACGACGAATCCTCCCTCGTCCGCATGCGGCAGAAAGCCGCTGCCGACCTGGAAGTACAGCGCAACGCCGGCCAGGGCCAGGACCAGCGCGAGCACCAGCGACAGGATCGGGCGCGTGAGCATCGGGCGCAGAGTGCGCACGTAGCCTCGATCGAGTCGTCTATCGGGTGCCGCGGAATGCGGCCGACTGCCGGATGCCCCAACGTGCGAGCAGCGGGATCAGGGTGAGCGCCAGCACGAGCGAGGCGAGGACCGCAGCTGACAGCGTCAGCGACAACGCGCGGAAAAACTGTCCGACCACCCCGGACAGCAGGCCGAGCGGCGCGAAGACCACGACGGTGGTCAGCGTCGAGCTGACGACCGGCGCGGTCAGGTCATGGACCGCATCCGCCACCGGCGTCGCGGATCCTTCCTGCACACGCCGATGGATGCCCTCGACGACGACCACGGCATCGTCGATGACCAGCCCAATCGCGACCGCCAGACCGCCCATCGACATCAGGTTGATCGACTCGCCGAACAGGTGCATGACGACCAACGTCATCAGCACCGCGAGCGGCAGCGTGATCGACGCCACCAGCGTCAGCCGCCAGTCGCGCAGGAACAAGCAGCAGGATGACGACCGCGAGAAAGCCGCCGATCAGGATCGCATCGCGGACGTTGGCGATCGACGCCGCGCACGAACTCCGCGAGATCGTAGACCTTGGTGATCTGCAGTCCCGCAGGCAGCGCGCGCGCGAGCTCTGACGACCGCCTGCTCGATGCCGGTCTCGATCTCGAGGATGTTGGCGCCGACCTGCTGCGAGACGCTGATGCTCGCCGCGTCGCGGCCGTTGCCGGTGATGAGCCCGGTGCGATCGGGCGAGCCCGGGAACACCTCGGCCGACGTCCTGCACGCGCAGCACGCCGTCGGGGCGGACGGAGACCGGCGTCTGCCCGATCGCGTCGATTGACGGCCACAGACCCGAGCCGAGCACGAGCTGCTGCACGCCGCCGGACGAGTACCGCCCCACCGGCGCGAGCTGGTTCGCGGCCTGCAGCCGTTCCGACGACGTCGTGGACCGTGAGGCCGGCCGTCAGCAGGCGGGCCGGATCGACGACGACCTCGATCTCGCGGGTATCGCTCGCGGTGACCTCGACCTGGCCCGCGCCCGCGACGCGCGCCAGCCGCGGACGCATCACGTAGAAGGCGTAGTCGTACAGATCGGCCGCCGGCACCGACCCGGTGAGATTGAGGATGTACATCGGGAACGCCGCCGGGGTGAGCCGCTCGACGATGAGATCGGTGCCGGCCGGCAGCGTCCTGCCGCGCATCGTCGATCTTGCCCTGCACCTGCTGCAGCGCGACGATCATGTCGGTCGCCGGGTCGAACTGCGCCGAGATCTCGGTCGCGCCGCGGAACGTCGTCGAGCGCACGCGACGGATGCCCGGCACTTCCATCACCGCCTGCTCGAGCGGGCGGGTGACCGACAGCATCATCGTCTGCGCCGGCAAGCGTGCCGCTGTGGCCGATGATGACGACGCGCGGGAACTCGAGGCGCGGATAGATGCTGCTCGGCAGTCCAGCACCGGCGACGAGTCCGGCGCCGGCGACCAGCGCGACCGACAGGACGATGGCGCGCCCGTAGCGCTCGACGAATCCCGCGAGCGCTCATGATCCGATCGTGACCGCCGCGCCGTCCGGCAGACCGTTCTGGCCGCGCACGATGACCTTGTCGCCAGCCGCGATCCCTTTGCGAATCTCGACGGCGTCGGCGGTGACGATGCCGAGCTCGACTTCATGGCGGTGGGCCTTCGCGTCCGGCCCGACCGTCATCACGATGCTGGTTGGTCCTTCCCGCACGACCGCGGCCGGCGGGACCAGCACGACGCCGTCATGCTCCGGACCGAGAATCTCGACCTGAACCGCCATCCCGGCCGTCAGGTTCTGCGAGGATGCGGGACGGAGCCGAACCGGCGCCGTGACGCTTCCTGCTTCGACCGCCGCGGGCCGCGCAATCACTGTCGCGTCGATCGGCTCTCCACCCCCGGGACTGGCGATGTTGGCCGGGGCACCGACTGCGATCCTCGCCAGGTCCGCGACTGGCGCCGCGGCCACGACTTCGAGATGGGACGGGTCGATGACGCGCAGAATCGGATCGCCGGGTCCCGGCTCGACGAGATCGCCCGGATTGTGCCAGCGCTTCGCCACGACGCCCGCGAACTTCGCGCGCACGATCAGGCGCCCGGCCAGCGCATTCGCGGCATCGCTGGCGCTGACCGCCTGCGCCAGCGCGGCCTGGGCTTCGCGAAGCTCGCGCTCGGCGTCCTCGACCTCTTTTCTGGCCGCGACGCCACGCTCGAAGAGACCGGACAGACGCGCCGCGGCAGCCTTGGCGTTGTCGACGCGCGCCTGGGCCTGCTCGATCGCGGCGCGGCTCGACGTGGCCCCGGCGGTCAGCGACGGCACTTCGAAGCGCGCGAGGAGATCGCCCACCCGCACGCGGTCACCCTCTCCCTTGGGCAGCTCGGCGATGCGTGCGGCCTCGGGCGCAGTCACGATGAGCTCGCCGCCGGGCGGGGCGGTCACGATGCCGGCCGCGGCAATCACCTCGCGGATCGGGCCCGTGCGCGCGGGCTCGACCGCGACGGCGACCGGGGTTTCGGCCACGGTCTCGTCGGGAGGTGTGCCGTGGCAGGCGGCGCCGGCGAACGCGCTCGCGAGCGCGAGCCCTCTCCAGACCTTCGTCATTGGATCGGTCCTCCGAGCGCACGCTCGAGATCGGCAAGCGCGGTCTGATAGGCAAGGCCGGCCTCGGTGGCCCGGAGCCGCAATTCCCTGGCGGCGAGCACGGCCTGCAGAAACGCCGTCAGGTTCGTCTGTCCCGACCGGTACGAGTCCTCGGCCATGGCCTCGATGGTCGTGAGCTGGGGCAGGATCTCGTCCCGATACCGAAGGTATTGGCGCCGCGCGGCCTCAGCGCGGGTTGCGGCCGCCAGCGCCTCGCCGGTCAGGATCGCCAGGCGGGCCTGACGCTGGGCCCGGAGCTGCGCCACGTGCGCAGCCTCAACCTCTACTTCAGCGTTGTGGCGGGTGAAGATCGGGACGGCAACGGCCACACCAAACCTCCACCCATAGGTGAACTCCGGCTGCGCGTCGAAGAGGGCGCCCCCGGACACGGTCGGATCGGGCGTGCGCATCGCCGTCGCCAGCCGCTGCCGCGCGACTGCCTCGTCTATCTCGCGATCCAGGGCCGCGATGTCGGGTCCGGCGCGCGACGATCGCGACAGGATCCGTGGGAACGATGCCCGCATCGAACGGGTCGATGGGCTCGGCCGGCGACTCGGGCGCGCGTCCGATCGCCGTGTTGAGCGAGGTTCGCGCAGCGGTCCGCCGGCCCCGCGCGGCTTCCTCTTCGTTATCGGCCTGCGCCAGTGCCAGCTCTGCCTGCAGCGCCTCGAGCCTCGGCGCCGCGCCTGACTCGAACCGATCGCGCGCGGCGTTTCGCGTCCGTTCCGCGAGGCTACGCAGTTCCGATGTGATCTGCACCTGCGCCGTCGCCGCGACCAGCTCGTAGTAGGCGAGCCGCACGGCGCGGCGGACATCCAGCGTCTGCACGGCCAGATCCGCCGTCGTGCGCGCCAGTGTCGCGTTGGCGAGATCGATCCGCCGCCCGCGCTTGCCTCCGAGCTCGAGGGGGAACGCGAGACTCAGGACTTCGTGAGGCGTGTCGCGCGCCGCTTCGAAGGATGCCTCCGGATTCGGGCGCTGCTCTGCGACGCCGACGCCAGCCAGATCCACGGCACGGCCGAGGCGCGCCGCTGTCAGCGTCGGGTTGTGTGCGTTGGCGAGCGCGAACGCGGACTGCAGCGTCAGCGGAGACGGCGAGAGTGCCTGGGGCGGCTGCTGTGCGTTGAGCGCGGAAACGATCGTGGCGACGCCGCCGAGCGAGAGCAGCAGCGATGGACGGTCTCTGACCCAGGCACTCACGCCGGGCCACCATGGCAAACGCTGGATGAATCCACCATTACAGCGTACAGCGGCTTGTCATGGGCCGTTCATCTGGGGATTGCGATCATGCACCGTCAGGACGTGGCTTCAGAACCTCCGAATGGTGAACGGACTGCGGACCGCATCAGGAGCGTGTATGCGAACCCGTCGCCGCTCATCGACGTCGACGCGCTGCTCCCTCCCGATCTCGGCAAATGGCCGGTGTCGCACCCCATGGCGAAATGGCTGGCCTCGGCGATTCACGGGCTGGGCTGCGGCTCGGTGCTCGAGTTCGGCGCCGGCTGGTCGTCCCTGGTGATTGCGGAGGCGCTGGCCGCCGAGGGCGGAGGACGGCTGACGTCGTTCGAGCACGAACCCGAACACCTCGCCCGCGATGTCTGGAGCCGGGTTCAGCAGACACCGCACGTCGACGCCGCCCTGGTCGTCACCCCATTGAGGCGAACGCTGTCGCGCCATGGATGCCTGTGGTCCTACCGCGGCGCCAGGAAACGCCTTCGCCAGCGGATCCCGTTCGATCTCGTGTTCATCGACGCGCCGCCCCAGCGCTACGGACGCACGTCGCCGTTGTTCGACGCCTATCCTCTTCTTCGCCCTGGCGCCGTCATCATCCTGGATGACGCCGCCCGCCCTCGCGAGCAGACCGCGATCGCGAGGTGGCGCGCGACCTTTCCGGACCTCGAGCTGGTCGTGCTGGACACCGAGGCTGAACGCGGGATCGCGGTACTCCTGCGTCACGGCGGGGCGCGGCGCCGCCTGGCGCTCCGCGCCGTGCTCGGGACGTTCCGCGAACAGTGGAGCGACTGGCGAAAGCGCAGTTGAGTCCACGCGTGTGGACCGCCGAACCCCGTGGATCGTCAACAGGTAACTGCCAGGACCGTCACGTCATCCCGAAAGTCGCCGCCACTGAAGGCGGTGACACTGTCGATGATTCGCTGATGCAGCAGGGTCGCGTCGGGACACGCCTGGACGAGCGCAATCAGCCGGTCGTCGCCGAACTCTTCATCCTTGTCGTTCCACGCCTCGGTCACGCCGTCGGTGAAGAGCAGAAGCCGGTCGCCGGGTTGGATGCTGACCGCCCGATCCACGTAGATTTGCTCGGGGAAGACGCCAAGGACGGGGCCACCCTCCGACAGGCGCATGACTTCAGACGGTTCGCGGAAAAGGATCGGCGGGTTGTGACCTGCGTTCGTGTAGGTGAGCCTGCGGGCCTCCAGATCGAGGAGTCCAAAGAAGAAGGTGATGAAGTTCCCGTTCGCCACGCTGCGCGCGATCTGCTGATTGATCCGTCCGCACAAGTGGCTCGGGCTGACCGCTTCGGACGAGAGAGCCCGCACCGCCGACTGGAGGCTGGCCATGAGTAGCGCTGCGGGCATCCCCTTGCCCACGACGTCGCCGACGCAGAGCGCCAGGGTGCGATCGCCCAGCTCGAAGGCGTCATAGTAATCACCACCGACCATTCTGGCCGGTCGAAGGCTGCCCGCAATCTGGAAGCCCGCCACCGAGGGGAGCCTCTCAGGCAGAAGCCCCTTCTGAATCAGCCAGGCATTGCTCGCCTCGTGCTCCCACATGCGCAGCCGGATGAGGTCGAGGCACATGGCGCTCTGCGTGCCGACGGCGGTCAGGAATTCGCGATCCTCGCTGTTGAATTCGTCACCGGATGGCCGCCGTCCAAGACAGAGCAGCGCCTCGGTCGTGCCTTTCAGCCGCACCGGGACAATCAGTGAGACGTTCAGCCGCGCGAAGAGGTCGACCGCGTTTTCGGGCATGCCGATGCCTGCCGGTTCAGCGGGGGAGACCAGCGCGCCAAGTACCGGAGCGATTGAGTCGAGCTGCAGGCCGGCCATTGCCTCTGCCGGAACATTGAGGCTGCAGGCGGTCACGTAACAACCGTCCCTGGCGCGTCGTTTCAGCACCAGCACGGACTCGTTCCGCAAACTGGTCTTGAGGTGCACGGCAACTGCCTGGAACAGCGTGTCCGGATCGTCAGCTTCCAGCAACTGCCGGTTCAGATGCCGGAGGTCCCGTTCGAGGACCCGTGCGTGCGGCGGGACCCGGCGCTCGAGAGCCTCCTGGTAGATGCGGTTGCGGATGACGCACCGGCCGCCGTGGTTCTTGGCGAGGCCGATGAGCTCCAGTCGTGCGATGGCCCGGTCCGCCCGTCTGAAGTCGACCGGCTCGCCACCGAGGAGCATCTTCACCAGGCCGGTGAGCGTCTGGTCCGCTTCGAGTGCGCGAAAGATGTGCGGGAGGTTTCGGTCCTCGGTCAACAGCAAGTGCTCGACGGCATCTTTGACGGCTGTCTCGGTCAGCCCGGCCGCCTCGCGATGAAGCGCCTCACCGAGGCGTTGAGTCCAGTAGGGATGCCCGCCCGTCCATCCGTGAACGGTCTCGGCCAGCGCCTCGGAGCGCGCCGATCCGGCTCCGAACATTTCGGCCACCAGCCGCTCGGTATCCGAGACCGGCAGATCGCCGACGTAGAGGGTTTCCGCCACGTTCTTGAGCGGTGAGTTGCGCCCGGTCGCGAATCTCGAGCATGTCGGTCGCACCCGCGACGACGAACACGTATCTGGCCAGCTCCGGCTTGACGTGCCGGTTGGTGAAGACCGCACGGATGGCGCTCGTCAGCCGCAGCGAGGTTTCGGGCAGCAACGCGCCGATCTCGTCGAGGAGCACGACGATGCGAATACCAGGGGCGGCCCGTGCGCATCGCTCGAGGAACGCCTGGAATTCGTGGGGCTTCTCAGGAAGACGGACCTCCGGGCGGCCGTTGCCCACCGGCAGCTGTGCGGTGATCTCCGACGCGATGTACTCGACGCACTCGGCCATCTGCGCGCCCGCTACGGCTTCGAGATCGATGAACACGAAGGCGTACTTCTCACGCAGCAGATGGCGCAGTTTGAGCAACAGGCTCGTCTTCCCGGTCTGACGGGCCCCCATCACGGCGCCGACGCAGCGCACGCTCGTGAGCCAGGTCTCCATCTGGTTCAGTTCGGCGGTGCGCCCGACGAACAGCGGGCTCTCGGGGTCGACCGGTCCCTCCGTCACGAACATTGTTTCAGGACCTCCGCCGGCAGGAATTCGAGCTGCGCGGCCGCGACGCCGCTCTCGCGCACGATTCGCGGGTATTGGGACATGCCGAACCGGTAGTGGCTTCCATCACGCTCGATCACTGAGTAGAGCTGAAGGACATCGAGACTCTGCCGAATCAGCCGCGGGTCGAGCGGCAGGCCACACTCCACGAGCTTCTTCCTGACGCTCTCCTCGTCGAAGCGGGACTCCTCGATGAGCAGGCTGATCAATTTCTCGATTGACGTCGCGTCGCTCCAGGCGGTCCCGACATAGTACTCGTGAAATTCCGGGGTTGCCGCCAACTGCTCGAGAGCCTCGGTGGTGATGCGACGGCCGGCGCTGCGATCGGATCAAGCGGTCGCACAGCCACTGGGCCATGTTCGGATGGCACGACGTCAACTCGATCAGCCGGAGCACCAGACGCTCTTCATCGGGCAGCTCGAGACCGAGCTGCTGCATCGGTTTGCGGATGATTTCCGCCACACTGCGCTCCTGCAGGCGTCCGAGCACGACCCGCTCGCAGAAGTTGAAGAACGGGGAATGGGGGTTCCGAAGGTGCTGATCGAGCGTACGGCTCCCCGAGAAGACGAAGCGGCACACGCCCTCGTGAGACGCCGCACGAAACGCCTTGAAGAGCTGCCCTGGTGGCTGGCGTTCGGTGTCGTACGCGAGCAGCTCGTCGATCTCGTCCAGCAGGAAGACCGGCAGCTGGTCGTTCTCCCGGAACGCCGAGGCGATCTTCTGGAACTGAAGCGGGCCGCCGGTGACCGGTTTGCCGGTCTGTTCCACGAGCCCGTCAAAGAACCCCTCGTAGTCGAAGCGTGCTTCGCAGTCCAGATAGATCGGCCGGTAGCGTGGATCGTCGCCGAGCAGGCGCTTGAGTCGAAGCAGCACTGAGCTCTTGCCGATACGCCTTCCGCCGACCACGGCATGATTCCCGCGCTGGATCGTCTGCGAAATCGTCTTGATCTCGCTTTCGCGGCCGAAAAACATGCTGCCCGGAACCGGGCCCCGGACGACGTATGGCGACAGCGTCGAGAGCTCGGTGCCCTGTTCCAGGACGATCTCAATCAGACGCTTCGAGCTGTTGCGGGCAATGATGCTGGACAGATGCTCATGGTTGAGGACCACGAAGTCGTGCCTGTAGACCGAATCGCCGACCACTTGCCTGAGCTCGTCCGCCTCGCGCCCCGAAGCGCCCTCCCGCGGCGGAATCACGATCAGCAGGGCGAAGAACTCCGTCGCTTTGGCGATTTCGAGCTGCCGGACGATCGTCGCGAGGACGTCGGACTCCGCCCGATCGTAGGCGACGAACAGAATCGGGAACCGCGAGTAGCGAATCCACAGGAGCGGCGCCTCCACCATGAACCCGATGGTGCCCTTCAGGTACGGGATGGTCTGCTCGACCCGATAGCCGATCGCCTCCCGCAGCAGACCGCGGGTGAGCGTCTCCGCAACGGCCGCGAACCGCTCTCTACTCATCGTCGTGCGCGGCCCGGATGAGGTCGTTCCAGATCGCCGAGAATTCCAGGAGCCTCCGCTTCGACTCCGCGCCACGCTCGCCGGTCTCGGCAGCGCTGATGAACAGCAGCGTCGTGCCGCCGACGCGGATCTCGTCGCGATCCCGGAGCTCGTGACTACGGACTCTGACGTTGTTCACCAGCGTGCCAGCGTTGCTGCGCAGGTCCCGCACGTGGAAGCGGCTCTGCTGGAGCACGATCTCGGCATGCCGCCGCGAGACGGCCGGATCGCCGTCGAGAACGACGGAGTTGCTGGAAGACCGGCCGATAGCCACATTCCGGCCAAGCGAAAACTGCCTGCCCTGCTGTGGGCCGTTGAGCACGAGGAGCCAGGTGCCAGCCGTCGGATCGCGAAGTGTGAGCGCGGCAGGGATGTCGGAGGGTACGTAGGCCGGCGTTTCTGCGGTCGGTGCGTCGACGAGTCCTGCGTGACCGAACATATGCCCCCGCACTCGTGCTGCTGAGGGCGGTCTGTAGGGGGCCGCTTCCCCGGTCTCAACTGTTTCGTCAGGCTGGCCCGGACCGGCCGTTGTCGCCCGCATCCGCAAGACCCACCACGCCGATACTGCGAGCAGGACGACAACGACGCCCGTAGACGCCGGTTGTGGCATGAACTGGGCGGCGAGAAGCGCGGACACGATGAAACCGGCCAAGAAATACCAACTGTGAGGTCGCGAGAGTGACGGCTCGACCGGTGCCCCAGCACCAGGAGAGATGAAAGCTCCGGTTTCATCTCGGTTCCCGCCATTCTTATCTGCATTTGATCGCGCCGGCGTCGCCGTTGGTTGGACAAATGCCTCCGCGGCATCCAGCTGCAAAGCCGCATCTCTGAGTGCCTGTACAAACCGATCCGCCGTGTGATACCGGTCGGCTGGCTGTTTCGCGAGCGCCTTCGCGAGAACCCGCTCGATGTCGGCGCTCACCTTCGGGTTGCGCTGTCGAATCGGCTCGACCGGGGTCGTGACGAGATGTTCGAGTATCTCCACGGAGCCTGTCGCGTGGAACCAGGGCTCGCCGCACAGTGCTTCGTACACGACGATCGCCAGGGAATAGATGTCGGAGCGGCCGTCCAGCGGACGGCCGAGCGCCTGCTCTGGCGACATGTATCTCGGAGTCCCCGAGGATCGTGCCCGAGGATGTGAGCGTATCGGCTCCCGGTGCAATGGCCAGACCGAAGTCTGCCAGCAGGACCCGGCCGGCCGTCGAGATGAGGACGTTCGAGGGTTTCACGTCGCGATGGACGATGCCGCGACGGTGCGCGAAGGCGAGTGCGCTCCCGACGGCGGCGGCGATTTCGATCGCATAGTTCTGATCGAGCGGCCCGCTCTCACGGAAGATGTCGGCCAGAGAACGGCCCTCGATGTATTCGACGACGATGACCGTCGAGTCGGCGGCCTCGACGAAGTCGAGGACCCGGAGAATGTTCGGATGCGTGAGGGTGCTGGTCGCCTGCGCTTCGCGCGCGAGCGCCTGCTTCGGCCACCCCGAACGGGACTCGAGGACCTTGACGGCGACGACCCGATTGAGCACCGGGTCGAGGGCCTTGTAGACCGTGCCGTTCGCACCCCGCCCAATCGGACCGATCAGTCGGTATCGTCCGGCGATGACGGTGCCCGGGACCTCTTGTTTCATGGAGCCTGACGACCGGGATCTTATCTCCGGCGCCAGAAGGTCTCCTACCGCCCTGGCGCTCGTGTGCTGTAGCATGAGCGCCGTTTTCGTCCCGCGGAGGTGATGTCAGGTCCACAGGTCAACCGGTCAAAGGAGCGAATGCACTATGAGCCGAAGGCTTGTCGCTCGGTCCGCTTGTCTGATCGCCCTCTCGCTCGCCCTCGCGAGCCCCGCCCTTGCTCAGCTGCAGGGTGCCCGCATTGTCGGCACCATCTACGACCCGCAGCACGCCGGCATCCCGAACGTGACGGTGACCGTCACCAACGTCGCGACCAACGTCGCGAGAACGGCCGCCACCGACCGCGAAGGCAATTACGTCGTCACGCCGCTCGATCCGGGCGTCTATCGGGTGACCGCTGCGGTCACGGGGTTCCAGACGACGGTCCGGGAAAATGTCGAGTTGACCGTCGGCCAGGCAGCGCGGGTCGAGCTCGTCGCTCGCGATCAGCGCCCTGTCGACCGAGGTGCTGGTCACGACCCAGGCGCCGCTGCTCAACACCGAGTCCGCCACGCTCAGCCAGGTGATCACCAACGAGCAGATCGTCGACCTGCCGCTGAACGGCCGGAGCTTTCACGAGCTCGCGCGGCTGACGCCGGGAGTGGCGCTGCTTGCCGCCGAGCCGGGAATTCGCAGCTGGTGCGCCCGGAGATCGTCAACGGCAACATCATGGGCGGCGTCAGCGGACGTCAGACGCGGTTCCTGCTCGACGGCGTCGACATCACCGAGGAGCACCAGGGCGGCACGTGGATCCAGACGTCGGTCGACGCGCTGCAGGAGTTCAGCGTGCAGCAGAACGCCTACTCGGCCGAGTTCCACGGCGCCGGCGGCACGTTCAACGTCGTGACCAAGTCGGGGTCGAACCGCGTTCGCGGCAGCGCCTTCGAGTTCCTGCGGAACGACGCGTTCGACGCGAAGAACTACTTCGCGCAGACGAAGGAGAAGCTCGAGCGCAACCAGTTCGGCGGCACGTTCGGCGGACCGGTCGTGATTCCGGGCCTCGTCGACGGCCGCGGCCGGACGTTCTTCTTCGCCAGCTATGAAGGGCAGCGGCGCAAATCGGGTGCGGTCGACGTGGCGATCGTGCCGTCGCCGGCGCAGCGCCAGGGCAACTTTCAGGGACTCGCGCCGATCTACGACCCTCTGACCGACCAGCGGCACCACGCGGACACAGTTTGCCGGCAACGTCATTCCGCAGAACCGGATCGCTCCTGCGGCGGAGTTCTTCCTGCGCTACATCCCGCTGCCGAACGGACCGAACAACACCTGGGTCAGCAGCCCGATCGTCGAGTTCAACCAGGATCAGTTCACGCTTCGCGGGGATCACGAACTGACCCCGCGGCACAAGCTCTTCGTGCGTTTCAGCCGGCACTCGAACCACGAGGATCGACCGAGCACGTTTCCGGCCCTCGGCGCGACCGAGCTCTGGGGACCGGCCTTCAACCTCGCCGGCGCGCTGACGTCGAACTTCGGCACCTCGATCGTGCACGAGCTGCGGGTCAGCCGGATGTACGGCGAATACCGGTCGACCGCGTACTTCCAGGGACAGGGCTCCGATCTGCTGGCGCAGGCGGGCGTGAAGGGACTCGAGCAGGCCCAGGATCCGGCGATCTCGAGCCTCCCGGCGTTCTCGTTCTCAGGCTACGCGGGATTCTCGGGCAATGCCGGTGATGGCCGGCCGAAATGGCAGAATCGCGGCGAGTGGGAGATCACCGACAACGTGACCTGGGTGAAGGGGCCGCACATCCTCAAGTTCGGCGGCCGGATCTATTACCGGAACATCCTCTTCACCGACGCGCGCGATCACAACGGCACCTACGGGTTCACCGGCGTGATGACGCAGAATCCGGCGTCGGCGGCGGGCACCGGCGACGGCTTTGCCGATTTCCTGCTCGGGTACCCCGCGAACTCCACGCGGTCGAACCCCGCGACCTGGTGGGGCGGCTATGGCACCTACTGGCACGGCTTCTTCCAGGACGACTTCAAGGTCGCGAACTCGCTGACCTTGAACCTGGGCTTCCGCTACGAGTACACGCCGTGGTTGACCGGCTACAAAGGACAGGCGGCGGCCTTCGATCCCACCCGCGAGAAGTCGATCATCGTCTCGAGCAAGACCAACGACATCGACCTCAGCGTGCAGCGGCTCGCGGACGTCGGCTACACGCTGTTCTCGGATCTGATTCAGACGAGCAGCCAGGCGGGGGTGCCGCTGAACATCACGAAGAACGACATGAAGCAGGTCGGGCCGCGACTGGGCTTTGCCTGGCGTCCCTTCGGCGACAACATGGTCGTTCGCGGCGGCTACGGCATCTTCTACGAGGCCGAAGGGCACCGACGGGCGGCTGAACTTCAACTTCATTCCGTTCCGGGTCAGCGAGACGGTCACGGCGGCAGTCAACGCCGTTCCCAACCGCACGCTCGCGGATTTCTGGCTCGGAGTTCCGGTGGGAGCATCGGTGGGCTCGGTGACCTGGGTGCCGCTGCCACTCGAAGCGCAACCGGGACGCGACCAGCGCTGGAACCTCGGCGTCCAGCGGCAGCTGTTCAGCCATACCGCGCTGGAAGTCGACTATGTGGGCACGACCGGCGACCATCAGACGGCGGCCGAGAACATCAACCTGCCGCCGGCGGGCGCCGGGAGCGTGCAGGCGCGGCGGCCGTATCCGCGGTTCGGCAACCTCTCCGTGCAGACGCAGGCGCAGTCGAGCGACTACCAGGCGCTGCAGCTCAAGCTGCAGCAGCGGCCGGCTCGCGGCCTCTGGTATCTCGTCTGGTACACCTACTCGGAGTCGACGCGCCGGGTGCCCGCGCCGGAGATCGGCGGCAACTACACCTACGAGACGCAGCCCCAGCCGTGGGACATCCCCCACCTGTTCAGCGCCAGTTATGGCTACGAGCTGCCGTTTGGCAAAGGGCGCAAGTTCCTGTCGAATGCCGGCGGCGTGACCAACGCCATCGTCGGGGGCTGGCAGTTCCAGAACATCATCAGCTACCGCAGCGGGCTGCCGTACACGCCGACCATCTCCCGGGACGTCGCGAATATCGGCGTTGGCGGACAGCGCCCGAACCGGGTTGGCTCGGGCGAGCTGGACAATCCGACTATCGACGCTGTGGTTCGACAAGACCGCGTTCGTCGTCCCCGCCTCGTTCACATTCGGTGACTCGGGCCCGGGCATCCTGCGCTCGGATCACCAGTGGAACGTCGACATGTCGCTCTTCAAACGATTCGAGATCCGCAATGGCCAGACGCTCGAATTCAGAGCCGAGGGGTTCAACGTGCTCAACTCGACCTACTTCAGTGCGCCGAACACCAACATCGATACGGCGGCGGGTGGGCGAGTGACCAGTACTTCGAACCAGGCAAGGCAGATCCAGTTCGGGTTCAAGTATCTTTCTAGTCCGGGGGGCTTCGCCCCGTCGCGCTTGCGGCGCGCCTGGCCGCAGCAGGTGGCTGATATGAAGAAAGTGTTGTTTGCGATCCTCGGCGTTGTGCTGATCGCGGCAGTGCTCGATAGCGCGGGAAAGCCTGCAATTCATTCGTTGGTGGCTTCCGGCTTTAGCCGGAAGGCTCTGCGGCCTGCTGAACTTCCGGCTGAAGGCGGAAGCCACACAGCTGTGGCGCAATCAGCCTGGTCTACCTCGATCCGGCCAAGCCGCTCGACGATCGCGTGGACGATCTTCTCCGCCAGCTCACGCTGGCGGAGAAGATCTCGCTGCTCGGGACCACCGCGCCGGCGATCGAGCGGCTGAAGATCCCGGCGATGAACGGCTGGAATCAGAGCCTGCACGGCATCGTCTGGACCGAGCCGACGACGATGTTCCCGGTGCCGATCAGCATGGCGGCGACCTGGAATACCGCGCTCGTGCACGATGTGGCGGCCGCGATCGCGGACGAG
Organism: uncultured Acidobacteriota bacterium; assembly: GCA_963836735.1. Lineage (GTDB taxonomy): Bacteria > Acidobacteriota > Vicinamibacteria > Vicinamibacterales > 2-12-FULL-66-21 > JACCXG01. The sequence continues at coordinate 236,996 of CAWIKP010000020.1, read as the reverse complement.
GGGCGGGCCATCAACAACTACTGGCCCACGGTTCAAGGCAAGGTCGAACCGACGGGAGGCCAGGGACAGGACGTCACCGTCACCGCGGACGGCAAGCGGCTCCGCCACAATGGCCTGGTCTATCGATCGCCGGTCATCAACATCAGCCGCGATCCGCGGTGGGGCCGGATCTGGGAAGCCTTCGGCGAAGACCCGTGGCTGACCTCGCGGATGACGGTCGCCTACGTGAAGGGCACGCAGGGCGACGATCCCAGAGTACCTGAAGCTCGCCGCCACGCTGAAGCATTACGCCGTCAACAACGAAGAGCGCGACCGCACCAAGATCGACGTGACCGTCAGCGAGCGCATGCTCCGGGAGTACTTCCTGCCGCACTTCAAGGCCGGCATCGTCGAGGGCAAGGCGTCGTCGATCATGTCGTCCTACAACTCGATCAACGGCACGCCGGGCGCGGAGAACGAGTTCCTGCTCAAGACCGTGCTTCGCGACGAGTGGAAATTCGAGGGCTTCATCGTTCCCGACAGCGGCGCGGTCGAGCGCCTCGTCACCGGGCATCGCAAGTACGCGACGTTCGAAGAAGCGGCGGCCAGAACCGTGCTGGTTGGCAGCGATCTCGACAACTCGGCGTACGTCCGATATCTGCCCGGGTGCGGTCGCCAAGGGCCTGCTGACCGAACGTCAGGTCGATCAGGCGCTTCGCCGCGTGCTCAGGGTGAGATTCCGGCTCGGTGAATTCGATCCGCCCGGGATGGTGCCGTACACGAAGCTCGGGAAGGAGGAGATCGACTCGCCCGCGCACCGCCAGCTGGCGCTGCGGGCAGCGCGTGAATCGATCGTGCTGCTGACGAATCGCGACAATTTCCTGCCGCTCGACCCGGCCGCGATCAAGACGATCGCCGTCATTGGCCCGTTTGCCGATTTCGCACAGACCGGTCCGAACTACACCGGCCTGTATTCGACCTTCGTCAAGCCGCTCGACGGCATCAGGAAGACGGGTGGGGCCGGCGACGAAGGTGCTCTATGCCGCGCGGCAGCGGGATTCTCGAGAGCGACAATCCGGACGCTGCCTACGCCGAGGCGGCCGGGATGGCAAAGCAGGCGGACGTGTGCGTCCTGTTCGTCGGCATCAACGAGATCCTCGAGCGCGAGGGGATCGATCGCAACTTCATCAACCTCCCGCCCGTCCAGACTCCAGCTGATTCGCCGGGTGCTCGAGGCGAACCCGCGAACGGCCATCGTGCTTCAGAATGGCGGTCCGGTCTCCCTGGCCGGCGGAGGCGGGCCGGGCGGGGCTCAACGTCCCGACGCTCCTGCCATACTCGACATGTTCTGGGCCGGGGAAGAAGGCGGAACCGCGATCGCCGACGTGCTGTTCGGTGACTACAACCCCGGCGGCCGGCTGCCGTACACGGTCTACCAGTCGGTGCAGGACATTCCACCGATGAAGGAATACGACATCACCAAGGGGTTCACCTACATGTACTTCGACGGTGAGCCGGACTGGGTCTTCGGTCATGGCCTGAGTTACACGACGTTCGAGTATTCCAATCTCAAGGTCGGCGGCAGCATTCCCGGTGGCCCGATGAGCGTCACGACCGAAATTCGCAACACCGGCAAGCGAGCCGGTGACGAGGTGGTGCAGCTCTACGTGCGTGACGTCGAGGCGAGCGTCAAGCGGCCGAAGAAGCAGCTGATGGCGTTCGAGCGAATCAGCCTCCGCCCGGGAGAAGCGCGTACCGTCAACTTCACCGTTTCGCCGGAACGGCTTGCGTTCTGGGATGAGAAGCGGAAAGCGTGGGTGGTGGAGCCGGGCGCGTTCGAGGTGATGGTCGGCAGTTCGTCCGCCGATCTGCGTCTGAAGGGCGAGATCAAAGCGTCAACGCTTCGACTGTGGACGCCGGGTCAGGTCCCGGGATCCTAGACGAGGGCGATGAAGGACATCATGACCGCTGACCAGTCACGGGCAGGGAACGCCATTCGGGCATTCACAATTGTTCTAGGCACCGCATTCGCCGGCACGGTGGCGCTCGCGATCGTGCGCGCCGCACCGCAGGCGCCGGCGGGCGCTTCGCCGTTCCCCGTGTCCATCCGCGTGGATGCCGGCAAGGCGACCGGACCGCTGAAACAGATCTGGCGGTTCTTCGGCGCCGACGAGCCGAACTACGCCTATATGACCAGCGGCAAGAAGCTGATTGCCGATCAGGGGAAGCTCGCGCCGAAGCGCGTGTATTTCCGGGCCCACAACCTCCTGACCACCGGTGACGGCACGCCCGCCCTCAAGTGGGGATCGACGAATGCCTACACCGAGGATGCGAACGGGAAGCCGGTCTACGACTGGACGATTGTCGATCGCATCTTCGACACGTATCTCGAGCGGGGCGTAAAGCCCTACGTGCAGATCGGGTTCATGCCGAAGGCGATGTCGATCAAGCCCGACCCCTACCAGCACTCCTGGACCCCCACCGCCAAGTACGACGAGATCTACACGGGCTGGGCGTACCCGCCGAAGGACTACGACAAGTGGCGTGAGCTCGCCTACCAGTGGACGAAGCACTGCGTGGAGAAGTACGGCCGCGCCGAAGTGGAGCAGTGGTACTTCGAGACCTGGAACGAAGCGAACATCGGGTACTGGCGCGGCACGCCGGAGGAGTTCCGCAAGCTGCACGACCATGCGATCGACGGCGTCCGGCGTGCGTTGCCGAACGCGCGGGTCGGCGGTCCCGACAGCGCCGGCAGCGGCGGCCAGTGGATGCGCGACTTCCTGGAGCATCAGATTCGCGGAAAGAACTTCGCCACCGGGCAGATCGGCACGCCGATCGACTTCGTCTCGTTCCACGCCAAGGGCCGGCCAACTTACGTCGACGGTCACGTGCGCATGGGGATCTCGAACCAGCTCGCGGCCGTCGACGACGGGTTCCGGATCATCGCGTCCTATCCGGAGGTGAAGTCGAAGCCGATCGTGATTGGCGAGTCCGACCCCGAGGGCTGCGCCGCCTGCCAGGGACCGCAGCTGCAATACCGCAATTCGACGATGTATTCGAGCTACACGGCGGCGAGCTTTGCGCGGAAGCACGATCTGGCCGATCGGCACGGCGTCAACCTCGAAGGGGCGTTGACGTGGGCGTTCGAGTTCGAGGACACGTCCTTCTTCGCCGGGTTCCGCGCGCTCGCCACCAACGGCATCAACCTGCCGGTCTTCAACGTGTTCCGCATGATGAGCCGCATGGGTGCGAACCGAATCCCGGTCACGAGCGACGGCGCCATCGACCTCGACACAATGGTGAAGCAGGGCGTGCGCGAGCGGCCCGACGTCGGGGCGCTCGCGAGCCGCGACCCGCGGCGGGCGACCATCCTGGCCTGGCACTATCACGACGACGACGTGCCCGGCCCGGCGGCGGAGATCTCGCTGGCCGTCGAGGGCCTTGGGTTGAAGCAGGGGAAGGCAAAGCTGCAGCACTTCCGGATCGACGGCGATCACAGCAACGCGTACACCGTGTGGCAGGCCCTGGGTTCGCCCGCAAAGCCGTCGGCCGCGCAATACGCGCAGATGGAGAAAGCGAGCGAGCTGGCGATGCTCCCAGGGCCATCCGCCGCAGATATCGCGGACGGCCGTGCCTCGATCCGGTTCACGCTGCCGCGCCAGGGCGTGTCGCTCCTCGTGCTGGAGTGGTGAATGCTCCGCTGGCGCCTCGCGCTCCTCGTCAGCGCGGCCATAGCCATCAGCTATCTCGATCGGCAGACGCTGCCGGTCGCGATCAAGGCGATCAGTGAAGACATCCCGGTCACGAACGAGCAGTTCTCGCTGCTGCAGTCGTCCTTCCTGATTGCGTACGCCGTGATGTATGCGGGCGGCGGCAAGCTGATGGACGTGCTCGGCACGCGGCCCGGCTTCCTCGTCATCATGCTGTTCTGGTCGCTGGCGTGTGCCAGCCACGGCCTGGCGACCAGCTTCGTGATGCTCGCCGTCAGCCGGCTGCTGCTCGGGATGGGCGAGGGCGGCGGCTTCCCGGCGGCGACGCGAGCGGTTGCCGAATGGTTTCCCGCGCACGAGCGATCGACGGCGATGGGGATCATCAACGCCGGGACCGCGGTCGGGGGCGTGGTGGCGCCGCCACTGATCGCGCTGGTGATTACGGCCGCGGACTGGCGCACCGTCTTCTACGTCACCGGCCTGTGCGGCGTGATCTGGGCGGTCTGGTGGTGGTTCTCGTACTACTCGCCCGAGCAGCACCCGCGCCTCGCCGGCGCAGAGCGCGAGGTGCTCGCCGACGTGATCGCAGCCGGCCGCACGGCGGAAGCGCCGCCGCGATGGCGGACGCTGCTGCAGGTGCGGCAGACCTGGGGGCTCGTCACGGCGAAGTTCCTGAGCGACGCGGCCTGGTATTTCTATTTGTTCTGGCTCCCGAAATACCTCTATGACGCGCGAGGCTTCGACCTCAAGGCCGTAGGGGCGTTCGCCTGGATACCGTACGCCGCCGCCGGCGTCGGCTGCCTGGCGGGCGGGTGGCTGTCGAGCCGGCTGCTGGTCGCCAACGTCCCGCTCAACCGCGCGCGCAAGATTGCGCTGGGCCTGAGCGCGGCGGTGATGCCCGCCGTGCTTCTCATCCCGAGCGTGCCGTCCGGCTGGGCGCTCGCGATCTTCAGCCTGGCGTACTTCGGTCAGCAGTCCTGGTCGACCCTGGTGATGATCCTGCCCACCGACATGTATCCGCGGTCCGCGGTCGGCGCCGTCGCCGGCCTGGTCGGCTTCGGCGGCGCGATGGGTGGAGTGGTGTTCGGCCAGGCCGTCGGCACGCTGCTGGATCGCGGCTTCGGCTACGGGATCGTGTTCACCCTCGCCGGCTCGTTCCACGTGCTCGCGTTCATCATTCTCTGCCTGACGATCCCGGTCATCGCGCCGGTCAGGCTGCCGGCAGGGTCGCGGTCGACGTGCCGCTACCGGCAGCGCAGTGAAGGGTGTTCATCGGCAGCTGCCAACTCCCAACTCCCGAAGCGCACCGTGCGAACAGCACTGATTAAGGCCGGCAACAAGCTTGTGGCCGGCGTTTCACATCCCGTGTTCGAAAGGCTTCCCTTGGGAGTTGGGAGTTGGAGGTTCGGAGTTCACCTGCCTGACACCGTACCCCGCCGCCGGTGTCCCGTCGTCTTTGAGATGCCCAGTGGTCCAGAGCAGAGCCCGGGCGACCATGTCGAGGTACATCGGATTCGCGATCATCTCGGTGTTGTGGCCGAGTGACGTCACGACCACCTTGGCCTTGCCGTACGTGTTCGTCCAGATGTTCGGGTAGGGCTTCTTCGATTCGATGCTGTACGACTGAGCCAGCGGCGTCATGGTCGGCCAGACCCGTTCGAGCTCGTACAACTCCTCCGGGATCGTTTCCCACTTCTGCGGCATCCCGCGCATGATCGGGTGATTCGGCGCGACGGTCTCGACCGTGAGCGGCCGCTGCGCGTCGTGACGCAGGCTGAAGGCCCCCATCAGCTCGCCCCACGCCCGGGTTTCGGACCGCCGGTAGCTGTGCACCGCGCCGTGCAGGATGACCGCGCCGACGCCGCTGTCCCGATGGGCGTGCGCGAGCCGTTCGATCCAGGGGACATCGACCACGAACGAGAACGACATGTTGTACAGGACGACGTCGAACTCCTTGGTCCAGTCGGTGTTCTTGTGCCGGTCGATCAAGACCTCGGTCGAGGTGCCGGCGGTGTGATCGATCGTCCAGGTCACCCTGGCCCGCTCGGCGATGGCGGGCGGCAGGATCCCCTCCTGCTTCACGAACTCGTGAAAGCCGCCGCCGGTCACGTAGAGCGCCCGAATCGCGCGCGGCTGGGCGGTGGGGCCTTGAGCCTCGCGTCTGTCTGCCGTCGCACCAGACGTAATCGTGAAGAAAGCAACAGGAAGGAGTGACAGGACGAACACCCAGGACCGCATCATGCGCCGGACTCTAGCGTGGCTCGGAGGGCAGGGTCAACCCACGAACGTGCCTTGCGAGGTATCTTGTACCGTTGCAGGAGTCGCTGCCCGAAAGGGAGGTGTGAGGTGGAGAAGATCGCGAAAGCCGATGCCGGACAACGCGCCGTTTCACCGCTGGCGGGCAAGCCCGCTCCCGCGTCGATCCTCGTCGATCTGGAGCGGCTCGAGGCGGCGTACTACAACGTGACGCCGGATCCCGGCGAGCCCACCCAGCTCGTGAGCTTCGGGACCAGCGGGCATCGCGGCTCGTCCCTGCGCGGATCGTTCACCGAGACTCACATCGCCGCGATCACCCAGGCGATCTGCGACTACCGGCGGGGTCAGCGGATCGACGGTCCGCTCTACATGGGAAAGGACACCCACGCCCTCTCGCACCCGGCGCAGCGCACCGCGCTGGAAGTCCTCGCCGCGAACCAGGTCGAGACGATCATCCAGCGTGATGACGGCGTGACGCCGACCCCGGTCATCTCACGGTCGATTCTCACCCACAACCGCGGCCGCTCGGACGGCCTGGCGGATGGCATTGTGATCACCCCGTCGCACAATCCACCGGAGGACGGCGGCTTCAAGTACAACCCGACCAATGGCGGCCCGGCCGACACCGACGTCACGGCGTGGGTGCAGGACCGGGCCAACGATCTGCTCCGGGCCGGACTCTCCGGCGTGCGCCGGCTGCCGTTCGCGGCGGCGCTGGCCGCGGCGACCACGCACCAGGAGGACTTCGTCGTCCCGTATGTTCGTGATCTGCGGAACGTGGTCGACATGGACGCAGTCCGCGGTGCCGGACTCAGGCTCGGCGTCGACCCGCTCGGTGGCGCCGCCGCTCCGTATTGGGGGCCCATCAACGCGCTCTATGGGACGCAGATCACCATCGTCAATCCGGTCATCGATCCCACGTTCTCGTTCATGACCGTGGATCACGACGGCCGGATTCGCATGGATCCGTCGAGCCCCTACGCGATGGCCGGTCTGATCGAGCTGAAAGATCGATTCCAGGTAGCCTTCGCCAACGATCCGGATTCAGACCGGCACGGGATCGTGACGAGCTCGGTGGGGCTGATGAACCCCAACCACTTCCTGGCGGTCGCGATCCGCTACCTCCTGACGCATCGACCGCACTGGCGGGGCGATGCCACGGTCGGCAAGACGCTGGTCAGCAGCAGCCTGATCGATCGGGTGGTGGAGCAGCTCCGCCGCCGCGTCTACGAAGTGCCGGTGGGCTTCAAATGGTTCGTCCCCGGTCTCTTCGACGGATCCTGCTGCTTCGGCGGCGAGGAGAGCGCCGGCGCCAGCTTCCTCCGGCATGACGGCACGGTGTGGTCGACCGACAAGGACGGACCGATCATGGACCTGCTGGCGGCGGAGATCACCGCCCGGACCGGAAAGGATCCCGGCGAGCACTACAAGGAGCTGGAGTCGGAATTCGGCAGGCCCTGGTACACGCGGATCGACGCGCCCGCCACGCCGGAGCAGAAGGCACGCCTGCTGGCGCTCTCGCCGGAGGACGTGAAGCAGGACACGCTCGCGGGCGAACGAATCACCGCCCGCCTCACCAGGGCGCCGGGAAACGGTGCGTCTATCGGCGGCCTGAAGATCGTGACCGCCGAGCGGCTGGTTCGCGGCCCGTCCGTCCGGCACCGAGAACATCTACAAGATCTACGCGGAGAGCTTCAGGGATGCCGCGCACCTCGACGCGCTGGTCGCGGAAGCGCAGCAGTTGGTGGACGCCATTGCGGGCTGACGCCGGCTCGCCGAGGCTCTCGGCGCGGGCAGGCTCCGAGCAGCCTCTGACGCGCCCGAGCCCCGAGTTAGACTTCCCCAGAGGAGCCGCATGTCATCCACAGTCTCACGCAGGAGCTTTCTCGGCGGCATTACCGCGGCGGTCGGATGCCTGACGGCCGAGGCGCCGCTCGGCGCCCAGGCCCCGGCAGTGGTCCGGCAGCCCCGGCCGCGCCTGGGACTCGACGAGTACGACGCGGCGGCAAAGCTCGCTTACAACGAGAATCCGTACGGGCCATCGGAAGCCGTGATGAAGGCGATGAACACCGCCTTCAAGTACGACAACCGCTACGGCTACCCCGACGGCGATCTCGTCCAGCGCCTCGCGACACATCACGGCATCAAGCCGGACAACCTGCTGCTCGGCGCCGGCTCGGGTGAGATTCTGCAGGTCGCCGACAGAGCCTTCCTCGGCGGCGGCCGGAAAGTCGTGGGGGTGACGCCGACGTTCACCGAGGTCTACGAGTACGCCGCGGGCGTGCGCAGCGAATCGATCCTGCTGCCGCTTCGAGAGGACTACGGGCAGGACATCGGCGCGCTGGTGAAGACGACGAAGATCAACCACCGGGACGTGGGGTTCGTGTACGTGTGCACGCCGAACAATCCCACCGGCGTGGTCGTGACCAGGCAGGAGATCAAGCAGCTGCTCGACGGAATCCCGGAGGACGTGCCGGTGCTGATCGACGAGGCCTATCACCATTACGTCGACACGCCCGACTACGCCACCTCGATCCCGTACGTCCTGGAAGGACGGCCGGTGATCGTCACGCGCACGTTCTCCAAGATCTACGGACTCGCCGGGATGCGGCTTGGCTACGCGATTGCCCCGAAAGCCGCTCATCGATCGCATGCGGCCGCACTGCACCGCGAGCATCAATGCGCTCGTGAAGTGGGCCGGCGTCACCGCGCTTGGCGATACTGCCGCCGCCGAGCGTGTCCGCACCAACACGCTGCAGCTGCGCCGGAAGACGACCGCCGAGCTCGAGGGAATGGGATTCAAGGTCCTCCCGTCCGAGACCAACTTCTTCATGGTGCACATCCGCCGCCCGGTGCAGCCGGTGATCGAAGAGTTCCGGACGCGCGGCGTGCTGGTAGGGCGTCCGTTTCCGCCGATGCTCGAGCACCTTCGTGTCTCGGTGGGCACACCGGACGAAATGGCGCGCTTCCTCGGCGCGTTCAAGGAAATCGTGGGACGGAAGACAGCGGCGTGATCGTCCCCTCATAGACGCGACAGCCGCCTGCACAATCGGCCGGGTCTAAAGACCCGGCCCTACAGACGCCGGTGAAGGCCCCGCGCGCATTGTAGGGGCGGGTCTTCAGACCCGGCCAACAGGCTTCGATCGCAGAAACCACCGGTCAATGACGACGTGTCGCGTGAACATCGAGGATCCGAGCAGCGCACGCCCGACCGCTGCCGCGATGCGATCGGTGCGGCGCGCGGGCTGTGGTCGCGGCGGATGAAGCCGCTCGATCGCCGCAGCGTACGGCCGCAGCGCGTCGTCTGAGGCGAGATTCGCGCCGATCAGCGTCGATGCTGCCAGGTTCGCCGACTCGATCGCCGGTTTGATGCCCTCGCCGCTCTCTGGATAGGCGAGTCCGGCGGCATCGCCCACGAGCAGCACACCTTGGCCAACCAGCGGACGAGGTCCGGCACCGCCGGCGAGATACGCGTGGCCACGCCAGTGCACGTCCCCGGTCTGCTCGATCTGCATCGTTTCGCCGAGCAGGTCCATGAAGTGCCGGACGTGCTCGTTGAAATCACGTCCGCCGCGGCGCCCGATGCCGACGTTCAGGTAGTTCCCCTTCCGGACGCACCAGCCGTATCCCTGAAGGTCGCGGCAGAACAGCAACTCCGGGAGCTCCGGAATCACGCTGGTATCGGTGCGGCGCAGGGGGAACTCCGCCTCCTTGGCCACGACCGGTGTCGCGGTGTCGGCGCCGCCGCGAAGGTGCCGGGCGACCGGGCAGAAGTGTCCGCCGGCGCCGACGAGCACGGGCGCCTCGAGGCAATCATTCACCACCCACATGCCTGCGTCCCGGCGGATCGATGCGACGGGCGAGCCATCGACGACCTGGGCACCGGCGCGACGCGAGCAGGAAGTTGTCGAACTCGCAGCGGCGAATCGCGTAGCTGACCGTGCGCGGATAGCGCGTTTCGACCGGGCTGCCGCCAATCACCCGGGTGCGAAAGCCGGTGATCTCCTGCAAGGTCGCGCCGGTCGAGCGGTATTCCGCCGGATCGAGGTCGAGCAGGGGAAAGACGTCAGGCGTCAGCCATCCCGCGCAGACCTTGTCGCGTGGAAACCGCGCGCGATCGACGACGATGACCTGCCATCCTGCGAGCCGCAGCTTGCGCGCGCACGACGAGCCGGCGGGCCCGCCGCCGATGACGATCGCGTCGCAGCGGGTCATGGCCGGGTCATGGCCTCGTTCCGGCCGGTTGATAGATGGCCGTCCGGGTCAGCAGCGGGGGCGGGGATCCATTCGGCGCGAAGACCACCTGGAACAGCTGCATCCAGCCGGTCCGGAAGGACGCCTCGGAGCCGGCGAGATAGAGCTCCCAGGCGCGATGGAACTCTTCGCCGTGCACCGCGCGCACGCGGTCGGCGGCGGCCGCAAAGCGTTCGCTCCACTGCTGCAGGGTGCGCGCGTAGTGCAACCGCAGGTTCTCCACGTCGACCACCGACATTCCGGCCGGCCCGAGGATCTCGCTGGTCACCTCCGCGAGCGTCGGCGTGTAGGCGCCCGGAAGGATCCGGCGGCGAATCCAGGCGTTCAAGGGCCGGGGCACGTCGCGTCCGATGAAATGCAACAGGCCGCGGCCGCCGTCGCGCTTCACGGTCCTCTGAATGACCTTCGAGAGTGCGTCGAACGAACGGCTTCCCACGTGCTCCAGCATGCCGACCGAGACGAACACGTCGCAGGTACCGGTGACGTGGCGATAGTCGTCCTCGATGAACTCGACCCGGCTCTCGAGCCCTTCCCGCCGCGCGCGGTCGCGGGCCCAGCACATTTGTTCAGCCGACAGGTTGAACGCCTTCACTCTCACGCCGTAGTGGCGGGCCATGTGCAGGGCCAGGGCTCCCCAGCCACAGCCAGCTTCCACCACCGTTTCGCCGGCGCGAAGCTGCAGCTTGCGGCACACGAGATCGAGCTTGGCCTGCTGCGCCGCTTCGAGCGTCATCACGTCGTCGGGGTAATAGGCACAGGTGTAGACCATCTCGCGGTCGAGCCACATGGCGTAGAAGTCGTTACCCAAATCGTAATGATGGTGCACGTTCCGGCGGGCCGTGGCGGTGTCGTTGGCGCGCGCCAGGAGGTCCGCCGCGCGCTCCCATCGCGACTGTGTGGCGGCAGTGCTTCGCGACAGGGCGGTGACGACCTCGGTGAGCGCTCCGCGGACGTGGATGCGGCCCGCCGTGTACGCCTCACCGAAGTAGAGATCGGGATTGAAAGCCAGCCCCAGCAGCGCGCGGCGATCGCGCACGACGAGATCGCCGATGGCATGTGGCGGTGCTCCGGGCGCCAGCTGCCCGTCCCAGAGCTCGAGACGGACCGGGCCATCGGCGATGCCGCGCTGCACCTGGGCTGCGAACCATTTGTCCAGACTGGTGATGGAGGAAGGCTTGTGGGCGACGGACCGCGGCAGCGGCAGGTCGGCCCGCTGGGAGACGCCGGTGCTTCGCGCGCTGGACATCGTCAATCCTTTCGCTGGAACTGTTGGGCCGCCCCACCAGGGCGCTTCAGGATCGGCCCGTTTCCGATGGCACTACTGGTCTTGGTGTCGGTATCAGCGGTTCCCTTCGGGCATCAGTTTCCTTCGGCATCAGCGGGCCGTCCGGCATCGAGGATGCTCTGATGCCACGCGTTGACGATCCGCTGGATCTGCCCGACTCCCTCCGTGAGCGCCGCCGGACCCGGCTGCAGAATATACGCCGACTTGATCTCGTGCAGCTGTCCCGCCCTGACCGCGGGAACCTGCTCCCATCCAGTCCGTGCGGCGATCTTCTCGCGCCGCACCGGCTTGCCGCACCACGAGCCGATAACGATGTCGGGGGCCGCGGCAATGACCTGCTCGCTCGTGACGATTCGCTCCCTTCCGAGTCTCCCGCTCCTCAACTCCGGGAACACCGGCTCGCCCCCCGCAATTTCGACGAGCTCGTCGACCCAGCAGATGCCCGAAATGAGCGGGTCGTCCCACTCTTCGAAGTAGACCCGGGGACGGCGCGGAAGCTGCGCCGCGCTCTCGCGGATTCGCTCGAGGCCGCCCTGCAGTTGGCGGGCGAGCGCATGGCCCTTCTCGGGACAGCCCACGATCCCCCCGAGCACGCGAACCATCTGGAGGATCTCGGCGATCGTCCGCTGATTGAAGGTGAAGACCGGATAGCCGCGTTTGATCAGCTCGCCGGTGATCTCGGCCTGGAGGTCGGAGAACGCGAGCACCAGATCCGGCTTCAGCGCCTCGATCCTGTCGAAGCGGGCATGCAGGAACGAGGAGATGCGCGGCTTCTGTCGCGCCTCCGGCGGTCGCACGGTGTAGCCGGAGACCCCGACGACGCGATCGCCCTCGCCGAGCAGGTAGAGCGTCTCGGTGGTTTCTTCGGTCAGGCAGACGATGCGAGTGGGAAAGCGCTCGGTCGAGGGCACGATGCAATCATGCATGCGTCCGGGCAGTCGGAGTCAACGGATCCCGGAGAACACGAACAGCGTCACAAGAATATCCGCTTGGGCGTGTTTCCGTGATCCCACGTCCACACTCGCGGGTTCGCGGGTGCGCGGGCTCGGCAAAGCTGGTGGCAATCAGGGTCACGAGCGCAAATCCAAGCCGCCGCGCGCTGCGCGCGCCCAGTGGCGAGCCACTTAACGTTTCGACGAAGCGACGTGAACTTCCGTTCTCTCCGTGAGCTCCGTTGTTCCGCGTTCAGATCCGTGAGCTCTCAATCGCGAGTCACCCTCCGATGTCTCATCCAGCGGACGATGAACGTACTCGCCGCGTGTCAATCGCGCCTCGCGCCGAAACCTGTCACGCAAATTTCATCAGACGGTCTCGCGATCCGAACGCGATCGATCCGGCACGACGCTTGTAGCGGCACTGCGTGTTGGAGGGAATGTATGTCGCGAAAATTTGGAAGCCTGGCACTCGTGGTCGTCGCAGGAATGTTCCTGCTGTTCACGCCACTGGCGGCCTCTCCGGAGTTCGAGGACGCGCCCGCGCGATTCTCCGCGTTTGCGGTCAACATGAACCGGGGGGACGCCGGCAGCGTCGAAGTAATCATCAACCGCTGGTCGAGTGACGCCGATCGCGATCGGTTGGTGAGCGTCATGTTCGACAAGGGCCCGGAGCGGCTGCTCGAGGAGCTGCAGCGCATGCCTCGCATGGGCTACATCCGCACGCCCGGCCGGATCGGGTGGGACATCCACTTCGCCGCGGCATCTGCCGGGGAAGGATGGCGGCGAGCGCATCGTGCTCGTCACCGATCGTCACATGGGATTCAGGGAGGTGGCCAACCGGCACCGCTCTGTCGACTACCCCTTCACCGTGATCGAGCTGAACATGCAGAAGAGCGGTGACGGTGACGGCAAGATCTCGGTGGCGACGAGGATCATCCCCGACAAGGGTGGCCGGATCGTCACGCTGGAGAACTACGACATCCAGCCGGTTCTGCTCACGAAGGTCACACGTGAGCGGGTCTCGTAAGGGGCACTGCAAGGACGGCCGGGTCTCTGGACCCGGCCGCTCTCGTGCTTGCCTCTGCCGTAAGCTTTTTTCTGGGCGGCCTGGTACTCTTACCAGCCGGCCTCCCGTAATTCCACCAGTCCCCCGCGTCCTCCGTCGCTTCTACACTGCTACCCCTGCGAATACGCCACCCGATGGTCTTCGGGGCGACGAGGAAACTATGGCTCAAGTCGACATCAACCTGGCGGCGGAACATCAGATCATGCTGCTTCGAGGCATCGGCCGCGTCAACGCGGCGCGGATCGTTGCGGCGCGGCCGTTCGGGACCACTTACGATCTCGTGACCCGGCGGATCATTCCGGAATGGATCTTCGACAAGATCGCCAACGAGGTGACGGCGAGCCCGGGCGTCGCGATGCGACGCGACTGACGCTCAGTTGGGCGCGGCGCAGGTGTAGGAAGAGGCCGCCGCCGGGGATCCGCTCACGTACCTTGGGTACTCGGGGTAGGAGCAGAGCGGCATGGTTCTGCCCGCGGCGCCCACCTCCAACGCTCTGCCTGGAGCAACGCCGCGCTCGACCCAGCTCACGAGATACGCGAGACGTTCGTAATCACTAGCAACCGGGCCCGGCGTCGTGGCTTTGCCGTCGCCATCGGTTCCGTACACCGATCCGGTCAACCCGTGGCCAGCCTGGGGAATCACGAACAGGCGTGCGAACCGATCGACCGGGGACCGGCCCATCGTGTCGAGCAACGACTGGTAGTAGTCGAGCTGTGCACCGGGTGACGCCAGCGTGTCGTTCGTCCCGATCGTCACGATCATCCGGCCGCCGCGGGCGCGCAAACTTCCGGAGATCCGGGTCCGTCGAATCGAGGTCTCGCGAGATGGCCTCCCTGCGCTGGTTGAGCGCGCCGCCTTCGACGTAGTCGAGCGGATTCGCGCCGAGGTTCTGCATCAGGAATCCGGTGACCCCGAGGACGCCGAGATGCGCGTGCATGCGCGCGTCCGGCCCGGCGCCTTCCTGCCCGATGAAACGAGTGTCGGCGATCAGTCCACTGCCCGACGGATCGGTATTGGGCACCCACATGCCAAAGGACTTCACGCCATTGGCCAGCGGCGTGGCGAACGGATATCGGCGATACACGAATTCGAGGGTCGAGATCTGGCCATCGGTGAGGCACGCCGCCGCGGTCGTGTCACCTGGGTTTGGATCGACGTTGTCGGGGCACCGCTTCGCCAGCCACGGCCGGCGGCCGGCCCGGCCCTGGCTGACGTCGAAGATCGCACGGCACGCCATGTAGTTGTTGATCACGCCGTCGACGGCACCGTCGAGCGCGTCGCATTGGCGCATGAACTCGCCGCGAATCGCGTTCACCTTCGCCCGCGTGACCCAGTTGGCCGAGCGGCTTCTCCTGAATGCGAATCAGCTCGGGCGCCAGCATGAGCGACGAGAAGCTGACGATCGGGACGTTCGCGATCACGCCGTCGTAGTCGGCCGGGTAGCGCTGCGCCACCGTGAGCGCTTCGCGTCCGCCCTGCGACGTGCCGGTGAAATAGGTGTAGCGGGGTCGCGCGCCGTAGACCCGCTCCATCAGCACCATCGCGGCGTCGCGCGTCTTCTTCAGCTGCGCGTAGCCGAGGTTCTTCATCGCCTCGTCGTTCAGCGCCCACTCCTGGGGCCCCGGCGTCATCTGGTGGCCCGAGTCGCTGCCGAAGGTGGCAAAACCCAGCTGCGCGGGCGAGCGGCCGCCGATCGGATAGCGTCCACCCGAGAGATCGGGGATCGAGCCGTTCATGCCGCCGCCACCCTGTTGAACGGCGCGCCCGTTCCAGTCGGCCGGCAGCCAGACCCGAAATCTGATTGGACGGGCCGTCGCGGAACGATCGACGGGCTCGATGCTGCCGTCCACCTCGCAGCGGGCCTGAAGCGTGTCGGTCGCGGCAACCCAGCGCGGGGCGGCGAGTGTGACGGCGCCCACCGGTTCTCCGATTGCGCTTGCCGGGATGGCCTCTCCAGTACGGGCGGCGGAGCAGTCGGCCGCGGTTATCGCCCTTGCCTGGGCCAGCTTCTCGAGGCCAGCCGCTGGTGGTGGCTGCGCGGACTGCGCGGCCAAGGCGGCCGCAACGCAGGAGAAGACGATCCACAGCCTTCCGGCTAAAGCCGGAAGCCACAAGGCCAGTGTCCGGGTCACAATCGATTCGTGCGTCATTTGGACAATCGTGATTATCAGCCGGGTGGCCTTGCCGGGGCCTCGGCGATCTCGAACCCGGTGACTTCAAGAGTTCTCGAGACCGATCCCGCCGGGATCATGTGCACGACCACCAGCTCCGCCTGCGAGAGCCACTCCGGGGTGATGTCGATGGGTGGCGCCGCGCCGGGATACCCGCCGTATGCGGCAGGAAACCGGACGACCTCGCTCATGACGGAGAAGCCTGAACCCGGCTCGGGCGAATACCCCGAGACCCCGAAGAGCATCGGCATGCCGATCCCGGTCCCCACCCCCAGCATCCCGTGGCTCGACCCCGCAACCGCTTCGGACGTGCCGCGGTTCCGAAGATAGAACAAGAGCTGGGGTCGCAGCTCGGATTCGAACATCGACGTCGACGTGAAGTGACGGAGCCTGATCGTGGCCGCCCGGCTCTGAGAAACGATCTGGTCGAGGATCAGCCGCCTCCGGCTACCGTAGTAGGTGGCACCAACCTGCAGCGGGAGCGTTGCGGCGACGGTGACCTGATCGAGGTCCACCACGAAGCTCCCGCGATACGTGCCCCGCGATCCCAGCCGCCTCCTGAATTCCGCCTCGGTCAGGATAATTGCCGGTACTCTCGTTTCACTCTGCGGAAATGCCGGGCCCTCGAGCAGCCGGTTTACTCCCAGCACCTGACGCGCGACAACGTTGCGTGGACCCTCGGTGATAGAGCCGTCCATAAAGGTGAGTACGGCCTCGGTTGCGTACCCGTTGCCGGCGGTGCGCACGGTCGCCCCATCCTCGAAGCCGACATTTGCATCTTTGAGCTTTACCGTTGAAAGCCAGCCGGCTTCGATCGCATCCACTCTCAGCCGGACATGACCGAGCTGCCATCCGTCCGCCCGGCTCCACGGCGAGCCGTTGTCGCGCGGCGTGAACTCTCCGCGAGCGGATTCGGCAACCAGTTGAACGGAGGAGTCACGACTGGCCCAGTCCGGCACGGCCACCAGCCGGCCCGACGAAGGCCAGAGGAAAGCGGCTGCGAATGCCACGCCGATGCCGGCAACTCCAGTCAGGACCGACGCGCGTATCGATCGGGTGCGGTATTGCACCGCGGTCAATGTGAAGAACGCCGCGATGATCAGCAGCAACATCACCACCGCCGCCGATCGGGCTGGACTCGGTGCGTGGGATCACCTCGACCATCTGCGGTCCATCGTCCAGTCGTCGCATCATCACGGCGATCATCAGGTTGAGGAGCAGGATCAACCCGATCATCACGCTGCCTGCCACGAGCGCCAGGCGGGCGAGGTTCTTCGTCAGCGACGACAAGGCCATCACGATGAAGAGCCAGAGGCACTGGAACAGGACGAGTTGAAGCGTGACGGGAAGAGCCTCCGCCATCGGCACCCGGCAGGCGGCCATCAGGACGAGCTCGCACAAGGCCGGGACCGCCACGAATGTCGTTCCCAGGAGCACCAGCTTCGACGCCAGCAGCACACGCCAGGAAATCGGTCGGGTCATCCAGAAGGCGTCGCTGCCGACGAGCGGATGGGTCTGGACGACCAGCGCCACGATGACCACCATGCCGAGCCACCGGGTCGCGAAGAGCGCCGTCGCCAGCAGGTCGAACATCATCGACAGCTGCGGGTCGCCGGCGAGCGCCGGCCGGACCGCACGCAAGACGGTCTCGGCGATCACGACCAGTGTCCACAGCCCGAGCAGGAGCCGGAACCGCCGCACATCGGCACGAACCAGATGAAGCAGATGCTTCATGACTCCTCCGGAACCGAGGATGAGCCGCGCGCCAGCGTGATGAAGATCTCGCGCAGCGGCAGCGGGAACGTCCTGATCTCGCAGTCCGGAAACGCGGCCGCGATGTGAGCCGCTGCATCGGGGTCGTCGTGACGCGTGTCGACGAACCGCAGCGTCCTTCCCGCGGTGCCCTTCGGCAGCCAATGCCGGACCGCAGGCATGGCGACCGGCGTGTCCCCGGCGGGCACGACTTCCACCAGTCGAAAGCGGGCGAGCAGCGCCGGCACGCGCTCGGCAAATTGCAGCCGGCCCTCCTTCATGAACCCGACCCAGTCAGCGAGCCGCTCGACGTCGTCGATGTCGTGCGACGAGATGAGGACCGTCGCCGGTCGATCGCTGGAGACGTCGAGCAGTCCGCGAATCAGCTCATCGCGGACGAGCGGGTCGAGACCGGTGAATGGCTCGTCCAGCACGACGAGGTCGGGCCGGTAGGCGAGCGAGGCCAGGAGCGCCGCCTTCATCCGGGTGCCGCGCGACAGCGTGCCGAGCGGCGTCCGCGCCGCGAGCGCGAGGTCGGCTTCGAGCCGCCGCCGAAGCTCGTTGTCCCATCCCGGATAGAACGGACGGCAGTAGTCGAAGAGCTCGCCTGGGGTCATCCAGTCCGGCAGGCGCTGATTCTCCGAGACATAGCCGATGCGCTGGAAGTGCGCGGCCTCGAGCTGCCGCGTGTCGATGCCGAGCACCGTCGCGGTCCCGCGGGTGGCCCGGACCAGGTTCATCAGGAGCTTGAGGGTCGTCGTCTTTCCCGCGCCGTTCGGACCGAGCAGCGCGAAGACGCTTCCGGCGGGCACCTGGAGCGCCAGATCTGTGACTGCTTCGGTGCGGCCGAAGCGTCGCGTCAACCCGTGGGTCTCGATCGCGTAGGTCATCGCGCGGCTCACTGTTTCTCCCGGTCGAGGGTGCCCGACCAGTGGCGCTTGATTGCGGCGAGAGATCTTCGAAGCGGAATGCCGGCACGCCTGGCCTGGACCACCAGCCGCTCGGCCTCATCTTCCAGAGTTGCGCGCCTCGCGGCTGCGCCGGACACGCGAGGTTCGTCGACCACCGTCCCGATTCCCGGCCGGACGGCCAGCAGTCCCTCTTCGGTCAGCGTCGACACGATCCGGTGGGCCGTATTGGGATTGATCTTGAGCGCCATGCTCAGCGCCCGCACGGAAGGGAAGGGATCGCCGGGGCGAAGCTGTCCGGTGACGACGGCACGCCGCACGGCGTAGACGACCTGCTCGTGGATCGGTGTCCCGGCCTGAAGGACGATGCTAAAGGGCAGCACGCTCGGTGTACCAGTGTGTATAGAACACCGAGCCGTATTATCTACAGTGGTACACCGAGTTGTCTAGTCGGTCGGGTCTGAAGACCCGACCCTACAGGATCGACCCGGCCAATCGGCGGTTCTACTGGGCGTCGCAGGACGTTGCCCGCAGCCGGATCGCGCTGACGTCCATGACCGGGGTGTTGTCCACGCCTGTCGGGATGTTCCCGCTGCCGGCTACCGGGGAGCCTCCGGAAATGGCGACACGGCCCGACTTCACGCCCTTGTCGTCGAGGGCAGACCGCTTCACCAGGCCGACGACTTCGACGAGCTGCTTGTTGCGCTTCTTGACCTCGTCCATGACGTCCTTGTTGCCGTTGACCCGGAAGGTGCGTTCGCCGACGTAGACGCCGCGCTCGACCTCGCCCGGGCGCCGGCCAACCGTCGTGAGCACACGGCCTTTCAGGCAGCCGGTGACCGTCAGCTCGATGGAGTCATCCGGGACGCGAGGTTTTTCCTGGGGGTCAGCCTGGGGGCTGGTGAGCGCCAGAGCAAGCAGGGCAACCACGGCAATCATCGCTGTTCTCCACGGACATCAGGGCAGGCAGTCCCGACGATACCACGGCGGGCTGCGGCCGGGTGACCCCGAGCGCGGCACACCTCTTTGTTTTCAACGACAGCACCCGGCGCGACCTATAATCCCTCCTCAACCCACGTTTCCGAGCAGTCCATCCGATGCGGGGCGGCCCCCAGCGATCGTGTGCCCGCGCGCGGCTGTTGCCTGCGCGACTGATCCCGGTTGTCGTGGTCTGCCTGACGCTGCTCCTGTCGCCCGCCTCGCCGCAGCCGCGCAGCCGCGGTTCGAGTCCTGGACCACCGAGAACGGCCTCCCGCAGAACTCGGTCAACGACATCCTGCAGACCCGCGACGGCTACCTGTGGCTGGCCACCTTCGGTGGCCTCGTGCGCTTCGACGGATTGCGATTCGTGATCTTCGACCGGAGCACGCCCGGGATCGAAAGCCAGCGTATCAGCGCGCTGCATCAGGACCGGAATGGCGCGCTGTGGGCAGCCACCGAGGACGGCATGCTCATTCGGTATCAGGACGGCGGCCGGTTCACGACCTACTCGAGCAAGGACGGGTTGCCTCACGCCGGCGCCGTCAGGATCGAAGAGGACGACGAAGGCTGCCTCTGGGTGACCTGGATAGGGCGGATCACGAGGTTCGATGACTACTTATCTCGTGAACAAGACACACCGGGTGGACCGGTTCGAGCAGCAGACGCCAGGATTGCAGCTGCTCACCCCGCAGGAGCGCGCCATCCTCAGGCTGATCGCACGCGACAAGACCAGCAAGGACATCGCCGACGCGATGGGTATCGCGCGGAAAACGGTCGATGCCCACCGCTCCAGCATCTGCCGCAAGCTGGACTCCACGGCCAGCACGTGCTGGCGCGGTTCGCCGCGCGCCATCGAGCGGACCTGTAATTCCTGCTTTCCGGTAATCGCCAGCTCGAAAAGGGTGAAAGGGGGGAGAATCGGTTCAGCATGCTCTCAACTCTCCGATTTCCAGGCGGAGGTTACACGGAAGGTCCTCGACAACGCGCTCACGGCTGGAGAGGCTGTCGCCCTCATCGAAGCGGCGACGAGTATCCGAACGGCTCTCGGCTGCTGACCTCCAGCCGGTGCACGTGCCGGCTGCCGGGACCCGGTCCCCGTAACCGGCTCGGCGGCCCCTCATGGGTGGTGCTTCAACCCAACAAGCTGGCCGCGCATCGCTCTCTGGACTAGCCTCGCAGCGCTCAATCTCGCTGCAAGGGGGTCTTGGATGCGCCGCTTCAGAGTCTCGCGTCGGGCGATCACCGGGATGTTCCTGCTTGCGCTCGCCGGGTGGACGCCCCCGGCGGTCGCCGGTGGCGCGGCAGCCACCGATAAGATTCCGATCACGACGTCCTCTTCCGAAGCGCGTGAACTGTATCTCAAGGGGCGCGAGCTGGCGGAGAAGCTCCGCGCCACCGATGCGCGGCGTTCTACGAGCAGGCCGTCGCCAAAGATCCGGATTTCGCGCTGGCTCATCTCGGCCTGGCGAACACCGCCGGAACGACCAAGGAATTCATCGACGCCGTCACCCGGGCGGCCGGACTGGCCGGACGGCGTCAGCGACGGCGAGCGTCACATGGTGCTCGGGCTCGATGCCGCGATGAAAGGCGACGCGGCCGAAGTGCTGTCCCACTACACCGAGCTGGTCCGCCTGTTCCCGAACGATGAACGGGCCCACACGCTGCTCGGGAATCTCTATTTCGGTCGCCAGGACTACGACGCCGCGGTGAAGGAATTCGTCAGGGCGACGGCGATCAACCCGACGTTCTCTCAGCCATACAACCAGCTTGGCTATGCCTACCGGTTCGTCGACAAGCTGCGACGAGGCGGAGGCCGCCTTCAAGAAGTACGTGCAGCTGATTCCCGACGATCCGAACCCGCACGACTCGTACGCCGAGCTGCTCATGAAGCGGGGCCGGTTCGACGAGTCGATCAAGGCCTACGAGAAGGCGCTGTCGCTCGATGCCAACTTCGTCGCGTCGTACGTGGGGATCGGCAGCAACTACCTGTGCGAGGGCCGCACCGATCAGGCGCGGACGGCGTTCGCCCGGATCGCGGCGGTCGCGCGGAACACGGGCGAGAGGCGGCTGGCGCGTTTCTGGACTGCGGCCGTCGTACGTCCACGAGGGTGCCACCGACAAGGCGCTCGACGAGATGCGTGCGGGATACGCGCTCGCCGAGGCCGAGCGGGATTCGGCCTCGATGTCGGGCGATCTGGTGCAGATGGGCGACATCCTGCGAGAAGCCGGCACGGCTCGACGAGGCGTCGGCAAAATACGCCGAGGCCGTCAAGGTCATCGATCAGTCCCAGGTGCCGCAACCGGTGAAGGATGCCGCGCACCGGAACCATGTCTTCGAGCAGGGCCGGGTTGCCGTGGCCCGTGGCGACCTCGCCGCCGCGAGAACGCGAAGCCGACGAGTACGCCACGCTGATCGCCGCCCGCAAGGCGCCGTTCGAAGTGCGCCAGCTGCACGAACTGCGCGGGTCGATCGCGCTCGCCGACAAGCGCGGCGCTGAAGCGGTCAAGGAGCTGGCGCAGGCCAACCAGCAGGATCCGAGGGTCCTGTACCTGACGGCGCTTGCGTTCCGTGAGTCCGGTGACGCCCGGCAGTCGGCCGTATTCGCGAAGAAGGCGGCCCGGTTCAATGGCCTGTCGTTCAACTACGCGTATGTCAGGAGCAAGGCCGCGACGTTGGTCGGTCCCTCGACCCAGTGACGCGACACTAGAAACGCGACGCCCGGATCCACGTCCCTGCGGCTCGTTACCCGTGCGCGCGAGACCGCGGGCCGGCCGCTGGACGGCGGCCGAAATCCAGCGATACTTCGACGGCGCCGCTCCGTCGCTCTGATGTCGGCGCCGGTCGTCTCTTCTCCAACGAGCGGCACATCAATTGCCGGACACGACGATGCTAGAATTCGGTCTCACGCCGGATTCGCGAATTGTCGGGAGATCTGGCGCGATGACGACAGACGAGATGGAGCGGGTACTCGAAAGCCTCGATCGCCGGCTTGCGACGGTTGAGCAGATTCTGCCAACGCTGGCGGGCAAGGCCGATCTGGACCGGTTTGCCACGAAGGCCGATCTGGACCGGTTTGCCACGAAGGCCGATCTGGACCGGTTTGCACGAAGGCCGATCTGGAACGGTTTGCGACGAAGGAAGATCTGAGGCGCTTTGCGACGAAGGTCGACTTGGAGAGGTTCGCCTCAAAGCAGGATCTGCGTGAGGGTCTCGACGGCGCCAGGCGCCATGCCGAGGTGCTGTTCGAGGCGGTCCGCGATGACATCCGCCTGGTCGCCGAAGGCCTGGCGAGCCTGATCGAACGCCTCGAACGTAAAGGCATCATCTAGCCAACGGCCCGATCGGCAAGAGCATGCGCTGCGCGTGTCACCCGTCCTCCGCAGCGGCGGGGGCGGAAGCTCCGGACGCGTACGAGCTTGTCTTCGCACGCTGCGGCGGTGGACGCTCAGTCCGGTCACTCAGAAGGCGACGGTGACGCGAATTCCGTTGCGGCCACGTGCGATCACTGGCGCCAGCGTCGCGGCAGGCCGGGCCCCTCGTGTCGGCGAGGTGACACGACGACATTGCGGTGAATCAGCGCGTCAATTCCCAGGCCGGCGAGTGCGCCGATGCCGCCGTAGACCGCCACGGCCTGGTAACAGACAGGATCGTCGTGGCACTCGTTGTCGAAGAAGTACCAGCGACGTCAGTCCGCCGCCGATTGCCGCGCCGATCGGCCCCGTTGACCAGCGAATCCGACGAGCGGACGCGAATCGTGCGGACGTCCGCTGCCTGGAACCGGCGAGTCCCGCCGGCGATCCGCAGCGACAGCGTCGATTCGGCGGCGTCGGTGATCGTGCCGCGGAATTCCTGTCCACTCGTGTCGGTGACCATCACATTCGGGTTTGCGCTCACCAGTGCTTTCACGTCTTCCAGAGACGAGGCGATCGGCTGAGCGCCGGCGGTGCTCGCCCACATCAGCGCGACAACTGGACCGAGCACTCCAGAACGGAACCACGGCGACTTCATCGCGGCCTCCTTCGGGCGTTCCACCGGCCTGACAGCGCCGGGGTCACCAGCCCTTTCAGGAGATATGCGAAATCCGGGTGCGGAGAGGCTCAAACAGGAGGTCGGCTCAGCGTCCCGCGATGACGAGCCAGGCGGCGAGCGCTGCCGACTTCTGCTCGGTCCGCTACCGGCCGTAGACCGCGAACCACTTGTCCTGGGACAAGTCGACGCGTTCCTGGCGCTTGAACCCGAGCGCCGCCATCCACTCATCGAGCTGCGCCCGGGTGATCTGCAGCGACGGATCGTTGCGGTGGGCGCCGTGGACTTCGTCCATCTCCACCACCGCAATCCGCGCCGACGGTTTCATGTAGCTGGCGAGCCGGCGGAGGTACCCGGCGCGATCGGCAATGTGGTGCAGCGCATCGTGGAAGAACGCGAGGTCGACGTCCTTCGACGGCAGCGCCGGGTCGGTGTATTGGCCCAGGATCGCCTCGACGTTGGCGACCTTCTGACTCGAAGCCTTCGTCCGGATGTAATCGGCGAGGCCACGATCCACTTCCACCGCGTAGACTTTGCCGGATCCCACCGCCCTGGCGATCGGCAGGCTGAACAGTCCGGTCCCCGCGCCAATGTCGGCGACGACCTCACCGCCCTTCAGCTGGAGCCTGCCGACGATCTCCTCGATCCGCAGGCCTTTGACGCGCACGGGCGATTCGAGCAGCTTGATCCATTCGTCGGCCGGCCTCGACGCGAGCTGGGGGGCCGCATCCGCGGCCAGCGCCAGCACGCAGGCCGCGATCAAGACGGTGCGATGAACGAGGCGATGCATGGCGGGACGATATATCGGGCCCCGCGGCGCTGCAATGCTTGGCGCGAAAACCGTTCAGTGAATGGTGCGCTGCTGGTGCAGCGTAGCGACGGCGTCGATCAATCGTGCGGCGTCGACCGGCTTGGGGAGGTGCATCTGGAACCCGGCGGATCGGGCCTGCTCCGCGTCTTCGCGCCGCGCGTAGGCGGTCAGCGCGATCGCGGGCGTCGTGATGCCGGCGGTTCGCAGCGACTCGATCAGCGAGTAGCCGTTCTCCTCGGGCATCAGGATGTCCGAGACCAGCACGTCGGGCGCCTCTTCCAGGATCTCGCGGCGGGCGTCGTTTGCGCTTGCGACCGCTTCGACCTGCGCTCCGGCGTGCTCGAGCGTCGCTCGCACCAGCTCCCGCGTGTCGTCGTCGTCTTCCACGACCAGGACCCGGACCGCTGTCAGCCGATCCTTGAACGCGGCGGCCACGTGCGCCATCCCCGGCGCCGGGTTCAGCAGGGCGGCGGGGGGCTCGTGGATTGGCAGCTTGACGATGAAGGTTGCGCCGCGTCCTTCGCCCCGGCTCTCCGCGTGCACGCTGCCGGCGTGCAGCTGTACCAGATGACGGACGATGCCCAGGCCGAGGCCGAGACCGGCCTGGCTCCGCGCCGCGGGATCGGCCTGACGGAACCACTCGAACACGTACGGCAGGAAGGCCGACGGGATGCCGGCCCCGGTATCGGCGACCGACAACACCAGCGAGCCGCCTTCGCGCGTCAGTGTGACCGTGATCTTGCCGGACGGCTGGCTGAACTTCAGGGCATTCCAGGCAAGATTCCAGACGACCTGCTCGAGCCGGCGCGCATCGCCGAGCACCAGTGCCGGACTCCGACAGGCTCGCCTCGATGCCGATGTTCTTCGCGGCCGCTTCGGGGCGCACCGTATCGAGCGCCTCCTCGACCACGTCGGCGAGCCGGACCGGCTCGCGGGTGATGCGCAGGCGGTTCGACACGATGCGCGAGACGTCGAGCAGGTCTTCGATCAGCTGGCGCTGCGCGCGAGCACTGCGCTCGATGACCGCGATCGCATGCCGCACCTGCTCCGGTGGCAGGCGCTCGGACTGGAGCATCTGTGCCCAGCCGAGTACCGGCGGTGAGCGGCGTTCGGAGCTCGTGGGAAACGCGCGCGAGGAAATCGTCCTTCGCCTGGTTCGCGGCCTCGGCTTCGCGCCTGGCCGCTTGCTCTCTGGCCACGAGCTCCGCCAGGTTGTTGCCCATGACGTTGAACGCCCGCCCGAGCGATCGGACTTCCGACGGACCTGCGAGTGGCAGCGGCCGGTCGAAGCGGCCGGTCTGAAGCGCGCGGGCAGATGCCGCGAGGCGGCGGACGGGGGCCGAGATCCACTGCGCCGCCACCAGCGAGAGGACGATGCCAATCACCATGAACCAGCCGCTCCGGATGAACAGATCCTCGCGGAGGCGGTCGGCGGGAGCCACGGTCTCCTGATAGTCCATGCGCGCGACCACGCAGACGTTGCCGAGCACCGGGATGGGGCGGAAGCTGTTGATGGTTTTGATCTGGCGATAGTCGATATCGACCGAGGCGTCGGTCGCCGTCGCGCACCGCCTGACGAACTCCGCGGTGCGTTCGGCGGACGGCCTGGCGGTTTCGTCGCGAGTCGCCGTCAGCAACTGGCCCGTCCCGTCGACGAGGAACACCTCGCCGGCGCGGCCGAGTCCGCCGTGATCGTCGAAGAGATCGGCGACCTGCCGGTCGTCGAATCGAAGCGAGAGGGACGCCTGACGGCGGCTGGCCGCCATCAGGTATTCGATCGAGCCGTCGGCGCCGCGCACCACGCGCGCCAGCGATCCCGACGGAACGGATCCGGCCGGGACCGGCTTGCCGGCGCGGCGCAGCCGGCGGTTGCCGTAGCTGAGCGTGACGCCAAGCGCGCGTTCACTCTGCTGGAATTCGTCGACCATCGTCCGGACGCACTCGTTGACCCACCCGAGACGTCCCCCCTCGAGCGGTTCCGCGCAGAGCGTCTCGACGCTGGACAGGAATCCCGTGGCCCGCTGCTGCCGGAGCTCGAACAGCTGAGTGAGCGCCTGCTCGCGCGCGCGTGTGGCCACGCCGACGGTGCGCCGGGCCTCGGTCTCGAGATTGGCGAGAAGCGACGAGTTGGCGGCGCTGGTCAGCACCACCGTGACACCCAGGAGCAGGCCGACGAAGGTCAGCAGCAGCTGAAGCGAGAGGGGAACAGCAGGGCGCATGGCATCGATTCGTGGCTCATCGGACGCATGGCGCCGCCACGCGGCACACGGTGCATATCGCGGGCCTGATTCGGCCGGAACCAGATCGGCGGCCGGCCGGGACATTCGCGAGCCTCGTGACCGGGCGATGCCGGCAAAGTTGTCAGCGGCAGGCGAAAGTTGTCAGCCGGCGCCTTCAATCCGCGCCGTGCGGAGTGGTGCGGCAGCGGATCTACAATTCACTGAATTGACGAAGCCTCCGGTGCCGTCCGGGGCTTCCTGAACTTCACGTGACGGCCGAGGAGGCAAGAGTGACCACTGAACGATCGATCCTGAGATGGCTTGGTACCGTCGTGGCGACCGTCTCGCTGGCGGCCGCGTTCGGTCCGGCGCGCGCGCAGCAGCCCGCCGGAGTCGCGCCGCCGGCGCCGCCGGCTGCCGGGCGCGGCGGCGGCGGGCTGAACGATGCGTGTGGAGGCCGGAGCCAGAATCCCCGCGAGGCGTGTCCGAACGACGTCACCAAAATGATCGCGACGGTCGGCCTCCTCCCCGACAAGCCGCCGGCGACGCCACAGAAGCCGCGCAAGGTGCTGATCTGGTCGCGGCTGCCCTCGGCCGGCTTTCAGCACTCCTCGATTCCACTGGCGGCGCGCACCATCGAGGAAATAGGCAAGAAGACCGGTGCGTGGACGTCCACCATCTCGTGGGATCTCAAGGACATCAACGCCGAGAACCTGAAACAGTACGACGCGATCTTCCTGTCCAACACGACCGGGACCTTCCTCGACGATCCCGACGATCCGGCGGGGACCGAGGCGCGCCGCAAGGCGTTTCAGGATTTCCTGGCCGGGGGCAAGGGCGTAGCCGGGATCCACGCGACCGGCGACTCGTATCACGGCGGTGGAAGGGGACGCGCCGGCGCGGGAGCGCCGCCGGCTGCCGCCCCCGCCGCGCCCGCGGGGGCGGCCCCCGCCGCGGCGCCTCAAGTCGCGGCGGCCCCTGCCGGCCGCGGGACAGCGCCGCGGCCCTGTTCGGTGAGCGATGCCCAGAAGCAGGAACGCCCCGCCGAGCCGCTGTGGCCGTGGTGGGACGAGGCGATTGGCGGCTACTTCAAGTTCCACTGGCTCTACCCGACGCCGATCACGGTCAAGATCGACGATCCCAAGAGTCCCTTGACCGCGGCTTTCCGCGGCAAGTCGTTCAACACGATCGACGAGGTCTACACCTTCAACGAAAGCTCGTTCTCGCGCGAGCGGGTCCACGTGCTCACCAGCATCGACTACAGCCTGATGAGCGACTGCGACAAGGGACTCGAAGCCGCCCCGCGCAAGGATCACGACTTCGCCCTGAGCTGGATTCAGAAGGTTGGCCAGGGGCGCGTGTTCTATGAAGCGCTCGGCCACCACGAGTCGATCTACTACAACAACCCGGACATGCTGGCGCACATCCTGGCGGGCATGCAGTACGTGCTCGGCGATCTGAAAGCGGACGACAGCCCGAGCCGGAAGAAGTCCTAGCCAGTCAGGGGGAGCCGATGTCGGATAACGACGGTATCACCAGCGACGCCCGGTCGCGGGAAGACGAGTATTTCCGCCGGAAGGATCGCGAGCTCGTCGAGAACCTGCGGCGGGCGGCAGAAGCGGACGCCTCGCGGCAGGCATTGGAACGGACGTCCGGCATTCACGATCCGGTCATGCTGCAGGAGCTCGAAGCGCTCGGCTTCACGCCGGACACGGTCAGCCTCCTGCCGCTCGTGCCCATCGTCCAGGTGGCCTGGGCCGAAGCCGGGGTCAGCGACGACGAGCGCAAGCTGATCGTGCAGTTCGCCCGTGGGCGGAATATTCGCGAGGGGAGCCCGGCGGACCAGCAGCTGTCCGCCTGGCTCGAAGAGCGGCCCTCGGAAGCCGTGTTCGCCCGGGCGACCAGGCTGATTCGGGCGATGCTCGATCATCCGGAAGGGCAGACCGGATCGTGGAACATCGACGAGCTCATTCATCACTGCGAGGAGATCGCCGAAGCGTCCGGCGGGCTCCTCGGGTTCCACAAGATCTCGGCCGAGGAGAAGGCCCTGCTCGGGCGGATACAGTCTGCGCTCAAGGGGAGATAGTTTCTCGGGGCTCGGGACTCGGGCACCGAGCCCCGTCAATTGAGCACGAAAAGATACAAGCCGCTGGCCCCAGTGAACAGCAGGTGCTGTTTGCCGTCGAGCATGAACGTTTCCGCCGGACTCGACAGCCCGCCGATCTGCGAGTACCACAGACCCTTGCCGGTCGCGGCGTCCCACGCTTCGACGTTCGGGCCGTTGCTCAGGAAGAGCAGCCCGCCGGCGGTCGAGAGCAGCCCCACGCTGCCGCCATTCAGCTCCTTGCGCCAGGTGATCTTTCCCGTCTTGTAGTCGATCGCGACGATGTAGGTGCCCCAGTTCAGATTGCCGCCGCCGGTGGTGCCGCCGAGCCCCATCGACCCGCGGGGATCGGGCTCCATCAGGTAGCTGATGCGCATCGAGTTCTGTTCGTGCACGTAGAACTGGCCGGTGTCGGGCGAGAAGGTCGGCGGCGGGTAGTTCAGGACGTCGGCGTTCACGAGCGATCCGGCGATGGTGGCGTCCTTGTTGGGATTCCGCTTCGGCTGTCCCTTCGCGTCGAGACCGGTCGCCCAGTTGTTGACGAGGCCGAGCTTGCTCGTCAGCAGGTGCTGGCCGTTGGTGCGATCGAGCACGAAGAAGTAGCCGTTGCGCGTCGCCGTCATCACCAGCTTGCGCGTCCGGCCCTGGAACGGCATGTCGACGAGAATCGGCGTCTGCGTCGAGTCCCAGTCGTGGGTATCGTGCGGGGAGGTCTGGTAGTACCACTTGATCTTGCCGGTATCGACGTCCACCGCGAGGAGCGCGGAGGTGAAGAGGTTGTCCCCCTCGCCGCGGCCCTGCGTGTACGCCGGGGTGGGGTTGCCGGTGCCGTAGATATAGAGGTTGGTTTCGGGATCGTAGGACCCCGGGATCCAGGTGGCGCCGTTGCCGTGCCGCGCGGCGTCGAGGCTCGACCAGGTGTCGAGGCCCGGATCGCCCGGATTCTGCGGCGTCGAGTACAGGATCCATTGCACCTCGCCGGTGCGCGGGTCGAGTGACTTCAGGAACGCCGGCGCGTCGAGATCGTTGCCGGTGCCGACCAGCACGTGATCCTTGATGACCATCGGCGCGTTCGACGAGAAATACTGCTGGTCGAACGGCGCGATCTCGTGCTTCCAGATCTCCTTGCCGGTCTTCGCGTCGAGGCACACGACCCAGTCGTCGTTCAGCTCGAAGTAGACGTAGTTGCGCCACATGCCGAGCCCGCGGGTCTGCAGGCTGGTGCCGCCGCGTGTCTTCCAGTAGTAGTGCCAGAGCGGCGTGCCGTCGCGGGCGTCGATCGCGTAGACGTTGCTCGGCGACGATGCGTAAATCACGCCGTCGACGAACAGGATCCCGCCTCCGAGGCGCGCGGGGCCGCAGTTGTTCGCATCGCCGTTGCCCAGCCCGCCGACGTTGATCGGCACCGCGGGACCGCCCCCGCCGCCGCGTCCGCCGCCAAAGCCGCCGCCGGCGGGCGCTGCCGCGCGGCCGGTAGGACCGCAGCCGGTGGTGAGGCTCGTCACCCACTTGAGGCTGAGATTCTTGACGGTCGTCGTGTTGACGTGCTTCAGCAGGCTGAAGCGCTTGCCGCTCATGTCACCGGAGTAGCTGGTCCACTGGTCCGCCAGCGGCTTCTTGATGACGTCCATCGGATCGAGGCCGCTCACGTTGGCGTTGGGCGGGGCCGGGGAGGTCTGCAGCGTCTGACCCTTCCAATCCGGGTGCCCCGGTGTGCCGGCACGGCGATCCTGGGTGCCGCTCTGCGCCAGGACCAGCGCCGATCCCGCCAGCATCGATGTGAGAACGAAGACATGCTTCTTCATTGGTCTGGCGCCTCTACTTGACCGTAGACAGATACGCGGTGACGTCGTGCATCTTCTTGTTCTCGGGATCGTCGAGCTCCAGCACCATCGTCTTGTGCGGGTCCTTCGGATCCTTGACGTCGACCTTCGGGACGCCATTGTTGCGCGCGATCGACTTGCGAGTGCCATCGGGCAGCATGACGATCACGAGCCAGTCGTCCTTGCGCACGAGCGTGCCTTCGAGCTTCGAGCCGTCGGCCATCGTGACCGTCGCCGGGTTGCCCGCGCCCGCGGCGCCGCCCCGGCCGCCGCCAAACCCGCCGAAGGCACCGCTCGATCCCGACACCCAGGCGTTCTGCAGCGCCCGCGCGTCGGGGAACTTCCCGCCGATGCCCTTCAGATCGCCGGTGACCGAATGACACTTGGAGCATGCCGCCGCGAAATAGGTTTCCCCCGCTTTCGCGTCCCCGACCAGGACCTTGAGCTCGATCCCGGTGGGATTGCGTCCCGGCGGGCTGCCCTGGCCGCTCATGGTGGCGTGAATGCTGTGGAGGTATTCCGCGATGGCGACGCTGTCCGCCGAGGCCAGCGTGATCGCGGGATTGTGGCTCGCCAGCGCCGGTCCGACCTTTTCGCCGTGCTGATCGCTCAACGCGATGCCCGAGCGCAGCAGGTTGGCGCCCTTCGGGGTGCCGCGCAGATCCGACGCATGACAGCTCGCGCAGTTCGCTTCGTACAGGCTCTTGCCACGGACGATGACATCCTGTGGCGCGAGCTCGCGCGTGAACTGCGTGAAGCCCCCGGCGCGGCCGCCGCGGCCACCCTGTCGTCCGCCACCCGGTCCCGCCCCGCGCCCCGGATCTCCACGGCCCTGTTCAGTGGGAGGCTGACCGGCAGGTGCCTGCCCCTGAGGGGCCGGCGTGGGGCCCTGCGCCACCAGCAGGCTGGTCATGGCAGCACCGGCCAACACTACCGCCGCCATCGTGCGGGAATGAACAGTCATAGCGTCTGCAAGCCTCCGCGTAGTTGTTTGCGTGCGCAAACAATAGCCCACCTTCGCGCTTTCGCGCTACGGATGAGACAGGCCCGTCTTTGCGCGTGTAGGCGCGAAGATGAGACGACTGGAGGATTCTGGACCGAATGTGATTTTTCTGTGGCAGCGGACTCTTACCGCGCGGCGAATCTCATGCCGGGAAGCGGGTTTCGATGTCGCCTCAGGCGGGAGGCGTGAGAATTCCATCACGAGCGCCGCCGTCTTCAGACCGGCGGCGGGTTGCGCTCCGCGAAGCCGCGCTGGTGCCAGTACGGGTAGGCCAGCGGCGTCGCGCTGGCAGCATCCAACCGGCCGATCTGGTCCGGCGTCAGGCTCCAGCCGATCGCGCCGAGGTTCTGCGTCAGCTGCTCCTCGTTGCGCGCGCCGATGATGATCGTCGCCACCGTCGGCCGCTGCAGCAGCCAGTTCAGCGCGATCTGCGGCACGGTCTTGCCGGTCTCCTTCGCCACCGCGTCGATCGCGTCGACCACCGTGAACAGATATTCCTCGGAGAGCGGCGGCGCGGCGTCGGCGTTCGTCTTGTCGCGCAGGCGCGACACCTTCGGGGGCGGCTGACCGCGCCGGATCTTGCCGGTGAGGCGGGCCCACCCGAGCGGGCTCCACACCACCGCGCCGACGCCCTGGTCGAGGCCGAGCGGCATCAGCTCCCACTCGTAGTCGCGGCCGGCGAGCGAGTAGTACGCCTGGTGCGCGACGTAGCGGGTCAGACCGTGCACATCGGAGTAGGCCAGCGACTTCATCAGGTGCCAGCCCGAGAAGTTGGAAGCGCCGATGTAGCGGATCTTGCCGGCGCGGACGAGATCGTCGAGCGCCCGCAGCGCCTCGCCGACCGGTGTCTGCGCGTCGAAGCCGTGCAGCTGGTAGAGGTCGATGTAATCGGTGCCGAGGCGCTTCAGGCTGGCGTCGACCGCCTTGATGATGTGGAAGCGCGACGAGCCGACGTCGTTCGGGCCGTCGCCGCTGCGGAACGTGCCCTTGGTCGAGATCAGCACGCGATCGCGGCGCCCCGCGATCGCCCGGCCGAGGATCTCTTCCGACTGTCCCTGCGAGTACACATCGGCGCTGTCGAACATCGTCAGGCCGGCGTCGAGGCAGATGTCGACCAGGCGCGTCGCCTCCTTGACGTCGCTCGCGCCCCAGGCCTTGAAGAAGTCCGTCTGGCCGCCGAAGGTCCCGGTGCCGAACGTGAGGATCGGGACCTTCAGTCCCGAGTTGCCAAGCTGTCGGTATTCCATTGACGTCTCTACCTCTGGCGCGGCCAGGCTGCCCCGCGCCGGCCATGGACGCGTCACGATCGCGAACTCCGCGCGGCTGACCGGCTGCACGGAGAGCCGGCTGCCTTTCTGGATGACCATCATCTCTTCGAGGCCGCGTGTCTTCTTCAACCTCTCGAGCAGGATTATGCCTGCTCCGGTGCGTTGGGTGGATCCGAGCGACGCGGGCGCGTAGCGTCAGGGGAAATTCCTGGCTTCTGACGTGGCCGGCGCGTGTTCGCGTCGATGCGCGCACGGAGCCGCTGGGCTCGTTGCAGCAATGAGGCGACTGGTGAAGGAAGGAGAGTGTCGTGTTGACGGCGACAGGTGTCGCGCTCGGCACGCCTGCCGCCGTTTGAGTCGCCCGTGGCATACGCCGTATGCTATTTGGCATCAGGGCGTCCGACCCGCTGACGTTCGTCGCAGCGCCCGCATTCGTTCTCGCGCTCGGCTTCGCGGCCGGCGCGATTCCGCCACGCCGCGCCGCTAACGTTGACGGAGCGATGACCCTCCGGGCAGAGTAGAACGATGTTTGATGCCTTCCGTCAGGATCTTCGCCACGCCTTGCGCCATCTGCGGCGCTCACCTACGTTCACGCTCGGCGCGATGTTGACGCTGGCGCTTGGCATCGGTGTGAGCGCGGCGATCTTCAGTGCGCTCAACGCGCTCGTGCTGCGGCCAGCGCCAATCAAAGACCCGAACGGCCTCATCGGCGTGTGGCCGATCGATGCGCGGGGTCAGCGCACGTCGACGCTGGCGCCGGTGGCCGGCCTGCTCCAGGACGGACCGCTCGAGAGTGTGTGCGCGTACGGCAGCAGTTCTGTCGGCGTGGAGGCAAACGGCATTCCCGTCTATGCCGCCGTTGAAATCGTGACGCATCAATGCTTGGCGACCATGGGCGTGCCGCCGCTGCTCGGACGCGTGTTCACAGCGGAAGAAGCCCCAGCCAGCCGGCCAGGCATACGCGTCGTGATCATTGGCTACGACTTCTGGCAGAAGATGTTCGGCGGCGCTCCGGACGTCGTCGGCCGGAGCTTCCAAACTGACGCCGACCCGGTGACCGTCATCGGGGTCATGCCGCGCGGCTTCCGGGGCTTGCGTGTGGACGACGGCGTCGACATCATCGCGCCGTTTGGAACGGTGATTCCCAGTCCGGCCAATCGACTGCTGGCGAGTTACATACTGGGCCGGCTCCGGCGCGGCGTGACACTCGAAGCCGCGCGCGCCGAGCTCGTGACCCGGTGGCCGGCGATGATGGATCGCGTGATTCCGACCACACTATCGCCTGCCGAGCAACGCAACCTCCGCGACGTCACGATTCGCGTGGACGCGGTCGGCACCGGCTTCTCGATTCTGAGAACCCGCTATGAACAGCCGTTGTGGATTGGCAGCGCGTTGACGCTCGGCCTGCTGCTGCTCGTGTGCGTAAATGTCGGAGGCCTGGCGCTCTCCCGCGTGGCCGCGCGTGCCGGCGAGCTGGCGATGCGAACCGCGCTCGGCGCGAGCCGTCTGCGCCTGGCGCGTCAACTGGTGCTCGAGATTCTCGCCGTCGCCGGCGCCGGGACGATTCTCGGGATCGGCGTAGCGTGGGTCGCGGTGAAGCCGATCGCGTCGGCGCTCCCGTTCGGCGGACTGCAGCCCACGCTCAATATCACGCCAGACGCGCGCGTGGTGTTCGTGACGGCGCTGGCCGGCCTTGTGACGGGGCTTCTGGCGAGCCTCCTCCCCGTGTGGCTGGCGTCGCGCCGCGAGACGCGCCAGCTCCACAGCGATCGCACCGTCGCCGCCACCTCGCGGCCGGGCCGCGCATTGCTGGTCGCACAGGTCGCGCTTTCAGTCGCGCTGTTGATGACCGCCGGGCTGTTGACCCGCTCGCTCTACCTCTTGTTTCACAACCATCCTGGCTTCGACGCTACCGGGATCCTCAGCGCGCGGCTGCGTCCGCTTCCCGGCGCCTACCGCGATCCCGCGTTCAACAACGGCCTGAACTATTACCCTGTGCTCCTGGAGCGGATCGCCGCACTGCCCGGTGTGCGATCCGTCGGCTACGCCCGCGCATTCGGCAACGCCGATCGCGACGACACCGGCCGCGCGCCGATTGGGTTCGTCGGCACGCCGCCGGGTGACCTCACCGCGCAATTCGACGTCGTGTCGCCCGGATTCTTCGAAACGATCGGCATTCCGATCCTGCAGGGGCGTGGACCGCGCTGGTCGGACACACCGCAAGCACCGCGTGTGGCGCTTGTGAGCGCGAGTCTCGCGCGTGCGCTCGGCGGCGATGTCCTCGGGAAGCGCGTCTGGTTTGCGTTTGGCGCCAACCCGCAGTTGCAAAACGTCGAAATCGTGGGGGTGGTCGGCGATGCATCGCTCGGCAATCT
The DNA here is from genome assembly GCA_963836735.1 of uncultured Acidobacteriota bacterium. Taxonomy (GTDB): domain Bacteria; phylum Acidobacteriota; class Vicinamibacteria; order Vicinamibacterales; family 2-12-FULL-66-21; genus JACCXG01. Next base: position 202,068 of record CAWIKP010000020.1, on the reverse strand, counting down.
GCGCTCGCCGGCGCCGGCGGTGTTCTATTGCGTCGCAACCCAGCTGGGCCCTTATGGGTTCTACGCAACGCTCCAGATCGCAGCTTCTAGCGATCCCTGGCAGCTCGCCGGCCCGCTGCAAGACACGTTGCGGGGCTTGGGTCGCGAATACGCGTACAGCATCACGACCCTCGACAAACGGCTGCAACAAAATGCGATCAACGAACGTATGGGCGCGACGCTCGCGATGCCGGTCGCCATGCTGGCGGCACTGCTCGCGTTTGTCGGCATCTACAGCCTCTTCGCCTACGCCACAGTCCGCCGCACGCGCGAGATCGGCGTGCGGCTGGCCGTCGGTGCCTCGCCCGGCGCAGTGCTGCGGATGGTGCTGCGGGAAAGCGTGACGCTGACCACGATTGGTGTCGCGCTCGGTATCCCCGCTGGCATCATGGCGAGCCGTTGGCTGCGTGCGTTGCTGTTCGGAGTGAGCGAATCGGATCCGCTGGTTGCTGCATCGGTCGCGGTGTTTTTGCTGGTGCTCACGACCGCGGCGGCGCTCATTCCAGCGCGCCGCGCCGCACGTCTGGATCCCGTCGCCGCTCTCCGCGCCGAATAGAAACTCCGAGAGCCGCACCGGCGCCGCGTCCTGCAGCAGGGCGAAGCCGGCTCTCCTGCGAGCGCCGCGAGCCCGCCGTCCTGGCGTTTGCAGAACGCGTGCTGTCGAAGGCCGTCAGAGCGGTGGGGCCACCCGTCGCTCGACCAGAGTGGCTGCAGCAGCTGTCTTTCCGGGGGTGCCGTTCGACGGAACCGCTTGGTCGAACCGCTGGAAACGCCGCTGCTTCAGCTACTCAAGGCCCATTCAGCTCTATGGCTCGATAACGGTCCACGCCATCAACAATCTCCATTCGGCGTTGTTCCCCCGAGTTGCGTGAGGTGGCCGACCGCGTGACGTCCCTCGCGCCGGAAATCGCCGGTTGTGAGCGGCCACACCTCACGAGGCCCAGCCACGCACCAGACTCCGGCATGCCTGCCCGCTGTCACCTTTGTTAGGCGCTTTTCGATTCTCCTTATGGCGGTGAAAAGGACGACCGCGCGACGGTTCAGAAGTCCTGGATGTTCCCCGCTGAGCGATTCTTGTCGTCCCCGCCTCGACGCCAGTAAGGAGCCAATCACATGACCCGCGAGCGCCTGGTTCGCCCAGGATTGAAGACCGCTGCCAAGGCCGCCCTCGTCGCCTTCGTCGCAGCCTGCCTGCTCACACTCACTCCGGTCCGCGCTGCCGCTCAGACGCCGAAGCCGGACGTCTATTTCGTCCCGAACGTCGTGGAGCAGTTCCGTGCGCTGTCGCTGCGTCCCGAGCCGTTCGGCATGTGGGTCTGGGGACATCCGGATCCCGAGAACAACATCGACAAGCACTATCAGGGGATCGCGCGCACCATGGGTCCGGGCATCCCCCACATGTTCCTCGCCTGGAACGGCAACGACTCCAATTGCGTGTTCTGCGACGACGAGCCGGGACAGCTTTTCATCCTTCGGATGGGCTCGCGCGATGTGACCGGTGAGCGGCTGCGCTCGAATCGGCTGCATCCAGACGACCCGATATCCGCCGTCGACAGGCACGGCAACGACGTCGGCACGCCGCCGGATTTGCGCGACTGCCTGGTCGGGAGGATCGTCTTCAACGGCACCGGTGGCTGGCCCAACTACATGCACCCGGGCGCGATGCAGGTCGTCGGCGACGTGCTGGCCGTGCCGCTTTCGAAGCCAGGCGCCGGCGACGTGCCGCTGCGCATTCAGTTCATCGACATCACGGAGCCCGCCGTGCCCCGCCCGCTCAGCTCGCTCATCGTCACCGGGGAAAGCTCGAACTTCGGCGCGGGATTGGTCGCGTTGACGCCGGTTCGGAATCCCTTCGGCGCCGGCCAGCGATACCTGATGGCGCTCGCCGGCGAGGGCGGCCAGGAGCTCCGTCTTTATCGATCGCTCTCCACCGACGTGCACGACGAGAACGGTGCGAGCGACCTCAAGGACGGCAACCTCCACTGGGAGGAGCTCGGTCCCTTCACGGGTGCGGAGCTCGGATCGTTCTGGCCCTGCTGCAGTTCGAAGTCGCAGCAGATGCTCAACTTCGTCCGCCAGGGGACGAGCCTCGATGGCCCGCTTTACATGATTGGCGCTTACAACCCCGACGCTGTGCTCGCTCCGGGAGGCGGCATTGATTACTTCATGCTGTACCGCGTCAACGTGGACGCCCACGGGAATCCCGCGAGCCCCCTGCTCACGTTCGTCGAGAGGCTGCACGTCACGACCAACTCGATCGCCGGTGACACCGGGCACTTCGCGGGCTCCACGGGCGTCTACGTGAGCCCCTCCGGCGAGTTGATCCTCTACGCCAGCGAGCACGAGGAGCAGGGGCCGGAAGCCACGGATCCGATCTCCGGGTCGCGGCGCAAGTCCGTTCGCGCCGGCGAGTGGCGCCACCGGGAGATGGTGCGCCCCGGCAGCCCGACCCTGAAGCCCTCCGTCGAGCCGGTCGGGTCGTTCGCGGTGGACGAGGGCGGCACCGTCACCCTCAACGGCCTCGGGCGCCCGCCGAGCACGCGCGCATGGCTCCAGCTATTTCGCGATACCGGTCTCGGACTCTCGGACGAGAACTTCGATGCGGAGTTCGTGTTCGACTACAACGATCGTGTTGTCGAGGACTACGACAACCTGCCGCGCATGGGGGGCATCAACGACGCGGCGAGCTCCCTGCGCTGGTTTGCGCCGCAGGGCTGCAACGTCGAGGTGGACCAGGATTCTATCGATGACTCCAGCTTCCCGGGTGCAGTCAAGGGGCTGCCTGGTTTCGGCTTCCCGTTTGCCTACCCCAACCTCAACACGATCCTCTGGGACAACAACACGTCAATCTCGCTGGACGACCGCATCTCGGCGGTGCGCTTTTTCTGCGACGACTACTACAGCGCGCCGATCGCCGTCTCCTGGGACGTGAACTTCGACGGGGTCTACGAGACCAACGGGACGTCGGCGACCTTCACCGCTGCCTCGTTCGATGGGCCCACATTCGCCCTCGTTCCGACGCGCGCACAGCACGCGACCGATACGACGGCGCTCGGAACCGGCAAGACGCCGTTCCCGGTCTTCGTGCGGAACGTCGCTCCGGTCATCCGGTCCGCCGCGGTGACGGATCCGCTTGGACGCGACCTCGCCGGCGGCGCGATCCTCGCGATTGCGGGCGTCCCGGTGCAGCTCGCGTTGACGTTCACCGACCCCGGCCGCGCCGACACGCAGACCGCCTCCATCGCGTGGGGCGACGGAGTCACCGACACGTCCTTCAGGACCTTCTCCGACGCGCACAACGGCGCCACCGGTCAGCTTCGCGACGCCTACGCCTACGCCGCGCCGGGCACCTACGAGATCGTGGCGACCATCACCGATGACGACCTCGACGCGTCTTCCGTGTCGTTCACCATCCGGGTGCTCTCGGTCGAGCAGGCGATCACGGACGTCGTCCAGCAGATCAACGCCCTGCTCTCGACCGCGACCGATGCCAAGGTCGTGGCTGCACTCCTCAACGCGCGCGACGAGCTCACCGGGAACCACGGCGGCATGCCGCCGACCAACGGCGCGCTCGACCTGCTCGACGCCAACGACCCGGTCGCCGCGATCACGAAGTTGTCGGCGGCGCTCGCCTTCCTCATGACCGCGGAGTCGAGCGGCGCCGGTGACCTCCGTGGGCTCACGGACCTCCTCGGCCTCGCCGCTGAGGGGATCGCGACCACGGCGTACTACAAGGCGACCGTGGCGATCCCCAACCCGAGTCGCGGCCAGGCGCGGACGCTAAACTCTATCGCCCAGCTCGTCGCCACCGGGCACGAACTGGGCGCCAACCGTCAGTATGGCGAAGCCTGCGAGAGCTTCCGTCAGGCGATCCAGAAAGCGCTCGACCTGATACGTTGACGCGCGGGGAGCGAAGCGGGCGAGCGCGGTCGGGTCCGGGCGATCCGGGCCCGCACCGCTCAGGAGCCGGTGACGCATTGGAATCTGAGGACCAGGTTCGATTCCGACGGGGTGGCCGTACCGTCGGCGGGTTACTCGTTGAATTGCGCCGAGTCGGGAATGGTGAGCCGGACAGGAATCGAACCGGTCGTCAAAAGGCGACGGCGTCCTTGTGGTCTTCGAGGATCTTGACGTCGATGTCGGGGACCTTCTTCACCGCCTCGAAATCCTGGAAGTTCCCGTTCGCCTTGCGGTAGGCGACGATGGCGTCGGCGTCCTTGTTCGAGAGGCCGACCGTGGTCGTGATTTCCTCGGTCGGGGCGGTGTTGATGTAGACCTTGCCGTAGTGCCGGCGCAGGTACCCGAAGACCGTCATGAAGTCTTCTTCGCTGCCGGTCGCGCCGCGCTCGATCATCTTGTTGATGACCTCCTCCCACTCGGTCTTCGTCCGCCGCAGCGCGGTGATGCGCGCCGCGTCGTGGCAGCGGTTGCAGGTCTGGATGAAGAGCTCGTGCGCGGGGTCGTCAGCGGGATTCCCGTTGGACTGCTGTTGACCTGATTGCCCAAACGACGCCGCCGTCGAGATTGTGAATGCGAGAACTGCGGCTCCCAGGGCGATGATGATGGAGGAACGGAAGGCCTTCATAGAGCAGGTCCAGTATAGCGTCCTCATGCACTAGGATCGCGCGATGCCACAGCGCCCCTCCCGCCGAAATGCCCTGAAGCACCTTGCCGCGGCCGGCGTCGGCGCGGCGCTGCATCCCGTCGTCATCCGCGGCCAGTCCGCGCCGATTCGCGTGGCCGGCATGCCAGTGGAGATTGCGGTCGCATCGATCAGCCCGGTCACGGTGCGGGTCACCGTCAGCGCGATCGTCGGGCACCGGCGGCGTGCCGGATGATGGCGCGCTGGTCGCCGCGGCGGAAGGAAAGCCGGCGGCGCGGGGCCGCAGGGGCGACGCGTTGGCGCGGGTCAGGGCCGGCACGCTGAACGTCCGCTACGACCGCGGATCCGCCGGCCATCCACGTCGACAACGCGAAAGGGCAGCCGGTCCAGCGCCTGGTGCTCAGCGCGGAGCAGCCGGGCCTCTCGTTCCAGCTGCCGAAGGGACCGCTGCTCGGTCTCGGCGAAGGCGGGCCGCAATTCGATCGCAAGGGATCGATGGATCGGATGCGCAATGGACAGGGCGGCTACCAGCTCAGGACGCACGGCGGCCGCGTGCCCATTCAGTGGCTGGTGGCGACCGACGGCTGGGGCATGTTCATCCATCACCCGCTCGGCGCGTTCGATTTCACCGGCGCCGAGGGGACGCTGACCCCGTCGGGCGATGCGCTGCCGCTCGACGTGTTCGTCGTGGCCTCACAGGATCCGGCGGTCATCGTCGGCGAATACGCGCGCATCACGGGGTATGCGGAACTGCCGCCGCTGTGGGCGTTCGGCTACATGCAGTCGCATCGCACGCTGGCCGGCCCCGAAGAAGTGATGTGGGTGGCCAGGACATTCCGCGAGAAGAAGCTGCCCTGTGATGCGCTCATCTATCTCGGCACCGAGTTCACGCCGTCGGGATGGAACACGCGTAACGGGGAATTCAGCTGGAAGAAGGAGAACTTTCCCGATCCGCAGAAGGCGATCGACGATCTGCATGCGCTCCACTACAAGGTGGTCCTCCACGCCGTGATCGAAGGACGGCGCATGAGCGGCACCGTGGCCGGCGCGTGCACGCCGGACAAGGCCGTGCCGAGCGGACGCACGCCCGACGATCGCTGGCCCGAGGATCGCGCCGTCGAATGCTACTGGCCGTATCACAAGCCGGTGATGGATCTCGGCGTGGATGGCTGGTGGCCGGACCAGGGCGATGGCCTCGACGGCCGATCGCGCCTGGCGCGGATCCGGATGTATTGGGAAGGCCCGCAGCTCTATCGCCGCAACGAGCGCCCGTTCGCGCTCCATCGCAACGGCTACGCCGGGATGCAGCGCTACGGCGCGTTCCTGTGGTCCGGCGACGTCTACTCGACGTGGGAGACGCTGAAAACGCACGTGCCGGTTGCGGTCAACACCGGCTTGTCGGGAATCCCGTTACTGGGGAACCGACATCGGCGGCTTCGTGCCGACGCCCGAATACACCGGCGAGCTGCACGTCCGCTGGTTTCAGTTCGGCACCTTCTGTCCCTCGTTCCGGGCGCACGGCCGAACGTGGCACCTCAGGCTGCCGTGGGGATGGAACACCGGAGAGTTGGGCCCCGACGAAATTCGAAACTACACCGGCGGGGCCGGGAATCCGGATCCGAGCGAGCTCCGAAATCGCGCGGGTCGAGCCGATCATCCGGAAGTACCTCGAGCTCCGCTACCGGCTGCTGCCCTACACCTACACCGTCGCGAAGGAGTGCTGCGAGACCGGGCTGCCGATGATCCGGAGCCTGTGGCTGCACTACCCGCAGGACGCCGCCGCTGTCGCGCGCGGCGATCAGTTCCTCTGGGGCCGCGATCTCCTCGTCTCGCCGGTTGTCGAGAAAGGCGCGACCAGCCGTCGCCTGTATCTGCCGAAGGGATCGTGGTTCGACTACTGGACCGAGGAGCGGATCGAGGGCGGCCGCGAGATCGATCGCAGCGTCGATCTGGAGACGATGCCGTTGCACGTTCGCGCCGGGGCGATCGTGCCGCACGCGCCGGTTCGCGAATACACCGAAGCAGCAGACCAGCGAGCCTATGACGATCGTCGTCTATCCGGGTGCGAACGGGGCGTTCACGCTGTACGAAGATGACGGCCGCAGCTTCGACTACCGGCAGCGGAGCGCACATGCGGCTGGCGATGCGCGTGGAACGATGCCGCGCGGCGGCTGTCGATCCGGCTCGCGCCCGGCTCACGGATGCTGCCGCCGATGACGCGGCCGATTCGGGTGCGGATCGCGGGCACGAAAGAAGAGAAGTCCGTCGTCTTCGCCGGGAAGCCGATCGACCTGCGCTGATCGCGCTCCACAGTATCCGGCCTCGCCATGCGTTGCCCTGCGTGCTCTCACTCCGTTTCCGATCTGGCGGCCTTCTGCGATGCCTGCGGCGCCCGGCTGCTGGCCGCTGAGATGGAGACGGCTACCGGTCCCGGCAACGTCGTCGCCAGGCCGTCGCTGCCGCTGCGCGATCACCTCAAGACCGCAGGGACGATTCTCGCCGGCCGCTACCGGATTGTCGGCCTCCTCGGTCGCGGCGGGATGGGCGAGGTCTACCGCGCCGACGACCTGAAGCTCGCGCAGCCGGTCGCTCTCAAGTTCCTCCCGGTCTCGGTGGCGACCGAGCCGGCGGCGTTGGCGCGGTTCCACAACGAGGTCCGCGTCGCGCGTCAGGTTTCGCACCCGAACGTCTGCCGAATCTATGACCTGACTGAGGCCGACGGAGAGCACTTCCTGTCGATGGAGTACATCGACGGCGAGGATCTCTCGTCGTTGCTCCGCCGCATCGGACGCCTGCCCGCGGACAAGGCCGTCCAGTCGGCGCGTCAGCTCTGTGCCGGTCTCGCTGCCGCGCACGACCTCGGGGTTCTGCACCGCGACCTGAAACCCGCCAATGTGATGCTCGACGGCCGCGGTACGGCGAAGATCATGGACTTCGGTCTCGCCGACTTTGCCGAGCAGATCAAGTACGACGACATTGCGGGCACGCCAGCCTACATGGCCCCCGAACAACTCGCCGGAGGACCGGCGACGATCCGCAGCGATCTCTACGCGCTGGGCCTGGTGCTGTTCGAGATGTTCACCGGCGCGCCGGCGTTCGCGGCCGGCAGCGCGGCAGATCGCGCGCGCGCGTCGCGGGATTCGCGCCGCCGACGCCCTCGCAGGCGCTGCCCGATATTGACCCGGCAGTGGAGCGGGTAATTGTTCGCTGTCTGGATCGCGGATCCCGCGCGCCGGCCGCCATCGGCTCGCGTGATCGCGGCGGCGCTTCCAGGCGGCGATCCCCTCGCTGCCGCCCTTGCCGCGGGCGAGACCCCGTCGCCGGAGATGGTCGCGGACGCCGGGCGGTCGGCAGTTGCGGCCGGCGGTTGCCTGGGCACTGTTCGCGGCGCTGGTGATTGGACTGGTGGCGGTCGCGGCGATCAACGACCGCGTGGCGATTCATCGTCCCGCTCTCCTCGAGCTCTCGCCCGAGGTGCTGCGGGCGCGGGCCAGGCAGATCCTTGAACGGGCCGGCTGGACCGTCGAACCACTCGATCGGGTCGGCGGATTCGAGTTCGACCTCGACGTCTCTGCGCACCTGGCCAGCGACCCGTCGCCGGACCAGTGGCGGAGGGCGGAACGCGGACGCCCGGGCCTGCTGCGCTTCTGGTATCGCGAAAGCGACGCCTGGCTCACACCGTGGTCACTGAGGCCGCTGGCCCTCGTCTGGCGATCCGCCGGTCGAGTCAGCCCGGGGCGACGGTGATGCTCGATCGCGCCGGCATCCTTCGACGGCTCACTATCGTGTTGAAGCCAACGACCGAGGTACACGCTTTCGACGGCGCCGCCCGACTGGTCCGGTCTCTTCGAGGCCGCCGGGTTGCGCCTCGCCGACTTCGACGGCGCAGAGCCATTGCGAGTCCCTCCGGTCGGCGCCGACCGGCGATTCGGCTGGATCGAACGATCGCCGCCGGATCGTGCGATGCCGGCGCGGATCGAAGCGGCGGCCATCGGCGCGCGCCCCGTGCATTTCGAGGTGCTGAGCCCGTATCCTGCGGGCACGCTGTTTTCGATCATGCCGCTGCGGGGCTTCGTCCTGCTGGCCGTCGTGGTGATCACCCTGATTCTCGCGGCCGCCCTGCTGGCGCGCCGCAACATCCGGCTGGGACGCAGCGACAGGTCTGCGGCGTTCAGGATCGCTCTGCTCAGTTTCGCGCTGTTCGTGCCGATCTACATGTTCGGTGTGCACCATGTTCCCGGTATCGAGGAGGTGCTCCAACTGGCCAAGGCGGCGATCGTCTCGCTCGCGTACGCGGCCGGGTACTGGTTGACCTATGTGGCGATCGAACCGCTGGTGCGGCGACGGTGGCCTGACCTGATCGTCTCCTCGACGCGGTTGCTCGCGGGACGCTTGCGCGACCCGCTGATTGGTCGGGACTTCCTCATTGGCGCGGCGCTGGGAGCGATCGCAGCGGCGCTGAGCGCGACCTACATGCTGACGACCAGCGCGCTCGAGTTGCCGTCGACTGGGACTGCCGGTGCCGGGCCTGCTCATTCCGCTCTACAGTGCCAGGTCAGGCGATCAGCCAGTTTGCCTGGATCATCCAGATCGGCGTGCAGGATTCCCTGTTCGTCATGCTGTTGATGCTGGTGCTCACCATCGTGCTGCGGCGGCGGTGGCTGGCGACGGCAGCTCTCTTCCTGATTGGCATCGGGCTGGCGGGCATCTCACCAGGTTCGCCGATGGTGCTGATCGCGCAGGGCGCACTCGTTGGCCTTCACGGTCACCCGTTACGGAATCCTGGCGATGCTGGCCAACACGCTGTTCTTCCTCTCGATGACCTGGTTTCCGCTGACGCTCGATCTGAACGCCTTCTACTTTGCCTCGTCTTTGATTCCGGCTGCGCTGCTGCTGACGCTCGCGTGGTGCGCGCTCTACATCACGCTGGGGGGAAAGCCGCTCGGTGGCTGGACCGAGCGGGGGGCGATCTGAGCGCCAACCGTCGGGCAGTGCCTCTAAGACCCCGCCTCGGCAACGACGGCCACCAGGCCCGAGCACGTCAGCCGTAACACCTCGAGCACTTGTTCGGGCACATCGGTGATCAGCGCATCCCGACCCCGGCCGATCACCTCCGTCAGGATCGTCTTCGAGACACCGAACCACTTGCCGTCGATCTCGGCGCTCGCCAGGAATCGTCCTTCGTTGCGATCCCGCAGGATCTGGCTCTTCGGAAAGGCCGTGGTGCCGGTCGCCAGCGCACGATTGACGTCCGACGTCACGCAATGCTCCTGGGCCGGTACGACGCCGTCGGGCGGCGATCCTTCGGTTCGGCCTTTGGGAACGACGAACAGGCGTGCGGTGGTGACGCTCGACGCATTCCGGTCGGTCGGATGCGCCGCGCGGGCATCGAGAGCGGCGGTGGTTCGCTGGAAGATCCGAGCCGCCCAGTCGAGCGAATGCTCGAACTGACCGGGCGCTCCGTCGTGCGCCGGCAGCCGTTCCCAGAGTCGTGCGCGCGCCAGCTCATTCTCCGGGCTGGTGCGGCCGTCGAACATGGCTTCGAGACTGATACCGGGAGCAGGTCCGGCGTGCAGTGTGCTGAGCGCCATCTTCGACAGGACGTCGGCGCAGAATCCATAAACGATCCCCAATGGCGAGTAGGTTCGCCTCTCGGGATCGAACCTGGCGGCATCCGCTCTCAACGCGCCGGCCGCTTCGCCGATCAGCCGACCGTATCGCTCCAACAGCGTGAGATGTGCCGCGCCCATGGCCGAAGGGCGCGCGCGCGCCCGTTCGTCCCGCTCGACGAACAGATCCTCGATCACCGTGCCAGGACCGAGCAGGTCCAGGCGAGTCAGGAACAGCTCTGGCTCCGCCGACAGCCCCTGGAGAATCGCGTCAGCCAGATCGAGTCGCGCTTCATTGTCGCCTGCATGACGAGCCGCCTCATAGGCGTCGAGGAGCGGGACCAGGTCTCCCACCAGAAGTGCCGCGTCCATTGAGTTCGAGTTGCGGGTGATTGCCAGCACGCTTGGATGATCGATGGACAGGTCCATCTCCGAGCCGCGGGAGCGAAGCTGCGAGCGGAGATGCCCGCCCGCGAGCTTCGCGCCTGCGCTGTGCACCTCGAGGCGTGCGGCGCCGGTCAGCGACCCTGAAATCCGTTCGGCGATGCGGAAATACGGCGCCAGGTGGCGCGTGAGAGGACCCTGGGCTGTCTGAATCAGCCAACGGGCATCGCGCACCAGGACATCAGGGCTCGCGCTGTTCAGTCTGTCGAGGAGACGTTGAACCTGTTCGAGGCGGTCGGTGGCGGCCTCGGTCTCGTCGTCCCAGATCCGCAGGCTCAACGCTTCGAGCTCACAGATCATGAAAACGCCGTACAGGACACGGGCGTACGCGAGCCTGCCATTCCTGCCAGGCCATCTCTGACGTTCCCAGTGCTGATATGCCCGCAGGATCAATTCGAGCGGATCGAGTCGATGCGCCGCCTCGTCCAGGAGCACGGGTTCGAATCCGTCCGCGAGATGCGCGGCCGCCAGCTCTCCTTGCAAACGAGCGAGATCGCGCGGAAGTCCCGGCAGGTCGTAGAAGCAGCCGTTGAGGATTCGTTCGAAGTAGTCACGGCTTCGATTGCGAGAGGCCTCCTTCCCCTGCACGTTCAACAGGCGGCCTTCGATCTGTTCGATGATGGCCTGCCGGCGGCTGAGGATCTCGTTCAGAAGCGCAACATGGTCGGAGAAACGGACAGACATCACCGGGGTGCGGCTGCGAGCCGGGCAGGGGACCCGTGGTCGAACACGCTCCACACGAAGTCAGTGGTCATCGGCTGGCCGATTCTCGCGTACCGGCGCAGCCGGCGAAAGGCCGCCCCCGGGCGCGTCGCTCAGACGATCTCGTTCGAGGCTTCCTCCGCTACAATGACCACCGACCGTTCCAGTCAGATGTCACTCTCCGCCGGCATGCGCCTCGGCACATACGAGATTATCGAGGCCATCGGCGCCGGCGGGATGGGAGAGGTCTATCGCGCCCGGGATACCCGCCTGCACCGCGACGTTGCAGTCAAAGTCCTGCCTGACATGTTCGCGGCCGAACCCGAACGGGTCAGTCGCTTCGAGCGGGAAGCCCGGGCGCTGGCGTCGCTGAATCACCCTCACATCGCACAGATCCATGGGCTGGAACAGTCGGGCGGCTCGCTCGCCCTGATCATGGAGCTCGTCGACGGCGAGGACCTCGTCCATTCCATCGCCCGGGGACCACTGCCGGTGCGCGAGTCGATCCGCATCGGCACGCAAATCGCCGCGGCACTCGAGGCTGCGCACGGCACGGGCATCATCCATCGCGATCTGAAGCCGGCGAACATCCGGATCAACAGGTCGGGAGCCGTGAAGGTGCTGGACTTCGGCCTCGCGAAGGCGCTGGACCCCATTGGCGGACCGGGCGGTGCCGCGGCCAGCGCTCCCACCATCACCACGGCATCGACTCGCCTCGGGGCGGTGCTTGGCACCGCGGCCTACATGGCGCCGGAGCAGGCAAAAGGGATCGCCGTCGACAGGCGCGCCGACGTGTGGGCGTTCGGCTGTGTCCTCTACGAGATCTTGACCGGGCGCTCGCCGTTCCCGGGCGCGACCGTCACCGAGACCATCGCCGCGGTACTGGAGCGGGAGCCTGACTGGAGTGCACTGCCGGCGCAGACGCCGGCCGCGCTCCGGCGCCTGCTCCGCCGATGTCTGCAGAAAGATCCGCATCAGCGGCTGCACGATATCGCCGACGCACGCATCGAGCTCGAGGAGATCGGCGATGCGCCTGAGGCAAGCGCGAGTGCAGCGCCGCAGCGCGGGCGGCAGCGCCTCGCGATCGCCGCCGCCGTCACGCTGCTCGCGTCACTGGCGGCCGGTCTCGCCGGCTGGTTCCTCCGGCCGGTACCGCAGGCCGCCGAAACACGGCTCGAACTGAACACGCCTCCTACCGCCCGTTCGTCGATGGCGATTTCGCCCGATGGTCGCAATCTGGTGTTCCCCGCCAGGTCCGGCAACACGTATCAATTGTGGCTGCGCTCGTTCGCGTCATCGTCGGCGCGACCGCTGCCAGGGACCGAGGGCGGCTCGCGTCCGTTCTGGTCGCCCGACGGCCGTTCGATTGCGTTTTTTGCCGATACCCGGCTGAAGCGCATGGACATCACCAGCGGATCCGTGAAGGTCCTGTCGTCCCAGAGCGCTGTGCCTTTGGGAGGGACGTGGAATCGTGATGGGACGATCCTGTTTGCCGACAACCCCGGCGGACCGATTGTTCGCGTGTCAGCGGAGGGGGGCAAACAGACCCCCGTCACGCGCGTCCAGGCGCCACAACAACGGGGTCATTACAATCCGCAGTTTCTGCCCGACGGCCGGCACTTCCTGTTCTCCGTCAGCGGCAGCCCTGAAGCCCAGGGCGTCTACCTCGGTGAGCTCGACAAACCGGACACGAAGCGGCTGGTGGATGCCGAGGCCATGTTCGCGATTACAGCATCGGGGCATCTGTTGTTCATCCACGACAACAAGCTGTATGCGCAAGGATTCGACGCCGATCGCGCGGAGCTCAGCGGTGACGCGGTCGTCGTGGACGACGAGCACGTGAACGGGCGAACGATGCTGACGGCATCAGCCGGTGGGCCGATCGCGTATCGCACGACGCCCCCGGGCAGCGCCCAGCGGCAGTTCGTCTGGTTCGATCGGTCCGGCCGCCAACTCGACAAGCTGGTCTACCCCGAAACGGCCGCGCTCGGTCCCGCGCTGTCGCACGACGGCCGGCGCATCGCCGTGTTCCGGTTCCTCAACAGCAACATGGACATCTGGACCTACGACGTGAACCGCCGCGCGTGGGACCGCGTGACGTTCGATGCAGGCGACGACATTTATCCACTCTGGTCGCCAGACGACAGCAGCATCATCTTTGCCGGCGTTCGGAACGCCGGCCCGTTGCGTCTGTATCGCAAGCTCCTGAGCGCCGCGCCGAACACGGAGGAGCCGCTGCTGCCGCCAACCTATCAACCGTTGGCCTCTCAGACGCCATTGGACTTGTCGCGCGACGGGCGCTCCCTGCTCTACTTGAACCTGGTGCCGAATGGTGGTTCTGATATCTGGGCGCTGCCACTCGTGGGAGCGCGACAGCCAATCGAAGTCGTGGCGACGGATTTCAACGAGAGTCAGGCGCAGTTCTCTCCTGACGGTCGATGGATGGCCTATCAGTCCGACAAGACCGGCCGCGATGAAATCTACCTCCGTCCGTTTCCGGGTCCCGGGGCTGAGTCGCGCGTCTCCCCTGAGGGTGGGATCCAGCCGCGCTGGAATAGCAAAGGCACGGAACTGTTCTACATCGCGGCGGATGACCGGCTGATGGCGGTTCCGATCCGCATGTCGTCGGACAACAAGACGGTCGATCCCGGCGTGCCGGTCGGATTGTTCACGACGAACGTGGGCAGCGCGGTGATGCTGAAGTACCGCCAACAGTACATGGTCTCCAACGACGGTCAGTCGTTTGTGATGAATTCGGCGATCGAAGGCGGCGACGCATCACCGATCACCGTCATCCTGAACTGGAAGCCGCCCCGCTGACCCCCGCGCATCTCCTCCTACCGGCGTTTGCTCGAGCGCCGCGGGAACGAACGGAGATCACCGGGGGCAGCCGCCAGCCGCGCCAGGTATGCGTGATCGAACACGCTCCCCATGAAGTCAGTGGTCATCCGCGCGCGGTTGTGACAGCTCATGCAGCCCAGCTGCACGCCCTTCTGGCTGAAGGTCTCCATGGTCAGGTTCGCAAACGCCGAGAACGCACCCTCGCCGGGGAACGTATTGGCGGCGCTCCCATCCACGTGGGCGGGGATCGGCGCGATCTGGTTGAAGAGCGTCCCGCGTGCGGACGTACTGGCCGTTCTGCGCGACGATCGGCGGATCGAGCACGCCGATTCCCGCCTGCCCGATGTCGTCGATCCCGGAGGACGATCCGATGAGGCCTTCGGGCGGCAGTGGACGAGGTCAAGGCGTCGCTGGCGTACCTGAGGGAAGCCCGCCCGCCCGAGCGATAGAATGCGGCAATGCTCGCGGCGCGTCGGCCGGGTCTGAAGACCCGGCCCTCCTGTAGTCTTGGCGTAGTCCTGGCACTGGCACTCGCGGCCAGCGCGAGCTTCGTCGGCGCTGACGAACAGGCCCCGGCCGCGCCACGGATCGACTTCACCCGCCAGATCCGCCCCCTGCTGTCGGACCGCTGCTTCCGATGTCATGGCCCCGATGCGTCGAAGCGCAAGGCGGAGCTTCGGCTCGATGTCCGCGAAGGCGCGTTCAAGAAGATGGGCGCCGGCTGGGCGATCGTCAAGCCAGGCGACCCCGGCAAGAGCGAGGTCATCCGGCGGATCACGACGGACGACATCGAGGACACGATGCCGCCGCCGGAATCCAACCTGTCGTTGACAGACGCCGAGAAGGCGCTGCTCACGCGCTGGATCGCGGAAGGCGCCGAGTATCGCCCCCACTGGTCGCTGGCTCCGGTGTCGGCCGCGGCACCGCCCGCCCCTCGCGATCGTTCGGGTCCCGCGAATCCGATCGATGCGTTCGTGCGGGCGGGGCTCGATCAGGAAGGCCTTGCGCCGGCCCCGAGAGCGTCGTCCGAGATTCTGATTCGACGACTGGCGTTCAACCTGACCGGCGTCCCGCCATCGCAGGCCGAAATCGACGCGTTTCTCGACGACCGTGCGGCAGGCGCCTACGAGCGGCTCGTGGATCGCTACCTCGCCTCGCCGGCGTACGGAGAGCGCATGGCGATGGACTGGCTCGATCTGGCGCGCTACGCGGACACCTACGGCTACCAGAACGACGTCGAACGCGACATGTCGCCGTATCGCGACTGGGTGATCGGCGCCTTCAACCGGAATCTTCCCTACGATCAGTTCCTCACCTGGCAGCTCGCCGGGGATCTGCTCCCGAACCCGACCCGCGAGCAGCGGGTTGCGACCGCCTTCAACCGCCTGCACCGCCAGACCAATGAAGGAGGCAGCATCGAAGAAGAGTTCCGCACCGAGTACGTCGTCGATCGCGTGAACACGTTCGGGATGTCGATGCTCGGCCTCACGCTGGAGTGTGCGCGGTGCCACGACCATCGCTTCGACCCGATCACCCAGCGCGATTACTACTCGCTGTTTGCGTTCTTCAACAACATCGACGAGTCGGGCCTCTACTCGCATTTCACCAACGCCACGCCCAGCCCGTCGATGCTGCTCTGGACGCCGGCCCGGGAACAGGATCACCAGCGGCTGGCGGCAGAGATGCGTGCGATGGAAGCGGGCCTGGAGCAGCTCAGACGCCAGGGACGGGCCGTGTTCAGGGCGCAGCCCGGGCCGGAAGCGATCCGGGCGCCGGCGCCGATCGCCCGCCTCACGTTCGATGCGGCGGAGGGTGACAGGACGCCCGATTCGGTTTTGGCGCAGGGCGCCGAATTGAAAGACGGCGTCGTGCTGGATTCCGGCCAGGAGCCGGGACGCTTCGCCCGGTTCAGCGGAGACAACTCCGTCGTGCACCCGGGCGTCCGCACGTTCGGCCGCACCGATGCTTTCTCCCTGGCACTCCGGCTTCAGCCCACTGAGCTCCAGGATCGGGCCGTCGTCGTGCATCAATCCCGCGCATGGTCCGATGCCGGCAGCCGGGGCTTCGAGCTGACGCTCGATCGGGGCCGGGTCTTCTTCGGGCTGATTCATTTCTGGCCGGGCAATGCGATCGCCGTGCGTTCGCGTCTGCCGCTGCCCCTGAACGTCTGGTCGTCGCTGGTGATCACCTATGACGGCTCCAGCCGGGCAGCGGGGATTGGGATCTATCTGAATGGGGCGCGGCTCGCGGTCGACGTGATCCGCGATCATCTCTACAAGGACATCACCTACGATCGCGCCGCCGGCGACAACGTCAACGAGCAGCCGCGCCTGACCATCGGCGCACGCTTCCGCGACAGCGGTTTCAAGAACGGCCTGCTCGATGACTTGCAAGTCTTCGACCTGGCCCTGACCCCTGCCGAAGTCGCAGCGGCCGCCGGAGTGATGCCCGGGCCGGAGTCGGCGTTCGATTACTTCCTCAGCCGGGAGTATCAGCCCTACAGGTCGGCGTTGGCCGCGCTCAGGGCGCTTCGGGTCGAGGACAACACGCTGATCGCGCAGGTGCCCGAACTGATGGTGATGGAGGAGATGCGCCCGCCCCGGCCGGCGCATCGGCTGGAGCGCGGCGCCTACGACGCGCCGCGCGAAGTCGTGGCGCGCGACACGCCCGCCAGCCTGCCGCCGTTTCCGTCCAACCAGCCGCGCAACCGGCTCGGGCTGGCACGGTGGCTCACGGACCGCAGCAATCCACTCGCCTCGCGTGTCGCCGTGAACCGCATCTGGCGCATGCACTTCGGCCGTGGCATCGTCGCGACGCAGGAGGACTTCGGCAGCCAGGGACGGCTGCCCACGCATCCAGAGCTGCTCGACTTCCTGGCGGATCGCTTCATGGCCAGCGGCTGGGATGTGAAGGCTCTGCACCGGCTGATCGTCACGTCGGAGACTTTTCAGCAGTCGTCTTCCGCCACGGCAGCGCTCATCACGCGCGATCCCGACAACCAACTCCTTGCCCGTGGGCCAAAGCGGCGGCTGCTCGCCGAGTCGATCCGTGACAGCGCGCTCGCGGCGAGCGGGCTGCTGAACGCGACGATTGGCGGTCCCAGCGTGAAACCCTATCAACCCGCCGGTCTCTGGGAGCAGTCGGGTACGGGGAAGACCTATAAGCAGGGTACGGGACCGGATCTCTATCGACGCAGCCTCTACACGTTCTGGCGCCGGACATCGCCGCCCCCTTCGATGGTCACGTTCGATGCGATGTCACGGGAGGTCTGCACCGCCAAGCGGGAGGTCACCACGACGCCGCTGCAGTCGCTGGTGCTGCTGAACGATCCTCAGTTCGTGGAAGCGGCCCGCCGGCTCGCGGAAACGGTGATGAAGCAGTCGCCAGCAGACGAAGCGGCACGAACCCGCGCCGCTTTCCGTGCGCTGATCGGCCGAGTGCCCGACGAGACGGAGGCGCGGATTCTTTCACGGCTCTTCAAGGAGCAGCAGGCGGTATTCACCGCCCACCCCGACGACGCGCTTCAGCTCGTGGCGGTAGGAGAATCCCGCAGGAGCTCCGACGTCGTACCCGTGGATCTCGCGGCCATGACGACCGTGGTGAGCGCGATCATGAACTTCGACGAGTTCGTGGTACTGAAGTGAGAGTTATGGGAAGCGGTCGGAGAGGGGCTCAACCGGCGCCGAGCGTGATCCGGAACGCCGCGCCCCGACCCTTCGACTGCGCTCAGGGTCGCCTGAGGATCGTCGAAGGGCGAGTCCCGAGCCCCGATGCGTATGAAGTGAGGGCCACGTCATGAGCTGCCACAAGTGCGTGGGCGCATTGCCGGTCGCCGGGCTGTCCCGGCGCGCCGTCCTGAACCGGTTCGGGTTGGGTCTCGGCGGCATCGCGGTCGCGAACCTCATCAACCCTGCCAGCCTCGCGGCTGTCGCCGGCGGCCAGGACCGGGGCGTGCTCGACGGGCGCTTCCACGTCCCGCCGAAGGCGAAGCGCGTGATCTACCTGTTCATGGCCGGTGGGCCGTCGCAGATGGAGACGTTCGACTACAAGCCGCTGCTGAACCAGCGCAACGGCGAGCAGCTGCCCGACTCGGTTCGTCAAGGGCAGCGCCTCACCGGCATGTCGGGCAATCAGTCCTCGCTGCCGCTGGCGGGGTCGCAGTTCGGGTTCGGCCAGCACGGTGCCGCCGGCACCTGGGTCAGCAATCTGCTGCCCCATACCGCGCGCGTGGTTGACGACCTCTGCATCGTGCGCTCGATGTGCACCGACGCCATCAATCACGATCCGGCGATCACGTTCTTTCAGAGCGGGTCGCAGATCGCGGGGCGTCCAAGCATGGGCGCGTGGATCCACTACGGTCTCGGCAGCGACAACGAGGACCTTCCCGCCTTCGTCGTCCTGATTACCCCGGGCAAGGTCGACCAGCCGCTGTACGCGCGGCTCTGGGGCAGCGGCTTCCTGCCGTCGCAGCACCAGGGTGTGCAGTTTCGGAGCGGCAAGGACGCGGTGCTGTACCTGAGCAACCCCGAGGGCGTCTCACGCGGAGAGCCGCCGGCTGCTGCTCGATCGGCTGAAGGACCTTCACCTGCACGCGGCCGAGCAGCTCGGCGACACCGAAGTGGACGCGAGGATCGCGCAGTACGAGATGTCCTACCGGATGCAGGCCAGCGTTCCCGGGATCATGGATGTTTCGAACGAGACCGACGAGACCTTCGACCTCTACGGCAAGGATTCACGGACGCCTGGCACGTTTGCCGCCAATTGCCTGCTGGCTCGCCGGCTCGCCGAGAAGGGCGTGAAGTTCGTGCAGCTGTACCACCAGGGATGGGATCAGCACGACAACCTGCCGCGCGACATCGAGCGGCAATGCCGCGAGACCGATCAGGCCAGCGCCGCGCTCGTCGTCGATCTGAAGCGGCGCGGCCTGCTCGACGACACGCTCGTAATCTGGGGTGGCGAGTTCGGGAGGACGAGCTACTCACAGGGCAAGCTCACCGCGACCAACTACGGCCGCGACCATCACCCGCGGTGCTTCAGCCTGTGGATGGCTGGCGGCGGCGTGAAGCCGGGTCTCGTCTACGGCGCCACCGACGACTTCAGTTACAACGTGGCCGAGCATCCAGTGCACGTGCACGATTTCCACGCGACGCTGCTGCACCTTCTCGGCATCGACCACGAGCGGTTGACGTACTTGTATCAGGGACGACGATTCCGTCTCACCGATGTGCACGGGCAGGTCGTGAAGGAGCTGATCGCTTGAGGTTTGGGGAGCCCTTCCGCCTGAAGGCGGAAGCTACCAGACCGCATTCGTCCCAGACCTCATTCGTACGGATTCGTGGCTTCCGCCTTTAGGCGGAAGGCAGAAGGCCGCTATTTCCCTGGATTCCCATAGTAGGGGTATTTGTCCCAGCGATCGTCGTCTTGTGCCAGGCGCGGGTCGTTCGTGTCCCGCATCCATTTCTCCAGCATCGTCTTCAGGGCGGCCTTGTCACGCGCATACTCGGATTTGCCGGTAACGTTCTCCAGCTGACCGGGATCGGCACGAAGGTCGTAGAGCTCCTCCGCGGGACGCTTCGCCGTGGCGAGGGCGAAGAAGCGCGCGACTGCCGGGTCGCCGCGTCGCTCGAGCAGCAGATCCTTCGACGGTCCGCCATCGATGTCACCGAACGGCCCGACGGCGAAGTACATCTCCGGATCCCCGGCAGGCCATCGGTCGGGACGGAAATTTCTGATGTAGAGAAACCGGTCCGTCCTCACCGCCCGCGCCGGATAGGAGAGATCCCCACGACGCACCTGCGCGTGACGCTCGCGTTCGACGAATACCAGGTCGCGATTCGGCTGCCGGGACCCGGCGAGCAGCGGCATCAGCGATCGTCCGGTCATCGCTGGCGGTGTCAGGCCGGCTGCGTCGAGGATGGTCGGCGCCAGGTCGGTCAGGACGACGAAGTCGTCGCGCCGCTGCCCGGCTTTGACGCGGCCGGGGAGACGGAGCGCCAGGGGCACGTGAGTGACCGGCGTCGTAGAGATTCGCCTTGGCGCGAGGGAAGGGCATGCCGTTGTCCGACGTGAACACGACCAGCGTGTGATCGAGCTGACCCGCCTGTTCGAGCGTGCGGAGAATCGCGCCGGCCTCACGATCGAGCCGTTCGACTTCAAGGTAGTAGTCGAGGACATCGTTGCGGACTTGCGGCGTGTCGGGCAGGAACGAGGGCACCACGACCGGCTCAGGTTTCAGTCCTGCCGCCGCGCCGGAGTCCTTGTCGTACGGACGATGAGGATCGGTCGAGCCGAACCAGAAGCAGAACGGCTTGTCCTTCGCCGCCTGCGCGTAGAAGGCGTCGAAGCTGGCAAACTGCGGCCCGGCCGGATTGCGCGTGCGTCCACCGGTCTCGAAGTTGCCAGGTCCCCAGCCTTTACGCGTGTGTCCGACCGTGTAGCCGGCGCGTTCGAGCAGGTCCGGATAGACGGCGAATCGCGCCGGCAGCGTGCCCCACAGATTGCCTCCCTCCGCCAGCTCGTGAGGCGCGCGTCCCGTCAGCAGCGATGCCCGCGACGGCGTGCACGACGGCGCGGCTGCGTACGCCCGGCGAAACAGCACGCCTTCGCGGGCGATGCGATCGAAGGTGGGCGTTCTGACCACCTTGTCGCCGTACACGCCCGCATGCGGATAGCTCCAGTCGTCCGCGATGATGACGAGGATATTGGGCGGCCGCACGCTTGCGGGCTGATGGGCAGCACCGGCTGCCGTGACCAGCACGGCGAGCGCGACGGCGACGATCCGGAGCGTCATTGCTCTGCTGTGGTCTCGCATTCGCGCGGGGGACGATAACACGACCGAGGCCGGGCTCGTCGTGCCGCGCCGACACGCCGGGTCAAGCGACGACCTAGGGGTCAGATCTCGATTCTCCAGATGGCGGCCCACGAAGGGCGGGGTCAGATCTCGATTTTCGGATGGGTCAGTCGCCGACTGGGTTTGAGATGACGCCTGGGAATTCGAGATCTGACCCCAGGAAACCACAATCATTCCGGGCTTCTTTTTGGGTTAGATCTCGAATCTCTACTCGCTGTGTTCGCCCAGGCCGACCAGGCCAGCCGTAGAAATTCGAGATCTGACCCCGGCTTAGGGGTAATGCCAAAATCAAGTCCGAGCCGTCGGCGTGCGCCCCGACTAACGAATTGCCGCTTTGATTGCGCTGACCCGCTCCATCAGACTTCCGGGCTCGACCGAGACCAGTTCGAAGCCGAAGCCTCGGTAGGTCTCTTCGTGAATCTGCTCGAAACGCACCGTGTCCTCGAAGCTGATTCGTCGCGCCTCCGTAGGTGTAATGAAACCAAGATGGCGAATGAAGAAGACCCGGCGCTCGTAGATGGATTCTTCCTTGACGCGCTGCAGCTCGCTGGCAAGCACGGGTGACAGGGGGGACCCCAGGTAGACGGCCAACGCCGCGGTGCACACCACGGCGCGGTCGTGGAATTGAACGTCAACTGGTTGACACGACGCTCGAAGCTGACGGTCCTTTTGCAGCGCCACGACCAGGTCTATGAACGACGGATCCATCCAGGGTTCAGCCGTTCCCCGGGCATGCGCGGCAGCGATCACGTCAGTCGCCGCCTCCTCGACCACGCTGAACCCGTCGAGCTCCAGCTGGCGGATGATGGCAGTCTTCCCCGCGCCCGGCGCGCCGGTGATGATGAACCTTCTCATCAGGGTCCCTTCTCCGGCACCACGCAATTCCTCGCGCGCTCGGGAGGTGCGGCTTCCTCACAGCGCCGGGGCCGTGGCGACGAGGCATGCTATAGCCGCGGGGCGATCCTGCTGGCCGCCTCCGCCGAGGTGATGACCAGATGCACCTCGAAGTCGACGATGTCGTTCCACTGCGCCATCCAGTCGTCCAGCAACTTCGGGTCGTCTGCTTCCATGACCTGGTAGCAGCGCTCGAACCTCGTGTCGACCCAGCTCGAGACGTACGTGAGGCCCGGCGGCGCGAGTCGTCCGCGATCCCTGAATCGCCGGTACACAGGCACGGGATCGCCGCCCCTGAAGTGCTCGATCACCATGTAGAGGGTTTTGGCCATCGTATGTCCCCACGTGCGCGACGAACTTGTTCGACGCCGCTGCCAAGAGAGCGACAGCGTAACTGAATGTTCTCGACGTGGTGGAACTCGACAAACACTCGATTCCTGTTACAACACTCGATTGCGTGACACTGAGCGCGGACAATCACAACCGCGTGCTGCTCGCGGCACAGGCGCGGCCTGCTCAATCGACGAGCCGCCCTGTTTCGGTGAGCAGCCGGGATCGCGGACAGCCAATCGCGCCGACTGCCAGGATTGTCAGGGGCGCCAGCAACAGCCCCGAGCGCCACCAATGTGGAAGCGCCACGGAGACGACATAAAAGAGCGTGTGTGGAACCGGAACCGCGCCGTTTCGACGCCCGAGGACCTCGATCAGGGCCGCCGCCGCGGTCAGCACGACAAGCATTGACACGGCGTAGGCGACGAGCATCGGACCGGCGTCTCGACGGTGCCACCGCACGACGGTAACGGCCGAGAGCCCAAATCCTGTGTAGGACACGAGCAAGGCGGTGATCCAGAACGGCCACCAGACCCCTGTCTGATATGCGGTCTGCCGATCCCAGTCCCAGATCCAGCCGGCCAGCCCGCTGGCTACCCGGTCGCCGAGGATGAAGAAGAGGAGCAGCGTCGTCGCCCAGCCCGTTGCAACGGCGGCAAGGGTGCGCGCGGGATGGGCGCCGATCTGGCGCAGGGATGTCAGCACGATCGCGGACAGCACCTGGCGCCAGTACCACACTCGCGAGCGCCCGTTTCCGTATTCCTCGGCGAGATCGCCGATGAACGATTCGTCTTGCGGGCCCAGACGCAGGAGCAGACCCGTGGCACACGCAGGAACCTTCCTCATACCGATGTTCCTTTCAGTTCCGGAATTCCTTTCCAGAGCGCGATGAAGGCAGACTGGGTCCTGCGAATCGCCCGCAGGCCGGTGGGGGTAATGCTGAAGAGCTTCTTCGCGCGGCCGCCCCGTTCTGGCGTCGGATCCCCCAGCCTGGAGGTGACGAGACCGTGCTGGCAGAGGCGATCGAGGGCGAGATACACCGCGGCGTGCGTGACCGAACGGCCGGCGGTCTCCTCGATTTCGCGGGCGATGGGCACGCCGTACGCCTCGTCGCGGACACGAAGCACGGCCAGCATGACCATCAGCTCGAAGTCGGTCAGAAAGCGCTCGTTCATTTGATCGCACATTATGAAGAAATAATCATCGACTGGCAAGCTGCATACGACCCTCTCTCTTTGGGGCCAGAAATTGGAGGTTGGGAGGTCCTGTGGTAGCCTCGACCCTCCCACCACAACCAAGGAAGGCTGCCGTGACAACTAGCAGCGAATCGGAACCCCTCCAGGCGCAAGCGCCCGATGCGGACGGCACTGCCGCAGCGGGCAATCTCGACAAAGTCCGCGACCTGCTGTTTGGCGGGCAGATGCGCGATTACGACCGCAAGTTCGCACGGCTCGAGGATCGCCTGGTCAAGGAGACCGCGGACCTCCGCGACGAGGTCAGAAAGCGGCTTGCCGCCCTCGAGGCGTACATGAAGACCGAGGTCGAGTCGCTCAGCGAGCGCCTCCGCCAGGAACAGGATGGACGCACCGCGGCGGACAAGGATCTCGGGGGCGGCCTGCGCGACGCGTCCCAGCAGCTCGACCAGAGACTCTCGCAGCTCGACGACCTGGTCGCACGCGGGCAGCGCGATCTGCGGCAGCAGCTCCACCAGCAGCACCAGGAGCTCGGCGACGACATCCGCCAGAGGGTCGAGGACGTTCTGGTCCGCCTCGCCCACGAAGCGCAGGAGCTCCGGAGCGACAAGACGGATCGCAAGGCGCTGGCCGCGCTGCTCACCGAAATGGCGATGCGCCTGAACGGAGAGATTCGCGCGCTCGCACCCGGAGACGAGATGCGTGTCTAGCACCGCCGCGGCGAGGTCGGACGATCCGCCACCGCCGAGCGACACTCCGGCGGCAAGCTTCACCGAGCTCCGCACGCTGCTCGTCGGACCGGAGCAGCGGCAGCTCCGCGCGCTGCAGACCCGGCTCGAGGATCCCGCGGCGCAGGCGCGCGACGTCGGCCGCGTGCTCGCCGCCGCGGTCGAGTTGCGGACGAACGATCCGCACCTGAAGCGCGCGCTCGCGCCGACGATCGAAGACACCATCTCCGCGTCGGTTCGCCGCAATCCGCGACCGCTGGCCGACGCGCTGTTCCCGATCATCGGCCCGGCGATCCGCAAGGCGATCGCGACGACCCTGAGCGGCATGCTGGAGTCGCTCAACACGACGCT
Source organism: uncultured Acidobacteriota bacterium (assembly GCA_963836735.1). GTDB lineage: Bacteria > Acidobacteriota > Vicinamibacteria > Vicinamibacterales > 2-12-FULL-66-21 > JACCXG01. The sequence goes on along the minus strand of CAWIKP010000020.1, from coordinate 177,484 downwards.
CGAGCACAGCCTGTCGTGGCGCTCGCTGCAGTGGCGTCTCGATGCCCGGCGGACCGGCAAGTCCTTTGCCGAGATCGTGCTGCTCAACACGCTGGTCTACCGCGTCGAGCAGATCTTCCTGATTCATCGCCCGTCAGGACTGCTGCTGCAGCACGTCACGGCTCCCGGCGTGCCGGTGCAGGATCCCGACCTCGTGTCGGGCATGCTGACCGCGATTCGGGACTTCGTCGGGGATTCCTTCAAGGTGGCCGACGACGAGGGATTGCAGACGCTGAAGGTGGGTGAGCTATCGGTGTGGGTCGAACAGGGCCCTCACGCGCTCCTGGCGCTGGTGGTCAGAGGCACGGCACCGCCGGCTCTCACGGCCACCATGCAGCAGACGCTGGAAAGCGTGCACGCGCAGTATTCGGATCTGCTCGAGCCGTTCGACGGAAACGCCGCCAGGTTCGAAGGGGCCCGCTCGCTCCTGGAAGTCTGCTTCCTGCAGCAATACCGCGGCCGCACGCGGCGCGCCCGTCTGTCTCCAGCACTGCAGGCGCTGACCCTGCTGATGCTGATCGCGCTCGGGACGTGGATGTTCTTTGCCTTCCGGGACGCGCAGCCGGTGGAATGCCTACGTCGCCGCGCTCCGCAGCGAGCCCGGCATCGTCGTCGTCTCGAGCGGACGCGAGGGCGGGAAGTTCGTCGTCAGCGGCCTCCGCGATCCGCTCGCGCGAGACCCCGCGGCGATATTGCCGCCGCACAACCTCGCCGGCGCTGACGTCGTCGGACGCTGGGAACTGTACCAGGCGCTTCACCCCGCGCTGGTGCTCGCGCGCGCCAGGCAGCTCCTCGCTCCGCCGGACGGCGTCAGCCTTCAGCTGCAGAAGGACGTGCTGCTCGCCTCGGGCACGGCGCCCATCGATTGGATCGACACGAGCCTCAGGATCGCTCCGGTGATTCCGGGGGTCAGCCGGTTCGATGGCGCCGGCCTGATCGACTCATCGGTGGCGGCGCTGGCCCGATCGATCGAGGACGCGATTCCGATGTTCGTCAAAGGATCGACCGCGTTCATCCCCGGGGGAGAGCAGATCGTTCGGGCTCAGGTCGCGCGCCTGACATCGCTGGAGGCGCTCGGGCGTGTGGCAAAGCGTCACTTCACCGTGGAGCTGGTCGGCGAAGCCGATGTCGACGGCCCCCCGGAGATGAACCTGCCGCTCAGCGAGCGTCGCGCGGCCCGCGTCCTCTCCATGCTCCCGACCCAGCCGTTCGAGCACGTCACCTTCACCGCGACAGGTGTGGGCAGCCGCGCCGCGGCGGATCCGGTAGGCGGCGAGGAAAACAAGCAGAAAAACCGCCGGGTCTCCTTCCGTGTCACCTCGAGTGATCAACGATAATCCCGGGCAAACATGCTTCAGAACAAGATCTGCATGCTCGGCGGCTTTGGCGTTGGCAAGACGAGCCTGGTGTCGCGCTTCGTGAGCAGCATCTTCTCCGACACCTACCTGACGACCGTCGGCGTGAAGATCGACAAGAAGAAGGTGTCGCTCGACTCCGTGGAGATGACGCTCATGCTCTGGGACATCTACGGGGAGGACGAGCTCCAGACCGTCCGCGATTCCTATCTCCGCGGGGCCACCGGGTATCTGCTGGTCGCAGACGGCACGCGACACTCGACGCTCGACACGGCGGTGCGCCTGCAGAAGCGGGCCGAGTCGGTGATCGGCCGGGTGCCGTTCCTGTTGCTGCTGAACAAAAGGGACCTGGATCGCGAGTGGCAAGTGGATGAAGGGACGCTCGTGACTCTCGTCAAGCAAGACTGGAGGGTCGTGAAAACCAGCGCCAAGACCGGCGAGGGCGTCGAAGCAGCCTTCACCACGCTTGCGCGGGAAATGGCGATCGCCTGATCGCGCAGAGGCACCGACGTGACCAACAAGCTTTTCGAAGAGATTCTCGGCACCCTCGAGCTGGTGGTGCTCGAGCGTCTGCCGCACGGGATCTTCCTGAGAATGGGAACCGCGCCTCCCCCGTCGTGGTTCAGCCATGTGATCGCTGCCGCCGGAGAGAACGTGCCGGTCACCGTGGCCCAGGCGTTCCCGTTCATCGGCCACTTCCTGGATGAGGCGGAATTCTTCTGGCGGCAGGCCCGGAACGGCCGGCTGCGTTCGGATCCGTTCACTATGAAGGACGCCTCGGGCGTCGAAGTCGTGCTGGTGGCCTCCGCGCTCGTCATCGGTCATCGTCATGTGCTGGTGCTCGAGTCACCTGGCGATTTCGAAGAGCGCCGCCGGGCGCTGCAGAGCGCGCGCGAGACCGCGCTCGAACACGAAGCGCATGTCAGGCGAACGCGCGCACTGCTCGCGCGAGTCGACGCCGCCCGGGCCCTGACCGAACAGCTCGCGAACAGCGGCCTGACGCTCGCGAGGCAGCAGCTGGCGGTGGAGGTCGGCGAGCAGCTCGCATCGCTCGGCACCGCCGTCGAGGAGCTGGCGCCCCTGCCCAAAGGGGTTACGAGCGGTCACGGGCGCTGATCGCGGCTCACCGGCAGTTTCTCTGCACACTCTCGCGTGAAACCTTGATGGTTCCGTCAGCACCGATCACGTAGTGGCCCTTCGACACCATCGAGTAAGTGCGGTGTGTGTCCCGCCCCGTGAGCTCGAGCTCCTGTCTGAAGGAGCCGGCGTTTCCCGCCAGCCGCTGGCTGGCGACGAAAAACTCGCTCTCCCTGATGCGAAACTCTTCGCCGGAGTCGACGCCGACTCCACGAAGGCCGACGGGCATCGTGTTCAGACGGAAATGAATCCCCCCCGCGGCGTCCGTCTGGTAAGTGATCCGTTCATAGACATGGCCCTCGAGCTCGATCAGCTCCCCGTCCCCGTCGGACAGTGGCTCGCCATCGTCCGAACACGAGAATGTAAAGAAGCTGCCGGAAAGGTCGTAGAGCGCTTCTTCGACCGTTCGTTCCACACCCCCGGACGCGGACGTCTGGGTGGCGTGGACGGCTGCTGACAGAGACAGGCTGCATCCGGTGATGATGGCGATTGCACGGACGGCGGGCTTCATGGTCGGCTCCTTCGGCTGACTCGCTGATCGCCGGGAATGGCGACGACCGGTAATGCCGGAAAAGCGCGATGGGTCCCTCAAACCAGCCGTGAGGGACCGTGGTCGGCTTTCCGGCATATGCAGCAAGAACTGTTCGGAGGAAACTGAGTCATGTTGTTGATGCCTGCGCTTGTTGCCGCCGCTCTGAGCCTGCCGGCGGCCCATCAGGAACGCTCCACCCACCAGGAGCACGCCGCCCACAAGCATCCGGCCGAGCACGGGGCCGGCCAGATGCCGCTCCTGAAGGGCCTCGGCGACTGGCGTCACCGCATCACGACGTCGTCTCCAGAGGCGCAGCGGTACTTCGATCAGGGGCTGCGGCTCACGTACGGCTTCAACCACGACGAAGCCGTGCGCTCGTTCGAGCGGGCGGTGCAGCTCGATCCCGACTGCGCGATGTGCCACTGGGGCATCGCCTACGCGCTTGGACCGAACATCAACCTGCCGATGGATGCCAAGCTGGAGCCGCGGGCGTTCGCGGCAATCGGTCGGGCGGTGAGGCTGAAGCAACGCACCACTGCCGGTGAACAGGCGCTGATCGACGCGATGGCCGCGCGGTACGGAGAACCCGCGGGAGCCTCCCGGGCCGATCGCGACCTGGCGTATGCGAACGCGATGCGGGAAGTGGCGCGGCGCTTTCCGGACGACGCCGATGCGCAGGTGCTGTTTGCCGACGCGATGCTCAATCTGAGGCCGTGGAACCAGTGGACACGTGACGGCCAGCCGCAGCCGGGAACGCTGGAGCTCGTTGGAGCGCTCGAAGGGGCGATCAAGCGTCAGCCTGCCCATGCGGGCGCGTGCCACTTCTTCATTCACGCCGTCGAGGCATCGAACACCCCCGAGCGCGCCCTCCCGTGCGCGGAACGCCTGCCCAGGCTGATGCCCGGCGCCGGCCACGTCGTCCACATGCCGGCACACGTGTACCTGCGTGTCGGCCAGTACGAGCAGGCGGCGCGCGCGAATATCGCCGCTGTCGAAGCCGACAAGCGCTATTTTGCGGCGCACTCGGCGGCGCCAGGCATCTACCCGTTGTTCTATGCACCGCACAACCTGCATTTCCTCTGGTCGACCTACATGCTCTCGGGGCAGCGCGAGAAGGCCCTGACTGCCGCGCGGGCGCTCGCGGGACGCGTGGCGTTGAGCGACGCCCGGGCCACCGCGTCGCTCGAAGGGTTCCTGACGCCGGCAGTTCTCACCCTGGTCCGGTTCGGCCAGTGGGACGCCGCGCTCGCCGAGCCGGCGCCGCCGGCGGAACTGCGTTTCGCGACCGGGATGTGGCACTACGCACGGGGTGTTGCGTTTGCGGCGCGCAAGGACGTGGCGTCGGCCGAGGCGGAGTTAGTGAAGGTTCGAGCAGTGGCGGGGGAGGTCAAAGACGACTTGATCATCATCCTGAACCCTGCACCGGCGCTTCTGAAGCTTGCAGCGGAAGCGCTGGCGGGTCAGATCGCCGCACGACAGGGCCGGTTCGACGACGCGGTTGCGCGTTTCCGCACCGCTGCGAAGATGGAGGACGCGCTCACCTACGACGAACCGCCGCCGTGGTATCACTCGGCGCGCAACATGCTCGGCGAGACGCTGCTCGAAGCGGGCCGGTCTGCAGAAGCGGCGGCCGCGTTTCGCGAGGACCTCAGGTATGTGCGCGAGACCGGCTGGTCGCTGTCGGGGCTGGAGCGCGCACTCCGCGCCGACGGGAAGGTGCAGGAAGCGGCTGACGTGGCGCGGCGTTTCAAAGAGGCGTGGAAATACGCCGACGCCCCGGCCACTAGGTACGGAATGAACCGTCCGGGCGGGACACGGTAGCGCTCGACGAGCTCCGGGCGTCCCGTCTGACCGTAGAGCGCCATCAGCGCGCGCCTGGTCTCCTGCACGTTTGGATGGCTCTCTCCGCCGTACATCTGCTCGAGGCGCGCGAGAGACTGCAGCAGCTGGGCCTCCGCACGGGCGAGGTCGCCGCGGCGAAGCAGCATGAGGCCGTAATCACGTCGTACCTCGCCGTTGACGACGCCGCTCGTCGCCAGTTTCGCGATCGCCGTTTCGTAGGCCTGATCCGCTTCCGCGTGACGCCGCTGCAGGTCGTAGATCTCGGCGAGCTGTGTGAGCCGCGACGACGCGACGATCTGGTGGCCCGCCCCCATTGTCCGGATCGTCAGCTCGAGCGATTCGCGGGCCAGTGCCTCCGCTTCGCCGAGCCGGCGGAGCCGGGCCAACGCCGCGGCCAGCTTCTGCATCTGATCGGCCACGCGTGGATGCTCCGGTCCGGTCGCCGACTGGCTGATTGCGAGCGCACGGCGAAAGATGGCCTCGGACTCGACGTCGCCGCGGCTGCTCAGGAGCCTTCCGAGACTGTTCATCCCGTGAAGGAGCCGGATGCTGCCTTCGCCGTAGTGCTTCGTCATCAGCTCGAGTCCGCGACGGTAGAGCCGCTCCGCGGACTCGGCGTCCGCCTCGATGTCGTTGACGTGATCGGCCAGGTGGATCATCGCGTAGCCGGTGGTGTGGTGCTCGGGTCCGAACGATTCCTGGGCGACGGCCAGCGCCTCGCGGTCGGCCGCAACCGCTTCGGTCAGCCGTCCCTGGCGCCGCAGGTTCGTCGACAGCGCCTGCAGCAGTGTCATTCGGCGATCGGCGGCGGACGGAACGTTGGCCAGGATGCCGATCGCCTCGCGATAGAGCCGCTCCTGATCTGGCCCGTACGCCAGCCAGCCGAGCTCGTAGAACGCCTCGGCAATATCAGGATGGTTTTCCGGCAGCGAGCTGCGCCGCAGCCCGAGCGCCTCCGTAACCAGCGGTCGTGCCCGCTCGTGATCGTTGCGGGTGCGGTGCACCCTCGCCAGGTGAATCAGGCTGCGGGCGAGGTCCCCCGGAGTTCCGCCACCCGATGACCGGCGGATCGCCACCGCTTTTTCGAGTCTCGCCTGCGCTTCGTCCAGCCGGCCGAGGTGATACGACAGTTGCCCGATCGCGTCGAGCAGGCGCGCATGAACGATCGGCTGATTGGAGAGGTCGTCGGCGCGAAGCGCCCCGCGCTGCAGCAGGTCGAGAGCCGTCAGCTGCGCGGCCGGCACATCGCCCGCGTCACCGGTGCGGAACAGTTCCAGGAGGAACTCGGTGACGGCATTCGACTCGGCCAGCGCCTGTTCTGCGCGATCGCGCTCGCGCGCGGCGCGGCGCCCCTGGGTCACCGCCACGCTCAACCCGACCACCAACGCCGCGACGACGACGGCTGCGGCGGCGGCCTCGATGCGGTGCCGCCGGAGAAACTTTTCCACCCGATAACGGCGTCCCCCGCGATGCGCCAGGACCGGCAGGCCCGCGAGATGACGCTCGACGTCCTGCCGCAGCATGTCCACCGATGCGTAGCGGCGCGCCGGTTCCTTTCGCATCGCCATCAAGACGATATCGTCGAGATCGCCGTCGAGGAGCCGGGCCAGGCGCTCCACGGACGTGCCGCGGAAGCGGGCCGCCGCTTCAGGGTCGAGCTCCTGGCCCTCGCGTTCGGCCTGCGTGACCCGCACGCTCGGGCGCTGCGGATCGTTCTCACAGACGATGGTCGCCACCTCCAGCGGCGATCGGGTGCGGAAGTGATATGGGGCGCAGCCGCACAGCAGCTCGTAGAGGAGCACGCCGAGCGAGTAGATGTCGCTCGTGGTGCCGAGCGTTTCGCCTCGCACCTGCTCGGGGCTGGCGTACTCCGGCGTCATCATCCGTGACTCGATCCGCGTCTGCGGCGCAGCCGCGGTTCCGGCATCGATCAGTTTGGCGATGCCGAAGTCGAGCAGATGCACCACGCCATCGGCGGAAACCAGGATGTTGCTCGGCTTGAGATCGCGATGGATGACCAGGCTCTGATGCGCGTGCTGGACGGCTCCGCAGACCTCGGCGAAGAGCCTGAGCCGGCCGTGGAGATCGAGCTGGTGCTGATCGCAGTATTTCGTGATCGGCAGGCCGTCGACATACTCCATGACCAGGTAAGGACGGCCGTCCGCGGTCAGCCCGCCGTCGATCAGTCGGGCGATGTTCGGATGGGCCAGCGCCGCGAGGATGCGCCGTTCGGCGATGAAGCGCTGGTGCAGCGGATCGTCGGCATCGCTCGTGGCGATCAGCTTGATTGCGACGCGCTGCTGAAAGCCGCCCTCTACGCGATCCGCCAGATACACCGTGCCCATGCCGCCGCGTCCCAGCTCCGAGACGATGCGATAGGGGCCGGCGCGCGCGGGCGCTTCGACGTCCACGAGCTCGGCGACCGATGCGATGTGCGGCGCAAGAGCGTCCATGACGCCGTCGGACTCGTCGGCGGCGAGGAGTGCGCGCACGTGATCGACGAGTGCCGGATCGACGGCCGCGCGATCGTGAAGCAGCCGTTCGCGCTCAGCCGGCGGATGGTTCCGTGCGGCTGCGAACAGAGCCTGCAGCTGCTGCCAGCGCTCGCGATCCATGATCACGTCGCCTGGGGACGGCCACCGCCGGGCGATGCCTTGGCGAGCTCGTTGTGGAGCCACGCGCGCGCGAAGGTCCAGTCGCGGCTGACCGTCGCTGGCGAGGTATTGAGCGCTTCGGCCGTTTCCTCGAGGCTCAACCCGCCAAAGAACCGGCATTCGACGACCTGAGCCTGGCGGGCATCGAACTGTTCCAGGCGGTTGAGTGCCTCGCTCAAGGCAATCAGATCGTCCAGCGGCTGTTCGGCGGCGGCGTCGTGGTCTTCGATCGCCAAGAGGGTCGCGCCGGCCCCGCGTTTCGCCGCGCCGCGCTTGAGCGCGTGATCGACCAGCACGTTGCGCATGGCCCTGGACGCGATGGCAAAGAAGTGCGCGCGGCTGCGCCAGTCCACTCGCTCCACCGGCAGGAGCTTCAGGTACGCCTCGTGCACCAGGTCCGTTGCCGCCAGGGTGTGCCCGCTCCGCTCACGCCTGAGCCGTATGCGCGCAATCCGGCGCAGCTCCCCATACACACGGGGCAGCAGCTGCTGAAGCGCGCTGGTATCCCCCGCGGCGTGCGCGTGCAGGAGCGCGGTGATCTCGGTATTGGCCGGATCCCGGTCCGTCATGGGTGGGTAGTCTAACCAATTAGCCCCAGGACCCAGCCCCGAGCCCCAGCTCAGGTCTCCCGAATTGCAATACCTCTCTTGATAGCAAGGCTATGTGGAATCAGGAGGACAACTATATGAAGCGGATGTGTTTCCTCTCTCTGGCACTGGCGGCGGCGCTCACGGTCGGCTGCCGCGGTGACAACGGGAGCGCAAAGACGACCAACCCCGAGACCGGTTCGCCGGTCGGGACCTCTGGCGCTGCCGACGTCAGCAGGGGCGACAACGACTTCGTGAAGGATGCCGCGATCGGGAGCATGGCCGAGATCGAGCTTGGCCGTATGGCCCAGGAGAAGGCCATGGACCCGAACGTCAAGAAGTTCGGGCAGATGATGATCGACGACCACACGAAGGCCGGCGACGCGCTGAAGACCATCGCGACCGAGAATCACATCGAGCTGCCGGCACAGGTCGATGACGACCACAAGGACAAAGGGGAGAAGCTGGCAGCCAAGAGCGGCGCGGACTTCGATCGGGACTATGCCGACATGATGGTCGACGGTCACCAGAACTTTGTCGACAAGCTCGAGTCCCGCATCGACAAGGACACCCTGTCGAAGTGGAAGGCGGAGCACACGGAGCCGGCGACGGGCAAGACGGTCGAAGCCAAGGGCGAAACGGTCGCCGTTACCGCGGAGAAGAGTGACAACCCGGTCACCTTCCGCCTGAATCAGTGGGCCGCCGACACCTACCCGGTGGCGTTCGCCCATCTGCAGGCAGCCAAGGATCTGCAGAAGGGCCTCAAGCGCAAGACGACCACGCCGTAACGGCGCGAGGCGGCAGAAGCCATTGAGGCAACGGACCCAGGAGATCCGTTGCCTCGATTTTTGTGCGTGCTCTCCTGCCCTCATCTCGCAAGTTGGCCCGTCCGAACCCGGAAGCAGTAAAATCCCGGCTTTACATCTTGTCGCTGGAGCCATTCATGAGATTTGCCCGTGTGCCTCTTGCCCTCGCCGCGATCCTGGTCGCGGCGGTTGCCTCGGCTCAGACACCCGATTTCGCCGGGAAATGGACCCTCGTCCCGAATCCCTCAGCACCCCCCGGCGGCTTCGGCGGCGGGATCGGGCAGGAAGCCGTCATCACGCAGGACGCCACTGCGATCACCATCAAGCGGACGACGCAGATGGGAGAGTTCACGACGACCTACAAGCTGGACGGCTCCGAGAGCAAGAACACGCTGACCGTTCAAGGGAACACCATCGACCAGGTTTCGAAGACGAAGTGGGACGGCGGGACGTTGAAGGTCGACACGACGCTGACCTTCGATGGCAACCCCGTGCAGGTCACCATGTCGATGTCGCTCGATCCGTCCGGCAACCTGCTCGTCGAATCCACCCGCCCGGACTTCCAGGGCGGCGGCGGGCCGATTACAACCAAGAGCACCTACAAGAAGAACTGAGGACGCCATGAAATTCGCCTTCCTGTCGGTCACGTATTCCGGCCAGTTCTACCAGGGCCCCGCGCTGACGCTGCTCGAGCAGATTCGCAAGGCGCGGGCGCTCGGGTTCGATGGGCTGTCGATCGAGACCAAGCGGCCGGTGGCGTCGCCGCTGGATCTGACCAGCCGGGGATCGGCAGGCCATCAAGTCGGCCGCCGCGGCGGAAGGCGTCGAGATCTGCGCGATCGAGAGCACTGTCGAATTTCGCCAGCCCGCTCATGGAGGAACGGGAGAACAACCTGGCGATGATGCGGCTGGTCATCGATCTCGCATCGGATCTCGAAGTGCGGATCGTGAAGGTCTTCGCGGCCTGGCCGGGCGTGGTCAACGACGAGGACGAGACAGCGTTCTACGCCTCCTACGAAAAGGGCAACTACTACAGGTCCTTGTATCCAGCCGATCTGCGCCGCTGGCGGCGGGCGGTGACAGGGCTGCGCGAGGCGGCGGACCATGCACGGGAGCGCGGCGTCACCCTCGCGCTGCAGAACCACGCGCCCGTGCTGCGGCCCGGATACGAAGACACGCTCGCGATGATGCGCGAGGTGGATCGCCCGAACATCGGCCTGTGTCTCGACGCCCCGCTGTTCCACGAGCGGCAGAGCGACGACTACATCCGCGAGGCGGTCCGCGCCTGCGGCCCGCACATCCTGCTCACGCACTTCGGCGCCTGGAATTTCTCGGAGGGAGCAGGAGGCGCGGTCGTCCAGCAGCCGGCGCCGTCAGTCGGCGGGCCGATCAACTACCGCGTGTTCCTCGAGGAGTTGCAGCGGGCCGGGTACGCCGGTTACCTCGTGTCGGAGTACTGCCTGCCCTGCGTCCGGGATCACCAGATTGCCGGCATTGCCGAGATCGACGAGGCCAACGTCCAGGCCCTCACCTACATGAAGCGTCTGGTGCCCGCGCCGCAGCTGGCGTGAGGCGGTGTCAGGCAGTGAATCGTGAACGGTCGCTGATGACACGCGGCGACCGTTCACGATTCACTGCCTGACACCCGGAAGAGGCTCTCGCGTCGACGCGCGCCTGCTTGAGCGCGTCGCGCAGCTCCTCCTGCTTCAGGAACCAGAAGCCTGAGAATTCCGCGCTCATGCGCCGGTCCACGAAGAGCGTCAGCAGATAGGCGATCGCGAAACCGACGCCAAGCGATCCGAAGAGCCACGGCTGCTCCCAGGCCTGACCTGCGATGCGGCCGGCCGTGTCCAGCGGGTCGGTCAGCGTCGCGACGCCGAGTGCCCCGAACGTCGCGAGCGCGCCCGAAGGATCCCGCAGGAGCCGCACCGGTCCCGCCTGCCACGCGCTCGCGAGGAAGATCAGGCAGGTCACCAGGTAGATGTAGTAGGACAGCTGTCCCAAGGCCATCTCGCGCGTGACGCGTTGCAGGAGGCTTCCGCGCGGGAGTGTCGCCAGCACGTTCTGAACGCCGGCGGCGCGACGCCGGGCCAGCTCGGTGTTGGCGGCGTTGGGCGGCGGGGTGAAAACGACGTCGGCATCCGCCGGAAGGTTGCCGGGTGAATAGTCGTCGGTCCCGTGCGCGATGCGCTCGAGCACGCTGACGTGAATCCTGGGACGCACGCCGTGGGCGTCACAGATCTTCCTGATGTCGCGGATGCGTCGCCGGTAGAACATCCCGGCGCCGGCGCGCGGGTCGTAGAGCTTGTCGTCCACGCTCGCGTGCTCGCGGAACCAGTCGCGGTCGCTCTTGTTCAGGCGCAGACCGTGCTGGCCGAACGGCGCCCCCGCCTGCGCCGCCTCCTCCAGCATCCAGTCGAGCGCGACGAACGACATCCCCTGCTTGGGATAGCCGCCGCCGACGTTGGAGTGAGCACCAGCGAACCACACCTGCGAAATGCGCGGCGCCTCCTCCTTCGTTTCCTTCCACATCAACGGATGGAACGTCTGCCGCTCGTCGTCGATCGCGAGCGCGTGACACGCGCGATCGACGATCGGACTCAACGTGAGATCCGGAAACTTGAACCGGTGGATGGTGGCATTCAGGAGATCGCCGAGATGAAAGGGCAGTCCGACGGCGTCCACGGTGTCCCAGACGCCGACGAACCGGATCCGGACGTCGACGGGATAGGCATAGCGCTGCTTGAAGCGCAGGGCCTTGCCTGGCGAGGGCTTCACGAACAGCTGCTTCAAGAGCGGCTGATAGCACGCGCGGTAAGCGCTGTAGGCCTTCTTCACTGCGGCGTGGAAGGCGCGCGAGGTTCGCGGCTGCAGCTTCCGAGGATCGATCAGTCCGCAGGCGCCGATCAGGCCGACCAGCGTTCGCACCGTGAACGCGCCGCGGCTGAAGCCGAACATGTAGATCTCGTCGCCGGGATCGTAGACGCGCGCGAGCTCGGCATACAGGTGCTTCACATTGCGGCTGAGACCCCATCCCGTCGCACCGCCCAGCAGCTTCAACGGTTTGAAATCCTCGGTCCCGACCCCGTCGTCGTAGATCGCGATCTGCGGGGTCACGGCCGGATCGAACCGGTGGCTGTCGAGATCCACCGCCTCGAACAGCTTGAACACGTTGGTCCCGCGTCCCTTGATCGCCGTGTTGCCGGTCCCGTCCGAGCAGACGACAATGCGCTTCGCCATCAGAACTACCTCGTGGCGTGTTGCCCGAACTTAGATGGGAGATACGTAATTCCCGGTCCGCTGGTCCGCTGGTCCGCTGGACCGCTGGACCGCTAGACCGCCGGATCGCGAACCTGCCGACCAGCGGACCAGCTAGCCCCTTCCGAACCCCCACCCCGGACCAACCGTAAGTTGGAGATAAGTTTCCGCACTGAATCGTGACCCCGGCTTCGAAAGGAGGTGGGGGTATGCCTGAAAGAAACGCAGCCCTTCGCCTCGCTTTCGTCACGCTTCTGACCCTGCCGACTGCCGGTCAATCGGCGGCGGCGGCGCCAATGCCCCAGGACGTCAGGTCCACTCCACCTTCGCGCGTTCTCCAGACCGCGCCGGCGCGAACCGCCCAGATGCAGGTGTGCGTGCGCGAGGTGCCGGATCTCTCGCGCTCGAACGCCGGATCGGCCAGCGCAGTCCTGGCCAAATTCGACCTCGCGCTCGGCAGCACGCAGCTGCAGAAGAGCACCGCGCCGAGAGGAACGATCGTCGGCCAGTCAGTGAAACCTGGTACGCAGGTGCGGTGCGGGACACGCATCGATGTGTCCGTGTCAGATGGAAGTCCGGACATCCGCCAGACTGGCCCCGGCGGAGTCGATGTGCGGCGGCCGGTCCCTTCCACCACGTCGGATGGACCGCCCACGAATTCCGATAACACCAGCCGTCGACCAATTCCCCCGGACGTGGACGTCCGCCGGCCGTTCCCCGGCGGCATCGACAGGCAGCCGCCGGCTGACGTTTGTGCGGCGCCAAGCCTTGTGACTCACTCCTATGTCGAGGTGCGTGAACGGCTCCGGGGCTGGACGATCGGACGAGTCGAGAGAGTGGAAACGCGCGCCGCGCAGGAAGGCACCATCCTGAAGCAGGCCCCGGCGCCGCGCGCGATGGTGAAGTGCAATTCGTCGATCGACATCGCCATCGCCGTGGCCCCGCCGATCGTGGATCCGCAGCCGCCAGTTGACGTGTGTCCTGCGCCAACTCTGACGAATTACTCCTATGTCGAAGTGCGTGAGCGGCTTCGAGGATGGACGATCGGACGAGTCGAGAAGGTGGAGACGCGCTCCGCACGGGAGGGCACGATCCTGAAGCAGGCCCCGGCGCCGCGCGCGATGGTGAAGTGCAATTCGTCGATCGACATCGCCATCGCCGTAGCGCCCTTCGACTCCGCTCAGGGCAGCCCCGAGCATGGTCGAGGGGCGCCGCCGCCGTGCGTCGTGCCGGGGATAGCGTCGGGCGACGTGGCCGACGCGCGCCAGGCGCTTGCCCGGCGGAACCTGGTCCTCGGCCGCGTCGATCGCCGTCCGAGCGAGAAGTCGCCGGGGACCGTGATCGGTCAGCGTCCTGCTCCCGAGACCCCGATCGCTTGCGGATCGACCGTCGATGTCTGGATCGCCGAGCCGCTGCCGCTGATCCACGTGCCACCACTCCAGGGTCAGGAGGTCGCGACCGCGCGGCGGACCCTGGAGGGTGTGGGACTGGTGCTCGGTACTGCCGAGCGGCGCGAGTCGGAGCTGCCGGCCGGCGGTGTCGTCGATCAGCTCCCGTTGCCGGAGACCGAGGTCAAGCCCGGAACGGCCGTGAATGTATGGCTCTCGGCGGGGGTGCCGCTGATCCCGATCCCGGATCTGCGCGGTCTCGATCGCAGCGCCGCATCGGAGAGGCTCCGTGCCAAACGACTCCGGCTGGGCACGGTCGAAGAACGATTCGTCGATGCGGCGCCCGGCACGATCGTCGATCAGCAGCCGCAACCGGAAACGCCGGCGCGCCGGGACACGGTGGTTCGCGTGTGGGTGGCGGCTTCGATTGAGGTGCCGTCGGTCATCGGCAGGCGTGAGGCGGACGCAGGCGCAATCCTCACCAACCAACGGCTGCGTGTCGGGACGGTTCAGACTCGCCAGTCGGCCGAGCCGGCCGGGACGGTGATCGAGCAGCGGCCGCAGCCCCGTCAGCCGGTCAGGCCGAACGCGTCCGTCGATCTGGTGGTGGCCGTCCCGCTCACCGTCGTCGTTCCCGATCTCCGCGGCGGCAATCGCCAGGCCGCTTCTGCAGCGCTGACACACGTGCAGCTGCAGCTGGGCGAGATGACGACACGTGAAACCGAGGGACCGGCAGGCGTCGTGGTTGACCAATCGCCGCGGGCTGGTGAGAGCGTCGAGCTCGGGACCGCGGTGCAGCTCTGGGTGGCGGTTCCGATGCGCGTGCAGGTGCCCGATCTGCGAGGTTCCACGCGCGGCGACTCCACCGCACTTCTTCGTACCCGCCGGCTCGTGCTCGGAGCGGTCGAGAGCCGCACCAGCGTCGCGATGCCGGGCAGCATCGTGGATCAGCAGCCGGCGGCCGGCACCCGTGTCGAGGTCGGCACGCCCGTCGCGATCTGGGTGGCGGCGCCGGTCCCGCCGGAGGTCATTCCCCCGCAGGTGACCGCGCTGCTGGAAGTTCCGGACCTTACGGGCAGGACGCGTGACCAGGCCCTGGCGATCCTCGCCGACCGTGGACTGGTGCTCGGGCAGGCGAGCACCACCCTGTCGAACGACCCGCCGGACACCGTGGTTTCCCAGCAGCCGGCTGGGGCCTCACGCGTCCCACCGGGAACGGGCGTCGCCGTAGTATTGGCGGCGCCGCCCGTTCCACCTCCTGGTGCCGGCGGGGTGGCGCCTCCCCCGGTGAACGTTCCGCCGGACCCACCGATGCCGCTGGTGTGGCTGCTGCTTGGCGCCGGTCTCGTGGCCGCGCTGGCGGGGATCACGGTCAAAGCGAAGGCGCGGGCCCCGCGTGAGCCCCGCGAGCTCCCGCCGTCGATCACGCTCGCCCCGCATCCCGATCCGCAGATGACCGTCGAGCTGTCGGCCGACGGTCCGGTCACCCGTTCGGAGCTGTGGCTGCGGCCGTTCCGTGATGCCGGAAGCCAGACCGCCGAGGGTTCGGGTCCGCTTGGAATGATCGAAGTGACGGAAATGAGGTGAGCCGTGCTGCCGCTGGTCGACCTGATAATGCCGGACGAAGAAGTGCTGACCGAACGCATCAAGGACGCGATGTCGAGGAAGCACCTGACGGTTGCCACCGGAGGCACCGAGACCCTGGCGGCCTTCGGTCTGCGCGCGATGTCCGGCGCGCTGGCGCGCAACCTGAAGTCGCTCCTGCAGATCGATCTGTCCGACATCTTCGTGACGGCGTGGAACAAGTCCGGCACGCTGCGGCAGCATCTCGAGAAGAGCGCGCACTCGCCCGGGAAGGAAATCTTCCTTCAGCTCGCCGAACACAAGATCGCGTCGACTCATAAGCCTCACGTGGCGCTGATGAAAGACGGCGTCGAGATCGCGCGGGTCGAGTTCGAGGCCGCCATCGAGCTGGTGCTGCAGGGCGCGGTGCTGCGGCTCCTCGACGGCGCGATTCAGGACGTTCAGACCGGCCGGGTGAAAGGAAAGGGATCGGTCAAGTGTTTCGGCGCCGTGATCGTCGAAAAGGAGATTGAGCCGACCGCGATTCCCGGCACGCTGAAGATCAGCGGCACCCGCGCCGCCTCATGGATGCCCAACCGGTCGGTCCGCCGCGCGTCCTGATCCACGACTGAGCTCCCGCCGCACCTGCAATGCGACCTCCTGTGCCGCAGCCGTTTCGAAGGCAGCCGTTGCCGAGCGGTCGTTGCCGATGCGGTTGTACAACCGTCGCACGCCGCGACTGTCGATGACGTCGGGCGACCGCGCAATCTCGAGAACATGTTGCAGTTCGTGAGCGAGGAGCGCGGCAAGGTCATCGGGATGGCCCGAAGGGGCGAGCGTCACCCGGACGAAGCGGGCGGAAGGCGCCTCGAGCCCGGTTGCAAGGGTTCGCGCCGTCGGCGAACGCGCGAGCAGGTCCGCGATGATCGCCGTCTCGCGCGCGGATGCCCCGCGGAGGCGTGGCACTGGCGGCGCCAGCGTGGCGCCGGCGGCAATCAGCAGCACGAGCGGAATCACCATACTGTGACGCTCCCGGAGGCCGTGCCCAGGAAGATGCCGGGAAAATGGCTCGCTGGATCGTCTTTGGGTTGGATTCCGCAGTTCGCTGGTACGAAACCGGCGCACCCCGCGTTCGCCCCTGCCTGCGCGAGCTCTGCGTCACTCCGACCTGGCGGCCCGGGATGAACGGCCGCTCGATCCTGTTACACTCGCCGCCCTCACCCGCGTGGGGCAGGGCCGCACGCGCAAGAAGGTCGCGGGCGAGCACTCAACCTCAGATCTCGAGGAGGGAACACCAATGGCCGTAGCGTCCCCGGTTGCGAACGTCAAGGGCTTCAAGTTCGGCAGGAATCTTCCGCTGCTGAATCAGAAGGCCTCGCTCGGGTTCGAGGTGTCGAGCGGCATCCAGCCCGACGTGGTGACCGCGCTGCTCTCGGAGACCACGCCGTTTCCGGACCGCGACATCGACCTTGCCGAGGTGGCGCTCAACGCCAGTACGCCGGCGCCGATTGAATTCGCGCGCGGCACCGACAAGGTGAGCTTCAGCGCTTCTGGCGGCGTGTTCGCCGGGTTCGGTGTTTACCGGACCGGTGGCGCGCTGCTGAATCGCATCGGCGACCGGGCGCAGGACTTCGCACTCGAAGCGCTCGAGTTCGGCCAGCACCCCGGTGAGCCGACGCTGCTGAGCGTGCTGCGCTGGGGATTTTCCGCGGAGGCAAAGGCGAGCGGCGCGGTGGCCCTCGGCGCGGCCGGTACGGCGACGCTCGACGTGTCCGGTTCGTCGGAGGGCCTGTTCGCCGTGATCCGGCGCCTGCCATCGTCGACCTCCGCGCGTGCAGTCGTGCAGGCCACTGCCGACAGCTGGCTGCTGCCGCGACAGATCACCTCGGTCGACATGATCGAGCCGGGCACATGGATAGCCAGCGAGGTTCTGGGCTCGGTCAAGGTGACGCTGGGCTCGCAGCTCGGGTTCGACTTCAACTGGATCCGCGAAGCGGAGCTGGGCGGTCTGAAAGGGGACATCGGCCTGCGGCTCCAGATGGGTATCAACGCGGCGGTCGGCTTCTCCGCGAGCGGCCGCTGTGCCGTCGTGGTGAGCCGCGAGTCGGAGGCACGCGCTCTCCGCCTGCGCTTCTTTCGCCTGCGGACCCGCGGCCTCGATGCGTCGCTGAACGCCAGCGTGAGCATCCAGGCCCGCGATTCGCTGCTGCCGGGGCAGATCGACGACTTCATCGCCGCGGTGTTCGACACCCACGGCGAACAGATTCTTCGCGATCTGCACATCCTCGAAAAATGGACCGATCCCAATCGCAAGCTGTCGGACCTGCTGGCCGAAGCCGGCGTCGACGGAGCCGAACGGCTGATCGCCCATCTTGCCGGCGTGCCTCCCGAACGGCTGCAGAAGGAGTTCGATGCGGTCCACGACAAGGCGCTCGGGTTCCTCGACAAGTGGCACGGCCTGCCGCACCGGGTCGCGTCCCCGCTGCTGAAGCTGGTCGAACAGAAGACCAGCCGCGCCGACGTGCGTGCGATCGCGACCAGGCTCGCCACGATCACCCCCGAGGACCTCCGCTCACTGCTCGAGGATCGCCTCACCCGCATCGAGTTCCTGCACACGCCGGCCGGGCGGATGCTCGAAGCGATGGCCGGCGGGTCGGTTCTCGGTCTGCTGTCCATGCCGATCGACGACGTGCATGCGATTGCGGGACGGCTGCTCGGGGTCCTCGATGGCGCTGGCACCGAGGACACGCTGGTCCGTTTCCAGGATTTCGTGGAGCGCGAACTCCGGCTTGATCGGATCTTCAAAGTGGTCACGACCACGGACTTCGCTGCGCTCGACGGGCTCCTGAAACGGAAGCTCGCGGCGTTTCTGGACCAGCACGCGGTGCTGCTCGACGACCTCGAGAAGGTCCGCAAGGTCATCAGGCTCCTGCTCGACAAGCGCGACGAGTACTACGAGAAGGCGCTCGAGGCCCTGCACCGGCAGTACCAGTTCTCGTTGAACTCGACCTTCTCGTCGACCACCAGCAGTCAGGCCCTGCTCGATGCGACCTTCGACTTCAGCGTGGATCCCGCGAGAGTGACCGCCCTCTTCCAGCAGGCCCTCCAGGGCAACCTCGACGACCTCCTGCTCAATCAGCCGCCGCAGGTGAAGTTGGGCAGGGCGCAGCTGACCCACGGTCACAGCGTGCAGAGCCACGTCACCGTGAGCCTGCCGTTCACGACCTCCACCAGTTCGCACCTGAACGAAGTGCTCGCCTCGGTGGAGGCCGTTACCGACAACGGCGGCCTGCTCTTCACCGTGAAGGCCTCCGACACCGTGGCGAGCAACGAGCGGAAGGGCGTGTTGTCGCTGGCGCTCGGGCTCGCCGCCGCAGGCTCACGCGCGGGCGGCGTGCGCCTGCACCAGGGCTCGCTCGAGATGAACTACAGCCTGGTCTTCGCCCGGCGGAACATGCAGACCAAGCACGTGCGAACGATTGTCGGGCCGTCGCTCACGGCGTTCTTCAGCCACAAGATCGCCGATGCCGACGAGTTCATCGATCTCCTCGATCGCCAGGCCGAGGCGGCGATCCCGAACGGTCCCAACCTGCTGGGGAACGGGTTGATCTCGCTGCAGGTGTCGATGTCGGCGACGAGCGCCGCGAAGATCGGCGCGGCGTGGCTGAAGCTGCCGAAACAGCGGGATGCCGACGTGTACCTGGCCGTCTCCAATGCGATTCAGGCCTCGCTGAAGCGCAACATCCACGACGCCTTCTTCTCAGGACCCGATGCCTACTCGAATGCCATCACTACCGCGCAGATCGTCCTCGCGTATTGCGCGCTGGTGCCCAGGGCGAGCAGCGTTTCCAGGCAGCAGCGGATTCCGGTACTGGGACGTCGCAGACACCAGCGAACGCCGCAGCATGCTGCGCCGCAAGCAGACCGTCGATCGGATGACGACGCTCCTGACCCGTGCCGCCGAAGTACTGCGGGGGGATCTGGATGCCCAGTTCTTCCGTCCCGCGCAGGCCAAAACGATCCTCGGCCAGGTCGATCCGGATCACCAACTGTTCAGTTCGCTGCTGAACGCCGAGGCCGACATCGTGGCCCACGCCTTCGAAGCGGGGCTCAAGATCGCGTCGGTGCCCGGCTCGCGGCCCTCTGAGGCGGTCAAGGCCCTGGCCGGATTCGGATCGCGGCTCACCGAGGCGTTCAACTCCGATGTGACCGCGCTCCTCGGCCGCGGGATCCAGTCGATCGGCACGCAGCTGTTCCTGGACGCGTCTCGCGCCATCGATCCCATCGACGCGGCCGGCATCGGACCCGCGAACGCGATGCTGAGCGTCGAGTTCCTGAAGCCCGACCTGAAGTTCGATCGGGACGCGCTGATCAAGGCGGGCCGGATACCCGTTGAACAGCTTGCGTTCGCCGATCGGGTCGTGGAGCTGCAGCTCTGAGGTGGCAGACTCGTAATCAGTTGAGGGCCTCCGGTTCGGCCCCGGTTCGGACGTTGGCGGCGACAACGGCGCTGCTCTCCGCGGTCGGCGCGCTCTGCCCGATTTCAGCAGTGCTATCGGCAGAAAAAGGGATCGCGGAGCGGGCTGCTGCATACGTCGCGGAATACCAGCGTGATCTGACCGCGATCGTGGCCGACGAGGCCTACGTCCAGGACGTCCGCAGCCAGATCCCCGCAGTGCCAGGCGCGCCGCGATCCCGCTCGACCACCGGCGAAGTGTTCTTCATCTTCACGGCGGGTCCGCGCGGCTGGATGGCGATTCGCGACGTCCAGACCGTGGACGGGGTGGCCGCGCCCGAGCGTACCAACGTCCGCGAGATTCTCCGGACGCTGCCCGTGACGCAGGTCGGGGACCAGATGCGGTCGTACAACGCCCGCTACAACATCGGCCGCGTCACGCGAAACATCAACGAGCCGACCCTGGCGCTCCTTTCGCTCGACGAGGCCCATCGGTCGCGGTTCCGCTTCGCCACGAAAAAGCGCGAGGACGCCGATGGGCATGCGTTGATCTGGCTCGCGTTCCAGGAACGGGAGAGGCCGACGCTGATCCGGAGCGTCGAAGGCAAGCCGGTCTTCATGAAAGGCGAGCTGCTGGTCGAGATGGCGAACGGCCGCATCTGGCAATCGCGACTCACGGCCACCGTCGAAGGCATCAACGTGGAGCTGACGACCGAGTACAGATTCGACCAGCGTCTGGGGCTGATGCTCCCGATCGTTTTCCGGGAGCTCTATGAGCTGGGAAAGCCTGCCGCGCAGGCACGGACGCAGGCGCAGACGCCGGACGCGCCGCCGCTGTACGAGCAGATTGCCTGTGAGGCGAAATGACTCGAACTTCAGGCGCTTCGAGGTTTTCTCGCGAATCCGGTAACGGCCCTGCCTCGCCGAAGCGTTCGGACGACGGAGCGCGTAGGCGGGACCTTACGAGATCGCGTCCACGAGGACGGTGTTCAGCCGGTAATACAGCGTGTCGATGAACTTGCCGGACTGGACTCGGGGCAGCAGTGGGGAAGGGGTAGTGCTGACCACCTGCGTACGCCCGCAGGCCGTTCCCAGCCACTCGAGCAGCTGGATTTGATCCTGGGAGCCCGAGGGCGCCGACGTCGTTGATCACCATCGTCCCGGTGCGCTCGGCGGGTGGAAGCACCAGCCGCTCGCCAGGTGACCACGTCCCCACCGGCTGATGAAACCGGGCAGCCAGCGCTTCGACCATCGGCTGCACGATCTCGTCACGCCCCATCAGGAGCAGGTTGACCCGGTGCTGCTCGACCAGCCGCAGCTCCTCCTCGATCCCGCCGGCTCGGGTCCGCTCCGGAGCCGGTTCCGCGCCGCCTCGGGGCCGCTCAGGATCCCGTCGCGAACCGTCGCCCTCCGGGTGGCTCCGGCAAACTTGGACGAGGATTCCATGACAACCTCCTTGTGGTCGGCTGACCGCAATGCACGCGACTTTAAGCCGCGATGCTCGGGACTTTAAGCCTCGACCGGAGGCCGGCACAATCGGGAAGACCGATCCTCGGAGGTAAGGGAATTCCCTAGTAGCCCTGGGCAAAACCCCGGCGGCTAGGCGTTGTGGAGCCATCCCTGAAGGATGGCGTATCGGACGATGTCGATGCGGCTGTTCAGATCGAGCTTCCGCATCGCGTTGGCTTTGTGGGCTTCGACCGTCTTCACGCTGAGATCCAGCTGCTGCGCGATTTCCTTGTTGCTGTAGCCCGACGCGACGAGCCGCAATACTTCGGCCTCCCGTTCGGTGATGCGCGGTGGTCCCGCGGGTGCCGCCGCGCCCTTCGCGCCCCAGGAACCCCGCGGTGACGCGTGCCGTCAGGCTGGAATCGACGTACTGGCCGCCGGCGCCGGTGGCGCGGATGGCCTGCAGCAGCTCGGTGGGCGGGCTCTGTTTCAACACGTATGCGGAGGCCCCGGCCCGCAGCAGCTCCTGCAGGTAGGCGTCGTCAGCGTGGCGCGTCAGCGTCACGATCGCCGCCGACGGCAGGGTCTTGCGCAGCGTCTGCGTCGCGACCAGCCGTTCATGCCGGGCATCGACACGTCCATCACGATGACGTCGGGACGGGTCTCCATCGCGAGATGTACTGCCGCGGCGCCGTCGCTCGCCTCCGCCACCACCGTCATGTCGGGCTGGCCCTCGATCAGCAGCTTCAGGCCGTGGCGCACGGTGACGTGGTCGTCGGCGAGCAGGATGCGCAGGGGTCTGGATTCAGACATGGTCGGTGCCTGTGGCGGGGATCCGCGCGGTTGTCATCCGCAGCAGCACGGTCGTGCCTTCTCCGGGTTGCGATTCGATCTGCAGCGTCGCCGCCGACCAGCGCGGCCCGTTCCTGCATGCCGAGCAGGCCGAAGCCCGGACGCTCGGAGCGGGTCCGTCCCTGATCGAACCCGACGCCATTGTCCTCGACAATCAGGATGACCTGGTCACCGCGGCGTTCGAGGATCACGTCGACGCTCGTCGCCCGTGAATGTCGGGCGACATTGGTCAACGCCTCCTGGGCGATGCGATACAAGGTCGTTTCCGTTTCCGAGGGCAGCCGGTCGTCGAGCAGGCCTGACGAATGCAGCTCGGCACGAACCCGCACCCGCTGCGACCAGTCCTTGATGTAGTTCGCCAGCGCCGCCCGCAACCCGAGATCGTCGAGCGCCGTCGGACGCAGCTGCCACACCAGATGGTTCACGTCCCGATCGATCTGCCGCGACACCGCCTCGAGCGAAGCAATCAGCGACATCAGCCCGGGCTGCCCGTCCGAGAACGCCTTCAGCCCGTCGATCCGGCGGGCGAGCGTGGTGAGCTGCTCGCCGAACTGATCGTGCATCTCGCGCGCAATCCGCCGCCGCTCGTCTTCCTGCGCGAAGACCAGCCGGGTCAGCAACTCGGTCCGGGCCCGTTCCGCCCGCTGACGTTCGGCCAGCTCCTCGGCTTCCTTCCGCGCCGTGAGGTCGAAATGGGTCCCGACGATTCGAACCACCGGACCGCCGGGCTCGCGCCGGATCGGGAAGCCCCGCGACAGCACGTGGACATAGTGGCCGGCCTTGTGGCGCAGCCGGAACTCTCCTTCGTAGGTGTCGGCGCCGCGCTCGAGACTCTCGTTGAGGCTGACCGCCTTCGCGACATCGTCAGGATGAATCAGGCGCTCCCACGCGCTCACATGCGGCTCGATCTCGCCCGGGTCGTACCCCAGCATCTCGATCCATCGCGGCGAATACACCACCGCGCCGGTCTCCAGGTTCCAGTCCCAGACCCCTTCCTGCGCCGCGATGAACGCCAGCCTGAGACGCTCCTCGCTTTCGCGAAGCGCCGCCTCCGCCTGCTTCTGTTCCGTCAGGTCGAGGTGCGTGCCCACGATGCGCACCACCGGCCCGCCGGCTTCGCGCCTGACCGGGTAGCCGCGCGAAAGGACGTTCACGAAGTGCCCATTCTTGTGGCGGAGCCGGAACTCGGCCTCGAAGGTCGCACCGCCCCGCGCCACGCTGTTCTGCGCGTCGATCGCGTGGCGCCGATCCTCGGGGTGCACCAGTCGTTCCCAGGCGCTGATGTGGGGCTCGATCTCGTCGTCTTTGTACCCGAGCATCTGCTTCCAGCGTGAGGAATAGACCACGTCGCCGGTCTCGAGGTTCATGTCCCAGACGCCCTCGCGTGCGCCCGCGACCGCGAGCGCGAGCCGTTCCTCGCTCTTGCCCAGGCTGTCTTCCGCGCGGCGCCTGGCGGTGACGTCCCGGAGCACCAGTTGAACGCTGTCGCCGTCGAGCGCGGCCGCGGAGATCTCAACATCGATCGCCTGCGTGCCGCTGCGAGCGAGGCGGGCGTCGATGCGCTCCCCCTCGCCGCCGGAGCGCACACGATCCAGGAACGCCCGAACCGTCTCGCGGGTCTCCGGCAGAAAGAGGTCCGCCGTGCCGGTTCCCAGAATCTGTTCGGTCTTGTCCACGCCGCACAAGCGCAGCGCTGCGGCATTCGCCAACACGAGCCGATCGTGTCGGCTGACGAGAATGCCATCCGGCGAACGCTCCACCAGACGACGGTACTGATCCGACATCTCGAGCACGTATTTCCGCCGAAAATTATAGTCGGTGCGCGGCCGCGCCGGCGTGTGTGCCGAAGAAACCGGCTCGGAAGCAAGAGCGCGCCTCGCCTTCAAGGCGAATGCAGACGGTCTACCTGTCATGGGCCACGGTTGAGCGGCCATCCATATTTCCAGATATCGGGTCCAACGTTCCACTCATCCGCATGTGACTCGACGATACGGATCGGCGCGGCGATCGACCGAATTCCCGCGTCATCTCCGCGTCGATCGCCGGTCGAGCTGCCGGGGTATCCGGCTTGCAGCCGTCCGACGTGTCGCGAGACCGTCTGAATGACGGCGCGGCAGATCGTTCATTGCAGGAGGGAAACGTCATGTTGAAACGTGTCCTTGGAGTCCTCGTGCTCGGCGCGTGCCTCATGCTGCCTGGAGTAGCGGCGGCTCAGGAACGCGCACCACATGCGGGATCCACGGCGGTCGGCATCGATGCCGGCGTCTTCGTTCCCAAGGAGAATGAGTTCGACAACGCGCTCATCGTGAATGCACTGCTCGAGGTACTACCTCACGCCCCGCTTCAGCCTGCGCACGGTGTTCGGGCTGACCGACCCGGGGTTCGCGAATGAATCGTCCGATTCGCTGCGGCAGATTCCGCTCCGGATCGACGCGAACTACAACTGGGAAGGAGGCAAGTGGCATCCCTTCGTCGGCGCCGGCGTGGGTGCCTATTTCCTGCAGGTCAAGGACAACGGCCAGGCGTTCGGCGAATCCGAAACCGAGCCGGGGTTCAACATGGGCGGCGGCGTCGAGTACTTCACCAGCCGGACGGTCTCCTTCAAGGGTGAAGGCCGTTATCACGTCGTCGGCAAGACCCGCGGAGGACAGGATCCTTCAGGGTTCGTCTTTACCGGCGGCTTGAAGAAGTACTGGTAACTTCCGCCGGCCGAAACCGGGCGAAGCCACGCGGAGTGGCTTCGCCCGCTCCGCTCTCCCGACTGTCCGGATTCAGGTCACCGTCTCGCACGACTTTCCCGGTCGTGGTTTACTCTGTGCGTGATCGTTCAGGCGTCGAGCGACGGGAGGAGAGATGTGGAAGGAATTTCGTGAGTTCATCGCCCGCGGGAACGTGATCGATCTCGCAGTCGGCGTGATCATCGGCGCGGCCTTCGGCAAGATTGTCACGACGCTGGTGGAAGGGATCCTGATGCCGCCGATCGGCCTGGCGCTGGGGCGCATCGATTTCGCGAGCCTGTTCTACGTCCTCGACTCGAGCCGCGGCGTTCCGGCGTCGCTCGCCGATGCCAAGGCCAAGGCCATCCCGGTCGTCGCCTACGGCCAGCTGCTGAACGACGCCGTCAACTTCCTGATTGTCGCCCTTGCGGTCTTCCTGCTGGTGAAACAGGTCAACCGCATCAAGAGCTCGGTGGACAAGCCGGCCGCGGAGGCCGGGCCGACCACGCGCGAGTGTCCCTACTGCGCCTCCACGATCTCGATCAAAGCCAAGCGGTGCCCGCAGTGCACCTCGCAGCTGTAGACGCCTCATGATTCGGCTCCGGTTTGCGTCCCGGCTTGTTCTCGCAGTCGGTCTCTGTGCCGCAGGCCTGGATTCGGCAGTGGCGCAGCCCGGCGCCGTTGCCCATGCGAGCGACCGAACGCGCCCGAAGGTGCGGTTGATTGCGACGGGCGGCACGATCTCGAACCGCACCGGCGGCCGCCTCACCGCCGACGAGCTGCTGAAATCGGCGCCCACGCTCGATCGATACGTCCGGGCGGAAGCGGAGCAGTTCGCCAACGTGGCGAGCTCCGAGCTGACGCTCACCCAATGGCTCGAGCTCGCACGCCGCATCAATGACGTCTTCCGCCAGGATTCCGAGCTGGCCGGCGTGGTCGTCACGAGCGGGACGGATACCCTCGAGGAGACCGCCTACTTCCTGAACCTCACGGTCCGGACCGACAAGCCGGTCGTCGTGGTGGGCTCGATGCGGAATCCCAGCACGCTCGGCTATGAGGGAGCGGCCAACCTGCTGGAGGCGTTCCGGGTCGCCGCCGAGCCCGCGTCACGCGGGAAGGGCGTGCTGGTCGTGCTCAACGACGAAATCAACGCGGCCCGCGAGGTGACGAAGACCGACGCGTTGCGCCTGCAAACGTTCCAGTCGCGCGGCTACGGCGTGCTCGGCGTGGTCGACAGCGATCGCGTGGTCTATTACCGGTCGGGCCTGAAGCGCCACACGGCGCAGTCCGAGTTCGACGTCTCGTCGCTGAAGGACCTGCCCCGGGTTGACGTGATCATGGTCTACCAGGGCGCCAGCGGCGATCTGATCAAGGCTGCCGTCGACCAGGGCGCAACGGGCATCGTCATCGCGTCGGCGGGCGCCGGCGCCACGAGCGGCACGCAGGGCGACGGCATTCAATACGCCGTCGACAAGCGGGTCTTCGTCGTCACGAGCACGCGGACGGGCAGCGGCCGCATCGCGCCCTCGAGACGTTCACGCGCCGCCGGCACCGACGAGCGCCCGGACGCCGGCTATCGCATCGCGGCGGAGGACCTGGCGCCGGTCAAGGCGCGGATTCTCCTGATGCTCGCCATCGCCGCGCACGCGGACGGGGCGGCGATACAACGGATGTTCAACGAGTACCTGACAATCCCTTCGCGGGTTCGCGGGTTCGCGGGTTCGCGGGCTCGCGTCAGCGCGGCAACGCCCCTCTCCCCGGTCCAGGCCCCTGCTGCGGCGGGGGCATGGCGAACCTGGCGTCGTCGATCGGGACGTTGACCTTGATGTCGGTGAATTTCTCCAGCTGCACCTCGTTCCAGCTCGCGTATCGGATCGTGAACGGCATCTTCACGCCGCTCACGTCGCGGTAGTCGCTGTAGTCGATCTGTTCGGCCAGCGGTGAGAACGCGGTGCGGGTCGAGATGCTGCGGCGGAGCAGCAGGCCGGTCTCGCGATCGAAATGCAGCTGCTCGGTCGTGTCTTCGTTCGGGCGGCCGACCAGGACGATCGTGTTGCGATCCTCGACCGTTGCGTAGCGGTTGGCCGTGAGGTTGGGATAGCGCTGCATCATGTTGAGCGGCGCTCCCAGATCGGCACGCCGCGTCGCCTGCTGCGCCTGGAAGCCCTGCATGCCACGGCCGCCGCGGCCTCCCCACACGGTCGTTCCGGAGGCCGCCCAGGTCTGTGGCTGCGGCTGCGATTGAATGTCGAGACGATAGGAGTTGGGCAGCTTCTCCTCGACCGTCACCGGCACCTGCTGCAGGTCCCGCAGCGTCACCGTCCCCGTCATGACTCGCGATTGAATTTTCTGAAGGGCGTCACGGCCGCCGAGCGCCTCGCCGTACTTCATGAGCACCTGGTCGACGGTCTCGGTCGGCTTGGGTTCCTCGGGCCGGGCTGCCGGGGCAGGGCCAGGTCCGCCAGCGGCAGCGCCGGGACCGGCAGGCATCCCGCCGCGAGCCGCCTCGTTCGCACCCTGCGGCGCCGCGCCGCCTGGCCCGCCGAACCCGCCTCGGCCTCGACCCTGCTCACGTGCCCGGGCCGCTGCGGCCGCCTGCCACCCGGTCATCTCCGTCGCGATGGGCGGCGTGCGCATCGGCTTCGACTCGCCGTGGTGGCAGGTCGCGCACGCGACCATGGATCGTCCCTCGAAGGCGCGCGTGTTGATCTCGGCGACCATCTTCATCATCGCGCGCGCCGTGTCCTTTGTTTCCTTGTCGTCACGATCGAAGGCGCCGCCAGGCCCGGTGACGTGACAGTGATCGCAGCCGACTCCAAGCGACGCGGCGATCGACTGCATGGCCAGCTGCAGCTCGGTGCACGCCAGGTCGGACATTACCTTGATGTTGCGATAGTGCTGCCCGGCCGTCTCGCCCGGCTTGCACGGCGGCAGCCCGCCCCGTCCGCCCGGCCCGGCGCCCGCCCCTTGCGGCGTGCCCTGGGGCGGCGGACCCTGCTGCGCCACCAGCGTCGGCAGCGTACACAACGAAAGAACGAACATCGCGACGGCGCCCGCGAGGACGATCCGGCTTCGATAAGTCACTGTGCGGCTCCTGAAGGTCATGAGTCGGATGCAGAGTATGGCGCCAAATTGTGGCGAATTGGTGAAACGGGCCGTTCGCGGGTCCGCTGGTCCGCTGGTCCGCTGGTTCGCTGGTCCGCTGGTCCGCTGGTCCGCTGGTCCGCTGGTCCGCTGGTCCGCTGGTCCGCTGGTCCGCTGGTCCGCTGGTTCGCTGGTCCGCTGGTCCGCTGGTTCGCTGGTCCGCTGGTTCGCGGGTTCGCGGGTCCGCGGTTTCGTGGTCCGTTGCCCGAGACCGGCGACCGCGGGCTGCGGACCAGCGGACCAGCGGACCGCGGACCCGCAGTTAAGCGTTGCTGCACCTCACGCGCAAGCTGCAGATACCAGTCACTCGGCAGCCTCTCGCCGTCGGCGTCGAGCGTGACGAGTGACGCGGCCGCGGGGACCTCCGCCGCGGTGCTCGCGAGCTTGAACATCGCGGTGCCCTCGTCGACCTCGTCGAACATCGCGCCGTACAGCATCGTGGCGCCCGCGCCGACCGCCTGTTCGACCTGGCGCCAGAAGAAGCGGCCGCCGCGGCGGGGAATCTGGTTGAGCTCGGCGTCGCGGTTCATGTTCCGCCACGAGAAACCAGGAAAGACGACCGGCACGTACTCGACGCCGATCTCGCGCGCCTCGATCAGGTCCGGGCCGACCTGTTCGCGGTAAAAGCGATCGACTCCGGCGTCGTCGCGAAAGCGGCCGATGGTCCAGGGACTGATGACGTCGAACGAACGATAAACGCCCGCCCACGCAGCGTCCGGCTGTGAATCGCGTGTCAGCGTTCGCCAGCCGGCCGGCACTCCGCCAAAGAGCGTCACCCGGTACCGCGGGTCGGGATTGTTCTTGAAGAAGTCGATCAGCTCCGCGGCCTGCGACGGTGTGGCTGGCCGATCCGTGAAGCCAAATCCCCAGATCGCGAGCAGCGGCCGGCCGTTGTGGCGGAGGTACCGCTCGCTCTCGGTGATGCGCAGGGTGTCGACGAGATAAGACCAGTCGCGCTTCACGTCTTCGACCAGCGTCTCCGGACGATGACCGGAGATGTCGTACATCAGCGCGAAGACGCGACCGTTCGCTTCGGCGGCTGCCCGGACGTTGCGCGCGACGGTGTCGCGGAAATCGCGAGTGGCCTCGCTGGTGAGGCCCGAAGTGAAGCGCTGCAGGAAGACGCCGGGCAAGCCGTACTCCTGCATCCATCGGAAGTGCATGTCGACGGCTGCGGCTCGATAAGCCGATATACAACTCCGCCGCGCGCCCTTCGGGAAGGGTCAGCGGCGTGGCGCACCGATCCGATTCCGGGAGCTCGGAGAGATCGGGCCACATGTCGACACGAAGCGCGGGCTCGCCGGCAGGCTGACCGGCGCGAAACCAGTGTTCCCAGCGCGCGAGCGGCGACCCGTCGTCAGGACAGCCGAACCATCCCTGGTAGCCGAAGAGCAGCTTGCCCGCGAGCGTAGTGGCATCAACCTGCGGTGGTGTGGCGCGGATGGCAACTGCGGGGACAATCACCGCGGGCGCCGGCCCCTTTGCGGTAGCCGGCCGCGCACGCCGTCATTGTGAGCAGGCCAAGGGCGACGGGGATCAATTGGAAGAAACGCGGCAAGCCTCGAGGGTAGATCATTACAACTCCCAACCCGGAGCTCGTCAGGCGCGCTACGGCGGAGGAGTTGGAGTTTGGGAGTTGGTCAGTAATCAAGGAGCCAGAGCCGTCGTATAGTCTCCAGCGGAGAAAAACCACATATGCACTCTACTTTCAGCCGCGCGGGCACGAGTTTCGGCGTGTTGGCGGCCGCCCTCCTCGTCGGCACCGTCCCGGTTTTCCCCCAGGCGCCCACCCCGGCAGCAGCGCCGTCAGCCGCGCCCGCCGCACAGGGCCCCCAGGCGCCCGGTCAACCGGCCGGCCGGGGTGGCCGCGGCGGACTTGGGCGGGCCGCAGGAGAACGATCCGGCGAACGCGACCGCCGACTACGGTCCGAAAGCTCCGGTCAAGCCCCTGACGCCCTCGGAAGAGCAGAAGCGCTTCTGGCTCCCGCCCGGCTTCAAGATGGAGCCCGTCCTCACCGATCCCGACATCGAGGAGTCGGCCGCAGATCGCCTTCGACGGCAACGGCCGGATGTTCGTGCTCGAGCTGCGCGGCTACATGCAGGACGCCGACGCCACCGGCGAGCTCGATCCCGTCGGACGCATCTCCGTCCACGAGGATCGGACAACGACGGCAAGTACCAGAAGCACAGCATCTTCGTCGACAAGCTCATCTTCCCGCGGTTCGTGATGCCGTACGGCGCCAACGCGGTGCTGACGATGGAGTCGAACGCCGACGAGGTGTGGAAGTTCACCGACACCAACAACGACAGCGTCGCCGACAAGAAGGAGCTGTTCGCAACCGGGTTCGGCCGGCTCGCGAACGTCGAGCACCAGCAGTCCGGGCTGTTCTGGGCGATGGACAACTGGTTCTACAGCACGGTCAACGCCTTCCGCGCGCGGCCGTCCATGACCGGCGGCCCCGTCCGGCAGGAGCTCACCGGCGGGAACAACGCCCAGTGGGGCGCCGCGATGGACAACTACGGCAAGGTGCACTTCCAGGGCGGCGCCAGCGGCATGCCTGGCTACTTCCAGCTGCCGGTGCACTACGGCAACTTCAGCGTTCCCGATCAGTTCGAGGCGAACCTGAACATCACGTGGGGCGCTCCGGTGCTCATCGCGGACATGCAGGGCGGCCTGCCCTCGGTCCGGCTGCCGGATGGATCGCTCAATCGCTCGACCGCCGGCGCCGGCAACGACGTCTTTCGCGGCGATCGCCTGCCGAAGGACATGATTGGCGATTACTTCTACGGCGAGACCGTCGCGCGCATCGTGCGCCGCCTGAGACCCGTGAAGACGGAGGGTCTCACCCAGATGCGGAACGTCTATCCGCTGTCGGAGTTCATCCGTTCGACCGATCCGCTGTTCCGGCCGGTGGACATGACCACGGCGCCCGACGGCACGTTGTACATCACCGACATGTACCGCGGCATCATCCAGCAGGCGACCTGGTCGGGGCGCGGCACGTACCTGCGCAGGAAGATCGAGCAGTACCAGCTCGACAAGGTCTTCCGCCACGGCCGGATCTGGCGCCTCTCGTACGAAGGCATCGAGCGCGACAAGACGCAGCCGCGGATGCTGAACGAGACGCCGGCGCAGCTGGTCGCCCACCTCAGTCATCCGAACGGCTGGTGGCGCGACACGGCGCAGCAGCTGCTGGTGCTGAAGCAGGACAAGTCGGTCGTGCCCGCGCTCCAGAAGCTCGCGGCGACCCGCGGCGCCAACAATCAGCTCGCCCGCATTCCACGCGCTGTGGACGCTCGAAGGGCTCGGCGCGCTCGACGCCTCGTTCGTGCGCGAGCAGATGAAAGACGCGGATCCGCAGATTCGCATCCAGGCGATTCGCGCCAGCGAGACCCTCTACAAGGCCGGCGATCGCAGCTTCGCCGCGGATTACGCAGCGGCGGCGAAAGACAAGGATGCGGACGTGGCCCTGCAGGGCATGCTGACCGCCAAGCTGTTCAAGCCTTCCCGATCTGAAGGCCATCGTCGAAGCCGCGCAGGCCGCGAATCCCGCGCGCGGGGTGCAGGAGATCGGCAACCAGATCCTCAATCCGGCGCTCGCAGCCGCGGGACGCGGCGGCGGTGGCGGACGCGGCGGCCCGCCGCCGTTCACGACAGACGAGGCCGCGGTGATCGACAAGGGCGACAAGGTCTACAAGGAGCTGTGCTTCACTTGCCACGGCCCCGATGGCCGGGGCGCTCCGCAGGATGGCGGTCCGGCCGGCACGATCATGGCGCCGCCGCTCGCCAGCTCGCCGCGCGTGCAGGGGCACCGCGACTACGTGATCAAGACGCTGCTCCACGGCATGACCGGCCCGCTCGACGGCAAGACCTACCCGGCCGGTGTGATGATGCCGTTCGGGACGAACTCCGACGAGTGGATCGCCAACATCGCATCCTACGTGCGCAACAGCTTCGGCAACCGCGGCCCGTTCGTGACCACCGCCGACGTCGCTCGCGTGCGCGCCGAAACCGTCGCGCGCAAGACGATGTGGACGCCGGAGGAGCTCGAGGCGTCGCAGCCACGACTGATGCTCGCTCAACCGTCGTGGAAGGTGACGCGCCAGTCACAATGCGACGGCCGCGCCGGGTGCGCTCACCTTCACCACGTGGAACACGGCGGCGCCGCAGCAGCCAGGGATGTGGTTCCAGGTGGAACTGCCCGAGGCCGTGCGGCTGACCGAGATTCAGTTCGAGTCACCGGGCCAGGGCGGACGCGGCGGTGGACGCGGCGCCGCGGCGGCCGCCGCCGCCGCCGCTCCGACGGCGGGCGCCGGCACCGCTCCGGCCGCCGGCGCCCCTGCCGCCGCAGCGGGCGCTGCTCCTCAGGCTCAGGCCGCACCTGCGGCCCCTCCCGCCTTCACGCCACCACCGCCGGCATCACCTCGCCGCTACAAGGTCGAAGTATCGATGGATGGCACCAGCTGGGGATCGCCTGTGGCCGAGGGCGAGGGCAAGGGACAGGCGACAGTGATCACCTTCGCACCGGTGCGCGCAAAGTACGTCCGGATCACGCAGACGGGCACCGCCGAGCCGCCGACGCCCTGGTCGATTCAGAGGCTACGACTGTACGAAGTCCCGGACGGGAAGTAGGTATCTGGTTCAACTCCCAACTTCCAACTCCCAACTCCCAAGGAGAGTGGCTCGAAACAATCTGGGTGAAATACATTACGAGCAGCTTGTTGGCTCGCCTTTTACCCAGATGCTTCGAACGACTCTCCCTGGGAGTTGGAAGTTGGGAGTTGGGAGTTGATGGGAATCATCGTCCATGTGAGGAGATTGTGATGCTGAGCAGACGTGAATTCGGAAAGCTGGCGTTGTCGAGCGTACCCGCTGCGGCGGTGCTGGGCGGCAGCGACTTCTTCACCGCCTTCGCCCAGGGGAAACCCAACTCGAAGATTGAAGGCGTGCAGATCGGGACCATCACTTACAGCTACCGCTCCATGGCCGATCAGAGCGCCGACGCAACCCTGAAATACATCGTCGACTCTGGCATCAGCGCCGTGGAGCTGATGGGCGGGCCGATCGAGAGCTACGCCGGCGCACCGACTCCGGCCGGCCGTGGCGGCGGTCCCGGGGGTCGCGGCCCTGGCGGTCCGGATGCACCCGCTGGGCGTGGTCGTGGCGGCGAACGCGGCGCCATCCCGGCCGAATTGCCGCCCGGTGCGAGACGCGCTGAGTGGAATGGACAGGAGTGCGTGATCCCGGCGCCGGGCGGTGGCGGCGGCGCAGCGCGCGGTGGCGGCGGCGGACGGGGTCGTGGTGAAGCGACGCCGGAACAACAGGCGGCACAGCAGGAACAGGCCGCCAAGCTGAAGGCGTGGCGGACCAGCGTCTCGATGGACGCCTTCAAGAAGCTGCGGAAGATGTACAACGACGCCGGTGTGACCATCTACGCAACGAAGATGCTCAGCGGCAACATGTCGGACGAGGAGTTCGAGTACGTCTTCAACGTCGCGGAGGCGCTCGGCGCCAATCACACCACCCTGGAGCTCCTGACCGACGACGCTCAGCTGAAGCGGGTGGGGGACTTCGCGATGAAGAAAAAGATCTATGCGGCGTACCACACTCACACGCAGGGCAGCATGACCGCGTTCGACAAAGCCTTCGAGCTTTCGAAGGGCAACAAGGCCAACGTCGACTTCGGCCACTGGGTCGCGGCCGGCAATGTCGGCGGCACGCCGATGGATTTCCTGCAGAAGTACCACGACCGCATCGGCAGCTTCCATCTGAAGGATCGAACGACCCCGGACCACTGCGCCCTCAACCTGGCGTG
The DNA here is from genome assembly GCA_963836735.1 of uncultured Acidobacteriota bacterium. GTDB lineage: Bacteria > Acidobacteriota > Vicinamibacteria > Vicinamibacterales > 2-12-FULL-66-21 > JACCXG01. Next base: position 143,889 of record CAWIKP010000020.1, on the reverse strand, counting down.
GGGGACGGGTGAGACGCCGATCAAGGAAATCCTCCAGATGGTGAGGAAGAACAAGTGGAACATCCCGGGGTCGATCGAGCTCGAGTACAACGTGCCGGAAGGCTCGGATGCCGTGAAAGAAGTGAAGAAGTGTGTCGACTACTGCAGGGCGGCGCTGACGGCGAGGACCTGAGGACGGGGTTCCGGGTGCCGGGAACCTGGCACCCGGCACCCGGAACCGTTCGCGCTGCGTCACAATGACAGTGTGACTCTCCGCTCTCTCGCCTCTCTCGCCGTCGCGATCTCCTGGGCCTGCAGCCTCGCTGCCGCTGTGGCGCAGGAGCAGGCCCAGCCCACGCCGAAGTTCAAGGCCGGGGTCGCCGTCGTCCCGGTGACCGCCGTCGTCCGTGATTCAGGCGGACGGCTCGTGCGCGGCTTGACCCGGGAGGACTTTCAGGTCCTCGAGGACGGGGTTTCCACCTCGATCGTCGACTTCCGCTCGACGGAACAGGCGCCCATCTCGATCGCGCTGCTGCTCGATACCAGCAGCAGCATGCGTGACGCCAACGAGAAGCAGGCTGGCGCGGTCATCAGCGCGCTGCTTCAGGCGATGAGCGGCAGCGATGAAGCGGCGCTCTTCACCTTCGACAAGACGCTCCGACAGGACACGCCATTCACCCGGGACGACGAGGTGATTCAGAAGGCGCTGTCGAAGGCGGTCATGTGGGGGCAGACGTCGCTGTACGACGCCATCGCCGATACGGCGAAGCGGCTGTCGGAGCAGCCGTCGCAGCGCCGCGCGGTGGTCGTGATTACCGACGGCCAGGACACGAGCAGCGCGCGAACGCCGGCCGACGTGTCAGGTCTCGCGAGCTCGGTCGACGTGCCGATCTACGTGGTCGCGGTCGCGCCGAAGCGCCGGTGGTTCGGCGGCGGGAACTCGCAGCTCACGGAGCTGGCGCGGATGACCGGCGGGGAGCAGGTGCCGGCCGCGAACCCGGAGCAGCTCACGGCCGCGGTGGAAACGCTCCTCGGCGAGATGCGTCAACAGTACTTTCTCGCCACTGACGCTTCGACGAAGCCGGGATGGCACCGGCTCGAGGTGAAAACGCGCAAGCGCGGTTTCACGGTCCGCGCGCGCAGCGGCTACACAGTCGCTGGTCCCTAATCGCTAGTCCTCGGTCCCGAGGCCTCAGTCCCGAGTCCTGCGTCCCCGGTCCTGCGTCAGGACGCAGGCACCAGGATTCGGGACCAGGATCCGGGACTCGGGACCCAGGATTCAGGACCCGGGATTTCGGACTAGCATCAGGGATTAGCGATTGGATTCCATACGCGAGCCGGACGAACCGCTGAGGTTTTGGCCGGCTTCGCAGCGAACCGGCAAGGCATCCGCCTTGCAGATCAGCTGGCAGTGTCGCTGAGCTATCTGAACGGGCTCGAGGTCGATCGACCTGTGACGGTCCGTCGTCCAGGCCATCGGCAGGGGTTTGCAGCCGATTTGAGGGCGCTGGCGGGGCACATCGATCTGTTCCGGACGCTCACCGCCCACCGGATCCGGGTTCGCTACAAGCAGTCGGTGCTCGGCGTGTGCTGGGCGCTGCTCCAGCCGGTCGGACTGATGTTGATCTTCACGCTCGTCTTTGGCCGTATCGCGCGCGTACCCGAGCGAGGGCATCCCCTACTCGTTGTTCGCCTACAGCGGGCTGCTGCTGTGGAGTTTTTTCGCCACTGCGGTGGGAAGTGCGACGCACGCGCTGGTCGCGCACGGGCAGCTCATCACCAAGGTCTACTTCCCGCGGGAAATCCTGCCGCTGACCTACGTCGCTGCCGCACTGTTCGACTTGTGCATCGGCAGCGCTGTCCTCGCGGCGCTCCTTGTCTATCACGGCCGGGTGCCAGGATGGTCGATCGCGTTCGCGCTTCCGGCCGTGGTGACGGTCGCCGCACTGGTCAGCGCGGCGGCGCTTCTGCTCTCGGCCTTGCAGGTCCGCTTCCGCGACATCGGACTGGCCGTGCCGCTCCTGCTCTACTTGTGGATGTTCTCGACCCCTATCGCCTACCCGCTGTCGGCAGTGCCCGCTGCCTACAGGCCCTGGTTCATCCTCAACCCTATGACGGGGCTGGTGGAGAGCTTCCGGCGCGCGGTGGTGCACGGGGCCGCGCCGGATCTCCAGATGCTTGGTCTGCCGCTGCTGATGACGGGGATTCTGTTGCCGGTCGCCTACATGGTCTTCAAGCGCGTCGAAGCAACGATGGCGGACGTCATCTGAGATGCCGATCGACGTGCGTTGCGATCGGGTGTCGAAGCGATACCGTGTCCGGCGAAAGGAGAATCCACCGACGGGGCTCGCCGCGCGTGCCGCACGCGCACTCTGGGCGCCGACCGTCGACTTCTGGGCGCTGCGCGACGCCAGCTTCGAGATTCCTCGCGGCGAGACCGTCGGCATCATCGGCCGGAACGGCGCGGGCAAGAGCACCATCCTGAAGCTGATCGGTGGCATCACCGACCCGACCGAAGGGGAAATCACGATTGTGGGCCGGCTGGCCGTGCTGATTGAGGTCGGCTCGGGCTTTCATCCGGAACTGACCGGGCGGGAGAACGTCTTCCTGAGCGGCGCCATCCTCGGCATGAGGCGCCGCGAGATCAAGGCGCGTCTCGACAGCATCAGCGACTTCTCCGGCGTCTCGGCGTTCCTCGATACGCCGGTCAAGTACTACTCCTCGGGGATGTACGTCCGCCTCGGTTTCGCGATCGCCGCCCATCTCGAGGCCCACGTGCTGCTCGTCGACGAGGTGCTCGCGGTCGGCGACGTCGAGTTCCAGGGCCGTTGCCTCCAGCGCATCCAGGAACTGAAACGCGGCGGTGTCACGATGGTGCTGGTCTCGCACGATTTGGGCGCCGTCGAGCAGTTGTCCGATCGGGTGATTCTGGTGGACGGCGGCCAGCTGGTCGCCTCCGGCCGTCCCGGCGACATCATCACCCGTTACCAGCGTCTCGTGAGCGGTCCCGACGCGGTGCCGGCGGACGTCGCCGAAGCCCAACAGGGAGGTGACGCCCCACTGCGCATCACCGGGCTGACACTGCACACCCCCGAGGGCACGTCGTTGCTGGCGGCGACGGCGGGGGCGCCCCTGATCGCCCGTGTGAACCTGACCGGCGACTCGTCCACGGCCGCGCGCGTCACGCTGTCGTTCTACGACTTCAACGCGGGGACGCTGCTCACGGCCTGCACTGCCGAGGTTCCGCCCTGCACTCCGCTGGAAGCGCACCGATACGTGGAGTTCGCATTTCCCGAACTGTTACTGGCCGCCGGTGTCTACACGCTCGGCGCCACGGTGACACCAGCCGGCGCACCGCAGCCAGTTGCATGGCGCTTTGGACGCACAACGCTGTACGTGCAGGGCGCGCACGCCGGCCAGGGCGTATTCGCGCAGCCGTTCGAATGCCGGGTGTCGAACGCGCCCGTTGTGCCCTCGTTGCGCGACGACGCGCCATCGCTGGCCGGCAGGGAATCGTCATGTCTTCGATAGGCAGCCGGAGCCCTGCGAGGTCTCCCCGCGTCACCGGGCGCGCTGCACCGCTGGTCTCGATCGTCATCCCTTGCTACAACCAGGCACGGTATCTGGGCGAAGCCGTTCGGAGTGCGCTCGATCAGTCCGTTCCGGACACGGAAATCGTCGTCGTCAACGATGGATCCACCGACGACACCGTCGGCGTGGCGGGGCGGTTTCCGGGTGTCCGCTGCGTCATACAGGAACGACGCGGCCTCGCAGCCGCCCGTAACAGTGGCCTCGCACACTGCAGCGGCGAGCTCGTGGTGTTCCTGGACGCCGACGATCGGCTGCTCCCCGGGGCAGTCGACGCCGGAGCCCGGCTGATGAGGGAGGATCCCTCGCTGGCTTTCGTGGCCGGTTTCAGCCGGTTCATCAACGCCGCGGGGGAGCCGATGCCGACCGATCAGCCGGTGCGTGGCGGAGGCGACCCGTACCGCGCACTGCTGCGCCGCAACAGCATCCGCAACCCGGCGATGGTGATGTTTCGTCGCTCCGCAGTGAAGGCGGAGGGCGGATTCGATTCGACCGTCAACGCCTGCGCCGACTACGACATCTATCTGCGGCTCAGCCGGCAATATGCCGTCCGCTTTCACGATGCCGTGGTTGCTGAATACCGCAAGCACGGCGCCAATATGTCGCTCGACGCCGCGCTGATGTTGCGACAGCTCTGCATGGTGATTCGGCGGCAGCGCGTGCACGCGGCCGATCCCGAAACCCGGGACGCGTATCGCGCCGGCATGCGGAACGTGCGCGAGTACTACGGGGATCGCCTGGTGACTCAGATTCGCTCGCGCCTGAAGACGCGATCGGGATGGCGGCAGGTCCTCGCCGACACCGCGGCGTTGCTGCGCTGGCACCCACGTGGCGCCCTCGTCCACGTGCGTCGCAAGTTCTCGCTCCTGCCGGGCGACCTGCGACGCGGGCGCGCTCGCGAAGCCGAGGAGGCGTCGCTGGTCACGATTCCGGAGCCGGAGCCGGAAGGCGCGAGTAATCCACCCGGCACAGCCAGTAGCGGCCGTCATCGAACTCCGACACACATGCCTGCTGAAACGCCGAAGACGCCAGCGCCAGAGAGCCGGCTCTTTGCGGAGACAGCTCCCGGCGATCGAACAGGATGTGGGTGATGCGCAGCCGGCGCAGTGCTTTGGCTGCCGCGGCGGTGTCGGTCTCACCGACGTCCCAGACCGCGGGTCGGGCCAGCGTCGCGTAGTGGGAGACGCGCCACCGGTGGCCGTAGAGCTGATCGCCCTCGGAGAACGTCAGCACACGCGCGTCGGCCGGTAGCTGGGCGTCGATGACGCGCCACGCCGCGAACGAGGGAACCTGCCCGCGAAGATAGGCCGACTCCGATTCTCTTCCCACGACTACGGCGATTGGTGCTGTGCGCAGCACGTGTGTGAGCCACACGACCCGGTCCCCTTCGTGAAGACGCATGAACACCGGCAGATTGAGCGCCGTCAGGGCCGCCGTTGCCGCGGTGATGAGAGCGGCTCCGCCAGGGATCCCGGCCGCGAGCGTCCGGGTCCGCTCGAGCGCTGCGGCGGCGAGGAGCGCAAGCGGCGGCACGATCGGCATCAGAAAGCGCATCTGAAAACTGCTCACGGGCGAGGCCCACACCGCGACATACCCGACAACGCCGGCCGCAGCCCACCCCAATCCCCGGGCGCGTTGCCGGGTCACGAGCAGGACCGGCAGCAGCACGAGGAAGAGCGGCCCCAGCGAGCCACCGAACTCGGCGGCATGAACCGTGACATCCCAGGGCAGGGCGGCGAGCGCGCCCGCGCTGCGACCTCGCCCGAATCGTTCCGTGAAGCGCTCGAGTCCCTGAGCGGTACGTGCATCCCACCGCTCCGGCGGAGAAGCGCCGAAGACGGCGTACATTTCGGGGAACACCGGATTCCCTGACGCGAGCCAGCTGCGGAGATACCACGGGGAGGGGATGAGAGCCGCGATCAGCGCCACCAGGGCCGCCACCCTGATCGCCGAGCGAAGCGGGCGCCCGCTCCGTACGGCGGCGACCGCGAACAAGGTAATCGCAACGATCGTGGCGATGATGCCCAGGTGCTTCGTCGCTGCTGCCAGGCCAAGTTGCAGGGCGCCGACCACCAGCCATGGACGTTCGTCGTCAACGACATAGCGGGCCAGCGCGTACCCGGCCGCGGACACGTGCAACGCGAGCGCGAGATCGATATACGTGGTGCTCGCTTGCCACAGCAGCGTCGGCGTTGTCACCACGAACGCCGCAGCGGCGGCCGCAGGGATGTTGCCGGCCCACCGGGCGGTCCGCCACACCAGCGCGGCGAGCAAGGGCAGACACGCGAAATGCAGCAGTTTCGCGGCAACGACGCCGCCGAGCGTCATACCGGCGCCGAACGCCAGTTCCCACGTGAGCGGATAGAGCGAGGGGAACTCCTGGACCACGTCCACCGGATGCCCGGCCTCGAGCCACAAGCGGGGCAGATACAGGTGATACCAGAGCGCGTCGAACTCCTTTTCCGGCGCGAGTGCGGCTATGCAGGCGTACACCAGGAACACCGCGGTGAGCGAGAGCCATGCGATCGTCCAGCGATCGGGCGCGGCCACATCCGTAGCTTTGAAACGATCGGCCCGAAGCGTCGGCGGCCACACTGCCCCGATCAGCAGCAGGGCACCGATGCAGAGCGCGAGAACCAGGGGACGATACAGCCCCATCACCGCGAGCAGCAGCGATCCGTACGAAATCACCCCGACGCCGATCGTCCACGCGAATACCAGGTGTTCGATCCGGGACGTGGTTTGCCAGCGCAGCAGTCGGAGCACCAGTGTCCCCGCCGCGATCGCGGATGCCCCGACCAGGAGGGCCCCGGCGAGCCCTACTCCTGCGCGGGCCATGGCTTCGCCGATCGCGGGTGAGGCAGGGATGCCGATCGGCTCCAGGCTGCGAAGCAGAAGCGGGTGAAGGAGCAACCACGGGACGGTCGCCATGCCGGCGATGGCGCAGAGGACGTTCGGCGGCCACCGACGCGGCTCGACTCGACGAATCCGTATGGCGATCGCGACGGCGCCGAGGCCGAGGACGACCAGGATGCCAACGATGGCGCAGTCACGGGCTGCAGGCAGTCGTCCTGAGATGATCGTCCGGAGTAGCTGAACGTAGTAATGCCGGAGAACGAACGCCACCCACGCCAGCCAGATCGCCAGCAACACGCGATCCCGCAGCGTACGCCTCGTCAACGGCGATCCTCGGGCTCCACGGCGCCCTGGCCTTCGAGGGCGTCAGCGCCGGCGAGTGCGGCGGCGAACGGGTTCGCGAACCGCTCGCGCAGCAGTTCTGGAAGATGACGGCCCTGCAGCGGCTCGGCGCCGGGAAGGGGTTCGATTTCTCCGACGATCAGCTCGCCCCATCGCAGCCGCAGGCTTTCGGGCCGAGTGCGGTCCAGCAGATCCACCGCCGCGTCGAGTCCGATACGCAGATCGAGCTCGCACGCGTTGGCTGGCATTTCGGGCGGCGACCGGCGAACGGTGTCGAGCGGCTGTCCCGCCAGTGCCTCCCCGACACCGCGCCAGTACCAATAAGCGAGGAGATCGTCGAGCAGGCGACGCCACCGGCTTCGCAGGCGGCTGCGTTCGAGCAGCGTCAGCAGTCGGCGGCACGACGCAGCCATCAAGTCGCCGGCGGAGGGAGATGAGACGGCGAGATGGCGGAGCATCCGGCCGCGCCGGGTGAGGTGCCGATGCCGGGCCGACAAGGGCAGCACCGGGGCCAGATCGGGGTGCCGACCCGCGAGCACCACATCGGCGCGTCCTTCATCGCGCTTTCGACGCAGCGCACCTTCCAGGGTCGTGTGCTCGTGATGCCAGCCCGCCGCCTCGCTGACGTATCGAAGCCGCGCCCCGGCCGCGATCAGCCGCAGCCCCAGCTCATAGTCCTCGTGACACTCGAGCGCTTCATCGAAGCCGCGTACCCGGGTGAAGAGTGTCCGGGGCAGCGAAAAATTTCCGCTGAGCAGATCCGAGTAGGTGAAGCGATGACCGCTGGCCGTCATGCGTTCGAACATCGCCTCCCACCACGCCCGCAGCATGACCGCAAAGAAGTCGCGGCGGTGCTGCAACTCTGGCGGCAGGTACCCGATGACCACCGTGTCCTCCGCGCCGGCGTGCGCCTCGGCGTGTGCCGCCACCAGGCCCGGCCACGGCTCGATGTCGTCGTCCAGGAACAGCAGCAGACGCCCGGCCGACGCCGCGGCCCCACGGTTCCGTGCAGCGCCCGCGCCCTGCCTTGCCTGCTCGATGATCCGCGTGGCCATCGGCCAGTCCTTCGGGAGCGCGGCGGTGTCGTCGGTGCAACCGTCCGCGACGACGAGGACTTCGATCGCGTCGAGGGGATAGCACTGTCGCGACAGCGCGTGCAGCGCCCGCTGCACCGACGCACGACGATTGTGCGTCGGGATGACGATCGAGATCGGCCGGCTCGGAGTCGTCACGCTCGCGCCGTCGCGCGGCGCTGCCGTCGCGCGCGGAGATAGGCCCACGGACCGGCCGCGCAGCCTCGAAGCTGCGCCAGCTGCAGATCGATCGGCACGCTGTCCGGCGCGCGGCGCGCCGCACGCCAGAGCGCCGGCAGCTGACCACGCTTCAGCCAGCGCACCGCGTGTCGCAGCACACCCGGCTCTCGATCGAACAGGAGCCGTCGAGTCCACATGGCGTAAACGCCCACACCGTACCCGTAGAGCGTCTCGCGCAGTTCCTCCCTGGAACGCCGGTGACGGTGCCAGCTGACCGCGGCCGGCTCATAGACGATCCGGTAACCGGCCGCGAGCAGACGTCCGAACATCTCGTGATCGCCGCCGGAGCGGCTGACGGTTCCCGCGTCGAGGGCCTCGTCGAAGCCCCCCAGCTCGTCGAGGATGCTGCGGCGGACCGCCATGTTCGCGCCGGCGCCGACCCGTGCGATCGCCAGCGGATCGTGCCGCGCGCCGTCGAACAGCCGGCGCTCGAACCCCCGCCCGAACGGGCTCTGGCGCTCGAACCATTCCTGCGCCGGCGTTTCGAGCTCCAGCGGCAGCGTCAAGCCGGCCGTGCACCAGACACGCGGATCGGCGAACGGTCTCAGCAGGTGATCGAGCCATCCCTCTTCCGGGACCGCATCGTCGTCAGTGAACGCGACTAGTGTGGTTGCCGCTTCAGCGAGCGCTCGGTTTCGCGCGGCGTCGAGACCCGGTCGCTCCTCACGGACGTATCGAACGCTCGGGAAGCGCTCGACGACCTCTCGCGTCCGGGTCGTGACTGGATTGTTGTCGATGACCAGGATGTCCCGGGGGTGAGGCCGCAGCGCCACGACAGCCTGGATTGCCCGGGTGAGGTCTTCCGGCCGTTCGCGCGTGCAGAATCGCCACCGTGCAATCCGGGAGCGGAGAAGCCGGCGGCGGGCCAAGATAGTCGGCCAGCTTCCAGTGCCCTCCCCTGACGCGAATCGTCCGCGCGAGCTCGAACGAGAAGCGCGTCATGTCCAGACGGCCGTCGTGAACTGCCACGTAGAACCCGGCAACCGGATGGCCACGGCGACGAAGGACGACGAATGCGCACGTGTACCGGCCGGCGACGGTCACCGACTCCGGCACGACGTCGACGTCGATTTGTACAATTGCAGTTGCCACACCTGCTGAGCTGCAAAGACCCTGCCGGACTCGGGATTCGGGACTCGGGACCAGCGATTAGGGACTAGCGATTGCGCTTCGCTCAGAGACGCCGGAGCCGGATTTCCCGCAGCGCGCCCTTTGTTCGCCATGACGCGATTCCGAGCGGTTGCGACGGTTCGACCTCGATCCGAACGCTGATCTGGCGGTTCTTCAATGGCAGGTCGATGATCTGCTTGTCGTCGAGCCAGCTCTCGATCTTTTCCGGTGTCACGCGGATGCGGACGCGGTACCAGCGCTGGAGCTCGAAGTCGATCGACTGCGAGGTGCTGTTCTCGGAGGCGTCGATGCCGTCGATGCTCGACAGCCCGACGACGGTGCCGCCCCAGCCGCCGAGGATCAGGGAGCAGAACGAGTCGCCGACCGGGAAGGTCACGCCGGCAAAGAAGTCGCGTCCTTCGAGGCGGCGCGCCTGCAGCGTCAGCTCGTAGTTGGTGGTCGGGCAGCGCCGGTCCGCCCCAGGTGATGCCGGTCAGATCCTTGCCGGCGGCCAGGATGATGTCGCCGTTCTCGATCGTGACCGCACCCTGCCCGATGGAACTTCGAGGGCTGCCAGTTGCCGAGCGTCTTGCCGTCGAACAGCGGTTCGCCGGCCGGGGGGGACGGCGTTTGCGCCCGGAGGGCCATGCTGCCGGCGAGCAGAGCTGTTACGGCCAGGACAGTCGTCAACGAGCACAGCCGGGGAATCCGCATCGGCCGATTCTACTTTGGTATCATGCGGCGGATCGACCTCTCCTGAAGGCTGATAACCATGCCCAGCACACCCCGCACGCACACGGACGGAATGGAACGACGCGAGTTCATCAAGAAGACCGGCGCCGGCGTTCTGGCCGCCGGGTTTCCGGCAATCATTTCGGGTCAGACCGTGACCAACGCCGTCAAGGTCGGGCTCGTCGGTGCCGGCGGCCGTGGCACCGGCGCAGCCGCGCAGGCGCTGACCGCCGACGGCGCCGCTGAGCTGACCGCGATCGCCGACATAGACGAGGCGATTGTCGAGCGGACGGCCACGCGGCTGCAGCGGCAGCGAGAAGTTCGGCGCGCGGGTCAAGATCGACAACGCCTTCTTCGGCCTCGACGCCTACGACAAGGTGATCAACAGCGGCGTCGACGTAGTCCTGCTCGCGACCCCGCCGGGATTCCGGCCGCAGCACCTGACCGCGGCGGTGAACGCGAACAAGCACGTGTTCTGCGAGAAGCCGTGCGCCACCGATTCGCCGGGCGTGCGCGAGGTGATGGCGGCGCAGAAGCTGGCGCAGACGAAGAACCTCGCGCTCGTCGCCGGCTTCTGCTGGCGCTACAACAACATGATCCAGGAGGCGGTGCAGCGCGTGCACAACGGCGAGCTCGGCCGGCTCGTCGCGCACTACTCGACCTACTACACCAACCCGGTGAAGCCGATGCCGCCCGAGAGCGAGCGCCCCGCCGGCATGAGCGACATCGAGTGGCAGATCCGCAACTGGTACAACTTCACCTGGCTGTGCGGCGACAGCCTGGTGGAGCAGGCCGTCCACAACGCGGACAAGATCATGTGGTTGCGTGAAGGATCAGCCGCCGGTCAGCTGCGTCGCGGTCGGCGGGCGCGCCGTTCCCGCCAACGGCGGCAACATCTACGATCACTTCGAGGCGAACTACCTGTTCCCGAACGGCTACCGGGTGTTCCTGGCCAACCGGCAGTCGACCGGCTGCTACAACGCCACGCACGACTACGTCATGGGCACCGAGGCCACGCTGGTGCTCGGGGCGGGTCAGCCGCGCATCGAGACCCCCGACGGCAAGGTCAAGTGGCAGTTCGAGGGCGAGGCCTACGACATGTATCAGAAGGAGCACGACGTGCTGTTCGCGTCGATCCGCTCCGGCAAGCCGAAGAACGACGATCTCAACCTCGCGACCAGCACGCTGCTGGCGATCATGGGCCGCAACGCCGCCTACTCGGGGCAGCAACTGACGTGGGACCAGGCGCTGAACTCGCAGGTCAGCCTGGTGCCGAAGCCGGTTGAGTGGAAGGCGAAGCACGAGGTTCCCGGCCTGGCGATTCCGGGCCGGACCACGATGGTCTGATCGGATGAAGCTTCGCGTCGCCGCATTCGTCGCCATGGCCGCCGCGGCCGTCGCGCAGACTGCTCCTCTCTTCAGCGCGCAGGCAGCGAAGGCTCCGGATCCGAAAGAGCTCGCTGCCGTCGAGCGCATCCGCGCGCGCATCGAAGAACAGAGCAAGAAGAGCGCAACCGCCAAGCCGGCCGCCTACAAGGTCACCATCCCGAACACCACCGTCGGCTACGGCATGGCGCCGATTCCCGCCGGTGAATTCACGATGGGATCGGACGGCGCTGGCGCGAAGCCCGACGAACAGCCGCCGCACAAGGTCACGCTCGACGCGTTCTGGATGCAGACCCACGAGGTCACGTGGGACGCCTACCTGATGTTCATGTTCACCGATCAGGCCCGAGAGCGTGAACATCCTGATGCGCTGGTCGATGCGCTCAGCCGCCCGACCGCGCCGCATCTCGAAATGAGCTTCGGCCGGGGCAACAGCGGCTTCCCGGCGATCAGCATGACCCAGTACGCCGCCAGCAAGTTCGCGCAGTGGCTGAGCGCGAAGACCGGCGAGTTCTACCGGCTGCCGACGGAAGCGGAATGGGAATACGCCTGCCGCGCCGGCGGCGATGGCCGGGCCGAGCCTCTCGACGACTACGCCTGGTACAAGAAGAACTCGCCGCAGGGCAGCTTCACCTCCGGCACCTATCACACCCTCGGAACGAAGAAGCCGAACGCCTGGGGACTCCACGACATGCTCGGCAACGTCATGGAATGGACGCTCGATCAATACGCGCCCTATTCCGCGGCCGCGCAGCAGAATCCGACGGTCCCGTCGAAGACCGCCTACCCTCACGCCGTCCGCGGCGGATCGTGGAACGACGATGCCGCGGCGGTGACGTGCGCCGCGCGCGTGAAGTCGGATGCCTCCTGGAAGCGGCAGGACCCACAGCTGCCGAAGAGCGTCTGGTACATGACCGACGCGCAGTGGCTGGGATTCCGCCTGGTTCGCCCGGCCGTCCTGCCGAGCGCGCTCGAGATGTATCGTGCCTGGAACAACGGGGTGGAAGTGGATCCTTTTTAGCTGCCAGCTGCCAGCTGCCAGCTTCCAGCTTCCAGCTTGAGAACAGCATCATGTGCAGGGTCGTGGCCCTCATTACTCTCGCGGCATGCCTGACAGTCCCGGCTGAAAGCTGGACGCTGGAAGCTGGCAGCTCCCCTCTTACCCGCTACGAATCCGTCGAGCCCCACATGGGCACCCTCGTCAAGATCACGGTCTACACCCGTGGCGAAGACGAGGCCCGGCGGGCGTTTCGCGCAGGGTTCGACCGCATCCGCGAGCTCGACGCGATCCTTTCCGACTACAGGCCCGACAGCGAGTTGAATCGGCTGACCGCGAGAAAAACGGGGACGCCGATCGCCGTCAGCCGCGATCTCTTCGCCGTGCTGTCGGCGGCCCAGGACCTTGCCGACCAGACGAAGGGCGCGTTTGACGTGACGATGGGGCCGGTCATTCGGCTCTGGCGCGAGGCACGCAGGCTCAACCGGCTCCCTGATCCAGGTGGGCTCGCCGAGGCGGCCGGGCGCACCGGCTACCGCAAGCTGCATCTCGATCGAGAGCGGCAAACCGTCACGCTCGATCAGAGGAAGATGGCTCTCGACGTCGGCGGCAACGCCAAGGGATACGCCGCGAGCGAGGCTCTGGCCGCGATCGGCAGCCTTGGTGTGCGCTCGGCGATGGTCGCAATCAGCGGCGACCTGGCGTTCAGCGACGCGCCGCCGGGCACGCGCGGATGGCGGATTGCAGTACACGACCTGCCCGCCAGCCAGGCGGATGTTCCCGCCGTGCTCGATCTGACGAACGCTGCTGTTTCGACGGCCGGGCCGGCGGAGCAGCATCTCGACGTCAACGGCCGCCGCTACTCACACATCATCGATCCGTCCAGTCGAATGGGGTTGACCGACGACCTCACCGTGACCGTCGTCGCCACCACCGGCCTGGCGGCAGACGGACTCGATACCGCCATCAGCGTTCTCGGCGTCGAGCGGGGATTGGCGCTGATCGAGAGCCGGCGGGACGCAGTCGCGTTGCTAATCCGGAAGAGTGTGTCCGGGGTCGAGGTCGTGACGTCCTCGCGCTTTCCGGGCGGGTCTGAAGACCCGCCCCTACAAATCCCGGAGGTCGCCGAATTTGTAGGGCAGGGTCTTCAGACCCTGCCGGTCTTTAACGTCCTTCGTACGCCGACCGCGAGAGCGCCACGAGCCCGTTGGCACGCGGCCAGCCCGGATGTTGTGCCTGCATCTCGGTCGAGACCGCACTTGCGGCCTCCTCCATCGGCTTGCCCTGGGTCTTCAGCGCGAGCGTCTTCTCCTGAACCTGCCGCACCCACGCCCGATTGGTCGCAATCAGCGTCCCGGTCCCGACCGCGCCGTGAGCAGGAACAATCGTCTTCGGCTTCAGGGCCTCGAACGTCTCGAACGCCGTCAGCCAGGCCTTGATGCTGGACGACGCGCCGGCGGCGAGGAATGACTCGTTCATCACCACGTCGCCGGCGAAGAGCACGTTGTCCCCCTCGACGAAGAATCCCGTGTCGCCGCGGGTGTGCGTGGGTCCCACCAGCAAAAACCGCACGCGCACGCCGCCGAGATCGAGCGTGTACTCGCGGTCGAAGGTGATGTCGGCGCGGCGCCGGGTTGCGTCCTTGAGCAGCTCCGCGTTCAGCGTCGAGCGGCCCGAGAACGTCTTCACGAACTGCATCCCGTTTTCCTCGAACTCCGCTTCCTGCGTGGTGGAGTTGATGTATTTCGCCGAGGGCGGGAACGCCACGTAACCGGTCGTGTGCTCCGGGTGAAAGTGGGTGGAGGCAATGAACAGCTCGCTGTTCTTACTCACTTTCGCGACTTCCTTGAGGACCGTCTCCCCGTTGCGGCGACCCATGCCGGGATCGATCACCAGCGTCGCGCGCGAGCCCACCACGATGCCGACATTCGGTACCATGCCGACATTGGCATCGGGAATCACGTAGGTGTGAGGGGCGAGCTTCTCGGTTGCGCTCTCCCGTATCAGCGGATCGGGCGCCGGACCGCGTTGAGCCGAGACCATCGAGGCCGACGCGAGTGTGGCGGCAATGAGGAACGACTGCCAGTGAGCGGAGCGGGTCAGCATCCGGGTCAGCATCAAAGACCTCCGGGAAGTTCGCGAGAATCCTACTACGCGCCGCGGCTTGTCGGCAGCCGGCCAACTGGTCGAGAATGTCGCGCATGAAGATGACGCTCCACGCCTCGATTCTCGCAGCCGGCTATGCTCGCGCCCTCCGCGCCCGTCGACGCGGCGCCGGCGGAACGGACCGTCTACGTCACCGTCGTCGACGGCAACGGCATCGCGGTGACCGATCTGACCGCGGCGGATCTGGTGGTGAAGGAGGGGGGCAAGGAGCGGGACGTCGTCAAGGCCGGCCGCGCGTCGGCGAAGATGCGGCTGACGATCGCCGTCGAGGAGCGCTTGATGGCCGACGCGGCCGTCCGGCAGGGGATGTTCGCGTTCATGAAGCGCGTCATCGATGCCGCGGAGGTCCGGCTGGTCACGATCGGGCTCAGGAACCACACGGCCGCCGACTACACGACCGCGCTCGATGCCCTGGTCGGGGCCATCAACAAGCTCACGCTCAATCCCCGGCCGGAGTCGCAGGTCGCCGAGGGAGTCCTGGAAGTGGCGAACGAGTTCATTACAGCGAAGACCGAGCGGGCGGTGCTGGTGGTGCTGGCGTTCTCGGGCGGGCAGGGCGGGGTCGACCCTCGAAGCGTCCTGGACAAGCTGCGCCAGAGCGGCATCACCATGAGCTCGGTGACGCTGGCCGGGGGCACGACCGACAGCAGCAGCGCGGCCTCGCTTGCCGACCAGAGCGGGCGCGAACAGGTCCTCGGCGATGGCCCGAAGCAGTCGGGGGACGCCGGATCGACGTCCCGAGCACCGGAGCGTTTCCCCAGGCCCTGCAGCAGATCGCCGAGCGATCTCCTTGCCCAGTACGCGATCACCTACACGCTGCCCGACGGCGTCAAGCCGGACAAGCGCTTCAGCATCAGCTCCAAGCGCCGCGGCGTGACGCTCCGGGCACCTTCGGCGATTCCTGATCGATAGTCAGCCTTACTTCGGAACCTTCACCGTCACCGTCGACGTCGCGACGTTGCCGGCGGCGTCGGTGCACTCGATCGTGATGGTGTAGACGCGGCCGTCACCTTTGCCCAGGCGCTCGGCGCGGAGTTTCAGCGTCAGGGGACCGGTGATTTCCCAGTCCTCCGTTCCCGGCTCGTTGCTGGCGACCGAAACGATGCGGCAGGCGACAGCCCCGCAGCCGTCGGTGGCATCAACGGAGACCTCGACCGGGACCAGCATGTGGTTGGACTTGTCAATCACCGACGGACTGGCCTTGACGCCCGTGATCACTGGCGGAGTGGTATCCACGATCGTGACGACGACCGTGTCGGACGCGCGCCCGCCGATGCCGTCGTCTACCGTCACCGTGATCACGTGTGTGCCCACCGGAAGCGTCAGTGAGAGATTCGGACCGGAGGCGGTGCCGAACGCTCCCGACCAGGTGAGCCTCAGCGAGTCGCCGTCAACGTCGCTGGCCACCGCCGACAGCGCGACCTCGCCCTGGCAACCGGCATCCGCCGTGATGGTTCGGTCGGCGCCAGCGTTCACCACCGGCGCGTGATTTCTCGACTCGAACGCGCCGATGTCGACGCGGGCCACGCCGTCGCCGTTGCCGTCGAATACACGGGCGAAGCCGGCGAGGTCGGTCGATGGCAGAACCGGAGCGCCGTCGTTGCCCGTGTCCACCACCGGTGACGTCATCGCCACCCGGTAATCCCGGTTGGCAGCGCCCAGGAATGCCGGATCCGCCGAGATGTTGCCGTTCAGTCCCGTCTGATCTGCGCAGGTCCCGCCGTACGGCGCCCCCTGTGCGCTGAAGATGTCGTTCGACCGGAGGGTCGGCGAAGACAGCGTCGCCGCGTTCTGGCAGTAAAGGGCTGGCCCGGTCCGCGCCGTGATGATGTTGTTGTGCAGCTCGTTGCGTGCGTCGAAGCCGCTGACGTACATCCCCGGCCAGGAGGAGGCCTCGTTGTCGGCGATGGTGTTGTTGACGAACAGATTGCTGCCGGTCGAGCCGAGCCAGTAGACGCCGCCACCGGTGCAGGCCGTGTTCCCCACAATCAGGTTGCCGACGATCGTCGCCTGCGAGAAATTGGCGCTGGCGAGCCCGCCGCCAGATCCGCATCCGGCAGGTCCGCTCGTGCCGTTCCTCGCAATCACGTTGCTGCGAACCACGGCGCTGCCGGCGGCGAAGAGCGCGACGCCTCCGCCGGTCGCCGCTGCCCCGGTGTTCTCAGAGATCTCGTTGTCGACGACCTCGGCCGCCGAGACTCCACCGATGTAGACGCCGATGCCCCATCCGCCCGTGCACCCGGCGATCATGTTGCCGGTGATGCGGTTGCCCTGGATCAGGGGTGAGCCGAAGTTGCTGTAGACGCCGACGCCCGTGCACGAGCGATTGCCGGTGATGACGTTGCCGCGGATGGTCGGGGACGCACTGGTGATGAGGATGCCGCCTCCGAAGTTGACGGTCACGCCGCCACGGATGGTGAACCCGCTCAACACGGCAGCCCGGGTCTCACCGGAACTGAAGGACACGACCGAGCCAACGCCGCCAGCGTCGATGATCGTCTGCTCCGGCCCGGCCGCGCTGATGACCGTGATCGCCTTGCCATGGAAGTCGAGCCGCTCGTGGTAAGTGCCCGGAGCGACGAGCACGGTGTCGCCGGCGATCGCCATATCGATCGCCGCCTGAATCGTGGCGGCTTCGGCTGGCACGTTGATGACCGTATCCACCACGTCCACGACCTGGAACGTCACGCTGCCCTGCGACGGATTCCCGGCGACGTCAGAGGCTGACGCCGACAGCACGTGGGCCCCGAGTGTGAGGGTGGAGAGATCGATCGCGCTGCCGGTAAATGGCGCGCCGTCGAGCGTGACGTTGGCCTGGCCCGCGAGCCCCGACACCGAATCGCTCACCGAGATTGAGACGTCGATCGTTTGTGACTGGAGATACTCGCGCGACTGCGGCGAGGCGATACCGACCTGCGGTCCTGCCGTGTCGACTCTGATCACTGTCGCAGCCGCCGGGACCTCGACGTTGCCCGCGAAGTCGACGGCGTCGGCCGTGACGGAAGTGATGCCTTCGGTGGCGATGGTGAACGGTCCGGTATAGGTCTGCAGGGCACCGCCGTTCAGTCCGTATCGGATCGCGGCAACGCCGCTTCCGGAGTCACCGTCAGTCGCAGACAGGGTCACCACGACGGCGGATCGGTACCAACCCGCCAGCCCCAGCGTGCCAGCGAGGGCGGTCGTTGTCACCGGCGCCACCGTGTCGGCGGGCGCTTCGCCGGAAGCGATGCGGACGATGAAGCCCTCGTCCGATCCGGCCGGGATGGGCTGGAGGGCGTTACGAGTCGGGAAGTCTGTCGAGTTGGTGTACCCCGCAACCACCACATCGCCCTCGGCACCCACTGACACGCTGCGCCCATAGTCCTCGCCGGCGCCTCCGACATACGTCGAGTAGCGCAGCTGTCCCGCGGCATCGAACCGCGTCACGAAAACATCGCTCTGACCGCCACCGTGCGTGCTCTGAACTGCGTCCGCCGACACAGGGAAATTCGAGCGACATCGTCGAGCCGGTGACATAGGTGTCGCCGTCATCGGTTACCGCTACGTCCGGTCCAAGGCTTTGCGACGAGTCGGTTTCCGCTCCGGTGCCGCCCAGGTAAGTGGAGTGAACGAACGCGCCCGATGGACTCGAGGACGGTGACGAAGGCCTCGTTGGAGCCGCCGGCGGGCTCTGGCTGATACGGATTGACGACAGGGTAGTCGACCGACCACGTGAGTCCCGCAATGTGTGCGTTTCCCGACGCGTCCACAGCCATCCTCGGGACGGACTCGAAGCCGGTCCCTCCGAGATAGGTCGTGTAAGTGATCCCCTCGGGACCAATGCGCGCGGCGAACGCGTCCTGCAGGCCGCCGAACGCGGCCTGAACATGGTTCACGACTGCCAGGTCCCTGGAATCCGTTTCGCCAACGATGTATCTGGCGCCGCTGGAGTCGACGGCGATATCGGTCGCACGCTCCTGACCCGAGCCGCCGAAGTAGCGTGGAGAATTCCAGCGTGTCGCCGTCGGCGCCGACGGTGGCGACGAACGCGTCGCGGAACATCGTCCCGCCCAGGTAGGCCGTCGTCGGGACCCACGGGTGTATGGCGATCGCCCAGACGATGGCGCTTTCCGAATGCGTCAGACGCCAGTTCTCACCGGCATCGTTGCTGATGGCTGTGCCGCCCCACTGCACCGACACGATCAGCGTCGACGGATCGGACTGAGAGACGGCGAGCGACGCAATCGGGACACCAGCCAGTAGCAGGGACCACATCCCAAGACGCCCCGCCGTTCAGCGTCTTGAAGAGGCCATCGAAGGTCGCCGCGTATACGACCGCTGGATTTGCTGGCATCGGCGGCGATCGCGATGGCCGGAGACGACGGCATACCCGTGTTCACCAGGGTCCATCCTTCACCGCCGATGCTCGAGTAGACACCCCTGGGTGTCGCTGCATAGACGGTGGAACCGCTGACGGCCAAGGCATTGACGCCCTCGGTGAGACCGGTGTCGCTCCACGACTCGCCGCCATCGATGCTCTTGAAGACACCGTAGGGGAAGCCGTTCGGGTTGAGGCCCGCGTAAATCGTCGAAGGAGACTGCGGTGACACCGCGACAGCCGCTCCCGAACCGGGAAGCACGAGACTCCAGCTGTCGCCGCCGTCGCGACTGCGCTCAATTCCGTAGAGGGTGGCGGCGTAGACTGCGGCTGGTGTGCCGTCGCCTACGGCAAGGCTGACACCTGTCCTGCCCGGCTACAGGCGCCGGCCGCGAGCCACGTCGCGCCGGCATCGCTGCTCTTGAAGACGCCCTCGAGGTAGGTGCCGGCGTACACCGTCTGAGGTGCCGCCGAGTCGATCGCGAACGTGAGGATGCCGCTCGCCCGCAGGCCGGCGCTGAGACCGACCCAGGTGTCGCCGCCGTTCGTTGTCCGGAACACGGGCGCGCCGCCGAGCGACGTCTGGAGTGCGCTGACCGTCGGAAAATCCGCCGACGCGGTGGAGCCGGTGATGTGGGCACGTCCGAATCCATCGACGTCGATCGCCGTCGCGTACTCCTCGAGCAGGCCGCCGAGGAGCGTGGAGTACACCAGTCCACCGTTGGGAGTGAGCTTCACGACGAACGTATCGGTCTGTCCGCGGTTCGCGCTCTGGAACCCGTTCAGCGTTGGGAAATCCCAGGAGAATGTCGACCCGGTCATGTACGCCGCACCGGAGGCATCCACGTCCACGGCGGCGGCGGCATCCTGATGCGAACCGCCCAGGTACGTCGCATAGACGAGCGCGCTGCCGTCCACAGAGAGCCTGGCCACGAACGCGTCTCCGAGACCGGCCTTCTGTCCCTGCACGGCGCTGGCGGTGGGGAAGTCGGGAGAGAAGGTCTCACCGACGACGTGACGCTGCCAGACGCGTCGACCGCGACCCCATGAATGCGCTCTTCGAGTGACCCGCCGATATAGGTCGCGTAGCTCAGGACCGGATCGATGACGAGCGGGAGCTGTGGATCGTAGCTCCCGGCCTTGAACGTCACGCGACCGTCGGACCGGATCGCATAGGCGCCCTCGATCGGTTTGCGGGTCCCGTGCGCATCCTGGTACAGAACCGGCGCACGATGGGTCAACGACCCGCTTTCCGTTGCGATGATCAGGTCGCCATTGTCATCGAGCCTCACCTCACGCGCGCCGGCGATCTCGAAGGCGATGTCGGCCGGTGAAGCGCCCGGCCGGAGCACGAAGTCGTACTCGAGCTGCTGCTGGGTGCCGTAATACACCAGGTCGATGCCGGGATAGACGTCGTGGTACGCGACCCGCGCGTAAGCCGGAACGCCGGTTCTCCACCGGCGCGGGTCATTGCCAATGAGATGGCTGGATCGGCCGGGCAGCTCACCGTCCGTCGAGGTCTCAACGCTGGCGCGCCTTCCCGCCAGCCGGATCGAGATCGTTTCTGGCCTGTCACCCGATCGCCCGAGCGTCACGATGGCATCGCCGTTCGACAGCGACACGGCGTAGCCGAGGCCCCGCCCGACGAAATCGCCGGACGCGCCGGCCTCGGTGGCTGCGCGCTCGAACCGCAGCGGGGTCCTCAGATATGAATGCTTTACTGTCGAGGTGCGATCGCCGGCCTTCGAGTGTGATGGGCTCGCGATTGTCTCGGCGCGCCGAGCGCCCGTGGACGCGGTATGCGTCACCGGCACGCTGATCGTGGCGACGATGGCGAACGTGGCGAGAAGTGACTGTTTGGCGGATCGGGACACCTGAGGGACCTCCAGCGGTGGGATGTGTGCTGGATGTGCGGGAGGTCAATAACCGAGCCACGCCGACTCCATCCGTGAAGACAAGGTGTCTTCAGTGTGCGGGGGTGTGCGACAGGGCCGAAAATCGTCAGCTGATTTCAAGAATGCAACTCCCAACTCCCAACTCCCAACGGGGAGCCGCTCTAACAATCGGGTGAACGGCGCACCAACAAGCTTTGGCGCTGCGCCTTTCACCCCGATTGTTCGACGGACTCCCGTTGGGAGTTGGGAGTTGGGACGTTGGGAGTTGAAATTCGTCAGGCCTTAGAACCCTCTTCCGCCCGGTCCCGGGCCGCCGCGCCCGCCGGGTCCGCCGCGCTGACCGCCGAGGAGCGGGCTGTTTTGCGTCGTCGAGGATGTGTTGGTCTTCTGTTCGAGCCCGGTCTTCATCGCTGTCACGACCACGCCATCGGCCGGCACGTCAGCGTCGTTCAACACCTCGGTGTAGGTCCCGTCGGTCGCGCCCAGGCGCAGCCTGATCATCTTCAGCTGCTTGCTCGCGTCGTACTGCCAGACCACTCCGCGGCTCTCGGCGGTCGTGATCGGCGCAAACAGCGAATCGATGGTCATCGCGCCCGACGACGTCAGCGTCTCCACCGGCCGCGGCGCAGGCGTCGAGCCGGTCGTGCCCTGCGGAGCCTGCGTGCCGGTTCTGCCGTCCGCCTGGGCGGTCGGCCGCGTGCCGCGGGCGCCGGGTGTGCGGTTGCGCTGGAGCTCCTGAGGCACCGGCTGGTTCAGCACCGCGAACATTTCGGCCGTGGGCCGGAAGCGGGTCGCCGCGTTCGCGACGCGGAGCACGTCGTTCCGGCGTGTCACCTCGATCGTCACGTTGGCGGTCATGCCAGGCTTCAGCTTCAGCTCGGGATTTGGCACCGTGATGACCGTCGCGTAGGTCACGACGTTCTGTACGACAGTCGGCTGCAGCCGAACCTGCGACACGGTCCCCGTGAACCGATCGGTCGGGTACGCATCGACTTGAAAGGTGACGTGCTGGCCGGGCCGCATCCGGCCGACATCCGACTCGTCGACCGAGGCCACGACTTCCATCTTCGTGAGGTCAGCGGCCAGCACGAACAGCGTCGGCGCATTCATGCTCGAGGCGACGGTCTGGCCCGCGTCCACGTTGCGCGAAATCACGATGCCGTTGATGGGCGCGGTGATGGTCGTATAACCCAGGTTCACGCGCTGGTTGTTCAGTTGCGCGCGCGCCTGCGTCAAGGCCGCCTCCGACGACTTGATTTGCGCCACCGCCGACTCGACGTCCACCTGCGCGGCTTCGAGGTCGGTGCGGGGAATCAGGTTTTTCGCGCTCAGCTGCTGGGCGCGATCGAGCTTCTGACGGGCGTCGGCGAGGGCCACCTTGAACCGCTGGAGATCAGCGTCGGCGCGGAGCACATTGGCCGACTGCTGTTCGATCTGGGTCTGGATCAACTGTGGGTCGAGCCTGGCGATCACCTGCCCCTTGCGGACAATCGAGTTGAAGTCGGCATACAGCTCGCGGACGACGCCGGACACCTGGGTACCGACCTCGACGGTCTCGACGGCTTCGAGCGTGCCGGTAGCGCTCACCGAGTCGACGATGTCACCACGGCTGAAAGGCTGCGTGGTCACGACAGGCTCTGGCGCGGCAGTGCGGACTCTGTAGAAATAGAACCCGCCAGTCACCGCGGCGAGAACGAGAATCACGAATGCCACTCTCTTCATGCTCGCTAAAACGTTTCAGGTGTGGCACCGGTGCGCTCCAGGTGTGAAGAAAGCATGGCAACCGCCTGTTCGACTCCGGTTCCCGCGGTGTCGATCCGGATCGGGTGCCGATCCCACGGCAGGTACTCGCGCGTGACCACATCTGCCCACGTCGGCAGCACGTGGCCGGGGATATCCGGAACGCGACTCTCGACCCGGCGGCGATGTTCGGCGGGATCGCTGCAGACGATCTCGGCTTCCACCGCCCGAGCGCCAGCCCGGGCGGCGGCATCGCGCCAGGCAGCCCGGGTGACCGGCAGCGGATTCACCGAGTCGGCGATGACGACCAGCCCAAGCCTCAGGTTGTCCTCGGCCACCGCATATCCCACGCGATAACCCGCGTCGTCTATCGCGGTCCTGACGACGCCGGCATTGCGGATCGCCTGCTCGATCGAGTCGATGCGGATGTGCACGGCGTGCAGCCGGCGGGCGAGCTCGCGCGCGATCGTGGTTTTACCGGTGCCAGGGAGGCCCGAAAGAATGAGCAGCATTGGGCGGTAGCGTAACCCCGGGTGGCGTTCGGTTCATCCCTGCCGCTCACACGGTTGCGCTTCGCGCTGGAACGACGAGACGACGACCCGACGATACGACGGCGCCTTCGGCGCTAAGACCGACCAAAAACGAAGATCCACGAAGGCAACAAGCCAACCTATCAACGGCTCTCCCTGTTGGCGCGGCGCAGCCCACGGGATGAATCCGTCGAAGAGTTCCTGGTTTTCTTTAGGGTCTTCGTCGTGCCAGGGCCAAAGGCCCGTAGGACACGAATGGAGCGTGGAAGCGAACACCGGTCAAACCAGCAAGATCCCGTATGTCATACTCCGCCCATGTCGGCTCAGGGCGTCGGTGTCGGCAGCGTACGCCTCGTTGCAGTCAGGGGACTCGGACAGATACGGCCCGGCGACGATCTGGTCGGCATGCTCACTCGCGCGATCCGGGCTGGGAATCATCCGGTCGCCGCCGGAGACATCGTCGTCGTTACCCAGAAGATCGTCTCGAAGTCGGAAGGTGCGCTGGTTGCACTCGACGACGTCACGCCTTCGGCGCGCGCCGGAGAGTGGGCGCGGGAGTGGAAGAAGGATCCGCGGGTCATCGAGCTCGTCCTCCGCGAATCCGTGCGGCTTGTGCGGATGGAACGCGGCGTGATCATCTCCGAGACGCGGCACGGCCTGATCTGCGCGAACGCCGGCGTGGATACTTCGAACGTCGAGCCTGGATGGGCGGCGCTGCTTCCGAGCGATCCTGACGCCTCGGCGCAGCGCCTGTGCGGCGGTTTGCGTGAAGTGTTTGGCGTCCCAGTCGGCGTGGTGATCTCCGACACCTTCGGGCGGCCCTGGCGTGAAGGGCAGGTGAACGTGGCGATCGGCGTCGCCGGGCTGATTCCGATCGCCGATTACCGCGGCGGCACCGACACCTACGGGCAGCGGCTGGTCAGCTCCGCCATCGCGGTAGCCGATGAGCTCGCGGCTGCCGCGGAGCTCGTGATGGGCAAGACCGATGGCGTGCCCGCTGCGATCGTCGCGGGCACCGGCCTGGGCGTGGCGGACGTCGGGCAGGGCGGTGCGCGCGCGCTGATCCGGCGCACGGAAGAGGACATGTTCAGGTGAGCAGGATCCCCCATCGCGCCGCCGCGGTCATCGTCACAGCGGCGATCTTCTACCTGCTCTTCCGCCGCATTCCGATCGCCCGGCTGCTCTCGGCGCTCCAGCGCGCCGACTACAGCGTCTTCTTCGCGGCGATGATCCCGAACACGCTGTTCTATTTCTTCTGGGACACGCTGGTGCTGACGGTGGCCGTGCGCTGGTTTCATGCGCCGGTTCGCTACTTCGAGCTGTTGCCGGCGCGGGCGGCGTCCTATGTGGTCGGCTTCTTCAACACCAACGCCGGGCGCGGCACGCTCGCCCTGCACCTGTCGAGACGCCTGCAGTCACCGTTCCTGCAGCTGGGGAGCACGGTCCTCTTCCTCGTATTGAGCGAGTATCTGCACCTGGTGGCGTGGGCGACGGCTGGCATTCTGCAGATCCGCAGCGAGGTCGCGCGAGAGTTGCTCTGGGGACCGCCGCTCGTCGCCGCGGTCTGGCTGGCGGTGTTCAGCTACTCGCGGCTCGCGCCGGCGTCGCCGGCGATCGATCCGCACGGCCACCGGGACCGGCCGCGCGAATCCTGCGGGTCGTTCTCGTGCCGCGCGGCTGGGCGTTGATGCGCACGTTCCGCCTCGCCCCGGCCCGCCGATACGTTCAGATCATCCTGCTGCGCGCGCCGATGTTCTTCGTGTCGCTGTGCCTGCATTACGTCGCGGCGCGCGCGTTTGGCCTGCCGCTGCCGTTGGTGGCGCTGGTGGCGTTCCTCCCGGTCGTGTTCATGATCGCGGCGCTGCCGATCACTGTCGCCCGGCTGGGGACGACGCAGGCGGCGTGGGTGTTCTTCTTCGGCAGTTACGCCGACGCGCCGACGCTGCTGGCCTTCAGCCTGGCGGCGCACCTGACGTTCGCGGCGACGCGCGCCCTGCTGGGGGTCGCCTTCCTGCCGTGGGCCTATGCGGAGCTGACTGCACCTATCCGCAGCGCGCAGGCCGCGATCCGCAGTCCGGAATCCACATTGTCCAATCCGCGCTCGGCTGCGTAGGCTCGTCCGTCCGGGCACGCGGGCCGCGGACCGCGGATCCTGGTTCGCGACGTCAGCTCCCGTACGCCTGGACGTGCTCCGGCGTGATCCGGTAAATCACCCGCACCTCACCCGACTGCCGGTACGGATAGCTGTCCTGGTTCAGATACTTTTTGGCCATCTTGTCGATGTGCGCATCGCCGCCGTTCTCGGTGATGTCGGACACGCGGCCGCGCACCTGGACGTAGCGGTAGGGATTCGCCGGATCGCTGACCGCGAGCGCGACGCGCGGATCCCGTTTCATGTTCCGGTCCTTCAGCCGCCCCTTGGCGGTATTGACGATCACGGTGGTGCCGTCGAGATCGACCCACACCGGCGTGACCTGCGGGCTGCCGTCCGGCATCAGCGTGACGAGGTGAGCAAAGGCCGGCTTGCTGAACAGGTCGAGATAGGCTTGCGGAATCTCGGTCATATACTGCCTCCACGATGCACGCAGGCATTATCGGTGGAACGGGTCACGAAGGGCGAGGGGTGGCAGCGCGGCTGGCGTCGGCCGGTGTGCCGGTGCTGGTGGGATCGCGCCAGATCGAGCGTGCGCAGGAAACGGTCGCGGCGCTTGGCGGCGCGTCGCTGCCATTGGAAGCCGCGACCAACGAACAGATCGCGCGCGCCTGCGACATCGTCTTTCTCGCGGTGCCGTTCCCAGGGATCGCGGAACTGCTCGAGACTTTGCGGGCGCGATTCCGGACGGGCGCGCTCGTGATCGATCTCACCGTTCCCCTGACGTTCGACCATGGTGTCCCCGCCATCGCCAACGTGGCGGAAGGATCGGCGACGGAGTTCATCCGCGCGCGGCTCCCCGCCGGCGTGCGCCTCGCCGCGGCCTTCAAGACAATCCCCGCGTCGGCGCTGGCGAAGACCGAGACGCCCCTCGATTGTGATGAGTTCGTGTGCGGCGATTCGCCGGAGGTCTGCGCGGCCGCCATCGATCTGCTCAGCCGGATTCCATCGCTCCGGCTGCTCGACGCGGGCGGCCTCCAGTCGGCCCGCCTGATCGAGCGCATGACGGTCCTCGCGATCCTGCTCAACAAGCGCTACAAGGTTCGGGGTGCGCGGTTCAAGGTCGCTGGCATTTGAACAACTTTCGCCCTCACGGGTGGCCTACGGCCTTGCACGACGACACGACGACACGACGAAACGACGAGGGGGTTGAATTCGGAGCGGCCGGGTTGGTGAGGCAAGCGGCCCACGGGCTGGTTCACTAAGACCCACTAAGCTCACGAAGACTCACAAAGAAGATTCTCGCTTTCTCTCTTCGACGGACTGCATCCCGTTGGCGGCGCCGCGTCGCGGCCAACGGGGAGAGCCGATGATAGTTGGCTGGTTGCCCTCGTGAATCTTCGTGTGCTTAGTGCTTCTTCGTGCCCAAGGCGCCGCAGGCGCCGCCCGTAGGTCGTCGTGTCGTCGTGTCGTCGCCCCGTCGTTCCCGCGCGAAGCGCAGCCGTGTCGAGCGTGAGGAAGCGTGAGGGTGAAAGGCGCTCGCACCGAAGTAAACTGACCCCAATGCGCCCGCATCGATCGGGATTGATTCTGGCCGTGGTGCTGAGCTCTGTCCTCGTTGGTACGGCCACGCAGGAGACCGCACCGCAGAAGGCGGACCTCGCGCCCTGGGTCGAGCCGGATTTTCCGTTCTATTCCTCCGTCCTCGATGCCCGCCATGCCGGGGTCACGTTACCGGCCACGAACCTGAGTCCTCGGGCGCTCGTGTTGAACCTGGGCGATGGGCTGTGGGCGGCATTCGATCCCGACCTGCTTCGGGTCGCGGCGATGTGGCGCGGCGACGGGGTGACGCCGAAGGCGCTCGCGCCCGGCTCCTATCACGTGCCCGACAAGAAGACGCCCGGCGGCCAGACCCCGGCACCCGAGCCTCAAGGGGCGGTCTGGGTCGCCAACGGCATCTACCCGGGATGGCAAGCCGGCGACCGCCTCTCGCTCACCGATCCGCGCGAGCCGGCGCCGAGCCCTGAAGAAGTGGGCCGCGGTCCGATCCCCGAGACCACGGGGCGCTTCAACGCCATCCGGATCGAGCCGGACAGGGCGGTGCTCGAGTACTCGGTCGCCGGCGTCAACATCAGCGAATCCGTCGTTTCGGCTCCGAAAGATGGCCGGCCCTCGATCGCGCGGCGGTTTCAGATCGGCCCGGCGCGCACGCCTCTGGTGCTCGCGGTCGGCGCGAAGAACGACGGCGCCGCGGTCGCCCTCGACTCCTCGAGCGCGGGCGCTGGTGTCACGATCGAGTCGTCCTCGACGAACGGAAGCCCCGCCGGCAGCGAGGCAGTCTCATTCGTAAGGGTGGCGCCGCACGAGACACCGATCGAGTTTTCGGTCCTGGTGAGCGGCGCGGCGCTCCCGTCCGATGCCGCGGCCCCGCCGCGCAGGACTGCGGGCACGCGGCGATGGCCTCAGGAAGTCACGACGAAGATCACGCGATCGACCGCGACCGGGGCCTACGTCGTCGACGACATTGCGCTCCCGACGGAGAACCCCTGGCGGCGGGCTGTCAGGCCCGGAGACATCCAGTTCCTGAAGGACGGGACCGGCGTCGTCATCACCCTCGACGGAGATGTCTGGCTCGTGCGCGGGTTGGAGGACGGCGCCACCACTGCGCGGTGGCGCCGCTTCACCTCAGGCCTGCACGAACCGCTCACCGTCGCGATCCGCGACGACCAGATCTACGCGTTCGACCGCAACGGGATCTGGCGTCTCCGCGACACCAATGGCGACGGCGAGGCGGACCGCCACGAACTGTTCTCCAACGCCTTTGCGCAGACCGCCGACATGCGCGAGTTCCCCAGCACGATCCGGCCCGCGCCGAATGGTGAGTTCGTGATCGCGAAAGGGGGACAGGAAGCCACGACGATCGGCAAGCACAACGGAAGCGTGCTCAGGGTTTCCAGCGACGGCAGGACCGCAACGGTGCTCGGGTACGGCTTCCGGCAACCGAACCTCAGCGTGAACCCGCGCACCGGCCTGGTGATCTCGAGCGATCAGCAGGGCAACTACATCCCGACGACGCCGCTGCACATCGTGCGCGACCGGCAGTTCTACGGCTTCCTGAGCGACAAGCTGCCGCGCGAAGTCTATCCGGCGCCCATCGCAGAGCCGCTGACCTGGATCCCGCACGCGACCAACGCATCCGCGATGTCGCAGGTCTGGCTGTATGGCGCCCGCATGGGGCCGTTGAACGACGCGCTGGTGCACATCGGTTTCAACAATCCGGAGCTGTTTCGCGTGCTCCTGAACAAGAGGACCAACCGCTTGCAGGCGTCGGTGGTCAGCGTCACGCGAGCGTTCGATTTTCCGCCCCTGAACGGATCGGTGAACCCGATCGATGGGCAGCTGTATCTCGCCGGATTCCAAATCCTCGGATGGGGCACCACGGCGACGCGGCTCGCCGGCCTCGGCCGCGTGCGTTACACCGGCGCGGCATTCACCGGACCGCGCGAAGTGGTCCCGATGGACACCGGCATCCTGGTTCGATTCGATGTCCCGCTCGATCCCGCCAGCGCGAGCAATGCAGACAACTTCTCGCTGACAAGCTGGCACTACAAGCGTACCTTCAACTACGGCTCGCCCCAGTTCAAGTCGGACGGCTCACCGGGCATCGATCGCGTCGCGCCAAGCCGCGCCTATCGTCTCCTCCGATGGTCGTTCGGTTTTCATCGCGGTACCCGGAATGAAGCCGGTCGAACAGATGCGCCTGGCATGGTCGCTCACGACCGCGGACGGCCAGCCGTTCCAGGACAGCGCGTACTTCACGCCGTACGAGCTCGCGCGGTTCCAGCCGCGGGACGAAGGCTTCGGCGATCTGACCGTCGACCTCTCGCCGCGCACGGTGGCCGCCGAGGACGCAACCACGGTCAGCGCCGCCGAGGGCAGGCGCATCTATCAGTTGTATGGCTGCATGGCGTGCCACGCGATCGACGACAGCACGGTCACGAGACTGGGACCGACCTGGAAAGGCCTGTTCGGATCGTCACGGACCTACGCGAAAGGCGTCCTGCGAATCACCGCCGACGAGGCCTATCTCCGCGAGTCGATCCTGGAACCGGCCGCCAAGGTCGTGAGCGGCTACGAGCGGGGGGAGTCGGGGATGCCCAGTTATGCGGGTGTTCTCAACGATCGGCAGGTCGAGTCGGTCATCCTCTTCATCAAGGGCCTCAACTAGAGCTCTTCATCAAGAGCCTCAACTAGAGTTCTTCAGCAGAGCCTTGAGCGGAACAAATCTAGGTCTATTGGACTATTATCATCGGCCATTAGTCGTAGTTTTTGCTACCTTTTGTCTGCGAACTTCAGTAGGATGTGCACCTCTTCCGTAAGACTGCAGAGGGGCCTATGCCATTCGATCCTGAGGAGATCGCGCGACTCTCGCCAACCGCGAGGGTTGAAGTGCAGGACTTCTACGCTCGGAGATTCCTCGCCGAGCGGGAACCGCCCGCAACCGGACCGGCGGGCTCCCAGGCGTCACCTGGCGCTTCAGGCGGAGGAGGTGGCGGCTCAGGAGGCCGCACCCGGCGGGCCGCGCCAGGCCTGGCCGCGCGTGTGGTTCCGCAACGATTCGTCGCGGCCGACCAGCTTTCCGCCGCAATGGGCGCCGCCATCCCGCGCCAGAGGTTCGGTACACATCGTCCCGCCCACCTCATCAAAGTAGTCCCGCCCCGTCTGTTAGGATCGCGGGTGAGGAACGTGCGTATGCCTTACCCAGAATCTTTCATTGGACCCATGCGCCAGGAGCTGACGCGTCTTGGCATTCAGGAATTGAAGACCGCCGCCCAGGTGGACGACGTGGTTCGCCAGTCGCAGGGAACGGTCATGATCGTGGTGAACTCGATGTGCGGATGCGCCGCGGGGAAGGCGCGGCCGGGCATCGCGGCCGCGTTGCAGCATCCGGTGAAGCCGGATGTGATTGCGACGGTCTTCGCCGGCGGCGACATCGAGGCCACCGAACGCGCCCGCGGCTATTTCACTGGATACCCGCCGTCGTCGCCATCCATCGCGATTCTTCGCGACGGCA
Organism: uncultured Acidobacteriota bacterium; assembly: GCA_963836735.1. GTDB lineage: Bacteria > Acidobacteriota > Vicinamibacteria > Vicinamibacterales > 2-12-FULL-66-21 > JACCXG01. The sequence continues at coordinate 113,732 of CAWIKP010000020.1, read as the reverse complement.
AGCTGGTCTATATGATGGAGCGCCGCCAGATCGAGAACCAGACGGCGGACGCCATCTCCCGCAATCTCACCGACGCCTTCGATCAGGTCTGCGGATCGGCGGGCGCCGGCGCGGCCAGATAGGGCTCAACCCGCCGTCGGCGTCGCCGCCAGGCGCTTGAACCGCGCTGACGATCGCATCCGATCGAAGGATGGGTCGTTGGTGATCTGCTGCAGCGCCCGAGGTGTTTCCTTCGCGACCTGTTCCAGGAGCGCGAGCGCGCGGTCGGTGTCGCCACTGGCGGCGTACCAGCGTGCCAGGGACCCGGCCGGCACCGGTTGCCGCAACGACAGGTCCGTGATGATGGCTTTTGCGCGCGCCGGGTCGCCGGTACGGGACGCGGCGATCGCGAGCGTGACCAGATCCTCGGGGCTGGAGGCGGCCGGCTCGGTCAGAAAGGCAATCACCTCGCGCGGCTGACCGATCTCCAGCAGCGATCGGACCAGAGCCTGCCGGGCGAGGGGCAGCTCCGGTGTGATGTCCAGGGCCCGACGGGCTTCGACGGCCGCGCGCTCGTACTGCCGGCCGACGAAGTAGACGAGCGCCAGCGACTGGCGAATGGCGGCGGAGAGCGGGTCGAGGGCCACCGCGCGCTCGCCGTGGTCCTGTGCTTCCTTGTGCCTGCCGGTCTCGGCGAGCAGCGTGCCGTACCACTGATGCGCGGTGGTGTACCCGGGATTCAGCTCGATCGCGCGGCGGTACTCGACATCCGCGCGATCGACGTCGCCGGCGATGCGGTGCAGAAGCCTCGCAAGAGACGTGTGAGCTTCCGCGAGGGTCTCGTCGAGCTCGATGGCCCGCTCCGCCGCGGCACGCGCTCGCGCGGGTGCATCGGGAATGCCTGCTGACGGTCCGATCAGGTGATAGGTGTCCGCCAGGCCGGCGTGCGCCAGGGCGAAGTTCGGATCCTTGTCGACCGCCTCCTGGAAGTAGCGCAGCGCCTCCTGCATGCCTTCCGGCGTCCGCCTGTTCCAGGCATGACGGCCGCGCAGGTATAGATCGTAGAGCGCCGGATCGACCGCTCGCCGCGATGCCGATTGCCGGCTCGCACCAGGAACCACGCCCCTGACTTCACCGGCAATCGCCGTGGCGATCTGGCTCTGCAGGGACAGCACGTCCTCGACCGTGTGATCGTAGGTCCGGGCCCAGATGTGCTCGTCGCGCGGGCCGTTGATCAGCTGCGCGGTCACCCTGACCCGATTTCCCGATCGCGCGACTGATCCTTCGACCAGCAGATCGACCCCGAGCTCCGCCGCGATCTCCGGGACTGCTTTCTTCTGTCCCTTGTAGTACATGGAGGACGTGCGCGAGATCACGCGGAGGCCCCGGGTCCGTGCGAGGTCGGCGATCAGCGCCTCGGTGATGCCGTCGACGAAGTATTCCTGGCTGGCGTCGCCCGAGAAGTTGTCGAACGGCAGAACCGCCACCGACGGTTCGCTGCCGGCGGGGCGCGCCTCGCGGATCACGCGCGTGGACGACGCCCCGCCTCGATCCGAACCGCCCTTGTAGTTCGAGACGACATAGATGCCGAGGACCACCGTGGCCGCGGCGCCGAGGATCTGGGCCAGGATGCGTCCGGCGAACGAGATCCAGGCCGACCGGACTTTGTCCTTCTTCTTCTTCCTTTTCTTGATCGCGGCTGCGTCGGTGTCGGAAGGAACGGGCCCTGGCGCCGCCACACCCTTCGCAGAAGCCGGGTCGGATGTCGGGGGGCCGGACGGCGCGCCAGGTTGCTCAGTATCCATACCGATCGGGTCTCGTGTGGTTTCCGGCTCGCGCGAGGTGCTGATCGCCATCGTCAGAGTGATACCTGGAACCGCAGCACGCGGCTCCAGTAACCAGTCCTGTCGGGGAGCGGTCCCAGTGAAGGATCGCGCAACGTGTCGTGCAGGATATTGAACTGTACCTTGACCCACCGGTTCGCGTACCAGTTGACGCCGAAGGTCCCGACCCGATCGCTGTTGCCGGCGATGACCTCGGCCCGAGACCCCTCCGACCCGCTTTCGTCGGTCGCGGCGTTGCCGAAGCCCAGCCGTTCCACACGGGCTGCTACTTCAATAACGCCCGGGCCGCCCCGTAAGAACGGCCGCCGGGGGACCTCGAGCCCCTTCGCCTTGGCTTCACCGGTCAGCGCCCAGGTCCCGCTCACGTACCAGCCATCGGCAACGGCGGGGGGCAGGTCCGTGTCGTCCACGCTCTGGCCGCGCCGCTCGTCGGTCACCCGGATGTACTCGGACTTGACCGAAAACGGACCGGGACGCCATCGCAGCTCGGCGCCGACGCGCCGGCGGTTTCCTTCGACCCAGATGTCCGGGCGATAGAACCGCATGTCCAGAGCGGTGCGGCCGCGCAGATCCGGGAAGCCCTCGTCGAGCGGACTCGCCGTGAACGCCGCGCCGATCTGCAGATCGCTCTTCCAGTCCCGGTCGGTTCGAAACGGCTGAAACGTCAGACGGGCCGCGAGCGTGCGTCCGCCGTAGATGCGATCGGAATCAGCGGTCCGCGCGTTGCGGCCGTCGTGATTGAACAGGCCTGCTTCGTAAGCCAGAGCCCGATCGAGCACCCTCCCATGCACCATGATCCCGAGATCCCGACCGGGAGCCAGCTGGCTTGCCGCGCGTGAGCGATAGACGAAATCGAGGTTGGTCGGGCTGGTGTTCTCGTCGAGGCTGAACGGGAGCTTGAAGTGTCCCCCCTGCACCTGGACGGCGGGGTGCTGCCGATAGTTCGCATACACGTCGCGCCAGGGCTCATCGTTTCCGAGCTCCGCTTCGACCTGGAAATCGACCGCATTGCGGATCTCGCCCTCGACGCCGACGCGCCGGCGGGCGATGTCGAGTCCCATGTTCTCTTCGGCCGCGTCGAGGAACGCATCCGATTCGCGGACGTCGCCCTGCAACCGCGCACGGAAGTCGATGCGTGTTCCCTTTCCGAAGTGCAGGGATGGATGCTCATCCCACCGGAACCGATCGGGTGTTTTCGCCGGCTTGTTCTTGTGTTTCGTGTGGTCCTGTTCCGCCGCCCCGGCGGGTTGACGTTCTTCGGGCACCGGCGCCGGCGAGACGAGCGAAGGCGCCGCCGCGAACCGCTCCAGCGGCACGTTCGCAGGCAAGAAGATCGCGGTCAATACCGGCCAGACGAGGAGAAAGCTCATGGCGCGTGTCCCGAAGCCGCCCGCGCACGCGAGACCTCCTGCAGCACGAGGCGGGACCGTTCGGCAGCGAATCGGCGGATCCGATCGACGGCCTCGATGAAGGCGTCGGTCGAGAACTGCTTCAACGTGTCCTCGGAGGCCGGCCCGGCCGCAAGCGCTGCCAGCCGTTCGATCTCGTTGACCAGCCATCCCTCGTCTGCCGCCGAGCGCGCGCTCTGTTCGAGCGCGTCGAGATAGAGCGCGCGGAGATCGCTGTAGCCGAGCGCCCGCCTGAACAGCACGTTCTCGGTGGTCCGCGCGAAGATCGATCGCTCGACATCGGCGAACGCGTTGTCCTTGTCCCACGGGATCACGCGATGGACGGTGGATCCCTGGGGCCGATAGAGGAAGAAGTTGTTCATGCCGAAGGCGCCGATGAAGCCGTCGTCTTCCGAGAGGAAGGTGTCGATGGCGACGTGGCGCACCAGCTGCCGGAGGTCGATGAACTGCTCCACCCGCTCGCGCCAGACCGCACCGTCCGGGGCATTGACTTCCCGGAACAGGTCGCGGATCGGTGCGTAGAGGGTGGCGTCCGCCTCGAGCTTGTGCGTCTCGGGATCGAAGAACGCCTTGTAGGCAGCGAGATCGTCGCCGAGATCCTCGCCATGCCACTCGCGCGCGTAGTCGAAGTGAAACAGGTAGCCCTGGTCGCTGTCGTAGGCGCGGGCGATGAACCGGGCGTCCACGTTTTCGACAATCGAATACAGCCCCTGGAACACGTCGTTGATGTAGAGGCGGCAGTACGATTCGCGCGGCGCTGGTTCGCCGAGGCGCTCGATGAACGCCATCGCCGCGCGTTCGGCGAGGAGTGATGGATCCTGCCAGTTGTTGTCGAGGATCAACGAGCGCAAGCCGAGAAACGTCTGGCCGGTCGTGTAGCGATCGAAGTCGACGCGGAGGCCGAGCTTGATCGGATTGCGGCTGCCCATGCCGCGGTTGCGCACGCCGACGTTGCGCACGCGCAGGCCCCGCCACGACAGATCGGCAGTGTAGTAGGTGTTCTCCTGATAGTGGTCGCGCAGCTCGCGGTAGTCGCGTGAATTGATCGCGAGCCTGACGTCCTGCACCGCGTCAGGGTTGAAGAGATCGGCGGCCGCCTGACCCTGCGCCAGTGCAGGATGCAGGACGACCGCCACCATCGCTGTCGGGATGAAGGTATGAATGAAGCGCGATATCGAATCAGCGGTCACTGCGGTGTTGCGCGGTTCTCGGGAACCCATGCATCCCACATACCGCCGTGCGATCGCGATTGCTTACGGCCCGCGCGCACGTCGTTGAATTGTCACAGAGCGAGTGTCATCTCGCGCGCACAACGCCGTTCCGATCCGAGTACACGCCGGTGGAAACCGCCATCGTTTTGCCACGCGTGCGTCACGCGCGTGTCATTCATCGCAGCATCGCCGCTCCCGGGATCGAGTGTGGGATCGGTCTGGCGCCCTCGCACTGTGGAGTAGTCACCGCGACTGGATCTGCATTATTTGATTGTTCGCGGGGCCCCACCCCCGCGAACAATTAGTAATGCTTCGAGTCCTGCTAACGATCCCACAGCCCATTACCGAACCCTCGAACCCGCGCCATAAGACGAATGGGCCCCAGAACAGTTGAGCCAATCGCGTAGCAGAGCTGGATTCGGTATAGTTCAGTTGACCAACCCTGCGGGTCATGGAGCGGCGGCCGACACACTCTTTCTCAATCTACCGTCTCACCCAGTGGGTCGTCGTGCCCCTGCTGGCGTGTGTCTCGGCGTGCAGCGATCCGCCAACCCAGCCGCCGCCCCCGGATGCGCCCCAGGTCTTGTGTCCCCCGTCGATAACGCTTTCCGGCATCGTCGGCGCGGGCGAACCCATCACCTACCCGCCGGCAACCGTGACGGGCGGCCTGCCGCCCGTGGTGGTTGCGTGCAACCCCCCATCCGGCTCCACGTTTCCGGCGGGGACGACGAACGCCACCTGCATCGCCAACGACTCGCTCGGCCGTCAGACGGCCTGCTCGTTCACCGTCACGCTCGTCGCGGTGACGCTCAACGCGCATAAGTACATGGCCTTCGGCGACAGTGTGACCGCGGGCGAGGATGGGCGTTCGCTCTACATCCGACCGACCTTCGTCGATCCCGTGCACTCCTATCCTGCGGTGTTGCAGGGAGAGCTGATGATCAGTTTCCCCGCGGAGACGCCGAGCGTCTCGAACAAGGGGAAGGGTGGAGAGTACGCGAGCGACGGCGTGTCGCGGCTGATCGCGGAGCTCGACGCCGAGCGGCCGGAAGCGCTTCTTCTCCTCGAGGGCTACAACGATCTCCTGAACTACGGCGTGTCCGCCGCCGACACCGTCGTCAACGCCCTGAGGACCGATGTGCGGAATGCCCGCGGCCGCGGCGTGCGGTATGTGATCGTGAGTACCCTGACGCCGCCGCGCAAGGCCACGGGTCCGCGGGATCGGGCCATCGACAGCCGCGCCATCCAGGAAACGAACGCGAAGCTGATGGCGATGGTCAGCTCCGAGAACGCGCTGCTGGTCGACGCCTACACGGCGTTCCTCGGCCGCGAAGCGACGCTGGTCGGCGACGATGGCTTGCACCTGACCCGTGAGGGAAACGAAGTGCTCGCGGGACTCTTCTACGATCGCGTTCGCGGCAGCCTGACGACTGCGCGCTGATGCGTGATTGACTTCCGTCCGCCAAAGAATTCTTTACAAGAGGGAAAAGAGTCCAGGAGTTTTTCTTTTGACAACGGATCCTCCTGATCTCCTTGCCCTCCTGTGAAAGCTTTTGTGCAATACCAGCGCGGATTTCATTCTCACTCCATGCGCAGCGCTTGCACGGGCTCAACGCGCATTGCCCTGAGGGCAGGACTCGCTGCTGCGGCAAGGCTGACGATCAGGAGCAGCGCGGCCGTGCCCGCGAAGGTCAGTGGATCCGACGGACTCAGCCCAGCGACCAGGAACATCGCGAGCGGCGGGGTGATGAAGACCGCAAGCGCGACACCGATCGTGATGCCGGTAATCGCAAGGATGGCGGCATCGCGCAGCACGAGGGCGAGAACTGCCCGCCGCGTCGCCCCGAGTGCCATCCGCACGCCGATCTCGAAGGTTCTGCGGCTGACCGACGAGGCGATGGTCGCGTACAGGCCCATCATCGCCAGCCCGAGTCCGAGCAGCCCGAGCGTCCCGAGGATCCACGCCCCCAGCTGACTGGGGAGGAACGCGAACGCCAGGGCCTCGCGCATCGGTTCCACTTCGACCGCGGAGGTCGGATCCATCGATGCCAGCGTTCGTTGAACCTCGCGGGTTACCCCCTCGCCACTACCTTCGGCGCTCACCAGCACGTGGACGAACCGTCCGCGGTTGCCGCGCTGCAGGAACGACTCGTAGACAGCGGCCTGCCGCTCTTCTCCGATGGTGCGGTACCTGGTGTCGGCGACAACGCCGACGATCTCGACCGGGTAGGACTGATCCCGTGGACCTGGAAGGAGCAGCTGACGGCCGAGCGGACTCCGTCCTCCAAGATAGCGGCGGACGAACTCCTCGCTGACGATGGCCACCAGCGGGCTTCCGGGCCGATCGCTCTGCAGGAATTCGCGCCCCGCAATCAGGCGGATTCCCATCGTGGAAAAGTAGGCTGGACCGACGGCATTGGACTGATATGTGGCGCGAAACGCTTCGCCACCGTCGGTCATCTTCAAGTCCGTGCCTGTGGTGGTGCCGCTGCGCAGCGTCAGCGGAACGCCGCGCGCGTAAGTCGCTGCACGAATGCCGGGATGGGCGGTGAGACGTTCGATGGCGGCCGCGAGGAAAGCCGCACGGCTGTCCGCCGTGTGGCGTCCTTCGACGAACCCGATCTGCGCCACCAGTGTATGGGCCGTGTCGAAGCCCGGGTCGACCTCCTGCGCGCGAGAGAGGTTGCGCACGAACAGGAACGCCGTGAGCAGCAGAACCAGCGCGACGGCGACCTGCGAGGTCACGAGCACCGGGCGCAGACTCCAGCGGCGGCGCGCGGCCTGGCCCGCGCCGGACTTGATCGCAGGCAACAGTGAGGGACGGGTGAGGCGCACCGCGGGGAGAAGACCGCTCAGCAGTGTGACCGCGACGAGCATCACCAGCGACATGGTCAGCAGACGGAAGTCGATGCCGGCATGGAGCTCGATTGGCAGCGGCAGCGGCAGCCGGAGGCGCGTGAGGAACGTGCTCGTCGCCACGGACAGAAGGATTCCCGTCGTCGTGCCGAGCAGCGCGAGCCAGCCGGCCTCGGTCAACTGCTGCTGCACTAGCCGCGACCGGCTTGCGCCGAGGGCTGCACGGAGGGCGGCCTCCCGGCCCTGCCCGACCCCGCGAGACAGCAGCAGGCCCGCGACGTTCGCGCACGCGATTGTCAGCACGAGCGCAACCGCGATACCCAGAATGGCAAAGAACACCGCCAGGTCGTCGAATGCACCGATCTGCCGGAGGCCGCCGGCGCCCGCGAACTGCCTGACACCTCCGAGCTCTTCGACGCCGTGCTCCTGATCCAGGCGGAGCATCACCGTCTGCAGCGCTGCGCGTCCCTGCTGGAGGCCCTGATCCGGATGTAAGCGGCCGATCAGCATGACCGCCGAAGAATCGCGCCTGTCGATCTCCGGCAGCAGATCGCGGCTGATCGGCAGGTAGACCTCCGGCGCGATGCCCAGACCAGGCACCGCGCGGAGGCCGGCGGGCAGGATCCCCAGCACCGTGTAGGGGCGACCGTTGAACGTGAGCACGCGGCCGACGGCCGCCGGATCGCCGCCGAGCCGGTTCTGCCAAAACGTGTGACTGATCACCGCGACGCCGGCCTGTCGCTCGGGGAGCGCCTCGGCGGTCGTGAACCCGCGCCCCTGCGCGATCGGCACTCCCAGCAGGTCGAAGAAGTTGGGGGTCACGATCAGCGGCAGCATTGAAATGGACTGTTCCGGTCCAGTCCAGTTCACCTCGATCTCAATCTGGTATCCCGCGATGCCTGCCAGGGCGCCGCTCTCGTTGAGCTCGCTCCACTGCGGGTACGACACGTGGCTGCTGTTTGCCGTCCGGAGATACGCGAGCTGCTCGGGCTGGCGCGCCGACGGAGCCGACAGCAGCAGGTCGTTGGCGAGGCCGAAAATCACCGCGTTGGCCGCGACCGCGACGCCGATCGACAACGCGGCAGCGGTGACGAGCAGCGGCTGGCGAAACAGCGATCGTCTGGTGTACCGCAGGTCGCGGCCGAGGTTGTCGAGGAAGGCTCGCATAGGACTCCTCCGCGTCGCCGCGGCCCGCGGGCTATCCGCGCAGGCCGCCGAAGATGCGCATCACTGCTTCGCGCTGCTGCCAGATCGTGAGCGCGGAGAGAATGCCGAAGAACAGGGTGGACCAGACCAGGGTCGCGATCCGGAACGCCGTCGGTTGGATTGCCGCCGGCAACGCGTTCCGGTTGAGCACGATCAACAGGAACGAATAGAGGAACATGATCGCCCCGCCGGTGCAGGCGGAAATCACCAGCAGCACCAGCGGCTGGTTGAACCCGGACAGGATGATCGTGACGCCGAGCGCAACCATGCCCCAGACGAGCCGGAAGTACATACGGCTCTCGGACGTGGACGTTCCGCGAAGATAGGTGGTTTTGATCACGTCGGCGGCGAGCCGGCTCGTGTAGTCGATGATGCCCATCGACGTCGCGAAGAGCGAGAACGCGCCGATCGCCCAGAACAGCACGCCGAACCACGGTGCGACGATCACCTGCAGCTGCCGGCCTTCGCGCAAGAGGAAGGTGACGTTGTTCGGAAGATCGGGCCGGCCGAACAGCGTCGAGTGCGCGAGCATCGACGTCAGCGCGATCGTCGCCATGGTCACCAGCACGAACGTGAGCGCCTGCTCGACATTCGCGAACCGCCACCAGCGCCGCCACCGGCCCATGTTGGCGTCGGTGGGTTCGAAGATGAAGCTCTGGCTCCTGGGTGCCGCCTCTTCGACGCCGGTCACCGGGCTGACCAGTCGCGGGACGTACCGGCCCATACCGAACCCCTTGTCGCGGATGTAGTTGCTCTGGCAGAGATTCTGGCCGCCGCCGGCGCCGGCGAACGCCGCCGCTCCCATCAGCAGCGCGAACCCGAGCTCGGTCGGGAACCGCGCCGCGCTCGAGAACCCGGTCGGCAGCGCGCGCCAGCTCTCCGGGCCGATGGCGAGCCAGACCGCCATGATCATGAGCACGACCACCGCGGCGACCTTCACGAAGAGCAGCCGTTCGAGCGCGACATACACGACCGGCGCGAGCGTGAGCGAGGCGCCGATCACGATCAACGCGCTGATGGCAATGTAGCGCGCATCGCCGCCGAACATGAACGTCGTCAGCGTCGCCGAGCTCATGATCCAGCCCGGCCACAGGTTGGCGAAATAGACGAGGACCGCGAGCAGCAGACCCCAGTGCTTCCAGAACCGGTTGAACCCGGTCAGCGCCGTCTCGCCGGTCGCGAGCGTGTAGCGCTCGATCTCCATGTTCAGGAAAAACTGCGTCCCGACCCCGAGCAGCGCGCCCCAGAGGAACACCAGCCCGACCTGCGAGGCGATGAACGGCCACAGGATGAACTCACCCGACGACAACCCGACACCGGCGGCGACAATGCCGGGGCCCACGATGCGCCAAAGGTCTTTGGGAGGATCGGGGAGATCGCGCACCTCACGATCGGGTGCCAGGGTCTGGGTCATGCGTTGCGATGGTACCCCATCGCTAATCGCTAACCGTTGGGCCGGAAGACTGCGGACTCGGGGCTGGGCGCGGGGGGCTCGGGGTTCGGGTTGGGGCTCTCCGAACTATGGATTAGCGACTGGCGATTGCGTTGCCATGCGCGCGGCGCACGAGCGCGTGCTGCATGGCCATCGCTTCACCCTGCGAGAACAGCCAGTCTCGCGCCGCATGCCGGCGGAGCTCGTCGCGCGAGAACACGGCCCGCATGAGACCGGCCGGCGCGTGCCGGGTCGTCCCCAACAGCAGATGTCCGATCTCGTGAGCCATCGCCCGGGCCAGCAGATCGACGCGGCTCGTGAGGGCATCACGGGCCAGAGTCGCAACGCGATCGGCGTCGACCGTGGCAACGGTTCCGGCGCCGGCGACGGGGTCGATCAAGGCGGTTCCCAGGGCCTGTTCGTTTCCGGATCCGTAGCCGCGGACGGTCGGGACAACGTTGAGGATCAGCTCGTTCGGGCCAGCTGGTCGACCGCAATCGACTGGGACCGGCGTCGGATCCCCACTGCCCGGATGGCAGTCGAGCCACAGCACCGCGACTCCGGCCGCGCCGAGGATCTGCGTCGTGAGGTGGCGCGCATCCCGGAATTCCCCGGCCGGCACGGAGCTCTGATACACACGGACAGTGATTGCGGGAACGCCGGCCGCATCCGGGGCTTGCGCCGACAGGCCGGCGGGTATGGTCAGGAGAGCGGCGAAAGCCACGAGTCTCGACATCGTCGTGTGTCCTCCACCTGCTCACGCGCAAATCGCCGACGGACTCACTCACGAAGCGCGCCGGCATCCATCCGGGCCTGGCAGATCTGCCGGGTGAGTGAAAGTTGACCGGCTTTACGCGTTAATGGAGGAGAGGGCCGTCGCGGTGCCGGATCCGACGCACGACTGTTCGGAGGCCGTTGGACCTGAAACGGGTATCCTTCCGATCGGAACACCATGGACAGTCCCCGCGGGGAGGTCACCCGTTTGCTTCAGCAGTGGCGCGTCGGGCGGCAGGATGCGCTCGAGGAGCTGCTGCCCGCGATTTATGGTGAGCTGAGACGCCTCGCGGCTGCCTACCTTCGCCGCGAACGGCCCGATCACACTTGCAGGCCACCGCCCTGGTTCACGAGGCGTTCCTGAGGCTGGTCGATCAGCGCGACGTGCAGTGGCAGAGTCGCGCGCACTTCTTCGGCATCGCGGCGCAGCTGATGCGCCGGATCCTGGTCGACCATGCGCGGGCGCACGGCGCCTCGAAGCGGGGCTCCGGTGAGCGGCCGCTTTCGCTCGACGACGCCGTCGTTGTCAGTCCCGGGACCGACGTCGATCTGCTCGAGCTCGATATCGCGCTCACACGCCTCGCCGCCGTCGACCCGCAACACGCGCGGGTCGTCGAACTGCGGTTTTTTGGTGGGTTGACCATCGACGAGACCGCCGAAGTCCTTCAGATCTCACCCGCAACGGTCGGTCGTGATTGGACGCTTGCCAAGGCCTGGCTCTACGCCGTGCTCGGCGGGCCCGCAGCATGACTCACGAGCGATGGCCGCGCGTCAAAGAGCTGTTTCACGCGGCGCTTGAACGCGCTCCAGCGGATCGGTCGGACTTTCTTGCGGAACAGTGCGGACTCGACGAATCGCTCAGGGTGGAGGTGGAGCGCCTGCTCGGTGCGCACGAAGAGGCTGGCAGCTTCATCGAGGCATCGCCGGTTGCCGGGCTCGCTCGTGCCGTGCAGCCTGCCACCGAAACGCTCACCGGTCGCGTGGTCGCTCATTATGAGATTCAGCGGCTGATCGGCGTCGGCGGCATGGGGAAGGTCTGATGCCGCCCACGACACGCGACTCGAGCGAATCGTGGCGGTGAAAGTGGTACACGGAGGCAGCCGCGACGGGCAAGGGGCGCTCCATTACGAAGCGCGCCAGGCATCGAAGCTCAATCACCCGCACATCTGCACGGTGCACGAGGTCGGCGCATTCGAAGGTCAGGCCTACATCGTCATGGAGTACGTCGAGGGCCGGCCGCTCGACGAGTTGATCGGGGCCGCCGGAGTGCCGCTGTCGAAAGCGGTGCGGTACGGGATTCAAATCGCGGATGCGCTCGCCCACGCGCACCGCCACGGAGTGATTCACCGCGATCTGAAAAGCGCGAACGTGGTCGTGACCCCCGACGGGCGTGCAAAGGTGCTCGACTTCGGGCTCGCGCGCGGCAATGTGCCACCTCGTGCCGGACAAGACCCTCAATCAGATGGAACCCGCCCGGCCGAAGAGGCCATCGCCGGCACGCTCGCCTACATGGCGCCCGAGCTGCTGCGGGGCGGGGTCGCGGACGAATGCACCGACATCTGGGCCCTCGGCGTTGTCCTGTTCGAGCTGGCCGCGGGACATCTTCCGTTCGCGGCAAAAACCGGCGGCGAGCTGCGGGCGGCGATACTCGATACGCCGCCTGCGCGGCTCTCGCCGACGGCAGCGGCCGGCCTCGACGCGGTGATCCAGCGCTGCCTCGCCCAGGATCGGCACGATCGCTACCAGCACGCGAGCGAGGTGCACGCCGCTCTCGAGGTGCGCTGCTCGCCGCCGGCCGCTTCGCGGAGGCCGTGCGCGAATTCGAGGCCTACGCGGCCATCGCGCCGCGCGAGGCGAGTCCGTTCGACAGCCTGGCCGACGCGTATCTCGCGATGGGCGACACTCCCAAAGCCATCGAGTCGTATTCCCGGGCGATTGCGATCGATTCGAGCTGGCCGCACAACGGCCGGGCGTGGGCGCTGGCCGTGGCCGGACGTTTCGACGAGGCGATCGCCGACAATCCTTCCAAGTCAGATATCAAGGCGACCATTCTTTCCAGGGTCGGCAGATACCGGGAAGCCAGGCAGGCAATCGCTGCGGGAGTAACCGAGGCGGAATCCGCCGGGAATCAGCGGGACGCCGGAATCTTCCACCTCTTGTCCGCGGCGATTGCGATCGAGCAGCGCGAATACGCGCAGGCACTGCTGGCCGTCGAGACCGCCCGCACCCTGTTCGGGTCGATGCCGCCGGAGCTGCTCAGGGTCAACCTGGTCGCAGCGGATCTGCTCACCGGAATCGCCGAGTCGAGGCTCGGCCACGTTGAGAACGCGCTGTCGTCACTACGGTCGCAAACTACTTCATACAATCGGATCAACGAAGTGGAGAACTGCTGGCACTCCACGCTCGAAGGGGAGATCAGCCTGGCTCGGGGAGATCTGTCGCACGCGGCGGCGGCATTCTCGGCGGGGCAGCCTTCGAGGCCCCTGCACGATCCCTCCTCCATCCTCATCTCTGCCATTTTCAATGGCCCGTTGACCCGTGACGGTGCCGCGCGGGTCGCAGGCGCCCGCGGAGATTTTACCGGCGCCATCGGTATCTATCGAGGGCTCCTGGCCGTCGCGCCCGGGCAAAAATGGGTCGGGGCGTTCGAGCCTCGATACGTCCTCGAGCTCGCACGACTCCTGACGAAGGCAGGCCAGAAAGACGCTGCCCGCCAGGAGTACCCCGCCGTTTTCTCGAGTTGTGGAAAGACGCCGATCCCGGTTTGCCGGAAGTTGCGGAAGCGCGGCGGGCGTTGTAAACCTCGACGCGGCACGCGTGACGCGCGCTGGTCATCGCTCCTGCCGGCGGAAATGCCGCGCGGCAACGACGAAAAGGACGGGCCTCACACGTGAATTCGAGGCCCGTCCCGGGATTTCAGCGAACGAGGTTACCTGGTTACCTTCTCGCGGTCGCGCAGATTGCGCACATCATCGTGCGCCCGGCGGACCTTCGTCGCCTGCTGCTGCACCAGCATCTCGGCCGACGCCGGCAACGGCTCCTGCAACGCGCTCTCGTAGGCGTTCTTCGCGACGTCTTCACCGCGCTCGGCCTCGGCGAGGATCGCGTGATCGTCCTTGCCGGTGACGATCGACTTGATGTCGAGCCAGCCGCGATGCAGCGCGCCGGCCATGCTGCCGCTGCGCTCGGGGTCGCCGCCGAGACGGCGCACCTCGGCCTGCAGCTCGCTGGTCATCTGCGCACGCTCGCGTGAGTACTGCAGAAACCTGTTCTTTATGTCTGGAGCAGTGAGCCCTTCGGCAGCCGTCTTGAAGCCCTTCTCGCCGTCCTTGCACGTCTCGACCAAATTGTTGAGGACAGAGATCGCATTCTCGATGGTCATCAGTTGTGGCCTCCTTTTCGTTCTACTGGTTTCGAAGCAAACGACGATCCGGAGGCGGAACTGATGCGCGACGCGACGTGAGCCATTCTCGAGCCAACAGGGACGCCAACGTCGAGCGAACCGTTTATCCGTATAATCGCGGACTCATGCCAGTGCCGCCGTTGTCTCGACGCGGCTTCCTCGCCGGGGGAAGCGCTCTGCTGGCCGGCGCCGCGGTTCCTGCATGGGCGGAGATGTTTCAGCAGGGCTCCTCGATTGACGCCCTGCGCGCCGAGGCCGCCGACGCGGCGCTCGCCCGCGCCGCCGCCCTCGGTGCTGCTTACGCGGACATCCGCATCAACCGCTACCGCCGGGAGTCGATCGCCACGCGTGAGCGGCAGGTCCAGAACGTCTCCCGATCGGCGAGCTACGGCCTCGGTCTTCGCGTCCTCGTGAACGGTGCCTGGGGCTTCGCCGCCACCAACCGGGTCGAACCCGGCGCGGCTCGCGGCGCCGCGGACCAGGCGGTCGCGATCGCGCGCGCGAACGCCCGGCTCGCCACCCGCAAGGTCGTCCTGGCCGACGCCGACAAGGTCGTTGCCACCTGGGCCAGTGCATTCAAGCGCGATCCCTTCGAGGTCCCGCTGGACGTCAAGACGGCGTTCCTGATGAAGCTCAACGAGGCCGCGCTGGCCGTGCCCGGGGTGAGCTTCGTCAACTCGCAGGTGCTCTTCGTCGACGAGCAGAAGTTCTTCGCCTCGAGCGACGGTTCGCGGATTACGCAGCGACTCGTCCGAACGTATCCGCAGTTCACGACGACCGCCGCCGATCGCGCCTCCGGCGACTTTCAGACGAGGCCGGTCGTCGATCGCGCCCAGCTGGTCGGCTATGAGTACGTCGACGACTATCCATGGCTGGCCGATGCCGAGAAGGCCGGCCATGAAGCGGTCGAGAAGCTGAAGGCGAAGCCGGTCTCCCCCGGGACTTACGACATCGTCGTCGATCCGTCGCAGCTGTTCCTGGCCATTCACGAATCGGTCGGCCATTCCACCGAGCTCGATCGCGCGCTGGGCTGGGAAGCGAACATGGCGGGCACGAGCTTCATCAAGCCGACCGATGCCGGGACGCTCCGCTTCGGCGCCCGCATCGTCAACCTGGTCGGCGATCGCACGCAGCCCGGCGGTCTCGCCACGACCGGATTCGACGACGAGGGTGTGAAGGCCGACCGATGGCACCTGGTGCGCGAGGGGATGTTCGTCGATTGGCAGACGACCCGCGAGATCGCGCCGCTCGTCGGGCAGCAGCGGTCGCACGGATGCCTGCACGCGGACAACTGGGCGAGCGTGCCGTTTCCGCGGATGCCGAATGTGTCGCTCGAGCCGGCCTCGTCCGACGTCACGCTCGACGATCTCTTCAGCGGCATCAAGCGCGGATTGTTCGTGATCGGCCGGGGCAGCTCGTCGATCGATCAGCAGCGTTACAACTTCCAGTTCGGGGGAGCCGTCATCCGCGAGATCATCAACGGCAAGCTGGGCGCGATGGTGCGGGATACCGCCTACCAGTCGCGGACGCCGGACTTCTGGGCGGCGTGCGATGGCGTCGGCGGGAAAGCCAGCTACCGCCTGTGGGGCACCTCCGCGGATGGCAAGGGCGAGCCCGGACAGACCAACGCGGTGAGCCACGGGTGTCCACCGGCACGCTTCCGCCGGGTCACGGTCCTGAACACGGCCAGCTGATGCTCACCCGCGAAGACGCCCTCCGTCTCTGCGAGATCGTGCTCGCGCAGGCCAAGGCCGCCGGCGCTGAAGATGCCTCGGTCTCGGTGAGCGGCTCGATCGAGTCGCATGCGCGCTTTGCCGATAACCGGATCACGACCAGCGGTCGAGCCGAGGACCTCGACATCACGGCAACGGTCTGGGTCGAGCGGCGTCGCGGCTCGGCGGCGGGCAACGACGCCGACGCCGGCGCGCTGAAGCGCATGGCCGACGAGGCCGTGCAAATCGCCCGCCTCTCGCCGGTGCACCGCGAGTACGTGCCGACGCTGGGACCACTCGACTATGGTGACGCCGGCGGCTTCGCCGCGGCGACCGCTGACGTCGATCCCGCCGCCCGCGCCTCGGCGCTCGAAGCCGCGCTCACGGCCTGCCGCACCGCGAAGGTGACCGGCGCCGGTTTCCACGTCGCACGCGCGTCGGCGGTTGCCGCGGCGACGGCCAACGGCAACCGCCGGTTCTTCAGATCCAGCGAAGCCAGATTCAGCCTCACCGCGCGCAGCGCGGATGGCACGGGCTCGGGATATTTCGCGGGAGACCACTTCGATCTCGCGCGCCTGGACGTACAGCGAATCGCCGGGCAGGCGGTGACCAAGGCGGTGCGATCGCAGCAACCCAAGAGCATCGAGCCGGGCGTCTATCCCGTCGTGCTCGAGCCGCAGGCAGTGTCCGATTTGGTGGGCTTCCTGGCCGGCAGCTTCGATGCCAGGACCGCCGACGAAGGACGCAGTGCATTCTCGGCCAAGGACGGAAAGACGCGCGTCGGCGAGACCCTGTTCAACCAGCGCATCAACCTGTACAGCGATCCGAAGCACGCGGACCTCCCGGCGGCGCCGAGCACCGAAGAAGGCGTTCCCGCGTCGCGGCTGTCGCTCATCGGGCGGGGTGTGCTCGAGAATCTCGGTCCTCGCGCTTCTGGGGGCGGGAGCGTCAGCGCGATCCCACCCCGGGACCGGTGAACTACATCATGGAGAGCACGGATCCGCCGGTTGCTGTCGACGACATGATCAAGACCATGAAGCGCGGCCTGCTGATCTCGCGCTTCTGGTACGTGCGCCTGGTCGATCCCCGCACGATCGTCCTGACCGGGCTCACGCGCGATGGCCTCTGGTGGATCGAGAACGGTGAGGTCCGGTACCCGGTGCGGAACCTCCGCTTCAATCAGAGCGTGCTGGCGATGCTGGCGCCGTGGAACGTCGAGGCCATCGGCCGTCCGGAGCGACGATCGCCGTCAATGGTGCCTCCGCTCAAGCTGGCTGCCTTCACGTTCACGTCGCCGTCCGACGCGATTTGACGCAGGACTCGGCTTGCCCGCCGTAGCGCGAAGCGCGAAGGTGGGGACTGGGGGCTGGGCGTTCAGCGACTGCGATTCCAGGTCGTCACGCTTGGGAGCCATCTGCACACCGTCATCCCTCCGCGACTGCACACCGCGGCCACGCCGTCCCCGTCGTTCCACAGATTCTTCGGGTTCTGCCACATGTAAGCGTCGATGCCGATTTGCAGCACGACGAGGACGGCGATCAGGAGCCGCGGGGTCCAGCGGAATGCGGAAGGCAGCGCCAGCGCGAGCAGCGGGACAATGGGGACCATGAAGCGAGCGGCGGGACTCCAGCCGCCGGTCCAGCCGTGGACGTTGGTCACCGGCCACAGGATCGGCGCGATGTAGCACGCGCAGGCAAAGACGATGGCGGCCGCCACCCGACGGTCGCGCATCGTGGCGAGCCCGATCGGGACCAGGAGCAGGATCGGCGCGTACGGCAACAGGCCGAACTCCTGGTCGATCGTGATCCCGGTAAACCGGATCGCTGCCTCACGCGCCGTGGCGGCGACTCCGGCCGCCCGGCCGAGCGCTGCGTGCGGCGTCGTCACCCACGTGCCCCAGAACAGATGGTTGATGCCGGTGCGCACGAGCAGCAGCACCGCAGCGCCGGCAAGTGACGCCACCGCCGGGTGCCAGCCTGCTCGACTGCCGGCCGCACGAAACGCGAGCACCGCCAGCGCGATCGCGAGGCCCGCGTTGCGCACGTGCAGCAGCACCAGCAGTCCGATCGCGACGCCCACGAGCAGCCAGCCGCGCGGAGATGCAGGCAGGGCTGTGTGCGTGCGCCGGAAGACGAACAGCGCGACCGCGGCCGACGGCAGCTCGGTGAAGAACAGCGTCGAGTGGACGAGCAGCGGCGGCGACAGGACTGTGATCAACGTCGTGGCGAACGCAGTCCTCGTCGATGCGCCCAGCTCGAGGCAGGTCTCGAACAGCACGCCCGCCATCCAGCAGGCGACCGCAATCATGACGAGGCTGATCAAGTGACGATAGAGCACCGTGGGGGTGAGCTTGGCCCGCCGCATCAGTGGTTCCGGCACGGTTACCGACAGCCACGCCGCAAGGGGCCTCAAAACCCGGGCGACCGGTGCAAACAGAAGTGGCAGGCCGACGTCGTGTACGGGACGGCCAACGCCCCCTGCGCCCGACTGAACATGATTTTCCGGGGTCAAGCCGCCGCCGGCGATCAATGGTTCGCTCGGACCGTAGTTGTTCGCGAGATCCAGATCGCGATCGAATGCGATCGAGTGCGCGATCGCCAGGTAGTGGGGCTCGTCGCCCGAGCCGGCGTTGGTGCTGTGGGTGATGAATCCGATGAGGACCAGCGCGACCAGCGTCCGCAGCGCCACGATGGGCCGCGGCCCTTTTGTTACAGCTGTTGCAGCGGTCTCGCTGCGACTGGACGACACGATGGGCTTATTCTATGAGCGCATCTTCGGTCTCGTGAGAAACCGTGCAGTGTGAACTGTCCATCGGAGATCACGGATGTTCACCGGATCGGACGGTCCGCGCCCGGCCCACGCGCGAAACTCCGGCCTCGATCCGTGGCACTGTCATTGCTCCTGAGCTGATGTTCGTTTCGTAGGGGAGGTTCAGGTGAAGTCAACAACACGGTCCCTCATTCTGCTCGCCGCAATCGCTGCACCTGCAGTCGCGCCGGCGGACCTGTCTGCGCAGCACCGGGCCGTCCCGCGTCCACCGGTCAATCATGGCGGGTATGTGAACGCGCGACCCTACTATTACGGTTATTACAGGCCCTACTACGGCTCCTACCGGCCGTACTATTACGGGCCGGCGTTCGGGCTGTCAGTGGGCTTCGGCTGGTACGGCTCGCTCGGCTGGTACGGCGCGTTCGGGTATCCCTACTACGGTTATCCGTACGCTTATCCGTATCCGTACCCCTTTGCTTACCCCTATCCGTCTCCTGCCTACTACTGGGACTACGGCGGCTCGGCGCGGATCCAGGTTCAGCCCCGGCATGCCGAGGTGTTCATCGACGGCCATTTCGTCGGAGCGGTGGATGACTTCGACGGCTGGGCACAGCGCCTGAACGTGGCGCCCGGAGAACACGATCTGACGGTTTATCTGAAGGGGTACCAGACATTCCGGCAGAACGTGCTGTTCCGGCCCGGCGCGACGCTGCGTATCGAACACGTCATGCAGCCGCTCGCCGCCGGCCAGCCGGACGACCCGCGACCCGTCCCGCCACCCGCGCGGACGTCCCCACGCGTGTCGCGCGACGATTACCCGCCGCCAGAGGTTCAGCATCGACCTGGCGATCCGGTGCCTTCACCGCGGCGCGGCGCCGAGTCCGGCGAATACGGCTCCCTGTCCATGCGCGTCCAGCCCGTCGACGCAGAGGTGATCGTCGACGGCGAGGCCTGGCAGTCGCCGGAGGCCGGCAGCCTCACGTTGCAGCTCGCCGACGGCATGCACCGGGTCACCGTGAGGAAAGATGGCTATCGGGTCTACAACGCGGAAGTCAGAGTCCGCCGGGGGGACACGACGTCGCTCAATGTGTCTCTGAGCAGGGAATGAGACAAATCCCAGAATCCAAGTTCCAAGCTCCAAAGGAAGTTCCAATTTCCAACTTCCAAAGGAAGTTCTGACTCTTGCAGCACCTCATCCGAAGGGCTTCCCTCGAGATTTTGGAAGTTGAAACTTCTTTGGAGCTTGGAACTTGGAGCTTGGGATTTGACCGAGACTGAGAACTACCTCACCAAAATAGCCAGCCTCGGAAACGCGAATTTTCCCGCCGCTGCATCAATCACATTGACCTGGCAGGTGTAGAGGCCCGGCTTGAACGCGTCGGCCGGGACCTCCAGCCGGAACAGCGCGGCCTTCCGATCCGGCGCGTCGAGCGCCGCGCGCTCGACGACCGGGGTTTCGAGCACCTTGATCTTCCCTCGATAGAACGCGAGGCTCGCGCGCACGTCGGGCATCGATTCGGCGACCGCCGGCTCGTAGACCTCGAAATAGAAGAACAGCTTCTGATCGCGGCCGACGACGTGGGTCACGTTCGGCACGATCTGCATGCCGTCGCGCACCAGCGGATTGTCGGTGCGGCCGCGGGCCGCCACGGCCTGCAGCTGGGTGCTCAGGATTACCGAGCTGACCTTGACCGGCGCCTGTTTGAGCTCGGGGACCGTCACACCGGTCTCGAACGACCCCACGGCGCCGTTGACGTTCTCGCGAACGACGACCTTGAGCGCGAATCGGCCTGGCGGCAGCGTCACGCCCGACTGATACAGCACCTGCTTGTTCTCGAGCGCCGCGCCAGCCCCTGCCGCAAGATCCATGGTCTGCCTGATGCGGCCGACAGGACGGCCCTGCTCGTCGCGGACCACGCCGAGGACGTCGAGCGTGGCCTTGTCCTTGCCGGCAGGCACGGTCACCGCGGAGCCGGGGATTGCGACCGTGATCGGCACGTAATAGCGATCGGCTGCCAGCCGGAAGAACCCGCCCGTGACGAGCACCGGAACATCCGTGGCCGAAACCTCCGACCAGAGCTGCTCTTCGAGCTGGGTCTCGCGATCGCCCCGGTTGGTGTGCGCGAAATCGCGGGCCGCATAGTAGCCGGGCCGCGCCTCGACCCGCAGGCCGTCGCGCTTGACGCGCACCTGGACGCGCCGGAAGCGGCCATCCTTCGCCGGGTTGGTGCTGCTGTAGCCGAGCAGGTAGTAGGCCGACATGTCGCGCTGCACGCGCGTGAAGGCCTCGCCGAAGTCGTTGCTGTCGGTGAAGGCGCGCCCGCCGGTCTCGCCGGCGAGCGAGGTCAGCGTGTCCTGGGATGAAGCCAGTTGCGACATCTGCTGCGCCATGCCGCGTCCCGAGAACATGTCCTGGCCGCGCCCGCTCGCCTGGCGCGCGTCGCCTCCCGGCACTACCGCCTGCAGACCCCGGACGTCGATCGGATAGATCGCGACGTGTGCGCGCACCGACGCGTTCACCGCCGCGCGCAGCTCGACGAGGTTGTCCTGTCCGCTGCGCTGCATCCCGGCGCTGAAGTAGACGATCGCCTTCTTCTGTTCGATGGCGGAGAGCGTCTCGGCGAGCGTCCGCAAGGCGCGCAGCCGGACGTCGTTGTTGAACATGTCGAGGTCGCTGACCTCGGTCGTGATCGCTTCTTCCGCTGCGGCAGCCGCTTCGTCGGTGGCCGTCGTGCTCGCGGCCGCCGCGGTGGCGGCGGTGCCTTCGGTGGAGGCGAGCCGGCCGAGCGCGGCGTCCACGCGCTCGCGCTCGCCGCTGAAATCGGTCAACACGTCGAGCGAAGAGGCCACGGTCGCCACCGCCACGAGGTCGGCGGCGTGCATCTGCTCGTTCACGTACTTCCGCGCCGAGTCCACGGCGCGCTGAACGTCGTCGGGCTGCATCGAGCTGACGTCGAACAACAGCACGATGAGCCGCCGGCCGGCCAGCGCCTCGGAGGTCATCGGGCGGCGCGTCGGTCCGCCGTCCGCGGTCCGCGCCGGCCGCCATCTTCGCCTCGACGCCGCCGAGCAGTTCGGTCGCCCCCGCGGCCACCGCGGCGGGCCGCTCGGAGATCTCCTGGAACGTGAACGTCTCGAGCTGCTGCGCCTGACCGTCTTCCCGCAGCTCGAAGTCCGCCGGCGTCAGCCCGCGGACGATGTTGCCGTCGCGATCACGGACGACGACGTCGACGGAGACCAGTTCTCGGGTGGTTCGGAAGACGGGGCGCTGCTGGGCGATGGGGGTGGCGATGAGGCGCGACCGCAACGACAACTCCCAACGCTCCAACTCCAACGCCTCCCAACGCGAATCGTCTCGAGCTACGCCGCGGCTCCGCCAAAGCTCGGTGCACCTCGCGTGTCGGCGCGTCTGTCACGCCGTGCTCCGAGCGAGGTCTCGCCTTGGGATCGTTGGAGCGTTGGATGCGTTGGGAGTTGACGAGGCGAGTGTCTCCGAAGTCCTAAAACCGGTACCTGAAAATGAGCTGCATCGACCGCATCGGCCGTGACCGACAGGACCTGTCCGAACGTGGGCGAGTTCACGATCGTGTCGATCGCCTGGTAGTTGACCATGTTCAGCAGGTTGTTCGCGTTCAACTGCATCGTCAGCGTCGCGGGTGCGGCCCATGCGCACGTCGCGGGAGAACTGTGCGTTCAACTGGCGGCTGCCGGGGCCGATGATCATGTTGCGGCTGGCGGTGCCGAAGGTGCCGACCGCGGGAATGCTGAACGCGGCGGTGTTGAAGAACAGATCGATGGCCGGGTCGTGCACTTGAACGGCGGTGCCGTCGTAGTTGGCGCGGAGCGTGCCGTTGGTGCCCTGGGCGATGTCGGTGGCCGCGCCGGTGACGCGTGGGGTGAGCGGAGTGCCCGACTGCCAGGTGAACGTGGTGCTGGCGCGCCAGTTCGCGAACAGCGCGGCCCAGATGCCGCCGTTGTTCAGCCACGGCCGGTTCTCGCCGAACGGCAGCTCGACGCTGATGTCGCCATTCAGCTGGTGGCGGCGGTCGAAGCTGGAGAGCCCCCATTCGGCGGCGAGATTGCGATCGTCCTGTGCGACGACCGACGCGCCGCCACCGATCGAAGAAGCATTGTCACGCGAGCGGGCGAGCGTGTAGGTCACACCGCCGCCGATCCCCTTGACTGGCCGCCTGCGGACGCGGAACGTCCCGGCGTGGAGAACCGACGACCCTTCCGAGGACTGCCAGATGAATGGCTGTACTCCCTCGATGCGCAGGCCGTCCGGGTCGCGATTTGGCGCGCGCAGGATGTCGAGGCTCGAACCGCGGGTATAGGTGTAGCCGGCGCCGACGTTCCAGACCTGCCTCAGATCGCGCGAGAGGTCGGCGTTGAGCGTCTGGACCGTGCCGAGCGCGTAGTCGCGCTGCACCCCGTAATTGTTCGTGGTCTCGTCGGCCGGGGCGGTTGCGAGCGGATCGGTGAGGCTGAGGATCTCCGTGCGATTACCGGTCGCCGTACTGGTAACCGCAAACGGCGGCTGCCCGACCATCTGTCGCGCAATGTTGGAGTAGGCGCCGGCATTGAACGACAGGCCGTAGCCTCCCCGGAGAATCGTCGCCGGCTTGAATCGCCACGCGAAGCCTACGCGAGGCGCGATGTTGTTGGTGTCGGCGGCAAGCAGCGCGCTCGGGAAGCTTCCGGTGTACGGACCGGTTCCGCCGGAGACAACCGGGGCGACCGCGGAGAAGTCGGGAGTCGCGTCGAGATTCACCATCTGGCCGTGGTCTTCGGTAAAGGGCCACAGCAGCTCGTACCGAACCCCGAGATTGAACGTCAGCGTGTTGCTCTTGCGCCAGTCGTCCTGGACGAACAGGCTCATCGAGCGGCCGTGCAACTTCACGTTGCCGGGGCCGTATTGGAGGCTGGCCTGCTGTGGCAGCCCGAACAGGAAGTCGGCGAAATCCAGGCCGTCGCCGCGCGCATTGGCCGTGGCTCCACCCGTGTACAGCCCCGTGAAGACGAATCCACCGCGCGCATTCGGATCGGTCCGGTTGTTCGAGGTGTCCCAGCGGTAGTCGCCGCCGAGCCGCAACGTGTGCCGGCCAAGCGGCCGCATCCACGTGTAGGCCGCGGCCATCCGTCGATCCGTGCGCCGCGACGGATCGAGATCGCGCGCGCTGGACATGCTGCTGAACGACAGATCCGGCACACCCCAATCGAACGGATCGGTGGAGACCCCGTTGATTCCCGCGTCGCCGGCGACATCCACGACGTTCGCGTACCGGTTGATCGCTGATGAGGAGGTCCGCGAGAGGTTGAAGGAGATGTTGTGCAGCGTCCGCCGGTGGGCGATGTTGAGCGCGATCGGAATCGCGAGGCTGGAGCTCTCGTTGTGGCCGCCGAGCGTGGGGAAGACGTTGACCCGCTCGGCATCGCTGCGCCGGTACTGAACCTGCGCGTTCAGCAGCACCGTGGTCCCCTGCTGGGCGCGTCCGCCACGTCCGCCCGGCGCGCCGCGGCCGCCAAAGCCGCCACGCCCGCCGCCCGCCCGGCCGCCAGCGCCCGGGGTGAAGTTGTGGGTGATGCGGCCGCTGAAGGTGTCGCCCAGCGAATCCGTGGTGGTCGTGTAGTGATAGTTCTGGGTGATGCCGGGCAGGTTCGGCGCCGGAATGTATTGGAGCAGGGCGCGGGCTGCCGGATTCATCGCGTCGAGCGGGATCTGGTTGGCGGCGAGCGGCTGTCCGGTCCGCGGATCGATCAGCGGCGTCGAGGCGGTGGCGAAGTTGCCGGCGCGCATCGCCAGCGTCGGCACCGTCGCATACTGATCGAACAGCTCGTCGCCGCGATTGCCGTTGTAGGTCACCGTGAAGTTCGTCTTGCGGGTGCCGTCGTAGATGCCCGGAATCTTCAGCGGGCCGCCGACGGTGCCGCCGAAATTCTGACGGTTGTATGGCGCGCGTCCCGCGCGCGAGTCCGGGCGCAGCTGATACGGGGCGGCATCGAGCACCGAGCCGCCGAAGGTGTAGTTGGCGGTCGCGTTGTAGGCGTTCTGGCGGCCGCCGCGTCCCCCGATCGCGAAATCACCACGGCCGCCCGGACCTTCCGGACCGCCGCGTCCGGCGGGACCGCCCGGACCTCCGGGACCGCCACGCCCGCCTGGTCCTCCAGGTCCTCCTGGTCCGCCCCGTCCACCGAATCCTCCCTGTCCTCCGAAGGCGCCCGGGCCACCCGGAATTCCGAAGCCCGGTGGGACCTCTCCAGTCGCCGGATTGAATTCACCCCGACCCATCGCCTCGAATCGCTCTCCCAGCATGCCGCGGTCGAGGCTCGCGGCATTGCCGGTGAAGGTCACGGCCTGGCTCGGCGACTCGTTGGAGAATCCCGGGGGCAGCAGCTGTCGGGCGGCGGTCTCTTCGGCCTCGCGCTCGGTCGCGGTTTCGGTTACCAGCGCCCCGGCCGCCTGCTGCTGAACCGCAATCGCCTCGAACGGCTGGCTGCCCGCCGCGCCGCGTCCGCCGGCCGCTGGACCCGGCCGCGGCCCGGCGGCCGTGGTTCGCGCGGTTCGAGCCAGCAGGGTCAGCTGGAAGTCAATCGTCTGCCCGCACGCAGTTCCTTCGAGAGTAAGGTCGCGCTCTACCGGCGCGAATCCCGAGAACGTGACGGTGAGGTGATAAATGCCCTGCTTGATGACCACCTGATAGCGTCCGTCGGCTTCGGTGGAGGTGGCCCCGGCAGCGGTGTCGCCGGCCTTGAAGGTGAGCGACACGCCGGGCAGCGGCGTGCCGCCGCTGGTGGCTTTGCCGTCGACCCGGCACATCCCGGCCGGCACGGCCTGCCGGGCGTCGAGCGACGGGATCAGCAGAACCCCCGAGGCCAACGCAAGCGCGAGAAGCGATGTGGCGCTGAAAGGGGATGGCCGCAGCCGAGGCATGCCCGCGATACGCAGGGCTCCCACCGGGTGTTTCGGTGTCACCATTTTTTCGTTTGTGGGGCTCCACCCCCACTCGCTGCCAGCGCTCGCTGCGCTCGCGCCGGTGGTTAGCGGCAACGGGCTGCTTGGAATGGCGGGTCTGACAGGCGACCTCGAATCGCCCCGTTCCCACAGAATGCTGATCCAAGCGGCAAAGGGCTGCTAGCCGCCGCTGGCGAGCGCGTGGGGGTGGGGCCCCACGCGAAACCAATAATGCTGACAGTCGGCCTCTGGCCATCCGACCGTGCGGCCGTACGCTCAGCGCCTGTCTCCGACAACCAGCTCAATCGGCGGCAGCGACCTCGGCACGATGCGAGTGAGGAACTCGTCCATATACCGCTGCCGGGCGGCGGTCGGCACGCGGCCCTGCGCCCGCGCGGATAGGGATACGACTTCATCGCCGCGAACGGCAGCGGCGCGAGCTCGTCGGGGCTCGAGGAATTGAGATCCATCTCCTTGCTGTAGCCGGAGGCGTAGAGCAGGAACGTTCGCGTCGATCCCGGTGGCACCGGAGGCAGCGCCGCGGCATCGAAGGTCAGCGCGATCTCGTCGCCAGGCCGTGACACGACGAAGAAATCGTCCGTCTTGCGAAGCAGCTCCCGCACGTCGCCGAAACGCGTGTAACGGCCCGGCATGACCTTCCATGGCGAGTGCGCGCTGACCTCGTCGTAGTCGTAGCCGAAAGGCTCGCGGCCATCCGGCGTGCGCTCGGCGGAGAACCCGCGCCAGCGCAGATCCGCCGAGGCCGGCTCGAGCCTTGTCATCGTCGGTTTCACGGTCTCGTCGGTGATGCCTACGGCAATGCGATCCCAGTACACGCGCATCGTGGTCACGATGCGAACCACGGTTGCGTCCCGGGGGAGGATGCTCGTCAGGTCGACCGGGACGGTCTGCGGGCGTCCCACCGGGAAGCCGATGTCCTCGACGACGGTGCGCCAGCCGCCGGCGCCGTCGGGCACCTGCAGCATCGGCGGGACCATGCGCAAATCGCGCTGGTGCGCGGCGACGTTGTCAGCCGAGAAGGCGTAGTCGGTCCACCCCGTCATGAGCAGCACCGTCCGTCCGGTCGGGGGCGCGGGCGGCAGGGTCAGCGTCAGCGAGTGCTCGGCGGCGTACCCGCGCAGCGGCTCCAGCGTGAAGTCGTCCGGAGACCGGCGATCCATGTGCGCCAGCCGATCGCGTACGTCATGTCCGTGCTCGTCGCGGGCGTCGAGGAGCGGCTGATTGCTGCGGATCAAGAACACGCGCAGCGGCTCGGGCACTGGCTTCAATCCTTCGTTCGGATAGACCTCGGTGCCTTGTGGATGAACGATCGAGACGAGCTCGGCGCGATCGAGGAACACGGCTTCCTCGAGCTCGTTGGTCACCCGCAGGTCGAGCCGTCCATCTCTCGCCGCGAGCTTGCTGCCAGGGATCCGCACGTACTCGTCGGGATCGGGCGTATTGCGGACGCCGGGCGCGAGCCAGTAGCCCATTTCGCCGCCGCCGAGGAAATCGGTGAGGAACTCGAAACGCGCGCCGTTCCACGAGAAGAGGAACGGGCACGACGACGGTTTGCGATCCAGCTCCTCGATCTTGATGGTCCCGGTCAGCGGCGTGACCGCAGGCGCGATCGACGCCGCTTCCGCCTGGAGGATCCCGGAGGGCCACAGCAGGCGGATCACATCCGCGCCGGCGCGATCTCCGAGTCCGAAGGAAATGTCCGCCTGAGCGGGAGCAGGTGTGGCCGAGTAGGTTTCCAGGCGCTGACGCAGGCTGCCCGCGCGCATTTCGATCTTCGCGCCGAGCGCGCTCCGGTTGCTGACGCGGGCAGTGAGCTGCGCCCGCACTGAGCGGTTGCGGTTGCCCCCCTGGTTTCTCAGGAAGCGGACGCCCGCCTGCGTGCGCACGATCGCATCGGTGTCGCCATCGCCATCGACGTCGCCGGTGGCGACGGCGAGCACCGGCGCCGGCGCGCTGCCGAGGCCGCCGGCTTTCGCGCTGACGTCCGTCCAGCGGCTGCCAAGATTCCTGAACACGCGAAGTCCGCCCGGTGTGGCCACGAGCAGATCGAGCAGGCCGTCGTTGTCGTAGTCCACCAACTGCGCGGCAGAGGCCTGGGATGTCAGCGGATCGGCGGCGGTGACCGCGTAGCGGCCGCGACCGTCGCTCAGGGCCAGCTGGCCGGGCGCGCCGCCGCGGCCGAAGAAGAAATCGACGAACCCGTCCTTGTTGACGTCGCCGGCGGCCGTCACCGAGGCATCACCATCGAAGACGAGGCCGACGTCGCGCGCGACATCCTTGAACGTGCCGTCGCGCATGTTGCGATAGAGCGCCGGCGGGCCGGAGGATCGGAGCAACAGCAGGTCGATGTCGCGGCGGTTGTCGTAGTCGGTCGGCACGACGGCCGTAATCGCCGGGACGCCCGGGAGCGCCGTGGCCGTCACGTCCTCGAACGCCGCCTTGCCGTTGTTCCGGAACAGCCGGGTGGCGGTGGACGGTCCGCCTGCCAGGAGATCGAGATCGCCATCGTGGTCGGCGTCGAGCCACGCTGCGGTGCGTGCCGCTCCGGCGACGCTGCCGAGCCCCGCCGCCGCGGTCGCGTCGACGAAGACCTGCTTCGGTTCCTGCCGCAGCAGCGCGATCCCCGACGATCGCAGCACGAGCAGGTCGGCGTCGCCGTCGTTGTCGGCATCTCCGGCGGCGGCTCCCTCCGCCGCGCCCCCGACTGACGGATCGAGCTGCAGCGGGCTGAAGCGACCGGCGTCGTTCCGATAGAGGCGGAGACCATTCGCACCCGCATCGATCAGATCCAGATCGCCGTCGCCATCGAGATCGGCCAGCGACACTCCGCCTGACCCGGCGGCTCCTGGCTGCGCGGGCACCGGGCCGCCATCGGCGAACGTCACATCCGGCACGGCTTCGGACACGAGGCCGGGCTCGGCCCCGGTGGAGGCGACCGCTTCCGCGTAGCGTCCCTGTTCCAGGTAGGCCTGCGAGAACGTCACGGCGTAGCCGCTCTCACGAAGCTTCTGGAACGTGTCCATCGCCGCGCGCCCCTCGTCAGTTGCCCCGCTCCGGACCAGCGCCGTGGCGAGGCCATACGCGGCCGTGGCGTTGAAGGGTTCGGCTTCAACCGCCGGCCGCAGCAGCTTGATGGCTTCATCGAACCGCCGCGTCTGGACGAGGAGCTGGCCCAGATTGATCGCCGCGCCCGCATCCGCCGGGTCGAGCTTCCGCACTCGCGTAAACGCCTCGATCGCGTCGTCCGTGCGGTCGGCGCTGCGGGCGATCAGACCGAGGACGTACTCCACCTGCGGCCGGTCGGGCAGCGAGCTGCGCACGCTCTCGAGCTCCTTGCGTGCGCCCTCCTGGTCGCCGCCGTAGAACAGCGCAATGCCGAGATTCAGCCGGGCGATGGTCAGGCCCGCGTCAATCTCCAGCGCGCGGCGGAAGGCTGCCGTTGCGGCAGGGAAGTCGTACTGCTCGAGCCTGGCGACGCCGATGTTGTTGGCGCGATACGCGTTTTCTCGCGCGGTGACAGCTGCCGACGGCTGAACGGGGCGGGGTGGAGCAGGCGTCTGTGCCAGGAGCACGAGGGCGGCGGTCGTAGTGGCGGCGCCCAGAAGGAGGGTGAACGCCTTGCCTCCGGGCGTCATCGTGAGCCGGTCGGCGTGGACCGCGGCGCACCCAGCGGAGTCTTCGCGACGATCCCCTTGCCCTCCTCGATCGTCAGCGCGACGTTCGCCTCGACGCCCGGCAGCGTCTCGCTCCTGCCGTCCGGCCACTTCACCTCGATCTTCGTCACCTTGTCGGCGGCGCCCAGACCGAAGGTGAGCGGCAGTTCGCTCTGCGACAGGTAGCTCGATCCGGTCTTCACCATCTGCCAGGGCGACGTGGCCGACGGCGTGGTCACGCGGGCGAAGGTGCCGATGGCATCGCGATTCGACTTCGTTCCGACGAACCGGGCCCGCAGCCGGGAGCCGCGCTCGCCGCCGTCGTTGCGAAGCAACCGCGCCGGCCCGTTGTTGGTCGTGACGAACAGATCGAGATCGCCGTCGCCGTCGTAGTCGCCGTACGCGGCGCCGCGCGCGACGGACGGCTGCTGCAGCGCGGCTCCGGAGGACGCGGTGACCACCTCGAAGCGCCGGTTGCCGAGGTTGTGAAAGAGGTGCGGTGCCTGCGCGTAGGTGACGCGCGGCTGCACGCGATTGATGTCGTCGGCGACGTGGCCGTTGGCGGCAAAGATATCGAGCCGGCCGTCGAGGTCGTAGTCGAAGAAGAAACAGGCGAAGGTCAAAGTGAGCAGCGACGTCTTGCCGATCGTGGAGGTGGGCGCCTCGTCGATGAAGAGCCCCTTGTCCCTCGTTCTGGTAGAGCGCCATCATCTCGTTCGAGAAGTTGCCGATGACCAGGCTCGGGCGGCCGGAGCCGTCGTAGTCGGCCGCATCCACGCCCATGCCGGCCCGTGCGACGCCGGCCTCGTTGAACGCCACGCCGGCCGCGACGCCGATGTCGGTGAACGTGCCGTTCTGCTTGTTCTCGTAGAGGCGGTTCGGCTGCGTGTCGTTGGCCACGAACAGATCGAGCCAGCCGTCGCCGTTGTGATCGAGCAGCGCGATCCCGAGCGCCTTGGCGGCCGGATCGAAGACGCCGGCTTTCTTCGTCGTGTCCTCGAACTTTCCGTTGCCGAGATTCCGTGAAGAGCGCGGGACTCTGTCCCTTGTACGACTCCGGCGTGCAATACGACTTGGTCTTGCCGTCGAGCGTGCAGTAGCAGATCCTTTTCGATCGCCCAGTCGACGTAGTGCGCGACGAAGAGGTCGAGACGGCCGTCGCGGTCGTAGTCGAACCAGACCGCGCTCGTCGAGAAGCCCGTCGCTGCCGACACCGGCCGCGTCGGTCACGTCCGCGAAGCGAAAGCCGCCGAGGTTGCGGAACAGGCGGTTGCGGCCGAGCGACGTGATGTAGACGTCGGTCTTGCCATCGTTGTCGAAGTCGCCCGCGGCCACGCCCATGCCGTAGGTCTGCACGCCGAGATCCAGACGAGGCGGTGACGTCGGTGAAGGTGCCGTCGCGATTGTTCCTGTAGAGCGCGGGCAGCGACTTCTTCGCCGGCCGGCCCGGCCAGGACATCGAGTTGACGAACAGGAGGTCCTGCGCGCCGTCGCCGTCGGCGTCGAAGAACGCGCCCCCCGCGCCCATCGTCTCCGGCAGGTACTTCTTCCCGAAGGCGCCGCTGTCGTGACGGAAGTGGATGCCGGCCTTCTGGGTGACGTCGGTGAAGGTGGGAAGCGATCCGGCGGCGCTCTGTTCTGTGCCGTTGTCACCAGTGCGCCACCGCAGACCACTCAGCGCGGCCAGCGCTCGCCTTCCGCCTAACGGCGGAAGCCACGAGACGGACGCGAAGCCACCGGTCGCAAAACCTGCAGCGCCTCACTGAGATCGCTCGGCAACCTCGACCGGTCTCGTGGCTTCCGCCTGTAGGCGCCGGGTCTTTAGCAACGCTCGGCCGCTCGTACCGTCACGTGCTCGTGAATCGACTGGCGCTCGTTGTTGTCGTCTGGATGCAACTGCCGGTACGGCCCGGTGATCGCCTGTGACGATTCGTCGGCCTTGAAGCGCCGGTAGAGCGCCTCCTCGCGATCGGCGAGCTCGGTCTTGCCGAGACCCCGATACGACAGCATCAGGTTGTAATGCGCCTGCAGATCCTCGGGATCGATGGCCAGCACGCGGTTCAGCGCCTCGACCGCCGGCTCGTACTGCCGCTTGAGGAACAACACCCGCCCGAGCTGATTGAGGACGACGCGGTCGCGCGGGTATTTGTCGGACGCGGTGCGCAGGTGGGTCAGCGACTCGTCGTAGCGGCCCAGGCTCTTGAGCGCCGTTCCGAGGAAGAAGTGAGTCTTGGCCAGGCCAGCATCGATCGTGAGCGCCTTGCCCAGCATTTCCTCCGCGCCGGTCATGTTGCCTTCCTGGATGCGCGCGCGGGCGACGTTGACCCAGCCGTCCGCGTAGCCCGGCTCCATCTCCGTCACCTTCAGGAAGACCGCTTCGGCTGCCTTGAGGTCTCCCTGCAACAGCAACCCGATGCCGTAGTCGTTCCACCGCTCCCGCACCGACTTGTCGAGGAACGTCGCGGATGCCGGGACCGGCGTTCCCTTCGGGACGACCCGCAGCGTTGTCTCGACGTGAGCCATGACGGTGATCGGGATGTCCGGGATGTGCTTCATGCCGCCGGAGACCTTCGAGGTGTCGCCGGTGAAGACGAACGGGTGATCGTCGTGCGACGGCGTAATCGACGCGCCTTTCACGTTCGGATCTCGGACGCCGGCATAGGCCCACTGCGTATTGAACCAGGCGAACTTGCGATAGTTCACCTTCGCTTTGAGCGTGATCGTGCCCTTCGCATCATCGGGGATCCGCATCCGGTAATGGATCGTGTCGGCCGCACCGGGCGGGATCAGGCGGACGTACGCGACCGAGCGGGACGACCAGGCGTTGCGCTTGTTGATCACGTTGCCGTGCTCGTCGAGCTGCAGGCTGCGGTAGAAATGCGCTCCAGACTCGACCGGCCCCTTCCCACCCTTCTCGACGGCGCCGCTGTGGAAGACGGTCCGTCCCTGCTCGTCGACTGCCTCGAGCTCGACCCAGACGTCGAAGGCATCGACGGTCCCGCCCGGGAAGAAATGGCCGATCTTGCGGGTACGGACGACGACCTCGAGGCGGATCGATTCGCCGGCGCGGACGACCGCGTCAACTTTGCCGAGCGGCGCCACGACTTCAGCAGGCTTGCTGATGAAGGCCTGCCGCGCCCCGAAATTCATCGACTCCTCACCGACGGCGAACGTGCTGGCGAGATCCTGGTCGACGGTGGCGACGGCTTTCTTTTCGGGCGCCGCGCCCTCTTCGCCGCGGACGAAGCCGAACACGTCGACCGAGACGACGTTGTCCTGCAGGAACTTCTGGGTGATCCGCAGCTGCTCTGCGTCCCCATTCACGAACGGCAGCGCCGTGTTCGCCGCCGGGAAGCGGTGCGACCGGACCATCCCGTTCTTTGCCGCCGGATCGTTCGACGGGACGCGCGGCATGTGGCAGTCGGCGCACTTCATCGGCGCCGGCGGGTAATAGAACGAGCGCGCCCCCTCACCCGACATGCCCGACGCCTGCCAGTTGTCGTAGTCGTTGAAGCCGCGGAACCAGCGGTACGAATTGACCGGCACGTCGAGGTGGACCTTGTGACACGACGAGCAGAACTCCGGCGTCTGCTCGCGATGGAACGGCTTCAGGAAGGTCCGGCGGTGCGGCTCCGGGTCGAGGAACGTCAGCCGGTCGTGCGCGAACGGCCAGGAGCGGGTTATTGCTGGCGGCAAGATCGTGGAGCGGCGGGTACTCGATCGTGAAATCGCCCTGGCCCATGGTGCTGCCGACATGCGAGATCGAATGGCACGACGTGCACGCCAGCCCCGCCTGTGCCTCCGGCGTGTCGATCTGCTCCTTGATCGGGCGGTCGAATCTGCCGTTGAAGAACACGGCATGGTCGTGGCAGCCGGCACACCACTTCGAGGGCTTCGTCCCGACCACGTCCTGCATGTACTCGATCGACTTGCGGTACCACTGGTTGTTGAACGACGAGAAGTGGTGCGCCGAGGAATTCCACTGATCGTAGATGTCCTTGTGGCAGCGCTCGCACGTCTTGCTCGTCATGAAGAAGTTGGCCGGGATGATCCCGTTGACGTTCGTGTTCGAAGACGAGGGAAAGAACGGGCTCGAGGGCCCCGCGCCTTCGCCGTCCATGCTCAGGGCCGGCGAGGCCGGATTCAGGATCCGGATCGCATCACGTTCGGCCGTGCGCTGTTTCATCACGAACGCCGTCGACCAGCCGGCGGCGGCCAGCAGCGCGATCACCGCAACGGCATGGGCCGGCCGGAACCGTTGCCTCATGAGCGGCGCCGATTTGATCGCTGCGACCACCAGCGCCAGCAACGTGCCCGTGCTGACGACCGCGATGTGGGTCAGGAGCAGCCAGCGATAGCGCGTGGTGGCTCCGGTCACCGTGAGGGCAATGCCAAGCGCGACGCCAGCAGCCAGCAGCAGCACCGCCAGGTGCGCGGCGGCGCTGAAGAAGCGCAGCCGCCGCCGCAGCCAGAGCAGGCCGACGACCATCATCGCCAGGCCGCCGAGCACGTGAACCGCGACGTTGGTCACGTAGAAGATCGACGGGGTCGCGAACGCGGCGAGATAGAGGCTGTTGAGGACGAGCGCGGCGCTGCCCGCATAGAAGAGCCGGGACAGCCGATCGGACGAGGGGCGTGAGCCTTCGGACATGGCGGTCAGAGACGCTGGACCTGTGAAAGGGACAGCCTACGGGCAGCCCCCACGTGCGTCAAGATTAGTCCTTGGCTCTCTAGTGCTTACAGGTTATAGGGCATCCTCTTATAGAGCATCCTCGGGCCGAGTCGTCGGCCGAACCTCAAGGCTCCGCCCTACTGAGCTGTCGTGGCCCCTTCGGCTCATCAGCGGCTTGATGCTGCGCGGGCAGCAGGAACTCGAAGATCGCCCCACCGCCCGGCGCATTGGCGGCCCTCACCGTGCCGCCATGTCGCTCCACGATCGCGCGAACGATCGAGAGGCCGAGACCGCTGCCCGATGCGGTGCCGGTCCGTGCCTGATCGGCTTTGTAGAAGCGATCGAAGATGTGGGGCAGATGCTCCGGCGGGATCCCGGGGCCGTTGTCACGGACCGTGATGCGCACCTGCGAGCCGGCGGGCTCGGCCCTGAGCTCGACGCGGCCGCCGTCGGGCGTGTGCCGGAGCGCGTTCGACGCGACGTTCTGCAGCGCCTGCTCCAGCCGCTGCACGTCGGCGTCGAGATCGAGGTCTTCCGGCACGTGCTGTTCGAGCGCGATGTTGCGCGCGCGCAGCGTCGGTTCGTGGCGCTCGGCGATGCGGTCGAAGAGATCGGCGACCGCGACCGGCTCGATGGAGAGCGTGCTGCCGCCGCCTTCGAGCTTGGCGAGGTCGAGCAGGTCGCCGATGATGGCCTCGAGCTTGTAGGTCTCGCGATCGACGATGTCGAAGTAGCGGGCGCGGGTGGGCGGATCCACGGCAAGGTCGGGCATCGCGAGCGTCTGGGTGTAGCCGCGGATCGCGGTCAGCGGCGTCATCAGCTCGTGAGAGACGTCTGCGAGCAGCTGCCGGCGCGCGCGATCGGATGCCGAGAGCGCCGCGGACCGCGCCTGAAGCTCTCCGGCCATGCCGTTGAAGGTGCGCGCGAGCGCGCTGACTTCGTCGCCGCCGCGGTCATCGGCCCGCACGTCGATCTGACCCTGTCCCAGGGCGCAGCGCGGCCGCTTCGAGCGATCGGAGCCGCTTGCGCGCCGGACGAAAGATCAGCAGCGCCACGGTCATCGATCCGATGCCGAGCAGCGCCAGGCCTGACCACGTGAGCGTCGGACCGAGCTCGCGCAGCGCGACTTCCATCGGCGGCGGACCCGAGGGCACGGCCACGTGTCCGACCTGCGCACTGTTCACGACGATGGGAGCGATGCTGGGGGCGCCGGGCGGCGGGCCGCCGCCGGCCCCGTCGTCGCATGAAGTCGGGTGGAGGTGGCCCGTGTTCGACGGGCGGCGGCTCCATGCGCGGCCGATCCGGCTCGGGTGGACCACCGGGACCGGGTCTCATGCCGGGACCTTCACCGAAGGGCGGCGGCCCGCCGCGGCGCGGCCGTTCGCCGAAGCCCGGCGGCAGTACGGATCCGCGATTCACGGCCCGGCGGCCGTCGCGGAGGATCACGGCGAACGCCTGCTTCACGTCCCCATAGCGCTCACGGACATGGCGCTCGAGGTCGAGGACCGGATTCTCGGTCAACGTCTCGGACAGATCGCGGGCAACTTCGTCGGCGAGCTGCTGGGGGGTTCGGTTCGACTCGGCGAAGCGCCCGGTAAGCCAGAGGAACAGCGAAGCCTGCAGCAGCAGGACGACGGCGAGCATCGCGACGAAGCCCATCGCGATACGCCAGTAGAGACTGCGGAACCAGATGGGTTCAGGCATCGGCGAACTTGTAGCCGGATCCCCAGACCGTCAGGATGTACTGGGGCTCCGCGGGATCCTTCTCGAGCTTGCGGCGCAGGCGCTTCACCAGCGTGTCCACGCTCCGCACCGTGATGTGGGTGTCGTCCCCCCAGACCCGCTGCACCAGCGCGTCGCGGCTGAACACGATGCCCCGGTTTCCGGCGAGCACGTAGAGGAGCTCGAACTCGTGCGCGGTGAGCTCGATTTCCCGGTCGCCGAGCCTGGCCTGGCGCCGGGCCGGTTCGACCAGCAACGGCCCGGCTTGTACTGCCGGCGCGTGCTCACCAGCGATGGGGCGGCGGCGCCGCCGCAGCAGCGCCCGCACCCGCGCCACCAGCTCCCGCACACCGAAGGGCTTGGTCAGGTAGTCGTCGGCGCCACTGTCGAGCCCGAGCACTTTGTCCACTTCGTCGCGCCGGGCGGTAAGCATCAGGACGGGCGCGTCGGTATTACGAGAATCACGGCGAATCGCGCGGCACAGCGTCACGCCGTCCAGGCCGGGCAGCATCAGGTCGAGCACGATCAGCTCGAAGGTCTCGCTGCGGGCCAGGGCCAGGGCGTCGTTGCCGTCGCTCTTCGAGACGACCGTCAAACCCTCGAGCTGCAGGTGCAGCTCGACGAGCTCGCGGATGTTCGGGTCGTCCTCGACGAGGAGCACGCGGGCCGCGGTCTTTGGGCGGGAAGCATCCATGACGTCTTGGAATGAGTGTAACGTCCAATTTGCCCCGAAATTGCCGGTTCCGGGGCGTCATGGTTTTTTCACGACGAGGTCATCCCCCTGCCATTGGTCGTCCGTTCAAAGAAGCAGATGGCAGCGCAAGGGAGAGTCCAGATGAAACGATTCGCATTGAGCGTGGTGATGACCGGCATGCTCGGTCTTGCGGCATATACGTTTTCGGGAGCGCAGCCGCCGTCACGCGGTCCCGAGGGGCAACGGCCCCGCGGCGGTCCAGGGGGCCCGGGTATCGCGGCTCTGCGCGGCGCCGACTTGACCGAGGAACAGCAGGCGGCGATCAAGGCCATTCGCGAAGCCGATCAGTCGGCCGGGCAGGGTCCGTCGACTGAGGCGCGGCTCCGGCGCGAGCTGCAGGCGGAGGTCTTCTCCGACGCCCCTGATCCCCAGAAGATCGCCTCGCTCCAGCAGCAGCTGGCGGAATCGCAGAGCGCGAGACTGGCGCGGCAGATCGCAACCGACCAGAAGATCGCGCAGGTTCTGACCGCCGAGCAGCGCGCCAAGATCCGTGAGCGGCTGGCGCAGGCGCCTTCGCAGCGGCGAGGCGCCAGGGCCGAGAGAGGATCTTAGACAATGGCAGGGTCAACTCCCAACCTCCAACTCCCAACTCCAAGGAGAGTCGCGCGAACAACGGGGCGAAAAGCGTAACGACAAAGCTAGCTGTAACGCCTTTCACCCTGCTCTCTCGATCGGCTCTCCTTGGGAGTTGGAAGTTGGAAGTTGGGAGTTGACGTGGCGTCTCCACCCGTTAGAGACCGTGTTAGGATTCCCCTTACCATGCCTCGCCACGTCCTGCTCGCGTGCGTATGGGTCGTCGGCCTGTTGACTGTCAGTACGTACGGACAACAAGGCGGCGGACAGCAGGCGGGCGGGCAGCAACAGGGCAGCAGTCAGCCGGCCACCACACAGGCCCCGCCCCCCGGTGAGCAGCAGGCCGGCGATCAGAACCAGCCCCGCCCTCCCACATTCCGAAGCGGCACGAATGTCGTCCGGGTCGATGTCTCGGTCATGGACAAGGACGGGCGTCCTGTCCGCAACCTGACCGCCGAGGATTTCGAGTTGCGCGAGAACGGCGAGGTCCAGGCGATCACGTCATTCAAGCTGGTCGACGCCAACGGGCAGCCCACCGACGATCTCTCGCTGCCGATCCGCTCGCCGCAGCACGCGGCCACCGAAGCGGCCCGCGACGACGTGCGGGTGTTCGTGATTTTCTGGGACGAGTACCACATCGATCAGTTCGGCAGCGCCGTGCGCGCCCGCGAACAGCTGCAGCACTTCGTGCTGGAGGCGTTTGGTCCGACCGATCTGGTCGCGCTGATGGATCAGCTCACGCCGGTCGACGCGCTGCGCTTCACCCGCGATCGCCGGGCGCTTGCCGATCAGGTGCATCTGCTGCGCGGACGCCGCGGACTCTACGTGCCGGCCCGGAGCGCCATCGAGGAAGCGCACCTGCGTAACGGGCAGGATGTCGAGCGCATCCGATCGCAGGTCACCACGACGGCGTTGAAGAGCGTGATCATGCACCTTGGCACGCTGCGGCAGGGCCGCAAGGCCGTCGTCTTCGTCAGCGAGAGTCTCGGCCGGCTCGGGCAGGACACGATCCGCGTCGTCTCGGATCTGATTCGCACCGCGAACGACAACAACACCGCGATCTACACCGTTGACCCGCGTGGGCTCCAGGCCGGCGGCCCCGGTTTCGGCGGCGTGTCTCCAATGCTGGCGTCGCTTGCCGACTCGACCGGCGCGGAAGCGATCGTCAGCAACGACTTCAACGCTGCCCTGCGCAGGGTCGTGGTCACTTCGAGCGCGTTCTACCTTCTCGGCTACTCCCCGAAGGACACGCAACTCGATGGCAAGTTCCGGGAGATCAAGGTCAAAGTCAAACACGGCGGCGTCCAGGTGCGTGCGCGGAACGGCTACTGGGCGCCTCGCGGCGCCGACCTCGATCGCGCCCGCGCAATCGCGCTCGCCGCGGCGCTGCCGTCGTCGGTGGCAAAAGCCTTCAAGGAGCTGACGCCGGACAACTCGCGTCGCCCGGCCGAGTTCTGGGTTGGTCTGTCGCCGGCCGCCGCCGATGCGTGCGAGGTCAACATCGCGTGGACGCCTCGCCCGGGCATCGAGGGGCGTGCGGCGGCGGCGAGCGTGCTGGTCACCGCGACCAGCGGCGCGGAGCGGCTCTTCGAGGGAGTCCTGAAGGACAGCGGGGGTTCGTTCACGGCGCCGGCCGGTACGGTGCAGCTCGACTTCACGATTCGTGACAGCACCGGGGAGATGATCGACCGTGAACAGCGGATCGTCACCGTCCCCGATCCCGCCAGGACCACGCTCGCGCTGACGACGCCGGTGATCTCGAGAGCCCGCAGCGCATCGGAGTTCAGGGCATTGATGGCGGGCCCTGAACCGGTCGCCTTCGCCGGCCGCGAGTTTTCCAGGTCCGATCGGCTCGTCGTGAGGGTCGCGCCGTACGGCACGGGGGCGACCGACGCAGAGGTCACCGCGCAACTGGTCGGCCCGCGCGGCACCACGCTCGCGGAGCTTCCGATTCATGCCGAGGGGGAAACCGGCGGCTTCCGCCTCGATCTCCCGCTCTCCAGCCTTGCCACCGGCGAGTTCCTGATCGCCATCTCCGCGCGGACACCCGCCGAGCGCGTCGAGACGCTGGTGCCGTCTGCGCATTAGTCGGTAAATCAGCTACCAGCTTCCAGCTTCCAGCAATTAGCTCGCAGCTGTTGCCAGCGGAAAGTTAGAAGCGGGCAGCTGGTAGCTGACTTCAGCGCTCTTCCCTCATCCATACATCTTCCAGCAGCGTCAGCGGTTTCGACAGCTTTTTGCCGGCCGCCTCCAGCGTGACGGTATACGTGCCGGCCTGGGCTGTTGCCGCACCGCCACGGCCGACCCCCGCACCCTGGCCGGCCTGGGTGAGCGTCAGGTTCCACGAGATGCGGTTGATTCCGGCGCGCTTCGTGCCGTCGAGCGCGCGGATCACGCGGCCGGTGCCGTCGGCGATCGAAATCTTCACCTCGTCAGCAGGAACGTCCTTCAGGTAGTAACCGATCGACGCAGCGCGGGGCGGGTTCTCACCGCTGAAGTGTCGCTGGCCGCCGGTGTACTGGCTCCGCTGGCGATCGGTTACCCACAACACCGTGGGACGGATGTCGAACAGCACGACGTCCTGTGTGCGGGCCTCGGCCGTCGCCTGCTGCAGTGCGGTGATGTCGTCCGCGATCCAGATGCCGCGGCCGTGGGTCGCAACAATCAGGTCGTTGTCGCGCGGGTGCACGAGGATGTCGTCCACGCGCACCATCGGCAGGTTGTTCATGAAACGGTTCCAGGTCCCGCCCCCGTCTGTCGACGCAAACAGTCCGAACTCGCTGCCGGCGTACAACAGGTTGCGGTTGCGGAGATCCTCGCGGACGACCTGGATGAACCCGAGCCCGGGCAGGTTGCCCATCAGGGATTGCCAGGTCTGACCGTAGTCACGGGTCACGAACAGGTAAGGCTTCAGGTCGTTGGAACGGTGCCCGTCAACCGAGATGTACGCGGTGCCCGCATCGAAGTGCGACGCCTCGACCCGTGAGATCCAGTAGAGATGATTTGGCGGCAGGCCTGGCACGTTCTTCCCGACTTCGGTGAAGGTCATGCCGCCGTCACGGCTCACCTGCACCTGGCCGTCGTCGGTGCCGGCCCAGACCACGCCGGGAATCACCGGGGATTCCGAGACCGACACGATCGTGCTGTAGGCGACGACGCCGTCGTTCTTCGAGAGCATCGTGCGGTTCCCCGGCACGCCCATGATCGTGACGACGTTGCGATCGATTTGCCGTGTGAGATCCTCGCTCGCCGTCCAGGTGTCGCCGCGGTTGTACGACTTGAACAAGCGGTTTCCACCGAGCCAGATGATGCTCGGATTGTGCGGCGAGAGCTGGAACGGCGTGTTCCAGTTGAAGCGGTATTGGTCCGCGGGAGTCGCGTTCAGGACATTCCCTGCGGCGCCGCGCCCCGCGCTCGGAAGGGGCCCGGCGCCACCGCGCCCGCCGCGGCCGAAGGCCGCCGCGCGCGGCCGGATGCTCTGCACGCGGCCGTTCCGCAGATCGTAGCGGTTGGTGTTCCCGTCCTGGGATTCCGTGTAGACGATGTTGTAGTCGGTCGGATCGACGGCGGTCTGGAATCCGTCGCCGCCGCCGATGCCGAACCAGTCCGAGTTGAGGATGCCGTTGGCGCTCCTGGTCGCGCTGGGGCCGCCCCAGCTCCCGTTGTCCTGCAGCCCGGTGTAGACGTAGTAGGGGCGGCGCATGTCGGCGCTGACCCAGTAGGCGGTGGCGGTTGCCATCGTGTTGATGAAATCCCACGTCCGCCCCTGATCCCAGCTCACGTTGAGTCCACCGTCGTTGCCGATCAAAAGATGTCGCGGATTCCTGGGATCGATCCAGATCGCGTGCTGATCGACGTGACCGGGTGAGCTGTGGCCGCCCGCTTCGTCGAGCGTGGCGAAGGTACGTCCGCCGTCGAGCGATTTCGCCACCGGCAGTCCGGCGACGTAGACGTTCCGGTCGTTACCCGCATCGATCCGCAGCTGGCTGAAGTACATCGGCCGCGCGTTGCAGTTGCTGACGTGATTCCAGCTGGCGCCCTTGTTATCGGAGCGGAAGATGCCGCCGCGGGCGGGATCGAGCGGCGGAGGGGTTTGTGGCGATCCGGATTGCGCGCCGCGACCGAACCCGCGGCCGGGGCCCGCGTTGTTGCACCAGTTATAGGCGCCGCGACCGCCGCCGGCTGCCTGGGCGGCAGGGGCTGCGGGAGCCTGGGGCGCTCCCGGCACCGCGGGCACCGCGACTGCGCCCGACTGCGCCGTGGACGGCGGCGCGCCGGGAACCGCCGCGGCGCCTGCGGGCGTGGTCTCGGTGGCCGCCCCAGGATCGTTGGCGCCGGTCGTCGTCGGCTGCCCGACGCTGCCGGCCTCGATCTGCGCGTAGACGACGTTCGGGTTCGAGCGCGACACGTCGAGCGCGATGCGTCCCCAC
The DNA here is from genome assembly GCA_963836735.1 of uncultured Acidobacteriota bacterium. Classification (GTDB taxonomy): domain Bacteria; phylum Acidobacteriota; class Vicinamibacteria; order Vicinamibacterales; family 2-12-FULL-66-21; genus JACCXG01. The sequence goes on along the minus strand of CAWIKP010000020.1, from coordinate 72,360 downwards.
GTGCCCGGCGGCAGCCCGCTCGTCAGCTTCGTCCAGGACTTGCCGCCGTCGGTCGTCTTCCACAACGCGCTGCCCGGCCCCCCGCCGTTGAAACAGCAGCCCATCCTGCGGCGCTGATAGCTCGCCGCGTAGAGGATGTTGCTGTTCGAGGGATCGATGGCGATATCGATGAACCCGGTGTCTTCGTCGATGAACTTGACGTTCGTCCAGCTCCTTGCCGCCGTCCGTCGTCTTGTAGACGCCGCGTTCCTTGTTCGGACCGAACAAGTGTCCGGGCACCGCCGCGTAAACCGTCTCCGGGTTGCGCGGATCGATCACGATGCGCGCGATGGCCTGCGTCTCGCGCAGGCCGACGTTCTGGAAGGTCCGGCCGCCATCGGTGGTCTTGTAGATGCCGTCGCCAAACGACGACGTCTGGCGATTGTTCGCCTCTCCGGTGCCGACATAGACGATGTCCGGATTGGTGGGATGGATGGCGATGTCGCCGATCGACGCGGTCGCGTACTCCTCGAACACCGGCTGCCACGTAGTGCCGTTGTTCTCCGACTTGAACACGCCCCCGACCGCGTAGCCCACGTAGATGATGTTGGGATCCGTCTCCGACACGGCGATGTCGTCGATCCGTCCCCCCATGCTGGCCGGGCCGATCGATCGAAACCGGAACGGCGCGAGCAGGGGATCGTTCGACGCGTTGATCAGGCGAGGCTCGGGGACCGGCGCGGGCGTTTGAGCCTGGCGCGCAGCTGGTGCGGAGGTCCAGACCATCGTACAGACTGCAGCGGCGAGCAGCAGCCGAAGCGCCTGTGTCAGAGAGCCCGTCACTGCGGTATCTGCACGACCCGAAACGTCTGCGTCCCGCCAATGGCGGTCACCTCTTCGCCAACCCTCCGGCCGAGCGTGGCGCGATAGGTCCCGGGGGCGACCAGTGCACCCTGCGGCGGACCACCCCGGCCGCCGCCCTGGCCTCCGCCGCCGGCCGCGCCGCGTCCGCCGGCCGGCGCCGGCGGCGCTTCGCCGCGCAGATTCCACGCGACCCGGCGCAGTCCGGCTGTCTTCGCCACGTCCATTCGCCGGATCTGGCGGCCGGTATCGTCGGTGATCGTCAGGACCAGCGTCGCGTCAGCAGGCAGCGTTTCCTTGACGTTGTAGGTGAACACGGCCCCGAAGGGTGGATTCGGCGCCGCCCAGAGACCCGACAACGGGCTCAGTCCAGCCGATCCGGCGGGTGAGAGGCCGAGCGGGTTGAACAGGTAGGCATCGCGCAGCGGAAAGAGCCGGACGTCTTCGGCGAGCGCGGCCGGCGTGATCTCGCGGAGCACGCTGTAGTCGTCGAGGACGTAGAAGCCACGGCCGAACGTCGCGAGCACGAGATCCGTCTCGCGCCTCTGCACTGTCATGTCCCGAACCTGAATCGGCGGCATGCCGCCGACGAGCGGCGTCCACTGCCGCCCACCGTCGACGCTGACGAACACCGCGAACTCGGTGCCGGCGAACAGCAGGTTGCCGTTCACGTGATCCTGCACGATCGTCCACGCGTTGTGCTTGTCGGGAAGGTTGCCGGTGATGTTGGTCCACGTGCGCCCGCGGTCGGTGCTCCGGACCACGTAGGGCCTGTAGTCGCCGCGCTGCCAGTTGTTCAAGGTGACGAACACCGTATCCACATCGCGCGGCGAGGCGAACACGTCGCTCACGTACGTCCACTTCGGCACGCCGGGGAAGTCTTCGACCTTCCTCCAGTTCTTCCCGCCGTCGTCGGTGATCTGAAGGAGCCCATCGTCAGTCCCGGCGTAGAGCAGGCCTTCGAGCAGCGGCGACTCGTCGAGGCTCACGACATTGCTGAGCGGGGTGGTCGACGTGTTCAGCGCCACCGAGTCCCGCGGCCACACCTTTCCCATGATCGGAATGGCAAACGCATCGAGACTGCGCGAGAGGTCAGGGCTGATCCGGGTCCACGAGTCACCGCGGTCGTCGGTGCGATAGACGTGATTGCTCGCCCAGTAGAGCCGCCGCGGGTTGTGCGGGCTGATGATGTACGGCGCATCCCAGTTCACGCGGTCGGCTGGACCACCGCCGGGGCCGCCCTGACGTCCGCCGCGGCCCTGCTGCTGCTGTTGCTGCTGTTGTTGCTGCTGTTGTTGCTGCTGCTGTTGTTGCTGCGGCTGCTGCTGTGGAGCTTGCGGGGCGGCTGCCGCGGCCGCGCCCTGCGGCGCCCCTGGCATCTCGTCGTCGCCGCCGCCGCCGCGACCGCTGCCCGCCTGCGGCGGCCTGATCGATCGCGACACGCCCGTCCGCAGATCGAGCCTCACGATCCCGCCGTTCTGTGAGGACGCGTACACGATGTTGGGATTCTCGGGATCGTTTCTCGACTGGAAACCGTCGCCGCCGTTGACGATGTACCAGTCGCTGGTGCGGACGCCGAGACGGCTCAGGGAACGTGAGGGACCGCAGAAAGAAAAGTTGTCCTGTGTTCCGCCGCAGACGTTGTAGAAGGGCTTCGCGTTGTCGGTCGACACGCGATAGAACTGCGTGATCGCCAGGTTCGCGAAGAACCGCCACGTTTTCCCCTCGTCGTAGGACTCGTACAAGCCACCGTCGTTGCCGAGCAGGAGGTGATTGCGATCGGCCGGATCGAATTCGAGCGCGTGATGGTCGACGTGTACGCCGGTGCTCTCGATGTTCGTCTGGTGCCAGGTCTTTCCGCCGTCGGTACTGCGCTCGAGGTTGACGTTGATCGACCAGAGCGTGTCGGGCCGGTACGGATCGGCGTAGAGCTCGTGGTAATACTGCGCGCCGCCGCCGCGGTAGCAGTCGTCGGCCGGCTGGGCGGCTCCGCCCTGACGGCCGGCGCCCGGTGGCTCCTGGTCGTCATCGTCAGGCTCGGAGCTCTGTGGATAGATCGTCGTCTCGGCTTCCGGCTTTAGCCGGAAGGCTGTCCCCGGATTTCGGCGTTCCGCGGGTTCCGGAGCGGTCGTGCGGTTCGCGGAGCCGAGCGGCTTGCACGGTTCCGGGGGCGGCGTGCTGGCTCCGCCACGGCCGAATCCGCTCCGGCCCGCGGTGGGCGTCATCCGTCCGATCCGCGTCCAGGAGCTGCCGGCGTCGTCCGACCGGAAGAAGCCGGACTCGGGGCGCTTCGCGTCGACCAGCGCGAAGACGGTCGAGCCTTTGCGGGGATCGATCGCCAGGCCGGCTCGTCCGATGTCGCCGGTGGGAAGGCCCCGCGTCAGCCGCGTCCACGACTTGCCGGCGTTCGTCGTCTTGTAGATGCCGCCTTCCGGTCCGCCGCCGATCATCTGGCCAACGGCGCGACGGCGCTGATACGCCGAGGCGTAGATGACGTCGGGGTTCTTCGGATCGAAGATGATGTCGCTGATGCCGGTGTCGGCGCTGACCGTCAGGATCGGCGCCCAGGTCTTGCCGCCGTCAGTCGTCCTGTAGAGGCCGCGTTCGCCGCCCGGGGCGAACAGCGGCCCCTGGGCCGCGACGTACACGACGTCCGACTTCCGAGGATCGATCAGAATCTTCCCGATATGTTCCGAGGTTTCGAGCCCGACGCGCTTCCACGTCTTGCCGGCGTCGGTCGACTTGTAGAGGCCGTCCCCGAAATGGGCGCTGCGCTGGCTGGTGTTTTCACCGGTCCCCAGCCATACGATATTGCTGTCGCGGGGATCCACGACGACGCAACAGAGGGTAAAGGCGGCGCCGCTGTCGAAGATCGGCGGAAAAAGTGATACCGCGGTTCTCGGTTTTCCACAGGCCCCCGAAAGCGCTTGCGATGTACCACACACTGAGGTTGCGTGGGTCGATTTCGATATCCTGGATACGGCCCGTTGTCAGCGTTGGCCCGATGCTGCGGAACTCGAGCCCTTTCAGGCTGTTAGCGGTGAGCCCGGCGGGTTCCTGGGCCAGCGGCAGGGCCACCCAGGCCACCGCAGCGGCCGCGGCCAGCGACAGGATTCGTCTGGTCATGCGCAAATCACTCCGAAGAAAACGGTAATTCTCTCATGACCCTCTGGCGGCGCGCATCTTGCGTCCTTCGTGGCGTGCAGCTTCCAGCCTTCCTGCGGGGAAATCGGAAAATCCTCGCCGACCGCCCGATCCTGCTGACGTCTTTGATCGCAGCTCTTGCGGTCGTGTCATTTTTCACCGCCGGTGCCGCGGCATGGTTCAGCTACGACATCACCGTCGGCCTGCCCAGACGCGATGCCATCAGTGGTTTGGGGGACATGGCCCAATCCACGACGCTCTTCGACGCCCACGACAGGCACGCCTTCACAATCTTCAAAGAGCAGCGGATCGAGATCCCGCTGGCGAAGATGTCGCCGAACTTCATCAAGGCGGTCCTGTCGGTCGAAGACCAGCGTTTCTACGACCACAGTGGTGTCGATGCCATTCGCGTCGCCGGCGCCGTGCTCCGCAACATCGAGGCGGGCAGGCGGGCAGAGGGAGGCAGCACGATCACCCAGCAGCTCGCCCGGCAGAGCTTTCTGACCCGGGATAAGACCTATCGCCGGAAACTGAAAGAAATCATCGTCGCGAGCTACATCGAGGGCGAATTTCAGAAGAACGAGATCCTCGAGATGTACCTGAACAAGGTGTATTTGGGGGACGGCCTCTATGGCGTGGAGGCGGCTGCGCGGGGATATCTGGGGAAGAGCGCGTCAGATCTGACGATCGACGAGGGCGCGCTGCTCGCCGGGTTGATTCAGTCGCCTTCGGCGTACGCGCCGACGGGCAACCTGGATCGAGCGCTCGCGCGGCGGGCCGTCGTGCTGCAGACGATGGTGTCGTCGGGCGCGATCGATGCGAAAACGGCCGAGCAGGCGCGCACGGCGCCCGTCAAGCTCGTCAACGCCCTCGAAGTCAGCGAGAGCTTCGGCCTGTATTTCAAGGAGGCCGTGCGGCGGGAGCTGGTCGAGAAGTTCGGGTGGCCTCGGGTGTCGCAGGGAGGCTTGAAGGTCTACACGACGATCGACATCGATCTGCAGCGCTCGGCCGAAACGCTCGTCGAGAAGAGCCTGCAGGACATCGAGAGCCGGAAGGGCTTTCCGCACCCGCCGCGAGCCAAGGTCGCCAGGGTCAAGGAAGGCGAGGCGCCGGACTACCTGCAGGGCGCGCTGGTTGCGATCGATCCCTCGAACGGCTACGTCCGCGCGCTGGTCGGCGGCCGCGATTTCGACGAGAGCCGTTTCAATCGTGCGATTCAGGCGAAGCGTCAGGCAGGCTCGGCGTTCAAGCCGTTCGTGTTCGCGGCAGCCATCGAGTCGGGCCAGTCGCCGGCTTCGGTCATCAGCCAGCTCAACGATCCCATCCTCACCGCACAGGGTGAATGGGTCCCCGAGGACGAGCACAGCGATGCGGACTCGATGACCCTCCGCACGGCGCTGCGGACATCGAGCAATCGGGCGGCGGTGCAGCTGCTGAATACCGTCGGCATCAGCAAGGCCGTCGACTACGCGCAAAAGCTCAACGTAGGGACGCCGCCGAGCGTGCCCTCACTGGCGCTTGGCGCCGGCGATGTGACGCTGAGCCAACTGACCGCCGCTTACGGCGCCTTTGCGAATGGCGGGATTGTGCGGCGGCCGGTCCTTATCCGGAAGGTCGAAGACAGCGACGGCAAAGTGTTGTTCAACGATCCGGGGAAAGCCGATCGTGCCGTGAGCGAGGCGACCGCTTTCCTGATGGCCAGCATGCTGCAGGACGTGATCAATGCCGGCACCGCGTACCGCGCGAGGCAGAGCGGCTTCATGTTGCCCGCGGCGGGCAAAACCGGCACGACCAACGATTATGTCGACGCGTGGTTCGTCGGCTTCACGCCGAAGCTCGTCACCGGCGTATGGATCGGCTTCGATCAGCCGAAGACGATCATCCGCAACGGCTACGCGGGTGAGATCGCGGTGCCGCTGTGGGGGAGCTTCATGAAGGTCGCGACCCGCGACGACAAGCCGGAGTGGCTCGACCAGGCCGGCGTCGGTCACGACCGCCAACGTCTGCCGGATCTCGGGCAAGCTGCCGAACGGCGGCTGCGATCACGTCGAGGTGATCAACCGCGACGGAACCATCGAGACCCGCTCGATGATCTATACCGAGTACTTCGTCAAAGGCACGCAGCCGACCACCGTCTGCCCGCTGCACGAGCCGCGCTCGTTCATGGATGCGATCGCCGGAGTGTTCGGCAAGGATTCCGGACCGCCGCCGCTGCCGGTCGGCGCGAGCGGGCTTCCGGCGCCGGCACCGCCGGCGAGCAGCGGCGGCGCAGCCCGCCGCGGCGGCGCCACCGGCTGCGGGCACGACGACGCCCTGCGCCAGGGGAGGAAGCCGCACCTCCCAAGAAACGCGGGTTCTGGTCGCGCGTCTTCGGTGGCGGTGGCGACAAGAGCGACGAAGACCGCAAGAAAGAAGAGGAGCGGCGAAAGCAGGAACAGAAGAAGGAGGAGGAGCGGAAGAAGAAAATCCGGTGGCCGGTGATACGATGCCTCGAATCCCACCATGCCGTTCCGCGACCTTGCCGGGCATCGCCGTGTCCTCGATCTGACGGCGCGCGCGGCCGTCCGTGGATCCCTCCCACCCAGCCTCATCTTCGCAGGACCCGACGGTGTCGGGAAGCGGCTCGCGGCGATTTCGCTCGCGCAGCTGTTCAATTGCCTGAGCCCCGCCCCCGGAGATGACGAGTCGCGCACCCGACGCCTGCGGCCACTGCACCGTCTGCCGGCGAATCGCCCGCGGGGTACATGCCGATGTTCTGATGATCGAGCCGGGCGAGACCGGGTCGATCAAGGTCGATCAGGCGCGCGCCGCAATCGAGCGCAGCGCCTACCGGCCGTTCGAAGGACGGCGGCGCGTCGTGATCGTCGACGACGCGGACGCGATGGAGGCGTCGGCGCAGAACGCGCTGCTGAAGACGCTCGAAGAGCCGCCCGCGGCTTCGACGTTCGTGCTGGTGACGTCGCGGCCGGATCTGTTGCTGCCGACCGTCAGATCGCGCTGCCAGCGGGTCCGCTTCGGACCGGTCAGCCCCGGCGACATTGCGCAGCTGTTGATGCGGGATCACGGCTTCGCCGAGAACGACGCGCATGCGGCCGCGGCCCTGGCGGAGGGCAGCCTGGCACGCGCGCTCGAAGGAGACACCGAGGCCTACGTTGAGGCCCGGGACGCCGCCGTGTCGATGCTGGGCACCGTGGCACAGGCGTCGAACCCGATGCAGCGTCTGGCCGCGGCCCGGGCGCTCGGACGTGACAAGGTGGATCGCGACGAGCTGGGGCGCCGCCTGCGACTGGTGTCCTCGGTATTGAGGGACCTCGGCCTGCTGCAGGCGCATGCCGGAGACCGGGCGCTCGCGCATGGCGATTTGAAGCCGAAGCTGCAGCGCCTGCTGCCGGCGTTCGAGGGCGATCGCGCGGTTCGCGCCTTTTCCGCGGTCGAAAAGGCGCTGGAGGCGCTCGATCGCAACGCCAGTCCGAAGATCGTCGCGGACTGGCTGGCGTTTCAGGTGTAGGTGCGAGCGATGAGCTCCGGTCCGTCACGTCCATTCGTCAGCGCCAAGTTCACGCCCGCGGGCCGGACCTACAGTTTTCTCTTACCGGAGTTCGATCTCGACGGCACCGGTTCCCCGCCGTCGCCCTCGCCGCCCGCCGCACACGGCGGAGCAGGTCATCGTCGAGACCAGCGACGGCACCGCGATGGCCACCATCACCCGCGGCATTCCGGCGCTCGCCGTGCGCCGCACGCCGCCGGAAGAGTCGCCGGCCCGGCTCGTCCGGCGCGCGACGCCGCGACGACGTGGTCGCGCGGCTCAAGCACGAACAGCGGGAGCAGGAGGCCCATCGGATCTGCCTGCTGAAGATCCGTGAGCGCGGGCTGGAGATGAAGCTGACGCGGGTCGAGCAGCTGTTCGACGGCTCGCGCCTGATCTTCTACTACACCGCCGAAGGGCGCGTGGACTTCCGGGAGCTGGTGCGCGATCTGGCCGCGCACTTCCGGACTCGCATCGAAATGCGCCAGATCGGCGTCCGCGACGAGGCCCGCATGCTCGGGGGCTACGGCTCGTGCGGCCGGCCGCTCTGCTGCACGACGTGGCTCCAGTCGTTCGAGCCGGTCTCGATCAAGATGGCCAAGCAGCAGAACCTGAGCCTCAACCCCTCGAGGCTGTCGGGCATGTGCGGCCGGCTGAAGTGCTGCCTGCGCTACGAGCTCCCGAACGCCAAAGGCGTCGTGCACGGCGGCTGCGGCGACGAAGGCGGCTGCGGGTCGTGCAGCAATCCGACCGGGCCCGGGGGAGGGTGCCGGAGTGGGAAATGTGGATCGGGGGGGTGTGGCAAGTGCAAGTGACGGATCAACTCCCAATTCCAACTTCCAACTCCCAAGGAAAGTGACAGTTGAGCCGGGAAGCCCTCGAGCGACTTCCTGGGATCTTGGAGTTGGGAGTTGGAGTTGGGAGTTGGCCGCGTCAATGAAACCCCGTGTCGCTGTCACCGTGGGAGATCCGGCCGGCATCGGCCCGGAGATCGCGCTGAAGGCTGCTTCGCATCCCGACGTGCTCGCCGTCTGCGAGCCGGTGCTCTACGGCCCGACTTCTCAGTCGGAGCTGGAGCGGTTCGCTCCGGGGACGGTCTCGGCGGAGGCGGGACAGTGCGCGCCTACGACGCCATCGTCCGGGCCGTCGCCGATGCGCAGGCCGGCCGGGTCGACGCGATCGCGACGGCACCCATCAACAAGGAAGCGTTCGCCGCTGCCGGAATCCCGTGGCGTGGCCACACGGAACTGCTGGCGCACCTCACGGGCGCGTCGCGATTTGCGATGATGTTCTACGCCGAGGAGCTGCGCGTGATCCTCGCGACGGTTCACATCCCGCTCGCTGACGTCCCGAGGACCCTCACGCGCGATCGGCTCGAGACCATCATCATGCTGGGGGCGGAGGAGCTGCCGCGCTTCGGGCTGTCGCGCGCCGAAGCTGGCGGTGGCCGGACTGAACCCCCACGCCGGCGAGCACGGCGTGATTGGAATCGAAGACGACGAGGTGATCCGGCCGGCCATCGACGCCTGCCGGGCGCGCGGCGTCGATGTGCACGGGCCGTTTCCAGCGGACACCATCTTTCTGCGTGCGATGAAACAGGAGTTCGATGCGGTCGTGGCCTGCTATCACGATCAGGGGCTGATCCCGGTGAAGATGGCGGCGTTCGGGCGCGCGGTCAACGTCACGCTCGGGCTGCCGATCGTTCGTACGTCGGTCGATCATGGGACGGCGTTCGACATCGCGAGGCGAGGCGTGGCGGATCCGTCGAGCCTGATCGAAGCGGTCCGGCTGGCGGCGCGGCTGGTCCGTCGCTCTCCGCCTGAAGGCGGAAGCTACGGAAGTAGCGGAAGCCACCGGAGCCAAGCCCATGGCTAAGACCAAGACCGCGCGCGAGGAAGCGCAGAAGAACATCGCCGAGAACCGCAAGGCGTTTCACGACTACCATATCCTCGAGACCTACGAGGCGGGGGTGGCGCTGCTCGGGACCGAGGTGAAATCGATTCGCGAAGGCAACGTCAACCTGCGCGACAGCTTCGCCCGGGTCGAGTCCGGTGAGGTGTGGATCTACAACGTTCACATCAACCCGTACAGCCATCGCGGCTATTCGGATCACGAGCCGACGCGGAAGCGGAAGCTGCTGCTTCACCGGGCGGAGATCCGGAAGCTCATTGGCAAGACGGTCGAAAAGGGCATGACTCTCGTGCCGACGCGGATGTATTTCCAGAACGGCCACGTGAAGGTGGCGATCTCGCTGGCCAAGGGCAAGAAAGCGCACGACAAGCGCGAGACGATCAAGCGCCGGGAGACCGATCGCGAAACCCGCGCCGCCGTGAAGGAGCGGCGCCGCTGACCCGGCAGGGCCTCCGGGCCCCTCTGGGATTGTGCTCCGCTGCGGCCGTGCTGCTGGCGGGGTGCGTCCTGTTGATCTCCTGCCGGCGGATCGGGAGAGCGGATCGATCTGATCGAGCGGTTCAACGACGCGCAGAAATTCCCCGATGCCGCGACGTTCGTGATCGAGGATCACACGCTGGCCGGCGAAGCGCATCGCGCGATCGCGGTGGCGCCGGTCCTGGCCAGCCGGTTGACGTGGCGGCTGACGGTCCCGCGGCATGCCTGGCTGTGGGTGTCGATCGGCATGCAGGTCGAGGCCTGGAACAACGAGGGTGATGGCGTGAAGCTCACCGCGGGCATCAACGACGGCGGGACGTTCACGCCGCTGTTCGAGCAGTACCTGCAGCCGTACGCTTTCCCAGGCGACCGCAAATGGTTCCCGATCCGCGTCTCGCTCTCCAAGTTCGAGGGCCGCGAAATCGAGCTCGTCTTCGCGACCGGCACCGGGCCCGACGGCAACGGGCAGGACAGGCGGCACGATCTGCCGCTCTGGGGCATCCCGGAAATCGTGGTGCGGTGATGGCGCAGGCACCCCCGTCCGTCCCGCTCCTGGATCTCCAGGCGCAGTACCGGCCGTTGCGCGCGGAACTGCTGGCGGCGATCGAGCGCGTCTGCGACAGCCAGCGATTCATCCTGGGTCCCGAGGTCGAGGCGCTCGAGGCGGAGCTGGCGCAGGCGCTCGGAGTCGCCGCATGCGATCACCATCTCGTCGGGCACCGATGCGCTGCTGGTCGCCATGATGGCGCTGGGGATCGGCCCTGGCGACGAGGTCATCACGACGACGTATTCGTTCTTTGCCACCGCGGGCTGCGTCTCGCGGCTCGGCGCGACACCGGTGCTCGTCGACATCCTGCCCGACACGTTCAATATCGATCCCGAGGCGGTGCGGGCGGCGCTCACGCCGCGCACCCGCGCCGTGGTCGCGGTCCACCTGTATGGCCTGTGCGCCGACATGGATCGCTGCTCGCCGTGACCGTCCCGGCCGGCGTGCCGATCATCGAGGATGCCGCGCAGGCGATCGGCGCGCGCTACAAGGACCGGCAGGCGGGCACGATGGGCGCGGCCGGCTGCTTCTCGTTCTTTCCGAGCAAGAACCTCGGCGCGTTCGGCGACGGCGGGCTGGTCACCTGCGCCGACGCGGCTCTCGCGCACGAAGTGACGCTGCTCAGGAATCACGGCGCCGAGCCGAAGTACCTCCACAAGCGCATCGGCGGGAACTTCCGGCTCGACGCGCTGCAGGCGGCGGTGCTGCGCGTGAAGCTGCCGCACCTGCCGGCGTGGACGAACGGCCGCCGCGCCAATGCCGCGCGCTATACCGCGCTCTTCGCGCCCTCCAGGCCGCCGGGCCTGGTGACGCTGCCGATCGAACCGGTCGGCTATCATCACATCTACAACCAGTATGTGATCCGGATTGCCGGATCGCGACCGGGTCCGCCGCGAGCTCGGCGGCGCGCGGAATCGGGACCGAGGTCTACTATCCGGTGCCGTTTCATCTCCAGGAGTGTTTCGCCGATCTCGGCTACGCGACGCGGCGCGTTTCCGCACGCCGAAGCAGGCCGCCGCCGACCAGCCTGGCGCTGCCGATCTACGCGGAGCTGACCGAGGCGCAGCAGGCCACCGTCGTCGAGGAAATCGCGCGGGCGCTCGGCCGCTGATGCGTGTCCTGGTGACCGGCGCAGGCGGCCTTCTCGCGGCTGCCATCATCCGAGAGTTCGAGGCGGCGGGTGCGGCTGTCGTGCCGCTCGATCGGGCCGCCCTCGATCTGACCGATCAGGAGCGCGTGCGGCGGACGGTAGAGGAGGCGCGCGCGGATCTGGTCGTCAACTGCGCCGCATACAACGACGTCGACGGCGCCGAGAGCAACGCCACCGCGTGCGCTCGCGGTCAATGCCTTTGCCGTTCGAACCCTGGCGCGCGCGGCCCGCGAAGCGGGCGCCGGCCTGGTTCACTACAGCACCGATTTCGTCTTCGACGGCGAGCAGACCCGGCCGTACGTCGAGGATGATCCGCCGAACCCGCGCAGTGTCTACGCGGCGTCGAAGCTGCTCGGCGAATGGTTCGCGCTGGAACATCCAGGCGCGTACGTGCTGCGGGTCGAGAGCCTGTTCGGCGAGCCGGGGCCGGGCGGCAGCCGCACCGGCAGCCTCAAAGGCATCTTGACGAGGATCGCAGCCGGGGAGACCGACGCCGGTGTTCGTCGATCGCACGGTCACGCCGGGCTACACGACCGACATCGCCGCGGCGACGCGGCGCTGGTGACGGCAGCGCGCCGCGCCCGGGCTCTACCACTGCGTCAATTCAGGCCCGACCACGTGGGCCGACGATCGCCGGCGGAAGCGGCGCGGCTGCTCGGCATGCCGCTGCAGCATGACCCCGATCACGCTCGATTCGGTTCGCGCTCCCGGCGAAGCGTCCGCGCTACAGCGCGCTGTCGAACGCGAAGCTGGCGGCGGCCGGCATCGGCGATGCCGACCTGGCAGGACGCGCTCACGCGCCATCTGGCTCATCACCCGAGCGTGTCCTCCCGAGGCAGGCTGGTCGCGGATGATCAAAGGCATCATCCTCGCCGGCGGCTCCGGCTCGCGGCTGCATCCGATCACCCGCGCCGTCAGCAAGCAGCTCATCCCGATCTACAACAAGCCGCTGCTCTACTACCCGCTCTCGACGCTGATGCTGGCCGGCATCCGCGACATCCTGGTCATCACCACGCCGCACGAGCAGGACGGGTTCAAGCGGCTGCTCGGCGACGGCGCCGACATCGGCCTGCGGCATCGAGTACGCGGTGCAGCCCGCGCCGGAGGGGCTGGCGCAGGCGTTCCTCATCGGCCGCGACTTCATCGGCGCCGACCGCTGCGCGCTCGCGCTCGGCGACAACATCTTCTACGGCGCGCACCTGTCCGACTACCTGCACAACGCGGTCGGCGCGCGAGATCGGCGCCACGGTCTTCGGCTACCGGGTCCGCGATCCCGAGCGCTACGGCGTCGTGGCGTTCGACGATCAGGACCGGCCCGTCGGCCTGGAAGAGAAGCCACTGAACCCGACCTCGCCATTTGCGGTCACCGGCCTCTACTTCTACGACAATCAGGTGCGTCGAGATCGCCGCCGGGCTGCGGCCCTCGGCGCGTGGCGAGCTGGAGATCACCGACGTCAATCGCGCCTATCTCGAGCGCGGGCAGCTCCACGTCGATCGGCTGCCGCGCGGCGTCGCGTGGCTCGATACCGGCACGCACGAGTCGCTGATCCAGGCGTCGAACTTCGTGCAGGCGGTCGAGGAGCGGCAGGGGCAGATGATCGGGTGCCCGGAGGAGATCGCCTACCGGATGCACTACATCAGCCGCGCGAGCTGGAGCGGCTCGGCACTGTCGATGAAGGGCAGCGCCTACGGCCAGTACCTGCTCCGGCGTGCTCGCCGACGAGGCCTGAAGGGCATTGCCAACATTGCCAAGATTGCCAAATTGCCAAGTTGAAAAGCTGGGTGCTCAAATTCGAGTCACCCCAGCCTTTCAATGCTGGCAATCTTGGCATTTTGGCAATGTGCCAGCGAAGCTCCGTGATGCCTTTCCTTTCAGCGAGACCTCGCTCCCCGGCGTGACCATCATCGAGCCGAGGGTGTTCGCGGATCATCGCGGCTTCTTCATGGAGACCTACAAGAAGTCGGAGTTCGCCGCCGCCGGCATCGACGTCGACTTCGTGCAGGAGAACCACTCGCGGTCGGTGCAGGGCACGCTGCGCGGCCTGCACCTGCAGCGGCCGCCAAAGGCCCAGGGCAAGCTGGTCCGCGTGATCGAAGGCGAGGTGTTCGACGTCGCCGCGGACATCCGGCCCGACTCGCCGACCTACGGCGCGTGGGTCGGCGTGGTATTGTCGAGCGAGAACCGCCGATCGGTCTTCATTCCGGCCGGCTACGCGCACGGCTTCTGCGTCGTCAGCGCGGAGGCGCAGGTCCTCTACAAGACGACCGACGAGTACGCGCCGGAGCTCGAGTGGGGAGCGCGATGGGACGATCCTGTGCTGGCGATCGGCTGGCCGATCGCCGATCCACGACTGTCCTCGCGGGACGAACACTGGCCGCTGCTGGCTGCGGCGCGGTGAGGGGGCCACAGTCGTGATCGGACGACCGGCAACGGATTCCGTGAGCCCGGCCGCGCTCACCGTCGGCCTGCCCGGCCGGATGAAGCGCTCCTGGCACCGGTCGTACCGTCTCGGCGAGCCGTGTGTCATCCCGCTGAGCCTGGTTGATCCAGCGATCGAAACGCGCCTGTTCCTGAAGCACGACGGGATCTCTTACCTCGAGCCCTTCGGCGATTGGGCGGCCCGCACCGACATTCATTTCCTGCCCGAGGCGCCAGGCGACTACACCGTCCTGGTGGAGTGGCGCAGCGCCACTGCGACCGGCTGGACCGAAGCGACGTTCGTGCTCGGGCCGGCGGACGCCGACCGCTCGCCGCGGCTCGTGAAGATCGATCGGCACACGCAGTTGTGGGCGCCGTCGGCGTGGGAGGCGAAGATGGCCGCGGTGCACGAGAAAGCGGCGCTCGCCCTCGCAGCCGGCATGATTCGTCCGGATGCCGTGATGTACGACGTCGGCGCCAATCTCGGGCTCTACTCGATACTGTTGTCGCGGATGGCAGGACCGGGGGGATACGTGTACTCCGTCGAGGCAAGCCCGGTCGCGCTCTATTTTCTGCAGGCGAACCTCGGCTTGAACCGCGTCCCGAACTACGAAATCCTGCCCGTTGCGATTCTGGGGATGACCGACACCACCGAGTTCCGGATCAACTACCGGAACCTGGCGGTCGGAATCGCCGGCCCGATTCCGTATCTCGGCAAGCCAGGTCACGTGATCAACGTCTCCGCGCTTCCGCTCGACGACGTAATCGAGCGCCACGATCTCAAGCCGCCGGATTTCATCAAGATGGACATCGAGGGTGCCGAGGTGCACGCGATTACCGGAATGCGCAACACGATTGCGCGGTACCGTCCGGCAATCCTCATGGAACTGCACGGCCAGCGCGCCGCTCGAGGGACGCTCGAGGCGATCGACTGGTCGGGTTACACGTTCCAGGAAGCGTCCGCCGGACGGACCTTTGCGAAGACAGCCGAGGTTCTCACCTGGTTCCCCGACGCGTGCATCCAGGTGCTGGCGCGTCCGATCGACCGGTAGGCCGGGGATCAGGCTGTGCGATGGCCTACGAGAGTGGCGCTGCTGCCAGTGTGGAGACCCGGGTCGCGATCGCGAGGCAGGCGGTGAGTCCGGGCGACTCGATTCCCGCCGCGTGGATGAGGGCCGGGTGGTGCCGATCGGGCCGAATCATGAAGTCCGCGAACGAGCCCGACGGCGGGTGCAGCTTCGGTCTAATCCCCGTTCCGCCCTCCACGAGGTCTTCGAGCGTGACCTCGGGCAGCAACGCACGCGCTGGTTCCAGGAAGTCCTCGATCGCGAGTCTATTGGATTCGTAGTCGTCCTTCCGGTCCTGAAAGCGCGCGGTTGGCCCGAGCAGCACGTGACCGCCGAGCGTCTTCGTCAGGTGGACGCCGAGGCCGTGCCCCGAGGCGTGCGGAACGGGGTAGACGAGGCCGTTCACCCAGTGCGTTCGAGGTTTTCTCAGCTCGGCATACTCGCCCCGGCAGGGGTAGATCGTGAATGGCTCGCCATCGAGCGCGTCCGACACCTCATCGGCGTGCAGTCCCGCCGCGTTGATCACGACCCGTGTGGTGATGACCTCGTGCTCGGTGCGCAGCTCGAACCCATCGCCGGTCGGCGTTCCGCCGATGACCTGCGTGCCCGGCAGCACCATCGCATCGTTGGCCTGGGCGAGTCGGAGCAGAGTCCCGATCAGCGCTTCGGCCTCGACCCGCCCTGTCGCCGGTGACCACAGCGCAGCCACCGCGGCAACTGCCGGCTCGCGTGCCTCGATGAACTTTCTGTCGACGATCTCGAGCCCTTCGACCCCGTTGGCGCGGGCGCGCTGCGCCAGCGCCTCGATCTCCGGCACTTCTTCGGAGTGCTCGGCGACCACCAGCTTGCCGCAGCGATCGTGCGGTACGCCATGCGCAGCGCAGAACGAGTACAAGCGCGAGGCGCCCTCGACGCACGTCAGAGCTTTCAGACTTCCTGGCGGGTAGTAGAGGCCGGCATGGATCACCCCACTGTTGTGGGTGCTGGTGGCCATCCCCATCTTGTGGTGGCGTTCGATCACGCAGACCGAGCGGCCGGCCGAGGCGATTTCGGCCGCACACGCGAGGCCGACCACGCCGCCTCCAACGACTACGACATCGACATCGGTCATGCGCGAGAGGGATGCTCGGGGCGGGTGAGCCGGGCCGCGGACAGTCGATTGCGGTGCATGAACAGCAGCAGCCGCAAGCGTGCCTGCAGCATCACATACAGCACCGGCGCGAATGCCAGCATCGGCCAGCTGGCGTGCTTGCGGAACATCATGAAGGCGCTGGCGTGGAAGGCGGCGAGGGACTCGCGGTACGCGTGGATGCTGCTTCGCCCCCCCGCGTGCTGGATCGTTGCCCCGGGAAAGTAGACGGTGCGCCCGCCGCGGGACGCGAGCCGCTTACAGAGGTCCGCGTCCTCCCAATAGAGGAAGAATCGTTCGTCCATTCCTCCAACCGCCTCGAACGACGAACGCCTGACCAGCATGCACGCGCCCGAGACCCAGTCGACTTCGATGGGCCCTGACACCTCGGCCAGTGCTGGAAGATTCCAGCGCGACAAGGGATTGCCGGGGAAATTCCGGGTCAGCCAGGAGCTGCGGCCGGCAATGAACGTGCTCCAGCCGGGGAACCGGCGCGCCGAGCCCTGAATCGATCCGTCGGGATTGAGAATGCGTGGTCCGACCACCGCTGCGTCCTGGTTGCTGACACCATAGCCGACCAGTCGGTCGATCGCCTCACGGCCGGCAATGCAGTCCGGATTCAAGAGTAGCAGGAAGGGCGAGTGGCCGCGGCGTGCGCCCAGGTTCACGCCGGTCGCGAAGCCGTCGTTGGTATCGCACCCGACGAAGTCGACCCACGGATGGTCGGTGCGGACGCAGGAGGCCGCCGGCGGATCCGATTCGTGATCGATGACCGTCACGCGCCCAACAGAGGATCGTGCGGGCTCGAGCCCGGTCAGGCAACGCGAGAGCTCTTCGTAGCTGCGGTAATTGACGACGACGAGGTCGACGAGACGATTGAGAGCGGCCTCCACCAGTACCGGATCATAACAGCTCGATACGGCTGCCGGATCCGCAGTGATTGGGTACAATCGCTGCCGAACCGTGAGGCCAGGCCGATCCCGCGATCCTCGACATCATCTCGCTTCCTCTCACTCGCCGCCCGGCTGACGGACGGCTGGACGCGGCTGCGGTACCGCCGCGCCGAGCTGCGGCGGATCCCGCCGGCCAGCGTGACACCGGCGGACGCATCGATTCGCTGGCTCGAACGGCCGCCCGACGGCGCCCCGCCCATCCTGCAGCAGCCGGTGAACTCGCGCGTCGTCTACCAGGTCACGATCCCGCGTGATGCGCGTGTCGTCGCCAGGTGCGACCTTTTCACCGACTCTGACCAGGACGCGACACCGGGTACGGTGGTCGAGTTCGCCATCACCGCGTCGGTCGACGGCTGCGAATCGACGGTCTCGTGCCGAGTGAGCAGCGGCGGGCCGCGCCGCGGACAGGGCGACGCACGTCATCTCTCGCTCCACCTCTCGCAACCCGGCTTGGCGACGGTCGCGCTCACGACGCGGACCATCGGCACGCCGCATGGCCTGCACGCGCGCTGGCACAACCCGCGGGTCGAATGGCGCCGCCCGTCCGGTGACCTGACGCGAGTAATCCGTGAGGCGATCCGTCATCGCAGCGCGGCGCCAATCGGTGATCGCCGTGCGGCGATTGGCGGCGAGCGGCTGTATCGGCTATGGGTTCGCGAGCACGAGCCGTCGAGGCGGACGCTCCGTGCGCAGCGAGCAACGGCCGGGAAGAGCACCCGGCGATTCACTGTCGTGACGGTGGCCGCCTCCGATGCAACCGCCGTGAGTCGCATGCGGGCGAGCCTGCTGGCGCAGAGCGATCCGCATTGGGAATGGCTGCTGTTGACGACGGCTGCCGCACCGGCGCCGGATCGCGACCCGCGGATCCGTCTGATCTCGATCCCGGACGACCTGACCGCCGCGGCGCGATTGAATCGCGCCCTCGAGGAGGCCGGCGGCGAGCTCGTCGGCCTGGTCGGCGAACACGATGCGCTCGCGCCCACCGCATTCTTCGAGATGGCTCGAGCGGCGGAACGTTCACCGGCGGTCGAGGTGCTCTACAGCGACGAGGACCGAATCGGTGACGATGGCGTACGGTCGACGCCGGTTTTCAAACCGGACTGGTCGCCGGAGCTGCTGCTGGCGCGCAACTACATTGGCCGTCTGTCGCTGTTCAGGGTCGCCGCGGTGCTCGCCGCGGGCGGATTTCGCGACGGTTTCGATGGCGCCGAAGAGTGGGAGCTGTTTCTCAGATTGTCGCGTGCGGCGGCCGGTTTCAAGCGCGTCGCAGCCTGTCTCTATCACCGCCGTCAGCCGGACGGGCCGGACGTCGCCGCGCGCGACGCAGTGCTGCGCGACCACGGCTGCCATGAGGGACTGGAGTGGAACGTACGAGGCGGTGCCGACGCTGCGCGCATTCACTGGGCCGTCCAGGGCACCCCGCTGGTCTCCGTGATCATTCCCAACCGGAACGCGGCCGCGGTACTGAAGACGTGTGTCGATGGCCTGCTCGACGGCACCAGCTATGCGCGGCGGGAACTGATCATCGTCGACAACGGTTCGACCGAAGCCGCGGTGCTCGATATCTACGCGTCGATCGAGCGCCGGGGCGCCGGCCGCATCGTGGCGTTCAATCGTCCGTTCAACTTCTCGGCCGCCTGCAACGCCGGGGCGGCCGCGGCGGCCGGCGATCTGCTGCTGTTCCTCAACAACGACATCGAAGTCATCGAGCCCGACTGGATGGAGGAGCTGGTCCGCTGGGCGCAGCGGCCGGGCATCGGGGTCGTCGGCGCGAAGCTGCTGTATCCGGACCGGCTGATTCAGCACGCCGGTGTCGTCTTCGGGCTCGGCCTGGTGGGCCACATCTTCGCGCGCGCCGCTGACGGTTCGACCGGCGTGTTCGGATCGACGGACTGGTATCGAAACTATCTCGCCGTGACCGGCGCCTGCCAGATGATGTCGCGCGAGGTGTTCCAGCGAGTCGGCGGGTTCGACGAGCGGCTGCGCCTGTCCTTCAGCGACGTCATCCTGTGCATGGAAGCGCGGAAGGCGGGGTATCGGACCGTCTACACGCCGCACGCACGGCTCGATCCACCATGAGTCGTACACGCGCCGGAAAGACGATTCAGCGGAGGATATGGACCTGTTCGCCCGCTACCTGCGCCAGTCGAGTTTCGTCGAGGATCCCTACCTTCATCCGGAGCTCGATCCCCAATCGCTGATTCCACTCGTGCGGCCGCCGTTCGGACCGGCCCCGCGCCAGGTGATTGCCGACGTGATCGGCCAGGTCCTCAATGCTAGTCCCCTGGAAACGTGATTCCTCGCACAAGTCCCGGGCGGGGCATCCCGGCTGGCGGCGTTGCTCATCGCTCACATATTGGCCGATATGCTCGCTCTTCGCGCCTTGCCAGCCGGGCGCCGCGCTCCGGGACTTGTGCAAGGAATCACGCTTCCAGGGGACTAGCGCGTCGCCGGGTTAGTGGATGGCTCGGCCAGTGCCGAAGGCGCCAGCTTGAGGTGCAGTGGCGCACTCGGGACGTTGGCGATGTCGAAATTCACAACCGAGATGAGCAGCTGGCAGCCGACCAGGACCGGCAGGCCGCTCAACATGACCTCTCCACTGGTGGCCGGGCGCCCGGTGACGGCTGAAAGGTACCACCGCCACGCTCCGAAGGCGCCGCCTGCCAGCGTGAGGATCGTCCCGAGCACGAGCGCGATCGTGCCGGCGCTGAAGTCGCGGAGGAAATAGCTGTAGAAGATTCGTTTGAGGAAGCGATTGAGGTATTTGCCTGGGAATTCGAGAGTGCTGCGGGCCACGCTCAGGTTGCTGACCTCATCGCCGTACCTGGCGGAGAGGGGAACGTCCACCACGACGGCGCGCATCACGTTGAGGCGGAAGAGCAGGTCGCTCTCGAAAAAGAACCGTTCGTCCAGCTTCTCGAGCGGGACCAGCGCCAGGACATCAGCATGGATGGCGGTGTAGCCGTTGGTCGGATCGGCGATATTCCAGTAGCCGCTGGAGAGCTTGTTGATCAGCGACAGCACCGCATTGCCGAACAGGCGCCGCCGCGGCATGCCCTTCAACAGCTCGATATCGAAGAATCGATTGCCTTTGGTGTAGTCGGCCCGGCCAACGAGGATTGGCGTGACAAAGCGATCGAGGACTGCAGGGTCCATCTGCCCGTCACCGTCGATCTTCACCACGATCTTTGCGCCAAGCGCCACCGCGCCGCGGTAGCCGGAGACGGTCGCGCCGCCGACGCCCTTGTTCTCCTGGTGGACCACCACGCGCACGCGGGGATCCGGGCAATGCGCGCGGACGTACTCCCCGGTCCGCTGCGGACACGCGTCGTCGACGACGTGAATGGACCTGACGAACTGCGGAATCGCTTCGAGCACTTTCATCACACGATCGCGCACCTTGAAGCAGGGAATGACCACGGCGATGTGCGGAAGCTCCTGACCGGCCGGCGTGAGGGGCGTTGTCATCGTGTCAACGGGCGTGCGAATCCGCTGCCGGTCCGGCGGCACGCCGGGAGATCAGCAGGTCGGTGTCGGCGCGGCCGAACGCCAGATACAACGGATGCAACAGCAGCAGCCCTGCGTAGAGCACCACGCTGACGAGCAGCGAGCTGTTCCGGTCGAACCGCATCCGCGCCCAGAGGCCTTTCGGCCGGAAGACGTCCGTGCCCTCGCTGTGGACAGCTGTGAAGCCGTGCTGGCGCAGCGCGCGCGCGAGGTTCGCACGATTGAAGTAGTACACATGCGGACTCGGGAAGGCGGTCTGCCACAGCCGCTGCCATGGTCCGTGAACTCCAATCGCGGCCAGCACCCGCGCCAGCCGGAACAACGTTCCCGCGCTGGTCGGCACGCTCAGTACCGAGGAACCCGCCCGCGGCGGTCGCCTCCGCGCAAGCCGCGAGGATTGTGTGCAGCCCCGGAATGTGTTCCAGCACGTCGTTGAATACCACCACGTCGAACGTTTCGCCGGCGGCCAGGGTACCGGGGAAGTAGCCGTCCAGCACCGTCAGGCCCTGCGACCGTGCCTGGCCCGCAATATAGATGTCGGGTTCGATCCCCTGAACCTTCATGCCGCGCGCCGCCGCGGCGGCGAGGAACCAGCCGTGCCCGCACCCGACGTCGAGCAGCCGGCGTCCCTCGAGCGGTATGAGCGAGGACAGGCGTACCGAGGATCCGGTCAAAGTTGCCGTGCCTGATGGGCTGGAGTGCTTGGGCGCGGTGTTCCTCACTGAGCGCGTGTTCGCCCGACTCGATCGCGGGCTCGAGCGTCGACTGCCAGAGTCCGCAGGCCGGACACCAGAACGTCCAGTCGCAAACCTGCCTCGTTGTCGGGCCGCCGCAGACGTCGCAGATGAGTGGATTCCCTCGGTACCTCCCCGGTCACCCGGTTATTGTCCCCCGGTCCCGGCTGCCGCGCCGATCGGCACGAAGATCACCTGTGGCGTCTGCCACGACGGCGTGCCCGGCACGTCCAGCACGTAGCGGCCGATCAGCAGCACCCAGCGCGTGCCGGGCGGAAGATCGGTCGTGGTGACGCGCGTTCCGGCATCGCGGACGATCACGCGCGGCGACGCCTGGAAGTTGAAGAGGAAGAATGCGAGCGGGCCATTCCACACCGGCCCGACGACCAGGCCGGCGCTGCGATCGCCGGGTGGAATCAGCTGACGTGCGGCGACGCCGTCCTGACGCAGGGCGTGGTTCTGCAGACTGTGCACCCGCTGCCAGGCGCTCACGCCGATGTTGCTCGCAGCGAAGAGCGCGATGAGCAGCGCCGGGTAGAGGACCGCGGCGCGACGGCCGCGCCACGCGAGCATCGCGTAGGCGGCCACCGCGATCGCGACCGCTCCGTATCGCACGGTGAGCGACGCGATCCGCTGCAGCCCCACGTCGGGGCGTCCTTCCCAGCTGGAGAAGACGAACGCTTCTGGGTAATCCCAGGGATAGATGACGCGCCTGGCGTGCAGGAACAGCAGCAGGAGCGCGATGAGACAGCCGGCGATCGCCCCGGCCCGCAGCCAGCGCTCGTCGCTGTCAGCCGTGTGGGCGCTCGCGAGATAAATGATGAAAAACAGCGGCAGGAAGAACGAGTAATAGCGGCCGTGGATGCGCAGGTGCTCGTGCGGCGACGTCTGTGCCGCGACCATTGTGAACACGGTGGTCATGCCGATGGTCGTGACCGTGACGACCGCCGCGAAGCAGATCAGCGCGAACAGCGCGCGATCCCGTGGAGTCGT
Organism: uncultured Acidobacteriota bacterium; assembly: GCA_963836735.1. Classification (GTDB taxonomy): domain Bacteria; phylum Acidobacteriota; class Vicinamibacteria; order Vicinamibacterales; family 2-12-FULL-66-21; genus JACCXG01. The sequence goes on along the minus strand of CAWIKP010000020.1, from coordinate 49,963 downwards.
CGCCCTCTCCGCGAGCGACATCCGGTAGAGCCGTCGCACGTGTCCGGCCGCGATTGCGATCGCCGGAGCGGTCAGAGCCCCGAGCACGATCAAGTGGCCCGCGAGAATCCCGAGCAGTGCCCGCGGCCGGTCGAGCCAGGCACCTGGCGACGCACCGCTCGACAGATAGGGGCGATAGATGTCGCCGACGAAGGTGAGCGGGTGCAGCTTCAGCGTTCCGGAAAGCAGCAGGTTGAGAATCACGAGCGTCAGATACGAGCCCAACACGAACACACCCGCCGACGCGGCGATCGTTCCCCTCGCGGGACGCAGCGGCGCCGGCGCGATGAAGAGGGCCGCGAGCGTCAGCGGCACGGCCGTGAAGAGCGCCAGCGCATGCGGCTTGATCAACAGCATCGTGCCGACGACGACGCCGGCGAACGCCGCGCCGATCGCCATCCGAGCGGGAAAGTGGCGGACCACCGCCCACGCCAGCACCGCAAAGCACAGGGCATACGTGCTCTCGGGCATGAAGTAAGCCGTGTAGGCGGAGATGGGCGTCAGCAGCAGCACCCACGCTGCCAGCACCGGCCGGAGCTGCCCGGCGATCGTCCGCACCAGCGACAGGTAGATCAACACCGCGAGCACGAACGCCAGCGTGTTGAGCACTTTGATCAACAGCTCCGGGCGATCGGTCAACGAGAAAAGCGCGCGACCGTAGGCCGCGAAGACCGGGGAATAGATCCGGGGTAGATACGGATCCGACGCGAAGCGCTCGGCGGAATGGGGAAAGCCCTGCGCGGCCGCCTGGTAGGCGTACTCGTCTCCCGCCATCAGCGGGCTGTCGAGGGCGAGATTTCTCACCAGCAGGACCGTGCTGACCAGCATGAACAGGCCCGCAATCCACCTGGCGCGAAGGTCGGTCCGCGATCCGGCGGCGTCCGACTGCCGGTTCATGAGTTCCATTCGGAAGACGGCGGGCGGGCAATCATTCTGTTCGCGAGCGCTCTGTCGATTTCGAGCCTTTTCGGCGAGCGCCTGAACACCATCTGAGGAGTGTCCGATCGGGACGGACAAGTATAGGGCGAATCGCGGATAATTTCAGGGTTGACCCTCGAGATCCCTCATCCCGAACCGCCGCTGGACGCGCCGGTCGACGTTTCGATCATCATCCCGGTCCTCAACAAGATCGAGTTCACCAGACAGTGTCTCGATCGCATCTGGCGGAACACCGATCCGCGGCATCTCGATCGAAGTGATCGTCGTCGACAACGCCTCGACCGACGGCACGCCGGACATGGTTCAGCGACGTCGCGCGGTTTCCCGCGGCCCGTCCGGTACCTGCGGAACAGCCAAAACGTCGGCTTTGCGGCCGGCAACAATCAGGGCGCGCGGCAGTCGCGCGGGCCGCTACCTGCTGTTCCTGAACAACGACACGCTGGTACAGCCAGGCTGGCTGTCGGAGATGCTGGCGGTCCTGCCGCGCCGATCGAACAGTCGGCATCGTCGGAATCAAGCAGCTGTTTCCATATACCACCACGACTTACCACACCGGCATCGTCTTCAATGCCGCGCGCCAGCCAGTCCACCTGTATCCGCACCTCGACGCCTCGCTGCCGAAGGTCAACCGGCAGCGCGAATATCAGGCGGTCAACGGCGCCTGCCTGCTGATCGAGCGCGCGCTCTTCGACGCGTGCGGCGGCTTCGACGAGGCCTACCGCAACGGCTACGAGGACATCGATCTGTGCCTGAAAGCGCGGCAGAAAGGCCGCGACCGTCGTCTGCTGCACGCGCGCGTTCATCTATCACTACGGCCAGATCACCGAGGGACGGACCGCCGACGACGAGCGGAACGCGGCGCTGTTTGCCAGCCGTTGGGCCGGCGAGCATCGTGCCGGACGCGGCGGCGTACTTCGGCGCCGAGATCGGGTGCGCACCGGCAACCAGCGGCTGCGGCCGCGACGGCGCGGCAGCTTCCGCCGGATGCGATCTACCTGGCCGACGACCTCGAGCCAGGGCAGTGCGCTCACGTGGATCAACGCCGAGCTCGCGCTCAGCGCTGCGCGATCGCGGCGTTCCGGTCTTCGTCAACGGCGCGCGCCCGTTGTCGAAAACCGTGGCGCGAGAGCTCGGCACCCGCCTCGCGCCGCTGATGCTCGACTCGCCGCCGGTCGGCGGCGTCCAGATCAAGTGGTCGCACTACTGGCCGCAGCACCTGAACCTCGAGCTCGCCGGCGACGTCGACCTCGAGTTCTTCGTCATCAACTATGTGTTCGGCGCGGCCGAACGCCGAGCCGTGGGATTACTGGCTGCAGTGCGTCCGGCAAAACGACGCCGACAAGCTCGCGCTCAGCGAATTCTGCCGGTCGGTGCTGCTGCAGGTCGGACGTGCGGCCCGAGCGGTGCCACGTCTGGCACCCGGGGTACTCGCCCGAGATCGGGGAGGTCGAGGCGCCAGTCCGGGAGCGCCCGACCTTCCGGCTTCCTGACCGTCACCAACTCGCACGACCTCGAGCGGTACAACACGCTCGCGGTGATCGAGGCCTATCGCCGCGTCTTCACTGCCGCCGATGACGTGACCCTCGTCGTCAAGGACTACGGGGCGTCGTCCGGCAGTCCGGTGCTGCGACGGGTGCTCGACAGAGCACCGCCAGGGGCCGCGCGATCGCGTACGTCAGCGCGTTCACCAGCAAGCACGACCTCGTGCGGCTCTACAAATCGTGCGACGCCTTCGTCTCCGCGCATCGAGGCGAAGGCTTCGGCATGAAGATCCTCGATGCCGCGGCATGCGGCCTGCCAGTCGTGACGCCGCTGTTCGGTGGGCCCACCGCGTATTGCACGGCGGACACTTGCTTCCCGGTCCGGTATTCGCTCGTCCCGATGGCGGACTGTCTCGATTCGCGCTCGCTCCAGATTACCAACCAGCCGGTATGGGCCGAGGTCGATCCGGCCAGCCTCGCGCGAGCAGTTGCGGCAGCGTGTTCGTGAATCGTGACACCGCTCGGGCCGTCGGGCGTGCCGGACGCGACGTGGTGGTGGACGCGTTCTCGTGGCAGCGGGCAGCCGATCGCCTGATTCAGATCATCGGTGCCGTGCGCGAGCGTTCGCGCGGCGTTGCGATCGGCCGTGTCGGCCCGGCCGGCCCGGGCGGCTTCCGAGCGCTCACCGTACTGGCTCGGGCTCCGCATGAGCGTCGTGATTCCAACCCACAACCGCAAGGCGGCGCTCCGTCAGTCCCTCGATGCGCTCGCGCGCCAGTCGGTCCTGCCGCAGGAATTCGAGGTACTGGTCGTGGACGACGGCTCGACCGACGGTACGCGCGAAGCCGTCGAGGAGCGCCGCGATCCGTTCCGGGTCCGGTACCTCCGCCAGGAGCCCTCCGGACCCGGCGCCGCCCGCAACCTCGGGATCGAGGAGGCCAGCGGCGAGCTGGTGCTCATGATCGGCGACGACATCTACGCGGACGAGCGGTTGATCGAGGAGCACCTGCTGGCGCACGCGGCACACCCTGATCCGGGCGCGGCGGTTCTCGGCCACATCGACTGGCCGGCGTCCATGACGCCGAACGCGGTGATGGAGTACGTGTGCGGCGAGGGGATGCTGCAATTCGCCTATCCGCTGATTCGCCAGCTGCCTGCGCTCGATCACCGGTTCTTCTACACCAGCAATCTCTCGCTGAAGCGGTCCTTCCTGCTCGACGCCGCGGCCGCCGGCGTGCGCTTCGATCCCTGCTTCCGTCACGCCGCGTTCGAGGATTCTGAATTCGCGATGCGGCTGACCTCGCGCGGGCTGCGGATCCATTACGCGGAGCGCGCGCGCGCCGTCCACGATCATTGGATGGACCTCGACTCTTTCGCGGGCCGCGAGTTCCGCGCGGGCGAGATGGCGGTGGTGTTCTACCGCAAGCACCCGGCTCATGAGCCGCACCTGCAGGTGCGGTGGATCGCTGATCTCGTCGGCGATGCCCAAGGACTGCTGGCGGAACCGGAACTGCTCGCCCGTGTGCGGAAGCTGGATGCCGAGACCGACGGCGTGCTGCGCAGCCTCGCGGCGGCCTACGAGGAGCTGCTGGCGATTGCGCGCGGCGCGGAGCCGGGCCCGATCCGGGGACTGCCCGCCGACCGGCTGCGCGCCGGACTGCATCGCCTGTTCGGAGTCATCTTCGACGTGCACCGCACCCGGGGGAAAGTGCTGGAGTGGTACTCGAACGTCGAAGACGGGCGCGCGATGGAGGCAGCGCAGATCCTGGCCGCGGTGCTACGCAAGATCGACTTCCTCGACGTCTCATCGGCGATCGGGGCTGCGAGTGCGGGTGTGAAAGGGACCGACGCGGCGCTCGCTGCCGGACTGAGAGCCCGTCTGTCCGAGCGCGTTTCACCGCGTTCCCCGGATGCCGGATCCGGGGCACGCGCGATCCGGGCGGCGCGCCGGGTGATCGCCAGCCCGGCGCTCCTCGAACGCCTGATCCGCGCCGATCGTTTCGTGCAATCGCAGCTGCAGAGCCCGGCCCGCACGCGCTGGTTGAACGCCTACCTCGGCTTTCGCCGGCGAATCCGGGAGCGCCTGGTCTAGCCATGGCCCGGAACGTGGTGCGGGGCATTCCCCCGGCGGTACGACTCAGGCAAATTTTGCGCACTGGGCGGCGCCGACGATCAGGTTTCGCGGTTGATGCGCCAGGTTTGAACACGCGAATCTCGCGGTAAACGTCGAATCTGTTGGGCGTTGCTGGAGTTTGCCGCATCCGGGCGGCCTCGTTCCGTGGCCTGTTTCGTGCACCGCGGCGCCGCATGGCTCGACCGTACCTTGTTTCCCGGTTGGCGTTCATGGCGGCGATGCTGGCGGGTCCGCTCGCCGCGCCCACGATGGCCCAGGTGGTCACCGTCCCGGGCAACTACGGCACCATCCAGGCAGCCATCAACAGCGTTCCCAGCGGGACGACGATCAACGTGCAGCCGGGCACGTACCCGGAAGCGCTCGTCGTGTCGATCCAGAACAAGTCGATCACCGTGCGCGGCGTCGGCGGGGCGGGCGTGACGGTCGTTGACGCGGCGGGCCGCGGCACGACCGTCCTCAATGTGCTCAACTCGACCGGCACGATCGTCTTCGAAGGCCTGACCTTCAGGAACGGCGCGCAGCAGGGCACGCTGCCCGGCGGCGCGTTCCTGATCCAGAACGCGTCACCCTCGTTCGTGAACACCGTATTCGAGGCGAGCAGCGCGTTCGACGGCGGCGGCGGCGCCCTCTTTTCCTCGAACGCCACGTTCAACGGCGTGACCATCCGGAACAACTCGGCGCGCCGCTTTGGCGGCGGACTTTACATCGTGTCGGGATCGCGGCCGGTGTTCACCGCGTGCGACATCGCGAGCAACGCCTCGGGCACCGGCGGCGCCGGCATCGCCAACAACGGTGCCGGCGGCGGCGTGTGGTCGCACGATTCGTCGCCGACGTTCCGCGGCGGGCAGGTGCGCGGGAACACCTCGAAGTTCGCGGCCGGCGGCATCTTCCACATGGGCCTCTACGGCTCCTCGTTCGGCGTGGCGACGATGGCGATCGAGGACATGCAGATTACCGACAACATCTCGACGCCAGTTCAGCGCCGCGGAGAACCCGGCCGAAGGCGGCGGCATGCACATCGAGGACAACGCGGTGGCGACGCTGACGCGTGTCCATATCCTGCGCAACCGCGCCAACACCGGCGCGGGGCTGAACGCTTTCCGCGGCCGCTACGACCTCGTCGACACCGCGATCGAGGGCAACGTCGCGTCGCCGACCTCGACCGATCCGAATTCCGGCTTCGGCGGCGGCATCGCCGCGACCGCCAACAACGTCTCGACGCCGCTGCGCCCGGCTGCCATCCTCACGCTCACGCGGACGCTGGTGAGCAACAACACCGCGAACAGTTCGGGCGGCGGGCTCGCGATCTTCGGCGACGCGGTCAACGCCTCGGTTCGCGCCAGCCTCAACATCACCGGATCGATCATCACCGGCAACCGGACGCAGAGCCAGGCGGGTGGGATCCTGGCCAGGTACGCCAATGTCACCGTCTCGAACACGCTGGTGACGCAGAACACCGTCAGCGGCGGAGCGAATGCCAACGGCGGCGGCATGCAGTTCGACAACGCGGATGTGCAGATCTCCGGGACGACAATCGCGGCGAACGCGGCCGCGCAGTACGGGGGAGCCGTCTTCATCAATACCGGCGTCAACCTCACGATCACGACGTCGCAGCTGTACGACAACACCGCCGGCGTCAACGGCGGCGGCGGGCTGTTCGTCGGCGCCGGCGCCGTGTCCGCGTCGGTGCAGAACAGCATCATTGCCGACAACACGCAGTACCAGATCGTCGAGCACAAGTGCCCGGGCTCGTTCACGACGTTCCAGAGCAACACCATCACGCCGCGCTCCGGCAGCACTGACTACTTCTTCAACAACTGTCCGCAGGCGGCGGCCTCTTTGACCCAGTTCGAGGCACTGGCGAACACGTCGGGCAACAATTCGAACCTACCCCGGTTCGCGCATTTCCTGGCGGCGCCGGCTGCCGGGACGCGCGCCCGCCTGGCGTGGAGCGTGGGGCGCGCGACGAGTGTCACCGTCGGCGGGGTCGGTACGTTCAACGCCGCAACCTGGTCGGCGGAGGTCGCGCCGCCGTCGAGCACGACCTACAACCTGACCGCCATCGCCTCATCCGCCAACGGCGGCAACTACGGCGCGATCGCGGTGGGTCTGACTGTCGGTACTGCCGCCGCCCGGGCCGTCGGCCGGATCGCCGCCTGGCGACTTCGATGGCGACGGGCGTTCCGACATCACGGTCTACCGTCCGTCGCAGGGAGCGTGGTACCAGCGTTTCTCGAGCACCGGCGCCGGAGACAGCGTGGTCTGGGGGGCGGCCGAGGACTGGCCCGTCGCCGCCGACTACGATGGCGACCGCCGTGCTGATGCGGCCGTCTACCGGCCGTCGACCGGTACCTGGTACCTGCGCTTCTCCAGCAACGGCTCGTCCGGCTCCGTGCAGTGGGGCACCAGCGGGGACTGGCCGGTACCGGCCGACTACGACGGCGATGGCAGGACCGACATCGCGGTGTTCCGGCCGTCGAATGGCACCTGGTATCTGCGGTTCTCCAGCAACGGCTCGTCCGGTGCCGTGGCCTGGGGCAACAGCACCGACATCCCGATGGTCGGGCGATTTCGACGGCGACCGGCAGCACGGACATCGCGGTCTATCCGCCCGTCGAATGGCACCTGGTATCTGCGGTTCTCGAGCAACGGCTCCGCCGGCTCTGTGGCGTGGGGCGTCTGGTCGGACGTGCCGGTGCCGGGCGACTACGACGGGGACCGCCGCACCGACCTGGCGGTGTACCGGCCGTCGGATGGCGTGTGGTACGTGCGCTACTCGAGCACCGGCGGCATGACCGGGTTCCGCTGGGGCAACGACAGCGACCAGCCGCTCGCCGGCGATTTCGACGGCGATGGCCGCACCGACTTCGCGGTGTACCGGCCGAGCGACGGCACCTGGTACCTCGCGTACACCGCCGGCGGCAGCGCCGAATCCAGTGGGGCAACGCGACCGACGTCCCCATCCTCAGACGTCCCTGACGCATCGGTTCGCGCGACGCGAACCTGATTCCTCGCCGGAGTAGAACGCCAGGCTCACATTGTGGGAAGCGTTCTACTCAGCGCCGCGATACGGCCCCGCTTTTTACCCATTTATTGCTGGGCACTCCGATTGCTCATCTGGCCGCCCGATGGGAGGACGGGGAGCACAATGAGCAATCGATTACTTACGATGGCGGTCGCCGGTATTGCGGCGTTCGCTTACGGATCCCGCGCCGAGGCGCAGGACATTGCCTTGACGCAGGCGAACTCCGCGGTGGTCTACCGCGGTGCGGAGGCCGGCGCGAACGCGGGTGTCATTCTCGATCACGGTCAACTCAGTGGCACGGACGGGTCGAGGGACCTGATCGTCGGAGTACCGGGCGGGCCGGGTGTGTTCGGACGGGTCTATGTGGTCTACGGTGGCTCGTCGGTGCCGGCCAACGAAGTCAGTCTCTCGACGGCGAATGCCACGATCACTGGCGCGAACGCCGGCGATCAGTTCGGGTACATGGTGGCGGCGGGCAATATCCGCAACGCCGAAAACACCAGTCCCCGCAACCTCCTGGTGTCCGCACCGCTGGCGATGGGCGGGCGCGGCATCGTGTACCTCTTCGCCGGCGGGTTCACGAATCCGGATACGCTGAACACGTCTGAAGCCGTCTTCCAGATCCTCGGTGCGCCCGGAGATCAGTTGGGGCGGGCGCTCGCGACCGGCGATCTGAACAACGACGGACGGCGGGAGATCATTGTCGGCGCTCCGGGCACCGGGCGCGTCTACATCATCAACGGCTCTTCGTCCCTGTCGGGCACGCTCGACCTGTCGACGCAGCCGGCGGACGGGGTGGTGACCTTTGCCGGCTTCGGCACCGCGCTCGCCGCGGGCGACATCACCGGTGACGGCATCTACGACCTCGTCGTCGGGTCCGCGGCGCAGGACACCGTGTTCCTGTATCGCGGCCGCCCGGGCGGCCTGGGACCGGCGCCCGTTCCTGACGCCGGGTTCGGCGGCGTGAAGGCTGGCGATCGCACGGGTGAGCAGCTCCGCCTGCCGGATCTCGACAACGACGGCATCCGCGATCTCGTCATCGGCGCGCCGGGCGCCGACGGTCCGGGCGACAGCCGTCCCGACAGCGGATCCCTCTACGTGATTTGGGGCGCCCCTGGCCTGGGCTCGCGTGCGCTCGCCAGTGCCGACGTCACGATCTACGGCGAGGCCGCCGGCGAGCAGATTGGCAGCGTCTTCAACTACGGCGACATCAACCGCGACACGCCGGACGACCTGGCCATCCTGGCGGTCGAATCGGCGCCCAATGCCAGCCACCTGCAGATCTTTTACGGCCGCGGCTCCAAGAGCAATTTCGGCGTCCTCGTAGCCCCTGGCAGGCGGGTGGTCGACCTGGCGGCCGGCTTGATCGATCGCCGCATTCTCGGGAATCCGGCCGTCGGCCTGATCCGATTGGTGCAGATCTACGAGGTCACCGGTGAGGGCGCGCGCGACGTCATCGTCGGCGTTCCGCAAGCCACGGCCAACGGCATGGCCAACGCCGGCCTGATTTATTTCACACTGTCGCCGAGGATGACGTTGAGCTCGACCGCGCTGACCATCTTCACGCGGCAGGGCGAGACGCGCACCCGCGCCCTCGAGGTCCGGAACAGCAGTGCGATTGGGATCCAATACACCGCGACGGCGAACCAGCCGTGGCTGACGCTGCCGTCGCCGTCAGGCGGAGCGATCAATACCGCAGCAGGCGCGTTGCCCGTCCGGGCCGTGCCGACTAACCTCCCGCCTGGTGTCTACACCGGCACCGTCACGATCCGCTCGACCAGCAAGCACCTCGACATGTTCCGCACGGTGACCGTGACGCTCGTCGTGAGGATCAAGACGGTGACCGCCGGCGATTTCGACGGTGACGGATTCTCCGACATCACGGTGTTCCGGCCCTCGGACGGAGCCTGGTACTCGGCGTACTCGGCGGGCGGCGCCAGCGCGCCGCGCTGGGGCGCGAACGGCGACTGGCCGGTGGCTGCCGACTACGACGGTGACGGGAAAATCGACCTGACCGTGTATCGTCCGTCGACGGGCACGTGGTACCTGCAGTTCTCCAGCAACGGGTCGAGCGGCGCCGTGCAGTGGGGCAACTGGTCCGACATCCCCGTGCCGGCCGACTACGACGGCGATTGGCGCACGGATATCGCGGTCTACCGGCCCTCGACCGGGACCTGGGACTTGCGGTTCTCGTCCAACGGCTCCGCCGGCGCGATCCAGTGGGGCAATTCGACCGACATTCCGGCCGTCGGCGACTACGACGGCGACGGCAAGGCCGACATCGCGGTCTACCGTCCGTCGGCCGGCACCTGGTTCCTGCGGTTCTCGTCCAACGGGTCCGCGGGCGCGGTCGCGTGGGGCAATAACTCCGACGTGCCGGTCCCCGGCGACTACGACGGCGACGGCGCCACCGACATCGCCGTCTATCGCCCGTCGGCGGGCGCCGGGTACATCCGCTACTCGACAACCGGGACGATGGGGGCGTTCTTGTGGGGCACTTCCACTGATTGGCCGGTGCCGAGCGACTACGACGGCGACGGCCTGACCGACCTGGCCGTCTACCGCCCATCGACCGGCACCTGGTGGTTCTGGTTCTCGAGGACGGGCGCGACCGCCTCGTTCTACTGGGGCAACGCGTCGGATCTTCCGGTCAACTGGCGTTGATTGGCGAGCGAACCGCGGAGGGATGATCGGCCTCCGCGGTTCGCTCCTTTCCCACCCCGACCGCGCCACGCGGGCATGGCCGCCGACACGATCGGCTATGCTTGATGCTCGCCCCGCACCCCGCCGTCCGCTCCGGCCCGGGTCCGGCGTGCACTCCAGAGGACATGAGTCTGAACACGGCGCGGGAGCCGTCGAGCCGGGTCATCCCCATCACACAACGTCCAGTGGTGAAACAAGGCGCGATCGCCTTGGGTCAGGCCGCGCTGATCGTGGCGGCGATGTTCGTGTTTCTCGACGGCCGCCACCGCGACATCACGGTGCCGTTCCACTTCGCGTTCGACAGCCTCGTCGCGCTGATGCAGAGCAAGAGCACCGTCGACAACGGGTGGTGGTGGTTCAACCCGATGATCGGCGCGCCGTTCGGACTCGACGAGCTCGCGTTCCCGGCCAACAGCAACGTCGATCAGGCGCTGGTGTGGATCGTCAGCCGGGTGGTCCGCGATGCCATCACCGCCACGAACATCACCTGGATCCTGATGGTCGTGCAGAGCGGCCTCGCCGCGACGTGGTGTTTGCGCCGTCTCGGCGGGTCGACGATCGCCGCGGTCGTGTGCGGGACGCTGTTCGCCGTGACTCCCTACGCGCTCTACCGCAACATCGGCCATCTGTGGATGGTGATCTACCTGCTGCCGTTCGCCTGCACGCTGGCGCTGCTGCTCGCGACCGGGCGCCTCCAGTCGATCGGCCACTGGCGGCAGCCAGGCTCGCTGCTGCTCGTCGGCGGCGCGGTGCTGATCGGGTTCAATTACGTCTACTACGCCTTCTTCGCCTGCTTCTTCATCGCCGCCGGCGCGGTGATCGGGTATTTCGTGGGCCGCGACCGCCGCGTACTGCGCACCGGCGCGATCTGCGTCGTGCTCGTCGCCGCCGCGACGGTCCTGAACCTGGCGCCGAGCCTCTATTCCTGGAAGCGGCATGGGCTGCCGATCCCGCTCGTCATGATCGAGAAGACGCCGGCGGAGTCCGAGATCTACGGCTTGAAGGTGCGCCATCTCGTGAGCCCGGTGATTCAGCATACCTTCGGCCCGCTGGGCTGGTGGATGGGGCGGGAACTGGCGGCGAAGTTCCCGAACGAGAACGAGAACCGCACCACGCGCCTCGGCGTGATCGGCAGCGTCGGTTTCCTCGTGCTGCTCGGCGTCGCGCTGGTTCCCTGGCTCCAGGCGCGCTCGCCCGCGTCGCACCTGCTGGAGGCCTCGAGCCGCCTCACGCTCGCCGCGGTGCTGTTCGCGACGGTGGGCGGGTTCGGGAGCGTGTTCAGCCTGCTGGTGAGCCCGGAGATCCGCGCCTACAACCGGATCGCGCCGTTCATCGCGTTCTTCTCGCTCGCGGCGGTCATGGTGCTGCTCGAAGCGGGATTCAGGCGCCGCGGCGCCCGCCTCCTGGCCGCCGGCGCGGTTCTCGCGGTCGGCCTGATCGATCAGGGCGTCGCGGCGACCGATCTCAACATCGAATACCCGGCGATCGCCAGGCAGATGCCGCCGCTGCGCGATTTCGTCGCGACGCTCGAACAGCGGCTGCCGGACCAGGCGATGGTGCTGCAGCTGCCGTTCAGGACGTATCTGTACGACCGCGGTGTCGCCCGGATGGAGATCTACGAGCACCTGAAGCTGTACCTCGTCTCCCATCACCTGCGATGGAGCTACCCGGCCCTGTCGAACGAACAGAACCGCTGGCAGCAGGCGGCATCGCGACTCGGTCCCGGGCGGCTGGCGCGGCAGGTTGCCGCCGAAGGCTTCGCCGCGATCGTGGTCGATCGATACGGGTACGGCGACAACGGCGTCGCCGTGACCGCGGCCGTCAGCGCCGAGCTCTCGCCGCGCGATGTGCTGGCATCGACCGATCGCTTCGTGGCATACGACATTCGGCCGCTGGCGCAGCTGGGTGCGCCGGGCCCGCCGCTTTCCGCCCCGCCCGCCGCCGCCACCGCGAAGATGAACGCCTGCCCGGACGAGGGCCGCGTGTACATCGACCGCATCGACGAGGAAGCCGCGCCGTTCATCGGCCTGTACGATCCCCGTTACGCGCGCCGACGGCGTGCGCGTGATCGGGTGGGCGGTGGACGCCAGCCGTGCGCTTCCCGCCGCCGCCGTCGACGTGACGATCGACGACATGCTGTTTCCCAGCTTCTACGGATCCGATCGGGCCGATGTCGCCGAGTTCTTCAAGCGGCCGACATATTTCACGAGCGGTTTTGCGGTCGAGATTCCGGCCGCCTCCGTGTCCCCGGGCTCGCACGTGCTGACGGTGCGCGCCGTCTCGGCCGACGGGGCATGTTTCTACACGACGCCCCCGATCGCGATCGTGACGCGCTAGTTGGACGGTCCTTCAGGCCACTGACCGCCGGCTTCGTTCTCCCAGCGGAAGCTCGAGCAGCCGGACCCGCCGGCGGCCGCGGGCCACGGAGTATGATTGGCGGAATCGCCCCGAGCAGACGTTCATTGGTCAACGCATGCACAATCATCGCGCGCAATTACCTGGCTCATGCGCGCGTGCTCGCCAGCTCGTTCTTCGCGCATCACCCTGACGGCGCCTTCACGATTCTCCTGATAGACGACGAGCAGAAGGCCTACGACGCGGCCGGCGAGGCGTATCGCTGTCTGCGTCTCGCCGAGATCGGGTTCTCCGCGGCCGAGATCGGGCGCCTCGCGGCCTACTACGACGTGACCGAGCTCGCGACGGCCGTGAAGCCGATGCTGCTCCGGCACCTCCTCGCCGCCGGTGCGCCGGAGATCATCTACCTCGATCCCGACATCCGGCTGTACGGCTCGCTGACGGAAGCCGCGCGGCTCAGCCGCGAGCACGGCATTCTCCTCACGCCCCACATCCTCGCGCCGATCCCCCGCGACGGAAGGCGCGTCGACGAGTTCCACATTCTCGCGGCCGGCGTCTACAACCTCGGGTTCATCGGTGTTGGCGCCGGCGCGGCCGGGTTCCTCGACTGGTGGTGGGAGCGGACCCGTCGCGATGCGCGCATCGATCCGTCGCGGATGATGTTCACGGATCAGCGGTGGATCGACTTCGTGCCGTCGTGCTTCCACCATTGGATCCTGAAGGACCCCGGATACAACGTCGCGTACTGGAACCTGCACGAACGCGATCTGATCCGCGTCGGCGACGCTTACGTGGTCAACGGCAGCCCGCTGGCGTTCTTCCATTTCAGCGGGTTCGACGGCAAGAAGCCCTATCTGCTCAGCAAGCACCAGGGCCCGCGTCCGAGGATCCTGTTGAGCGAGCGTCCGGCGGTGGCGCAGATCTGCCGCGAATACCTCCTCCGGCTCGAAGAGGAAGGCGTTGCGGAGCACTCGGGGGTACCCTATGGCTGGAACCGGCTTCGTTCGGGACTGTTCTTCGACGTCCATATGCGTCGGGTTTTCCGCGAGGCGATGCTGGCCTCCGACCGGGACCGCGTCCCCGAACCGCCGCAGCCGTTCGATGCGGAATCCGAGCGCCGGTTCCTCGAGTGGCTGAACGAGCCCGCCCGCGGCAGCGGTTCGTCCGGGATCACTCGCTACCTGGCCGCCATCTATCAGGATCGTTCCGACGTGCAATACGCCTTTCCGCGTGTCCCAGGCGAGGACGCGGAAGGGTATCTGGGCTGGATCAGGACGGATGGCGTCGTCCAGCAACACATCCCGCCGGCGCTGATGCCGGCCGTCAGGACGGCGGATTCGCGTGGCGGCGGAATCGCCGCGCCCGCGCCACCCCTGGCCGAGGGTGTGAACGTCGCCGGCTACTTCCGCGCCGAGCTCGGAGTCGGCGAAGCAGCACGGCTGCTCACGACCGCAATCGACGCCGCCGGCATTCCGCACTCGACCGTCGCCTACGACATGACGCCGAGCCGTCAGGCCCACCAATTCACCGGGCGCGGGGATGGGAGCGCCCCTTACGACGTCAATATCCTCTGCGTGAACGCGGATCAGACGGCGCGGTTTGCCGGCGATGTCGGACGCGGTTTCTTTCAGGGCCGCCATACCATCGGGTACTGGTTCTGGGAGCTGGATCAGTTTCCACCGGTGATGCACCAGGCGTTCGAGTACGTCGACGAGGTCTGGGCGGCGACCCGCTTCGTCGCGAGCGGCATCGGCGCGATCGGGGCCCGGCCGGTTTACACAATCCCGCTTCCCGTTGCCGTGCCGCGCTGCTCGCCGGACGTCACGCGGCGCGGGCTGAACCTGCCCGAGGGCTTCCTGTTCCTGTTCGTGTTCGACTTCTTCAGCATCCTCGAGCGCAAGAACCCGCTCGGGCTGATCGAGGCCTTCAAGCGCGCATTCACACCGGGCGAAGGGCCCACGCTGCTTCTCAAGAGCATCAACGGGCACCAGCAGCTGGAGGATCTCGAGAGGGTCCGTGCGGCGGCCGCCGATCGCCCGGACATCCTCGTCGTCGACGAGTACTACTCGGCCGAAGAGAAGGGCTCGCTGATCGGCCTCTGCGACTGTTACGTGTCGCTCCATCGATCCGAGGGACTCGGCCTGACGATGGCTGAAGCGATGGCGCTCGGGAAGCCGGTGATCGCCACGGCCTATTCGGGCAATCTTGATTTCATGACCGGGCGAGAACAGCTACCTGGTCGACTACTCGCTGGGATCCGTCCCGGCCGGATCCGGTCCCTATCCGAAGGGCAGCCGCTGGGCAGACCCGAAACTGGATCACGCCGCGGAGCAGATGCGCCGTGTCCATGATGCCCGCGCGGAGGCGGCCGCCAGAGGCGAGATCGCGCGCCGCGACATCCTCACGCGCCATGACCCGAAGACTGCCGGAGCCGCGATCACGCGCCGGCTGGACGAGATCCGCGCCGCCCACCGGACCGCGGGATCGCCGCCGGATTCCCCGACTGACCCCATGTCCAAGATGACACAGAGCGCTTCTCATTCTTCCGATCAGGTGCTGGCCGCCCTCGAACGTGCGACGTCTCTGCTCACGCCCACTCCGAGCGTCGCTCCCGGCCGGCGGTTCCGGCGATCGCTGCTGATGGCTCAGGACTTTCTGTTCAGGACGCTCCGGCCGTTCTGGTTTCAGCAGCGTCAGGCGCAGACCCTTCTGGTCGACAGCATCCGGCATCTGACAGCCGCCTCCGCCGCGTCGGCCCGTCATCAGCAGGATCAGCGCGCCGCGATGGCGGGCGTGTGGACTGCGATCCATTCGCTGGAGAACACGAGCGACCATGACCGCGTAGCCGAACTCGAGGCTCGGGCCGGCGCCCTGGCCGCCGAGGTGCAGAGGCTGAACATGGAGCTGGCGGCGGCGCGCGCCGGCGCCGCCGAGCTCTCCGAGCGGCTGTATCCCCGGCCTTACATGCAGAACCCGGCCGAGTTCCAGGATGTGGACGAGAACGGGCAGCCACGACCGGGTTACCGGCGAGGCACGGGCGCGGCCGACCTGTACCTCGGGTTCGAGAACATCTTCCGCGGCAGCGAGTTGTTGATTCGCGATCGGTTCCGGCGCTACCTGCCGCTGCTGTCGCGGCACGACCATGTCGTCGACATCGGCAGCGGCCGCGGCGAGCTGCTCGACCTGCTGCGGGAGGCCAACATTCGCGCCACCGGCGTCGACGTCGACGAAGGCATGGTGCGGAGCAGCCGCGGCAAGGGGCACACGGTGGAGCACACCGACGCGCTCAGTTACCTGCGCGCGCAGGAGGACGGTTCACTGTCGGCGATCGTCGCGGCGCAGCTGGTCGAGCACCTGACCTACGAGGATCTGCTGGAGTTCATTCGCCTGAGCGGCGCGCGCCTGAAAGCGGGCGGCCAGCTGATCTTCGAAACCGTCAACCCGCATGCCCTCGAAGCCTACAAGACGTTCTGGGTCGACCTCACTCATCAGCGCCCGATCTTTCCAGAGGTCGCGCTGGCGTGGTGCCGCCTGCTCGGGTTCGAAGAGGCCTACGTGTGGTATCCGAACGGCGCCGGCGATCTCGAGCGGGACCGACGGAACACGGGCGAGTATGCGGTAGTCGCGACAAGGGTGCCGCACTGAAGAGGCTGCATCGCCCCCATAACCTCGACAATGTCTTCCGGGCCGCTTGGAGTTCGTAGTTGGGCACAGAATTTCCCTGGTGTGTTTCGAAACTCCTCTTTTCGGCTGAGCTAACGCTTCCTAGGCCGAGCAGATCCTTGGGAAAAGGTAGACCGCGGCGCGCGCGATCAGCTGAGCCCGGTGGCACTGCCCTCGCAACCTGACGCCGGATAGCGTGCGCTGGATTCCTCGTCGCCGACTCTGCCTCGCATTCATCCTCGCCCTCGTTCTGGGCGGAGCGGCCCCCTTGCGGGCACAAGATCGTCTCTGTGACCCCGGCAACGAGGACTGCCGCGCGATCCTCATCAATTACATCCGCAACGAGACGGTCGCCATCGACGTCGCGTTCTGGTTCATGGAGGACGCGCGGTATACCAATGAGCTCATTTTGAAATGGCGGTCCGGTGTGCCGGTCCGCGTCCTGATCGATCCCCGGGCCAACGCCGACTACCCGCTCAATGCGGAGCGGCTCGCCGAGCTGCAGAGTGCCGGTATTCCGATGCGCAAGCGGCTCACCAGCTACATCCTGCACTGGAAGACGATGCTCTTCCACGGACAGAACATCGTGGAGTTCAGCGGTGCGAACTACAGCGCCGATGCCTGGCGGCCTGGCAGTGCGACTCCGTACGAAAACTACGTTGACGAGGCGATCTACTTCACGAGCGATACCAGCATCGTCAACAGCTTCCGCACGCGGTTCGACGACCAATGGGTCGATACCCGCGACTGGGCGAACTACGCCAACGTCGCTGGTCCGCTGGTGCGCCGATACGGCATCTTTCCGAAGGATCCCACGCTGAACTTTGCTCCGTGGGAGAACTATCGGACGCGATCTCTCAGCGCTTACAACGCGGAGGGCCGGCAAATCGACGTGATCATGTATCGGATCACGGACCGCGCGCACGCCGACAGCATGCTGGCGACGGTGTCACGTGGTGTCCCGGTACGGCTCATCACCGAGCCGAAGCAATACCGCGACCCGAACCGGATGTGGCACGCGTGGAACGTCGACCGTCTCTACATGGGCGGCGTCCAGATCAGACAGCGCGCACACCAGGGTCTGAACCATCAGAAATCGGTGATCCTTCACGATCAGAACGCGAGCGCGCCCGGGGATCAACCGATGGTGATCTTCGGCTCCTCCAACTGGACGAGCCCCTCGGCGGCAGGGCAGGTGGAGCACAACATCTTCACCACGAAACCACAGATCGTGTCCTGGTTCATCAGCCAGTTCGAGCGCAAGTGGAACAACTACGGCGGCGTGGTCGAGAACGTCGACTTCGTGCCCCTGCCGCCCGACGCGCCAAAGAACCCGTCTCCGGCCACGGGGGCCACCGGCGTCGGAACCAGTGTCCGGCTCACCTGGTTCGGTGGACCGTGGGCACACTTGTACGACGTCTATCTGGACACCAGTCCGGAGCTCAACACACCCGTTGCCGTCGACCTCGCTGAAACGTCCTCCAAGACTGCAACGAGCACATTCAGCTATACGGTACCGTTCACGCTACACCCGGGCACCACCTATTACTGGAAGGTGGTGGCCAAGACGGTGGCCCGGCAAAGCCGGCCTGGTCAGGTCTGGAGTTTCAGGACCGCGGGAGCCGCGTACTGCGATCTCTGCCGGAGCGATTTCGACGGCGATCGTCGTGCAGACATCACCGTGTTCAGGCCGTCGACTGGGACGTGGTATTCGCGCTCCCTCCAAACCGGATGGAGCAGCGCTGTGCAATGGGGCAGCTACGGCGACATACCTGTTCCGGGCGACTACGACGGCGACGGCCGCGACGATCTCGCCGTGTTCCGTCCAGCGGACGGGTTCTGGTACTTGCGCTTTTCGAGTGGTGGTGCGGGAGCGGTCCAATGGGGCAGCAGCGGTGACATCCCCGTTCCCGCAGACTACGACGGCGACGGTCGTACCGACGCGGCCGTTTTCCGTCCCTCCAACGGCGTGTGGTACCTCCGGTACTCCATCAACGGGTCTACGTCTGCCGTGCAGTGGGGAAACGCGGCGGACGTGCCCGCGCCAGGTGACTTCGACGGCGACAGCAAAACGGATATCGTGGTTTTCCGGCCCGCAACGGGTGCCTGGTATGTTCGCTACGCGCGTTCAGGAAGCACGACAGCGTTCCAGTGGGGGAGCTCCGGGGACATCCCCAGTCCGGGCGACTACGATGGCGATGGGATGAGCGACGCTGCCGTCTTCCGCCCGTCGCAAGGCGTTTGGTACGTGAGGTACACTCGGACTGGAAAAACATTCGCTTCCCAGTGGGGAAGTTACGCCGACCGGCCAGTCCCTGGAGACTACGACGGCGACGGGCGGACGGACCTGGCGCTGTTTCGGCCCGCGACGGGCGTCTGGTACATCCGGTATTCGCGCACCGGCGCGGAAGTGAGTGTTCAGTGGGGCGATGCTGCTGACGCGGCCGTGCTGCAACGTCCCTGAACGGTCCTATCGCAGACGGCCGGTCGCCATCCCCGTGGGATTGACCGCGTGGACGAACGACCACCCCGGTCCGTCCTGATAGCTCCAGATCCCCTCGGCGCCGAAATCGGCGAGCAGCTCGTCGTGCTGCCGCCACGCGGTTCGCTGGCGCAGACCCCTACGCCGAACTGGAAACCGACTTGAAACTGCCTTGAACCTGAAGACCCACACCGCGGCGGGAAGCGGCATTCCTTGCTACCGCTTCCCGCCGCTGAACGGTCCTACCGCAGACGCCCGGTCGCCATCCCGGCGGGATTGACCGCGTGGACGAACGACCACCCCGGCCCGTCCTGGTAGCTCCAGATCCCTTGGGCGCCGAAATCGGCGAGCAGCTCGTCGTGGCCGTCGCCGTCCAGGTCGCCGTTGACGATGTTGTCGGGACTCGCGCCGTGGAGCTGGTTCCAGGTCGTGGCATTCCGCCGGACCCAGACCCCGAGGCCCGTGCCGAACTCGACGATCAGCTCCGGCACGCCATTGCCGTCGAGATCGGCGCTGGCGAGACGCTTCGCGTCGAAGTGGATGGATCGAGCACCCATGCCGTGCGGTTCATGTAGGCCCAGACCCCGAGGCCCGGGAAGTTGACGATGAGGTCCTGCTTGCCGTTGCCGTCGATGTCCGCCGTCGTCATCGTCGACACATCGAACGGATGCGGGTTCGTCCAGGATCCAGCGCCGTCAGAGATCCACAGGCCGTAGCCCGGGAAGTCCATGATCAGTTCATCCCCGCCGACGCCGTCGAGATTGGCGGCCATCAGGTGTGAAGGATTCTGCCCGTGGAGCTGGCTCCAGGTGCCGCTGTCGCCGTCGAACAGCCACAGGCCCTGCGCCGGCGAAGGAGAACACCCCGGTCTCGACCTCGCCGTCGCCGTCCAAATCGGCCCCCGCCATCAGCATCGGCACTGAGGTAGTGGATCTGGAACCAGAACTCGTCACCATCCCCCTCCTTCTTGTAGAACCAGATGCCGACGCCGGGTCCGAAGTCGATGATGAGGGCATCGTCGTTCCCATCGCGGATCGCAACGATCGCCTTCGCGCTGCTCGGGTGCACCTGCCGCCACGTGGTGCCCCGTCGTAGCCAGATCCCGTACAGCGGACCGAAATCCACCACCAGGCTGGTGCCGATCGGGGCGGTCGTTCGAATCGAGTTGTTCCGGCTGTCGCCGACGTACAGGAACCCGCGCCCATCCACTGCGATACCAATGGGCTGGTTGAAGCGGCCGTAGTTCTCGCCGCCGAAACACCCTGTGCAGCCCGCAACCGTCGTCACCACGTTGCCTGGCGCGATCTGCCGGATCGTGTGATTGTTCGTGTCGGCGACATAGAGCGTGCCCCCGGTGTCCACGGCAATTCCCTGAGGAGAAAAGAAGCGCGCGGCGCTGCCGGTGCCGTTCGCGCCCCCGATCGAACCGGCCAGGCCTGCCAGTGTTGACACGACTCCGGCAGGAGTGACGCTTCGAATCGTGTGATTGTTGCGTATCGGCGACATAGACGATGCCCGAGGCGTCCACCGCGAGCGCCCGGGGACTATTGAATCGCGCGACGTTGCCGGCGCCGTCAGCGCTTCCGCTCGAATTCGTCAGCCCTGCGAGGGTCGTGACCACGCCGCCCGGCGTGATCCTCCGAATCGTGTGACTGAGATCCACGGCGTACACGACCCCCGTCGTATTGTCCACGGCGATTCCCATCAGCGAGCCGAAGCGCGCGGCGCTGCCGGTTCCATCGGTGGTTCCAGGAGACCCGGCCAGGCCAGCCAGCGTGGTCACGACTCCGTCCGGCGTGATCGTCCGGACCGTGAAGTTGACGGTGTCGGCGACATACACCGTCCCCGCGCTGTCCACCGCCACTCCGCGTGGAGAGTTGAAGCGCGCGGCGCTGCCGGTCCCGTCGCGTGCTCCCCGGCGTATCCGCCAGGCCGGCGAATGTGGTGACCACGCCCGTCGGGCTGATCTTGCGAATCGTGTGGTTGTTGCGATCAGCGACATAGATGGTGCGGCTCGAATCGACCGCCACGCCGGAGGGATACGCGAAACGCGCCGCCTGTTCCTCCCCATCGGCGGAGCCATGACTGCCGACGAAGCCCGCCACCGTGGTCACGTTACCCGCCGCAATCTTCCTGATCGTGTCGTTGGTGGTGTCGGCCACATACACCACGCCGGCGGCGTCCACGGTCACGCCTTCCGGATTGTTGAAGCGCGCGTTGGCGGCCGGCCCGTCGGAGCCTCCCATGCGGAAAGAGCCGGCCAGCGTGGTCACGACCGCGGCGGCAGTCACCTGGCGAATCTGCTGGTTGCCCGTATCGGCGACGTAGACCGTCCCCGCACCGTCCACCGCCAGGCCGCGAGGACCGTTGAAGCGCGCGGCGCTGCCTGTACCGTTCGTGCTCCCGAACGTCCCCGCCGTGCCCGCGAGCGTCGTCACGATGGCGCCGGCCGCAATCTTCCTGATCGTGTTGTTGTTGGAATCGGCGACGTAGAGGGTGCCGGTGCCATCCACGGCGATGCCTGAACGGCCTGTTGAATCGGGCGGCGCTGCCGGTTGCGTCCGTGCTTCCGGATTGGCCCGCCAGGCCGGCCAGCGTGGTCACGACGCCTGCAGGGGTAATCTGCCGGATCGTGTTGTTGTTCGTGTCAGCGACATACACGACGCCGGCGTTATCCACTGCCACGGCTACCGGCCTGTTGAATCGCGCGGCGCTGCCCGTTCCGTCGGTGTTCCCGCCCTGGAGGCCTGACCCGCCAGCGTGCTCACGACGCCCGCGGGAGTGATTTTCCGGATCGTGTGATTGTTCGTGTCCGCGACATACAGGTTGCCCGCGCTGTCGATGGCGATTCCCGTCGGGAAATTGAATTGCGCGGCGCTGCCGGTGCCGTTGGCGGCTCCGCAATTCGGGTCGCCCGCGAACCTCGTCACCACTCCGGCGGATGTGACCTTGCGGATGAAGCAGTTCTGCTGGTCTACGACGAAGAGCGTCCCGGAACCGTCGACCGCGATGCCGGTCGGGCGCATTGAAACGCGCATCGCTCCCGGTGCCATCGAAGGGCCCCGCCGGCGACGCTCCCGCCAGGGTTCGAAACTCCACTTGTGCCGACGCGTTGGGGGCCAGGCCGAGAACCGTCAGCGCGAGGAACGCCGCGCTCCACAGCGCCGTTCCTTTCTGCCGAGATGAGTGCAGCATTCGGGATCTCCACGAACGAAAAGTAATGTTGACGATGCTTCGGCCGGCGATGGCCGGCCGGCGAATGAATGAGGCATGAGTGCGGGCCATCCAGCGCGGAGTGGGTACGCAGTCATCGGCCAGCCCTTCGCGTGGGCCGGGGCAGTACCAATCAGGCATGGACACAGGGAGACCGATCGGACACCGGGACATCGAACCGCCTCCTTCGGTTGACGACCGCAATGAGCCGCTAAATATGGGAATGACTGATGAGCTACGAACTATAGCTCAGGTATGCCGAAAGACGTGAATGATCTACCCGTTTTTTCTGATGGCGGCGAGCAGGGATGAGCCGAGCGGCGGACGGCGAACGAGGGCGGTCTCAGCCGCCATCACCCCTTTGAGCACCGTATGCGCAAGGCGGGACGGCGGGACGAACCCGGTACGAATCGTTTGCGCCTCACTGGTCTCGTGCCTCAGGACCAGCTTCCTGGCCATCAGCAGGGGAACCATGGTGAAGCCCCAGTAGACCTGATCGACGACGGTGGCGTCGAGGCCGGAGAACTCGGCCGCGAGCATCGGCCGATCGTAGCGCCGATAATGGCCCGCGACCGTGTCGTAGACGCTGAACAGCGCCATCAAGGCCGGCACGTTGACCAGGAGGATCCCGCCTGGCTTGAGATGGAAGAGCACGGCTTCGAGGAACGGCCTGGGCTGCTCGATGTGCTCGACGACGTCGAACAGGATTGCGACGTCGTAGCGGTTGCGGAATTCCTCGCCGTTTCTCGAGCACGTCGTAATAGAGCACTCGTTCGAGGCCGCCAGCGCAGCGCTTCAGCGCCTCGACGTTCAGGTCCGCGCCGTCGAACACCCATGAAGTCGTCCGCGACAGCTGCCGGGCGGTGATGCCCGTCCCGCAGCCGACGTCGAATACCCGCAGCTGCTGGCTGGTCGGCAGGCCCAGCCTCCTGATGACCGCGGCGGCCGCGCGCGCGCGCCATTGAAACCAGAAATGATCCTCGGAATTGGCCTCGTACCACTCAGTCGGGAAGTCGATGTTCCGGAGAGTGGTGACGTACTCGACGCGGTCCGTGCTCACTGTGGCGTGTCATCCTCGGGGCGAGGGTCGGCAGCCTCGGCTGCCGGACGCTCGATGCGTTCCATCACGAGATACGGCGGGCGGCCCTTCACTTCGAGGTACATGCGCCCGATGTACGCGCTCAGAACATAGAGCACGAGCATGATGAGGGCATTGCTGGCGGCCGTCAACAGACTCGCCAGCAGCAGCGGATGCTGTACCGTGACCTCGACCCAGCCCGCAAGAACCAGGACGAAGACGAGCGCGATCACCGCGGCCATGGCGCCGAAGAGAAAGCTCGAGAACTGCGCAATCTTGAGCGGGCGGATACTCGCCGACGCGATGCCGTCCGTGGCGAGCCGGTACAGGCGGCCGAGCGTATACTTCGTCGTTCCGGCGTGCCGGCGAGGCCGCTCGTATGCGACGCCAGTCTGCCTGAAGCCCACCCACGCCCGCAGGACGCGCGGATAGCGCAGCCGCTCCGGCAGTTCGCCCATCGCCGCGACCGCACGACGGGTCATGAGACAGAAGTCGCCGCTGTCGAGTGGAATCTTGACTTCCGACAGCGCCGCGATGACACGGTAAAACGTCCAGTAACCGTACCTCTTCAGCGCATTCTCTTTGCGCTTGCGCCGCTCTCCGAACACGATGTCGTACCCTTCGCGGGCGCGATCGATCATTTCCAGCACGACCGCCGGAGGATCCTGGAGGTCGGCATCGAGCAGCGCCACGAGATCAGCGGTGGCGTGATCGAGCCCTGCGCTGATGGCGCTGGCATGACCGAAATTCCGGGAGAGCCGAATCAGGAGCGCCGGCGAGCCCTGGCGTATTTTCCCGGTAACGATCCGGGCCGTCGCATCGGTGCTGCCGTCGTCGACCAGGATGTATCTCACGCGAGAGAGCCGCTTCTCGGCGAGCGTTCCGGCCGAAAAGGTCCTATCGAGGTGCTCGAAGAGCGGATCCAGGACCTCCGCCTCGTTGTAGACCGGAATCACGAGGTCGAGTGAGAGGAGTGAGGCGGTGGCTGCAGCCATGCCGTCTGCTCCGCCCATCGGGGCGGTGTTCGCTGCGGTCGATGTAGTCAAAGGGCAGGCGGTTGATCATGCGGCGAATCCGCCAGGCGGTCAAGCCCGGCGGCCGCACGACACGGCCGCCGTCATCGTCAGGATCACCCGGCGCGACTCATTTTTTCGCCCGTCTGGCGGGGTATCCTTGATGTCGCCGCGCCGGCCGGTCCTTGCGTGCCGGTGCGCGTTCGGCGCGCGATCGAGAGGACATGAGCTCGCATACTGCCACGGAGCGATCCATCCCGCCGGCTGCCATCCTGCAGAATCCATTCGTGAAACAGAGCGCTGTCGCCGCGGCCCAGGTCGTGCTGATCCTGGCCGCGATGTTCGTCTTCCTCGACGGCCGCCACCGCGACATCAGGGTGCCTGTTCACTTCACGTTCGACAGCCTGGTCGCGCTGATGCAGAGCAAGAGCACCCTCGACAACGGGTGGTGGTGGTTCAACCCGAGGATCGGGGCGCCGTTCGGCCTCGACGAGCTCGCGTTTCCGGCGAACAGCAACGTCGACCAGGTGCTGGTGTGGATCGTCGGCCGGATGGTGCACGACGCGATCACGGCGACCAACGTCACCTGGATTCTCATGGTCGTGCTGAGCGGGCTGGCCGCGACCTGGTGTCTGCGCCGGCTGGGCGGTTCGACGAGCGCCGCGGTCGTCTGCGGGACGCTCTACGCGCTGACTCCATACGCGCTCTATCGCAACATCGCCCATCTCTGGATGGTGATCTACCTGCTGCCGTTCGTCTGCACGCTTGCGCTGCTGCTGGCGACCGGACGGATTCAGGAGATCGCGCGCGGGAGGAACGCGGGCACGCTCCTGCTCGTCGGGGGCGCTGTCGTGATCGGCTTCAACTACGTCTACTACGCATTTTTCGCCGGCTTCTTCATCGCGATCGGCGCGGCGATCGGCTACTTCGGGCGCCGCGACGGCCGGGTGGTGCGCGCCGGCGCGATCTGCCTCGCGCTCGTCTGCGCCGCCACGGTCCTCAACCTGGCGCCGAGCCTCTATTCCTGGAAGCGGCACGGCAAGCCGATCGTGCTCATCCTCAGCGAGAAGAGCCCGGCGCACGCGGAAACCTACGGCCTGAAGGTGCGCCACCTGGTCAGCCCGGTGATGGAGCACACCTCCGGTCCGCTGGGCTGGTGGACGGGTCGGGAGTCGCTCGCGAAGTTTCCGCTCGAAAACGAGAATCGCACCGGGCGACTCGGGCTGGTCGGCGCCGCCGGATTCATTGTTCTGATCGGCGTGCTCTTCATCCCGGCGCTCAGGGAGCGCTCGCCGTCGTTTCACCTGCTGCACACCGCAGGACTCCTGACGATTGCCGCGGTTCTGCTGGGCACCGTGGGCGGGTTCGGCAGCGTGTTCAACCTGCTGGTGAGCCCGGAGATTCGCGCCTACAACCGCATCGCGCCCTTCATCGCCTTCTTCTCGCTTGCGGCGGTCATGGTGCTGCTCGACTCCGCTTTCAGGAGCCGTGTCGCGCGGCTGGCTGCCGCCGGCGCGGTTCTCGCCGTGGGCCTGGTGGATCAGGGCGCCGCCGCGACCGACCTCAATGTCGCGTACCCGGCGATCGCCGCCGAGATGCCGCGGCTGCGCGATTTCGTCGGCACGCTCGAGCGCCGCCTCCCCAATCGGGCGATGGTGCTGCAGCTGCCGTTCAGGACCTATATCAATGAGAGCGACGTGGCTCGAATGCAGCCTTACGACCACTTCAAGCTGTATCTCGTCTCGGAGCACCTTCGGTGGAACTATCCGGCTCTGTCGAACCAGCAGAACCGCTGGCAGCAGGCGGCGTCACGCCTCGACGCCGGCCGGCTGGCGCGACGTGTGGCCGCCGAAGGGTTCGCCGCGATCGTCGTCGACCGATTCGGCTACGACGACAACGGGACGGCGGTCGCGGCGGCGATCGGCGCCGAGCTGTCTTCGCGCGACGTTGTGGCGTCGACGGATCGATATGTCGCCTACGACATCAGGGCGCTGGCGCAGGATGGTGTCACGTCCGACCCGCCGCTCGGCGCGGAGCCCGTCGCCGCCACCAGGGGAATGAACTCCTGCCCGGAGGCGGCAACGGTGTCGATCGATCGCATCGATGCGGAAAGCGCGCCATTTGCCGGCCGGACCGTCAACGTGACGCCCGCCGACGGCGTGCACGTGATCGGCTGGGCCGTGGACGCGAAGCAGGGGCTCTCCGCGTCCGCCGTCGACGTCGCCATCGACGACGTGCCGTTTCCGGCGTTGTACGGTTCCGATCGATCCGACGTCGCCAGCTACTTCCAACGGCCCGGGTACTTCAGGAGCGGCTTCGTGGCTGAGATCCCCGCCGAATCCGTGCCGGCTGGCTCGCACATGTTGACGGTGCGGGTCGTGGCGGCCGATCGAGCCTGCTATTACGAGGGGCCGACAGTCTCGATCCAGACCAGCCGCTAGACCGGTCTCGGGACTCCCTCGGCGGCCTCTGCGAGGCTGCGCTCGTAATGGGCCAGACCGCCGTCGACATCGCCATCGAACACCAGCGTCCCGTGCTCGAGCACGCAGACCCGGCGGCAGATCGAGCGGACGGACGCCGCCGCATGCGAGACGAAGACGATGGTCTTTCCCTCGGCGAGGAAGCGCTGGACGGTGGCGATGCAGCGCTGCTGAAAGTCGGCGTCGCCGACCGCGAAGATTTCGTCGAGCAGCAGGATGTCGGGGTCCAGGTTCGCGGCGATGGCGAAGCCGAGCCGCATGTGCATCCCCGAGGAATAGTTCTTGATCGGCACGTCGATGAAATGCTCGAGCCCCGAGTATTCGACCACCGCGCTCGTAGATACGCTCGATCTCGGCGTTCGTCAGCCCGTGAATCGACGCGTTCAGGAAGACGTTCTCGCGGCCGGTCAGCTCGGGATGAAAGCCGACGCCGAGCTCGATCATCGAGCAGATGCGGGCGCCGCGCGCGACCAGCATGCGGCCGGTCGTCGGCCGGTGGATGCCGGCGATCAGCTTCAGGAACGTGCTCTTGCCCGAGCCGTTGCGGCCGACCAGCCCGACGGCTTCGCCGCGCTCGATTCGCAGCGAGACGTTCTTGAGCGCCCAGAACTCTTCGATCGACTGCCGCGCGTGGGCGCGCAGCAGGCTGAGGAAGCGGACCTTCAGCTCCACCGCCGCGTTGTGGCGCAGGAGAAAACGCTTGGACACCGACTGCGCCTCGATCACCGTGCTCACAGCTGCTCCGTGAAACGGTCTTCGAAGGTGACGAAGAGCAGCGCGCCCGGTCGACAAACGCGCCCACCGCATGCACCATCGCCATCACCCACACGGCCGGGTCGGGCCACTGGCGATAGAAGAAGATCTGCTGGTACGCCACCACGAACGGCGACACCGGGCTCAGGAGGATCAGCAGCTGCAGCCGCTCCGGCACCTGCCGCAGCTCGTACACGATCGGCGTCGTCCAGAACATCACCGCTAGCAGCGACCTCGAGCAGGTGACGGACGTCGCGGAAGAACGCGGTCGCGGTCGAGAGGACAGAGCGCGACGCCGATGGTGAAGATCACCTGCAGGCCGAGGAAGACCGGGAACAGCAGCATCGGCGCTGGACGGAGGGACGCGATACAGCAGCATCAGCGCGGGAAGAAACACCGACACCGTCAGCGTGGTACTGCGCCAGGTTGAAGAGCACGGTCCCGATCGGCAGTATGGCCCGCGGGAAGAGCACGCTCTTCAGCAGACCCGCGTTGTCGACAATCGCGCCGGTGGACATGGCCGCGGAGTTCGAGAAGAAGGTCCACGACAGCAGCCCCAGCATCAGCGAGAACACGAACCCTTCGCTCCGGACGCGCAGAATATAGGTGAACGCGAGGGTGTACACGACCATCATCAGCAGGGGATTGGCGAGCGACCACAGGAAGCCGAACACGGACCCGCGGTATTTGAGCTTGAGATCCTTGATGACCAGATTCTTGAGCAGCTCGCGATACCGGTAGACGCTCGATACGACCGCGGTCAGCGTGCGATCGGCGGCGCGATCGACCAGCGACCCGGTGCCCCGGCGCTCCGCACCGCGCGCCCGGGCGCGCAGCACCCAGAGTCCCCGCCAGCCGATCGCTGCCGTGGACAGCAGGACCGCGTCGGCCATGAAGGCAATCCGTGAGAGTCCGTCCAGTCCCGTGGTGATCGTCAGGATGCCCGCCGCCGCCGCGGTGCCGGCGAGGACTCCGGCGGCCAGCCGCAGCAGCCAGTCGATTCGCGGCCGCGCCGCGTAGCCGCCCAAGCCAACGAGCGCCGCCAGCTGGCAGGCCACCACGACTGGTGTGGTCGAGAGCGCGGCGGGCAGGAAAACGTCGAGCCGGCTGTCGGAGAACCGGAGCCAGTACGCGGCGAGATAGGACGCAACCGCCAGCACGCCGTCCAGCACCAGGCTGAACCACGCCGGCGGACGATTCATCAGGGAATCATCGCCAACGGGGGCGGCAGGCTGCTGTGGTTCGACCGAAGGCACGGATCAGGAGGACGGTTGGCCGTAGGATAGCACCGACCCTGCGGACGAATGGACTCCAGAAACAAAAGGCGGGACGGAGTCGTCGCCGTCCCGCCTCGATCGGACGATCCCGCCGCTCAGCGGTTCAGGATCGGCACGTCGTCGCTGACGCCCCAGCGGAATGCCGTGGCGCCGCCGCTCGAATAGCGGACGTACCAGACGCCTTCGACCGGCCGGTACACCGCGAAGTCGGTCCTGCCATCGGCGTCGAAGTCGCCGGGGACCGGCGTGTCGGTGGCAATGCCCCACGGCGTCCCGATCACGCGGCCGTCACCCGAGTACCGGACATACCACGTCCCGTTGGAGGGCCTGAAGACCGCGAGGTCGGTCTTGCCGTCGCCGTCGTAGTCGCCTGGCACGGGGCGGTCGGTGGAGTTGCCAAACACAAGCGAGCCCGATCCGCCGCGCGCATACCGAAGGAACCACGTTGCGGCCAATGGCCGGTAGACGGCGATATCCATGATGCCGTCACCGTCGTAGTCGCCAGCGGCAGGAACATCTGTCGGGATGCCCCACGGCACCGCGTCCCACGCACCGCTGCTCGAGAACCGCCGATACCACACTCCCTCGGCAGGCCGGAAGACCGCGATGTCGGCTTTGCCGTCGCCATCGTAGTCGCCGGCCACCGGCTTGTCCCCCGCAGTGCCGAATCGGACCACACCGGTGCTGCCGTTGCTGGAAAAGCGCAGCCACCACTCTCCGGTCGAGGGGCGGAAGATCGTGATGTCCTGCCTGAGATCGCCGTCGTAGTCGGCGGCCGCGGGCATGTCGGTCGCGTTGCCCCAGAAGGTTTCGCTGCCCTGACCAGTGCGCGGCTGCCAGGTATACCAGCGGCCGTTACTCGGGCGGTACACCGTCAGGTCCGCGCTGTAGTCGCCGTTGACGTCGCCGAGAACCGGACGGGGCACGCCGACGCGGCGCGAGACTTCAATTGAAGGTCCGCTCCGGGTGCCTGCGAAGTTGTAGGCTTTGACAACGAAGTAGTAGGCCTGTCCGTCGAGGAGGCCTGCGACGGTGTGGCCAGTCACGAAGCCGACCGGCGTGCAATTCGGCCAGCTTCCCGGCGCCTGGCCCCAGCAAACGTCGTAACCACTGACGGTGCTATCGGTGACGCCATCCCAGGCCAGTGTCACGGAACCGGCGGACGCCGTAGTGCTCCAGAGGAGCAGGAGCGCGGTCAGGACCGGAACCTGCACCTTGCACAGTTTGGCCATGATGCACGGCCCGTTGAGCAACTGATGTGCCAGCAGCCTCTGCAAAATGGCTTAAGCAGTAACCCGCTGAATTCTGCTGAGTTGCGGGGCTCGCACTCCGGCATGTCGCGGTGGCCGCCGTCTTTTCGTAGCCCTCCTCGTAGTAAGAATTACACTATTGCGCGTGCCTCTGCCGTAAAGAGCGACACATGAAAATCGCGGTGCTGATTGTGAACTGGAACGGCGGCGCGCTGTTGAGCCGGTGTCTCCAGTCGCTCGACGTTCAGCGGCGCGCCCCGGATCGCGTCGTCGTCGTCGACAACGCGAGCAGTGATGATTCTCTTGAACAGGCAGCGCAATGGCTGGGCGCAGCGCGGGTGATCCGCCTCACCGACAACGTGGGGTTTGCGAAGGCCAACAACATCGCGGCGGCGGAAGCGGGGGATGCCGACGCGTTCGCGCTGTTGAATCCAGATGCCTTTGCTGAGCCGGGCTGGCTCGAGGCCTTCGAGGCGGCGGCACGACGGAGATCCGACGCGGCCGCGTTCGCCTCTCAGATTCGCCTCGATGCCGCTCCGCATCTGCTCGACGGCGCCGGCGACAGCTATCACGTGTCGGGTCGCGCCTGGCGCAACGCCCACTGTCAGCCGTTGTCTGCCGCACCATCGGGCGACACTGAAGTGTTCGCGCCTTGTGCCGCCGCTGCACTCTATCGGCGTGCGGCTTTCGAAGAGGTCGGCGGATTTGACGAACGCTTCTTCTGTTACTTCGAGGACGTCGACCTCGGCTTTCGACTGCGGCTGTGCGGGCACCGCTGTGTGTATGTGCCCGACGCGATTGTGAGGCACGTCAGCTCGGCGCTGAGCGGTTATCGCAGCGACTTTGCCGTATACCACGGCGAGCGGAACATGGTCTGGACGTTCGTGAAGAACATGCCCGCGTCCCAGCTCTGGCTCTACCTGCCGCAGCACCTCGTCCTCAATATGGCGTCGCTGCTCTTCTACCCTTTGCGCGGACAGGGTGGCGCGGTGTGGCGGGCCAAGCGCG
This sequence comes from uncultured Acidobacteriota bacterium, assembly GCA_963836735.1. Lineage (GTDB taxonomy): Bacteria > Acidobacteriota > Vicinamibacteria > Vicinamibacterales > 2-12-FULL-66-21 > JACCXG01. The sequence goes on along the minus strand of CAWIKP010000020.1, from coordinate 19,070 downwards.
ACGCCATCCGCGGACTGGGCGCCGTGCTCGAGCAGCGCCGCGTGGTGCAGGCCCGTCGCCGTGTCGATTGGCGAAGCCTGCGATTCGCGATCCTTCGCGGCGTTGCCGCTCCGTACGTCGGCCGTTACAGTGGGCCGGGTGCAACGTCGCCTCCGACGCCATCGGCAATCGAACCAGTCGAATGAGATGCCGGCAGGAATTACATGCTGAGCTTGGCCATCGAGTAGGTCTTTCCGCAACGTGTACGCGGCGGCTCTCCGCGCGACCGGTTTACCCGACACTGTCGTTGCTATAAACTCGGTCTTTTGGCAATGGCAAAACGCGCTCTCATCACCGGCATCACCGGTCAGGACGGTTCATATCTCGCCGAGCTGCTGCTCGCGCACGGCTACGACGTGCACGGCATCGTGCGCCGTGCGAGCACGACCAACTACTGGCGCATCGAACACCTGCTCGATCGCATCCACCTGCACCCGGCGGACCTTCTCGATCAGCTGTCGCTGATTCGCGTGATCGATACCGTGAGACCGCAGGAGCTCTATAACCTCGCGGCGATGTCGTTCGTGCCGTCGTCGTGGGATCAACCGATGCTCACCGGCGAATACAATTCGCAGGGCGTCACCCGCGTGCTCGAGGCGGTCCGCCAGGTCGATTCCACCATCCGTTTCTATCAGGCCTCTTCGAGCGAGATGTTCGGCAAGGTGCGCGAGGTGCCCCAGACCGAGCTCACGCCGTTCTATCCCCGCAGCCCCTACGGCGTCTCCAAGGTCTTCGCGCACTACATCACCGTGAACTATCGGGAGAGCTACGATCTCTTCGCGGTCTCGGGCATCCTCTTCAACCACGAATCACCCCGCCGCGGCCTCGAGTTCGTGACGCGCAAGGTCACCGAGGGCGTCGCCCGGATCAAGCTCGGCCTCTCCGACGCGCTGTATCTCGGCAATCTCGCCGCGCAGCGGGACTGGGGCTTCGCCGGCGACTACGTGCGCGCGATGTGGTTGATGCTCCAGCAGGACAAGGCGGATGACTACGTCATCGCCACTGGTCACAGTCACTCGGTTCGCGAGCTCGTGGACGTGGCGTTCGCCCATGCCGGTCTCGACCCCGGGAAGTACGTGAGGCTCGATCCGAGATTCCTCCGGCCCGCCGAGGTCGATCACCTCATTGGCGACGCGGCCAAGGCGCGCGACATTCTTGGCTGGCATCCCGACGTGACCTTCGAGCAGCTCGTGACGATGATGGTGGATGAAGACGTCCGCCGCCTGTCGTTGACGACACCGAGGACGTACCAGTCCGCTGACAGCGGCCGCGCCTGATCGCCGATCGTGAAGTGGCTCGAGGGTGTACTCGGAAGGCCTCTGATGTACCAGGCCTCGCAGTGGCTCTGGTACCGGCACGGTGAACAACTCAAGTACATTCGCGAATGGGTAAAGCCCCAGGCCGGCGATCGCATCCTGGACATCGGATGCGGACCGGGCGCCATCCTGAACCATCTCCCGGATGTCACCTACGTCGGCTACGACCCGAACCCTCGCTATATTTCATTCGCCGCTCGCCGTTTTGGCTCTCGGGGCGATTTCCGCTGTGGCCTCCTCACGGAGATACCGGCGGGCGAACGCCAGCGCTTCGATCTCGTTCTGGCCAACGGCGTGATGCACCACCTTTCCGACGACGAACTGCGTTCGACCGTCGCGCTGGCACATGACGCGCTGAAGCCGGGAGGAAGGCTGGTGACGCGGGATGGCTGCCTGGAAGCGGATCAGCCCTGGTTGATCCGGCAGCTGCTGCGCAATGACCGCGGGGCGTTCGTGCGCACCCAGGAGGGCTATGAACGCCACCTGAGCACCCGCTTTTCATCGCTGCGCGCAGTGATCGTAAGAGACGCCCTCCGACTGCCCTATTCGCTGCTGCATTTCGAAGCCACAAAAGAGCGCTGATCGGAGTCTTGCGCGTGGAGGCAGCGGATTCCTCCGCCGGCCGGTCAGTCCGCTCCACTCCGTCTCACGACTGTCGGCGTCGGCCGCAACTCGTCAATATTGAGGCGCATGCGCCGGACCCTGATGCCCAGGGCCGCGCAGCGGTCGCGGATCGCGTCCACGCGCTCCGTGTCGATCTGCCTTGCACTGATGATCAGCTCCGCCACTCTCATCTTGGCCGCGACCGCTTCGAGGTCGTCCGAACTGCCGAGCACCGGGATTCCATCGACCCGCAGACGCTGCTTGCGCGGGTCGTCGTCGAGGAAGCCCACCGGATCGAGGTGGAGCTGCCGGTTCTGGCTCAACTCCCGGAGCACCAGCTTCCCGGCGCCTCCGGCTCCGTAAATGAGGGTCGAGTACGAGGGCGTGTGCTGGCGACGCAAATAGTGCTGCACCCCGCTCGTCGCCCCCCGAGTCCCCACCAGCAGCAGCCAGGAGATCACCAGATCGATCGCGAAGACGCCGCGCGAGAACCCTTCGAAGCGATACAGGGTGAGCACGATCATCATGGCCACGATCATCCCGAGCGTCAGCGCCTTGCCAAGCAGGCCGAGCTGGTGCCGCACCGGGGCGTGCCACGGGAGGCGGTACTTGCCCGTCCAGTAAAGGGCCGCGACCTGGCTCCCGACCATCAGCGGGATCGACTCGACGAACGGCGGAAAGAAGACCGCGGCATCGGCTCCGAAGAACCGGATCCGGAACGCCGCGTAGTAGGCGATCGCGAGAACGCCCAGATCGACCAGGATCTCCAGCGCCCGGCGCCTGTAGGCGAGATCGCCGACGGCTGGCAGGTCCCGTCCCTGCGCCGCCAGCACGAACACGGCGGCAGAGAGCAGCAGAAGATACAGTGTCACGAAGCCGAACACCGATCCCAGCGGCAACTCACGCAGCGCGACTGCGAGCGCTCCGCCAGCGGCGGCCAGCACGTAGAGCGAGAGGATAGCGGTGCGCTCGCTGACGCCAAGCGCGACGAGGCGGTGGGATGTGTGGTCGCGGCCGCCGGCAAGCGCGCTCCGCCCGGAAAACGATCGCGTGAAGGTCACAAACGCCGTGTCGAGGATCGGCACAAGAAGGATCAGCACGGGAAACAGCGCCGCGGGCATCAGCCTGCTGTGCACGTCCGTGGTCGATCCCAGACCCGCGGTGGCGAGAAACCCGCCGATCAGCAGGCTGCCGCTGTCTCCCATGAAGATCGTCGCGGGAGGAAAGTTGAAGAAGAGGAATCCGAGGACCGCCCCTGAGAATGCCGCGATCGCGACCGTCAGGGCGCTGGCGTTGAGCGGAAGCAGCAGCGAGAGGTAGCAGGCCGCCGCGATGGCGGCGACGCCGGCCGCGAGCCCGTCCATGTTGTCGAGCAGGTTGAAGGCATTCGTCACGCCGACTATCCACACGAAGGCCAGCAGCCGATCGAAGATCGCCCAGCCGGTGACGCCGATCGGCGGCATCAGCCACAGGACGATGGCCGCAACCGCCATCTGACCGCCCAGCTTCGGCAGCGGCTTGACGGCGCGGACGTCGTCGAACACGCCAAGCGCGAACATGACCGCCGAATAGAGGAAGAGCGGAAAGAGCCGTTTGTCCGCGCCTGTGACGGCGATGCCGGCCGCGAGGCCGAGGGCGATCGCCACGCCGCCGAGCAGCGGAATCGGCCGGCTATGCCAGCGATCGTGGGCAGGGAATGCGCAGATGTTGAAGCGAAGCGCGACCTTGCGTACGAGCGGTGTGGTAGCGAGGGAAAGGACGAGCCCGGTCAGGAAGCCGGTGACGTGGGGCGTCAGCTCCACGGCACCCAAGCGCCCGCAGGGTCCCGGAACGAAGCTCGGGCGGGATCAACGAGCCCTGGCACCTGCCGAGGATACAACACAAAGAGCGGCCGGGCCGCTGGTTAGAGAAGGAGTCTGCGCCGGAAGCCGAGGCGCGGGCCGCGCCTCGAAGCGCGGCCCGCCTTGGTGATGAAGGCTCTACTTCTTGTGGACCGGAAGGTCGGTGTTCACGCCCCACTGCACACCGGTCATTGCACCGGTGCTCGAGTTGCGCACATACCAGACGCCCGACCGATAGACCGCAACGTCGGCCTTGCCGTCGCCGTCGTAGTCCGACGGCACCGGCACGTCGGTGCTGATGCCCCACTGGTAGCTCTGGACCTGGCCGGTGGCCGACGCGATGACGTACCAGACGCCTGTTGATGGCCGGAAGATCGCGACATCGGCCTTGCCGTCGCCGTCGTAGTCTGCGGGGACGGGCTTGTCAGTGCTGGCTCCCCACCCTACGCCAATCGATGACCCGCTCAAGGACTTGCGGATATACCAGACGCCAGTCGATGGCCGGAAGATCGCGACGTCGGTGATGCCGTCGCCATCGAAGTCGGCCTGAACAGGCAGGTCGGTCGACAGGCCCCACTGCACACCGGTCGAACCGCCTGTCGCCGACAGGCGCAAATACCACACGCCCTGGGAGGGTCGGAAGACCGCGTTGTCGCTCTTGCCGTCTCCATCGTAGTCACCAGGCACCGGAATGTCGCCGGCGGCGCCCCACGCGAACGCCCACGTCGGCGTCGGCCCGGTTGGCCGCACGTACCAGAGGCCATTCGACGGTCTGTAGATCGCCGCATCCATCTTGTTGTCGCCGTCGTAATCGCCAGCCACCGGAACGTCGGTCGAAACACCCCAGGCCAGGCTGGTTGACGCGCCCCCCTTGGAATTCAGGGTGTACCAGGCGCCGGTCGCCGGCCGGTAAACCGTGAAGTCGGCGGAGAAGTCACCGCTGACGTCGCCGCTGACCGGCGACGGCACGCCGACACGGCGCGAGACCTCAATCGACGGGCCGCTCTCCATGTTCGAGGAGTTCCGGGCTCGAACCACGAAGTAGTAGGCCGTCCCGTCGGCGAGGCCGGCCACGGTGTAAGTCGTCGCGGTGCCGTTGACGACCCGATTGGGATGCACACCGGACTGCGTTCCCCAATACACGTTGTAGCCAACAACAGTGGGGTCCGCGACCGCATCCCAGGCCAACGTGATCGATCCGGCGCTTGCCACCCTGCTCGAGAGGAGCAGCAACGAGGCGACGATCAGAATCTGGAGCTTGCGTGAGTTCGCCATGCGGGCGGTTTGAGCAACGGGAATGCCACATACCCCCGCGAACACAAACCCTTGCGGGTCCGTCGCTTGCGGCTGCGCGCCGGCGGCTCCGGCGCTTCAGTCACTCGCGCGGCTCTCATTTCGGTGGGACCCATCACAAAACTGCATGTTGCTGTCGCCGGGCACGCACCTCGAGATCTCCGTGGCGGTGCCCCAAGAGCGACACACTGGAGAGAGACCGAAGGGAATGGGGGCCGGTGACGGCCCAGCAATCAGTATGAGGTGATGCGGCCGATGAACAGCATCCGGGGTGTGAGTGGTTCGGTGCGGGCCTCGAGCTCGAGCCGCCTGTAGCGTGACCACGTTGAATGTGCGGGCAGCGGAAGGCGCAGCACTTGCCAGCTGCCGCTGCGAATCGTCGCCTGCTCCACCAGCTTCCCGTCAACCCGAATGACGAGATCGATCTCGCTGTGCGGCTCGGTCGCGCGAATCGGAATGCGTACGGCCCTGGACGCAGCCGGCAGGTAGAACAGGCTGGTCCGGCCTGCGAGCCGGTAGGGGACGCCGTCGCGTCCGGTATACCAGTCCGTCAGCCCGAAAGCGACCTCGCTGGGATCCACAGCGGCGCGAGCCGAGTACCACCGAACCGGCACAGTGATCGCCAGCGCAATGGTCAGCGCCGTAGCGAGATCCAGGTTCCGCCAACCGCGCCACCCGGCGGGTGCCATCACTTCCGGCGCGTTCGGTGCGCCCCATCCGGCGGCGGCGCCGAGGACCAGAAAGAACGTGAATGCGGTTTCGTCGATGACCAGAGGGTGTCCTCCGAGGCAGGTCAACGCGAACCCGACGATGCCGACGACCATTCCCCAGCGAAGCGCACCGTCCGTTCGCTGACGCGTGAGACGCACCAGGCGTCGCGCGGCAGACGCGGCAACCCAGCCGAACGCCGCCAGGCCCACGAGACCCAGCTCCGCGCCGATCTGCGCGAAATTGTTGTGGGCGTTCTCGTGCTGCGCCGGCGGGAACAGCGTCAGCAATGCCTTCGAGGAGAACTGGCCCGAGAGATTGAAGAAATTCCCGATGCCCACGCCAAAGAGCGGCGCCGATGCCAGCATGCGGACGGAGGTGAGGGAAAGTTCCCATCGGACCTGCACGGCCTCGGGGGCCGACCGTTGGTTGCCGCGGTGTGGCAGCAGGAGTGCGGCGGCGACCGCCGCAGCCAGCAGCAGGCCAGCGGTTGCGAGGAGGCCCGGCCGCAGCGCCCGGAGCCGCCCGGACTTCACCCGGGCGGCGATTGGCAGCAGGGCTGCCACCAGGCCGGCGGCTATTGCCGTCCGCGATCCCGATGTCCACAATCCGGCCGCGATCAGCGCCGACGCGGGAATCGCCCAGATCCTCGCCGGTCGCCTCAACGCGAATGTCACGGCGACCGGCAGGATCATCACGAAATACGACCCGGCCGCGTTGACATCCGCATAGGTCGCGTTGAGGCGCGCGCTCGCGAACGCGTGGATGAACGCCTGAACGCTCGCGGGCGCACCGCGGATGCTCTCCCATACTTCCCAGACGTTCATCGCACCGCAAACGGCGGCCCCGGCGACCAGCGCGGCCGCGAACGCCGGTACCCAGGCCGGGCGTTCCTGGCTGGTGAGCGAGGCCGCGCGAAACAGCAGCAACGATTCGAGCAGCCGCATCGCAGAGTCGACCGCGTGGCCGTTGCCTTCGATCAGAAAGTACCCGTGCCAATACGTCGCCAGCCAGGAGAGCGGCAGCGGTTCGCCGGTTTGTTTCCACTGGGTAAAGGTCGTGACCACGGCCAGCGACGCGGCGACCACGACTGCCGCCACCAGTGTCGGAGCGTCGAGGTCGTCTGGCGATCGCCGCCGGCCTCGACGCAGAAACCAGCCCGCCGCGAACGCGACGACGAGCAACTCCGCCCAGGACACGTCAGGCGCCCAGGAGCGCCCCGAGCTGCGGACAAGTGGAATGGCGAACGCGAGGACGATCAGAACCTGTCCAGGATTCCGGATCGTCAGGGTCGCGATTGCGATCAGGCCGATGAGCAGGAAGGGCAACGTGCCCGGCAGTTGCGAAACGGTGATGAGCAGGAACACCGACACCGCTGCCGCGAGCCCGCCTGCCACGCGCCGGAGCACGTCGGGCGGGGACGCGGAGGCGATTCCTGCGGGCATCGAGCGATCTAGCGCGTGGCGATCACGGCGTAGTCCTGATAACTGAAAATCCGTGCATTCAGTTTGGCCATGTTGCCGTTGAAGACAGCCGCGATGTCCTGAAGCCGCTGGTCGTCGTCGGCCCCGGTGTCAACAGGTTGCAGCCTGGCGCCCTCCGGCACGGGTGCGCGAAACTCGATCGTCGCAGTGGGAAACCCGCTGGCCATGACCAGGTATTTCAGGGTCTCAGGGTGCAAGGGCCAGGCGTGAGTGATGTCCTTGATGTAACTCTCGAAGAACGCGACCCAGCATGTGGGGTTGATCGTCTCGAGCACCAGGGGGCCGCCGGGCGCGAGCTTGTGGAAGGCGAGCTCGAGGAACCGCAGGAGATATCCGGGCTGAAGGTGTTCCACCACCTGCGCCGAGAACAGCCCGCCGAGCGATCCGTCCTCGAGCGCCGAGAGATACGCGACTGCGTCGGCAACCGTGGCGTCGAGGCCGCGGGCCTGGCAGACCTCGATCATCTCGGGGTTCACGTCGATGCCGCGTGCGCGGATCCCGCGCGAGGCCAGCAGATCCAGGAACTCGCCGCGGCCGCAGCCCACGTCGAGCACGTCGGTGCGCCCGTCGAACAACGGCAGGTAGCTTTCCTGCGCGGCTCGGATCGCATCCCTGGAACCGCGGAAGCGATCCTCGAACCCCACGTATTTATATGCGTCGAGACGGCCGCTGAAGCTCTCCGCCTCTCTGGACGCATGCTCTGCTGCCGAGGGCGCTGCCGCGGGCATGGCCACCTGCTTCGTCCGCTCGAGCTCGCGCTTCACGGAGAGCGCCGCCTGCTGCGCGATGCCCACGCCGTTCCTGAGATTTTCCCATCGCTGGCCAAGGGTGTCGGCAAGCGCGCTGAGCGCCGCGTTGAACGTCTCGGCTTCAGCACGGCGCTTGGTGTCGATGAACGGCGTGATGCGTTGAAGCACCTGCACCAGGTGAGCCTCGACGGCCGCCTGCCGGATCGATGTGCTCCCGCAGGGCGGCGATCACCGCGTTGGTGCTCTGCTGCGCCTCGCGGTGCGCGCGGACGTTGCGGTTGACGTGATCGACGAGACGTGAGTTGAACGTCAGCTGCCGCTCGAAGAACGCGGCAACGGTCCGCCAGACGAACCCGGCGAGCCGCCCGGTGACGCCCTTCGCCTCGGGTGGCTCCGACAGGATGTTCCAGGTGTCGTTGAGCGCGGGGAGCTGGCGCTCGTCGTACTCCGCCGGCCCCTGGGGCAGCGCCACCGTGGGACTCAGCGAATGGTCGAAGGCCGTGAGCGCGTCGTTGTACCGGCGGTCGGCTTCCGCGCGCTCCTGCTCGAGGCGGCGCAGCTTCGCTTCGAGCGGCTCGTCCATCAGGACCCGGCCCGGACGACGGTGTCGAGGGCCGCGGGAGGCAGCACGCCGTCGGTGGGGCTGCTGGCCGACGCGTAGGCGCGCCGCGGGATGCGGCCGGCGCGATAGGCGAGCCTGCCCGCTTCGACCGCCAGGCGCATCGCCGTCGCCATCGCCACCGGATCCTGCGCCAGCGCGATCGCGGTATTCATCAGCACGGCGTCGGCGCCGAGCTCCATGGCAATCGCCGCATCGGAGGCGGTGCCGACGCCGGCATCGACGATCACCGGAACGCCGGCCTGCTCGCGGATGATCCGGATGTTGTTCTGATTCTGGATGCCGAGGCCCGAACCGATCGGCGCCCCGAGGGGCATCACCGCCGCGGCCCCCGCCTCCTCGAGCTTGCGGCAGATCACCGGATCGTCGTTGGTATAGGGCAGGACGACGAATCCTTCGGCGACCAGCACGCGAGTGGCTTCGAGGAGCGCGAGATTGTCCGGATACAACGTCCGCTCGTCGCCGATCACTTCCAGCTTGACCCAGTTCGAGAGGCCGACCTCGCGCCCGAGCCTCGCCGCCCGAATGGCGTCGTCAGCCGTGTAGCAGCCCGCCGTGTTCGGCAGGATGAAGATGCGGCTCTGGTCGATGTAGGACAGCAGCGATTCCGCCGACCGATCGTGCAGGTTCACGCGGCGGACCGCGACCGTGACCATGTCGGCCCCGGCGGCGCGGTGCGCATCGGCCATGACGGGATGCGACGGGTATTTGCCGGTGCCGACGATCAAGCGTGAGCGGAAGGTGCGGCCGGCGATGACGAGTGGGTCAGAGGTCATTGTCTTTTCTGGTTCCAGGGTTCAGGGGTTCCAGGGTTCGGGGTTCGGTTCACGGTTCAGGGTTCGGTTCCGGGTTCCGGGTTCCGGGGCCGGGTTCGGATGTTTACCACCGCCCAAGCCCGCGAACCCGCGACCGTCATCCCCCTCCGACGAAATTCACGATCTCGATCTGATCGCCGTCCCCGATCAACGTCGATTCGTAGCGCGCTCGCTTGATGATCGAGAGGTTGTGCTCGACGGCGACGAGCCGCGGGTCGATGCGCAGCTGTTCGAGCAGCTGCAGGATGGTCAATTCAGCCGGCAGCTCGACCGGATCGCCGTTGACGCGAATTCTCACATGCTACTCCAAGGCACGGGGACTCCGACCGACGTGAGCAGCCGCGTCGTCAGTCCGGAGCTGTCGTTCACGAGATGGCCCGGCAGCGACGGCTGCGGAGCCGGCAGGGATGCCGCCAGCGGGATCAGGCGTCGGTAGTCGTCGAGCATCCGTTCGTAGGCATGTTCGCGCTGCCAGCAGGCGCGCGCCTCGGAGCCGATCTGCTCGCGCAGCGTCCTGTCGGCGGCGAGCCGCCGCATCGCCTCCGGCAACTGCCGGGGTTCGTCCATGACATCGATCGCGACCGCGATCGGCGGCACATCGCCTGTCGTCCAGGTTCCGGCATCGATGACCGGAATGCCGGCCATGTGGGCGAGCGCGGACACGATCGAACACCGGCCGGCGGCCAGGCTGCGAAGCCAGGGGCCCGACAGCTCGCGGGCGGTCGGCCAGCGGAGGTTGAGCGTGACGTCGCTTGCGGCGATCAGGCTGGTCAGGTCGTCTTCGCTCTCAACATAGCCGGTGGTCACGACTGCGGTGCCGAGCTCCCGGCGCGCGATGTCGCCGCGCAGGTCGTAATGCGCCGGCGCCTCGCCTCCCAGCAGAAGCACGGAGGCCGGCAGGTCGCGCCGGATCGCGGTGAACGCGTCGAGGATCTGCCGCGGGCGCTTCTCGGGCGTCAGGCCGCCGAAGCAGCCGAACACGACCGCGTCGGGATCGATGCCGACCTTCGAACGGGCCCTGGCGCGGCGCCGCGCGACCTCGTCCTCCGAGACCGGCACCCCGTGCGCGAGATGCACGTACTCCACGCGCGCGCCAGGAGACTCGGTGGCGAGGTCGTCTCTGAGCGCGCGGGTATGGACAGCCGTCACCTTCGACGCCTCCACGACCAGCCGGGTGAACGGCCAGTAGTAATAGAGGTGCGAATCGAATCCGGCGATTGCCAGCTCCGCCGCGTCGACGCTGGTGTCGGGCTGGCAGCCGGCGAATTCCGCCCGGTAGTCGCGAGGCCGGCGCTGCCGCATCAACGAGGCTGCCCGGGAGTGATGGAGGTGTCCGTCATGCAGGACCAGCAGGCCGGGAAAGCGGAACAGATACGGCCACTGATAGGCATGGTGGGCTGAGTTTCCGAGCTGGTAGACGGTCAGATCGTACGGCGTCCGGTTCCGGCGCCACATGAAGTCGTGGGCGGGATAGATGGCGACGCGTTCCGGGAACCGGTTGAGCCGGCGCGCCTCTTCCGCGACCGGGTCGTCGACGAACACGTCGATCGCGTATCGGGGGCGAGACGGCATAGCAGCTCGCGGCTGTGCACCGAGAGGCCGGTGCGTGCCGGAGGCAACGGGCTGAACCAGGCGAGCCGCATGGTCCTCATTGTAGGTCCCGGTAAGTTCGCGTGGCCGAGGGCTGCTCCCAGGTTTTCGTGTGGTAGCATTCGATGTTTGAGCGACCCTGCTGAGGTCTGACCGGGTCGCGTTGTGTGCGCCTGCCCGTCCGGTTCGGCCGGGGGGCGCCTTTCCGGCTGCGCTTGAGAAAACATTCACAAGTGCGCGGTTGACCGGGGGACGGCGACGACATGCACGGCTGGGTGCCAATCCTGATCATGATCGGCCTGGGAGCGGGCTTCGGGATCCTCAACGTCAATGTCCCGCGTCTCCTCGGCCCGAAGAAACCCACGCCCGAGAAGCTAGCCCCGTACGAGTGCGGCATGCCTCCGGTCGGCGACGCCCGCGAGCGCCATCCCGTCAAGTTCTACCTGGTCGCGATGATCTTCCTGCTGTTCGACATCGAGGTGGCGTTCCTCTATCCGTTCGCGATGGCACTCCGCGAGCTGCGGTGGTTCGGCTTCGTTCAGCTCGTGCTGTTCTTTGCGATTCTCCTGGTCGGCTACGTCTACGTGTGGCGCAAAGGCGTCCTCGACTGGGGCCGCGAGCGTATGGTGCGCTGAGAAACCCGGAGCCCCAACCGGAACCCTGAACCGCTGAACCCTGAACCGAACCCTGAACCCTGAACCGAACCCCGGAACCCGGAACCTCTGAACCCCGGAACCTTTAATGTCTGAGACCATCGAAATTCCCGTCCTCACCACCACCGTGGACAAGGTCGTCCGCTGGGCGCGCCGTTCGTCCATCTGGCCGGTCACCTTCGGCCTGGCCTGCTGCGCGATCGAGATGATGGCGATGAGCGCCTCGCGCTACGACATCGCGCGGTTCGGCGCCGAGGTGTTCCGCGGCTCGCCGCGGCAGTCCGACCTGATGATCGTCGCCGGCCGGCTGTCGCGGAAGATGGCGCCGGTGCTGCGCCGCATCTACGACCAGATGCCCGAGCCCAAGTACGTGATCTCGATGGGCGCGTGCGCGTCGGTCGGCGGCGTGTTCGACAACTACGCCATCGTCCAGGGCGTCGATCAGGTGGTGCCGGTCGACGTCTTCGTGCCCGGCTGCCCGCCGCGTCCCGAATCGCTGATCTACGGCATCGTCCAGCTGCAGCGCAAGATCGATCAGACCAAGACCTTCGGGTAATCCGGGAGCGCTGACCACTCATGCCAGTGACCGACTTGTTCCCCGGTCTCCCGAAGTGGCCGCCGGCCGACGGCATGCCGACCGCCTACGTCGCGCCGAGCAGCTTGCCCGAGGCCGGACGCGCGCGCTGCGCGCCGCCGGCTTCACGCGTCCTGCTCGACGCGATCCCCGTCGATCTCTTCCCGCGCGAGCCGCGCTTCGAGATCGTCCTATCTGCTGCTGAATCCGGGCGGCGCCGGCGAGCGCGCCGGCGCGGCTCCGGCTGAAGGTGCGCGTGCCCGGGCACCGACCCGCGGCTGCCGACGCTGTCGCGGCGTCTGGCCGTCGGCGAACTGGGCCGAGCGCGAGGCCTTCGACCTGTTCGGGATCCTGTTCGACGGCCACCCCGATCTGCGGCGGATCCTGATGCCGGAGGACTGGGAAGGGCTTCCCGCTGCGCAAGGACTATCCGGTCCAGATCAAGCAGCCGGTGAAGACCTACGAGCCGCTGCAGGTCACGCAGGAGGAGTTCGTCGCGAACATCGAGGCGGCGCGGGAACGCGGGCAGCGCGACTGATGCCGACGGTGTCCGAGCCGAGTCGCGGCGGTCAGGGCGGTGCTCGACGCGCGTGCATCGCGCTGCACGAGCGGCTGCGCGACGAGAACCTGCAGCCGGTCGCCGAGGCGGCCGCGGCGATCCTCGCGGCGTCGCGCGAGCGGGCGGCAAGGTGCTGGTGTTCGGCAACGGCGGCAGCGCCGCCGACGCGCAGCATCTCGCGGCGGAGCTGGTCGGCCGGTTCCAGCGCGAGCGCGCGGCGCTGGCGGCGATCGCGCTGACGACCGACACGAGCATGCTGACGAGCCGTCGCCAACGACTACGGGTTCGACCGGGTGTTCGCGCGGCAGATCGAAGCGCTCGGGCGGCCGGGCGACGTGGCGTTCGGCGATCTCGACCAGCGGCGAGTCGCCGAACGTGCTCGAGGGCGCTGCGAGGCCGCGCGCGCGCGCGGGCTGAGGACGATCGCGCTGACCGGGCGCGACGGCGGGCGCGATCGGCGCGCTGGCGGAGATCCACATCAACGTGCCGCACGACCCGACACGGCGCGGGTGCAGGAAGTCGCACCGCACGCTGATCCACGCGATCTGCGAGCTGGTGGAGCGATGTGACAGAGATACGCCTGAGTCGGATCAGACACGCGCGATGAGCTGACGAGCCAGCGATGCCCGAACTTCGCAGCGAGACGATGACCGTCAACATGGGGCCGCAGCACCCCAGCACGCACGGCGTGCTGCGCCTCGTGCTGGAGCTCTCGGGCGAGACGGTCGTCAACGCCGACACGACCATCGGCTTCCTGCACACCGGCATCGAGAAGACCGCCGAGCAGAAGAAGTGGCAGCAGGTGATCCCGCTCGTCGAGCGGATGGACTACCTCGGCGCGCAGTCCAACAGCCTGGCGTTCTGCCTCGTCGGTCGAGCGGCTGCTCGGCGTCGAACGATGCCGGAGCGCGTGAAGGACATCCGCGTCCTCATCGCCGAGCTGCAGCGCATCGCCAGCCACCTGGTCTGGCTCGGCACGCACGCGCCTCGAGATCGGCGCGGTCTCGGTGATGATGTACTGCTTCCGCGAGCGGGAGCAGCTGCTCAACATCAACGAGATGCTCGCCGGCTTCCGGATGTTCCCGAGCTACATCCGGATCGGCGGCCTGCGCGAGGACCTGCCGATCGGGTTCCACGACGCGGTCAACGACGTTCCTCGACAAGTTCCCCGAGCAAGCTGGACGAGTACGAGGACCTGCTGACCAAGAACCAGATCTGGCTGAAGCGCACGCAAGGGCGTCGGCGTGCTGACTCGCGCAGGACGCGCATCGGCTACGGGCTGGTCGGGCCGATGGCGCGCGCCGTCGGCGTGAGCTACGACGTCCGCAAGGCCGTTCCCGTATCTCGGCTACGAGACCTACGACTTCGACGTGCCGACCGGCGACCGACGGCGACGTCTACGACCGCTACCTGGTGCGCGTCGAGGAGATGCGCGCAGAGCACGCGGATCGCGCAGCAGGCGCTCGCGCGCATCACGCCGCGCGGCGTCTTCGACATCCAGGACTACCGCATCGTCCCGCCGCCGAAGGACAAGGTCTACACCGAGATGGAAGCGCTGATCCAGCACTTCCTGATCTACTCGCAGGGGTTCACCGTGCCGGCGGGCGAGGCCTACGTGCCGGTCGAAGGCCCGCGCGGCGAGCACGGCTTCACGATCGTCTCGGACGGCACCAACCGTCCGTACCGCATCAAGCTGCGCGCGCCGTCGTTCTACGCGTGCCAGGCGCTGCCGAAGATGATCGTCGGCGGCATGATCGCCGACGTCATCGCCGTCATCGGCTCGACCGACGTCGTCATGGGAGACGTGGATCGATGAGCTTCCATCCGTTGATGGTCTACGACCGCGAGCGCTTCCAGCAGTCGCGAGCGCCGGCTGGTCGAAGAAGGGCCGCCGTTCACGTTCACGCGCGGAGCGCCGCGCGCAGCTCGACGAGCTGCTGACGAAGTATCCGCCGGAGCGGAAGCGGTCGGCGGTGCTCGCGGCGCTGTATCTCGTGCAGGAGCAGCAGGGCTACCTGACCGCGAACGGCATGCGCCACGTCGCGGGGATCCTCGACATGACGCCGGCCGAAGTCGAGGACGTCGCGACCTACTACGTGATGTTCTTCAGGGAGCAGGTCGGCAAGTACGTGCTGCAGGTGTGCCGGACGCTGTCGTGCGCGCTGAACGGCGCCGAGCGGGTGACCGAGGCGCTCGCCGAGAAGCTCGGGATCAAGCGTCGGCGAGACCGATCCGTCGGGCATGTTCACGCTGCTCGAGTTCGAGTGCCTCGGCGCCTGCGACCGCGCGCCGGTCGTGATGGTGAACAACGAGCACTGGCACGAGAAGTGCGACGCCGGAGAGCTGTGCGAAGCTGGTCGACGACCTGAAGGCGCGCGGCGACGCGGCGCTGACGGGGTGTCATCTGCAGGTGGAGAGATGACTCCCGACCTCAAGCCCGAGCGTGACAGGTCGACGGCTCAGCACGTCGGACGCAGTTGGAGCTTCGAGTCGAGACTGATGGAACCAGTTCTCACCAAATACATCCGCGAGCCGAACAGCTACACGCTCGACTTCTTCCTGAAGCACGAGGGCTACGAGGGGCTGAAGAAGGCGCTCGGCGATGAAGCCGGACGCGGTCATCGACCTGGTGAAGGCGTCGGGCCTGCGCGGCCGCGGCGGCGCCGGGTTTCCGACCGGCATGAAGTGGCAGTTCGTCGATCAAGAAGACGCCGAAGCCGAAGTACATCGCCTGCAACGCCGACGAGAGCGAGCCGGGCACGTTCAAGGATCACGTGCTGATGGAGCGCAACCCGCACCTGCTGTTCGAGGGCTGCCTGATCGGCTGCTGGGCGATCGGCGCGAAGGTCGCCTACATCTACATCCGCGGCGAGTTCTACCACGTGCAGAAGATGATGGAGGCGGAGCTCGCCAAGGCCTACGCCGCAGGGCTACGTCGGCAAGAACATCATGGGCACCGGCTTCGACTGCGACATCGTCATCCATCGCGGCGCCGGCGCCTACGAGGCGGGCGAGGAGACGGCGCTGATCGAGTCGCTCGAAGGCAAGCGCGCGCAGCCGCGCATCAAGCCGCCGTTCCCGGCGGTCGTCGGGCCTCTACAACTGCCCGACCGCGGTCAACAACGTCGAGACGCTCTGCAACCTGCCGCCGATCCTGCTGAACGGCGCCGAGTGGTTCGCCGCGCTCGGCCCCGAGAAGAACGGCGGGCCGAAGCTGTTCTGCGTCAGCGGCCACGTGAAGAAGCCGGGCGTGTACGAAGCGTCGATGAAGACGACGCTGCACGAGCTGATCTACGACCACGCCGGCGGCATCCGCGACGGCCACAAGCTGAAGGCGGTCATCCCCGGCGGATCGTCGGTGCCGATCCTGCTGCCCGATCAGCTCGACATCCCGGCCAGCTTCGACGACGTGGCGAAGGCCGGCTCGATGCTCGGCTCGGCCGGCATCATCGTCATGGACGAGACGACCTGCATGGTGTGGGCGGCGACGAACCTGCTGCACTTCTACAAGCACGAGTCGTGCGGCAAGTGCACGCCGTGCCGCGAAGGCGGCGACTGGCTCTACAAGATCCTGACGCGGATCGAGCACGGCGAAGGGGAGATGCGCGACATCGACCTGCTGATCAGCGTCGGCGACAACATCGTCGGCAAGACGCTGTGCGCGTTCGGCGACGCCGCGGCGACGCCGGCGCTGACGACGGTCAAGCACTTCCGCGCCGAGTACGAGGCGCACATCCGCGAAGGCCGCTGCACCGTGCCGGCCGACTGGCGCGCGCGCGAAGCCGCCGGTGGCGGCGCACTGATGAGCGCGCTGCGACTCGCCATCGCCGACGCTCATCGCGCACCTCGGGCTGATCTTCGTCATCTTCAACATGCTGGTGCTGTCGGCCGCCTTCATGGTGTGGATGGAGCGCAAGGTCTGCGCCTACATCCAGGACCGCGGCGGCCCGAACCGGGTCGGCTTCGAGGGGCTGCTGCAGCCGTTCGCCGACGTCATCAAGCTGATGTTCAAGGAGGAGCTGCGGCCGAAGGCGGCCGACGCGCTCCTCTTCGCGATCGCGCCGGTCATCTCGACGCGCCACGGCGTTCGCGGCGTTCTCGGTCGTGCCGTTCGGCACCGAGACGACGCTGTTCGGGCTGCTCGACGAGCCGATCCCGCTGCAGGTCACCGACGTCAACGTCGCCGTGCTGGTGATCTTCGCGATCACCTCGATGGGCGTCTACGGCATCGTGCTCGCCGGCTGGAGCTCGAACAGCAAGTACTCGCTGCTCGGCGGCGCTGCGCTCGTCGGCGCAGATGATCAGCTACGAGCTGTCCTACGGCCTGGCGCTGGCGGCGGTCGATCATGCTGGCCGGCTCGCTGTCGCTGCGCGAGATCGTGATGAACCAGTCGGGCTACTGGTGGGGCTTCATCCCGAAGTGGTACGTCTTCCTGCAGCCGCTCGGCTTCCTCATCTTCATGACCGCCGGCGTCGCCGAGACCAACCGCGCGCCGTTCGACTTTCCCGGAAGCGGAGCAGGAGCTGGTCGCCGGCTACCACACCGAGTACAGCTCGATGAGCTTCGCGCTGTTCTTCCTCGCCGAGTACGTGAACATGGTCACCGTCTCGGCGGTGGCGACCAGCCTGTATCTCGGCGGCTGGCTCGGGCCGTTCCTGCCCGACTGGCTCGGGTGGATCTGGTTCCTCGTCAAGGTCTTCCTGATCCTCTTCTTCTACGTCTGGATGCGCTGGACGCTGCCGCGCTACCGCTACGACCAGCTGATGGAGTTCGGCTGGAAGTGGCTGCTGCCGGCGGCGGTGCTGAACCTGCTCGCGACGGCGGCGCTGGTGCTGTGGCTTGAGTACGGATGTCAGGACTGGCTCACGGGACTGATGGACGCGATCTCGCTTTCTACATCTTCGCCGCCATCGCGGTGCTCGCCTCGCTCGGCGTCGTCGGGCAGCGCAACCCGATGCACAGCGTGATGCTGCTGATCGTGTCGTTCGGCGCGCTGGCGGGGCTCTACGTCCTGCTCGACGCGCCGTTCACGCGCGGTGACGCAGATCATCATCTACGCCGGCGCCATCATGGTGCTGTTCCTGTTCGTCGTCATGCTGCTGAACGTGCCGCGCGAGGAGCCGCCGCCGGCCGCCAGCGGCGCCTGCTCGGGCCGGCGCGGGCTGCAGCTCGGCGCGGTGCTGTCGGTGCTGCTCGGCGGTCGAGATGGTCTGGGCGCTGTCGCGGCTCGGATCGACGCCGGTTCGCGACAGGACGCCGGCGGCGACCGGCGTCAGCTCGGTCGCGCGCATCGGCATGCGCGCTGTTCACGCAGCACGCGTTCGCGTTCGAAGCGACGTCGATCCTGATCCTGGTCGCGATGGTCGGCGCGTCGTGCTGGCGCGGAAGGAACACTGACGATGGTCGCCGCTGAACCACTACCTGATCCTGTCGGGCGTGCTGTTCGCGATCGGCACGGCCGGCGTGTTCCTGCGCCGCAACCTGATCACGATCCTGCTGTCGATCGAGATCATGCTGAACGCCGTCAACCTGACGTTCGTCGCGGTCGGCCGCTACCTCGGCACCGTCGACGGCCAGATCATCACGTTCTTCGTCATGACCGTCGCGGCCGCCGAAGCGGCGGTCGGCCTGGCGCTCGTCATCTCGCTCTTCCGCCACCGGGAGACGCTGAGCCCCGACGCGTTCACGTCGCTGAAGTGGTGAGATGCTGCTGACTGATTCCGCTCCTGCCGTTCGTCGGCTTCCTGGTCAACGCCTTCCTCGGACGGCGGCTGCCGAAGTCCGTCTCGGGCGGCGTCGCCTGCCTGGCGATGCTCGGCGTCGTTCGCCGTCGTCGGCGATGTCGGTCGCTCGCAGCGATCGCCGGCCGAGCGCGCGCGATCGAGCAGACGGTCTTCACGCTGGATCGCCTCCGGCGATCTCGCAGATCCCGCTGCGGTTCCGCCTCGATCACGCTGTCGTCGCTGATGATCCTGGTCGATCACCGGCATCGGCTCGCTGATCCACATCTACTCGACCGGCTACATGCACGAGGAGACGCGACAGCGAGTACGCGCGCTACTTCTCGTACCTGAACCTGTTCGCGGCGTTCATGCTGGTGCTCGTGCTCGGCGCCAGCTTCCCGGTGATGTTCGTCGGCTGGGAAGGCGTCGGGCTCTGCTCCTACCTGCTGATCGGCTTCTGGTTCAGAAGCAGTCGGCGGCCGACGCCGGCAAGAAGGCGTTCG